>CAVUVG010000010.1:0-146377 GCA_963744775.1 Bryobacterales bacterium
TGAATTATTTGTAAAAGCTGCCCTGGAGAATCTTCACAGAATCGTCACACGATGGCGACGACTCCCAATGGCACGTCTCGTAGCATGGGGATGTAACGGTGAAGGAGGGTTGTCCTAATGAAGTCGACGATAAACGCTAGCAACCGGCGGCGCGCCCTGATCAGCTTAGTGAGTTTTCTGGTGGCACTGCCAATCATGGCTTTACAGTTTCTGCCCGGCCCGGCCATGACCAATCCGCCTATCGTTCCCGAGCGGACCATTGAGGCGAATCTGCACGTTCCCGCACGGATCTCCGGCATGCTGCGCGCCGCCTGCGCCAATTGTCACTCCAATGAGACGAAATGGCCCTGGTACGCGCGCGTCGCGCCCTCTCCTGGGCGATTGCGAACGACGTGAATTCGGCCCGCAGCGTGCTGAACCTGTCCGAATGGTCGTCCAGCCCCGGTGGTGAAGCCCGGCATGTCGGTTCCCTGGCTTGCAATGGCGTGCGCAGACGTTCAGGTGGATAGAATGCGTGCCCCGGTACCGCCTCTTGCATCCGGAAGCCAGGCTAAGCGAACAGGAGAAAGCGATGTTCTGTGCGTGGACCCGCCTTGAAATCGCCCGTCTCCGGAGCCAGGAGCGCCATGCCGCGAAAAGCCAGCCGCGGGCTTCTTCCTCGAGGTAGAGGTGGTGGAGGATTTGGGCTCAATAAATCTGGCGTGTTATGTTGAAGCCGATGACGAAACCCTTGCCTGTGTCCGCGCTTGGGTCGCCCAAAGGCCGCACGCGTGCCAGCCCTCTGCGACACCGTGGTCCCGGGACTGTTGGTGAAGCCGAACGTGAACGCGTGGCGCCAGATCTTCTTCTGAATCCCGAATGCCATCGCCGGCCTGTGGATTCCCAAGGGCCTGCCATTGACGAAGGTGGGATCGCCTACCGCCACCAGCGCAACGGTCGGCCGTATGTCCACGACGCCTCCAAAGCCCGTGGAAAACGTGTTGAAGCCGGGAAGGTTGGGAATGGCGCTGGAAGGTAGAGACTGGCGAAAACAAGCGATGGCTGTTGAAGGAAATTGTTGGCACGGCATAGATCTGAGCGCGATGGGTCATGCTTCGGGACAGGACCAGTTCGATGTTCTCCGCGAAGTTCCTGGAGAAATTGTTCTGCCCCTCCACCGAGAGGCGAAAGGCCGCGTTCAACGGTGCGTGGGTTAGTTTCGGACAGGAAATTGTAGGCCGCCATCAACTGGATGGGCCGCGCGATGAAAGTCGGCGAGCGGTCGGCGCTGACGGAGAGTTTGCCGGTGACTCCGTAACGGAAGCCAAACGAGGACGGAGAGAAGCCCTCCAGCCCAAAAAGAGAGGCACCGCGCGCCGTTCCGGAAAAGGCGGGATCAAAGGCGAAGCGATCGAGAGAAATTGATGTAAAAACCGTGGCGGTCCAAGGGGCGTCCCGTCGGCAGGCTGATGAGTGCGTCGTCGCCGGGGTCGTAAACCCCCGATTTCCCCGGTTGTCTCCGCGGCTGGTGTTACGGCTGGTGTCGCGGCTGTTTCGGAGGGCTCGTTCCGGGAACCAAGTGAACGAATGTAAGCGGCGACGAGAAGAATCTCCCGACCGGACAGCTTCCCCGCCCAGGATTGCATCGCCGTGCCCTCTTTACCTTTACCTTGATCATCGCCAGGATTTGCTCGTCGCTAAGACGGGCCTGAGTTTTCGGGTGCGTGAAATCAGGGGTGTTGAAGGCCTTGATCCCCTTGCCATCCGGGTTGTGGCAGGCGGCACACTCGCGTGTGAAGATCGCCGCACCTTCGGATTGGCTGCCTGTGGCTTGTGAAGGCGCCGCGGCCTTTGCCCCCTTCGCATCCGCACCACCCTCTTCAGTGTTCACCTCACGGACAGTACGGGCGACCAAGTCCACCACATATCTTGTGCCGTTTCTTTCGACTTTTCAGCGTGGAGGTGGAGCCGGTGATGAACGAGATCCCCACAGCGGCCTCTCCAGATTCCAACGCAGATGCATCAATCTTCGGGCCGAAGCCTCGGCTCCCGCCCCACGGATCCCAAAAGTGGACGCCAATATCATCAGCAGAATTCTCCACGTCATCTGTCCCCTTCAACAAATTAGATCGGTGGTCCTGTCAAGTGGCTCTCCAGCGCAGAGCCGAGAACCGTGACTACGGGTAATCAACCGAAATCGAGGTGAAGGCGATGCGCCGAAGCGGAGACCCAGTACGGACACTGCCCCGGAAGTGACTGAGAACTGAGCAAACCCGCGCTTTGTTGCCATGCCGGCCAAGCCTGGCAAGTCGTGTAGGACCACGGCTGTGTTTCCGAAAGCACCCAGATTGATGGTGCCGGTGCCAATCAGCGATCCGTCGACAGCGTACGCGGTCACTGTCACGCTCGTGGCTGAACCGCTCGGGTTGACGACCGCCACGGCCGTGGTGAGTCCATGTCGTCCCAGACGAGGTTGGCCGTCTGTTTGCCCTCAGGGCTGAGAGGCACGATCGCCTCCTGATCCGGGCGCCCCGAAACAGTCTGGCGAAAAATGGCGTAGCCGGTGACGCCGGTTGGAAGTGTCGCTTCCACCCATCCTTGCTGCAGACCCCCGGAATTGGGCGCTTCGAGAAGGACGGCGCCATTCGGGTTGAGCGTGATGGTTTGGCTGGACACGGGTCCTACGCCTACAAGAGGAACGTGAGGGGGTTTCCGTTCCCATCCCTAAACGTCACCGTCACCGTAGCTCCGGCACCGGCGGGGTTCCCAAAGTAGAGGGCCGTATACCAACCCCCCGAACGCGAGTTGAGGCAAGGCATAAGTCGTTGAACCGGGCACGGTACCGGCGAGAGCGACGTCCCTGGCCAGTGGGAACTGAAGATCGAGGCGAGGGATGCGGCTCCCAGAGAGCCCCCACGCGCAGGACCATACGCTACTGCTGCTTCGCCGCCAAGTGCCACCCCGGCCATTGCCGACATCAGGACCAAAAGCGTGAGTCGCTTCATGATTGTCCCCAGACCCAGTAATCTGCCTTCAATATAGGTCGAAGTTGGAAGAAGTACAATCTCGTTTAAGCTAGCGTGGTGTTAACACATGTCGGCCCGGTGAAATTAACACATTCACTGTCCGCTTTAGCGGCGTTCAATCTCGGCCAAGGTCTGACCCACCTCCGGATGTTTCTCGCCGTCCAGGTCCGCCGCCAACTTGGCTTCCCTCTCCGCATCGCTCAGTTTTCGCTGACGGGAATACAACTGGGCGAGAGTCCAGTGAGGCTTGAACCAACGCGGGGAGGCACTAATCGCACCCTGCAGGTCGGCTTCGACCGCCGTCTCATCGCCCGCTGCCGCGTGCAGTGCGGCCAGGCTGTAGAAGGCATTCTGGCGGTCTTCCGCGGATTTGGTGGCGCGAAGCCCCGCCTCGATGGCCTCCGGCAGCCTGCCCGCAGAGGCCAATCTGCGCGAGTAGTAGAGATCCGCCGTCCCTCCCGGCCAGGCCCAAATTGAGTTGATGTCGTACTCCTCGACCGCTTCATCAACCCTGCCTGTATCAAAAGCAGACTTGGCCAATTGGAGATGCCGATCCGCGACAACCAGGCTGATTCCCGCCGCTGCCAGAACCATGGCGAGGAAAACAGAAACGATGCGCCATGCGACGCCCGGTTCGCGATCCTCCACTGCGCCCGAAGGGCTGGTCCCGGCTGCAAGGAGCGCCAGGAAGCCGGATGCCGTTGCAATCGTAAAGCTCGTGAACTGCAGGCTGACCAGTGCCGCGGCGATGCCGGCGGCGAGCGGTGGGCTGCGGCGCGTTTGGATCAAAGCCCAGCCGCAGATGGCCAGCAGAATCGTTAGCCCCGGCAGGCCTTGTGCCGCGGCGGCATCAAGCAGGATGTTGTGCGGTGACTCGTGATAGAAATCCGGGTAAGCGCGGGAGAGTTCCACCGACTGGTGGGGAGGAAACGATGAGCCGAAAGTCTCAAGACCCGTCCCTGTCCACCATCGGGTTCTCACCAATTGGAGAGAATCCCGCCACAGCAGCAGGCGCGACCCGCCGCGGAGATCTTCGACAGACCAACGCGCACGGGCCCGCAACTTGACTCCCGCCGGCGTGACCCAAAGGATGGCAACTGCGCAACAGGCCAGTGCGGCGGCCGCTGCCACCGCGCGCCAGGGAGGCCGCCAGAGCAGCACAAGCAGGATCGCTCCGGCCAATAGGCCGAGAATTGCAGCGCGTGTTCCACTCAAGATGATTGCGGGCGGGATCAGGGCGCACGCGCCCCATCCGATGGCTCGGTGGGTGGGCAACAAGGCGACGCCAGCCGCCAGCGCGCAAAGCAGATAGGTGGCGAAATAGGCCGCGTGGCCCATGGTTGCCGGCGGGCGCACAATCTGGAAAACGCCTTCTCCGGCCTGATACGAGGCGGGGGGGAGCAGGGGATCGAGGCCGAAGTACTGCAGGATCCCATAGGCTGCCATCGCGCATCCGGCGCAGGCAATCGCACGCAGCGAACGGGTAAGAACGCGGCGATTCAGCGTGAAATGGGCGGCGGCCAGCAAGGTGAAAAGGAGCAACGAACTCTGCGAGATAAGACCGAAGCGCCGCCAGTTCGTCCCACCCAGGGACAGGCTGGGGTTGTCCGAGAAAACGGTGGAGACGATCAGCGAGACCTGCTGTGCAGCCAGGAGTGCTGCGAACACCCGGCCAGCGCGCGTCCCGAGTAACGCGAGCACCGCCCGCCGGTTGTCCCTGAAGAACAGGAGGGCCGCCGCCGTGCCCAAAAGCAGTACCGCGATCTTGGGAGTAATGTCATAGTAGAAGACCACGCCGGGCAGGACCAGAAGTGGGAGCAATGCGAACACGACTGGCGCCAGAATCGCCATCTTAGATCCACACTAGCAGGTCGATGTGCGAATAAACTTACACGAATGGGCGCCGGATCCATTGTGTGCGGCCATCCCCCGTGATACCTTAGATTCGGATGAAAAAGTCTCAAAAGCAAGGGCATGACGGATGAACCGCAACGCACGCTTCTTCTGTTTTCTCGTAATTCGCTGGCCGCATTGGGCGGTTGCTCCAGCAAGCCATCGGCAAAAGGATCCAAGAAAGCCGAGGCGGCGCCAGACAAAATCCAGGGAAAGGCCCAAGTTTAGGTGGAATCGGCGGCGCAACGAAGCCGCTCTGAACGCGGTGGACCTCCGTGTACCTTTGGGAAGGCGAGCGTCGCTACCGCCTGTTCTTCAGGACCCCGTTGAGATCGTCCACGGGAACGAGTATGTTGCCGAGGGCGTCCACGCGCAGAAGGTCATCGATGAGATTGGCGATCCCGACCAGGGCAAGAACGGCTATCCGCTCCAATCAAGCTGCGAGCGTGTCGTCAGAATGGCCTGGAGCGGCCTGCCCTTTGATGACCCGATCCGATGCCGCGGTTTTGCGCGCCGGGTGAAACGTTATCCCGCCAGGGCCGTATTCCTGGTTACCCGGATACGGCCGGTTACCTCCGAGGAGAGCGCGGCGTTCCGCGAAAGGAAGAGACGCCGAGGAGAAGGACATCCCCGAAATCTCTGTTGCGGCGGATAAACAACGCGCTCTTCTGATTGGGGTTCGCCCGTTCAAACCGCGCCTCTTTGGGAGCCTGCGGGGGGAACGGTTCGCTGCAAAGTGGTCATCGACACGGAAGGCAAGATCTCCGAGCTGGAAACCGGCGCGCAACTCTGTGAGGCTGTGCCGTGGTCTCAGTTCCGGTATCAGCCCCCGGTCCAGGGCGGCCACCCCGTCAAAGTGAAAACCGAGGTTGAGGCGCCCTTCGACCCGCGGAAGTGAAACGGCATCACGACCCAATCCCGACTGAGAGGAATCGCGGATGCGGTCATGAAACCCGCGGCCATTGTCAGTGGAGGATGTCAGGGCATCGGCCTCGCCGTCTGCAAGCGGCTCGTTCCCGATTGGCAAGTCATCATCATTGACGTCCAGGACGGTGCGGAGCTTGCCGCCGATCTGGAGAGGCGGACCGGAGGCAGAGTTGCCGCTTACCGGGCCGACATCAGCGACGAAGGCGCGGTGCGGGAGGTTTTCACCCGGCTGGCCGCGGATGTGTCCTGGAGCGTCGGCGGTTTGGTGAATTGCGCAGGGATCTATTCCGAAGCCGCGCCGGGGACCGGAACCGACGAAGATGAGCTTCGGCTTTTCCGAGTGAACGTGCTCGGCGCCCAGCACATGGTCAACAATGCCGTGCCGCTCATGGCGAGGGCGGGGCACGGAAGCATCGTCACGGTCGCATCCATGGCGGGGCGGATGGGCGCGGACGCCGCGGCCGAGGCCTACACGGGTTCGAAATCCGATCTCATCGGCCGCAGCAAGCAGTGGGCGAAAGTCTACGGACCCCGCGGTATCCGGTCGAATATCGTCGCTCCGGGCCCGGTGAAGACCGGGATGCTCGGAAGCTGGAGCCCCGCCCAGTTCCAGGCATTTATCGAGAAAACTCCGCTTCGCCGGATTGCCGAGCCCGAAGACGTAGCCGATGCCGTGTGGTTCTTGCTGAGCGACTACAGCCGGCACATCACCGGGGTAAGCCTCGATCTGAACGGCGGGTACTACATGGCGCCATAAGGAAACGATTCCGAGAAAGGACACAAAGCAACATGATCATGCCTCGCTTGACTTACATGAATGTGGGCGCGCTCGCCGCCGTCATGTGCGCGTTCCTGGCGGCGCAGTCGTGCATCCCCGATACGCCGAAAGCCGATGGCGGCGCTACCAAGCTCTTCGGCGGCGCTCAGGTGCAGGAGGTTTTCCGTCTACGCCTGGACCGTGACGACCTCGTGCTTGAGTCGCTTCTCGACGCCATCAAGCAGCACGACATACAGGACGGCGCCGTGTTGACAGCGCTTGGATCGGTACAGGAGTGCACGTATCACAATGTCAAGTCGCTGGCCGCGACCGCCGAACAGCAGTTCACGACGGTGAAGGGCCCCACGGAGATTCTGAGTGCGAACGGAATCATCGCGGCGGGCGAACCGCACATTCACGTCACATTGTCGAATCTCGAGAAAGGCGCATTCGGCGGGCACCTGGAAAAAGGGTGCCGGGTTCTCTACCGTGCCGAACTGACGATCGCCAAGTTCTCCGGCGTGCCGCTTGCCCGGAAGCTGAACCGGGAGGGTACGCCGCTGTTACAGCTGAAGTAAGCGCCCCAATGCTGGGCTCGTAAGGAGTGAACCGTGTTCAGAATGTGGTTGCTGTTGCTGGCCGCGGCGAGCTTGCCCGCCGCCGGACAGAGCCGGCCCGTCCATGTTTGGGAAAAGCAGGAAATTACGCTTCAGGCGCAGAACACCTACCAAAACCCGTATACCGAGGTTGACGTCTGGGTAGACCTGAGCGGGCCGAACTTCCACAAGCGCGTGTACGGCTTCTGGAATGGAGGCAAGACCTTCCGCGTACGCGTGCTGGCCACGGCGCCGGGGGAATGGTCCTGGGTCAGCGGGGCCAATAAGCAGGACGCCGGGCTTTCCGGCAAGAAGGGCCGCTTCGTGGCCATTCCCTGGACCGAGGCCGAGAAGGCCGAGAACATCTGCCGGCGCGGTTTCCTCCGTCCTACTCCGAACGGGCACGCATTCGAGCACGCCGATGGGACTCCGTTCTTCCTTCTGGGGGACACCTGGTGGTCCGTGCCGAGCTACCGGTTTCGCTGGACCGAGGACGACACCAGTCACCCGATGGGACCGGAAGCAACCTTCAAGGACATGGTGAGGTATCCGGAAAGCCCAGAGCTTTAACTCCCTCGCCCTGCTCGCGGCTTTCCCCAACTGGAGGGATGACGGAAAACCCGCCAGTATCGTCATGAACGACGAGGAGAAGACGTTGATCCGGTCGGCCTGGATGGATCCGGGAACGAAGAGCGCGAAGGATCAACACAATGAGGGCGGCCAGGCGTTTCTGTTTCCCGGAAAGGTGCCGGGCTATGAAGATGTTTTCGCGGACGTGGATCGTGTCAACCCCGCCTACTTCGATTACCTCGACAAGAAGATCGACTATCTGAATTCCCAGGGGTTCATTCCCTTCATCGAGACCACGCGCCGCGACTCGGGCCCGGCCTGGAAGAAGTTTTACAAGTGGCCGGATTCCTACAGCCGGTTCATCCAGTACATATTCAGCCGATATCAGGCCAACAATGTCCTGTTGAGCCCGATCCATTTGGATAGTCTTCAGGGCACGATACGACCTCACACACTCTACAGCCAGGCGGCTGATCTGGTAGTCCAGAAATACGGGCCTCCGCCGTTCGGGACCCTGGTGTCCACGAACTCGAGCCCGTCCTCCCTAGTCAACTGGGGCCAGGCGAGCTGGTTGACGTTCCACCAGACCGGCAACGATCAACGAACGCACGACAACTACTGGTACATGACCGAGATATTCTACGCACGCCCCGCGATGCCGGGCATCGCTGGGGAGCCGTACTACTCCGGCTACCGGGCGAAGCCGGGAGAGACGCTGCCCTATGCCGCGGAGGGAGGCACCCAGCGGGACTCCCTTTACCATCGTTCGTCGATGTACGGGAACTTTCTTTCCGGCGGGTTTGGCGGGCACTTCTACGGGGCCGATGGAATCTGGCAGGCAAACCTGGAACCGGCGGCGCAAATCAAGATGTGGGACGCCTTCCCCTGGGAAGCCGCTGCGCAGATGAAGCACCTCCGGACCTTCGCCTTTTCCAACGGGACCCGCTTCCAGGACCTGGAACCGGATGCGAATCTGGTGACTCCGAACAAGACGCACCAGACGGGATCCTATGAAGGGTGGGCGTTTTGCGCACGCACTCCACAACGCGACTTTTTTCTGGTTTACTTCGAGAAGGGCCTCCCGCAGCAGGTGATGGTGCGTGGCGCGGTTCCGGATGCACAGTACGAAGCCTCGTGGTTCAACCCCCGAGATGGGGAATGGACAAACGCCGGCACGGGCACGCTGACGGCAAACACCGCGGGCAGGATCAGTCTCCCGCCGCGGCCTTCGGAGGATGATTGGGGATTGCGTCTATTGTTGAAGAAGTAGTTGCCCGCCGGCGCGGGAGGGTGCATGACAGAACCTCGAGTATTCACAAACCGCCGCCGTGGTCGGCGCGGGCATCGATGGGGCCAGGGCATTGCCGTGACGCTTGCTTTGGGGGGCGTGCGGGCGAGGATACTGGGCCTTGACGGAGGAGAAAGCCGCCAGGGGGCTGGAGAAGGCGCGTGCCTAGGTGCGCTTGCTCGAGGAGAACCGAACTGGCCGCGCCGGAGCGAGTGCGGTGGGCGCTGGACACACTGCGAGCGGGCACGGATCTTGAAGAGACGATTGCGGCGGCCGACTTGATTGATGGAATCCGTGCCGGAGCGAGATGTCACTGGAAGCAGGAACTGTTTGCGTGGATGGACGGGGTCGCCAGGCCGGCGGCTGTGCTGGCCAGCAACACTTCGGGGCTGAGCATCACCGCGATGGCCTCCAAGTGCCAGCGGCCGGAGCGCGCGCTCACGACGCATTTCTGGAATCCGCCGCACCTGATGCCGCTCGTGGAGGTCGTCAAGGGCGAGAAGACGTCGGAGGAAATGGCACAGGCGGTCTTGAAAGCTGCTGACCGTTTGCGGCAAGACGCCGGTGCTGGTGAGGAAGGACCGGCCTGGTCAGCTCGGCAACCGGCTGCATGATGGCGGCTGTTGCGGGAGGCGGTGAACATCGTGGCAGGAGGAGATCGCGGACCGCCGAGGATGTGGACCTGTGCCGTTGAAGACGGGATTAGGCCTGCGGCTGCCGGTCTATGGGATCTTCGAGCACGCCGACATGGTGGGACTGGATTTGGTCCCATGCGGTGCTTGACTACACGGCCCCGGACCTGTACAACCAACCGCAGGCGCCGCCGCTGCTCAAGGAGACTGCCTCGGGAAGGGCGATCTGGGAGTCAAGAGCGGCAAGAGGCTTTTACGACTGGTCGAAGAAGAGCGCCGAAGAGGTCGTGGCGCGGCGCGACCGATTCGTACTCGAGTTTCTCCGGTCACGCTTCGGTAACGGTATTCGGAACGCCACATGACCCACTGGACTGCGAGTCTCGGAAGGGCGGCCGCGCTGGCTTGCCTCGCCCTGATGTGCGGCAGCGCACGCGCCGCCGACAATCAACTTTCCGCCCAGGAGAAAGCCTCGGGTTGGCAGCTTCTTTTCGATGGCCGGACATTCGCCGGATGGGAGGACCCGGCGAAGAAATCCCCGCCTGGTGACTCATTCGTCATCGCCGAGGGCTGTCTGAAGGCGACGGCTCGCCCTCGGATTTCGGAAGACCTCTTTACCAGGGATACCTACCGCGACTTCGAATTCGAGTTCGATTGGAGGATCGCGCCGGGCGGCAACAGCGGCGTCAAGTACCGCATCCAGGACCGCGTCTTTCTGCTCGACGGGAACTTCCCCAGGTTCGAGGACCGGGTGAACGCGTCCTTGAAAAAGCGGCCCGCGGACCGGCCGGCGAAAGGGCAGGAGTACGTGATCGGATTCGAGTATCAGGTGCTCGATAATACCCTGAATCCCGACGCGAAGAACGGCACGACCCACCAGGCGGGCGCACTGTATGACGTGGCAGCGCCATCGAAAGACGCCACGCGGCCCGTGGGTGAGTTCAATCACTCCCGTCTGGTGGTGCGAGGCGATCACTTCGAACACTGGTTGAACGGGGTGAAGGTGGTGGCTGCCAGCCTGTCCGGGCCTGAAGTGGCCGCCAGCGCCGCCCGCCGCTGGGGCGTGGGTTCGCCGGTCTATGAACTCCTGGTAAGACAGCCTCGCCGCGACTGCCAGATCTCGCTCCAGAACCACAACAGCGAAGCCTGGTTCCGCAACATCAAGATCCGCCGGCTGAGGTAACGGCGATCTGGCGCCCGGAGCCGCGCTCTGTGAGCACGATCTTGCCCGGTTCTTGCAGCACCTCCTGAACACCCGCAAATCCGGCGGGAATCTCCGCCAAAAAGATTGTGAAGGTGGTCTTCAGGCGCTGCCGCGCGCCAATCCAGCCGTAGCCTCGCACTCCGAAAGTCGCACCGCGTTCAATGCTCTTACGCAGGCCCTCATCCACCGGGGATGTCCCGAATTCGATGCCGCGGGCGATGGCGCCGCCAGGCTGGTTGTTCTGCCAGTCCACAATCCAAGGATTGTCGGCTGTCGGAAACAGATACCCCACGAGCAGCGGGTAGTCGGTGTTGTACATCGTAAAATTGCTGACCGGCCGGGACTGGTCGAGCAGTACAGAATAAAGCGTCGTGGATTTCGGTGCTTGCTGAAATTCGCGGAGGCTCACGCTGGAGCCGTCGGGCTTCACCGCGTTCGGCCATTGGAACTCGCGTCCCGCGGGAAGAGTGTCTGCCGCCGCGCGGCGAGGATCTATGAAGCCCTTGGTGCCCGATAGGTCAAGGACGTTCTTTCCCGGTGCGACGAACGGCGCTCCAAACGTAGGGTGCTGGTTGCGGTTGAAAGGACGGTCGAAGGCCGCGAGATTCTCAATCCACTCTTCCACATAAACCACAGATTCGCCGGTCAACAGCGTGACTGTCCGCTCCACCCGGAACTGTGTCTTCTCCAGGTCGGCGGAGTAGGAGAAAGTAACGCTGCGATCATCAACCTTCGGCGGCTGACTCTGCTTCCACTCGACCCCTCCGGCCTCGCCGTGAAACCTCAGCCCCTGGCGCGCTTCGTCGGGGGAAGGCGGGCCGAACCATGGGAAGCACAGCAGTTGCCCCATGTAGCCGGCTTTGAGAGGAATATACATGGGATTAATGGCCTTGCGCGGGTCATCCGACAGGAAACGGATCTCCCCAATATGGCCGCCGCCGCGTATCAGGCTCACGCGGATTTTGCCGTTCTCAAGGACGTACGCCTCCCGCCCTTGAAATGTCTCCGAACGCATCGATGCCGGCGGCGCGGACAGAGCCACGCCCGCGATCGCCATCGCCCCAGCTAGTATCTTCAGGTGCATTTCAAGCCTGCCGCCAACCATTGTACATACAACCGAAATAGCTATTCCGCCGGGAAGATCTTCCCGGGGTTGCACAGGTCGCGGGGGTCAAGCGCGTCATGCACGGCTCTTTGGACGGCGAGGTCGTCGGGGCTGAAGACGACCTTCATGTCCGCCATCTTCTCGATGCCGATGCCGTGCTCCCCGGAGATGGTGCCGCCGGCCCGCACACAGGCCGCCAGGATCTCCGAGCCCGCCTTCAGCGCCTTGCCGGTATCCCCGGGGACCTTCTCGTCGTAGCAGATCAGCGGGTGCAGGTTGCCATCGCCCGCATGGAACACATTGGCGATGGTCAAGCCGTACTTCTCCCCAACTTCGGCCACCACGGCGAGAACCTCCGTGAGCTTCGACCGCGGGATCACGCCGTCCTGTACCACATAGTTCGGCGCCAGGTTGCCCGCCGCGCCGAACGCACCCTTGCGGTTGGTCCACCACTTCAGGCGCTCTTCGGGGCTCTTCGCGGCGCGCACTTCGGTGCAGCCCGCCTCGCGGCAGATCTTCAGGATGGCCTCCACCTGCGCGTCCAGACCGGCGCTCAGCCCGTCCACGTCGATCAGCAGCACCGCCTCCTGCCCTTCGGGATAGCCCACGCGCAGCGGGCCGCGCTCGACGGCGATGATCGCCTTCTTATCCATGATTTCCAGCGCGCCCGGCAGAATGCCCGCCGCGATTACGCCGGAGGCCGCGTCAGAGGCTTGCCCGATCGAGTCGAATAGCGCCATCACGGTCTTGAAACCCTGGGGCCGGCGCAGCAGCCGGACCGTCACCTCAGTCACGATCCCAAGGGTTCCTTCGCTTCCGACCATCAGGCCCACCAGGTCGTAGCCGGGTGCGTCGAGCTCTTTGCCGCCCAGCCGCACGATCTCCCCCTCGGGCGTCACCAGGGTCAGGCCAAGGACATGGTTGGTAGTCACGCCGTACTTCAGGCAGTGCGCGCCGCCGGCGTTTTCGGCGACATTGCCGCCGATGGTTGAGACCGGCTGGCTGGAAGGATCCGGAGCATAGTAGAAACCTTCGTCCTGCGCCGCCTGCGTGATCTTCAGGTTGGGAAAGCCCGCCTCCACAACCGCGCGGTGGTTGCGCAGGTCGAGTTCCAGCAGCCTGGTGAGACGGCTCAGCCCGATCATGACTTCGCCATTGCGGGGCACCACGCCGCTTGAAAGTCCGGTCCCCGCCCCGCGCGGAATGAAGGCAATGCCGTTCGAGGCCAGCAGCCGGACCACCCGGGCCACTTCGTCCGTGTTCCCAGGCAGCGCGACCAGGCGGGGCGTCTGCCGGAAGATGGTGTTGCCGTCGCAATCATAAGCGCGCAGTTCAGCCTCATCAGTGAGTACGAAACGGTCGCCTACGATGGCCCGCAGTTCCGTTGCCAGCCGTTTCTCATCCATGTCCGTTGCCCTCCCCGTAGGCGCGGTCCAGCAGATCGACCACGTGCAGAACTTCGACGCGCGGCCCATACTGACGGACGCCCAGCCTGAGCTGCATCATGCAACCGGCATTGCATGTGGCCACCACCTCCGCGCCGGTGGCGGCGATGTTGCCCATCTTCCGGCGGAGAAGCGCGTCGGCCATTTCCGGCTGCACGATATTGTAGATGCCGGCCGAGCCGCAACAGGTGTCGGAATCTCTCAGAGGCTTCAGTTCCAGCCCCGGGATCAGCGACAGCAGCTTGCGCGGCTGCGAGCGTATGCCCTGGCCGTGCGCCAGATGGCAGGCGTCCTGGTAGGTTACCCTGAGCGGCAAGCGGCGCGGCGGGGGCGCCAATTCGATGGCCGCCAGGAATTCCGTGATATCGCGGACCTTGGCGGTGAATTGCCTGGACTTCTCGGCGTAGTCCGGGTCCTCGGCCAGCAGGCGCCCGTACTCCTTCAGTGTGGAGCCGCAGCCCGCCGCGTTGGTGATGAAATAATCGGCGCCGGTCGCCAAAAACGCGTCGATGTTCCGGCGGGCCTGCTTCCGCGCCTGCTCCAGATCGCCGCAGTGGAACGCCAGGCCGCCGCAGCAGCACTGGCCGGCGGGAATGCTGACGTCACAGCCATTGGCGGCCAGCACCCGGACGGAGGCCACGTTGGTAGGCCCGAACATGACGTCGCTCACGCAGCCCTGCAGGAAGGCCACACGATGGCGGCGTTCGCCCTTCGCCGGAACGAACTCCGGAAGCATCTCGCTGGCGAAACGATGCGGCACGCGGGCCGTCTCCGCCAGGACCGCCATCCGGCCGCGCACCAAACCGAGTTTGACCGCGGCGCGATCCAAGCCCAGCCGTTGCGAGAGGCGCAGCCCCCGCGCCAGCGCCCTCAAGCCCGAGGGACTGGGGAACACGCCGCGCAGGAAGAAAGCCCTGATCTGCCTGTCCCAGAACGATCGCCGGCGTACGCCTTCAAGGCCTGCCCGCGCGTCCTCGATGACGGTGCCATACTTCACGCCGGCCGGGCAAGCCGCCTCGCAGGCCCGGCAGTCAAGACACTGGTCGAGGTGGCTGAGCACCTTCAGCGTAGCCTCGATGTTGCCTTCGGCCAGATTGCGTATGAGGTGGAGCCGTCCGCGCGGCGAATCGTCTTCAATTCCCAATTGGTCGTAAGTGGGGCAGACCGCCAGGCAGAAGCCGCAGTGGGTACAGCTATCCAGAGTGGCTCGAGAGGCAGGCAGGAGGGGGAGCATGCTCAAATGCCCCCCACGTAGCGACCTCGGTTCAGTATGCGGGCGGGATCGAAAGTTTGCTTCAACCGTTCTGTAAATTTCCAGTCGGGCCGAGGCGGACCCCAGACGTCGAACTGCCTGCGCAACGCGACGGGACCCGATTCCAGGACCCCGCCGGCGTGCGCGGCGTCGGGCGCGAAACCGTACAGCAGCACGGTCCCGCTGTCCGCGTAGACTACGCTCTCCAGGGAGCCAGCCTTTCGCAGTTGATTCCCCAGATCGCCGATAACCGTGCTGATCTTGCAGACGGTAGGCGGCCCCGAAGCGGTCACCATAGTTAGTCACGCCATCCCAAAAGGATGGCTGTGCCTCCGCCGCGCCACCGAACATCTCGTTCAGCCGGCCCGCCTGGTAAGCGTTGTTCTCTACACTCTCCTCGAGTGCCAGGGCCAGCGACCACTCGCCCGGCGCCTGGAGGCGGCGCGCGGCCGCGGGCGAAAGGACTGTGACGGCGGCGGGGAGAAGTTCCGAGCGCATGACCTTTTCGGCAGCGTTCAGGGCCTCCTCCGATCCCGTGAACCCGAAGAGCAGCGTACGGCGGTCGGCCGGCACGGGCCGGAGCCTGAGGGATAATTCCGTGATGATCCCCAGCGTTCCCAGCGAGCCCGTCAGGAGTTTGGTGAGATCGTAGCCGGCGACATTCTTGACCACCTTGCCGCCAACCCTAACAAGACGCCCGTCCGGCAGCGCGACACGGCAGCCTAGAAGCAAATCCCTGAGGCCTCCATAGGCCATGCGCCGGGGACCGGTGCTGGCCGTGGCGGCGATGCCCCCGATGGTGGCCCTGTCGGCGCGGGGCGGGTCGAGCGCGACTGTCTGGCCGTTCGCCGCAGTGAGCGCTTGGAGTGCGGCGAGAGGCATACCGGCCTCGACGGTGATGGTCATGTCCGCCGCGACATAGTCCACGACCCGGTTCAGCCGCTCAAGAGACAAGAACCAGACCGCATTGCTCGATCGGGTTGCCAAGATCCTGCTTGGTCCCCGCCCCCCAGGGGACAACTGTCAGGCCTTCGTCCGCGGCCGAATGCAGAGCATCGGCGACCTCACCGGGGTCAGAGGGCAACGCCACAGCATCGGGCAGGATGCCGTCCACGCTGTAGCGGGTCCTGGTCTCAAGGTCCTTCAGGATGACAGCCAGAGTTGGGTACCCCCCCGCCTGATTTCAGAAGCGCAATCTGATTCTACTCTACACGGTCCTGACAGAACACGGCTTTGCCCGTCTTCGCGGAGAGGAAAAGGGCCTCAATCACGGCCATGTTGCGGATCGCGTCCTCCAGCGGCACCGGCACTTCCCCGCCATCGCGGATCGCCCGGGAGAAGCAATCGCCCTGAAGCGTGTATTGATCGCAGACGGGGAACTCTTCCGTCCTCCGGTCGGCGCCGTTGTCCACCCACAAGCGGCTGGACCGGTCCGGAGGCGCATTGAACGGAATCTCGATCTCGATCCGGCCGGCCGTTCCAAGAATCTGCATCCGCTGGTATGGCACCAGTTGGGTGCTGCATGTGAATACCGAGTGGCCGCCTGGAAATTCCAGAATCGCTGAAGCCAGGCGGTCCGTGCCCATATCCGGATCGAGCTCCACCTGACACTGCACGCGAACCGGCTCTTTTCCGAACAGGAAACGCGAGGTGGTGATGGGATAGCATCCGATGTCCATCAAGCTGCCGCCACCATATTCGGGCACGTTGCGGATGTTTTTCGGATCGCGATTGAAATAACTGAACGCGCCCATGATCGAGCGCAATTCGCCGATCTCACCGGAGCGGACCAGTTCACGCGCCCGCAGCCACTGCGGGTGGGTTCGGACCATGAACGCCTCGCCTATTTTCACGCCGGTTCGATTGCGGGCTTCCATCAGCGAACGGCATTCGGCCACGCTCATGGCGATGGGCTTCTCGCACAGCACGTGCTTGCCCGCTTCGGCGGCCTTAATCGACCAGGGCACGTGCAGATGATTCGGCAACGGATTGTAAATGGCCTCCACCTCAGGGTCGCTGAGCAGTTGCTCATAGGATCCATAGGCCTTCGGAATCCCGAGTGGCCCGGCAGCCTCCTCCGCCTTGCGGCCATCACGAGAGGCAAGCGCAACCACCTCGGACCATTCGCCCTGCTGCATGGCAGGGATCACTTTCACAGTGGCGATCTTGGCGACGCCAAGAACACCCCACCGCACCTTCTTGTGCATACGGACAGTTTCTCACTTTCGTCCCAGCCGAGGATCTAAAATGTGTGGCAGGCGGAAAGGAGGGCAATTCGGTGAAAGTGATCGCAGACCTTTGTGTGATCCCGATGGGGGTCGGGGTCTCCGTGTCCAGGCAGGTGGCCATTTGCGAGGACATTTTGGCCGAAGCCGGACTCAAAACCAAATTGCACGCCTACGGAACGAACATCGAGGGGGAGTGGGACGCCGTGTTCGCAGCCGTGAAGCGTTGCCATGAGGCGCTTCACGCCTCTGGCGTGCCGCGAATTTCCACGACCATGCGATTCGGAACCCGCACCGATCGGGATCAGCGCATGGAGGACAAGGTTCGCAGTGTGGAGGAAAAGCTCCACGCCACTCAACGCGTGTAGAATAAGCGTTCCATGCATTCGTTCACACGGAGGACGGCGCTGGTCGCCGCCATCATCATGTCGCACACACCGGTTTTCTCAGCGGAACGGGCGCATGCCCGCTCGATGGTGATTACGCGGCAGGGGATCGTGGCGACCAGCCAGACGCTCGCTTCACAAGCGGGCGCGCAAGTGCTGGCCAGGGGCGGTTCGGCTGTCGATGCGGCTATTGCGGCTAACGCTGTCATGAGTGTGGTAGAGCCGATGTCGTGCGGCATCGGCGGCGATCTTTTCGCCGTTTACTGGGACGCCAGCTCAGGCGCCCTGACAGGACTGAACGCCAGTGGCTGGGCTCCCAAGGGTCTCACGATCCAGTTCCTGCGAGACAAGAACTTCAGCGCGATGCCGGAGCAAGGTATCCACTCGGTCACTGTACCGGGATGCGTGGACGGCTGGGAGAAACTGCACAAACGCTTCGGCCGCCTCCCCTGGGCGGAGCTGTTTCAGCCCGCCATCTATTACGCGAACCACGGGTTCCCGGTCACGGAGTTGATCCATGAAGCGTGGCGGGCTTTGGTGCCGAAGCTGAACAGCGACGAGGCCGGGCGGGGAACTTTTCTCCCTGGGGATGCGGCGCCGGGCGTGGGGCAAGTTTTCCGTAACCCCGACCTGGCAAAGACTCTTCAACTAGTGGCTGAAGGAGGCGCCGCCACGTTCTACCGGGGCGCCATCACGAAGGCGATTCTCGAGGTCAGCGAACTTTACGGCGGCACGCTGGCAGCCTCCGACTTCGCCGAGTTTCAGTCCGAGTGGGTGAACCCTATCTCCTCGGAGTACCGCGGGTGGAAGATCTACGAACTGCCGCCCAATGGCCAAGGGGTGGCTGCGCTGGAAATGTTGAACATCATGGAGACGTTCCAGTTGCCGAAGATGGATCCGCTGAGTCCCGATCCCTTCCACATCAAGATTGAGGCGCAGAAGCTGGCGTACCAGGACCTGGCGCGATTTGTGGCCGACCCGCGCTTCGCGAAGATCCCGCTGGCCGGCATGTTGTCCAAGAAGTATGCCGCCGAGCGGGCCGCGCTGATCGACCCTGCCAGAGCCAGGTGTGACGTCGCGCCGGGGGACCCTCCCCTGGGGGCGGGAGACACGATTTATCTTTCCGTGGTGGACCGGGACGGAAACATCGTCTCGCTGATCCAGAGCCTCTATCGGGGCTTCGGGTCGGGGGTCTCCGTCCGCGGGAAGGGATTTCACCTGCACAACCGGGGCGCGCTTTTCACGATGGATCCAAACCACCCCAATGCTCTGGCGCCTCGAAAACGCCCGTTCCACACCATCATCCCGGCCTTCATGGAAAAAGGGAACGTGCACATAGGCTTCGGAATCATGGGTGGCTTGAACCAGGCGCAGGCGCACGCCCAATTCGTTTCGAACATCGTGGACCACGGCATGAATATACAAGCCGCTCTCGAAGCGCCGCGGTTCACCAAGCTGGAATTCGGCGGCTGCGAGGTGTCGATCGAAGGGCGCGTCCCGCCGGAGGTGCGGCAATCCCTGGTTGATAAGGGTCACAAGCTCACCGTGCTGGGAGCCTACGACGACACCGTGGGCGGCGGGCAGGCCGTGATCCATGACTCCGCCTCCGCGGTGAATTACGGCGCGTCCTCGCCCCGGAAAGACGGAGCGGCCGTTCCCGAACCAGATCCGTATTTCAATCCGGCGCCGGCAAAGAAGAAGTAGCTTCAGTCCGCATTCCCAGGCGCAAGGCGTCGCAGATCGCCGCCGTAACTTCGCACGTTTTCGCCGTGCCGCCCAGGTCCGGGGTGCGCGGGCCGCTGGCCGTCACGTGCTCTACCGCCTGCATCAAACGATCGGCGGCCTGCTTCTCTCCCAGGTGCTCCAGCATCAGCGCGGCGGTCCAGATCGCGCCGACCGGGTTGGCGATCCCTTTGCCGACGATGTCGAACGCCGAGCCGTGGATCGGTTCGAACATCGAGGGGAAACGCCGCTCGGGGTCCAGGTTGCCGGTCGGCGCGATCCCCAGGCTGCCGGCGAGCGCGGCCGCCAGATCGGAAAGGATGTCGGCGTGGAGGTTGGTGGCCACGATGGTGTCGATGCTAGCGGGCTTCCCCACCATTCGCGTGGTCATCGCATCGGTCAGCATCTTATCCCAGGTGACGTCTGGAAACTCCTTGGCCACCTCTGCCGCGATCTCGTCCCACATGACCATGCCGTGCCGCTGGGCATTGGACTTGGTGACAACCGTGAGCAGCCTGCGCGGTCTCGACTGCGCCAGCCTGAAAGCAAACCGCATGATACGCGTCACGCCGCGGCGGGTGAAAATCGCGGTCTCCGTACCCACCTCCTCCGGATGGCCGCGATGGGAGCGCCCGCCCTGGCCGGCGTACTCGCCCTCGGTGTTCTCGCGCACGATTACCCAGTTCAGATCGCCCGGGCCGCAGTCGCGGAGCGGCGATGCCAGCCCCCGCAAGATGCGGGTTGGCCGGATGTTGGCGTACTGGTCGAAGCCCTGGCAGATAGGCAGGCGCAGGCCCCATAGCGTGACGTGATCGGGGACGTCGGGAGCGCCCACAGCGCCGAAATAGATGGCATCGAACTTCCGCAGCCGGTCCAGTCCGTCCTCCGGCATCAGGACGCCGCGCTGCTTGTAGTAATCCGAGCCCCAGGGGAACTCCTCCACATTCAAGTGGAAGCTTCGCGCCTGCTCCTCCAGCGCTCGCAGCACCTGAAGACCGGCGGCAATCACTTCAGGGCCGATCCCGTCGCCGGGAATCACCGCAATGGAATACTCTCGCATGCTCTAATCATCTCCTTATAAGGTTGTCCAAGGTACGCCAATAACCAGCAAAGCCAGCAGAAAAACAGCGCCGAAGATCAGACCCAGCCGCCAGTAGTCCGTGGAAGGCAGGTAGCCGCTGTTGTAGTAGATCGGGCTCGGGCCGGTGGCATACGGCGTGAGGATGCCCATCATCCCAAGCTCGAAGCAGAGCAGGAGCGCGAACTGCCTCATCGGAAGGCCGGGGATGACGGAGCCGACCGCCAGCATGGGAGGCAGGAGGGCTGTCGTGTGGGCGGTCAAGCTGGCAAACAGGTAGTGCGCAACGAAGAAGATAATCAACAGGACCACCATGGCAGTTGTAGCCGGCACCCCCGACATATGCGCGGCGACGCTCTCGGCGAACCACTTGACGAAGCCAACCCGGTTCAGGCCGTCGGCTAGCGCGACCAGAGTCGCAAACCAGGCGAGAATGTTCCACGCCCCTTCATTGGCGATGATATCGCGCCACGTGAGGACCCCGGTGATCAACATGAGGGAAATGACGACAAGGGCCGTCGTCGTCGCATTCACGTAGGCTCCGCCGAAAATCCACAAGGCCAGCGCCATAAGAACCAGTGCCCCCAGGACAGCTTCCCGGCGGGACGGGGGACCCATCTCCTTCAGTTGGCTGTCCGCCCAGGCGGGCACCGAGCTGCTCCGCTTGATCTCGGGAGGATAGATCCAGTAAGTCAAAATGGGCACAAGGATTAGCAGAAAGATGCCGACTGGCGCGAAGCCGATGAACCAATCTGACCAGCTAAGTTCAACCCGTGTCGTACTGCGGACCATTTCGACCGCCAGCAGGTTAGGCGCAAGGCCGGTCAGGAACAGCGAACTGGACACGCTCACTGTCGCCATCGCCACCCACATGATGTACGACCCAAAGCGCCGGGCCGAGGCGTCATTGGGCTTGGAATCGTAGAGCGGCGGCAGGTTGCGGATGACCGGATAGATGACACCGGCGCTCCGGGCCGTGTTAGACGGCGTAAATGGAGCCAGGATTGTGTCCGCGGCAGCGACGGCGTAGCCGAGCGTAAGCGTGCGCCCTCCCATGAGCTTGACCAGAATGAGGGCGATGCGCCTCCCCAGTCCCGTTCTCTCGTAGGCCAATGAGAACATGAAGGCCGCGAAGATCAACCACACTGTCGGGTCCGAGAAGCCGGACAGCGCCCAGGTGAGCGCGGCGTTAGCCGGCCTAAAGCCTGGCTGGGCGAGTTGCGCGGGGCTATACAGTACGACAGGCGCGAGCACCGTTGCAGTCGTCACTCCGATCAGACCGATCGCCCCGCCCGGCAGCGGTTCGAGCACGAGCGCGACAATGACCGCAGCGAAGATGGAGAAGAAATGCCACGCGTGCGGGGGCAGGCCGGCGGGCGCGGGCAGCAACGCAATCAGGATCGCAGTGGCAATGGGAGCACCCACCCTCCACCAGCGCGGATCTCGGAGGCTTTAGCATTCCGACCAAGAAGGGTAGCACGGCCGCCAAGATAACTCACAGGGATTCCAGAGCTTCACGCACCTTCTCTACCAATTCATCTGAATTGAAAGGCTTCTGAATGTACAGCAAGCCACTGGCAGGCACGCTGCGGCCGGCAGTCACATCTTCCGCGTAACCGGACATCAAGATCACCCGGAGGTTCGGGCGCGAGTCCCGCAGTTGTTCCGACAGGGTAGGCCCGTCCACGCCAGGCAGACTACATCCGTCAGCAACAGGTGAATCTCACCAGCGTGCCCCCTGGCGACAGCGTGCGCTTCCGCGCCGTTGGCGGCTTCGAGAACATGGTAGCCGCGCTTTTCCAGGATCATCCTGACCAAACCGCGCACCGCTCGCTGGTCTTCGACGACCAGCACCGTCTCACCGCCGTGCATCCCATCCGCCGCGGCCGGTTTCGCCTTGTCCGCCGTCAACCCGGCATCGACACACGGCAGGTAGATTCGGAACGTAGACCCTCTACCAATTTCACTTTGCACGTCAATCCAACCGCCATTTTGGCGCACGATGCCGTACACCATCGCCAGCCCAAGGCCCGTCCCCTTCCCCTGCTCCTTGGTGGTGAAGAACGGTTCAAACATGTTCCGCCGAACCTCCTCTGTCATGCCGGTTCCGGTGTCGGTGAAAGTCAACTGGACATAGCGTCCAGGAGCGGCATCCGGCGGGATGGCGGCGGTAGTGTCGTCCAGTTGGACGTTTGCCGTGGTGATTTCGAGTTTGCCTCCTTCGGGCATCGCGTCACGGGCATTGACGGCCAAATTCATAATGATCTGATGAATTTGGTCGGGGTCCGCCATGGCCGGTCTCAAGTGAGGGGCCAGAGTGGTGACAAGTTCGATGTCTTCCCCGATCAGGCGCTGCAGCATCCGTTCCGCATCGGCCACGACGCCATTCACGTCGATCACTCTGGGCCGGATGACCTGCTTCCGGCCAAAAGCCAGCAGCTGACTGGTGAGACTGGCAGCACGCTCGCCTGCCTTGCCTATCTCCAGAGCATAGCCTCTGAGCGGGTCCTGGACGGCCAATTGCTTTGACAGAAACGCCGCATAGCCGTTGATCACGGTCAGCAGGTTGTTGAAGTCGTGAGCCACGCCCCCGGCCAGGCGACCGACGGACTCCATCTTCTGGGCCTGCGCGATTTGGAGCTGCAACTTCTTCGTTATCTCCTCTAATCGATTGCGCTCGGTCACGTCCCGCGCCGCGGCGAAAATGCCTTGCACTTCGCCTGCCTGGTTGCGGTAGACGGTGGCGTTGTAGAGCACGTCGGTGGTGCGGCTGGAGACGTGGCGAATGGTGAGCGGGTAGTCGAGGACCAGACCTTCGGAGAGGGCCTTCCGGTAGCCGGCGCGAGCCCGGTCGGGTTCCGTGAAGTAATCCGAAAAGTCGCTGCCGATGAGCTGCTCGCGCGGCTACTCCGGTCACCAGTTCAGTGGCCCGGTTCACGTCCGTGATCTGGCCGCCGGGGCTGATGGTGACGAGCGGGTCCAGGCTGGCCTCGATCAGGCTGCGAGCATAGAGCGAGGCGGCGCGGACCTCCTCCTCCATCCGTTTGCGTTCAGTAATGTCCAGGACCGTCCCGATGTCCTTGACAGGAATACCTGCATCATCAAAGACAATCATGCCCTGAGCGTACAAAGTGATCTCGGTGCCATCGGGACGAATTACCCGAAATTCAAGCGGGGGCGCCACCGCACGCAATAGATTGTCCCCTGTGTTCCTGACGAAGCGCTCCTGGTCATCCGGATGAATCAATTTCAGCAGTGATTCAGGCTTTCCATCGAAGCTGCCGTGATTGAGCCCGAAAAGGCGGTACATCTCCTCCGACCATTCAATCGTGTTCGACTTCAGGTCCCATTCCCAGCTTCCAATGTGGGAGATGCGCTGTGCCTCGGCAAGGCCAACCTCGCTCTTCCGCAGCGCCTCCTCGGCCTGCTGCCGCAGGACTGAGCCGGTCGTCTCGTGGGCGAGTGTAAGGATGCGATCGGGATTGCCATCCGGACCGGGGAGGGGAATCCAGGAATAACTTACATAGACCACTTCAGGCGGCGCGCCAGGCCCACGCTGGATCGTGTACGGAGCGTCTTCGAGTTGAAAGAGTGCGCCCCGTTTTGATGACGTTCTGTAGAATCTCGACGAGCGGATCGGGAACTTCCGCCCAGACGTCCGCAAAGCGGCGCCCGAGGAATTGCTTGCCGGGAGCCAGCGACTGGAAAGCCGGATTCACCACTTCATAGACAAAATCCGGCGCCCGCACGATGGAGATCATCACGGGCGATCTCTCAGTAATCTCCTTCGCTATCTGCCGCTCGTCCTCAAGTTCAGCGATTCGTGCCCGGAGTCGCTGGATTTCATCCCGGAGCGCAAGTTCCGAGAAAGTTGATGTGCTCATAGGGAACCGTCCTGCCTGAGCCGGAATTTCCGCTTGAGCCCCCTGGCCACCAGCGATAGTACCTTATTCCGAACGCTGAAGCGGACCTGTCCCCCTCAATGCACCGTCCGGGTCTTGTGGTTGAGGTAGTCCATCAGCAGGTAGCGGCCGAGCAGGTTGGGGGTGGTGAAGTAGGCCTTGCCGCGGCATAGTTCGGTCACCTTCTGCACGAAGCTTACCAGGTCGTGATCGCTGGCCAGCATGAAGGTGTTGACCAGGATGCCCCGGCGCTTGCAGCGGCTCACCTCTTCCAGGGTGCGGCTGATGACCAGCGGGTCCAGGCCGAAGGCGTTGCGGTAGATGCGGCCGTCTTCCAGGGTCAGGGCCGAGGGTTTGCCGTCGGTGATCATGATGATCTGCTTCATGTCCTTCTTTTCCTGCTGCAGCAGCCTCTGCGCCAGAATCAGGCCGTCGCGGGTGTTGGTGTAGTACGGGCCGACCTGCACCCGGGCGAGCTGGGACAGCTTCAACTCCTCGGCCGAATCGTGGAACAAGACGCAACGCAGGCTGTCGCCCGGGTACTGCGTGCGAATCAGGTGCGCCAGGGCCAGGGCCACCCTCTTGGCCGGGGTGAAGCGGTCTTCCCCATACAGGATCATGCTGTGGCTGCAGTCCAGCATGAGGACCGTGGCGCAGGAACTCTGGTACTCCGACTGATGCACGCGCAGATCTTCGGGCTCCAGGTTCAACGGCACCCCGGCGCCTTCGCGGCGGATCGCCGAAAACAGAGTCTCGCCAATATCCAGGTTGAGCGTGTCGCCGAATTCATACGTCTTGGACGAGCCGGAGGTTTCGACGCCGGTAGCCAATTCCCTGGTGTCGTGGCTTCCGAAGCTGGACCGGCCAAGCGAAGCGAGCAGGTCCTTGAGCGTCTTGTATCCCAGGAAATCGAGGGACTTGTCGGTGATCTCCACCTTGATCTGTTGCCTGGCGTCCCCAGTGCCGCCCGGTCCGGGTTGCGACTCCTCTTGCAGATTCAGGTAGCCTTCGGCGGCGAGTTTCTTGACCAGACGGTCCAGCAGAGTTATCGACTTCCTCGGCGGTCATTTCCGGGAGAGCGGTTTGACCCTCCTCCAGCGCGCGCCGTATGGCCTCCTTGAGGTCCTCGAGCGTGTAGTCACTGTCGTACTGGTTCTGAAACCCGCTTCCGAGCAGGAAGTCGGCCAGGGCCTGCATCAGGCTCTCGGAGTCAACGTCGAGGTCTTCGGCGGTGTAGCGCGAGTAATTGATGCTCCGCACAGCGGCACCCCGCTAGTTGAACCGGCGCCGGTAATCGGGCGGCAGCCTGAGTTGTTCGTCGGAGATCGGCGGTTTGGGCTTGGCTTCGGCGTAGAAGCCCATCTCCTCGGAGCGGCTGATGCGCTTCTGCGCGTACAGCCCTTCGAGAATGAACTCGGCGGCGGAGGCGAGCACGGGGGCCGGGTCACCCTCCGCCACCCCCAGGACCTTCAGGTTGCCGAACAGTCCCTGAACCGGTTTCATGCGGCGGACCAGAGTCTCGGAGTCGGCCAGCTCTTCCAGCTTCAGCGATCCCCCCGATTCGAACCATCGCACGATGCCGGACAACTCCGACCCGTTCACATGCCGGCCGAAGACTTTGCCCGTGCTGAGCCGCACCAGCTCGCGCGCGACGGCGTCGCCGCCCTTGAGCTCCCCTTCGTATTCCAGCTCCAGCTTCCCGGTGACCGAGGGCAGGGCGGCGTAGATGTCCAGCACGCGCGGGACGGCCAGCTCTTCGCCGTTGTGCAGTGCGCGGCGCTCGGCGTTGGAGACTACGTTCTCCAGAGTGGAGATGGGCAGCCGCTGCGAGACGCCGGACCGCTTGTCGACGCGCTTGTCGTCCCGGGCCTGAAACGCCAGCTGCTCGACCACCTCCGCAATGTACGGCGGCACTTGGACCTGCGGCCTCGAAAGCCGGGCCGTCCACGATTCCTGCCGGGTGATCTCCATCCCCTGTTCGACCGCGGCCGGGTAATGCGTGCGGATCTCGCTGCCAATGCGGTCCTTCAGCGGCGTGATGATCTTGCCGCGCGCCGTGTAGTCCTCCGGATTGGCGGTGAAGACCAGCAGGACGTCCAGGGGGAGCCGCACGGGGTAGCCCTTAATCTGGACGTCGCCCTCTTGCATGATATTGAAGAGCCCCACTTGGATCTTGCCCGCCAGGTCCGGCAGTTCGTTGACCGCGAAGATGCCGCGATTGGCGCGGGGCAAAAGCCCGTAGTGAACGGTCAGCTCGTCGGAGATGACGCGGCCCTCGCGGGCGGCCTTGATCGGATCGATGTCCCCCAGGATGTCGGCAATGGTCACGTCCGGGGTGGCCAGCTTCTCGACGTAACGCTCGGAGGGCGACAGCCAGGCGATGGGCGCGTCGTCGCCCGCCTGGGCGATGAGATCGCGGCAGCGGCGGCAAATGGGGCGGTACGGGTTATCGCGAATCTCGCAGCCCTCCAGGTAGGGCAGCGCGTCGTCCAGAAAGAGCGCGAGCAGCCGCAAGATGCGCGTCTTGGCCTGGCCCCGAAGCCCCAGCAGGATGAAGTTCTGCCTGGACAGCAGCGCGTTGGTGATCTGCGGGACGACCGTGTCGTCGAAGCCCACGACGCCCGGAAAGAGCGTCTCCTTGCGCCTCAACTTGCCAATAAGGTTTTCGCGCAACTCGTCGCGCACCGTTCTCGATCCGGTTCTTTCCTCCGAGAACGGGCTGCGGCGCAACTCACCCAGTGTGCGCGGAACACTACTCCGGTTCCTCTCGCTCATTTCCCAGTTCCCCCTCCGGCCTATAAGCCGATTGTAGCATCCTCCGCAGTGGTAACCTGACATGGATACCGATGGTCGAAGCGCTTGTTGTGACGTTGTTGCCGGTGGCTTTCCTTGCAGTCCTGTTCATTGGCGGTCAACTGTTCCGGCGCAGACACATTGACATGGACGGAGACGCTCCCATCGGCAGGACAGTATTTTTCGGCAGCAAGTACCTGATCGTGGTTCTGTGGATCGCCATGGTCATGGATAGCTGGGGCATAAACCTCTCCTTCTTCAAGGGACCGGCATGGCTGGAGTGGACTGCGGTGTGCGTTTGGGTCGCTGGATTCATGTTGTTGTTCGCGGGCCGGTTTGAGCTTGGAAAGTCTTTTCGCATCGGGCAGCCCAAAGAGAGCACGCGCCTGAAGATGCGTGGATTGTTTCGTGTCAGCCGAAACCCCATGTACCTGGGTATGTATGCCACGCTCTTCGCTTCTGTTCTGCGCACCTTGAATCCCGTCCTGCTGGTGCTCGGCGCGTTCATCGTCGCCGTTCATCATAGGATTGTGCTGGCCGAGGAAGACCACTTGCGGAGTGTCTTCGGCGAAGAGTACAGAGCCTATTGCCAGCGGGTGAGACGGTACATCTAGGCGGCGGCTGAAAAGCCCCGCGGACCTACGGCACCACCGGCAGCCACACGGCACTGGGTTGCTCGGCCGAGCGGAAGACGGTCTGGGTTGCCTTCACATAATCCGCCGGCTTGGCGAAAAAGATGTTCTCGACGTAAGTCTGCGGGTTGCGATCGTAGAGCGGGAACCAGCTCGACTGGATCTGCACCATGATCCTGTGCCCGGGCAGAAACACGTGATTCGTGGTTGGCAGCACAAAGCGATACTGCTGCGGTTTGCCGGCCGGGATGGGCGACGGGCGCTCGAAGCTGTCGCGATATCGGCCGCGGAAAATGTCCATCGACACAGCCAGCTGATAGCCGCCCATCTCCGGCTGGCTCGGAACCTCATCGGGGAAGACATCGATCAGCTTCACCACCCAGTCGCAGTCCGTGCCGCTGGTGGCAGCGAACAGACCGGCGACCGGCGCGCCGCTGATGCGTACGGGCGCACCGAGCGCCGGCGTCTGGTACGTCAACACGTCGGTCCGGTCGGCCACCGAGCGCTGGTCCGTGACGAGCCAGGTTTTCCAGCGGTCGGAGTCCGGGAAACGCACGGGCCGCGGCAGGTAGGGGACCGGCTTCGCCGGATCGGAGACATACGAGTCCGCAGCGGCCCCGCGGTCCACTGGCTTGTCGAATCCCAAGCCAAAGGCCGCCTGGAGATATAAGCGGCTTCAGCGGCGCGGCGCACCCCTGCTCGCAGGCGAGCGGCCAGCTCTTCAGACGATCCCAGTGATTCTCACCGGTGTTGTAGATGAGGACGGGCGGAGTGCCGGCCTTGGGCGCCCCGTTCTTCAGGTACTGATCGAAAAACGGTCTCAGCACATCGCGGCGAAACTGCAGGGCGGTGTCGCCGTCCCACTTCAACGGCCCCAGATTGTACGCATCGTAGTTCACCTGGCTGTGCCGCCACGGCCCCATCACCAGGTAATTGTGATCCACCTGACCTTGGGCCTTGAGCGCCAGGTAGCAGTGAATCGCGCCCCACATATCCTCCTGGTCCCATAGCCCTTGAATCCACATGGTCGGGACCGGCGACGGGTGCTGGGCCACCAACTTGTCGAGCGCCTGTCCTTGCCAAAAGGCGTCGTAGGCAGGGTGTTCCATGATCCGCCGCATGAACGGCAACTGCTCCAGCCCGTGCTCGCGAACGTAATCGCCCGTGGAACCCATCCGGCGGAAGTCCTCGTAATCGTCGTAGGCGCCGCGCGCGACGGCCTCGCCATCGTCTCTCTTCGCGGTCTGTTCGCGAGAAATAGTCGAGGATTCACCTGGCGGAATGCGCCGTAATGGAACCAATCGTCGCCCATCCAGCCGTCCACCATCGGGCTCTCGGGCGCGGCGACCTTCAGCGCGGGGTGCGGCCCCAGCAGCGCCATGACCACGGTGAAGCCCTCGTAGGACGAGCCGAGCATGCCCACGCGGCCATTCGACTCCGGTGTGTTCTTCACCAGCCAGTCGATGGTATCGTAGGCGTCGGTCACATGGTCCGTTCCGGTCGGGTTCAGCGGGCCGCGCACGGGGCGCGTCATCACGTAGTCGCCTTCGGACTTGTACTTGCCGCGCACGTCCTGGAACACGCGGATGTAGCCGGCCTCGACGAACACCTCGTCGCCCGCCGGCAGCGCCGCAAGCATGTGCGGGCTGTTGTTGCGAGCGACCCGCCTGGAGGCGTTGTACGGAGTGCGGGTGAGCAGAATCGGCGCGTTCGTGGCGCCCTTCGGGACGATGATCACGGTGAACAGCTTGACGCCGTCGCGCATCGGGATCATCGCCTCGCGCTTGACGTAGTCGTAGCCCGCGACCGGCGACAGTGAAGCTCTTGGGGATATCAGACTGCTGCTGTCCGGCTAGCGCCTGATACGTGCCGATAAGGCCCGCGGCCGCCAATAAGGCCGTGCCGAGCCAACTGAGAAATCTCCTGACCCGATGCGTCTCCACGAATCCCATGGAACGATTTTAGCCCGCGGGACCGAATGGTGCCCCGCCCGCTTCCAGCCGGCCTGCGTCGCGGGGATCAGTGCGTGATCTTGCGGCGCGTGAGGACACCCGAGTCGACGGTCTGCCCCTGGCGCGAGATGGCGTTGAAGTACATCTGGTCGCCGCTGATTTCAGCGGCCATGAACGCCCGATCGGTGTCGAACCCTTTCGCCGTAATGCCCGACTCCTCGGTCGATGTTGCCCAGCCGTAGCTGGCCCCCTGACCCCACGACAAAGTACGCGATCCCCTTCTGCGGCTTAACACGCTCGTAGAAGTGGTCGTGGCCGCTGAGCACGACGCTCACATTGTGCTTCAGGAAGAGCGGCTCGAGCGCTTCGCGCAGCCGGAAGTCCGAGCCGTGCCGGTCGCCTGACGAGTACAAGGGGTGATGGAAGAAAACGATCTTCCAATCGTCGTTCGATGCCGCAAGCTCTTTCTCGAGCCACTGGATCTGCTCCGGCTCGGGGTAGGTGCTGTCGAGCGCGAAGAAGCGGATGTTCGGCTTCGGGTTGAACGTGTAGTAGAGCCTCCCTTCCATGTTGAACAGCTTGTAGAAGCGCTGCTCGCGCGCGTCGTGGTTGCCCAGCGACGCGTAGAACTTCACGCCGGCATCCAGCAGCGGCTTGTAGGGGATCTCGAACTTCTTCTGGAAATCCTGCGGCCGCTCCGATCCGTAGAGGTTGTCTCCAACCAGCACGACGAGGTCGTACTTGAACCGCTCGTGGAGTTTGGCCATCTGCTCGGCCAGTTGGTACTGCGGCCGCTCGCCGGTGCCGAAATCGCCGAGAACGCTGAATTTTAGCGATCCATCCTTGTTCGGCAATGGCACGGGCGAATCGGCTGGGGACTGGGCGGCCTGGACGGCAATGGTCCCGGCCCAAATCAGGAGGAGCGGGAGTGCGACGGAAGACCAACGACGCATGCGCATGATGACCTCCATTCAGGCTACTTGGGCACTACGTCTTGGATGAAGTCCGCGATGACGTGCGCGTGCACGTCCAGTAGGATCAGCGAGTCCCCGATGAACCGGTACTCGAGATCCTCAGTCAGCTTGGGCAGCGTCTGCAGCACCTGCGGGGGAACGGTGGTCAGCGGTACGGTGTCGGGGTAGCGGCCGTTGACAGTGAGTTTGGCCGCCGACGGTGCGGCCTGGCTCTCATCCATGATCGACGCCTTCAACTGCTTGCCGTCGGGCCCTCCAAAAACGCTGGCGAGGAGGCGTTTGATAACCGGACGCGCCTCGGGCGTGAAGATGTCGCCGGGCTTCGCCGTGGCCCGGGCCTGCCGCACCAGTTTTTCCATGGCGCGCTGGTCCTGGTCGATCTGCTGTGGCGTAGCTTCCTTCGGCAGCTTCGGCATCGATCGCTCGATCTTAGTGTGCAGGTCCACGTATTGTCTCAGACGCTCATTCATGGTCGCGAGCGCCTGGGCGTCCGCAGGGGTCAGCGGCCCGACCAATCGCTCTGTTGCCGGCGCCGACGACGGAGACTCGGACGTGGCCGGGGGCGCCGTAGGTTTATCGCCGCTGCTGCACGCGCTCAGCGCCAGGAAGGCCGCAGCGACCAGAGTGACCACGCCGATCCGCAGGCCGGCGAACCGCTCTTGGTCCTCGCAAGGGTTGTCTGCCATATGTTTCGCTTCCCGGACGGGGTTAGTATACATCCATGCTACCTCGGAACCCACCAATGGCCCCTGGCCGCCGCTGGCTGGTCGAGTTTTGAGATAATTCGGACATGCGAGCCGTTTGGATCGTCGTCTTCGTGCTGGCGCTGTTCTGCGCTCCACTACGGGCGGACCCGCCGATGACCACGCTGCGCATCGAAGTGAAGAGCCTGGCCGGACAGCCGGTCGAGCGCGCCAGCGTGGTAGTGAGGTTTGTCCAGGGCCGGTCCGTCGTCAAGTTTGGCAAGAAGATCCGCGTCAACTGGGAGACCCGAACCAGCATGGAAGGCGTGGCCAAGATCCCGCCTCTGCCTCAGGGGCAGATTATGATTCAGGTCATCGCCAAAGGCTACCAGACGTTCGGCGGGAAATTCGAAGTCGAAGAGCCGGCCAAGACCATCGAAATCAAACTGAATCCCCCGCAGCCTCAGTATTCCGTCCACGAGTAGCGCTGGCCGGAAACTTCGCCCGCGCCCTAGCCCACCGAGGCGATGGCCTCGATTTCTATGGGTAAGTCCATGGGCAGCCGGGCCGCCTCTATGGTCGAGCGCGCCGGCGGGTTCTCCGGGAAATAGCGCGCGTAGACCTCATTCATCTTTCGAAAGTCGTTCAAGTCCTTAAGGAACACGGTGGTCTTCACCACTCGGCTCAGGGATGAGCCGGCGGCTTCGAGGACCGCCTTCATGTTCTCCAGAAGCCGTTCGGTCTGAACGGAAATGTCTCCCTCCACCTGCCGTTGCGTGGCAGGATCCACCGGAGCCATACCACACAGGAAGACAAACCCGCCGGAGACAACAGCCTGCGAATAAGGGCCAATGGGTTGGGGCGCCTGGTCCGTACGAATAATTCTGTTCATGGCACCCACCATTCTGCACCTTTGCTCGATGGGCCGTCCACCTTAGGGCGCATGCGCGCGCTAAGCACTTCCATGCATGCCCTCCGCGCCGTTTCTGACCGATAGAGGGACAGGCAGGCAAAATGAACCTGGAAGAGAAGACCCGCGCCGCCGCCCGCATCCTCATTGTCGAGGACAATCTCACCAATCAAGAGGTGGTCAAAGGCTTCTTGGGCAAGCGTGGCTTCCAGACCTTCGTCGTGAGCAACGGCCGCCAGGCGATTGAGGCACTGGAGGTATCCAGTTACGATTTAGTCCTCATGGACGTGCAAATGCCCGTGCTGGATGGGCTGGAGACCACCAGGCTCATCCGGCAGGATCCCCGCTGGCTGACACTCCCCATTGTCGGACTGACCGCCCATGCCATGGCCGGCGACCGGGAGCGCTGTTTGGAAGCCGGCATGGACGACTATCTCTCCAAACCCGTCAGCATGGCGATGCTGGTGGAGATCGTCAAGAAGCACCTCCGGGCGTGATGTACTAGCGGCGCAGGAATCCCTGGGTGAGAGAAGAGCGGCTGGGCGAGAATTGGTCCGCGGCGGCTTGCAGATAGGGTCTCATCTCGCGCGTCCAGTAGGCGAGGTACCCCGCCTCGTGGATCTCCTTGAGCGTGACCGCGTAGTGCTCGAGCACGCCTTCAGAGAATAGCCGGCCCGTGCGTCGCCAAAAATGCCCCGCCGAACGCGCCAACCGCGGCAGTAAACCCGGAGCGCGTGTGACGGTGGCCAGCGCCATCAGAGAGGATAGCTCGAAGACGGTGCGCCCTTGCCGGGCCGCTTCCTGCTTCAACTCATCCCAGTGACGCCGAACTGTTGCCGTGGACGGCAATTGAGCGGGTTTCAACCCGCGCGCCTGCGCGCTGATTTCGGCCCACTCGCGTCGCAGCTCGCCCACATCCAGGGGCGGGGTATTGATCGCCTCGGCTACACGCCCCGCCCAGCTCTCCAAGCCATCCAGCATCTGGTCGACGGTTTCGAAGTTGCGATTCGGGTCTAGAAGCCCTTCCTCCTTCAGGCTCTCGCAAATTTCCTGGACCAGGCGCCGCCCCACGCCCGAGAGGTCGGCCAGAGCCGCCATCACCCACACGGGGGATGCACGGAAGGTGAGAATGCCGACGAGTTCGATCCCGTTCCCCGCCGTCCGCCGCAGGGCGAAATCCTCCGCCAGCCTTCCTTCCTGCGAGTAGACGCCTTCCACCTGGCCCACTTGTTCGATCAGGAATCGCAGCGTCGAGTCAACCAGCGACTGGTAGAGGCGTGTCCGCCGAATGGCCGCAGGCACCGAAACGTCGCCCAGTTCGCGCGTCAGGCCACCGGCGAGCGCCGTGGCCGACCTCACTACCCGCTCGGGCAAGGAGAGGAGGTAGGCGGCCATTTCCTCAGGCGTCATGGGCGCAGGCGCAGGTTGACCACCGTCTCGATGTGGTAGGTCTGCGGGAACAGGTCGATCAACGTGACCCGCTCGGTGCGATAGCCCGCCGCCGTCAGCGGGCCGAGATCCCGAGCCAGGGTGGCAGGGTCGCAAGACAGGATGGTGAGCCGCCCAGGCCGCAGCCGCGCCAGATCCTGGACCACTGCCTTTCCCAGGCCGGCTCGGGGAGGATCCGCCAGCAGGAAATCCGGAGGCCGGTCCGCGTCCTGCAAATACTCCTCGGCCGTGGCCCTGACGGCCTTCACCTCAAGCGACGCGCGGGCGGCGTTGAACTCGAGATCCCGGACTGCGCCGCCCGACGGATTCAACCGCGGTCACCGACTGGAACCGGCGGGCCAGGGGCAGCGAGAACAGGCCCACGCCGGCGTACAGATCGACGGCGGTCTCGCCTTCCGCGCCTTCCAGAGCGCGTTCCACCATGCTGTCAATCAGGAACCGGTTCACCTGGAAAAACGACCTGTGGCTGACGCGGTAAAGTTGACCCGCCGCCCCATAGTCCAGCGAACCCGCCGCCGCTCCCGGCATGCCTTCGGCGCACCATTCGAAGAAGCGCTTGGCGACCAGGCGGTCCGCCTCCAGCACATTGAGCTGCACCTCGGATTCGTTGGTGAACAGTTCCACCGAGCGCACGAAGCGCGGGAAGCGATTATCCCGAATCATGCCCCGCAGCGTAGCCAGCGCCTGGTTGATCGCGGGCGAGCAGATGGGGCATCTGTCCACCGGACAGAGCCGGTTCGAGCCTGCCTCCAGATAACCAGCCTCCCCGCCCGCCACGTGGAATTGAGCCCGGTTGCGGTACTCCCACGGGGAGGCCGAGATCACATCTATCTCCCCAGGAGCCTCCTGCTTGCCGACCCGCTGGAACACTTCCCGCAGGACTTCCAGCTTCCGCGCCAGCTGGGCCTCGTAGGTGGCATGTTGATAGTGACAGCCTCCGCAGCGCCCGAAATAGGGGCACGGCGGTTGCGGTGCGTTGGGGGGAGGAGGTGACAACTTCGGACAGCCTGGCTTCCAACAGACCGGGCCTTTCCCGTTCCACTTCCACCCGTACGACCTCCCCGGGTAGAACGAAGGGCACCAGCACGGCCCGCCCGTCCAGACGCCCCAAGCCGCGGCCGCCATAGACCCATTTTTCGATATGGAGATCGTGGCCAGACACCAAGGGCCGCGTTGTTTCAGACTGTGGCATCGCGTAGGATAGGAACTTCGCCTCTACTAGTATGAAACCACGAGTCTTCTCCGGTGTCCAACCTTCCGGCAACCTGCACATCGGGAATTATCTGGGCGCCCTCAAGAATTGGGTCCGCCTGCAGCACGATTATGACTGCATCTACTGCATCGTCGACCTGCACGCCATCACCTTGTACCAGCAGCCCCAGGAGCTGCTGGCGAAGATCCGGGAGACCGCGGCCCTGTTCCTGGCGGCCGGGATCGACCCCCAGTCTTCCGCCGTCATCGTGCAGTCTTCGGTGCCGGCGCACGCCGAGCTGGCTTGGATGCTGACCTGCGTGACCCCCATGGGCTGGCTCAGCCGCATGACGCAGTTCAAGGCCAAGTCCGAGAAACAGGAAACCGTGGGCGACGGCCTGTTCCAGTATCCGGTCCTGATGGCGGCGGACATTCTGCTGTACCAGGCGGCGCTCGTGCCCGTGGGCGACGATCAGTCGCAGCACGTGGAGCTGACGCGAGACATCGCGCAGCGCTTCAATGCGCTCTATGGCGAGACCTTTGTCGTGCCCGAGACCAAGCTGCCCCTGGTGGGCGCGCGGGTGATGGGACTCGACGACCCGCTGAAGAAGATGAGCAAGTCCGAGCCGGGCTCGGGGCATGCGATTGCGTTGCTGGACCCGCCGGGCGTCATCCGGAAGAAGTTCATGCGCGCCACGACGGACTCTAATCCGGCGGTCGATTACAGCGCGCTCGGCCCTGGTGTCGAGAACCTGTTGAACATCTTCCAGGCTTTCTCCGAGTGGCCCGGCGAACGCATGCGGTCTCACTTTTCCGGCATGCGCTACGGCGATTTGAAGAAGCAAACCGCCGAAATGGTGATTTCGCATCTGGAGCCGTTCCAGGAGCGCTACCGGCAGATCACGTCCGAGCCGGGCTATCTGGACGGCATCCTGACCGCGGCGGCCGGGCGAGCCAGTCTGATCGCCAACGATACCGTGGAACTGGTGAAACGCCGCATGGGGCTGTACGTCAGATCCTGAGATGCAGCCGGGGCCGTTCTCCATTCGCGCCTATTGGCGGCTGGTTCGCACCAACCGCAATTTTCGGCTGCTGTGGATGGCGCAAACCGTCAGCGAGCTGGGCGACTGGCTGTACACCATCGCCATCTACAGCTTGCTGCTGGAATTGACGGGCAAGGCGACCTCCGTGGCACTTGCCGTGGTGCTCCAGGTCCTACCCCAATTCTTCGCCGCCCCGGGAGCGGGTGTGGTGAACGACCGCATCAGCCGCAAGCGAGTGATGATTCTCGCCGATCTGGCGCGGGCGGTGATTGTCCTACTGATGCTGGCGGTGCGGAGCCGCGAGCTGGTGGGGCTCATCTATCTGCTGCTATTCGCCGAAACCGTGATGTGGGCGTTCTTCGAGCCCGCGCGCAGTGCCGTGATCCCCAACATCGCCCGAGGCGGCGAAATGTTGGTGGCCAACGCCGTCTCTTCCACTACCTGGTCGGTGAATCTGGCGATCGGATCCGCCATCGGGGGAGCGGTGGCCGTGGCATTCGGCCGGAACACTGTCTTCGTGGTCAACGCCCTGTCTTTCCTGGCGTCCGCTTTTCTGATCCGCGGCATGCGTTTCGCCGAGCCGCACGTGGCTGGCGCGGCCCCGATGAAGCTGCGCGATCTGGCCGACTTCTCGCCCGTGGTGGAGGGTCTGCGCTACGTGGCCAAGGACTGGCGGCTGCTGGCCACGCTGCTGGTCAAAGCCGGCCTGGGGGTGGCGGGCACGCACTGGATCATCCTGCCGATTTTGGGAGAGCGCGACTTCCCGGTGTTCCTCTCCGGCCTCGATCCGAAGCGCGCCGGCATGCTGGGAATGAGTCTTCTTATGGGCGCCCGCGGCGTGGGTGCGCTGCTCGGTCCGCTGACGACCATCTCCTGGGCGGGCCAGAACGAAAGCCGCCTGCGCAAGGGCATCCTGTACGGCTTTTTCGCCAGCGTGGTGGGATACCTGGCTCTGGGCAGTGCGAACTCCCTATGGGCGGCGTTTGCCGCGATCGTGTTCGCCCACGCCGGGGGTTCCGTCATCTGGGTGTTCTCCGCCACGCTTTTGCAGGCCAGGACTGAGGATCGCTTCCGGGGACGAGTCTTCTCGACCGACTACGCCTTCTTCGTGGTGACCATGTCCGCGGTGAGCTACCTGGCCGGAGTCATGATCGACGCCGGAATCGCGGCGAAGACACTCGCTACCCTGACGGGGCTCGCCGTTCTGGCGCCGGCGCTGGCGTGGACGCTGGCGCTGCGAATGTGGGAGCGTCGCCCGGCGCGCTCAGTCTCTGACGACCGTAATCGTTGAGAAGCCTTCCTTGGCCGTGGGTGGCACGAGCTTGGCGGCCATCCGTTCCAGCACGTCCTCCGGAACGACACGGTTGCGGCCCCGGTTGCGCTCCTGGCAGACTTCCAAGGGAACATCGAAGAAAATCGCCTGGACGGCGCAGCCGAAGATCTGGCCCATCTTGACGTAGGGGCGGCGTTCGCGCGGCGTCAGGTGAGTGGCGTCCAAATAGGTGACCGGCCTCGCCAGCGCCAGGCGGCGCCGCACCAGGTAGCGCAGCGTGGCGAATACTTCGCGATGGATGCTCTGATCGGTCTCGTCGTCGGCCAGCAGGCGGCGCACGGTATCCGAGGAGAGCGCCGTCACCCCCAGCCGCTCCAGGTAAGTGGACTTCCCTGAGCCGGGCAGGCCGACCAGAACGACAATTCGCGACTCTGAGGCCATCGCAGTGAAGTGGAGAAACTCGATTATCCCGCATTCCGCCTAACCGGCAGGAGACGGCTTGCGAGGTATACTGTGGGCTTCGGAGAGCCGGATTGAAAACACCGTTGCTGTCAGTAGTGGCGATCACCGGCCCAGACCGGGGACGTGCCGAGCGTCTTTTGGCAGCGCTGGCCGGTCAGAGCATCGCCTCCGATATCGAAGCCATCATTATTGACCTGGCGCCCAAAGGGTCGCATGCCATCACCCCGCCGGCGGGGTTGCGCACTCTGATTGTGCGGCGGCCCGGAAGCGACGATTGGGGCGCCGCCCGTGCCGAGGGCGTCCGTCATGCGCAGGCGCCGGTGGTGGCCTTCCTCGAGGATCACACTATCCCCGCGGCCTGTTGGGCCGAGGAGGTCGCGCGGACTTTCGACGGAGGAGGCTGGGATGGGGCGGCCGCGTGCTATGCCTTCACCAACGGCAGCCCCGACACCTACTTCTACCGATCGGTGTTCATGGCCGAGTACGGCGCGCTGGCGCACCCGCTGCCGGAAGGGCCCGCCCCGACGTCCACGGCGAACAACATCGCGTACCGGCGCGACGCGTTGCTGGCTCTGGGCGAGAGGCTGGATGCGTTGCTGGAGATGGATTTCTTTCTGCAGCAGTTCCTGGGCCGGGACTTCCGGGTTCTGTCCGTCCCCGGCGCACTGCTGGCCCACGAGACCAACACGGCGCTGCGGGACTTGATGGTCGGCCACTTCGAGTACGCGCGCCTGTTCGCCAACCGCCGTTTGCGTCACGAAGAATGGAACCTCCCCAAACGAATCTTGGCGGTGATGGCGGTGCCGCTGCTGGTGCCGGCGTTGCGGCTGAAGAGACTTTTCAGCGCTCTGCGCGGCCGCCCCTCGATGCGGGACGCGCTGGCGGGTCTGCCGGTGATCCTGCTTCTCTATGCATGCGGCGCCTTGGGAGAGGCGTGGGGGCTTCTCCGCGGCGGCGAACTGTCCGCGTCGCGCGTGATTTGGCTCGAACTGTCGGCGCCCCGGGCAGGCCGATGAGCGCCAAGCCAGAGCCCCGCGTCTCGGTCATCATTCCCGCCTACTACTCCGGTTCGACCATCGCGGCTTGCCTGGATGCATTGCGCGGGCAGTCGTTGGGCGACTTCGAGTTGATCGTGGTCAACTCCTCACAAGAGAGCGAGACGGAAGGGATCGTCCGCGCCCGTTATCCGGAGGCGCGATTCATTCAGAGCCCAACCAGGTTGCTGCCGCACGCCGCCCGGAACCTCGGGGCACAACAAGCCGGCGGCGAACTGCTGGTTTTCACGGATCCCGATTGCGAGGCCCATCCCGACTGGCTGAAGTTCCTGGTTGCGGCATTTGACTCCGGCCACGGCGCGCTGGTCGGCGGGATGGGACTGGGCAGCCGCGCGTGGTGGGAAACAGGCGTTCACTTGTGCAAGTTCCACTGGCTGCTGCCTGGATTGAAGCCGGGGATAAAGCGTTGCGCGGCTACGGCGAATGCCGCCTATTCACGGGAGCTTTGGGAGAGAGTCGGGCCTTTTCCCGGGCGCATGTTCTCCGGAGACGGAATTCTGAGCTGGAAAGCCGCCCGGCGCGGGCAGCCTCCGCGATTTGTGCCGGCCGCCGTTGTCCGGCACCGGCATCTCGACAGCTTTTTCGGGTTTTGCCGCCAACGGTTTCAGCGCGGCCGCGACTTCTCGGTGGCCCAGGTGGAACTGATGGACCCGCCGGGCGTGCTCACGTGGCTGCGCCTGGTTTTCAGTTGGGCGGCCATCGGGTGGGTTCTGTGCCGCGCCGCCGTGGATGCGCTCAGAGCGGGGTGGGGGCTGGCCTTTTTGCTGACGCTGCCGATCCAGGCGGCGGGCCATGAGCTGTGGGCGATGGGCGAGAGCTGGGGCGCGGTGCAGATGTTGGCGCGCAGGCTGGTAAAACGCGGTGGTCCCGGATGAAGTTCTGCATGATCACGTCGTTCTTCGGCGCGCACAGCTTCGGCGGTGACTCGGTCTACGTCGAGCGGATGTGCCAGGCACTGCTGCGGCGGGGACACGAGGTGCACGTCGTTTACAGCCCGGGCGCGTTCGAGACCGTTCGCGGACGGACCCCACTGCGCTCCTATCAGCCGCCGGAAGGCCTGGTCGAGCATCCTCTGAGCAGGGGCTGGAGAGGCAGACTGGATGCGCTCTGGAGCCATCAGACGGCCGGCGCCGGACGCCACGCGGTGCGCCTGCGGCAGATGTTCGAGCGCGAGGCGTTTGACGTGATCCATCTCCACAACGTCTCGCTGCTGGGGGGGCGCGGCGTGCCACGGCTGGCGGGCATGCCATCCAAGGCGGTCAAGCTGCTGACGGCGCATGACTACTGGTGGATCTGCCCGCAGAGCCTGTTGTGGAAGTTCGGCCGGAGTGCGTGTCAGGCTCGCGCCTGCTTCAGGTGCAACTTGCGGCGGGGAGTGCCGCCACAATTATGGAGGCGCGAGGGTTGGTTCAATGAGGCCCTTTCCAGCCTGGACGCGATCCTGTTCCCCAGCCGACACGCCATGCGAACCTGCGAGGCCGCCGGAGTTAGAAGCCGCCGTCTTCGCGTCCTGCCGGGGCTGCTGCCGGAGGGATGGGAAGCCCGCCCGCAGAATCCGGCGGACCGCGCACCGAGCTGGCTGCCGGCCAGGCCGTTCATCGCTGCCGCCGGGCGGCTGGTTGTCGAGAAGGGCTTTCAGACCGTCATCCCGCTCATGCGTCAGGTGCCCAACCTGGATCTCCTGATCGCCGGCGACGGACCGCTGAGGAGCGCGCTGGAGCGCATGGCCAGCGGCCTGCCGAACGTCAAGTTTGCCGGGCTCTTGTCCAACGAAGAAGTGCGGGCGCTGTTTCAACGCGCCCGGGCCGTGGTGGTGCCGTCGCTCTTCCCGGAGACTTTCGGCCTGGTAGTGGCGGAGGCATTGACTCTGGGCACACCGGTGGTGGCCCGCCGCGTGGGTGCGATTCCCGAGGTGGCTGCCGCCTCGCCGGGCGCCCGGCTGTTTGACGGCGAAAAGGATTTGGCGGATCTGCTCCAAAGGGTCGCCGAAGGCGGCACGGAGTTTGCTGCCGGTGCCGGCGGCGGGGCGCTGAGGCCGCCCGAGGTATGGTTTGAGGACGGCCACCTGGCAGAGTATTTCGGCCTCATCTCGGCCATCCGAAATGAAGCGCAAACGGCCGCACGCCCATGAGACTGCGGAGCCTTTATCTGAAGCTGCCGCCCGGCTTGCGCCGGGCTGCCGAGCGCTGGCCCCTGCCGGTCTTCCGCTGGCAGCACGATTTGGCGAAGCGCGCGGCGTGGCGCTCGGGCCCACCGTACCGCCCGTCCCACAAGCGCATCATCATCGACATCACGGCAGACTGCAACTTTGGCTGCGTGGACTGCGACCGGTCCTGCGGCGCCGGGCAAGCGCCCGCGCCCGAGCACATGGCGGTGGATCAGGTGATGCGCTTCATCGGCGAGAGCAGGCAGCAGAAACGGCGCTGGGAGGCGATCCAGATTGAGGGCGGCGAGCCCACTCTCCACCCGCAGTTTCTGGAGATCGTCCACATGCTGCACAGCTACGTGAGCCAGGATTCGCCGGCCACCGTCATTCAGGTCAACACCAACGGCTATTCCGAACTCAGCCGCAGCCTGGTGCGGCAGCTCCCACCGGCCGTGGCCGTGTATTGCTCGCAAAAGCGCCAGAAGGTCCAGCCTGAGCACCTGGCCTTCAACGTTGCGCCGGCGGATCTTGACGAGCATTCGACCGCCGATTTTTCACAGGGCTGTTTCCTGCCTTCGATGTACGGGCTGGGGCTCACGCGGCAGGGCTACTACCCTCACCCCATTTGCGGCGGCATTGACCGCGTATTCGGAATGGACATCGGCCGCAAGACCCTTCCGGAGGCGCACGACCCTCTAGACGAGCAGTTCCCGCAATTGTGCCGGTACTGCGGCCTCTTTGTCCACTACAATCGCGCGATGCACCACGGGTTACCCAAGAAGCTATCGCCCGGGACCATGACCGGGAGCTGGAGCCGGGCGTACGAGCGTTACCGGGCCATCCGTCGCTGATTCCTACGATACGCGGATCGACGACCCGCCGTACTTGATCACGTACTCCTTGTTGAGGGCGAACTCGTCCTGGTACTTGCCCCACATGCCGACCACCACGGCGTCGGTGGACTTGATGTTCGAGAGAATGTATTTGAACCTGTCCTCGACGATATCCTGCCTCTGGGTGAGGCGGGTGCTGGCCAGGAGCTTGTACACCCAGCACGGCTTCTTGCACTGTTTGATGACTTTCAGCATCGCCGGCGGATCGCCTTGTACGAAAGCGATTTCCCCGCCGTAAAGTTCCGAATTCCCCTCGGTGGGGTAGCCGATTTCCACGGGCATCATGTGGGGGTTGGGAGCGAAATCCTTCAGCCATTCCGAGTGGGTGCGGCCATACTTGTAGAGGCAGGTCATGTAGTAATCCACATCCCAGCCCTGGGACTCGATGATTTCGAACACTTCCGGCCTGTGGCTGGTGATGGCTACCAGCACACCCGTATCCCGCACCATCTTGCAGTACTCCCGCACAACGTCGAGCTTGCCCTGCCGCCACCATGCATCTGTGCCATTGTCTCCAGCGCCCTGGTGATGGATGGAGATGCATCCGCTCTTGGCGATCTCCTTTGGGTGAGTCCAGGGTCTCTCTGCACTCTCCTTGCCGGTCCGCGCCGAGCCCCGCGCGGCAAACAGTATCTTGCCGCCCTTTTCCGCGGCGTACGGGGCCATGCGGCGCGTGCCGGATTCCATGCAGGTAATGCCCAGCGCCTCCATGTGCCGGTTCTCTTCCAGTACCCGTTCGGGTGTAAGCCACTCACGGGCGTCCATGCCTTCCTTGACGGAAAAATGCAGCCCCGGGCCGTTCGATCCCATAATTAGGCGGCCAATTTCGTGCTTGCCGAAACGAACTTTCGGCATCGGCTGCTGTGCAAGGGGGCCTGGCTCCGGCCGAGTGGGGCCACCACGCCCGCCGCTCCTGGCTGGCAACGGCAGCGACTGGGCGCTGGCACTTGCCGCCACACTTGACGCCGCGGCCAGCGTCCCGAGTTTTTGCATAAACCCCCGCCGGGAATTCTCGCCCGCCGGGCCCAGCTCAGATTTCGAATTCATTCCTGTCTCCCTCCTATTTGGCATCCTGGCCGTCTTCGATTGTACATCCAATTCGATCTGGTACCTTGGACGCATGAGAGCAATCGCTCTATGGGTGCTGGCGGCCGCACTGGCGGCCGGGCAGCAACTGGAGGTGCGGCCGCACACGCTGGCCAACGGGATGAAGATCCTGATCCATGAGGATCACGACATCCCCAACGTGGCCCTGTACTTCTTCTTCAAAGTCGGCTCGCGCAACGAAAGGCCCGGCGCCACCGGCATCTCCCACTTCTTCGAGCACATGATGTTCAACGGCGCGAAGAAATACGGGCCCAAGCAGTTCGATATCCAGATGGAGAAGAACGGGGGCAATAACAACGCCTACACCTCCCGGGATGTGACCGTCTACACGGACTGGTTCCCGCGCAGCGCGTTCGATCTGCTGATGGACATGGAGGCCGACCGGATCCGCGACCTGTCGTTCGATCCGAAGATCATCGAGTCCGAGCGCGGCGTGGTCGCCTCCGAGCGGAGGCTCTCGGTGGAAAACAGCAACCCCGGAGCGCTCTACGAGCAACTGAATGCGGCCGCTTTCACGGCGCATCCTTACGGCTGGCCCGTGATCGGCTGGGCTTCGGACATCGAATCCTGGACCATGGAGGACCTGAAGAACCACTTCCGCGTGGGCTACGCGCCCAACAATTGTGTCGTGGTCGTGGCAGGGGACGTGACACCTGACGAGGTCATCGCGCTGGCGAAGAAATACCTGGAGCCGATTCCCAAACAGGAGCCGCCGTTGCCGGTGCGCACCATAGAGCCCGAGCAACAAGGTGAGCGCCGGGTCATTGTGCGGAAGGCGGCGCAGCTTCCCATCCAGATGGTGAGCTATCACGTGCCGCAGTCCAGCCATCCGGATTATGTCCCCTTGGAGGTCTTGGGCGCGATCCTGACTCACGGGCGAAGTTCGCGCCTCTACCGGCGCCTGGTAGATCGCGATCAGATCGCTCTGGAGGTGAGCCAGGACACGGAGTTCTCGCTCGACCCCGGGCAGACCATCTTTACCATACAGCCCAGAAGCGGCGTGGATCCGGCCAAGACCGAGCAGGCGCTCTACGAGGAACTGGAACGGCTGCGCGCCACGGAAGTTCCCGCCGGGGAGTTGCAGAAAGCCAAGAATCAATTGCTCACCGATTTCTACCGGGGGCTGGAGACCATCGCGGGCAAAGCCAACCTGCTGGGTGAGTTCGAAGTGTTCTTCGGCGATTACCGGAAGGTGAACCAGTACGGGCAAACTCTGGAGAGCGTGACGGCAGCGGACGTTCTGCGCGTCGCCAGGCAGTATCTGGGTGAGAAGAACAGGACGGTCGCGACGCTCATCCCGGAGGGAAAGGACGCCTCGAAATGAGATCGATCTCGATCGCTGCCGACTGCCTGCTTGCCGCCACGTTGGCTTCCGCCCAGGTGAAGCTTCCCCCGTACACCCGGCAGGTGCTTCCCAACGGCGTGGCGGTGGTGCTGATGCCCCGCGACCGATCTGCCACTGGTCACCCTGCGCGCCGTCGTGCGTGGAGGCTCCGAATCCGACCCGCCCAAACTGGCGGGACTCTCCGCGGTCACCGCCGAGCTACTGAGGCGCGGCACGCCGGGCCGCGGCGCCGGCGAGTTCTCCGAGGCTCTGGATTCCCTCGGCGCCACCTGGCAGGCTTCCAGCGACGAGCAAGCGACCCAGGTAAGCATGGAGTTCCTGAGCAAGGATCTGGACCGCGCGCTGGGCTTGTTCGCGGACGCCGTGATGCGTCCGGCCTTCCCGGATGCCGAGGTCGGCAAGGTACTGGCGCAGAGGATCGATGCCTCGCGAGCCTTGAAGGACAACCCTCCGGCGGCTGTGTCTCTGTATTTCCGGACGTTCTTCTATGGCGCATCGCACCCTTACGGGCACTTGGCGGGCGGTGACGAGCTGAGCCTGGCACGCATGCAGCGGAAGAGCATTGTGGACTACCACCGGCAAGTGTACGTCGGGAAGAATTTGGCCGTGATCGCTGTTGGTCAATTCGACCCATCGATCCTCGCGCCCAAACTGACGGAGGCATTTGGAACGATCCCCGCCGGCGAGGCCTACGGCTGGATGGTGGACAATCCCCCGCAACGAGGCGCCGCGGCCCGTCTGCTGCTGGTGGACAAGCCCGACGCCACGCAGACCTACTTCCAGATCGGGCAGCCCGGCATCCATCGCACCAGCCCCGACCGGGTCCCGCTGTGGCTGGTCAACACCCTGTTCGGCGGGCGCTTCACCTCCATGCTGAACGACGAGCTGCGGGTCAACAGCGGTCTGACCTATGGGGCAAGCTGCCGCATGGAGCAGAACCGGCTCACGGGCAGCCTCGTCATCAGCACCTACACGCGCACGGATGCAACCGAAAAGGCGATCGACATGGCGCTCGGCCTGCTCAAGCGGATTGGAGAGCAGGGCATCAGCGCGGAACAACTGGCCTCGGCCAAGGCCTATGTGAAGGGCCTGTATCCGACCCAGCGACTGGAAACTTCCGATCAACTGGCGACCACTTTGAAGGACTTCGAGGTATTCGGCCTGGAACGCCGCGAGGTGGACGAGTTGTTCACCAGAATCGATGAGGTATCGCTCCAGACCGCCAATGCCGCCGCGCGGAAGTATTACCAGACGCGCAGCCTGGCATTCGTGCTGCTGGGGAACGCGGCCAAGATCCGATCCGCCGCGGGAAAATATGCGTCGGGCATGCGCGAGGTGCCGATCACGAAGCCGGGTTTCCAGTCCGAGTGAGGCCCGGGCGGTACGACAGAGCACGCATCGCGGGTATGATGGCTCTTGGGTCTCATGTCTTCCGGGCGGCGGGGGGTCCCCGCATCGTAGCGCTGTGTCGCGGATGGCGCCCGCGCTCGGCTACACATTCTCGATCGCGTCACTGGTGTGGGTTTACTGGGGATTCGACTGGAGCACGGAGCTTCCCAAGTTCGCGGCCGTCGGTTGGGGCTGGCTCACGCTGGCCGTGGTGTCCGAGCTCGCCACCTATTTCTGCCAGGGCTGGCGATGGAGCCTGTTGCTGCGGTCCGTCGCCGCCGTGAGGTTGTTCCGGTCCGTGCAGGCGATTTTTGTCGGACTGTTCGCCAACGCGGTACTTCCCCTCCGCAGCGGCGAACTGATTCGGGCTTACTTGCAGGCGCGCTGGGCGGGCATTTCCTTCACCGTCTCCCTCTCCTCCGTCCTGATTGAGCGCCTGCTCGACGGCATCCTGCTGGTGCTGAGTTTATACGCTGTCACGCTTGCCGTTCCGGTACCCGGCTACCTGGGAAAGGCGAGTCTGGTGCTGGCCCTGGCAGTGGTCGCGACGTCAGCGGTGGTGGCGGTAGTCATATTCCATAAGCATCGCGCCCATGCCGCCGTCTCCCGGAGCCGGTGGGCGGCGGCGCTGCGGCAGGCGGTGGAGGGGCTGCACGCCATGGGCAATTCACGCTGGTTCTACGCATCGGCGGCGGTGAGCGTGCTGTACCTGGCCGCACAGCTCGTCCCCATCTACGCCCTGATGAAAGGCCTCCGGCTCGACGTGCCGCTGGAGGCAGTTGCGGTTGTGCTGGTGATTCTGAAGCTGGGCACGGTCCTGCCTCAGGCGCCGAGCAACATCGGCGGATTTCAGTTCTTCACGGTGGTGGCGTTGAGGGTGTTTGATGTGGACAGGGCCACGGCGACAGGCTTCGCCACCGTTTTCTTTGTGGTAATGACGCTGCCGCTGATCGCCGCGGGCGGAATCGCCTCGGCTATGGCCGGTATGGGAATCGGAGATTTGCGCCGCCGTGCGCGAGCCGGCTTACCACCGGTGAAATCCCCCACGGCCGAGGCCTGACAGGCCGTACCGCCTCGACTGGCCTTCAGGCCCTTTCCTGGTAGGTGCCTTCAGCGGTGTTGACGCGGATCTTCTCGCCCTGGTTGATGAAAGCGGGCACTTGAACCACGAGGCCGGTCTCCATCTTGGCCGGCTTGGTGACGTTGGAGACGCTGGCGCCCTTCAGCCCGGGTTCCGTTTCCATCACCGTGAGGTCCACCGTGGCCGGCAACTCGACGCTCATGGGCTTGCCCTCATAGAACTCCACGCTGACCTTCAGTTGCGGCACAAGGTACTCGACGCTGTCCCCGAGAATCTCCTTGGTGAGGTGCATCTGTTCGTAGTTCTCGGTGTTCATGAAGTAGTAATACTCGCCGTCGTCGTAGAGATATTCCATCTCCTGCTCGTCCAGCACGGCGCGCTCGACGCGGTCTTCCGACGAGAAGCGGTGCTCCGTCATGGAGCCGCTGCGAAGGCTTCGCATCTTGGCCTGCACGAAACCCCGAAGGTTGCCGGGGGTGCGATGGGCAACGCTGAAGATGGAGAAGAGTTCGTTGTTGAACTTGATGACCATCCCCGGACGCATTTTGGTGGCGGAAATCATTGGCGGACGTGCTCCCTGACTCAGTTGTCGATTGGCGCTACAGGTCGAACCCCCATTCTAGCAAAGGAGGAGGCGTGTTAATCTGGACTCAAGCAGTGAACTCAGAGAGGAGAATTGTCACGTAATGACCGGACTGGGAAAACACGTTGCTGCGTTCACGTTCATCGGAATCGCATCTGGTTTCTGCGTTCTTCTGGCTGCTTCACCCAAGGAGAAAATCGACCGCGGGCGATACCTGGTGGAACAAGCGTCCATGTGCATCGATTGCCACACCCCTGCCACCGCCAAGGGGGAACCCGACAGGGCCAAGTGGATGGGGGGCGCCGCTCTCCCCTTCAAGCCCACCATCCAGATGCCCGTCTGGGCTGATTTCGCTCCAGCGCTCGCGGGCCTGCCGGGCTACACCGACGCCCAGATCATCCGGGCGCTACAGACCAGCGTCGGGTCTACGGGGAATCCCCTTCGTCCTCCCATGCCGCGCTACAGGTTATCGCGCGAGGACGCCGAGGCTGTGGTGGCCTACCTCCGGTCACTGCAGCCCGTCAAGACGACACCGGTCCGGCGATGAACGCCTGGACGCTCCTAGAGACTATCCGGTAGAGTATTGAGCGGCTGGGACTGGGAGTCCATGTTCTGAAGCGATTGAAACGTGGACAGGAGCTTGTCCAGCCTTTCCTCGCGTGATTGATTGCCGTTGTGAAGGGTGCGGAGCACTCCGGCCTGCATGTCGAGACGCTTCTCAATGGCCTGCTGCGCGTCCCGGGTGGCATGCGCCGCCGTGGTGGCGATAATGCCCGCGTTCTCCACCTTATCGATTCTTTGGGAAAGCTCCTGCAGCGCACTGACCAACGCGTCAATCTTCTGGCTGACGCCTCCAGTTCGCTCTTCATGTTCTTCCATTTTGTGCGCCGGCCCCTGGATGTCCTTGACCGTGCTGACCAGCACCTGGCGAAAATCCCGGGTGAACTGCTCGGCGAACTTGTGCAACTCGGCGGGAATCGCGTCATCCGGTGGCGCTGGGGGCGGGGTCGACTTGGCTTGAGGCTCCGGCGGAGCAACCGGGGGCCGGGGCTCGAAAGGTCTAACCGCCGGCGGCGCCAGTTTCACCTTCGGAGGCTCCTCCACGGCGACTGTTCCGGGATGCTGGTCTGTGGGCCGTCGCGGCTCCAGAACGGTTTGCAGGCGGTCGAAGTTCAGCTTCCTTTCGGGTTGCTGCTCGGATTCACTCTGATCGAAGATACTCAGCATTGGCGAAGCCCCCCGGCTTCTGAGATTTGGGCGCTAGTTTCGATCCGAAGTGTAGTATATTCATCCGAGGCAAACAAGATTCCAAAAGGGTAACGCCAAGATGTTAACTTTGGATAACCCGAGGGAGGCGATGTGCCAGAACCAGCAGTTCAGCCCAAGGAAATGGGAGAGTTAGGGCGCCTGGTCGGGGTCTTCTGGGAGCCGAAGCCCGTATTTCAAGAGCCTGGCGGCGCGCCCTCTTTTCTGGGCGCCGCTGATCATCCTGACGGCGCTGTCTTTGTGCTATATCGTTGCGTTTTCCAAGGTTGTCGGCTGGGATCAGATGATTCGCCGCCAGATCGAGTCGAATCCGCGATTGGAACAGATGTCGGCGGAGCAGCGAGAGCGCGCTGTCGAGCAGGGGATGAAGTTCGGCGTGCCCATGGGCTTTGCGGGCGCCGTGCTGGGGCCCACGGCCACGTACCTGGTGGTGGCGGGGATCCTGCTGGGCTGCTTCAACCTGCTGGGCGGGGCGGGCTTGAGGTACCCGCAAGCCTTCAGCATTACCTGCTATTCCTTCCTCCCCACGGCCCTTTCGACGAGCTGGCCCTGGTGGTCATGTTCCTGAAGAACCCGGAGGACTTCGACATCAGAACCCGCTGCCGCTCAACGCCGGGGCGTTTCTTGACCCGAACAGCACGGCCAAATGGCTTCACAGCCTGGCCAGCTCCGTGGACTTGTTCAGCATTTGGGTGATGCTGCTGCTGGCGCTGGGATTCTCCGCGGCGGCCAAGAGAATGACGTTTGGCAAGGCGTTGGGGCTGGTCCTGCTGCCCTGGGGGTTGTGGTGCTGCTGAAGTGCGGATGGGCGGCGGCTTTCGGCTAGATCCGGTGGAACCCGCGCAGGATGTCGCGGGTGGAGTAGCGCAGGGCGACCGGCCGTCCGTGCGGGCAAGTCATCGGGCATTCGGTGGCCGCCAGCGCCGCCAGCAGCCATTCCATCTTGGTCTGGTCCAGCCGCGTGTTGACCTTGATGGCCGCCCGGCAGGCGATCGAGGCCGCCAGCGCCCGCCGGAGATCGCCGATCGACAGGCCCCTCAATTCGGTCTCCGCGATCTCCAGAATCTCCAACACCAGCTTCTGGATGTCCGCCGCGCCGACCCCGGCGGGCGCGGCCTTCACGGCGATCGTGCGATGGCCGAACGGCTCGGTCTCGAAGCCGGCCGCGTGCAGTTCCTCGGCGATGCGCGCGTACTCGATCTGCTGCCCGGCCGTCAGTTCCAGCACCAGCGGCATGAGCAGGCGCTGCATCTCCACCTTGCCGGCGGCCTGCTGCTTCAGCACTTTCTCGAACAGCACACGCTCGTGAGCCACGTGCTGGTCGATGATCCAGAGGCCGTCGCGGCCGGCGGCGATGATGAAGCTCTCGTGAAGCTGCCCCAGCGGCCGCAAATCGGCCAGCGCCGCCAGGCTGGCCGGCTCGGCGGGAAGCGTGTCGAGCGGGAAACTGCCGTGCGTGTCCGGCACTCGCAGCCGGAGTGGCTCGGCCGGCGGCTCCTGCTGCACGGGCCGGGGCGTGTGGAGGGTAACCTCGGGCAGTGACTCGGCTGTTTCCTGCGGCGGCGGGAGGACGGCTGAGGGCGCCTCCGGCCACGGCTGGTTCTCGATGCGCTGGGTGAACTCGGAGAAGGGCAGAGCGGCGGCGGGTTGCAGCGCCGCGATCGATGACCACCTCCGCCGGCGCCGGCAGCGAGGAAGCGGGCCTGGACTCGATCAGGACCTCCCGGATCGCTGTCCCGCACGAAATCGTGCACAAAGGAGCCGTGGCGAAACCGCACCTCGGTCTTCGAGGGATGAACGTTGACATCGACCTCCTCGAAGTCGCACTCCAGAAACAGCAGCGCGAAGGGGTAGCAGGCCGGGGGCATCAGGTTGTGATAGGCCGAGGAGATGGCGTGCAGCAGGAGCTTGTCCCGGATCAGGCGGCCGTTGACGAACAGGAAGATCGAGTTCCGGTTCAGCTTCTGGTACTGGGGCCGGGAGACAAAGCCCCGCAAGCGGAAGACGCGGCTCGCGGCTTCCTGCTCTTCGGGCGCCGGGCGGGGGCAGCCGCAATTCGCGTCTGCCGCGGGCCGAGCTCGACCAGTTCTTCCAGCGTCTGGCTTCCGAAGACCTGGTAGACGCGGTCCCGCAAGGTCGCCGCCGGCGTCACGTGCAGGAGTTCGTTGGCGCCGTTGCGCAGCAGGAAGGTCTTGTCGGGATGGGCCAGGCTGTAGTGCGTGACCAGCGAGGCGATGTGGGCCAGTTCCGTCTGCTCGCTGCGCAGGAACTTCTTGCGGGCCGGCACGTTGTAGAACAGGTCGCGCACGGTGACCGTGGTGCCGGGCGCGAGCGCCGCTTCATCGGCGCGCAGCAGCTTGCCGCCCGCCAATTCGACGCGCATCCCCGTGGCCTCCTCCGCCGAGCGCGTTTCGAGCACCAGCCGGGAGACCGAGGCGATCGAGGGCAGCGCCTCTCCGCGGAAACCCAGCGTGGCGATCGGGACCAGGTCCTTGACGTCGGTCGAGTTTGCTGGTGGCGTGCCGCTCGAAGGCCAGCAGCGCGTCGTCGCGCAGCATGCCGCAGCCGTCGTCGGCCACGCGGATCAGCCGCCGCCCGCCGTTTTCGATGTCGATTCTGAGCTCGGCGGCGCCGGCGTCGAGGGAGTTTTCCAGGAGTTCTTTGACCACCGAGGCCGGGCGCTCGACGACTTCGCCCGCGGCGATCTTGTTGGCGACCTGGTCGGGGAGTACGTGGATGCGGCCCATGGTGGATACGTGGAGCGTAGGATCTACGTTCCACGATCCACGTTCCGCTTATTGTATCGCGATGCCGCGCTCTTCCAGCAGCGTGCCGGCCACGCGCAGCAGGTTGAGCTGATTCCGCCGGTAGTTGATGGACTCGGTGACCACGCGGGACGTCGGCGGCGTGAGCCGGGTCTGCGCATCCAGCACGAAGTACATCTGGCTGGTGCCCAGATTGTACTTCTGCCACTCCGCGTCGAGCTGCTTCTGCGCGAGGTCCCGGGCGATGATCGCCAGCTTCACCGATTCGCGGCTGGACTCCACCTGGCTGATCGCGTTCAGTACGTCCAGGCGGACGCCCTGCTCCCGGCTGCGCAGGCTGAGGGTGTCCTGCTTCTTCCTGCACCAGGGTGTTGGCCAGCCTGGCGGCGTCCGGCCCGGTCGCGCAACGGCAAGTTCAGGTTGAGACCGAACGCTGTAGGTCGTGTTGTTGAAGCCGAACACGTCGTCGAGCGCATCGAACAAGCCGCCCGGGATCATGGTGATGACTCGGTCGATCCCAAGTCCCGTCTTTGATAGAAATGTCCCGCCACGGCCGCTGGACGAATAGCTACCCGTAAGGGTCAGGTTGGGCCGGAGCTGGTCGGCGGCCAGCGGATGTTGAGATCGTCCATCTCCAGACCCACCCGCGAGGACTTGCAGGTCCGGCCGCTTCGCCAGACGCCTTCTGCACCAGAGCCTCTCTGTCGAGGGCGGCGTCGCTCGGTCGGCGGCAGCGACGGTCTCGGTCAGCACGATCGGCATGGTCCCGGAACTTGGGATCCAGGTCGGCGCCGATCTGCCGCCGCAGGGCATCCTCCAATTGCGCCAGCCGGAAGCGCGACTGCGACACCTGGATCTCGGCCGAAGCATGGTCGGCCTGCGGCTGGAAGATATCCAGTTGCGCCATCGCCCCCAGTTCGAGCTCTCTCTGGAACGGTTCAGGGACTCATCGCGCATGCTCCAGCGACTTCTTCGCTGCACCCTGAGGTTCTCCCGGGCGCCAACCACGTCCCAATAGGCGTTCTCGGCGTTCTGGACCAGCGTCATGATCTGGTTACCTGATGTTGAGCTCGCTGCGACGCAGGTTGGCCCGGGCGATGGTGATCGGGAGCCGCGTGATGATAGGCGCCGCGCCCCCGCAACAGAGGCTGGGTGAAGCCTGACTGAAGGCTGGAAGTTCAAACTCGGGTTGCATGTGGTGAACGCGCTGTTGGACGTAGCTCTTGACGCCGTTGAAGCCGACGTTGAACGGCGTGCCCGTGGTAAGCAACTGGTTGTAGTTGAAGCCAACGGGCCCGACGTCGTGGTCTTGCTGACATTGGCGCCCTGCAAGCTGGTCCGAGGCCGGGACCGCCGAGTGGTTGTGCCTGAACGTGAGCCTGCAGCGTCGGGTCAAACCGCCCGAAGGCACTCATGATGGCGTTCCGGGAGGTCTCCACCGAGAGCTTCTGAACGGCGATGTCGGTATTGTTGGCCATCACCAGATCCAGATAGGACCGCAGCGAGAGCACGAGCTTGCCGTCCACGACGTAGTCGGCCAGCCGGACCGGGGGCTGCAATTCCACGTGGCCGGTGGGAGTCGAAAACATCTTCCGGAAGTAGGCCGGCTGGGGAACAAGGGCGCCTCCTGGGCCAACAGGCCGAAGGCGCAAATAGTGCCAATACTGTAAACCGAAGTTTCATGGGGATTCTCACTACTCGTACCGGATTGCCTCGATCGGATCCAGCTTCGCGGCCTGCACGGCCGGATAGATTCCGAACAGCAGTCCGATGAACACGGACACCCCAAACGCCATGGCGATCGAGCCGCAGGTGACCACCGTGGACCACCCGGCGAACGCCGCGATGACCTGGGAAAGCGTGAACCCGAACACAATGCCGATCAGGCCGCCGACGATCGAAATCAAGACCGCTTCGGTCAGGAACTGGCGCACGATGTCGGCCTGGCGGGCGCCGATGGCCCGGCGGATGCCGATCTCGCGGGTCCGCTCCAGCACCGTCGCCAGCATGATGTTCATGATGCCGATGCCGCCGACCAGCAGCGAGATTCCGGCGATGCACATCATGACGACTTGAAAGATCAACTGCGTCTGGCGCTTCTGCTCCAGCAGGTCGGCGGGGACCACCGGCGTGAAGTCGCCCGCGTCCTTGTGGGTCGCCGTCAGAATGGCGCTCACGACCTTGGAGGTCTCGATCGGGTCAACTCCCGAGCTGACCTTGATGTAGATGCCGTCGATCTCGTCTTTCAAGAAACTGTTGCTGTCCTCGAACCGCCGCATGACGGTGTTCAGCGGCGCGATCACCAGGTTGTTGCGGTTGGTCACCTCCACGCCCTCGACGTCGGTGTCGGCGGTCGGCCTGGTGGCCCAGCACGCCGATCACCTGCAGCCAGGTGCTGTTGACCTTGACGTACTTGCCGACGGCCCTCTCATAGCCCAGCAGGTTGACCTTGGCCGTCTCCCCCAGCACGCAGACCGGCGCCGAGGTGGCATTGTCCTCTTCGTTGAAGAACCGGCCCTCCAGCATCCTCAGGGAATTGATTTCCAGGAAGTTCGGCAGCACGCCGATCAGCTGCGGGCGGCTCCTGGCTGGTCTTCGGCAGCAGCTTGGTGGGCTTGAAGCGTTTGCGCGGGCGTGGACGCCTGGATTCCCTGGACGTTCTCCACGATCGCCCGGTAGTCCCGGAACGTCAGACCGGGCGAGATGGCGCGGCGCGCCTGCAGTTCGTTGCGGTCCGTCGATTCCTTGGCTTCGATGATGATGTTGTTCACCCCGAGCAAGTCGATGAAGCTGATCATCTCCTTCTGCGCGCCGGCCGTGATGGACAGCATCGCCACCACGGCGCCCACGCCGAAGATCATGCCCAGCATGGTGAGCAAGCTTCGCAGCTTGTGCACCATCAGGCTGGAGAGCCCCATGTACAGCTCCGGCAAAAAACTGCTTACACCGGTCATGACTTCCCTCTGCTGTCGCTCGGAATCCATGCCTCCCTACGACTTGCACCGGTCGCCCCGCGCCATCGGGCTGGCGCCGCCGCCCGACTTGCCCTTCTCTTCCTTCTTCTTCGAGCCCTGCCGGGTCGGGTCGGCCAGAGCGATCACTTCACCGGCCTTCAGGCCATCCGAAATCACCATCGTGGACTCGCTGCGCTTGGCCAGCTTGACGGCCCGCTCCTCGAAACGTTCGCCCGCGCTGCACGTACACCACCGGCTTGCCTTCCTTCTCAAAGACGGCCTGGGCGGGGATGTAAATCGCGTTCGGGATCTTCTCGATGATGACCTCGACATCGGCCAGCAGACCGGGGCGCAGCAGCACCTGGAGCCCGCTGTCTTCCTCGGGGGGAGGAGGCAGTTTGGCCGCCGTCAGATCTCCTGCTGCGTGAAGCGAGAGCCGCCACGGCCGCCGAACATCCCCATGCCCGGCGCCGGAACACCCGGAGCGCCCTGGCGCCGCGGCGCCGCGCTGCTCCGCCTTGGCCGCCGGTCAGCCCCGCGCGTGCCACCTGCGCCGCCGCGGTCCGCCCGTCCACTCTGCGCTGGCTCGCCCGGCCCGGCGCCGGCCTGAGATCTGGCGCGCCGTCCACTGCCTTGGCCGGCCTCCGCCTGCGCGCCTGCCGCCGCCTGCCGGCGGGCTGGTCCGCACCGAAACCCTGCCCCTCGCCCAGCGCGCCGTTGGAGCCGCTCGCATCCGGCGCCTGCCGCCCCTCGTGGCGAAGCTAGCCACGGACATGGACATGCGCGTAACGGGACGGTTGCGGTTCTTCTCCGCCGTGGCCAGCACCTCGCGGATCTGCTCGGGCTTGGCGCCCACCGTCGTCAGCAGCTCCTTCATGTCGATCGAGAAGAGCGACGTCGAATTTCTTGGACGGGTCGCCGGCCATCACGTTCGCGCTGGCCGTTCCGCTCATGCTCTTGATCTTGCCGTGGATCTTCTTGCCGGCCAGCGCATCGAGCTGGATCAGCGCCTCCTGACCTTCCACCAGGTTGGCGCGGTCCAGTTCGCCGATCTTGGCCACCAGTTCCAGCTCGGAAAGATCGAGCACGTCGGCCACCGGCATGCCCGGCTGAACCTGATCGCCCTCGCGGATGTCCGGCACCTGCGCGCCGAACTGCCGCGCCCCGCCGAAGACGTTCTGGCGAATGGACACCAGGCCGCTCATGGTGGCCAGAAGCCGTGGTCTGGCGCAGCCTCATCTGGTCCCGCTGCAGCTCGAATTGCAACCTGTTGCGCTGCTGCCGGGAAAGCGCCAGGGCCGCTTGGGCCTGCTCCTGGCGCGACTTGACGTCGCTTTCTATCTGCGCCAGGCTGCGCTTGGCCTGCTCCAGGCTCAGAATGTTCTTGCGCTGGTCGATGGCCGAAAGCAGTTCGTTCCTTTTCACCTGGAGTTCGGCCCGCCGCACGGCATATTGGGCCGCCAGCAACTCGAACCTGGTCCTGGTTATTCCGGATGGCCAGCTCCGCCTCCTGCCGCTTGATCTCCTCGTCGGTTGACTGGAGATTGAGCTGGGTCTCCTCGATCCGGGACAGCACCTCGGAATCGTCAAACTCCACGATCAGGTCCTTCTCCCGGGCAAACGCGCCGACGCGGCGCCAATTGCGTGACCTGCACGGTCCCGATGAGGTTGGGCGCCAGCAGCGACTCCGAGCGCAGCGCCCGCAACTCGCCCCTGGAGAAGGCGCGGATCACGACCTCGCCCTGGCGCACCTTGGCGACGGGGATATCCTGCCGCCGCTGCGGCATCTGCTGGACGTAGCGATAGGCCCACGCCGCAGCCGCCACCCAACAAGCCCGCAAATGATTTCATCACTCGAATGCCAATCGGAGATTTCCACCCTCACAGTTTCTTCTTCGCTCTCATGGCCGCTTCGGTCGGGTCTTCCAGGGCTACCATCTCCCCTTCCCGCAGCCCTTTGAGAACCACGATGTCCTCGTCGTTGCGCTGCCCGACCTCGATCAGGCGAGGACGGAACTGCTCTCCCACCTGCACAAACGCGCTGGGCTTGCCAGCCTGGGTAAAGCTGGCGCGAACCGGAATCAGCAGCACGTCGGGCTGGCTCTCGATCACAATGTCCACCGAGGCGCTCATGCCCGGCCGCAGCCGCGGGTCCACGCTCTTCAGGGTCGCATAGGCGGGAAACTGCTTGTCGGAATCGCGGCCCCCGCGGAAGGCCAAGGCCGCAATCGGGCTGATCCAGTCCAACTCGGCGTCGAACTCCTTGTCCGGGATGGCGTCGACCCGCACCTTGACAGCCTGCCCGAGCCGCACCCTTCCCCGGTCCACCTCGTCCAGCTTCACCTCCACGCGCATCGAGCTGAGGTCGGGGATCTCGGCGATGGCCGCGCCCGTCCAAACGCTGTCGCCCTCGCGGAAAGGAGGGTCGCTGGCCCCGAAGTTGCCGCCCGACCGGAAGTTCGACATAATGTTCACGACCCCGTCAATGGGGGCCCGGATGGTCATGCTGCTCAAGATAGCCCTTGGTCTTCTCCAGTTCGCGCAGAGCCTTGATCCTTGTAGGATTGGTAGCGCTGCAGGTCGGCCTGTTGCGAAACGGTGTGGGTGTTGATCCAGGCTTTCACCAGGTTAAGACTGCCCTCGGAAATTCCGACGTTGATCCGGTTCTTCTCCCCTTCGATGGCCGAGAGAATCTCCGCCTTGCTGGCATCCAGCTTGGCAAGTTTCCAAGCTGTATTCGGAGGTCATGAGGCTCAGGGCGTCGGCCTCGTCGGTCATCTTGTGCGATGCCTTGGTCTGCACCGATCGAGCTCTCGATCGTGTCCACGGTGTTCTGACGCTCCAGAAGAGCTTGCTCCTGGGAGGCGGCGTCGAATTCCACCACAACGTCGCCCTTGTTGACCGCCTGCCCCGAGGTGACCAGCTTGGTAATCCGCAAACCGGGCACCTGGGGAGCCGTCAGGACCAGGGACCGCGTGCTGCGAACTTCCCCGCGCGTACGGACCGCCAGCACGAAGGCGCCGCGGCGCACGCGCGCCACGGGCACCTCGACCACGGTACGCGCGCCGTAGTGGTAAGCGGCATAGCCCGCTCCGCCGAACAGCAGCAGCAGAACAACCCACAGGATGGTCTTCTGCCGCCCCGACAATCCGTGCTTGCCGATTCTCTGACTGGGTTTTAGATCCTTGGACATTCGCTTCCCGCCTCGCCGGAACTACTGTTTCCCCTCGCCTTCCATCCGTGGGCGTTCACGGGCAATTGCGTCTCCGGCTTGCAGGCCGGAGCGAACCGCCGCCGCCACGTAGTTGGCCTTGCCCAAATCCACTTCGCGCCGCACCCAACCCGTGGGTTGCTGCAAGAAAACAAACGGCCTGCCATCCGGTCCATCTCGGAAGATCGCCTCCCGGGGCGCGATGACGGTCTGCGGCTCCCTGTCCAGGGTGACGTCCACGCCCACCGACAGATCCGGGATGACTCGCTTGTCCAACTGCAGCAACCGGAGCGCAACGGGAACCTCTTTGACGTACTCGGCGCGCATGGCCGCCCTTGGGCATGGCGCCGATCGCATACACCTCGGCCGGCAGTTCCAAACCGGGATACGCGTCGAAATGCACCCGCGCCTTGGCGCCGATCCGGATCAGCTCGGCGTCCGTCTGGTTCACGCTGGCATTGACGATCATGGAACTGAGGTCCACGATCTGCATGATCGGGAGATCCGTAGCCCACCTGATCGCCGGCCTTGATCTGGCGCCGTGGAGCCTCCGCGGCGGAACGGTGGTCATCATCACCACCAACCCGTTGATCGGGGCGCGCAGGACCATCCGGTCCACATTGGCTTCGGTCCGCTTGAGCTCGGCCTGCCCTTCGTCCCGCGCGAGCAGGGCCGGCTTCCATTGAGACTGCAACGAGGTCTGCATCATCTTGACCTCATTCAGCAGCTGCTTGTGGGTCGCCTGGGCTTCTTCCAGAGCCAGGCGGTACTTGGTGGCGTCGATCTCGGAACGCACTGGAATGGTCTTGAGATCGAGTTGCGCCTTGTCCACGTCCGCCACGGCTTCCTTGAGGGTTTGCGCGTGGGTCTTCTCCAGCACCGCCAGTTGAGCCCTGAGCGTGTTCAGGCCGGTTTCCGTCTGACCCACGCTCGACCGGAAGTCGTCCAGGCGCGTCAACATCTCTTCCCGGTCGAATTCGGCGACCAAGTCACCCTTGTTCACGACCTTCCCGGCCTCGGCCAGGGAAACCAGTGTCAGGGTCCCGCCAAACATCCCGCCACCTGGACGGCCACCCCACCGCCACCTCCGCCGCCACCACCCCCGCCACTGCTACCGCCGCCGCCACCCACGCCACCACCACCACCGCCGCCACCCCGCCGGCCCGCGCCGGTGCTAATCGACCGGATCTCGCCCATCGAGCCCCCCCGGCCGCCGCGCATCATGGGCGCCACCATGGTGGCGAAGTTTCGGGCGGCCGTGGCGCCCGACAATCGAATTGTGCGTTCCAGATCGCCGGTCACTACGCTGGCAGCCGGCACGCTGACCACCGGTGGCCCGCCTCCCGTGGCGGGCTGCATCTGCAGGTTACGCAAGTACAACGCCCCGGCCGCAGCCACCCCGGAGAGAATCAGCAGCGACCAGCCAGCGCCGACGTCGCGGTGGGGCTGGGCGCGGGAGGACCGGCACGGGCCCCGGCTGCGGCGGCTCGCGTTCAGGAAGTGGGTTCGGTGCGGGAAGTCCACTTGTCATATACAATGTCCGCAGATCCGCGAGGGACCGGCAGTATTCCCTATCCTCAAGAAACAATGACGCCGATCATGCGCCGAAGGTTATCCGCGGGAAGCCCGAAATCGGTGACGGCGTGAGATCCCGGCGTCGCAGGCCTAGCCGCTCATGGAATTCAGGAATTCGGCGTTGCTGCGGGTCTTGCTGAGCTTGTCCAGCAGAAGCTCCATGCATTCCACTTGGGACAATGGACTCAATACTTTGCGGAGAATCCAGACGCGGTTCAGCTCTTCCCGGGGTTGCAGCAGTTCCTCTTTCCGGGTTCCGCTCTTGTTGATGTCGATGGCCGGAAAGATGCGCTTATCCACCAACTTGCGGTCCAGGTGGATCTCCATATTGCCGGTTCCCTTGAACTCCTCGAAAATGACGTCGTCCATGCGGCTGCCGGTATCGATCAGGGAGGTGGCAACGATGGTCAGCGAGCCGCCCTCCTCGATGTTGCGGGCCGCCCCGAAGAATCGCTTGGGACGCTGCAGGGCATTGGAGTCCACGCCGCCCGACAAAACCTTGCCCGAGGGGGGCACCACGGTGTTGTAGGCGCGCGCCAGACGGGTGATGGAATCCAGCAGGATGACCACGTCGTGCTTGTGCTCCACCAGGCGCTTGGCCTTTTCGATCACCATCTCGGCCACCTGCACGTGCCGGGTGGCCGGCTCGTCGAAGGTCGAACTGATGACTTCGCCCTTCACGGACCGCTGCATGTCCGTGACTTCCTCGGGACGCTCATCGATCAGCAGAACGATCAGCGATACGTCCGGGTGATTGGCGGTGATCGAGTTGGCTATGTTCTGCAACAGCATGGTCTTCCCGGTGCGGGGCGGGGAGACGATCAGGCCGCGCTGGCCCTTGCCGACGGGAGTGAGCAGATCCATCACCCGGCCGGAGTAGTTCTCCTTGACCGTCTCCATGCGGAGGCGCTCGTCGGGGTACAGGGGCGTCAGGTTGTCGAAGAAGATCTTATTGCGGGCTTCCTCGGGCGGCTCGAAGTTGATGGCGTCAACCTTGATTAACGCGAAGTACCGTTCCCCTTCTTTGGGCGGACGGATCTGGCCCGAGATGGTGTCGCCGGTACGCAAATCGAAGCGGCGGATTTGGGATGGCGAGACGTAGACGTCATCCGGACCCGGCAGATAGTTGTACTCGGGAGCACGCAGGAACCCGAATCCATCGGGCAGGCACTCCAGCACGCCCTCGGAGAAGATCAGGCCGCTCTTCTCTGCCTGCGCCTGCAGAATCTTGAAAATAAGCTCCTGCTTCCGCAGTCCGGCAGCGCCCTGCACGCCAAAATCCACGGCGATCTGGCTGAGCTGCTGGATATTCATCTCCTTCAGGGCGACCAGGTCGAGGGTGACCGTTCCGCTGGCGGCCGACGGCGCCGGGCCCTGGGGACCGTAGCCCTGGCGCTTGCGCGGATTTCTTGTCGCAGGCGGCGCCTGCTGCTGAGGCTTGGGTTCCTCAGGGGGGGTTGTTACTGGTACCTCAGCCTGAATTTCAGGCTTTTCGGAATCGTTAGCCAAGTTGAACCTCGCTCTTCGGCCTAGCCGGCCGAGTCACAACTCTTGCGGCGCACATCGGTGGGGCGCCGCGGTCCTCAATCCATTTCGTAATTAATGCAGTTTCTCTTCGATGTGCGGAGAGGCGACTTCCAGCCCTGAGGCGGTCGCGGGCAACGGCAACGCCACAAGCTCTTTTTCCAACGCGATCTTCAGCACCTCGTCCATGAAATCGACGAAGTGCAGTTTGATGTCTCTGCGAACCGCCTCCGGAATGTCGGGCAGATCCTTTTCGTTGTCCCGCGGCAAAACGACTTCGGCGATGCCATGCCGGTGGGCCGCCAGCAGCTTCTCCTTGAGGCCTCCGATCGGAAGCACCCGGCCGCGCAAGGTGATCTCGCCGGTCATGGCCACGTCGCATCGCACCGGAATTCTGGCCAGCGCGCTGCAGATGGTGGTGGCGATGGTAATGCCGGCCGACGGACCATCTTTAGGGATCGCGCCTTCCGGCACGTGTACGTGGATGTCGAGGTGGCGGTAAAAGTCCCGCTGCAGTCCCAAAGATTGGGCGCGCGAGCGGATGTAGCTCAGGGCGGCCTGGGCCGACTCCTGCATGACGTCGCCCAGCTTGCCGGTGATCGTCAGCTTGCCCTTGCCCTCCATGATGGTTGCTTCGGTGGTCAGAATCTGCCCGCCCACTTCCGTCCAGGCCAATCCCGTGGCGGCCCCGATCTCATTCTTCTTCTCGGCATTCAGCTCGCGGAACTTGAGGGGGCCCAGGTACTCGGGGACGGTTTCGCTGCGGACCGTCACGGGCTGCGCGGGCGGAGCGCCCTTGGTCTCGGCGCTGACCACCGAACGCGCCACTTTGCGGCAAATGTTGCCGATCTCGCGCTCCAGGTTGCGGACTCCGGCTTCCCGCGTGTAGTACTGGATCAGTACCTTGATTCCCTCGTCGGCGAACTGGACCTGCTTGTCCGTGAGGCCGGTCTCCACCGTCTGCTTGCGGATCAGAAACCGCTTGGCGATTTCCAGCTTTTCCATCTCCGTGTAGCCCGACAGGCGGATGAGCTCCATGCGGTCCTGCAAAGCCGGCGGGATGGTATGGAGCACGTTAGCCGTGCAGATGAAGAACACCTGGCTCAGATCATACTCCACGTCCAGGTAGTGGTCCACGAACATGTAGTTCTGCTCCGGATCGAGCACCTCGAGCAGCGCGGCCGAAGGATCGCCCCGGAAGTCCATGGACATCTTGTCCACCTCATCCAGCATGAAGACCGGGTTCCGCGTGCCCGCCTTCTTCATCATCTGGATGATCTGTCCCGGCAAGGCCCCGATATAAGTCCGGCGATGGCCGCGGATCTCCGCCTCGTCGCGGACGCCGCCGAGCGACAGCCGGACGAACTTGCGGCCCGTGGCCCTGGCGATCGACATGCCCAGCGAGGTCTTGCCTACGCCGGGGGGGCCCACAAAGCACAAGATGGAACCCTTGGGATGCTTGACCAGCCTCCGCACGGCGAGAAATTCAAGAATGCGTTCCTTGATCTTCTCCAGCCCGTAATGGTCCGACTCCAGAACCTCCTGCGCGCGTATGAGGTCCAGGGTCTCCTTGCTGCGCTTCTTCCAGGGCATGGCCAGCAGCCAGTCCAGGTAGTTGCGCGACACGGTGGATTCGGCCGACATGGGCGGCATGCTCTCCAGCCGCCGCAGTTCCGCCTCCGCCTTCTCCTTGGCGTCCGCGGTCATGCCGGCGGTCTCGAGCTTCTTCCGCAACTGGTCGAACTCGTTCTTTTCGCCGCGGCCCAGTTCCTTCTGGATGGCCTTGATCTTCTCGTTGAGGTAGTACTCTTTCTGGGCCTTCTCCATCTGCCGCTTGACCCGGCCCTGGATGGTGCGGTCCACGCTCAGTTTCTCGATCTCGATATCGAGAATGTCGGCCACGCGGGTGAGGCGGTCCAGAGGGTCGAAGATCTCCAGGAGTTCCTGCTTCTCCTCGATGGTCAATTGCAGGTTGGCGCCGACGGTATCCGCAAGCCTGCCGGAATCGTCCACGCGGATGGCGGCGATCATGGTCTCGTAGTTGAGGTTCTGGCTCAACTTGACGTACTGCTCGAAAAGGGTGGTGACCCGTCCGACCAAGGCCTCCAGTTGAGGACCCGCCTCCACCTTGTAGTTGAAGGTGCGCAGGGAGGCGCGAAGGAAGCCATCCTCGGTGGAGACGGAGATCGTCTTGGCGCGCTCGACGCCCTCCACCAGCACCTTGATGTTCCCGTCGGGCAGCTTGAGGCTTTGCACGATGCTGACCACGGTGCCGACGGCGTAAATCTCGTCGGGCCGCGGCTCGTCCACGGAGGCATCGTGCTGGGTGGCCAGAAAAATCTTCTTGTCCCCGGCCAGGGCTTCTTCCAGGGCGCGCACGCTGGATTCACGACCCACCACGAAAGGGGTCATCATGTGCGGAAAGATGACCACGTCGCGGACGGGCATCATTGGGAGCCGCTTGGTATCCGACCGTTCTTTCGACGTCAGCATGTGTACCTGTCGTTTCGCCCCTTAACCGGCTTCCCCTGTTGAGATTTTAAGATGAAGACCCGCTTCCGAAACTGGACCCCAGCCGCGCCGGATTCCCCGGCCCGTCTTCCCGTTTCGCGGCGTGCTAGCCCGCCTTCTCGAGCAAGGCCAGATTGATCTTCTGCGCCATAACCATCTCCTTGGTCACCAGGAACTCACGCACCTTCCTGTATGAGGGGAGATAGTACATCAGATCGAGCATCAGGTCTTCGAGGATCATGCGGAGGCCACGGGCCCCCACTTTGCGCTCCATCGCCAGCTTGGACACCGCTTCGAGCGCCTCGTCGCTAAACCTCAGTTTAACATTTTCGAATTCGAACAACCGCTGATACTGGCGAACGATCGCGTTCTTGGGCTTCGTCAAGATTTGCATGAGCGCGGCCTGGTCCAGATCCTCGAGGACGGAAACGACCGGCAGGCGGCCCACGAATTCCGGGATGAAACCGAACTTGATCAGGTCCACCGGCTGGACTTCGGCGAGAAGGTTCGTGTCGCGGCGGCTGCTGTTGTAGCGCGCACTCTCGGCACGGGAATCCTCCGGGGTCATGAAGCCCATCGCCTTGCGGCCCACCCGCCGGCTGATCACCTTTTCCAGACCCACGAAGGCGCCGCCGCACAGGAAGAGGATGTTCGAAGTCTCCACCGGGGTGAACTCCTGGTGCGGGTGTTTGCGTCCTCCCTGCGGCGGGACGTTGGCAACCGTGCCTTCCAGGATCTTGAGCAACGCCTGCTGAACGCCCTCGCCGGAAACGTCGCGCGTGATGGAGGGGTTTTCGTCCTTGCGGCCGATCTTGTCGATCTCGTCGATGTAAATGATGCCCTGCTGGCATCTTTGAACGTCCCAATCGGCGTTCTGCAGCAGGCGCAGGATGATGTTCTCGACGTCCTCACCCACGTAGCCCGCTTCGGTGAGAGAAGTGGCATCCACGATGGCGAACGGCACGTCCAAAATGCGCGCCAGTGTCTGGGCCAGCAGGGTCTTGCCCGTTCCCGTCGGCCCGATCAGCAGGATGTTCGACTTGGACAGCTCGACTTCCGCGCTGCGGCTCCGATTCATCTGGACCCGCTTGTAGTGGTTATAGACGGCCACGGCCAACTTCTTCTTCGTGGCATCCTGGCCGATCACGTACTGGTCCAGATACTCCTTGAGTTCCAGGGGCTTGAGAAGCCGGGGCGCGCCTCCGTGCGGCTGGGCACTGCGGTCATCCTCGAGGATCGAGTTGCAGACCGCGATGCATTCGTCGCAGATGTAGGCTCTGGGGTAGTCGCTGGGAGAGGATATGAGCTTGCCGACGACGTCCTGGCTTTTGTGGCAAAAGGAGCAGCGTAAGGACTCGTCGGAACTGGTGCGCTTCACAAACCAACTCCCGTCCCTCGGAAGTCTTGGGCCTTCAGCATCGGAACAACCCCACCATGATTATCACCCACGAGCAGCCAATCTATCAATGGCACCGTGCACTAAACTATTCCGCCCGGTGAGCCGGTCCCTCAATCTTCCGCCACCTTGCGCGCGTGCTCGAAGAGGAAGTTGAGGGTTTTTTCCGTGCGAATCCGGGAGGCAATGCGCCGCAGGCCGCCCTCTTTCTCCAGCCGTTGCCGCACCACCGCCAGCGCTTCCCTCTCCTGGCGCGCGATATGCTGCACCTCGCGGTCGACCTCTTCGTTGGTGACCTCCATGGTCTCCCGGTCGGCAATGCGGTCGAGCAGCAAAGACGCCTTCACCTCGCGGGTGGCGCGCTCACGCTGGGATTCCTTGACCTTATCCCAGTCCAGTTTCACGGAGCTGAGGTCGGCGCCCCGGGCCGCCAGGCCGCGCAGGTACTGCTCCACCTGGATCTGTATCTGGCGGTCCAGAAACGCTTCGGGAACCGGAAAAGAATGCATGTCGACGAGCTTGTCGACCAGCTTGTTCTTCGCTTCCTGCTGCGCCAGGAACTCCTGTTCCCGCTGGAGTGCCTTGCGCACCTCGTCCCGCAGCTCGTCCAAAGTCCGGAAATCTCCGAGGTCCGCGGCGAAGGCGTCGTTCAATTCCGGCATTTCCTTGCGGCGGATTCCCTTGAGCTGGGCGTGGAAGCGCACGGTGTGGCCCGCGAGCTTGGCGTCGCCGTGGTCCTGAGGGTAGGCTACGTCGAAATCCTTCTCCTCGCCTGGGGACATTCCCTGCAGGTTCTCGCTGAAGGGAGCCAAGGTGTCCTGGCCGCCGATGTGGACCACCACTTCGTCCTGCTTGCGGGAAGCCTCCTGGACATCGCCCAAGGCCTCGAGCGATACCACCGCGTAGTCGCCAGCCGCCACCGGACGCGGAGCCTCATTGACCAGTTCCGACTTCTGCTCCCGCAGATCCTGCAAGCGGGCCGCTACCTGTTCATCCGTGACCTGCGGCTCGCGGTAGGGCACCGCCAGCTCCCGGTAATCCCCGAGTTCAATCTGGGGGACGACCTCGAATTCCGCCTTGAACTTCAGCGGCTCGCCGGCGTGGAAGTGAACATCCGTAACGTCGGGCGTGCCGACCACATGCAGGTCCTGTTCCTCGGCCCGCATATGAAAATGCTTGGGGACCAGATTACGGACCACTTCCTCGCGGATGTCGGCGGCGAACCGCGTCTTCACAAGGTCGAGCGGCACTTTGCCGGGCCTGAATCCGGGCAGGCGCACGCGTTCCGCCATGGACTTGACCACGCGCGCCGTCTCTTGTTCGACTTCAGCGGTGGGAACCGCGATTTCCAGTGTTTGCTTGCAGCTTGTTTCCACGGAGTGCTATGTTCCTTCGGACCAGGAGGCCAGGTACTTTTCCTGCTCCGGGGTGAGCCGGTCGATCTTGACGCCCATGGATTCCAGTTTCATCGCGGCGACCTCGCGGTCCAGCTCCTCGGGAACCGCGTAGACCCGCTTTTCGAGCGTGCCGCGCCGCTTCACCAGGTACTCAGCCGAGAGCGCCTGGTTGGCGAAGCTCATGTCCATCACCGAGGCGGGGTGCCCTTCGGCGGCGGCCAGGTTGATCAGGCGGCCCTCGCCGAGCACGTAAACCCTGCGCCCGTCGCGCAGCGACGTACTCCTCGACGAATTCCCTGACCGGCCTTCTGGAGGATGCCATCCGGTCCAGCGTCTCCAGATCGATCTCCACGTTGAAGTGGCCCGAGTTGCAAAGGATGGCGCCGCTCTTCAGCTTCTCGAAATGCTCCCGGGCGATCACCGACTTGTTGCCGGTCACCGTCACGAAAACGTCGCCGATGGCGGCGGCTTCAGCCATGGACATGACGCGGTAGCCGTCCATAAGGGCTTCGATGGCCTTGGTCGGATCGATCTCGGAGACGATCACGTTGGCGCCCAGGCCGCGCGCGCGCATGGCCACGCCCCGGCCGCACCAGCCGTAGCCGGCCACCACGAAGTTCATCCCCGCCAGCAGGACGTTGGTCGCCCGCAGGATGCCGTCCATGGTGCTCTGGCCCGTGCCATAGCGGTTGTCGAACAGATGCTTGGTCAAAGCGTCGTTGACCGCGATGATGGGGTACTTCAGTACGCCTTCTTTGGCCATCGCCCGCAGCCGGATGACGCCGGTGGTGGTCTCCTCGGTGCCGCCGATGACCTCGCCCACCAGTTCCTGGCGCTTGGTGTGCAGCATGGTCACCAGGTCGGCGCCGTCGTCCATGGTGATTTGCGGCCGGTGGTCGAGCGCCGCGGCGATGTGGGAGTAATAGACCTCGTTGTTCTCGCCCTTGATGGCGAAGACCGGGATGCCGTAGTCGCGGACCAGCGTGGCGGCGACGTCGTCCTGCGTGGAGAGCGGGTTGGAGGCGCACAGCACGACCGAGGCGCCGCCGTCGCGCAGCGCGATCATGAGGTTGGCCGTCTCGGTGGTCACGTGCAGGCACGCCGCGATGCGGATTCCGGCCAGCGGCTGCGATGAGATGAACTGCTTGCGGATGGTCTGCAGCACCGGCATGGACTGAAAGGCCCATTCGGTGCTGCGCTTCCCCTTATCGGCAAGGGAGATGTCCTTCACGTCGAAGCCGGTTGCAGTTTGTGTATTGAGTGCCATGGCAACTTGTCCTAAACCAACACCGAATGGCGCGGGCGCGGCGCGCTCAGCCCCGCGCGGCGGAAACCGGGCGCCCGGCCTCTCGCAGAGCTGCGGCCTTGTCGGCGGCCTCCCAGGTGAACGAGTCGCTCGGTGCGGCCGAAGTGGCCGAAAGCCGCGGTCTTTCTGGTAGATCGGCCGCCGGAGCTTCAGGTGCTCGATCATGCCCCTGGGCGTCAGCGGGAAGTGCTCCCGGACGAGGTCCACCAGGCGGTTCTCTTCGGCCTTTCCCGTGCCGAAAGTGTTCACCATCACGGACACCGGCTCGGCGACGCCGATCGCATAGGCCAGTTGCACCTCGCAGCGGTCGGCCAGGCCGGCGGCCACGATGTTCTTGGCGATGTAGCGCGCCATGTAGCAGGCCGAGCGGTCCACCTTGGTCGGGTCCTTGCCCGAGAAGCAGCCGCCGCCGTGCCGGCCCATCCCGCCGTAGGTGTCCACGATGATCTTGCGGCCCGGTCAGGCCGGTATCGCCGTGCGGCCCGCCGACCACGAAGCGGCCGGTGGGGTTGATGTGGTACTTCGTGTCCTCGTCGACCATGTCCGGCGGGAGGATGGGATCGATGACGTGCTTGCGGATCTCGGCCCGCAGTTGCTCGATGGAGACCTTGTCGCTGTGCTGGCGTGGAGACGACCACGGCATCCAGCCTCACGGGCTGGCCGTCCACGTACTCCACGCTGACCTGGGACTTGCCGTCGGGGCGCAGGTAGTTCAGCAGCCCGGCGCGGCGGACTTCGCTCAGCTTGGCCACCAGCTTGTGGGCCAGCATGATGGGCAGCGGCATCAACTCGGGGGTCTCGTCGCAGGCGTAGCCGAACATCAGGCCCTGGTCGCCCGCGCCGCCGGTGTCCACGCCCATGGCGATGTCGGGCGACTGGCTCTGGAGCGCGCTGACCACGCCGCAGGTGTCGCTGTCGAAGCCGTAGGCCGCGTCCGTGTAGCCGATGTCCCGGATGACCTCCCGGGCGATCCTGGGCACGTCCACGTAGGTGGTGGTCGTGATCTCGCCCGCCACGATGCACAGGCCCGTGGTGACCAGCACCTCGCAGGCCACGCGGCCCGTGGGGTCATCCTTCATCACCGCGTCCAGCACGGCGTCGGAGATCTGGTCCGCCATCTTGTCGGGATGCCCCTCGGTGACCGACTCCGAGGTGAATAGTTCTTTGTGCGAATTCACTTGCGAATACCTCCTAGGTTGTCTCTACGGGGCAGGCCAATTGGCGTTGTGCGACAGGGAATCACCTACCCCCGCGGTACGAAATCGAACCCAGTCCGCGAGATCGTCGGGGAATAAGACCTAAACGACAAGTGTATCGGAGTAGGCCGACGCCGTCAATGCAGCAGTCGCCGAGGTGTCAGGCAGTAGTGAAGAGCCGCACCAGGTGATTCGCGGCGAGGGCGCCCAAGTAGGCCAGAACGGTCATGTAGGCGAATTGCAGCGCCGGCCACTTCCAGCCGCCGGTTTCCCGGCGCACCACGGCCACGGTTGACAGGCATTGCATCGCCAGGGCGAAGAACACCATGAGCGCTACCGCGCCGCCCAGGCTCAGGTCCCGCCGGATGGCCGTCTCCAGGCGTGCCGCCGGTTTTCCGGTTTCCATCCCATAGATGGTGCCGAGCGTGCTCACGATCACCTCGCGCGCGGCCAGCGAGCTGATCAGGCCGATGCCGATTTTCCAGTTGAAACCCAGTGGCTGGATGGCCGGTTCGATCGCCCGGCCGAGAGTTCCGGCCACGCTATTCTCAATGCGCGGCGCCTGGCCGTTGGTGAGCGGAAGATGCGCCAGGCACCACAGCACGATCGCCACGGTCAGAATCACGGTTCCGGCGCGCCGCAGGAAGATCGCCGGCGCGGTCGAGCAACCTGAGGCCCGAGCGACTGGAGGGTGGGCCAGCGGTAAGGCGGCATCTCCAACAGGAACGGCGTCTGATCGCTCTTGAGGATGGACGATTTCAGAAGCTTCGCCGTCCCGAAGGCGGCCAGGAAGCCGAGGATATAGAGACCGATCAGCGCCGCCGCGCGCGTGCCCAGGAGCGGCCCCAACAGCGGCCGCTCGGGCAGGAAGGCGGCGATGATGAGCGTATAGACCGGCAACCGCGCCGAACAAGTCATGAAGGGCGCGATCAGGATTGTTGCAATCCGGTCGCGTCTGTTCTCGATGGTCCGCGTGGCCAGCACCGCCGGCACGGCGCAGGCATAAGCCGACAAAAGCGGGATGAAGGACTTGCCCTGCAAGCCGGCCTTGGCCATGGTCCGGTCCGCGATCAGCGCCGCCCGGGCCAGATACCCTGAGTCTTCGAGCACCCCAATCAGCAGGAACAGCAACAGAACCTGCGGCAGGAAGACCAGCACGGATCCGACTCCGCCCCATACGCCTTCCACCAACAGGATTGCGCAGCACGGAGTCCGGCAGGGCGTTCTGCATCAAGCGGCCGGAGCCGGTCACCAGCGCGCGCAATCCCTCCATCAGCGGCTGCGCCCAGGAAAACATGGCCTGGAACACCGCCACCACGACCAGGCCCAGCACCGCTGCTCCCCACACCGGGTGCAGGAAGATGCCGTCCAGCCGGCGGGTCCACAGTGGGGGCGCCGGAGGACGGTAGGAGGCGTGCTCCCCCAGCCGTCCTGCCCATTGGCGGCAATGCGGTACATCGTGCGAGGCCGGCAGTTCGAGCGGCGCGGGAATCGCCAGCGCCCCGCTCAGAAACTCGAAGACGGCCTCCAGTCCCTCTCCCTTGGCGGCGCTGATGAGGGTAACCGCGGCGCCCAGCTGCCGCGCCAGTGCGCCGGTGTCCACCACTCCGCCGCGGTCATGGAGATCGTCCGCCATGTTCAAGATGACCAGCGTGGGGATGTCCAAGGGCCAGCACCGGCGCGGCTAGAACCAGGTGGCGCGCCAGGTTGGTGGAGTCCAGAACCAGCAGAATCGCGTCGGGGCGGGCGATGCCCTCCTGGCTTCCCATGAGTACGTCGCGCGTGACGCGCTCATCTTCCGAGCGGGGCGACAGCCCGTAAATGCCGGGCAGATCCACCAGACAGATCTCCCGGTCGCCGGCGTAACGCGCCCGGCCGATCCGGTGCTCCACCGTTACGCCGGGGAAATTGGCGACCTTCTGACGCAGCCCGGTCAGGCGGTTGAACAATGTCGATTTGCCGGAATTGGGAGGGCCAACAACGGCCACGGTACGCGTGCGCTGCCCGCCCGCGTTGGCGCCCGGGACAGAGGCCGCCCCGGCAAACTCGCAGCCACTGCAGCCCGCGCATCGCCTACCTATGCTTCCGGCGCCGGCGAGGGTCGCAGCTTCAGCCTGGCAGCCGTTTCAACTCGAAGCGCTACCTCCGAACCGTCCACTCGAAACACCCGCGGATCGCCGCCCGGCGCGCTCCCTGCCGCGGTGACCAGGCTTCCGGGGAGGAAGCCCATTTCCATGAGCCGGTGTCTGCGCGTCCGCCGGCAACTCGATGCTCTCCAGGATTCCGCCCTGGCCTTCGCCTAGCTCGACCAGGCTGGAAGGTCTTGGAAATCTATGATGATGCCGGATTTGTCCCAAAAGCCTCTTGAAACTCATTTGCAACACACCCCCAGTATGGCGAGGCTGCTTCGCGCTGTCAAGCGAGAGCCGGTGCCTGCTCATGCTACAATTTGTCGCGTGCCAAGTGGTCCGGCCAGTGAAGTTTACAAGCGCGCCGACGTTCGCCGTATGCTCGCTCTTTCGGAGAGCCGGCTGGCGAGTTGGGAGAAGCAGGGGCTGGTTCCGCGCCTGGAAAGGTTCGGCTTCACCGACCTCATCGTGCTGCGAACCCTGGCGAGGCTGCGGCAAGGCGGGGCTTCGGCGGGCAAAATCCGGCTCGCCATAGCGGCCCTCCGCAAGAAGCTGGGATCCCTATCGGATCCTCTCAAGGATCTGAAGATTTACTCCGACGGCAAGCGCATCGCCGTGCAGGTAGGGTCCAGCAAGATGGAGCCCATCACCGGCCAGCTACTGCTGGACTTCGATTGTGACGAGCTTCACAAGATGCTCTCCTTCCCGAAGCAGTCCGAGGGGGAGGCTGCCAAGGCTGCCGCGGAGGCCAGGCGCTTTGAGTCTTCGCTTTGGTTTGAGAAGGCGCTGGAAATGGAGAGCAGTGGCGCGCCGCTCGATGACGTGATCCATGCCTACGAGCAAGCCATCGCGCTGGATCCCAGCTCGGCGGGCGCGCTGGTGAACCTCGGCACCATCTATTTTCATTTGCGAAATTGGGACGAAGCCGAACGTATCTACCGCCGCGCGCTGGAAGCCGATCCGCGGTATGTGCTGGCCCACTTCAACCTCGGGAACCTGGCTGACGAACGGGGTAACCCCGCACAGGCCCTGCTGCATTACACCGTGGCGCTGCGCCTTGATCCTGCTTACAGCGACGCTCATTACAACGTGGCGTTGCTCTACCAGTCGAGCGGGCAGTTGATGCGCGCCGTCCGGCATTGGAAGGCTTATCTTCGTCTTGACCCCTCGAGCCATTGGGCTGAGATTGCACGACAGGAGCTCGGCAAGCTGCGGCAGGCCACGGTGATCGAGGGCGCCAGGAAGGCCCGGTAGCCAAGCCGGCGCTACATCCCGGCGGTGGCGTTTCTGTCCGGGCCGCAATCTCCGGGATCCCCGCGCAGCTTGGCCAAGCCGTGCGCCAGGGCGGGCAGAATCGCCCGCAAGTTCTCAACCGCGGCGCGCTGCGAGCCGGGCAGGCTCACGATGAGCGTGCGGTTGCGGATGCCGGACACCCCGCGGGAGAGCATGGCCAGGGGCGTCTTCTCCATGGACGCGCGCCGCATGGCTTCATCCAGGCCGGGCGCGGGCCTCTGGATCACGGCCGCCACGGACTCCGGCGTCACATCCCTGGGCGCGAAACCGGTGCCGCCAACCGCCAGCACGAGGTCGATCGAATGCCCGTCGCTGAAATGCTCCAGCCGCGCACAGATCTCGTCGCGCTCGTCCGGGATGATCTCGGTAGCGTACAGATGCGCGCCCAGAGAGTCCTTCAGCAAGCTCCCCACGGCGGGACCGGCCGTGTCCGTTGTCTCGCCCCGCGAACCACGATCGCTGATGGTGAGGACCACCGCCTGGAACCTCTGCGGCGGAACCGCCTCGATCACCTCCACGCCATCTCCGCTCGCCACCAGGCCGCCCTGCCGCACCCTGGCGAACAGTCCGCGTCTGGGCATGATGCAGTCGCCGGTCTGGTAGTAGATGGCGCAGCGCTCGTGGCAGGTCTTTCCCAGTTGAGTGATCGCCAGCTCCGCCTCATTCCCCAGCCGCAGCCGGCTCCCCAATCCGAGCGAGGCAAGATCCAACGCCTGACACCACCAGGTTTTCCGCGAAGTCCCCCGCCTGCAAATCCGGCAGAGCGGAGGAGCGCACAGACTCGATGTCCGACCAGGCGAGCAGACTGATCTGTCTGTGCCCGGGTCCGCTGTGCGCATCGCCCTCGATGCCGTGGTTAGCGACGAAGCGCGCGCCGGGCACTGGTGATTTCTTGCCGCCCTTCCGCGCGCCTACGCAGATCGCTTCAACTCTGCCCACCGGCCTCGCCCTTTCTTGCCCACTGGCCCGACTTGCCGCCGGTCTTTTCCAGCAGCCGTATCGGTCCAATCTCCACTCCCTTGCCGGCCGACTTCACCATATCGTAGACAGTCAGCGCCGCCACGGCCGCGGCGGTCATGGCTTCCATCTCCACTCCGGTCTGGCCCTGGCAGGACACTCGCGCCTCAATGCGAACCCAGTCGCCATCCAGGGCAGCGTCCACCTCAACCACCTCGAGAATCAGCGGGTGGCACATCGGAATCAACTCACTGGTGCGCTTGGCTGCCATGATGCCGGCCAGCCGAGCCGTCTCCAGCACGTTACCTTTAGCGACAGCGCCGGAGCTGCGCAAGAGTTTGGCAACGCCGGCGCCCACTTCTACCCAGGCTTCGGCCCGGGCCGTCCGCGACGTCACGGCTTTGCCTGCCACGCTGACCATGCGCGCCTGCCCCTGGGCGCCGACATGCGCCAAATCCGACTTCGAGCGCGGCTTACTTCTCATGGCAGCGGCCTCCAGGGACGGAACAGAACGCGCTCACCCTCGGCGAAGCGGGTGCGTTCCGGCGTCAGGGCGACAACTCCATCGGCGCGGCCCGCCGAGGGGGTATCGGCGCTGCTAACGGACGGAACCGGAACCGCGTTCACGCCGCTCTGGCTGTTGACCAGGCGCGCCGGCATGTAGCGCAGCATTCCGATATTCGATTCCACTGTCTCCGCTAACGGCAACCACCACCCCGCGCGGCAGTCTGCGGCGGGGCGGCCGGCCATGCGCAACAGGGCAGGCAGGGCGAACTCGTGAAAGGCGGTCAGCACTGACAGGGGGTTGCCCGGCAGTCCGAAAATGTGCCGGTTGGCAGGCAGGGTGGCGTACAGAGTGGGCTTGCCCGGCCGCATCGCCAGTTTATGAAATCGGATGACGGCCCCGGCCGCCGCAACGGCATCGGGGACCAGGTCGTACTTACCGGCAGAAACCCCGCCGGTGAATAAGACCACGTCGTGACGCTGCATGGCCCGGCGCAAGGCGGCCAGCAGAGGCGCCGGCCGGTCCGCGACCTGGCTGAAGCGCGCGCCCGGAAAGCCCCACTGCGCCAGCGCAACACGCAAGGCCGGACCGTTCGAATCCCGAACCTCATGCGGACGCACGCGGTCCTTGACGGACCGCAGTTCCGAGCCGGTACACAGGATTGCGACCCGAGGCCGGCGGTGCACCTTGACCAATGCCTTGCCCACGGCCGCGCAGACTCCCACCTGCGCGCTATCGAGCTTCGTGCCGGCCCGTAACAACACGGCATTCCTGGCGGCATCCTCGCCCCGGCGGAGGATGTAGGCGCCGCGTTTTTCGGAGGACCGGATCGTGACCATACCGTCGCGTTCCTCCGTCTGCTCGACCATGATCACGGTGTCCGCGCCGGGAGGGATGTTGGCGCCCGTAAAAATACGGACACATCCGCCGGGCTTCACGCGCGGCCGGCTGGGACTGCCAGCCGCCACTTCGCCGCTGACGCGCAGGAGGCAGGGAATTCGCGCCAAATCGTCGTGGCGCACCGCGTAGCCGTCTCGCGCCGAGCGGTCGGCCGGCGGCAGATCCCGATCCGCGCGCACATCCCCGGCCAGACAATATCCCGTCGCGGCTTCCAAAGAAACCGCAACTGGTTCCAGCGGACGGACATGCTCGAGAATGATGGCCCAGGCTGCGTCAGGTGTGAGCACGGCTTTCCCCGCCATTCTACCGAAAAGTGGCCTGATCGCAGCGCGACCGCGCCGTTTCAGCGCGGGAGCGCGAAATCTCCCGTGTACGCGGCCACCGCCGGTTCGCTAGTCCACCACTTGTGGTTGAAGTCGGGCCCCCAGAAACGGGAATAGAGTGTGGTGGAAAGCACCGGTGTCTGGATGGGGATGAAGGGCTCATACCAGCGGAACGAGCCCCGGTGAGCATCTTGTGGTAACTTCGCGCCGCGAATCACGACATTGACCACATCGCCCGCGCGGATACGCGTCTGGCCCATCATCTTTTTCGAATAACACGGGAACCGAATGCACGGCAATGATCTCACCCAGAACCTGGCCGTAGTTGCGGCTGAGCACTTCCCGCAGAGCCTGCTGCTGGCCGGGCGTGGCGGCACTGTCCAGGTAAAGAATGCTTCTCCGGCCAGAGTCCGGCAGCCCCAGGTTTTCCGTTCCCACGAGGACGGCAACGGCTTTCAGCCCCGCCAGCGAGGTCCCGCCTACCTCGCCGGCTCTGGATGTCCCAGGCGAGAAACGCTTCTCTGCCGCCGAGGGCCTGCTCACTGGAGAACAGGCAGCCGCAGGTGTAGACTTCGTTGGAACGCGTCTCGGCATATTCTCCGGAAATGGAAGGTTGGGATTGTCCGAAGGCCTGCAGACAGACAAGGCCTCCCAATACGAACAGAAATACACTTCGCATGCCCCATACCCCTCTCTGGGGCCTATTCTAGCACCGCACGACGGGGCGACGACTCTCTAGCCGTGGTGAGTTCCGATGAGGATCACGCCGATCATGGTGTCGCCAATTTTGGTGTAGAGCACCCAATCGCCTTCGCCTTCCTCCACGAAGGCCGCGGCCTGACCGGCGTCCGCTTTCCAGACGCTCAAGGCAGCGGGGTGATTCGTACCCGTCACTTTGGCGCTCATCTTCACCAGATCGTCGAACTTGGGCGTGGCATTGAGATCAGTATCATCAGCCGCCGCTGACAGGAGGAGGAAGTCCCGGTTAGGGGAGATGCCCTGGTGATTACCGTTCGGAGGGAAATAGCTCAACCGCAGCGTGTACGCACCGCCCTTGATCGGCTGGCCGCGGCGGTCCAAGGCCCGGCCGGGAAACCGGATGGCGCCGAGCAGCGCGCCGTGCGGAATGGTGGTCGAGCGTCACGCCGCGTTCAGTGGCCGGAGGTCCGGAGGGGGCCGTCGCGCGGAACCAGATTTCGCAAATCAGGTTGCTCTCAGACGTCGTGATCTTGATGCCGTCCTGTTGCAGGGCCGCGCGAATGGCCGGAGCGAGTTCGGCGGGCGGGGGGCCAGCCGACACCACCTCGTACTGGTCCATCGCCAGGCGGGGACAAGGCAGATACAGGCAGTCAGCAGCACGACTAGGGCACAGCGGCGCGCGATCTTCATCTTGAGATCTCCTTGAAGCGGTCCGATCTCTATTATCGCGCGAAGCTCACAACGGCTTGTAACAGGAGCGGTCCGAGTTGCATTCGGTCCGGCCGGCGCGCTGGCCATCCGGCCCCAGGCAAAACTGCGTTTTCACGCACCAGCAGGCGGGTTCACACTGCTGCGCCTGTTCCAGCTCGGGGGCGTTCTCTCCGTAGACGAGGAGATCCTTCCAGCGCAGGTTCACGCATCGCTCTGCGTTGACGTTGATCCCGGTGTCAGCCATGTCTTACACCTTTCCGCGGGCCGCCAGCAGCAAGGCTCGCTTGACTGCCACGCGCGCCAGTTGCACCTTGTAGCCGTTCTTGCTGAGCGGCGCCGCGCCGGCCACCGCGGCCTCGCCGGCCTGGCCGGCCACGTCGTCGGTGATGGTCTTGCCCACCAGCATCCGCTCCGCCTGGCTCGCCACCCAGGGCGTGGGAGCGACGTGTCCCAACACCACGCGGGCGCTCGCGATCGTCGTGCCCTTCATCTGCAAGGCGACGGAAGCGGTGGCCAGCGGCCAGTCCAGAGCCTCCCTCTGGCGTATCTCGTAGGTCGCGTTTCGAGTGCGGGCCAGAGGAACCACGATCGCGGTGAGTATCTCGTTCGGCCGGAGAGCGATTTCCCGAGTTGCCTCGTCTTTGGGGGCCACGAAGAATTGCTCTACCGGCAACTCGCGCTGCCCCGACGCCGAGGCGATTGTCACTTTCGCTCCCAGAGCGGCGAGCGCCGGACCGAAGCTACTGGCGCTCACGAAGTACGCCGGTCCGCCCCCGAAGATGGCGTGGTAGCGGTTTTCTCCGTCAAGGGCCATGGGGCGGCCGCCCGTACTGGTTGGAAGCAACCCATAGCCCAGCCGGAAGTACCAGCAACGCGGCCGCTGGCAAAGATCGCCGCCGATGGTGCCCATGTTGCGGATCTGCATGCTGGCCACGCCGCGCGCGGCCTGGCTGAGGGCAGGGAACTCCTGCCGCACCAGGGGACTGGCGAGCAGTTCGTCCAACGTTACGGTGGCGCCAATGCGCAGTCCTCCGGTGGTCTTCCCGATGCCGCCGAGTTCCTTGATGCCCTTGATGTCCACCACCCTCCGGGGTGTATGGACATAATCCTTCATGAGGGCCAACAGGTCAGTGCCGCCCGCCAGCAGGTCCACCTCTCCCCAGCGGTCAGCCAACAGCCCCACAGCCTCTTTGGTAGTGGCCGGATTTGCATACTCGAAGGCTTGCATCAGGCTTTCCTCCCTTCCAGAGCTGCCAGGACCCTGTCCGGCGTCAAGGGGACCATCGGCACGCGGACGCCGATGGCGTTCGCCACGGCGTTGGCGATGGCTGCGATTCCGGGGATTGCCGGCGGTTCTCCCAAGCCGATCACACCACGCTTGTCGTGTTCCGGACGGATGTCCAGGTGCACGATGATTTCACCGATGTCGCCGATGCCGGCCAGCTTGTAGAAGTCGAAGCCGGAATTCAGCATGCGGCCGGTCACGGCATCCATGATGCGCTCTTCGTAGAGCGCCGCGCAGATGCTCATAATGCACGAACCGTAAACCTGGCTCTCCGCGGTGAGAGGATTGACGATCAACCCGCAATCCTGCACCGCGACCAGCCGGTTCATCTTCACCAAACCGGTTTCCACGTCCACCGACACGTCGGCGAGCTGAATTCCACCCACTCCCTGGGCGATCAGTCCGCCGGGCTGCCGGGGGTTGTTCTCTCCCATCTCGCTGATAGGCTTGACTCCGAGCTTCTGACAGGCGGCCTTCCAGGGCAGGTTCTTAGCCGCGTTGCCTTTGACCTGAATCCTGCCGCCAACCGCTTCAAGCTGGTCGGCCGGTGCGCCGAGGGCCGGAGCCACGGCCTCCAACAGACGGCCTAGCGCGTTCACGGCGGCTTTGCGCGAGGAGACGGAAACCCCGCCCACTGTGGTGGAGCCACCCGAGGCTCCTGAGGGTGGGTAGGCGCTCTCGCCGAGCTTCACCTGGATCTGATTCACTTCCAGGCCGAGCGACTCGGCGGCCACCATGGCGATGATGGTGCGCGTGCCGGTGCCCAGGTCCTGGCTGCCGATCTCCAACTCCACCGAGCCGTCGGGGTGAATGAGGGCGCGGCACTGGCTGGGGTGCCCCATGCCGCCCCATGTGGTGACGCCGAAGCCCAGCCCGCGTTTCACCGGACCGGCATCGGTTTTGCTCCTGGGGTGCCACAGTTTCTTCCAGCCGATCAGATCCGCGGCTATCTTGAGCTGTGAGCTATATACCTGCGGCCGGGCGGTGTACGGGAGGTTCTTCTCCAGCAGGTCCAGCGGGTCCATGTTGAGCTTGTCGGCCAGGTCTTCCAGCGCGGAATTGGTGAGATAGCAGGCCTGCTGGTTATTGGGGGCGCGCCACGCCCGGACCTCGACGTTGTTGACCGAGATGCCCGAGTGGTTGACACGCTTGTTGGGGATGTTGCTGAAGACGTAGGGGAGCAGGGTCGGGGAGATTCCGCCTCCGCTGATGCCGCTGCTGCCCCAGGACTGCGCCTGCCAGGCGGTAATGGTGCCGTCCTTGCGGGCGCCGACCTTGATTCGGGCAAAGGCGGACGGCCGGCTGCCCGCGGTCTCAAGTTCCGTGCGGCGGTCCAGGAACAGCTTCACCGGGCGTCCGCCACTGGCGCTGGACAGGCGCGTGCCCTCCAGGCCCCAGCGCTCGGCCGAGAACTTGCTTCCAAAGGCCCCGCCCACGTGCTGTTGATGCACGCGGACATTCGCCGCCGGAATTTCGAGCCCCTGGCCGACTTCGCCGGGGATATCGGAAAGCGCCTGGGTCGAAGCCCAGAAATCCACGCCGTCCTTCTTCCACGTGGAGGTCTGCCCGTGCGGCTCCAGGCAGCAGTGGGTGATGGCTGGGATTCCGTAAGAGCCCTCGCAGACCACTTCCGCCTCCTGGAACGCTTTGTCGGGATCGCCCACCAGGATCTCGCCGGTGGGCTTGGCCCGGCCACCGGCCTGGGCCAGGTCCGCGTCGTCTACGGCGTGGGGCAAGACCTCGTAGTCGACCTTGATTCTGCGCACCGCATCGCGCGCGATGTCCATGGAGACGGCGGCGACCGCCGCGATCTCCGTACCGGCCCACTGGATTTCCGTCCCGGCGGGCGAGATTACGCGCACGGCAGTGACGCCCTTCAGGCTCTCCGCCTCCTTCACGTCGATGCTCTTGACGCGGGCGTGGGCGTGCGGAGAGGTGAGCAAAGCGCCGAACAGCAGGTCCGGCTGCTTGATGTCGGACCCGTACTTGGCTCGTCCGCTGGCCTTGACGGCGCCGTCCAAGCGGGTCAGTCGCTTCCCAATGACCCGCCGTCCTTCACTGGGAGGCCAACTGTAGTCAGGCATTTTTCCCTCCCTTCATTTCCTTGGCGGCATCCAGCACGGCTTTTCGAATTCCGGCGTAGGTGCCGCAGCGGCAGAGGTTGCCGCCGAGCCCCGACTCCACCTGCTCCAGCGTAGGAGCTCGGATTGCTATCCAGGTAACTCTTGGCCGCCATCACGAACCCGGGCGTGCAGTAGCCGCACTGCTGGGCGTCGTTGCGTACGAAGGCCGCCGATACGGGGTGCAACTGATCGCCGCTGGCCAGCCCTTCGATGGTCTGTATGGGCTTGCCTTGCGCTTCAATGGCCAGCACGCTGCACGCATAGACCGCCTTGCCGGCCATGATCACCGTGCAGGCCCCGCAGGTTCCCCGGTCGCAGACCCTTTTCGCGCCCGTGAAGTCCAGGTGGTCCCGCAAGGCGTCCAATAAGGTCACCCTCGGTTCCAGCATGAGCTTGTAGGGCTTGCCGTTGATCTGAAGAGTGATGGGAACCGCGCCTGGGCCGGCCACTCGCGCAGAGGGCTGCGGCGGCTGGGGTTGCGCCTGTGATTGGAGCACCTCCACGGCCCCGCCGGCGATGCCCACTCCCCGGATGAAGCCCCGCCGGGAGACGGCGCCTCCGGGTTTCTCTTGGGGGTCAGAATCCTTCTTCGATGTCATCCACAGCCTCCCTTGGAAGTCCTGAATCTGGATGGGGACCAAGCCAAACGCATCCCAATGTCCCCTTTAACTCTGCTGAGTGGCAGTATACACCAACCCGCATGGGGCTGTGACATGACAGTAAACGGAGCTGGTGCCGGGCTCAGCCCGGCAGGATCACTTCGCGGATGGGGTCGAAGGCGAGCCGCCGCTTCTGAAGGTAGGCGATGTTGCCCAGGTGCGAAGCCTGCGCCGAGCGGTGGCCGATGAGCACATCGCCGTTGGGCGACTTGCGTGAGCGGACGCACTCCAGGAAATTGCGAACGTGGTCCAGGGTCAGGTCGTACGGCTCGGCTTTGACCACGACGGGCTCCGTGGCGTTTCTCTGTCGCATAGAACTCGAACTTGCTCCGGTCGATCCACAGGCGTCCGCTCGGTGCCGCACATCTCCACGCCGTCCCCCTTGATCCCGGGCACCAGCGTGGCCTCAAAAGTAGCGGTGAAATTGCCGCCGTATTCGAGCAGGACGTTGAGGGTATCGGGCGCGGTGCGTCCGTCCTTGTAGTGGTACACGCCGCCGGCGGCTACCGCGGAGGTGGGGATGTCCTGGCCCATGAACATGTGGACCACGTCAATCCAGTGGGTGAACAGGTCGGTCACCTGCCCGCCGCCGAAGTCCAGATAGGCGCGCCAGTTGAAATACTGCTGGGGATCGTAGTCGCGCCATTTGAGCGGGCCCAGGAAATGCGCCCAATCGAGAGTGGCGGGCTTGGTCTGAAGCGAGGCGGGCGCGCGGCGCAGGTGGTAGGTGTTGCCGTGCCACCAGGTGCGCGCCAGCGTGATCTTGCCCAGCTTGCCCGTGTCGAAATACTCCCGTTTTGCCTGAAGGTAGTGTTTTCCGGAGCGCTGCTGCATCCCCACCTGGCAGATGCGGTTGTTCACGCGCGCCGCCTTGACGATCGGCGGCCCTTCTTCGATGGTCAGCGTCAGCGGCTTCTCCACGTAAACGTCTTTCGCCCGCATTCAACGCGTCGATGGCAATCGCGCTGTGCCAGTGATCGGGCGTGGCGATCAAGACCAGATCAGCCTCCCGCATCTCCAGGACCCGGCGGTGATCGGCCACGGCCCGGGCTCGCGGGGCTTTCTGCCGCGCCAGTTCCATCTGCTCGGCGTAGACATCACAAACCGCGACTACATCCACCTGGTCCGTCTGCAGAAACTGCCCCAACACGTGCCGGCCGCGGTCGCCCGAGCCGATAAGAGCCAGGCCGAACCGGTCGTTAGCCCCCATGACCCGCGAATACGATACCGCGGACAGGGCGGCTGCCGTCTTTACGGCTCCCCCCAACAGTTCTCTGCGAGCCACCAAGTTTTCTGACATGTGTGAATTATACAGCCACGACAGCCTAGGAACCACGCTGGCCGTAGGACGCCCCGGCGCCGTGCTTTCGATAGAAATGCAGGTCGAGCATGGCGCGCGGGATTGGCGTCGCCCCAGGGTTGATGCTGAGTGCCGCCAGCGCCAGGGCCGACACCTCTTCCAACAACACGGCGTGGTGGGCCGCTTCGACGGCGTCGCGCCCCCAGCAGAACGGGGCGTGCCCGGCCGCTAGCACGGCGGGCATTTCGAGGGCGTCACGGCCCGCCAGAGTGGTCACGATGGCGTCCCCAATGCGGGCCTCGTATTCGGAACGGATCTGTTCGCCGGTAAGCTCAAGCGTTACCGGCACCTCGCCGTGGAAGTAATCGGCATGAGTTGTGCCCAGGCAGGGGATCGGCTTGCGGGCCTGCGCCCAGGCCGTGGCGGAGCGCGAATGCGTGTGGACGACGCCGCCGATCTCGTTGAACGACCGGTACAGAACCAAGTGGGTGGCCAGGTCGGATGAAGGTCTCATCTCCCCGTCGATGACACGGCCATCGAGGTTCACGATGGGCAGGTCCGAGGCGCGCATGCGCTCGTACGGCACGCCGCTCGGTTTTATGGCGATCAATCCCTGTCCACGGTCGATTCCGCTGGCATTGCCGAAGGTGTACAAAACCAACCCTCTGCGGACCAGCTCGAGGTTGGCCTCCAGAACCTGCTCACGAAGTGCTTGCAGTAGCATCGAACTTGCCTCGCGTCTCCTTGGCGATTCGCCGCAGCGTGGGAAGAACGTCTCCGGCCGCGATGGGATCGGCCGTGTGGTTGCCCAGTCCGAAATAGAGCTTTCTCCACAGCGGGTAGAGTTCGCTGTAGACGGCGGCGGCGTCCGCCCTCGGTGTGACCACGCGATACTCAGGGCACAGCGCGTCCTGAGCTTCTTCGACGGTCTTGAACGTGCCCGCCGCCAGGAAGGCGAAAATCGCCGAACCCAGGCTCGTCACTTCACTTTGCGGCACCAGCACCGGCTTGTTCAGAACGTTGGCGTAGACCTGGTTCAGCACGTCGTTCTTCTGCGGAATGCCGCCGCCGTTGATCACGCGGTCGATGGGAACGCCGTGCTCGTCCATGCGCTCCAGAATCACCCGGGTATGGAAGGCCGTGCCCTCGATGGCGGCGAACAACTCGTCCTGCGCCGTGTGGGTCAGATTCCATCCCAGCGTGACGCCCCCGAGTTCCGGGTTCACCAGGACGGTGCGGTCGCCGTTGTCCCAGGTGAGACGCAGCAGGCCGGTCTGCCCGGCGCTATAGACGTCCAGGCCCTGGGAAAGCGCGGACACATTGGTGCCCGCACGGCGCGCAATGGCTTCGAAGATGTCGCCCGTCGCCGACAGGCCGGCTTCGATCCCCGCCATGCCCGGGTGCATTGACCCCTGCACCACGCCGCACACGCCCGGAATCAGCCTGGCATCGCCGCGCGATCGCCATGATGCAGGTGGAGGTGCCGACCACGTTCACGACATCGCCCGTCCGGACGCCCGCTCCGATGGCGTCCCAGTGCGCGTCGAAGGCGCCCACCGGGATCGGAATGCCCTGGCGCAAACCCAGCTTGCCGGCCCACTCGGCGTCAGCCTGCCGGCGATCTGGTCGCTGGTCGCATAGCGGCCCTTGAGCTTGCTCGTGACGCCCGAGAAGCAGCGGGTCCACGGCGCAGAGGAACTCCTCCGGCGGCAGGCCGCCCAGTGAATGGTTCCACATCCACTTGTGGCCCATGGCGCAGATCGAGCGCGGGACCTCGTCAGGATCCGTGATGCCGCACAGCGTGGCGGCGGCCATGTCGCAATGTTCGAGCGCGGCCACCAGCTTTGGCCGCTTCTCGGGGTTGTTCCGCAGCCAGTGCAGCAGCTTCGAGAATCCCCACTCCGATGAGTAGACGCCGCCGCACCACTCAATCGCCTCGAGCTTCCACCGGTGCGCCGTCTCCGTGATCAGAGCCGCTTCGCGCCAGGCGCGGTGATCGCACCAGAGGTAGTAGTCGTCCAGAGGCTCCAGTCCCGCCCCGACCGGAACGATGCTGGAGCCGGTGGTATCGAGCGCGATCGCCTCGACCTGATCGCCGGCCACGCCGGCCGCCTCCAGAGCCTTCCGCGTGGCCTCGGCGAGCGCGCGCATGTGATCGGCGTGGCTCTGCGTGGCGTGGTCCGGATCTTCCCGCTTCCGGTGAAGTGGGATCTCGGCGATGCCCGAACCGAGCCGGCCGCGCTCGCTGTCGACGATCGAAACCCGCACGCTGAGCGTGCCAAAGTCCACCCCGGCTACCAGTGCCATGCCGTCCTCTCTTACTGATGCCAGTAGACGTCCCAGCCGAGGTAGTTCGTCGCGGCCTCGTACACCGCGCCGGCGCAAACGCTGAAGTTGGCCGCCACGTGATGCTCGAAGCCGTTCTCGCAGATGTAGCGCAGCAACTGCTGCAGCCGTGGGATCTCCACCACGCCCGCGCCGCCGAAGGTTTCCAGCGGATCGTTGGTGAAACGTCCCTCGCCGACATAGCCGCGGATCTTGCCCGAGGTGTCGTCGGTCGAGAAGCGGGCAAACGTCATGGGTCCGGCCTTGATGCGCCCCACGCAGGTTCCAAAGGTGTTCAGCTTGCCGACCGTGCCGGCGATGATCTCCTGGTAGTCCATGCGCACGTCTTCGAAAAAGTGCTTGGGCAGGTTGCTGCAATGGAAGCAGACGGCCTTGTTCGGGTCGTCGCCGTAGTTGTTGTTCCAGTCGAGCAGGGCGCTGGGAGTTTCCGAGGCCAGCCGCAGCGCGTGCATGGCCACCACGCCGGGGATGTCCACCTCGCAGGCGCTGGACATCAGATCGTTGCTCATCATGCTCATGACGGTGCAGGGCACGACGCCGAAGTACTCCTCCATGGAGGTCCAGCACTGCACGGCGCTGACCTCGAGTTCGTTGGCCTGCATCCAGCCGTCGATCACCGCGCCCAGCTTGGCCATCTTCACGAGGGCTTGGGCGGGCACGCCGTCAGAGCGGACGTAGCCCTTGATGGCGGCCAGTTTGGCCTGGGCCGCCGGGTCGTCGTCCTTCATCTTCTCGATCCGTCCGAAGATCTCGGAGAGGTCGATGGGCTCGACGGCGATGCCCTGAATCCTCCAGCAGTTTCTCGCTGTAGCGCACCGTGTTGAAAGCCGCCGGGCGCGCGCCGATGGCGCCAATCCGCAGCTTGCGCAGGCCGTTCACCACGCGGCAAACCGCGGCGAACCATTCCAGGTCCTTCTTGAATTCGGGCGAAGCCGGAGCTTCGGTGTGAAGGGTGGTGAGCGAGTAGGGAATGCGGTACTGCCGGAGATTGTTGCAGGCGCTCATCTTGCCGCAGAAGCTGTCGCGGCGGTCGGCGATGGTCATCTTGCCGGCCGTGTCCGGGGTGGCCTGCACCAGCACCGGGACGTTCAGGTCGGCCAGGCGCAGGGCCTCGGCCAGGCCTCTTTCCTCGCCGAAATTGGGCAGCGTGATGATGATGCCGTCGATCTGGTCGCGATGGGCGCGGAACAGCGCGGCGCACTGGCCGGCCTCCTGGCGAGTCTCCACCGCGCCGTACTTGGTCTTCCGAGGGCTCCGGGCAGACCACGTCGTATCCGGCTGCGTTCAGGACCGAGATCATCTCTCGCGGCCGCTCTTGGCCAGGTGATCGGGGAAGAACCCGCGGTTGCCGACAATCAGTCCAAATGTCATTTTCTTTGCCATATTTCTCCCTTGGTTCTCTATCGGCGTTGCCTGCGGGGCGAGAAGAAATGGAGGTAAACAACACCCAGCAGCCAGAGCAGCGCCCCCCACCAGACGCCAACGTGCAATTCCGCCAGCACCGTGTCGCGCTTCACGCCGGCCACGATGTCATACAGGCCCGCGCCTAGAATCAGCACGCCATAGATCGTCAGCAGCAGACCCACGAAGTACCAGATCGAAATCAGCTTGTTTCTGTTCGGCCATAAATTTCTACCAGAAGATAATGTTCAGGACCACGAAGACAACGCAAACCACACCCGCCCAGAAAATCGGCCGCTGGTACAGCGGCAGGTGGCCTTCCGATGGAAGCTCGGTGCAGCCGTAGACCAGGCCCGCCAGCTCACTCTCCGGTTTGGGCTTGCTCAGATAGCTCACCACCACCGTCACCAGCACGCAGATGATCCAGGTCCACAGGGCGCGGTACATGTTCTCGGCCATGTCCTTGGCGTCGCTGGAGAGCGCGATGACGGACAGGGCGCTGGGATCCAGCTTGACCCAGGCCCACATGGCGATCGAAGAAACCGTGCCCGCCAGCAGGCCCCAGAAGCCGCCCGCCGGGGTGGCGCGCTTCCACAGCATCCCCAGCAGGACCGTTCCAAACAGCGGGGCAATGAAGAAGCTGAACAGCGCCTGAACGTAGTCCATGATGCTCAGGAACTGCATCACCAGGTAGGCCGTGCCGATGCTGATCAGCACGCCGAGGATGGTGCACCAGCGCCCCATGCTCACGTAGTGCGCGTCGGCGGCGTTCTTCTTGATGTAGGCGCGGTAGATGTCGTAGGTCCACACGGTGGCGAAGGCGCTGACGTTGCCCGCCATGCCGGACATGAAGCCCGCGATCAGCGCGGTGATGCCCAGGCCCAGCAATCCCGGCCCGCAGTAGCGCGCCAGCATCAGCGGCAGCACCTCGTTGTAGCTGTGCCCGCCGGTGGCCACGGCTGCGCCCTCCCCGACCAGAGTGATCGGCAGCAGGGCCAGCCCCAGCAGGCCGGGCAGGATCACGATGAAGGGCACCATCATCTTGAAGCCCGCGCCGATGATGGGCGCCATCTTGGCCGAGCGCAGGTCCTTGGCGGCGAGCACGCGCTGCACCACCAGGAAGTCGGTGGTCCAGTAGCCGAATGAGATCACCCAGCCCAGACCCAGCACGATGCCGGTCCAGTGAATCCCCATGGGATTGTCGGTGAACGACCCCATGGTGCGCCACAGGTGCGTGTAGTCGCCGCCGGGGAAGTTCTGGGCGATCCGGGCCTGCACCCCGCTCCAGCCGCCGGCTTCGATCAGTCCCAGGATGGGGATCAGCAGCGCGCCCAGCCAGATCAGCACGAACTGCAGCACTTCATTGAAGATCGCCGACCGCAGACCGCCCAGGGCGACATAGATGGCCACCGTGATCGACGACACCCAGATGCTGAAGTTGATGTCCCAGCCGAGCACCACCTTCATGACCAGCGCCATGGAGTACATGTTGATGCCGCTCATCAGCACCGTCATCAGGCCGAAGGAGACGGCCGACAGGCCGCGGCTGGACTCGCCGAAGCGCAGTTGCAGGTAGCCCGGCACCGAGTGCGTCTTCGAGATGTAGTAGAACGGCATCATCACGATGCCCAGGAACAGCATGGCGGGGATGGCGCCGATCCAATACCAATGCGTCGCCAGGATGCCGTACTGATAGGCGGCGGCGGCCCACCCCATCAGTTCGAGAGCGCCGAGGTTGGCGGCCAGAAAGCTCAGCCCCGCCACCCAGGCGGTCATTTCCCGGCCGGCCAGGAAGAAGTCCTCGCCCGTGGCTACGCGCTGCTTGAGATAGAAGCCGATCGCCAGAACGGCCACAAAGTAGATGACGATGACCGCCAGGTCCACCCAGCTCAGAGAGATCAGCCGTGAAGGGAGATTACCAGCGAGCATGCAGAAGAATTGGAAACATAGCCCCCCTCGGTTCAGCCAGCGATTGCAAGACCCAGAGTATTCACGCCACGGTGGCGTGTCAAGCCGGAGAGTCCTCCCGGGCCCCGTCTGTCAGACGCCCATACGCCTCGGGGTCGTCCACGTCCTCCAGAATTCCGCGGTCGTCGACGTCCACGTAAGCGGTCTCGTCGCGGTGCCGGTGGATCACGTCGCGCGCCTGGGCGCCGGGAGGCAGGGCCAGAAACTCAGCGATGAGATCACGCGCCACGCAGACCGGGTGGCCCCGCCGGCCCTCGGCGCGGGGCACGACCAGCAACTCTTGAGGCGTGCGCTGGCGGAACCGCAGGGCGACCCGCGCCACCGTGGACGGCAACACGGCGGGGTAATCGACGGGCGTGAACATCACACCTTCGGCTTCGGCAGCAACGGCCTCCAGGCCGCACTGCAGTGAACTCAATTGCCCCCGCCCGTAATCCGGGTTGTGGACGAAGGTGGCGAGGTCGGCGTACCGCAAGCCGGCCCGGACCCGCTGTGGCTCGTGGCCCAGCACCACGATCACCGGTGAGCATACCTGCCGCAGAGTGAGGATCAGCCGGTCGAGGAAAGTCTCTCCCTTGAGTTCCAGCAAGGCTTTCGGGCTCCCCATCCGGCGGGATTCGCCGGCGGCCAGGATGAGTCCGGTCAGGCTCACGGCCGCGAATCCTGTCTGCGCCCGCCGCGGGAAAATGGACTTGGAAAGCGCCCGCCAGTTGGATTCGGGATTGCGGCGCAAGGCGATCATCTCCGCCACCACCGCCACCGCGATCTCCTCCGGTGTGACGGCCCCGATGTCCAGCCCCATGGGCGCGTGGATGCGCTCGACGGCCTCCCGCGGGACACCTTCTTTCTCCAGTTCCCGGGCGAGCTCGATCACCTTCTTCCGGCTGCCGATCATGGCGATGTAGCGGGCCGGGGTGCCCATGGCGAGGCGCAGCACGCGCAGGTCGTCCTTGTGCCCGCGGGTCACAATGATCAGGTAGCTGGTCTCATTCACGGAGAGTTTGGCGAACAACTCCTCGTATTCGACGGCGTGGATCTCCTCCGCCTCCGGAAACCGGTCGCGGTTGGCGAAGGACGCCCGGTCGTCGGCGATCACGGTGGAGAAGCCCGCCAGGCTCGCGACCTTTGACAGGCTCTTGGAGATATGTCCCGCGCCGAATATGAAAGCGACCGGCTGGGGGAGCACGGGCTCGACAAAAACCTCAAGCTCGCCGCCGCAGATCAGGCCGCTGTCGTAGGCCGCTTCCTGGGTCAGCGTGAACCCCAGGTGCTTGGGCTTGCCGGTCTCGATGACCTCGCGCGCGGCAGGTCAGTACCTGCGCTTCGATGCAACCTCCGCCGATCGTCCCGGCGATGGATCCATCTTCGCGGACCAGAAGCTTCGCGCTTTCATAGCTGGGCGTGGACCCGCGTGCGCTGATAATGGTAGCCAGCGCGCACCTCTGGCCCGCCCGCCGCAGCCGGACAATCTCGCTGTAGATGTCCATGCGTGGACATTGTAGCGCAGCCGGCCGCCGGCCCTGCTTACTTCGCCGCTGTTTGTAGCACGAGCACGGAAGCGATCTGGCCTGGAGCCGCCTGCGGCAGCGTCACCGTGACCCGGTCACCCTGTTGGGCCACTTTCAAGCGCCTGCGCGACGAATCGGCCAGCAGGTACGCTCTCGTCACCTTGCCATTGACATTCGACATAGCGAACGAGCCTTCGGGCCACTTGAAAAGATGGATGTACAGCTTGCCGGGCTTGGTGGTGACGCGCCAGTCGGTGGATTGAACGAACAGGGGCTTCCCAGCCTTGTCCTTCTTGGTGGCGTCGAACGCGCCCAGTTCGCCGCCGAAGGGTGTCGGGCCGGCTCCGTAGATGGCCTCGCCGTTCACCTTCAGCCAGCGGCCCACGGCGCGCAAGCTGTCCTGGCTGGGCTGAGGGACGATCCCTTCCGCGGTCGGGCCCACGTTGAGCAGGTAGTTGCCGCCCTTGCTGACGATGTCCACCAGCTTGAAGGTGAGGTCCTCGGGCGTCTTCCAGTCGTTGTCGTCCTTCTTGAAGCCCCACGTGCGATTCAACGTGGCCGGAACTTCCCAGTCGCCCTGGACGACCTCATCGGGAATCCGGTTGTCGCCCATCGAACGGTAGTCGCCCTCCGAGCCGAGGCGGCCGTCGATCAGGCACGCGGGCTGCAAGGTGTGCACGATGTCGATGAACCGCTGTCCGCGCTCCTTGGTCATCATGCGCGGCGTGTCGAACCAGATCAGGCACACCGGGCCGTAGCCGGTGAGCAGTTCCTTCACCTGCGGCTCCGCTTTGCCGCGGAGGTACTGGTCGAAATCTTTCTTATCGTCCGGACCGAAGTCCCAGGTGTTGCCCGCGCCGTTCGGCTCATGCCAGTCCTGGGCCTGCGAGTAGTAGAACCCGAACGGTATCTTGTGGCGGGCGCAGGCCGCCGCCAGTTCCTTCAGCGGATCGCGCTTGAAGGGCGTCGCATCCACGATGTTGTACTTGCTCACCGCCGAGCGGTACATGGCGAAGCCGTCGTGGTGCTTGCTGGTGATGACGATGTACTTCATCCCGGCGTCCACCGCCATCTTCACCCACTCCTCGGCGTCGAATTTCACCGGATTGAACTGGGTGGCGAGCTGCTCGTACTCCGTCACCGGGATCTTGGCGCGGTTCATGATCCATTCGCCGATGCCCGGGATCGGTTTCCCTTTCCATTCACCCGCGGGAATGGCGTAGAGGCCCCAGTGGATGAAGAGGCCGAACTTGGCCTCGCGAAACCACTTCATTTTGGCGTCTTGCGAAATCGGCGCCGCCTTGCTGGATTGCGCGGCCGCGGTGGCCGCGAGCACAAAGGCCGCTACCAGGATGGCTGCGAGAGTTAATGACAATATCCGCGTGAATTTGTGTCTCATGGTGAACACCTCCTCGGTTCTCTATTCCTGCACAACCTCAGTTCGGATGCAAACGGGCCGCCCCGTACCCGATATTCTTCAGCGCCGTGTCCCCGAGCCTCTCCCGCAATTGCTGCAGGTAAAGGCTCGCGGGGGTCACGGGAGTTCCTGGCGACTCGAACACCTCGGATGGAACCTGGGGCGCGGGAACCGGCTGGCCATTCCAGGCGATGGTCGAGTGGCGGCCCGTGCATCCGATACACCAGTTGATGGTCCCCGGCGGCTGCTGGATCAGCATGTAGTCCGTTTTCACGTTCCAGCCCACGGCCCACCCCACGGTCCATCCGTGGCCCGAGCCGGCGTACATCCGGTTGGAGAAGGCGACTCCGGGGCGCCGCTCGGTGTTGTTGCGGAACTCGCTGCTATCCACCAGCAGGCCCGACGCCCAGCGCTGATGCGGGGAGACGCCGGCTTCGTCGCACCTGAAATTGAGGACCACGTTCGGCCCGGTGACGCCGTTCTGCGTCACGATCGGCCAGGTGCCTTTGCCGGTCACGCTGCACCGGTCCAGGAGAATCTGCGTGCCGGAAACCGCGATGTCCGCCGGAGCAGCCGCGCCCGTGTGAGATATGTTGTGCCGGATGTGTACGCGCTCCAGCGTGACCCGGCGGGCGCTCTGGCTGATCCCGATTCCATTTTGGGTTTCGTCCACCAGGATGTCGCGAACCCAGGCGTCGCTCACCGCGCTCATGCCCAGCAGAGTGTACTGGCTCCCGCTGATCGGAACGTCGTCAGCGGGGGCCGACACGCGCATGGATTCGAAGCCAACCTGGCTGATCCGGCCGGGGAAGGTGTACTTCACGATCGTCGTGCCCGGAGGATTGAGGAATTGAGCGTCAAAGGAATCCGAAAGCGGGACGTCGAGGGTGATCCGGTTGCCGGAGATCGACTCGATGACGCGGTCCATGTTGATCGAGGTTCCGGCTTTGATCCAGGTCTGTGGCTTGCCGTCGCGGACCAGTTTGTCCATCTCCATGAAGTGGATCCACGCCGGGGTCACGGGCCGGCGTATGAGCACGGTGTCTCCCACCTGAAAGCCGGAAGCATCGCTGACCATAAACGAATCCGCCCCTGAGGGCACATAGGTGTCGGTGATGGACGCCGCGTTGCCCTGTGCCTGCCACGTGCCCGAGCCGCGGATGTCCAGGAAGCGGTGAGGCTTGCCCGTCATGCGGATGACGGTTCCCCCGTCGCCCGAACCGCTGCCGCGCAACACGACCCCGCTGGCGTTGAGCGATAGCGTGCCGGCCACTTCGTAGACGCCAGGGCCCAGCAGAACCGCTCCGCGAAAGCCGTCCGCGCCCACCGGGAGGCCCGCAACCGCATCGATCGCTGCCTGGATCTGGGCCGTGTTGTCGCCGGTCGCCGGGCTCAGCGTCCTGACCGCGCGCACCACCGGCATGCGCACGCCCCCGCCCCCGTAGCCGGCGTGAGAGAAGTCCATGATGCGGTTGCCGCGTGAGTCCGCGGCATAGTGAAGCCGGTGGTCCTGGCCGAAGTAGACCCATTTGGACACACCCTGCGCGGCCAGGGAGGCGGCGCCTAGAAGTACGAATGTGACGATCCGGGCGATTGGCATGGGTCCATTCTATCGCCCGCCCGCCTACGCCAGCCGTCGCACCACGCCCGAATTTTGCGGTCTGCCTCTTGCTTCTGTGCGCTAATAGCGTATAATCGGAAGAGATGAACGCCCCTCCCATGGTGGTGGTTGAAACGCCTTTCTTCCTTCGGAAAGCGGCGTCCTTGCTGGACGAGGAAGAACGATCAGAACTCGTGGTGTTCCTCGGCTCGAATCCCGAGGCCGGGAACGTCATCCCAGAAACGGGCGGCATTCGCAAATTGCGCTGGGCTGCCCAAGGGAAGGGCAAGCGTGGTGGCGTTCGCGTGATCTTCTACTTCCACAGTGAGAGCTTCCCACTGTTCCTCTTGACTGTGTACGCGAAAAGCCAAAAAGCGAACCTCACGAAGGCAGAACGAAACGAGCTTAAGAACCTCGTTCACCTGCTCGTGAAGACCTATGTCAAAAGGTAGGGTTATGAAGAAGTCAATTGCATCAACGAAAGGAACCGGCGCCAAGGGTGGTGTCGGCCAGGAGATCATCACCAGCCTGAAGGAGGCGGTTGCCTGGGCAGGCGGTGAGAACGTGCCTGTGCGAGTGACGACTGTCGCGGTACCGGCAACAGACATTCGTGCCGTTCGCCGAAAGCTCCGGTTGAGCCAATCCCAGTTTGCCGCCAAGTTCGGATTTCAACCCGCTACCTTGAAGAACTGGGAGCAGGGCCGAACACGCCCGGATGGGCCGGCGCGAGTGCTTTTAGCTGTGATTGCGCGCCATCCCGAGGCTGTAGAAGACGCGTTACGAAAGGCGAGTTGAACTCCGCTCAGCTGGCGGTGAGACTTTGCCCAAAAAACGCAGCGCCTCCTACAGCGCCCGCGCGGCGTCTTTGGCGAAGTAGGTCAGGATGATGTCCGCGCCGGCGCGCCGGATGGAGGTCAGGCTCTCCAGCATGGCGCGCTCTTGGTCCAGCCAGCCGTTGCGCGCGGCGGCCACAATCATGCTGAACTCGCCGCTCACCTGGTAGGCGGCCAGCGGCAGCTCGAAGCGGTCGCGCGCCTGCCGGATCAGATCCAGGTAAGGCATCGCGGGCTTGACCATGATCATGTCGGCGCCCTCCTCGATGTCCAGTTCGATCTCGCGCATCGCCTCGCGGCCGTTAGCCGGGTCCATCTGGTAGCTGCGCCGGTCGCCGAACTGCGGGGCCGATTCGGCGGCCTCGCGGAAGGGTCCATAGAAGACCGATGCGAACTTCGCCGCGTAGGCCAGGATCGGCGTGTTCTGAAAGCCCTGGAGGTCCAAGGCCTGGCGGATGGCGGCCACGCGCCCGTCCATCATGTCGGAGGGCGCCACGATGTCCGCTCCCGCCCGCGCGTGAGAAACCGCGGACGCCGCCAGCCACTCCAGCGTGCTGTCGTTGTCCACGTCGCCATCCACGATCTTGCCGCAGTGGCCGTGGCTGGTGTACTCACAGTTGCAGACGTCGGTGATCACCACCAGCTCCGGGACTTCCTTCTTGATGGCGCGCACGGCCTGTTGCACAATGCCATTGTCGTCGTAGGCCCCCGAGGCGGTTTCGTCCTTGGTGGCCGGGATGCCGAACAGAATCACGCCGCCCACGCCCAGCCTGGCGGTTTCAGCGCATTCCTTCACCAACTCGTCGATCGACAACTGGTAATTGCCGGGCATGGCCCCGATCTCGCGGCGCACACCCTCGCCCGGGCACACGAACAGCGGCAGCACGAACTGGGCCGGCGACAGATGGGTTTCACGCACCAGGCTGCGGAGGGATGCGGTGGCGCGCAGCCTCCTCATACGGTTCACAGGGAAGGCCATACACAGGATTCTAGCGCGGTGAGTTGCTACGATGAGATTTCCATGGCCAAGACAATCGCCCGGCGCTACTTTGTGCGCGGCCGGGTGCAAGGGGTTGGGTACAGGTACTTCGTGGAGCGGGTCGCCTCCGAGCTGGGCCTGACGGGTTATGCCAGGAACCTCGACGATGGCCGCGTCGAGGTCTACGTCGTGGGAGCGCCGGAGCGCATCGCTGAAGCCAGCGGCCAACTATTCAAGGGGCCGCGCTGGGCGGAGGTGCGCGGCGTCGATGAACAGGAGGCGCCGGTGCTAAAATACTCAGGGTTTCACATCGAGTAAGAATGGAAAACTTAAAGAAGCTTATCCGGGAAGTGCCCGATTTCCCCAAGCCGGGCATACTTTTCTATGACATCACCACGCTCCTGAAGGACCGGGACGGCTTGCGCGCCGTGATCGACGCCTTGAAGGAGCGCTACAAGCAGACGCCGGTGGACGTGGTTCTGGGCATCGAAGCTCGCGGATTCATATTTGCGCCGGCGCTGGCCTACGCGCTGGGCGCGGGATTTGTCCCTGTCCGAAAGCCGAAGAAGCTGCCCGCCAAGACGACCTGCGAGGAATACCAGCTCGAGTACGGCACCGACAAGCTCGAAATCCACGAGGACGCCATCCAGCCGGGGCAGAATGTATTGATCGTGGACGATCTGCTGGCCACGGGCGGTACGGCCGCCGCCGTGGCGCGCCTGGTGGAGAGGCTCGGTGGAAAGGTCGCCGGGCTGGGCTTCGTGGTGGAACTTACTTTTTTGAATGGCCGCGCCAAGTTGGACGGGCGCGACGTGTTTTCGCTGCTTCAATACGACAAATGACTTCAGGGCCCCGCCGGGCGCAAGTCCACGCGTACGCGAAGATCAACCTCGGGCTCAGGGTTCTGCACAAACGTCCTGACGGTTTTCACGAGCTGCGGACTGTTTACCAGACGATCTCGCTGGCCGACACCCTGGGCGTCGAATTCGCGCCCGCCCGCCGGACCAGTTTTGACCTGGCTTCGGATGTGGACATCGCCGACAATCTGGTGCTGCGCGCCGCCCGCCTGGTAATGGACGCCCTGCGGACCACCGGACGGGTCAGTCTGCGGTTGCGGAAGCGGATTCCGATGGGAGCCGGCCTGGGTGGGGGCTCCAGCGATGCGGCGGCGGTCCTGCTGGCGCTTCCGGCGCTGGCGGGCAAGCGCATTCCCACGGAGGTCTTAATCCGCCTGGCGGGGCAACTGGGTAGCGACGTGCCGTTTCTCCTGGTGGGAGGAACCGCACTGGGGGTAGGGCGCGGGGAGGAAGTGTATCCGTTGCCCGACGCGCCCCGGGCGGCGGGGCTGCTGGTGGTGCCCCCCATCCATGTATCGACGGCGGAGGCCTACCGCGCGCTGGGCCGCGATTTGACAAATGAAGCTGCGGGAAATATGATAAGTAGTTTCCAGTCTTATGTTTGGCGCACCGGGGTGGGAGTGTCGGAAGAGCCTGGTCCGGCGCTAGCTGGGAACGACTTCGAACCGGTTGTCTTTCGGGATCACCGTGGTCTGAAGTCGATCAAGACGAAGTTGCAGAGGCTTGGGGCGGCTCCCGCCATGCTGACCGGAAGCGGGTCGGCTTTGTTTGGGATCTTTAGCGCCCGGGAGAAGATGGAACGGGCCCTCCCTCTTTTTCGAAAGGAGCGGGTCTTTCCGTTCGTGTTTGTGAGCCGGGCAATGTACCGCGCGCGCTGGCGGCGCTGCCTGGGGGCTCACATGATTGAGGAGATATGGCCGCCGCAGAGCCGCGACGCCCGGTAACACCAAATCGGTTTAGGATTTTCTCCGGAAACGCCAATCGTCCTTTGGCGGAGGAGATTTGCGCCTGTCTGGGCTGCCCCCTCGGTTCCGCCCATGTAACGCAGTTCGCCGACGGCGAGATCTGCGTCCAGATCCAGGAGAACGTGCGGGGGGCTGACGTTTTCGTGGTGCAGCCGACCTGCACCCCCGTGGAGCGGCACCTGTTCGAGCTGCTGCTGATGATCGACGCGCTGAAGCGCGCCTCGGCGGACCGAATCACGGCCGTGCTGCCCTACTACGGGTACGCCCGGCAGGACCGCAAGGACAGGCCCCGCGTTCCCATCTCGGCGAAGCTGGTTGCCAGCCTTCTGGAGCGTGCCGGCAGCGACCGGATTCTGGCTCTGGATCTGCATGCCGCGCCGATTCAAGGGTTTTTCGACGTCCCGGTGGACCACCTCTATGCCACCCCGGTGATGATCGAGTATTTCCAGAAGCTGGCGCTCAAGAACCTGACGGTGGTTTCCCCGGATGCGGGCGGCGTGGAGCGGGCCAGGGCGTTCGCCAAGAGGCTGAAGGCGCCGCTGGCGATCATTGACAAGCGCCGCGAAGAGATGAACGTGGCCGAGGTAATGCACATCATCGGCCGGGTGAAAAACCGGAGCTGCCTGATCGTGGACGATTTGATCGACACGGCGGGCACCCTGGTCAAAGGGGCGCAGGCGCTGCTGGATCACGGCGCCCTTGGCGTTTCGGCATGCGCCACGCACGCGGTCCTGTCCGGACCGGCGCTGGAGCGCATCGCGGGGTCGCAGATCAGGGAAGTGGTCTTCTGCAATTCAATCCCGCTTTCCGCGCAGGCTCGCCGCTTGAAGAAGATCCGCAGCCTGTCGGTGGCTCCGCTGCTGGCGCGCGCCATCCAGTCGATCCACGAGGAGACATCTGTCAGTACTTTGTTTGTTTGAGACTGTAGCCGGACAGCGCAGCCCACGTCCATCGGACCTGTGCCCCGGCGGAAGGAGTTTGAGATGAGGAAAGAAATTACGGTTCCCGCCAGTGTGCGGGAAACCAGAGGAAAGAACGAGGCGCGCAGGCTGCGCGCCCAAGGCCTGGTGCCCGGCCGTGCTTTACGGTTCCGGGCAGGCCAGCGTGGCGCTCGCTGTGGATCCGAAGCAGATCTTCAAGATTCTGCGCAGCAGCACGGGGCACAACACGATTTTTGACGTGACGGTGCGGGAAGGCGAAACCACGCCGGTCATGCTGGTGGACTGGCAGTTGGATCCGGTCAAGGACAACCTGCTCCATCTGGACCTGAAGAGGATCGACTTGACCAAGCGGCTGCGCGCCGCGGTGCCCATTCGCACGCAGGGTGAGCCGGCGGGCGTCAAGCTGCAGGGCGGCTTGCTCGAGCTGATCACACGCGAGATCGAAATCGAGTGCCTGCCCGACGAGATACCCGAGTACTTCACCATCGACGTGAGCGAGTTGATGATCGGCGACGCCAAGCGCGCTTCGGATGTGGCGCTGCCCGAGTCCGTCAAACTGCTTTCGCAGGCCGATTCGGTGCTGGCGCATGTGGTGGCGCTGCGTGTCGAAGCCGTCGCGGCGGAAGCGGCGCCGGCCGAAGGCGAGGCTGCGCCTGCCGCGGAGCCCGAAGTCATCAAGAAGGGAAAGAAGGAAGAGGAGGCGGGCGCCGAGGCCGGGGAGAAGGAGAAGGGTAAGGAGAAGGGCAAGGAGAAGGAAAAGGAGAAGGAGAAGGGGAAGAAGAAGTAAGAGGATGGTGGGTCGTAGAACGTGGATGGCATACTTGCAGAGCCGGATCCCATGTCAGCGCTCCACGATCCGCTCCCTGCGCTCCGTCTGGTGGTGGGCCTCGGAAACCCGGGGCGGGAGTACAGAGAACACGCCGCACAACCTGGGGTTTATGGCTGTAGACCGGCTGGCGGCGCAGTGCGGCATTGATGTCAGCCGGAGGGAATGTTCGGCGCTGACCGGCGCGGGCGTCCTGGAAGGATGTCCGGTGTTGCTGGTGAAGCCGCAGACGTACATGAACCTCAGCGGCCGGTCCGTGCGGCGTTTGTTGGAGAAGCATTCGGCGAAGCCGCGGGAGATGATCCTGGTTTACGACGACCTGGATCTGCCCTGGATGTCGGTGCGTGTCCGGCCCAGGGGATCGGCGGGAGGGCACCATGGGGTGGAGTCGGTGAGCCGGGAGACCGGCACAACGGACTTTCCCCGTGTCAGACTGGGAATTGCCGGGTACCGGGTGGGGGATGGAGCGGAGTTCGTGCTCGCGCCATTCCGGGCCGGCCAGAAGAAGGATTTGGACGAGCTGCTGGACCATGCGGCCCAGGCAGTGACATCCATCATTTCCGAGGGCGTCGAAAAGTCCATGGCGAGATTCAATCGTCGCGCCCGCGGTCAACATACTGAGGAAGAATGAGAACTTACGAAGAGTTGTTCATCGTCAAACCTGACGCGACCGAGGAAGAAATCGAGCAGGTGGTCGAACAGGTTCAGAACTTGATTACGTCGGGCGGCGGCACGGTCGACAAGATCGACAAATGGGGTGTTCGCAAACTGGCCTACAGGGTTCGGAAACAGCACGAGGGCTTTTACATCCTCGTCCAATTCAGTTTGTCGCCCGAGGCGGTCAAGGAGATTGAGCGGCGTCTCCGCGTGTCGGACCTGGTGTTGAAGTTCATCACCGTGCGTGTAGACGAGAAGCTGAAGCGCATCGAAAAGCGTAAGAAGAAAAGAGAGAAGCGGGCTGTGCGCAAGCCGGTCTCCTCGGCCCCGGCGCCCGAGGCGCCCGCGGTCGAGCAGCGGGTGGCCGTGCCCGGAAGTCCTGAACCGGAGGTTGAGAAAGGCTGATCATGGCGGAACAAAGAGGAAGACCACTCAGCGCGTCACAGCGGCCCACGGGCGGCGACAAGGCGATCGCGGGGAAGAAGCAATTCTTCCGGCGGAGGAAGGTATGCCGCTTCTGCGTCGAGAAGATCGACGACATCAACTACAAGGACGTAAGGCTTCTCAACGCCTTCATCTCGGAGCGGGGCAAGATCACGCCGCGCCGTATCACGGGCGTCTGCGCCCCGCACCAAAGACGCTTGAGCGAGGCGATCAAGCAGGCCAGGAACATCGCGCTGCTGCCGTTCGCATCCGCGGTTTAAGGAGAGAGTCATGGAAGTCATTCTGAGAGAGGACATCGAGAAGCTGGGCGCCCGCGGCGAGATGGTGAAGGTGGCCGACGGCTACGCCCGCAACTTTCTCCTTCCCAAGCGCCTGGCGGTTCCGGCCACGGCGGCCAACAAGAAGATCGTCGAGCAGGAGCGCCAGGCGCACGTCCGCCGCGAGGCGGTCGAGAGAACCGACGCGCAGGATCTGGCCAAGCTGCTCAGCGGCGTTACTATCACCATCGCGCAGAAGGCCGGCGAGATGGAGCAGCTCTTCGGTTCCGTCACTTCCAAGGATATTGCCGAGGCGTTGGAGAAACAGAATTTCACCATCGAACGGCGCAAGATCCAATTGGACGAGCCGATCAAGCAGATCGGCCAGTATAAGGTCGCCATCAAGCTTCACCACGATGTTTCGGCTGAAGTCGAAGTCAACGTCGTCAGAGAAGAAGAGGAATAGCGGCCGCTTCGATGGCTGATACGCTTCTTCAGCCGGATCAGTACGCCCGGACGCCGGTGCGCGACTTGCTGTCGGCCGCGGCACGGGGCCTCATCGGCGTTGACCACCGTTTTGTGCGCGCCATCCTGGAGCGATACGAGGAGGCCACCCCGGCTCTGGTCGAGTTCGGGCTTGAGGAACGGGACGATCTCGTGCCTCTCGACCTGGACATCCTCGCCTTGTTCCGCCACCGGCCTACCGCCGCGTCGCTTCCGCTGCTGGTCGAATACTTCCGCAGTGCAACGGCGGATCCGCCCGACGAGCTGGTGGAAGCCTTCTGCCGGCTGGGTGAGGCGGGCGTTGTTCCGCTGCTCGAGCTGTACCGGGAACTTGGGGCGGAGAACGGTTCCGAAGTGGCTTTTGTCCTGGCCGCCATCAGATCCCGCGACCCGCGTGTCCTCGAACTCTTGCAGGAGAGGGCCGCTCTGGACCAGGACGAAGGTAAGTTTCTGCTCGAAATCCACGCTGAGCCGGAAGGGGAAGCGGAACCCTACGATATCTGGGACGATTACCCGGAAACCGCTGGTCCGCGGTTCGACCTGCTGACCCTGCCCGAAAAGTTAAGGTTCCTGGAGAGCCCGCTCACCGAACACAGAGCCGAGGCTGTCGCCAGCATCGGGCTGGAGTACGTGGAGGGCGAGGCTCAAGCACGCCTGTTCCGGCTTGCGCAGCACGATCCAGAGCCGTTGGTTCGCGGCAACTGCTGGAGCAGGCTCATCAAAGCTCATGAAGTGGAAGAGATCCGGTCCGCCATGCTGGGCCGGTTGCGGGACCCTGGCGCGCCGCTGAGGGAGCGTTGCGGGGCGCTGATCGGCCTTTCATGGGAGGCTGAGGATCCCGAGATTCGCCGCTACATCCTGGAGTTCTACGGCATTCCCGAGGCGCGCCCGAAAGCTATGGAGGCGATGTGGAGGTCCATGGACCCGGCTTTCGCGGCGTACTTCCCCCGGCACCTGGATGACCCGGATCTGGAGACCCGGCGCGAGGCCATCATGGGAGTGGGTTACTTCCGGATGCACGCGGAGGCAGCCAGGATTGAGAAGTACTTCTACCACGAGGAGCTGCGCATCGACGCTCTTTACGCTTACGCGCTGGCGGCCCCTGGAAAGGTCAACGCGCTGCACGCGCGGCAGGTGCTCACCAAGGTGGAGCAGCTCGCCGGCGGGCTCTCGCTCCAGGAGGCGGACCTGGTCGAGAAGGCGCTGGACGATCTGTTGGAACTGCACGGCCGCGAGCCGATCTTCTCGCCGGACGCGGACTGGGAGGATGAGGACCAGGAGCCCGCGGCGGCCCCGAAGCCCGGCCGCAACGATCCCTGCCCCTGCGGCAGCGGCAAGAAGTACAAGAAGTGCTGCGGGCAGTGAGGCCGCGGGCACTGGCAGAACGGCAGCGGTCGCCCAGGCGGAATCAATACGGAGCCTTGCGGGCTTCGAATTTCAGCGGGTTCGCGTCGAGCAGCAGTCGGGGTTCACCCAATCCGCCGGGCAGCGCGGCGGCACGAAAGAGGCAGCCCTGTTCGGCCCAAACTATCGATTCGCCATCCCGTTCGGCCCATTCCCAGGCGGGCTTTTCCAGCCGCAGGCCGAGCCGCGGATTCTCCAGTTCGTGCTCGTCCCAGTAACAGCCTTTCCCCTGCGGCGCCCCTGTCTGGGCGTGCGCGAGCTTCCGCAGAATCCACCCGTGCGCCAAGGGCTTTTCGAAGAGGTCGCAGGAGTCGTAGAGGACCTCGCTCAGTTTGGCGGCGTGCGTCCATCCGTCTCTCAGCAGCCGCGGGTAGTAAACGCTCAAGCACTCGCCGCCGCGGGCTCCTTCGGGCTGGAATTTCTGGTCTTGATTGGTCTCCCCGGAATCCTGCAAAGGGAAGTGCATGCAGGCGCCGTTCAGCCAGTATTTCCGGGGCCCGGTAAACAGTCCGCCGCCCAGCCAGCAGTCGCCCTTCCCGTGCAGCGTGACTGCCTTCAGCCACGGGGCGCGGGAAATCGCGGTCCAGGAACCTTTGGTGGGGGAGCCCACGCGGCCGCCGCGGGCGAAGTAGATCATGTAATCGCCGCCGGGCGAAAGATCCGCTCGGCGCTCATAGATCCGTCCCCGCAACCACTGCGCGACTTCGAAGTGGTCCGTGGAGCGGTCCCAGAGTAGCGAGCAGACGGCGTTAACCGGTCCGCGCCGCAGCACCACCGCGCGCGGCGACTGGCTCGCCAGCAGCACGTGGAGCCGGGCGGGAAAGGTCGCAGGCATTTAACAACATTGTGCCACGTAGCCGGCCGTGGCTCACGGCGTGGTGAGAGGCGGCTGGCTGTGTGCGGGGTGCGTTTGGGACCGCGCCTGGCGCGGGGGGCCGGGCGGCTGGCGAGGTAAGCCAGCATCTCGCGATCCGTCAGCGTACACTGGTGCGAGGTTCGCACCACCGCCCCGGCGGCATCTAACTCCACCCGGAGCAGATCCAGGCACAAAGACGGACCTTCCTGGATGCCGATGTGGTGCCTGGTGAACAGGTCCATGTCGGCCGACACCGTGAGCATCGCGGTCCCTCCGCCGGACACGATCCATTCAAACCGGTAGGCGCGAGTGCGGCCCTTCTGATCGAAGCCCATGTAGCGAACTTGCGCGCTTTCGTGGCGCTTTTCTTCCGCCCCTGGGGCGCGGTGCAAACGCTGAACACAGACGTTGACCGCCTTGGGAAATCTGCCGCTGTCCAAGTCGAAAGTCACTTGCTGCCCAACGGCCAGGCAGGTGAAATCATACGCCAGCACGGCAGAGGAGTCAAAACCCACACGGGAACCGTTCTCCGCCGTGATAGAACCGGATGCGCCTCCAGTTTCCAGGCTCCTGATTCGTCCCGTCATCACGCCACGGGGTCCGGAGGCAAAGCCGGGCCGTCCTGGGGCACCACCGGGCCGTCCAGGGGTTCTTCCGTGGACTCCGGCGTTTCTTGAGATGGATCTTTGCCAGCTTTGCGAAGGAGTCGCCGGGCGACCTTGTCACGCTGCTTTTCCAGCCGCTGTAACTCCTTTTGGCGCTTCTTGTAAGTGGTGTGCGGACGCGAAGCCATACGATCCCCTCCAGGCCCTTCTTCGACGGCCCGACTGGGCCAATTCGGGCGAACGGAACGAACTTACCAGCGCGGTTCGCGCCGTCTGTGCGGTCCGCCGCCGCCGCCGCTGCCGCCGCGGTCCGTCTTCGGACGGGCTTCGTTGACGTTCAGGGCGCGGCCGCCGAGGTTGGTCCCGTTCAATGCGGCGATGGCCTTGTCGGCTTCGTCACCGTTGGTCATCTCAACGAAAGCGAAACCACGCGAGCGGCCCGTGTCACGATCCGTCACCAAGCTGACGCGCTCGATCGCTCCGTACGGCTCGAACAAGCTTGCGGATTGAGTCTTCGGTGGCGCTGAAATCCAAGTTGCCTACGAAAATGTTCTTCAAAGTTATCTCCTTGCCATTTGATGGCGGGCGGCACCTGGCGGCCTGGAAAACGGGCCCAGTCGTGGCGGGCGATCAAACGCTTTTTCAGTATAGCAGCTTTCCGCGTTTCGGGCTTTACGGGGTCTGGCCCGGCCTGCGAGAATGGAAACTCGATATCCGGCAAGGTGTTGGAGCGGCTATGGCGAAACTCGGGCTGCGGTACTTGTGGTTCAAGCTGGCCCTGATCGCGGGCTCGGTGCTGGGGCTTTTGCTTCTCCTCCAGTCTTTCTTCACCTACTATCAAGCCTCCAGGAGTCTGGTCATCGAGGAATTGCAGCCGAGAGGCGCAGCGGCAGGCAGCCTCTTTGGGGCGGGAGGCCAGCCGGCTGGGGATCCGCGAGGCCAGCGGCCTGGGTCCCGTGCTGGAGGAATTGCGGCAGGAATCGCCGAACAAGATCGCCTGGGTCAGGATTGTCGACCCGGAGGGCCGTGTCCTGGCTCAATCGGGCAACCCCGTCGGAGCGCCATTTAGTCCCCCCAGATTGCGGCCGGGACTCCGGGCCGGAGCCGGCCCGGGTGGATCTGCGCGAGACGCAAGCCGGAAGAGTGTTTGTGACCGCAATCCCCCTGCGCCGTGTGGAGGCGGCCGCCTGGCGAGGCGGCGAAAACGGACCCCAACCGCGACCCCTCTTCCCGGCCCGGCCCGCGCTGGGTGGAGATGGCGCTGTATCTGGACAGTGCGTCCGCCGCTTTCGGCCCGCTGCTGACCAACTTGATCCTCAGTTGCTCGGCCGCGCTGGGGCTTGTGGCGTCCATGGTACTCATCTGGCTCGAGATTCCCCAACTACGTGCGAGGCAAGCAGTTGGAGCAGCAGACGGAATTGGCGCGCCAGGTCCAGATGGACTTGCTGCCGCCGGCCGACCTGTCGTTCAGCAGTGTGGATGTGGCCGCCCGATGCATTCCGGCCTGGCAGGTGGGTGGTGATTTCTATGACGTCTTCTCGACCGGCGACGGGCACATGGCGATCGTAGTGGGAGACGTCTCCGGGAAAGGGCTGCCGGCCGCAGTCGTCGTGGGCCTGCTCCTGGGGGCGGTGCGAGCCAGCAGTTGGATGGGCGGCGGCCGGGAACACGAGGTCTCCTCCGGGCGGCTCAGCGAGTTGCTGCGCACCCGAACCTCTCTGGAGCGCTTTGCCAGCATGTTCTGGTGCTACTACGAGCCCGAGAGCCGGATCCTGCGCTACGTGAATGCCGGCCATTTGCCGCCCCTGGTGGTCAAGCGTAGCGCCGCCGGCAAGCTGGAATTCGAACGGTTACAGGAAGGCGGGCCGGTTTTGGGGGTTTTGCCCCAGGCGGACTACCAGCAGGGGAAGAGCACACTCTGCGCCGGCGACCTGCTGGTCATGTACTCCGACGGTGTAGTCGAGGCGACCAACTCCAGCTACGAGCAGTTCGGCGAGGAGCGTCTGTTGACGGTCATCCAGGAGCATGCGGCCAGGCCCTCGGCTGAGATCCGCGATGCGATTCTTCTGGATGTTCACTCGTTTCTCGACGGGGTTCCGGCCCAGGACGACCTGACACTGGTTGTGACGCGGATCCTGCCAGCCTGACTCAACCCGTCATCTTCTGGCCCATGGCTATGGCGTTCACCGTCAGCAGCAACGTCTGCAGTTTGTCGCCGGTGGGCTCCTTGCGCCACTCCGCAAGCAAACGCACCTGCTCCGCATGAAGCGGTTTCAGGGCGCACTCGCGCAGCCGGATGGCCTGCGCCAGACGAGGCCGGCGCGCCGCGGCGGGCCCGCCGAACAATTCGTCGATCAAGGTTTGCGCATGCTGAAACTCACGCAGGATGTCATCCATGACCCGGCGGCGCAGGTGCCGGTCCGTCACCAGCGAAGCATAGGACTGCATGAGCCCGGCATCGGCCATCATGAGGCTGGCTTCCACGTTGTGGAGCAAGTAGGTGAGATAGGGCCAGGTGGAGACCTGTTCCCGAAGAGCGCCCCATTCGGAAGGACGCTCGTTTCGCAGCCAGTCCAGCGCCGTGCCCACTCCGTACCAACCTGGAAGATGGAAGCGGGCCTGGCTCCAGCTAAAGACCCACGGGATGGCGCGCAAGTCCGCCAGCGCCTCCTTCGGGCCGCGGCGGGAGGGCCGTGAGCCGATGCGGGTCTGCTCGATGACGTCGATGGGCGTGGCCTGCAGGAAGAAGGGCAGAAAGCCGTCGCTGTCGACCAGATCCCGGTAGGCCCGAACGCTGCGCTCGACGACCGCGGGCCAGAGGCGCTCCAGGGGATGCGGCGCCCCGTCTCCCGATTCGTGCAGCAAGGTCGTCCGCGCAACCCCGGCCAGCAGCCGCTCCAGGTGATAGGTGGCGGTGACGCGGTTGGCGTACTTCTGGGCGATCACCTCTCCTTGCTCGGTCACCCGCATCCTTCCCATCAACGACCCGGCCGGCAGGGACTCCAGGAAGGCGTGGGTCGGTCCCGCGCCGCGCCCGATGGTGCCGCCCCGTCCATGAAAAAAGGAAAGCCGCACGCCGCACTCGCGCGCCAGCTCCGCCATGCCGCTCTGGGCCTGGCGCAGGGCCCAGTGGCTGGCCAGAATGCCGCCGTCCTTGTTGCTGTCGCTGTAACCCAGCATCACCACCATCTCGCGCGCGGCCTGCTTGTCGCGGCGCTGGAGATAGCCCAGCGTGCGCCCGGTGAAGGGGTGGCGGAGAAACGCGTCCAGGATCTCCCGGCTGCGTTCGAGCGCTCCAATCGTCTCGAACAGTGGCGTGACGGGCAGCTCGCAGGCCAGACCTTCCGGCGTTTCGGCGAGCAGCCCGCCCTCCCTGGCCAGCAGGTAGACCGCCAGCAGGTCGGTCGCGCTGCGCGTCATGCTCACGATCAGGGGACCGATGCCCTCCGGCCCGTAGCGCGTCAAATGTCCGCGCAGGAGCTGGAACAGCGCCACTACGTGCGCCGCCTCATCCGACAGGCGCATGTGAGGAGCCGTAAACGGCCGCGGCGTCTGAAGCTCACGGTTCAGGAAATCGAGCTTCTCATCCTCGCTCCAGTTCGGATAGTCGAACCGCGATGCTCCGGAAGCGCGCAGCAGACCGGCGATGGCACGGTCGTGATAGGTGCTGTCCTGGCGGATGTCGAGGGTGGCCAATTGAAATCCCAGGACGCGCGCCTGGGCCGTCAGGGGCCGCACGTCCATCTCGGCGACGTGAACCGCGCCGGCTTGACGCAGCGACGCTTCCAGTACCTCCAAATCCTCGATCAGCCCAGGCGCGGAAGCGTAGCCGCCGGGAACGGTGTCACCGCCATTGGCTCTTTCCAAACGGAGCAACATGAGGTTGACCAGTTGCCGCCACGGCTCACGTGTGTTGCGGCTCAGGATGACCTGGGAGGCTTCCCCCACAAGCGCACTCAACTCCCGAATCCGCTCCTCGACCAGGATGGAGCGCAATCCGGCAGGCCGCTCCAGGCTCAGCCGTGCGCCGACCTGCTTCAGCCGCTCACGCAGCACCGCCAGCGCACCCTCCCTCAGCAGCCCCAACGTCAGGCCGGTCACTTCCGGAGTCACCAGCGGGTGGCCGTCGCGGTCGCCTCCGGCCCAGTCTCCAAACCGCACCTGCGGCAGCCGGGGCGGAGCCGTGGCAAAGACCGCGCGCCAGGATTGCTGGAATCGGAGGTCCAGAAGCTCCACCACGTCCGGAAAGACGGACCGCAGGTAGTACAGCGTGTTGCGGACTTCGCTCTCGACATCGGGGCGCGCCAGGTAGATCTCTCCGGTCCGCCAGAGACGCTCCAGCGCGGCTTTCAGACGCCGCCTGAAGATCGCCAGCTCGACGTCGGTGAAAAGGCGGCTGTCACGTTCCACCAGCAGCAAGTAGATCGCCCTGTGGTGCTCCAGCACCGTGGCGCGTTTGGCTTCGGTGGGGTGCGCCGTCAGCACGGGTTCCACCGATATCCGTTCCAGCGCTTGCCTTACCGCCGATTCGTCGAACCCGCGCTGCAGCAGGTCCTGGAGATTGTAGAGCCACGAGCCCGGCTCGCTTTCCCGGCGGCTGGGGTGTTCCGAACCGCGGCGCACCTGGTTGGCGGTGTTCTCTTCCACGATGTTGAGAAGCTGGAAAACGATGGAAAACGCCTGGCAGTGACGCGGAGTCAGCGATCCCGAGGCTGGAGCGTCGCCGTCGAAGCACGCCCGCAGGAACGCCGCCAGGTCGTGCTCGCCCTCGTCCCCCAGTACCTCGCAGAAAAACTGCCTGAGGAAAGTGAAGTCGGCGGTCCACTTGGCGAATCCTTCTTGCAGCAACTGGGCGCGGGTCGGCATGGAGTCTAATCCAGTGTAAGCCGGGTGATCGGGACAGCGCGAAGATTCTCCGCCGCCGGTCCATGATATAATTAAGATCATCCCTATGGGGATAATCCAGATAAGAGGGGTTGCTTATGAGTGTCACCGATGAGGTGCTGAAGGCCAGTACGACCTACACCAAAGGCTTCGAGCTGGGGCACTTGCCGATGCCTCCCGCGCGCAAGTTGGCCATTCTGGCCTGCATGGATGCCAGGCTGACCGTGGAGCAGGTGTTGGGGCTGAAGACGGGGGAAGCGCACATCGTGCGCAACGCCGGCGGGATCGCCACCGAGGACGCCGTGCGGTCGCTGATCATCTCCCACCATCTGCTGGGGACCCAGGAATTCATGGTCATCAATCACACGGACTGCGGGATGCTTACCTTCGAAGACGAGGAACTGGCGGCGAAGCTGACACGCGATACGGGAACCGCCGCTCTCGCCCCGGCCCGCTTCTATGCATTCCACAACGTGGAGAAGAACGTCAGAGATCAAGTGCAACGGATCAAGTCGCATCCCTGGATCCCCCGGGAAATTCCCGTCAGGGGATTCGTCTATGACGTCAAGAACGGCAAACTGCGAGAGGTGCAGGGTCAGGGCTAGGGAATCACCATCCCATTGTGGACATGCGCCCCTGGATTTCGGCCGTGTAGTTGTCCATCCGGCCGGGCCGCCGCCGCAGCGGGGAGGGAATGATGGCCGCCAGCCGCGCGCCCTGTTCGCGGCTCAGGCGTGACGCCGGGATTCCGTAGTAGCTTCTGGCCGCGGCTTCGGCGCCGAAGATGCCGGGTCCCCATTCGATCACGTTGAGGTACATCTCCAGGATGCGCCGTTTGGGAAGGATCAGCTCAGCCAGCGGCGCCACGGTGAACTCGATCCCTTTCCGCAGGAACGAGCGGTGGGTTGTGAAAAAAAGATTTTTTACAAGCTGCTGGGTGATGGTAGAGGCGCCGCGTCCCAGCTTCCCGTCCTCCAAGTCGTCGGCAACCACCTTGCGCAGCTCCAGCCAGTCGATCCCGTGATGCTCGTAGAACCGGCCGTCCTCGGCGGCGATGACTGCGTGCTGCAGGTCCTTGGAAATACGGCCGAGCGGGACGAAGGCATACCGTTTCTTGTACTTGTGCCCCTGGAGGAGGGCCTCGATGCGCCGCTGGGCCTGAACCACGGTACCGGGAGGATCGATCCACCGCAGCGCCAGCAGGCTCAACGCGCAGACCAGATAGAAAGCCAGGACAGCATAGAGGCACCACGTGAGAAGGCGGCGGGGCCAGCCGCGCGCTTTGGACCGTCGCATAGGGTAGAGGCCGCCTGAGCGGCTATACTTGATTCTATAGCGAAGCGTTTTCTTTCCCTAAGAGTGCGGTCATCGCAACGGAAATGGGCCAACCCGGGACAGTAATTGTCGGTTTCGGCAACCCCTTCTGCGGGGACGACGGGGTCGGGCCCGCCGTGGCGCGGCAGCTGCATGCGGCGCTTGGGAGCCGACAACTCCGCGAGCCTGCTGGAGCTTTCCACCTCGACTCTCGAACTGGTGGAGCAGTTGGCCGGCTACCGGCGGGCCGTCATCATCGACGCGCTGGTGGATGAAGAGGCTCCGATTGGCTCGGTGCGGCCGGTCGAGCTCACCTGCGGGCCCGCGGCCCCCGGCCTGGGTTTCCATACGGCTGGGCTCGGACCAGCCGTGGCGCTGGCGCGCGCCGTGGGGATGGATGTCCCTGAAGAGATCACAGTGTTCGGAATCGTGATCCGGGAGCCTCGGGTGTTCACCCAGAGCCTGAGCGAGGAACTGTCGGCCAGGCTGCCCGAAATCGTGGGTACCATCCGGGAGGCCGAGGCCGTTAAGTGGGAAGGGCTGCGCCAGGATGCATGAAGCCTCGATCGTCGAGAGCCTGATCGACCTGGTCCGGCAAAATGTTCCGAACGGACGGCGGGTGGGGCGTGTCCACGTCCGGATCGGCTTGCTCTCCGGCGTCAGCCCGGACTCCATGCAATTCTATTTCGAGATCATGCGGGAGGACACCCTCGGCGTCCAGGCCGAGCTGGTCGCCACGCTGGAGCCCCTGGGGGCGCATTGCGAGAGCTGCGGCAAAGACCATTCCCTGACCGAAGCGCTTTGGTTGTGTCCGGCCTGTGGCGCGCGGTCGCTGGTCTTCAAGAATGGGGACGAGCTGCACCTGAGCAGCATAGAGGTGGAGGATGGCGAAGGTAGTCACAATTGAACAAAGGATCTTGAAACGGAACAGCGATCTGGCCGAGGAGAATCGCAAGTTCTTTGACAGTCACGGGGTCTTCGCCGTGACTCTGGCCAGCAGCCCGGGCTCCGGCAAGACCAGTCTCCTCGAAAAGAGCCTGCCCTTGCTGCGGGACGAGGTCAGTGTGGGCGTGATCGAGGGAGACGTCCAGACGGATCGCGATGCCCGGCGCATCGAGTCGCTGGGAGTGCCGGTGGTTCAGGTCGTTACGAATGGCACCTGCCACCTGGACGCGCAGATGGTGCAAGGCGCCCTGGCGCACCTGGATGTCACCAATGTGGAGTTGCTGTTCATCGAGAACGTTGGCAATTTGGTTTGCCCCGCCTCCTACGATCTCGGGGAGCACCTCCGCATTGTCCTTTCCAGCACCACCGAAGGCGAGGACAAGCCGTTGAAATACCCCGCGATGTTCCGCAAGTCCCACGCCCTGGTCCTGAACAAGATGGACCTCTTGCCTCATCTTATCTATGACTTGCAGGAAGCCGAGACGCTTGCCCTAAAGGTCAATTCCAACCTGGAGATCTTCGAGACCTCCTGCTCCACGGGGGCCGGAATCCCCGAGTTTTGCCGCTGGCTCATCGCCAAGATGAACGAGACGACAGCCGCATAGACTCACGGCCTTGGGGAATGCAATTCTTGCTATGGCGAGTGCAGGCTTTGCCTGCGGGCTCCTGCGGGATTGCGCGCCGCCTACTGCTGTCAACAAAGCAGGCTCATGGAATGAGAACTGCATACAAGCAGACCATGAGATTCAACCGTTTTGTCCAACTTGCCCTGATCGCGGGCATTGCGATCTTCTTGACGGCTGCAAACGCCAATGCAACCGTCATCTACAACACTAACCCAGGCTCGGCTTTCGTGACCGGCGGCAGCGGCTTAACGCTGAACTCCACGACAGGCGGTGCCACGCTGGTGTTCTCAGCGATAGGACCCACAACAGTCACCGACCCAACCAACGTCAATCTAGGGATCTTCGATCTCACCTGCACTGCCGGTTGTGCTGGCGGCGCGACTTTCCCTGCCTTCACGTTTAACCTGATTGTCACCGATACCACGAGTGGCAGCTTCAACAAGACATTTTTGGGTACCTCGACCGGGGGTCTGGTCCAGTCGGCCCAGAGTAATATTTCGATCGTCTGGACTCCGTTGACACAAAAAATCGGCGCCAACGATTGGCGGATCTATTCGCCCACGCCGATTGTCGCTCCCAATACCGGCACCAACATCGGACAAACGACGGTTCAGGGATTTGTAACTGGCGTTCCTGAGCCCGTGAGCTTCATTTTGCTCGGGTCAGGTCTGCTGGGGTTGGGACTTCTACGTCGCCGGGGGAGCAAGAGCTGAGCGGCCCACTGACCAATTCGCTCCTATAGTCGGACGAGGGCCGGACGCACGCGAGCGTGTCTCCGGCCTTTTTGTTTGTTCCACAGGATCCCGCGTCGTAGCTACCCCCCCCAGACAGTTCCAAGCTCCGGACAGCAGCCGAGATCCCTCAGTCTGGCCGCCAGCCAATCGCCAAAGTGATTGAAAATACAGCCCATAGATCCGTCCATGCCATTTGGATACTAGTCTCCGGTACTAGTACGAAAGTGGTCCGAGCGCGTACTAAACCGGGGGTAGAATGCTTGCATGTTTATGGGGTCTCGGATAAGATTTACTTGAGGCTGGGTTCAAGATCGCGAAACCTTACGGTTAAGAACTCGGGAGGAAATTAAGGTTACACGAAGGGATCCGGAGGCAAGTAGAAAATGAAACTCAACCGTTTTTTCCAATTCGCCCTGATCGCGGGCATCGCGATCTTTTTGGCGGCTGCCAGCGCCAATGCGAGCGTTATCTACAACACTAACCCAGGCTCGGCTTTCGGCATCGGCGGCCTGACTCTGAACTCCACGACAGGCGGTGCGACGCTGGTGTTCTCAGGGACAGGACCCACCACCGTCACCGACCCAACCAACGTCAATTTAGGGATTTTCGATCTCACATGCGCGGGTTGTGCGACAGGCGGCAGCGCGATGTTCCCTGCCTTCACGTTCAACCTGATTGTCACAGATACAACGAATGGCAGCTTCAGCAAGACATTTTTGGGTACCTCGGCCGGCGGTCTGGTCCAGGCGGCCCAGAGTAATATTACGATCGTCTGGACTCCGTTGACACAAATGATCGGCGCCGACAATTGGCAAATTTATTCGCCCTCGCCGATCGTCGCTCCCAATACCGGCTCCGTCTCTGGGGCAACGACGGTACAGGGATTTGTCAGCGGCGTCCCCGAGCCCCTGAGCTTCATTCTTCTCGGGTCCGGATTGCTGGCGTTGGGGCTTCTGCGCCGCCGGGCGAACTAGCGCCGACCGCTCACTGACTACTTCTCCGATAACCCCACAAGGGCCGGGCGCGCGAGAGCGTGCCCGGCCTTCTTGTTCAACCTCACACCAGCCCGACATCCCTGAGAAACCTGGCTGCTTCTTCGGGCGGCGTGGGATTGATGTAGAACCCGGTACCCCACTCGAATCCCGCCACCTTGGTCAGTTTGGGAATGATCTCGATGTGCCAGTGGTAGTGCACCATCGCCCCTTCCTGCACCGGTGAGCTGTGGATCATGAGGTTGTAGGCGGGCTTCTCCAGGACCTTGTCGATCTTGCGCAGGACCACTCGTTGCAGCCACCCCAGGTTCTTCACTTCGGGGATCTCCACGCTCTCGAAATGAGAACGGTGTAGCTTGGGAACGATCCAGGTCTCGAAGGGAAAACGCGCGGCGAAAGGCGCCAGCGCCACAAAGTGCTCGGTCTCCAGGATCACCCGCGAGCCGCCCTCCGCCTCCTGGCGCAAGATATCGCAGTAGATGCAGCGCTCGCGGTAATCGTAGTAGCGCTTGGCCCCATCCAGTTCCTCGCGCGCCCGTTTGGGCACTACCGGCAAGGCGATGATCTGGGAGTGCGAGTGCCCCAGGGTCGCGCCGGCGCCCGCGCCGTGGTTCTTGAAGACGATAATGTAGCGCAGGCGCGTGTCCTTCCGCAGGTCCACGATGCGGTCCCGAAACGCCCAAAACACGTCCTCCACCTGCTTCTCGGTCAGGTCGCTCAGCGTGCGTGTGTGGTCCGGCGTCTCGATGACGACCTCGTGCGCCCCGATGCCGTTCATCTTGTCGTAGATCCCGTCCCCCTGCCGGTCCAGTTCCCCCTCGACGCGCAGCGCCGGAAACTTGTTGGGGACTACGCGCAGGGTCCAGCCGCCTCCGTTGGGGACGCCGCCGCCGGGCCGGTAGGCGAGCACTTCAGGCGGAGTCTTGTCCTCATGGCCCGGGCAAAGAGGGCAGAAATGCCCCTCCGTGGGCGCGACCTGCTCTCGCACGAAATCGGACGGACGCATGGCCCGGTCCACGGCTATGATCACCCACCGGCCGGTGATAGGGTCTTTGCGTAGTTCAGGCAATCGGGAGTCTCCTGTTGACGGAAAAATCGCTGGGTTTTGTATTATAGCGCCCGGTTCGGGGAAAATGCGTCCCTGGTGTGCGCTAGCGATGGCGGGTCGCTGAAAACGACGCTGACGATATCGAAACGGACATCCTCCCACTGCAGCCGCGCGCGCCGCGTGTATTCACGGGCCGTGCGAACCAGCGCCTCCCGCTTATCCCGATCCACGGCCCGCTCGGGCGCCCCGAACTCCTCAGTCCGGCGGGACTTCACCTCGACGAACACCAGCGTGCCGCCCTCCCAGGCCACCAAGTCGATTTCCCCCGCTCCAGACCGTGCACGGTAGTTGCGGGCCACCACCTGGAAGCCCTGCTTCCGGAGGAAACGGTGCGCCATGTCTTCCCCCCGCCGGCCCAAGGCGAGGTCTGGGGACCACCGGCGCAGCCTGGCGCGGTGCCGCATGGAATCGGACAGCCGAAGCAGAAAGCCAATCATAAAGAATTTGGTGATTTGGAGAATTGGAGATTGGGTGATTTGGTGATGGACCCTTTCGCGGTTCTCCGAGATGCGGAAAGAATTGCCAGCAACTCATTAGCTTCGCGCAAGCAGGCCGCGAAGGCGGTCTTTGGAGACGATGCCGGCTTCACCCAGAAGCTCGAGCCAGAAGACCGTCTCATCCGCCTCTTCGACAGCGATTCCAAGCTTGGCAACGAACTCCGCCCTGGAGCGGGCACGGCAGGCAGCTCGGTAGTTTGCCGCTACGGACGTCCCGGAACGCAGAAGCTGTCTGCCCAGGATTCGGCCCTCATCATCCCGTGGCAAACAACCGAAGAGCCTCACGATGCGGAGCGCGAATTCCTTGGTTCTTCTCCTCAGTTCGTCTGGCGTACAGGGGCGCGGAGACTCAATCGCCAAATCACCCAATCTCTCGATCACTCAATTCTCTCGAACTCGAATTCCATCACCTTGCCGCGGACCATGTAGCAGAGGTAGTGCTCCCAAAATCGCCGGAAGCGGGGAAAATGGTTCACCAGGAATTCGAAGCCGAGATACCTCCAAAGAGCCAGTAGCTTCAGGCGCACGGAAATCTCACGGAGCTTGACGTCCGAGTAGTAGCCGAAGCCGCCGTGATTCTCTCCGAAGTAGCGAAACGAGAAGCTGTTGAGGTGCCAGCGGTGGGTGGGGTCGCAGAAGGAGCTGAAATCGGTGTAGTGGGGGGTGACGATGACGATCCGTCCGCCGGGTTCCACCAGGCGGCAGAACTCCTCCATGCTGCGGATCACGTCGGCGGAGTGTTCAATAAAGTGGATGGCGCGAACCTGGCCGAACGCCCCGCTAACGAAGGGATAGGGCAGGTGGTCGAGATCGCAGATGACATCGGCGCGGCTGCGGGGGTTGCGGTCAATGCCGATCGCCCCCGGATACTTGTTGATCCCGCAGCCGACGTCGAGAATCCTCATTGGACGGCAAGCCTGATACAGTCCTCCAGTGTATCCATTGCGAAGTCCGCCTGGCCGGGGGAGATGGTCAGCGGCGGGCTAAGCCGGATGGTGTTGGGTCCCGCGCCCAGCACCAGCAGACCGCGTTCGAAGGCCATCCGCGTCACCTTGTCCCGCAGTTCCGGAGCCGGTTCGCGGCTCTCCCGATCCCTCACGAATTCGATCCCGGCCATGAGTCCGAGGCCGCGAACATCGCCCACGCAGGCGAAGCGGCCGGGCCAGTCGCCGAGGCGGTCCATGATGTAGCGGCCCATCCGCGCCGCGTTCTCCAGAAGCCCTCCCTCGAGCAGTTCGATCGTGGTGAGAGCGGCCGCAATGGCCACCGGATTCCCTCCGAAGGTGGAGGCGTGCGCGCCGGGCGCCCATTGCATCAGCTCAGCGCGCGCCACCGTAGCCGCCAGCGGCAGACCGCTGGCAATGCCTTTGGCCACGGCCATGATATCCGGCACCAGGCCGAAATGCTCGGAGGCCCACATTTTGCCCGTGCGGCCCATGCCCGATTGCACCTCGTCGGCGATGACCAGGATACCGTGCGCCTTGGCCACCCGCTGGATCTCATCGAAGAACTTGCGGGGAGGCACGACATAGCCGCCTTCGCCCTGCACCGGCTCCAGCACAATGGCGGCCACCTCATCGGCGGGCACGATGGTCTTGAAGATCTGTTCCTCCAGTACCTTGACGCACTCCACCGCGCACGTTTCCGGCTGCTTGCCGTAGGCGCACCGGTAGCAGTAGGCATAGGGGATGTGATGGACGCCGGGCACCAGCGGCCCGAAGCCGCGGCGCTGCACGGCCTTGCTGGCGGTCAGGGAGAGAGCCCCCATCGTGCGCCCGTGGAAGCCGCCGAGGAAGGCGATGAAGCGGCCGCGGCCGCTTTGATAGCGCGCCAGTTTGATGGCCGCCTCGATGGCTTCGGCGCCCGAGTTGCCGAAGTGGACTCTGTGCGCGCCGCCGCCCGGCGCCAGCGCGGACAGTTTTTCCGCCAGGTCGCACCATGCTCTCGTAGTAGAAGTCCGTCCCCGACATGTGGATCAGCCGCTCGGCCTGCTCGCTGGATGGCGGCGACCACCCGCGGGATGGCAATGGCCCGTGGCGACCACCGCGATGCCGGCGTTGAAATCGAGGAAGCGGTTGCCGTCCACGTCTTCCACGATGGCGCCCTCGCCGCGCTCGGCCACCAGCGGATAGGAGCGGGTGTAGGACGGAGAAACGAATTCGCGGTCGCGGGCTATAATGTCTCGCGCACGCGGTCCGGGCAGCGGCGTCACAATGTGAGGCAAGTCCGGACGTACCGCCAGAGTGATCCCTTTCACTTTCTTACCCTCCTTGGTTGTGCTTGGAGATATCGAAGGAGAAAAAGGAACAGCGGGGATCAGTCGCAGCCAAACAGGCCAGGCCGGGCGTTAGCGGGCACGACCTTCATGCTTCTATTCTACTCCCGTCTCAGGCGTTGAGGGCCGCCACGACGCTGATGTTGTCGGTTCCGCCCCGCTCGTTCGCCATGGCGATCATCCGGCGGCAGACTGCCTCCGGGTCCGTGCCTGCTGAGCCGGCGGCGCTGGCGATCTCGTCATCCTCGAGCATGTTGGTCAGTCCATCGCTGCACAGGAGCAGCCAGTCGCCGGGTTCCCAACGGACAACCTGGAAATCCGGCCGGGCGCTGACCTCGAAACCGAGGCTGCGGGTGATAACGTTTCTCAGGTGATGCGTCCGCGCCTGGCTGGGGGTGATCTGGCCCGCTCTCACCAGGTCCGCCACCAGAGAATGGTCATGCGTGAGACGGCGAATCTGACCTGCGTGGATGAGGTAGGCGCGGCTGTCGCCCACGTGTGCCAGCGAGATCTGTTCCCCGCGCAAGACGGCGGCCACCACCGTGGTCCCCATGCCGTGCAGTGACGAATCCTCGGCGGCGCGGGTCCGAATGGCGGCGCTGGCCTGTTCGACCGCGCTTTCGAGCAGGCTGGAAATCACGCCGGTGTCCACCCCGCCCGGCGGTAATTCTTCCGAGAGGATTCGAGCGATCATCGTAACGGCAATGTCGCTGGCGACTTCACCAGCGGCGTGGCCGCCCATGCCGTCGGCCACGATCAGGATCCCCGCGCCGGCATCGGCGTAGACGCTATCTTCGTTGGCGGGGCGCACCCGCCCGGGGTCCGTCACGGCTGCGGCTCTCATGCCCGATATTGTCTCCCATCGGTGCCGCCTGTGTTAGCATGAACGGGTCGCCGCACGCGGCCCCAAGCGAAATGCGCATTCCCGGCAGTCTCTTCCTGAAGAATCTCGTGGAGCGCCGCACCCTTCTGTTTCAGATGGTCCGGCGCGACTTCGAGAGGCGGTTTGTGGGCTCGGTGGCCGGCTGGCTGTGGGGGGTCATTCACCCGCTGGTTCTGTTGTTGAGCTGGTGGTTCGTCTTCGACGTCTGCCTGAAGATGCGCCTGGGCGCCGGTGAGGTTACGCAGAATTATTCGCTCTTTCTGTTCGCCGGATTTCTGCCGTGGCTCCTGTTTCAGGACACCGTACAAAGGTGCTCCACTTCGCTCGTGGAGAACGCCAATCTGATCACCAAGACGGTCTTTCCATCCGAGATCGTGCCATTGTCGATCTTCCTGTCGTCCCTGGTGCACCACCTGATCGGCCTGGCCTTGGTGGTGGCGGCCGTGGCGATCTGGCTGAATAAGATCAGCGTCATGCTCATATTCCTGCCGCTCTACATGTTCTTCGTGGGACTGTTCGCGGTGGGCATCGGATGGATCGTCTCGGCTCTCCAGGTGTATCTGCGCGACACCGCCCAAGTGCTCGCGGTGGTGATGACTCTCTGGTTTTGGACCACGCCCATTTTCATCACCGAATCGGCGTACCCATCCTGGGCCCGGTTCCTCATTGCGGGGAATCCAATGGCCTACGTGGTGCGGGCCTACCGGGACCGGCTGCTCACGTATCGCTTGCCCGACGCCTCCGAGCTGGCGATTCTGGCCGCCTATTCCGTGGCCACGTTTATTATTGGCGGCTTCTTCTTCCGGCAGCTCAAGCGCGGCTTCGCCGACGTGCTGTAACCGCCGAAATCGGGTAACCTACGATTTTGGATTCAGACACCATGCGCCTATCACGTCGAACATTTCTTGCCGGCAGCGCCGTTCCCCTGCTGGCCCAGAGAAAGAGCAGCGGACGAAAGCCGAACATCTTGCTGGTGCTGGCAAACGACCTGGGAGCCTGGATGCTGGGCTGCTTTGGGAACAAGGAGATTCGCACGCCGAACCTCGACCTGCTGGCTCGCGGCGGCACCCGCTTTCTCCGCCACTCCGTCTGTGCTCCGGCAGGTGCGCCGGGCCGGGCGAGCCTGCTCACGGGACGCACCCCGCGCCAGCATGGCCTGGAGGACGCGCCCGCCAGGTTCCGGAACGAGATCATGATCTCGGACCTGCTGGCGTCGGCCGGATACAACTGCGGCTACGTCGGCCGGTGGGATATGGGTGAGGGAGAGAAGCCGCAACACGGTTTCCGATCCTGGTACACCCTGCCGGAGATGATGACGCAGCGCGCTGCCCAGTTCCTGGAGGAGCAGAAGGCGGAAGCGCCGTTCTTTCTCGTGGCCAGCTATTTCCTTCCGGATGCACCCTACGACGGCCACCCGCGGAAGTATTACGACCAATACGCGAAGACGACCTTCGAGACCACCGGCTGGCTGCCCGCCGCCTCCAACGCCGCGCAGGGCAAGGAATACCTGAAGGACACCGTCGGCAGCCTGCGGAAATGTGCCGCTGCCGTCAGTGCCCTTGACGACCAGGTCTGCCGCGCTGGTTTCGGTGCTGGACAAGCGGGGCCTGCGTGACGACACACTGGTGATCTTCACCTCCGCCAGCGGCCTGCTGGGAGGCCGGCACGGGCTGTGGGGCACTGGCCTCGGCTCCGATCCCGTCAACATGTACGCCGAGGCGGTCGAGACGCCCATGATCTGGAATTGGCCGGGCCGGGTCCCGATCGAGGGCGCGCGGCCGGAGCTGATCAGTTCCTATGACTTGTTTCCGACGCTCTGTGAGGTGGCGGGCGTTGCGCCGCCCAAGGACCGCAACCTCTGCGGCCGCAGCTACCTGTCGCCGGCGACGAACGTGCCGCTGCCCCGCAAGCAGCCGTGGCGCAACCTGGTCTTCGGCTCGCTGCGGAATACGGAGATGGCACGGGACGCGCGCTTCAAGCTGGTGCTGAGGAACAACGGCGCGGGCCCGAACGAGCTGTACGACCTTCGGGCCGACCCACTGGAACGCGTCAACCGGTACGAGAACGCGGAATATGTGACCGTCCGCAACTCGCTGGCGGCCCTGCTCCGCCAGTGGCGCGAAAAGTACGCTCTAGCGCACCACCCCCGGCGCCTGCTCGCGCATGCCGCCGCTCCAGCCGGGGTACCACTTGAAGACGTTGCCCGTCAGGCTGCCGATGTAGATCTCGTCCTTCGGGCCCAGCCCCAGCCAGTGGCCCGGACTCTCCATGGCGCCCAGGATCTTGCCGGAGGCGGCATCGATCCGCATGATTCGCCCCGCCAGAGTGTCGTAAGTGATGTTCTCGACGTTGTCGCGGTGGGTGACGATCCACAGCTCGTCCTTGGCGTTGATGTCCATTCCCTGCGTGGCTCCCAGGTGCGTCCACTGGCGCAGGAACTTTCCGTTCGCGTCGAAGATCTGGATGCGGTTGTTCTCCCGGTCGCTCACGTAGACGTTCTGCCGGGAATCGACCCTGACCTGGTGCGGCAGATCGAACTCGCCCGGACCCTTGCCGCGCCGGCCCCACTCCAGCAGGTACTTGCCCTCGCGGGAGAACTTCACGACGCGCGAGTTGCCATAGCCGTCGCTGACGAAGAAGTCGCCGTTGGGCAGGAAGGCGACGTCGGTAGGCCGGTTGAAAGTGTCATGCGTGGCGTCGGCCTTTCCCTTCACCCCTAAGGTGCGCAGCAGCTTGCCTTCGGCGGTGAACTCCATCACCTGGTGGAGGACGGTGTCGGTGACCCAGACATGCCCGCTCTTGTCGATGCGGAGGCCGTGGGGGCTGCCGAACATCCCCTTTCCCCAGGAGCGAAGGTATTTGCCCTGGGAGTCGAACACGATGATGGGGTCCGCCTTCAGTCCGCGATGGAACACATAGACGTTCCCCGCTGCATCGGCGGCCACCGCCGACACGCGCCCGAACTTCCAGCCGTTCGGCATGGTATCCGGCTCTTCCCCGAAACGGATCTGAACCCGGTACTTGAGCAGCCCGCCCTCGTGCGGGTACCACCCCTGTTGCGCGAAGCAAGCCGAGGCGGACAGAACGATGAGCCCCAATATGGCTTTTTTCATAGTCCCCAGTATATCCGGTGATGGGAAAGCTTACATCAGGCTCAGCGGGTCCACGTCCACCACCAGCGCCGTGGGGCCCCAGCGCGCCTCCAGGGCGAAACGCCGCACGCGCCCCAGCGCCTCTCCCAAGGTCTTGCGGCTGGCCGCCTTGATCAGGATCTGATACCGGAACTCCTTCTGCACGCGAACCACGGGCGCCTCGGCCGGCCCCAGAATGCGCAGCCCTTCCGGCGGCGGGTCGAGCAGCCGCCCGATTTCGTTGCTCATGCGCAGCGCCGCTTCCTGGTGTGTGTCACGCACCAGCAGGTTGGCCAGCGCGCTGAAGGGCGGATAGCGCATGGCCCGGCGGAATTGCAGCTCCTTCTCATAGAAGAGGCGGTAGTCCTGGGCGGCGGCGAATCGCACGGCGTAGTGATCCGGGGCTATGGTCTGCACCAGCACGATGCCGGGCACGTCGCCTCGTCCGGCGCGGCCGGCCACCTGCGTCAGGAGCTGGAAGGTCCGCTCGGCGGCGCGGAAGTCGGGCAGCCCCAGGCCCATGTCCGCGTTGACCACGCCCACCAGCGTGACGTTCGGAATGTCGTGCCCCTTGGCGATCATCTGCGTGCCGACCAGGATGTCGTAGCTGCCTTCGCGGAATTCCCGCAGGATGCTCTCGTAGAGCCGCTTGCCGGTCACCGTGTCGCGGTCCATGCGCGCGATGCGCGCCTTGGGAAACTCACGGTGCAACTCGTCCTCCACCCGCTCAGCCCCCACGCCTACAAAGTAGATCTGCTCGCTCTGGCATTTCGGGCAGAGATTGGGCACCGCGGCCGCGTAGTTGCAGTAGTGGCACAGCATGCGCCGGTCGCGGCGATGGAACGTGAGCGTGACTGAGCAGTTCACGCATTGAAGCCGCTCGCCGCATTTCCGGCAAGCCAGGAAGCTGGCGAATCCGCGCCGGTTCAGCAGCAGCATGGTCTGCTCGCCGTTGGCCAGTCGCTCACGCACCGCGTCCAGCAGGGCTCTTGAAAACGTGGACTGCTTCCGGGTTTCCAGAAACTCCGCGCGCATGTCCACCAGAGTGACCTGCGGCATCGGACGCCGCTCGATGCGCTCGGGCAGCTCCAGCAGCGTGTACTTGCCGCGCTCGGCGTTGTAGCGGCTCTCCAGACTGGGCGTGGCCGACCCCAGCACCACACAGGCGCCCGCGGCTTGCGCGCGCACAATCGCCACATCCCGCCCGTTGTAGCGAGGCGTCTCGTCCTGCTTGTAGCTGGGGTCTTGCTCCTCGTCCACCACGATCAGGCCCAGGTTGCGCACCGGGGCGAAGACGCCGGATCGCGTTCCCACCACCACCGGGGCGGCCCCGGAGCGGATGCGCCGCCACTGGTCGGCGCGTTCCGTGCCGCTGAACGCCGAGTGCAGGATGGCGACGCGGTCGCCGAACCGCTGGAAAAACTGGCCGGCCATGGCCGGGGTCAGAGCGATTTCGGGCACCAGCAGCAATGCGCCGCGGCCCAGCGCCAGCGCCGCGTCGATGGCCCTGAGATAGACCTCGGTCTTGCCGGAACCGGTTACCCCGTAAAGCAGAAAGGTGCCATACTGCCGCGCTTCGAGGGCCGCCCGGATGGAATCGAACGCCGCTTGCTGGTGCGGATTCAACACCGGCGGCGGAGGCGGGGCGGGCAGGCCGGTGAGCGCGACCGGTTCGGCCTCCAGCGTCACCAGGCCCTTGCGGGCCAGCGACCGCGCCGCGGCGCTGGCATTCTTGACCGAGGGCTCAACCTCCTTGAGGTTGTGCGCGCCGGGGTGGATCTCCAGATAGGCGATGAGCTCGCGTTCGGCCTTGGGCAACTTCACGTTCTCCGGCTGCCGCGCCAACTCAACCCGCAGCCTGGCGGAGGGCGCGCGCAACGGATCGCGCTCGGCTTGCACCGTCTCGATCCGGATCAAACCCTTGCGCTCCAAAGACTGCATGGTCTTGGCGGCGAGCGGAATTTTCCTCAGGATGTAGGCGGAGGAAAGCGGCCGCGCCTCCAGCATGTGGAGCAACTGGACCGCCGGGTCTTCCGACGAGGCTCCCAGCAGCAACTGGCGCGTGGTCTCCCGGCCCGTGTCGGTAAGCGTGTAAATCTTCCCCTTCCGGATATCGGAGCCCAGCGGAGTCATGGTCCGCAGAACTTCGCCGAGCGGGGCGCAGTAGTATCCCGCGATCCAGCGTCCCAGCGAGAGCATCTCCTCGTCCAGAACAGGCTCGGCGTCCACCAGGCGCAGCGCGCTCTTGGCGGCCTGTTCCGGCGGCTGGTCATGACACCGCAAGACGATGCCCGTGAGCTTCCGGGAGCCGAAGGGCACGATGAGGCGGCACCCCGGCACCACCCGGTGGCGCAGCGTCTCGGGCAGGGAATAGGTGAACGGCTGATCGAGCGGCACTGGCAGGCTGACGTCGCAGTATAGAGGTGAGCCTTCGGGCACCCTTACATCCTACCGTTGCCCTCGCCGCGGTTGGGCTCGCGCGCGGGGCTACCGGGCGTTGGCCCAGTCCAGAGCTTGCCGGGCGGTTTGTTCCGCTTTCGCGCGTTGCTCCTTCCGGGCCTGGCCCGACACTGTTCCGTCCGGGCCTGCTTGCCGCTCTCGATACCGTCCAGGAACGAACCCATCTCGCGGCGGGCGGAGGATGTGGGAAAGTCCTGGTCGAGCCGGCTGAGCACTGGGTCGCAGCCTTCTTCACCAGGCCAGCAGCACCTGCAGGGGCGCTTTCAATCGCGGAGCCCAATAGCAGAGCAGAAGCATGGCGGTCACATCGGGGGGATCGCTTTGCAGCAACTCGCTGGCGGCGGCAAAAGCCTCGTCCCCTTGCCCCGCGGAGTCATAGGTTCGTAGGAACAAGGCCTGACGCTCTCGCGCGTAGTCGCTGGCGGGGTACAGCCGCCGCCATTCGAGGAGCAACTTCAGCTTCTCGTTCGCGTTGGACTCCCTGAAGATCCGATCGTAGAGATCGAACTCAGTGCTATCCTTCCAGTTGTTTGCCGCCGTTTGGCAACTGCCGGGAAGGGCGAGGATGCTGCAAAGGACTGCTGCCACGAGGCTGGCTCATCCCCCTCCTCCTGGCTTGATGCCCACAGTATACACCTCGAGATCTAGTGGGTCGTGCCGACGAGACTTTACGAGTCTCCCGGAGACAACTGCGTTTCGTACGCCACTCAGATCTCCCGTGACGCCTCAGACGTCGACTGGTACCTGATCGTATTCATCGACGTGTCCGCGATCAGCACCGCGCAGTTCAACCGCCAGCTCGCGATAGCAGGTGCGGTCGCATATCAGCTGCGATCGCCTGAATCCATCGTTCGCCATGACCCTTCTACGTGGTCGAACAGGACGCAACGGAAGGCCTACGAGCGGTCCCGAGCGAGAAGATCAGCATTTGGTCGCTCGACGATTTTGCAGTCAGAGGCCCTCGGGAACTGACCGGTTCCGCGCTCGGCTCGAGCAGATTCGGAACCGCTATTCTTGTGACATACCCAGACATTACCTCGGATGTACAACCGCCCACCTGATGATTGACGGTGGCTCCGCCTCAGAACAGACAAGGCATCTCAACGTGCTCCTTGCCAGACATGTCAGACAGAACCCGAGGCGGATCGACTGCAGGCAACGACGGAGTTCGACTGGAGACTCGGTCGTCTCCACAGGTGGTCTCATCCGCCGGAAATCGAGGCAAATGGAACTTTGCCTTCAGACTCAGGAAGTCAGTCTTGAAGTCTGATTCCGCGCCCAGCAGAATTCGACGACGCTAGGTAAGCGGCGTTATCGGAAACGGCCGAACACGGACTGCTCAGGGATTCCGCTCCGCCTTGGCGGCCTCGGACTTCTTCCGGATCTCGATGTTCAGCCGCTTGATCTTCTGATTCAGCGTGGAAAGCGGCACGTGCAGGCTCTCGGCGGCTTCGGTCTGGCTCCAGCCGGCGGCTTCCAGGTGCTCCATGATCACGCGGCGCTCGTAGTCGGCGACGATCTCGAACAGCGAGGCGTCCGCGGGCAGCCGGCCGCTTTCGTCGCGGCGGATGCGCAGGCCCGCGGCCTGAAGCAGGTAGTCGGGCAGCACATCGGCCGGCACCACCGGCGCGGTGGCCAGCACCACGGCGCGCTCCACCACGTTCTCCAGTTCGCGCACGTTGCCGGGCCAGTTGTGGTCCATCAGCAACTGCACCGCCTCCGGCTCGAAGCGCAGCATCGAATGGCCGTCGTGGCCCAGGAACTTCTCGTTCTCCCGGCAATACTTGCTGAAGAAGTGCTCGATCAGCGGCGGGATGTCCTCCTTGCGCTCGCGCAGCGGGGGCAGGCCGATGTTGATGACGTTCAGCCGGTAATACAGGTCTTCGCGGAACCTGCCCTCCTCCACCAGCCTCTTCAGGTCGGCGTTGGTGGCGGCGATGATGCGCACGTCCACCCGCACCGTCTCGGAGGAGCCCAGCGGCATGAACTCCCTCTCCTGGATCACGCGCAGCAGCTTGGCCTGCGTCTCCGGCCCGATGGTGCCGATTTCATCGAAGAAGATCGTGCCGCGGTCGGCGATCTCGAAGTAGCCCTTGCGCGTGGCGATCGGCGCCGGTGAAGGCGCCCTTCACGTGGCCGAACAGCGTCGATTCCAGCAGGTCCGGCGGCAGCGAGCCGCTGTTCACCGGCACGAACATCTGGTCGGCGCGCGGCGAGTTGGCGTGGATGGCCTTGGCGATCAGTTCCTTGCCCGTGCCGGTCTCGCCGGTGATCAGGATGGTGGAGCGGCTGGGCGCCACCTGCGCCACCAGGTCCAGCACGCGCACCATGCGCTCGCTCTTGCCGACGATGTTGGGGAAGCTGTAGCGCTGCTTCAGCGCGCGCTTGAGCTGGACGTTCTCGCTCTCCAGGCGGCGCTTGCGAGATCATGCGCTCGATCTCGATCAGCAGCTTCTCGTTCTTCCAGGGCTTCTCGAAGAAGTCGTTGGCGCCGGCCTTCAGCGCCTCGACGGCCACCGGCACCGAGCCGTAGGCCGTGATCACGAAGACGGGCGTCTCCCGGTCCTTCTGGCGGATGTCGCGCAGCACGTCCATGCCCGGACGGTCCGGCATCATCAGGTCCAGCAGCACCAGGTCGTAGCCGCCGGCCTCGATCTTGCGCAGGCCTTCGGTCGCCGTTGGCGGCCGTCTCGACCTGGTAGCCTTCGTCCGACGAGCAGGTACTCCAGGGTTTCGCGGATGTCGGCTTCGTCGTCGATGACCAGGATGCGGCCCCGGGCTATGGCTTGGGGCTCTCCCGCGGGTTCCTTCTCAGGCATTCACGGCTTTCCTCAGCACGGGAAACTCGAGCCGGAACCTGGTGCCTTCGCCGGGCCGGCTCTCCACTTCGATCACCCCACCATGCTCGCGCACGATGCCGTAGGTGACCGAGAGCCCCAGGCCGGTCCCCTTGCGCGCCGCCTTGGTGGTGAAGAACGGATCGTAAATCTTCGCGCAGGTTTTCCGGCGCGATGCCCAGGCCGGTGTCGGCGACCTCGACCTGCACGCCCGTGCTCGCCTTCCCACGCGCGGATCTCCAGCGTCGCCGCCCTGCTCCATGGCGTCCCTGGCGTTCAGGAACAGGTTCAGGAACACCTGCTGCAGCTTGCCCGCGTTGCCCCGGATCGAGGGCAGCGACTCGCCCAGGTCCACGCTCACCCGATCCCTGACTTCTCGAACTGGTGCTCGACCAGCGCCAGAGTCTCCCGGATCACCTTGGCCAGGTCCACTTCGTCGAACTGCCGCGGGGAGGTGCGCGAGAAGTTCAGCAGCGAGTTGACGATCTCGCTGGCGCGGAAGGTCTGCTTGGCGATCTTGTCCAGCAGCGCCGACTTCTGCTCGTCGCCGGCCACCTGCTTGGCCAGCATCTGCGCGTAGGTGGAGATCACCGCCAGCGGCGTGTTCACCTCGTGCGCCACGCCGGCCGCCAGCAGGCCGACGGAGCTGAGCTTGTCGGCCTGGACCAGGCGCCGCTCCAGGTCGTCGCGCTCGGTGACGTCGTCGAAGATGATCAGCCGGCCGATGCGCTGCTCCTCGCGTGAAACCAGCGGCGCGACGGCGATGTTGAGCAGCACCTCGGCGGTCCTCGGGCGCCGCGTCACGGCGCGCCGCCGGCATTTCCAGAACCCGTGGCCGTTTCCCGGACGGCGGCCATCTCGCCGCCGGCGCACCGCGAACTTGTAGAGGTGATGGATGCCGCTCTCCTCCCGCAGTGCGCTCGAATCTCCGCGCCAGTTCCTCGGGGAACAGCGCCGGCAAGCGGCTGCCCGAGGGCCTTCTCGCGCGGAATGCCGGTCAGCCGCTCCATCTGGGTGTTCCAGCTCTCCACGCGGTCGTCCAGATCCGCGGCCAGGATGCCGACGTTGATCGACTCGACGATGTTCTCGTTGAATTCCTTCAGCCGCTCGTTCTCTTCCACCTTGCGTCTGCAGCGAGTGGTACAGGCGCGCGTTCTCGACGGCGATCCCCACGTAGCCCGACAGCGTGACCAGCAGCTCCACGTCGTCGCTGGGCAGGAAGTCGCCCTTGTCGGTGCGGCTGACGCCCAGGTAGGCGATGGTCTTGCCCCGCACCGAGCAAGGCACGTAGTAGGTCAGGTCCAGATCGGCGATGGTCTTGCGCACCGCGGCGGCCAGCGCCGCGAGGGAACGTCCAGCGGGTAACGCGGCTGCTCGAAGAACAGGTAGGGGACGCCGGGATCGACCGGCAGGAAACTCAGATCCAGGTCCTCGCCCGGGACTGACCGGCCGTCCGCGGCGCTCCGCGACGCCGAACGCGGCCTTGCAGCTGGAACCGCTGCTCGCCCTCGTCCAGCAGGAAGAAGGCCACCCGGCGGACCGACAAGGTCCGCATCAGCCGGTCGGCCACCGAGGCCAGCATCGCGTCCAGGTCGGTCTCCGAGCTCAGCTCCCGCGCGAATTCGATCAGCGTGCGCCGGTAGTCGTAGCGGTCCTTGTAGAAGTAGTACCTGTCGAGCTGCTCCTGGATCCAGCCCCGGATGGGCTGGAAGACGAAGGCCGCGATCAGGATCAGCAGAAGCCGCCGCCGGGCTCAGGTCCTCGAACTTGCCCAGGGAGAAGATCAGGCCGTAGAAAAGGCCCAGGATCGCACAGCGTCGCCAGCGTGTAGACGTAGCCCTGCTGGAAGATGACGTCCACGTCCATCAGGCGGTAGCGCAGCATGGCGTAAGCCCAGGTCAGCGGGACCAGCCCAGCGACAGCACCGCCATCTTCATGTACGGGCCGGGCACCACGCCCAGGCTGTAGGGCAGCACGTAGAAGAGCAGGAACGGCAGGACGCCGAAGAGCGCGCCGTTCCGCAGCCACTTCAACTGCTGCCGGACGATCGGGTCCTCGGCCCGCCGGTGCCGCAGGCTCAGGACAGCGCCGCCCGCCAGGTACAAGGCGCGCCAGGAGGGAGCATCCAGACCCGGTCCAGCAGCCAGCGCAGCTCGACCGGCGGAATGGCCATCCGCACCGCGCCCGAAGCCACCCCCAGGAACACCGCCAGCAGCAGCGCGGCCGGCAGCGTAAAGCAGCGCCGCTCGCAGCCTGCCGCGAACCAGCGCCGCTGCTCCGGGGAACGCCAGGCAGAAATGCAGGAACAAGCGTGGGCGCAAACAGGCCCGGCGGCCACGTTGCCCCAGTACATCACCTTGTCGAAATTGTTCAGCTTGCCGGTGTAGTGGAAGGTGGAAAGCACGAAAGAGGCCAGGCACAGGACGTAGAAGTGCGTCAGCCCTTGCGGCGTTGCCGCGCCGGAAGTACACGAACAGTCCGATCGCCAGGTAGGCCAGCCCGACCAGGTACTGGTAGATACAGCGAGGGTTCGGGCGTCCGCTCGCCCACGATCACGGTGGCCTTAAACGGCACCCCGGCACGCTCCAGGGAGTACTTGGCGGTGTTCCAGGCGCCGATGCGGACCAGAATCCGCGAAACGTCGGTGGCCTGGCCGACCGGAATCCCGTTGATCTGCAGCAGCACGTCGCCGGCCCTGATCCCGGCTCGGGCCGCCGGGCTGCCCGCGACGACGTGCAGGGCCTCCACGCGCCCGTCCGCTCCATCCAGGTGACGCCGTCATCGGGGAGGCGGAAGCGCGCCTGCTGCTGGAAATTGATGCAGGCGGACACACCGCGGCCACGGTCAGGATGACCAGCAAGGCGCCTGCGAATTGTCGTCTAGCTTCCCCCATCAGCCTGCTCCGAGCAAGACACCTCGGATGTCCGAAATTTTACAGCAAGTTAAGTGCCAGCCTCGGAGGCTCCCCCTCAATCTACCAGCATAGCATGGGGTTCCGGGGTCGGCGCATGGCTCGGAACCCTCGGCGAATCTTGTTTTTGGGAGAGCAGACTACGTGGAAGCGTAGTAGGGCTGGCGCGGTCGCTCCGGGACCGCTCCGCAGACCGTGTGTTACAGTCGGGTCCTGGGACCGGCTTGACGCCCCCCCTGCGGCAGCCTAGAATTGAGTTAGATTCGCCCGCGAGAGCGATACGAATGCAGTGCGGAGGAAGGGGCTTATGACCGCATTCAGGGGCTCAGTGTATTTCCCGATCGTTTGCCTGGCGTCGGCTGGCTTTCTTTGGCCTGGCGGCGGACAAGCCTAAGCGGCTCCCGCGGCCAAGCGGGAAACCGTGGCCAAGCCTCTCAGCGAGAGGGAGAAGCGCCGGCAGGAAGACCGGCTCCGCAAGGAGCTGGAGACCCCCTACCGCCGATGGCTGGACGAGGACGTCGGCTACATCATCACCGACGAGGAGAGGGCCGCCTTCAAGCGCCTGTCCACCGACGAGGAGCGCGAGAACTTCATCGAGCAGTTCTGGCTGCGGCGCGACCCTACGCCCGACACCGCCGAAAACGAGTTCAAGGAAGAGCACTACCGCCGCATCGCCTACGCCAACGAGCGCTACGCCTCGGGCATCCCGGCTGGAAGACCGACCGCGGCCGGATCTACATCACCTTCGGCCCGCCCGACGAGATCGAATCCCATCCTTCGGGCGGCACGTATCAGCGGCCCATCGAAGAGGGCGGCGGCATCCACCTCCACCTATCCCTTCGAGAAATGGCGCTACCGCTGGATGGAGGGCGTGGGCACCGATATTCAGATCGAGTTCGTCGATCCCACCATGACCGGCGAGTACCGCATGACCATGGACCCCAGCGAGAAGGACGCCCTGCTGTACGTCCCCAACGCCGGCCTCACCATGATGGAGCAGATGGGCCTGGCCAACAAGGCCGACCGCTTCACCCGCACGGACGGCACCCGCCTGGGCGTCGGCAACGAGCCCACTTCCGTCGCGGATGCAACCGTTCGAGAGGCTGCAGCAGTTCGCCAATCTGCAGAAGCCGCCGGCCATCAAGTTCAAGGATCTGGAGGCGGCTGTCAGCTCGAAGATCACTTACAACGTCCTGCCCATGCGGGCGCGGGTGGACTTCATGCGGATGACGAACTCCTCCGTCTACACCAACATCACGCCTGCAGTTCGACCGCAAGGATCTGCAGTTCCAGGCCAAGGACGGGGTGCAGCGGGCCACTGTCAATCATCTACGCCCGGATCACCTCCATGGCCCGCCGCGTGGTCAACACCTTCGAGGATGTGGTTTCCGTGGATGTCCCCGCCGAATTGCTTCAGGAGGCGGTGAAGGGCTCCTCGATCTATGGCAAGGCCGTCCCGCTGGCGCCGGGGATGTACCGGTTGAACGTGGTCGCCAAGGACGTGGTCGGCGGCAACATGAACAACTACGAGGTGGCCCTGCACGTCCCGCGCTTCGACGACGAGACGCTCGCCTCCAGCACCCTGATCCTGGCCGACGTGCTCGAGCCGGTTCCGACGCGCAGCATCGGCGCGGGCCAGTTCGTCATCGGGACCTCCAAGGTGCGCCCGCGCGTCAGCGAGGCTTTCGCCCGCGCTGAGAAGATGGGCGTCTACTGCCAGTTTTACAACTTCGCGCCCGATCAGAAGACGCAAAAACCGAACGGCACGATCGAGTACGAAGTGACCAAGGATGGCACCAACGAGAAGGTGATCGAATTTGCGGAAGACGTGCTGGCGATCGATGGGGCCTCGGCCAACCAGGTGACTGTCGAGAAACTGCTCCCGCTCCAGTCCCTGGCGCCCGGGCGTTACACTCTTAAAATGACGGCGCTGGACCGGAGCCGGGACCAGAAGGTCGCCACCTCCGCCAGCTTTACGGTATTCTAATTAAGGAGAACGCCGGACCAGGCCCGAACAGGCAACGATCTCGGATGATCGCCATTATGGGAAGAAAGGCGACTGCGTGGTTGGCTGGCATGATGCTGGCCGGCGTGTGCGCCTTCGGCGCGCCCCCGGACAGGCTCACCGGAAGCATTGTCGGGTGGGTGGCCAACCCGGCGGGCATGCCCCAAATGGGCGCCACGGTGCTGCTGTTCAACGGTCTGGACCGGCTCGCCCAGCGCACCCTCACGGATGAAGCGGGCGGTTTCCTGTTCGATGCGCTCGCTCCCGGCTCTTACTCCCTGAGGGTCAGCCTGGCCAGCTTCCTGCCCGCGCAAAAAAGAAGCATCCAGGTGCAGCCCGGTATGCGCAGTCTGTTTACCGTCAATCTGGCGGGGGTGCTCAGTTCCATCGAGCTGGTTTATTCGGCCTCGGGCACGGGCGCCATCATGAGCGAGGACTGGAAGTGGGTCTTGCGCAGTGCCTCCGCGACCCGGCCGGTTCTGCGCTTCTCCCCGAGGGTTACGGTCGCCGATGCGGGCGGCATGAAGGCCAGTGCTTCCAGCATGTTTTCCGGTACGCACGGGGTGGTGAGCATCTCCGCCAGCGACCAGAGCCAGTTCTCGCAATACGGCAACGAGGCGGACTTGGGCACGGCTTTCGCGCTGGCCACGTCGTTGTTCGGGGACAACCAGGTACGCGTCAGCGGCAACTTCGGGTATTCAGCCGCGAGCGGGATTCCCACGGCCGGCTTCCGTACCAGTTTCCGCCGTGGCTCTGCTGGTTCTTCATCCCCGCGGGTGAACCTGACCATGCGGCAGTTGAACTTGCCCGCCCGCGCTGGCATCGGGCTGGTTACGGGCGGGGCGGGGGGCGCCACGCCCGCTCTCCGCACCATGTCGGTGGGCTTTCTGGACGAGGTCACGCTGGGGGAGAATCTGCACGCGCAATACGGCTTCTCGCTGGAGTCCGTGAGCTTCTTTCAGACCCTGAACTACTTCAGCCCGTATGGACGCCTGACCTATACGCTGGGCGATGACGCGGCCGTCGAGTTCGCGTTCAACTCCGGCGTGCCTCCCGCGGAGATGTTTGCGGGGCGGGAGTTCAGCGGAGAGTTTCAGCACGATTTGGCTGCTCTGTCGCTCTTTCCGAGGGTTTCGCTGCGGGACGGGCGGGCCCGAGTCCAGCGTTCTCAGAACATCGAGGTTGCCGCCCGCAAGACCATCGGTTCCCGGACCTATAGCGCGGCTGTCTACCGGGAGTTCGTCACCAACGGAACTCTGACGATGGCGGGCGGCGCCGGCGTCCTTCCCGCCGCCGACCTGCTGCCGGACCTGGCCTCCAACAGCGCGGTTTTCAACGCCGGCAGCTACTCCAGCGCCGGCTACATGCTGTCGGTCACCCAGCAGTTGAATGGCAGCATGAACCTGACGTTTGCCGGCGGAAGCGGCAACGCTCTGATTCCGTCCGGCCAGTAACTGTCAGGCGGAGATGCGGAAGCGCTGCGCAAGCTCCTGCTCCACGGGCAGCGGCGCTGGCTCGCCATGCGGTTTGCTGCCACCGTGCCCGGCTCCCGCACTCAGTTCGCGACCACCTACCGGTGGGCGGACGGCCGTTCCCTGACGGCCCCGCACCTCTATCTCACGCAGTCTTTGCAGGACCGACATCGGCTGGAACGCCACCTTCAGGCAGCCCATGCCCGACTTCTACCCCGGCGGCGGCCGGTTGGAGATGACCGCCGATCTGCGCAACCTCTTCGCGCAGGGCTATCTGCCGTTGACCACCTCCCAGGACCGGCGCATTCTCCTGCTGCATACTCCGCGCAGCGTCCGGGGCGGCTTCAACTTCATCTTTTAGGCTCGCGCGTGTGAGAGTCATTCTGAGTTGCGCTGGGGCTGCACTTCTGCTGGCACCCGCTTTTTCGCAGGAGCATCCGCCCAGGGTTTACGAGATTCGGTCCACCCCTCAGCAGCACTTTGCGCTGGAAGTCTTCAAAAGCGGCCTGTGGGACGGCAGGAAACATCGATTCCTGTTCAACGACTACCGCGGTGTCGTGCATTACGACCAGTCCGCGCCGGAGAAATCCAGCATCGAATTGACCATCGTAGGGGCCAGCGCGGCCTGTGTGGATACCTGGGTCAGCGAAAAGGACCGCGGGAAGATCCTGGACTCAGGCTTTCAAGATGATGGATGTCCCCAAGCACCCTCACCTCCTGTTCACCTCACGCCAAGTCATTCCCCTGGGTGGCGGCCGGTTTCAGGTGAAGGGTTCTCTGGAAATCAGAGGGATTGTGAAGCCTGTGACCGTGGACGTGACCCTCGCCGGCGCCGGGCCAGAGACCCTGGGCTTTCAGGGTAACGCCCGCGTTCTCATGGGAGACTACGGCCTGAAACCGCCGGGCGCGGCCCTCGGACTCATTGGCACCAAGAACGAGATGCGCGTGGAGTTCGAGCTGACAGCCAGGGGAGCCACCTGAGCGCACGCGGAATCACAGACTCGCCGAAAACTATATTCCGTTTCCCATCAATGGTTTGTGGGGTGAAGCTGCGACTGGGACAGAATTCTGTGTGTAATGTGAGGGCGTAAGAGGGAGTTCGGTCCAGCCTTAAAGCCTGCTTGAAACGGACCCCATGCTCCTTACCTGATGCCCCACCCGCTCCCATAGAGGAGCGTACCGCCTTCCACCGGATTCCCTCGAGGGTGGCCTATGGCTGTTGGCTCGCTGCTTGCGGACTTTTCCGCAGGCCGCGAGCCGCCGGCTACTTTCTGGCTCCGCGCGCCGGGCTCTTCAACTTCAACTGGCGGGCTTTCCTGGAACTGCGTTTCGGCTTGCTGATGCGGAAGGTTCCGCTGCCGTGGTATTCAGCCTTGTAGGTCTTGTCCTCTGCCAAAGCGGGATTCTCCTTGGAAAAAAAGGTCGAACGACAACATTCTACCGCAGAGCGGGCCTCGGATTTGCGCCATACTGTCAGAGTGCGTGAATGGGGAGGGCCAAGGCTCATGAGAATTCTTTCCATCGGAATTGCTCTTCTGTCGGCGCAACTGATCTACGCCGCCGACCTCACCGGGCGCTGGGTGGCGGACGCGCCGGCGCGCGGCGGCCAGGTACGGCAGACCGTGCTGGCGCTCAAACAGGATGGCGCGAAGCTTACTGGAGATATGGCCCTGCCGGGCCAGGTCGGAATCGCGATCTCGGATGGCACGGTCAGCGGCAGCCAGGTCTCGTTCGCGGTCTTCCGCGACCGGGGCGGCATGGAACAGAGAAACGAGTACACAGGCACGGTGACCGCCGAGGGCCTGCTGCTCAAGGTGCCGCCCGCCCCCGCGCGCGGCGGTACTCCACAACCCACCGAGCTGCTCTTGAAGCAGGTCTCCACCGAGGCGCCCCAGCCCGTCCCGCCTAGAATCCGGCTGACCGACTACAAGGATGTCCGCTCCAACGGCCTGGCCAGGACGCCGCCCATGGGCTGGAACAGTTGGAACAAGTTCCGCGCCCAGGTCAGCGACAAGCTGGTGCGCGAGATCGCCGACGCCATGGTGAAGAGCGGCATGCGCGATGCGGGCTACGTCTACGTCAACATCGACGACACCTGGGAAGCTGGGCGCGACGCCAAGGGCAACATCCAGACCAACGAAAAGTTCCCCGACATGAAGGCGCTCGCCGACTATATCCACAGCAAGGGCCTGAAGCTGGGGATCTATTCTTCGCCCGGTCCGAAGACCTGCGCCGGATACGAGGGCAGCTTCAACCACGAGGAGCAGGACGCCAAGACTTACGCCTCCTGGGGTATCGATTACCTGAAGTATGACTGGTGCAGCGCGGGGCAGGTCTACCAAAGCGTCTCCATGCCCGCCGCCTACGCCAAGATGGGCGCGGCGCTGCTCACCAGTGGCCGGCCGATTGTCTACTCTTTGTGCCAGTACGGCGGGCAGAACGTCGGCGCCTGGGGAGCCAGAGTGGGCGGCAATCTATGGCGCACCACCGGCGACATTCGCGACGCCTGGGACTCCATGTCCAGAATCGGGTTCGAGCAGCAGTTCGGCCAGGACAAGTACGCCGCGGTGGGGCATTGGAACGATCCCGACATGCTCGAAATCGGCAACGGCGCCATGACCGGCACGGAGTACCGGACCCACATGAGCTTGTGGTGTCTGCTGGCCTCGCCGCTGCTGGCGGGCAACGATCTGCGTGACATGCAGCCGGAGATTGTGGAGATCCTGACCAACAAGGAAGTGATCGCGGTGGACCAGGACCCGCTGGGGAAACAGGCCTGGCGCGTGGCCAGGAACGGCGATCTCGAAGTATGGGCGCGCCCGCTGGCGGGCGGCAGCTACGCCGTCGGCTTGTTCAATCGCGGCGCGGCCAGCGCCACCGTGAACGCGCGCTGGAGCGAGATCGGGATCAACGGATCCTGGAAGGTGCGCGACCTTTGGGCCCACGCCGACCGCGGCTCGTTCGCCGGGGAATACGCGGTGGAAGTCCCCTCCCACGGCGTAGTGATGGTAAAGCTGACGCGCTGAAGCGCGCGCTAACGGGACAGCGCCCGCGCGATCGCTTCCGCGATCTTCTTGCCGTGGAAGCGGCCGTTTTCGATGAAGATTTCGTTGGTGTGCATGCCGGCCACCAGCACTCCGGCCAGGTAGATTCCCTGGCGCTCGCTCTCCAGCGTGTCCGGGTCGGTCAGCGGCCGGCCGGTCTGGGGATCGATGGGGATGCCGTGCGCGCTCATGAACTCGATGTCCGGACGGTAGCCGATCATAGCGAAGACAAAATCGTTGGCCAGCGTCTGCACGCCGTCGGGGGTCTCCACCAGGATTGAATCCGGCCGGATCTCCAGGACACGCGAGCGGAAGCAGGCCTTGATCTGCGCCGTCCTGGATGCGGTTCTCGACATTCGGGCTGATCCAGTACTTGACGTGGTCAGAGAGCGTTTCACCCCGGTGGATGAGCGTGACCCGGGCGCCCGCCCAAACAACTCCAGCGCCGCCAGGGCCGCGGAATTCTTCCCCCCATGATCGCCACATCCTGGTCGTAGTAGGGATGCGGCTCCTTGTAGTAGTGGAGCACCTTCGACAAGTCCTCGCCAGGGACGTTCAGGTGGTTCGGCCTGTCATAGTAGCCGGTGGCGAGAACCACCTTGGCGGACGTGTAGCTGTGCGGGTTCCCGTTGCTGTCTCGGGAGTGAACGGCGAAGCTGCCGTCGTCGCCGGAGATGCTCTCCACCCGCTCGTACTGGCGTATGTCCAGCTCATAATACTCCGCGACGCGGCGGTAGTACTTGAGAGCCTCGGTGCGCGTGGGCTTCTCCCCGAAGGAGGTCATCGGGATGTCGCCGATCTCCATCAGCTCCGGCGTCGTGAAAAATACCATGTTGGTGGGGTAGTGGTAAAGCGAGTTCACCACGCAGCCCTTTTCCAGCAGAACAACCTTCAAGCCCCTTGCTGCTTCAGTTCGATGCCGCAGGCGAGGCCGGTTGGCCCGGCGCCCACCACCACGGCGTCGAACTGGCTCACAACATCGCCTCGACTTGTGCGTAGATGCGGTCCAGCGCCGACGGCAAGTGCCGCAACGTCCTTGGCCCGCGCTTCGGCCATGTCGGGGCGGCCGCCGCCCTTGCCGCCCAGCGCCTGCGCCAGCGAGCCGGCCAGCTTTCCGGCGTGGACCTTCGCGGTGAGATCTTTGGTGACGGCCGAGACGATGGCGATGGCCGAATCGTCCGCCGAGGCGAGCACCACCACCGCTGACTTCCACTTGTTCCGCAGCGAATCGGCCAGCGCGCGCATCTGCTCGCGGTCCAGGCCATCCACGCGGCCGGCGAGCACCTTCACGCCCTTCACCGTCCGCGCCTGGCCTTCGAGTTCGCCAAGCTGCGACTGGGCCAATTGGCTCTTGAGTTGATGATTCTGCCTCTCGCAGTGCTCTTCTGCTGAGCCAGCAGCCGGTCGACATGTCGGCCAGTTCCGGTTCGGGCCGCGTACGATTCTGGGACAGCCTCCCGAGCGCCTGGGCAGCCTGCCTGGAAGCGGCCGAGCGCGCCCTCGCCGGTGATGGCCTCAATGCGGCGCACGCCCGCCGAGATGCTGCCTTCGTAAACGATCTTGCACAGGCCGATATCGCCCGTGCGCCGGACGTGCGTCCCGCCGCACAGCTCCCGGCTGAAGTCCGGCACGCTGACCACCCGCACCGTGTCGCCATACTTCTCCCCGAACAGCGCCATGGCGCCCGTGGTCAGGGCCTCATCAATGTCCATGAGGTCGGTCTGCACCTCGGTGTTGCGCAGGATCTGTTCGTTGACCAGCCGCTCGACCTCTTCCAGTTCGGCCGCGTCCATGGCCGCGTAATGCGTGAAGTCGAACCGCAGCCGCGACGGCTCCACCACGCTGCCGGCCTGCTTGACGTGCGCGCCCAGCACCTCCCGCAGCGCGGCGTGCAGCAGGTGCGTGGCCGTGTGGTTGCGCATGGTGGCTCGCCGCGAAGCTGGATCGACCTCGGCCCGCAGCTTGTCGCCCATTCGCAGCGTGCCAGCGCCGACGATGCGGTGGGCCGTCAGCCCGGCGATGGCGGGGTAGGTCGTCTCGACTCGCGCCACCTGGCTGGCCCGTCTCAATCGAATAGAGGTTCCCGAATCGCCCACCTGGCCGCCGGCCTCGGCATAGAAACGGCGTCTCGTCCAGGATCAATTCGGCCTTGCGACCAGGCCCGATCTCGTCCACGATGTGCTGATCGACGATGAGCGCCGACAACCCGGCATCGAGGCGGACTCCAGCGTGTCGTAGCCCAGGAAACCGCGTGCGGCGCTTCTCGGCCAGTTCCTGATAGACAGGGGCGATCTGCGCCTGCTGCGCGCCCTTCCAGCTCGCGCGCGCGCGCTCGCGCTGGACGCTCCATCTCGCGTTCGAAGCCCGCGCGGTCGATGCTGAGGCCGTAATCGCGGGCCATCTCTTCCTGTTCGTCCAGGGCCAGCCCGTAGGTGTCGTACAGCTTGAAAGCCACGGGTCCGGCCAGCACGCCGCCGGCGGCCGCCTTGGCCTCATCGTGGAAGACCTTCTCGGCCACCTGGAACGTGGTCTGGTAGCGGTGCTCCTCGTCCTTGACGACGCGTGCCACCCGCTGCACGCTCTCCATCAGTTCCGGGTAAGCCGGGCGCATCAGCTCGGCGACGAAGCCGGTCAACTGGTACAGGAACGGGTCGTGCACCCCGATCATGCGTCCGTTGCGCATGGCGCGGCGCATGATCTTGCGCAGCACGTAGCCGCGGCCATCATTCGCGGGCAGAACTCCGTCGTGGATGAGGAAGGCCGTGGCGCGGGCGTGGTCGGCGGCGATCCGGAGCGTGGTGTCCACACGGGCGTCGGCGCCGTAGCTCACCCCGAACACTTCGGCGGTGCGCTCGATGATCGGCATGAGCAAATCGCACTCGAAATTGGACAACTTGCCCTGCATGATGGCGGCTAGACGCTCCGAGGCCCAGGCCGGTGTCGATGGAGGGGCGCGGCAGCGCGGTCAGCACGCCGTTGATGTCGCGGTTGTACTGCATGAAGACCAGGTTCCAGATCTCGACGTAGCGGCCGCCGGCATCGCTGGGGAATTCCTCTTGCCTCGTGGCCCGGCTCGGAGGCCGTCCGGTCCCAGGTCGTAGTGAATCTCCGAGCAGGGGCCGCACGGTCCGGTCTCGCCCATCTGCCAGAAGTTGTCCTTCTCGTCGAGCCGGAAGATGCGGCTCTTGGAGACGCCGGTCACTTTCTGCCAGAGCAGTTCGGCCTCGTCATCCTCGCGGAACACGGTGAAGTACAGCCGGTCCTTGGGAAGCCCGTAATCCTTGGTGATCAGGTCCCAGGCGAAGGCGATGGCGTCGGCTTTGAAGTAGTCGCCAAAGGAGAAGTTGCCGAGCATCTCGAAGAACGTGTGATGGCGCCGCGTGTAGCCCACGTTGTCGAGATCGTTGTGCTTGCCGCCCGCGCGCACGCACTTCTGCGAGGAGGTGGCGCGCGTGTAGTCGCGCTTTTCGACCCCCAGGAACACGTCTTTGAACTGATTCATGCCGGCGTTGGCGAACAGCAGCGTGGGATCGTTGGCCGGCGCCAGCGAGGAACTGCGCACCACCCGGTGGCCGCGCGCGGCGAAGAAGTCAAGGTATTTCTGGCGGATCTCGTGACCTGTCACAAACTTATTGTGACATGGCGCGGATCTCCGCGACGATTCGCGCGACTTCAGCGCGGGGGTCCGCGGCGCGCGTTACCTGACGCCCGATCACCAGGTAGTTCGCCCCGTCCCGTATGGCCTCGGCGGGGGTGGCCACTCGTTTCTGGTCGCCCTTGCCGGCGCCGGCCGAGCGCACTCCGGGCGTCACCAGAATGGCCTTGGGACCCGCGATGCGCCGCACTTCGGCCGCCTCCAGCGGCGAGCAGACCAGGCCGTCGATGCCGGCTTCCATGGCCTTGCGCACACGCAGCGCGACGAGGTCCCGCACGGAGCACGGGTAGCCGAGGTCGGCGAGGTCGTTCTCGTCGAAGCTCGTCAGCACCGTTACGGCCAGCAGCTTGAGCTGGGAGTCCCCGCGTCCTTCGACGGCGGCGCGCATGACCGCTCCCGCTGCCGTGAACCGTGAGGAACCGCACGCCGCTCTTGGCTACCTGCGCCACGGCCCGCTTGACCGTTTCGCCGATGTCATAGAACTTCATGTCCAGGAAGACCTGCTTGCCCTGGCCGACAAGTCCCCGGACGAATTCCATTCCGGCGGCGGCATACAACTCCATGCCGACTTTGTAGAACGACACGCTGTCGCCGAGGCGGTCGACCAGTTGCTGCGCCTGCTCGGCGGATTCCACATCCAACGCGATGATGATCGACATCTCTTACAGTGTATCGCTCAGTTGGAAGTTCAACCGTGCGCGGGATATTCAGGTCGTGGCGTCAGAGCACCAGGAACGGATGGTAAACGTTGGGCAGTTTCATCTCGCCGATGGCGATCAGCTCGCCGTGCTGCGTGACGGCTTTGACGTAGCGGGTGGCGGCGCGCACGCGGAACGGTGAGACGCGAAAGTCGCGGCCCTGCCGGATCTGGCCCGCGGTCACTAGATCCACCGTCTCGCTGGGGAACTGGGGCAGCAGTTGCGCTGCCGGAATCAGAGCTTCCACCAGGCGGTTGTCGCGCGCCATCTCTTCCAGTTCACTAATCTGCCGCGCCTGCTCCGAGGTGAAGTCGCCCGAGGCTTTTCGGCACAGCTTCTGCAGGAACGCGCCGCAGCCCAGCGCCTTCCCCAGGTCGTGAGCAATGCTCCGCATGTACGTTCCGGCGGAGCAGCGGACGACCAGATGCGCTTCGGCGTCTCCCACCTCCAGCAACTCGATCGAGTAGACCGTAACTTCGACAGGCTTCAGCTCGACCGGGAGGTTCTTGCGCGCGAGTTTGTAGGCCGGGACTGCCGGCGATCTTCTTCGCGGAGATGGGCGGCGGCGTCTGGAGAAGCAATCCGGTGAAGCTCTCCAGCGCGGCTTCGAGTTGAGCCCTTTCGATCTTGGGCTCGGTCGTGGGTCCCACAGGAATGCCGTCGCGGTCATAGGTGTCCGTGGCGTGGCCGAAACGGATCACGGCATCGTAGATCTTATCGCCGCGCACGAAAAACTGTGCCAGCCGCGTGGCGCGGCCGACCACCAGGGGCAGCACCCCCGTCGCCATCGGGTCCAGCGTCCCCAGGTGCCCGATGCGGCGGATGTTCGTCAGACGGCGAAGCTTGTTGACGGCGTCGTGAGACGACCAACCCTCCGGCTTGTCTACAACCAGTACTCCATCCATGAATCTCTACTCTAGCAGCCACAGGCTGTACACTGGTTCCAATGGAAGAGGAGGTCCTCGGCAAAGCTTACGACGCGCGCTTGATGCGGCGCCTGCTGACTTACATGCGGCCCTACAAAGGGGTCGTGACCGTTTCCATCATTTTTCTGCTGATCAATTCGGTCCTCGAAGTTATGGGACCACTGCTGACCAAGGTGGCGGTGGACAAGTACCTTGCGCCGGCGCCGGGCACCTCGGCGGGCCCTCTGGAACCCTACCTTTCCTCCGATCCATGGCGCGGCATCGCGCAGATCTCCGTGCTTTACCTGCTGGTGCTTCTCGCGTCGCTGGTCACGAATTTCATCCAGACCTACTCGATGCAGTGGACCGGACAGTACGCCATGTTCGATCTGCGCCGGGAACTGATGACGCACCTTCAGAAGCTCGATATCGCCTACTACGACCGCAATCCCGTGGGGCGGCTGGTGACGAGGGTCACGACCGACGTGGACGTGCTCAACGAGCTGTTCGCGTCGGGCCTGGTTGCGATTCTGGGCGATCTGGTGATGCTCAGTTTCGTCGTCGCGGCCATGTTCAAGCTTAACGTCGGGCTCACGCTGCTGTTGCTGGGGGTGGCGCCGGCCGTGATCGTGGCGACGTTCTTGTTCCGGCGCAGCGTGACCAAGAGCTACCGCCGCATCAGGATTGCGGTCGCCAGGATCAACGCTTACCTCCAGGAACACGTCAGCGGCATCGCGGTGGTGCAGCTTTTCAACCGGGAGAAGAAGGACCGTGAAGACTTTGAGCGCATCAACCGCGATCACCTGGAGGCGTTCAAGGACACTATCTTCGCGTATGGCTGGTTTTTCCCGGTAGTGGAGTTTCTGGGCATGCTGACGCTGGCCATGCTTCTCAGTTACTCGGGATACCAGGTTCATGCGGGCGCGCTGCAACTGGGCACCATGGTCGCGTTCTTCCAGTTCGGAATGCGCTTCTTCCGGCCGATCCAGAATCTCAGCGAGAAGTACAACATACTCCAGGCCGCCATGGCGGCCGCCGAACGCATCTTCAAGCTGCTCGACACGCCGGTGAGCATCGCCGAGCCGGCCTCGCCGCGAAGCCTGCCGCCGGGAACGCCGCGCATTGAGTTCGACGCTGTATGGTTCGCCTACAAGGACGAGGACTGGGTTCTCAAGGACGTGAGCTTCGTGGTTGAACCGGGAGAGACGGTGGCGGTGGTGGGCCACACCGGGGCGGGGAAGACCACGCTGATGAACCTGCTGTTGAGATTCTACGACGTCCAGCGAGGCTCCATCCGCGTGGACGGCGCCGACATTCGAGAATTCGACCCGCGCGATCTCCGCCGGCATTTCGGATTCGTTTTGCAAGACCCCTACCTGTTCAGCGGGACCATCGAGGACAACATCCGCCTGGGGACGGAAAGCATTACCAGCGAGGAACTGGAGGCCGCCGCGGAACAGGCGAACTTGTCGGAGTTCATCCGTTCGCTGCCGGACGGCTTCACTCAGGAAGTGCGCGAGCGGGGCAGCGGCCTTTCCACCGGGCAGAAACAACTGATCAGCTTTGCGCGCGCCCTGGCGCACAACCCGCGGTTCCTCATTCTCGACGAAGCCACATCCAGCGTGGATACCGACACGGAATTCCGCATCCGTGAAGCGGTGGCCCGCATGGTGGAGGGCCGGACGTCGATCCTGATCGCGCACCGCTTGTCCACCATCCAGCGCGCCGACCGCATCCTGGTGATGCACAAGGGGCGGCTGCGCGAATCCGGCACGCACCAGGAGTTGCTGGCGCTCAGGGGCATCTACTGGAAGCTGTACCAGCTCCAGTATAAGGACCAGGAAGCCGCTTGAGGAACGCGACCGCGTCTTTGATGTCGCGCCATTTCTGGCCCGGCTCGTGGCCTTCGCGCTCGATGTTCAGCGTTCCCCGGTAGCCGATCTCCTTCAGCTTGGCGATGAAGCGCTCGATGCCGACCGATCCCTCTCCGAGCCGGCGTTCGTGCCCCAGCGCGCCCGGTGATTCCGGCCAGTCGCCGTCCTTGCAGTGAACGGAAACCACGTGGGGGGCCAGCACGCCCAGGGCTTCCACCGGCTCACCGGTCCCGTAGAGGATCATGTTGGCGGGATCGAAGTTGATGCGGAGGTTGGGCCTGCCGGCGTCCTCGATGAAGCGCAGCAGCATTTGCGCCGGCTCCTGCCCGGTCTCCAGGGCGAAGGTCTGGCCGTTGCGCCCGGCATAGTCCGCGACGCGGCGCACCACTTCTCTAACGGCCAGGTAATCGGGGCCGGCGGTGTCCTCCGGCACGAAACCAATGTGGCAGGCGATGCTGGCGACGCCCAAGGACGCGGCGAAATCGCTGATCTCGCAAGTCCGCGCCTCTCGTTCGGCGCGGGTCGCAGGCGGGATGAAGCCCACTGTTCGCTGCACCGTGGCGATATCGGCGTAGCTTTCGCCCTCATAGGCGGCGAACACCGTCACCACGCGGAACTCCTCCGCTGCGAGCGCCGCTTTCCAGAGCTGCGCCGCGCCCGCGAGCTGCATGTCGCCGGGGATGCCGAGCTGGCCGCAACGCACGCCCACTGCTTTCACCTGGCGGATGGTTGCGACCGGATCCGGTCCGGCCCAGAACATCACTCCGATTTCCATGGGATTCTCTCTCCTCTCTTTTCGCGAGACTCCAGCATCAGGCGCGCCAGCTTGACCGCGGCCGCCGATTCGGAAGGCGGGCACAAAGACGGCTGCCGCCCTTTGGCGCAGCATTGGATGAAGTACTCGATCTCCGCCTGGTATCCGTCCTTGTCAGCCAGGGGGAGTTCCGTTTTCGAGCCATCCGCCGCATAGAGCGCCGGCGGCGTGCCCGCCGAGTTGTATTCGATGGCGCCCCCATCGGCGACGATGCTGTACTCCATGGAGAACGGATAGGCGCTGGACGGATACCATCCTCCCGCAAGCGCTACGGCCATGCCGGGGTAGTGGAATTGCGCCGCGATCCAGTCGAGGCCTCGCGAGAGATCCTCGTAGCCCGTGGCCGAGACGGCTTCCGGCGGCCCGAACAGGTGCAGGCACATGTCCACGTCGTGCACCATCAAGTCGAAGATGCCGCCGCCGCTGGCGCGCTTGTCCGTGAGCCAGGCGCCCCAGGCGGGCGTGGCCGAGCGGCGGCGAAACATCGCCGCCCGGACAGCGCCGAGCCGGCCCGATTTCACGACGTCCGCCATCACCCTGTAGGCCGGGAAGAAGCGCAGCACCTGGGCGACCATGAGGATCCGGCCGGAACGGCGGGCCGCCTCGAGCATGGCGTCCGTCTCGACGGCGTCGAGGGCCATGGGCTTCTCCACCAGCACGTGCTTTCCGGCGTTGAGGGCGGCGATAGCGGCCGGCGCATGCAGGTTGGTCGGCAGGCAGATGTCGACAGCCTCGGCCTGGGGGTCGGCGACCGCCTCCCGCCAGTCACGGTACTTGCGAGGAGCCGGGCAGTCCGCCAAGCGCTCGTCGTCGCTCGCCACCGCCACCAGTTCGGCTTGCCGGATGTTCTTGAGGGCCTTGAGGTGGGTGGCGCCCATGAATCCCAATCCAAGCAGCGCAATCTTCATAGTGAGCAGTATAGAGTACCGCGGCGCGCCGCAGCTGTGGAACAATCTTTGTTATGCCGCCGCAGAGCGATTCGAAGTTTCGGGTCGGGCTGGTGCAGATGTCGTGCGCGCTCGACCCCAACCAGAACCTGGCCAAGGCCGAGTGGCGCATCCGGGAGGCCGCGGGCCGGGGGGCGCAGATCGTGTGCCTGCAGGAGCTGTTCCGCTCGCAGTACTTCTGCCGCGAGGAGCAGGCCGAGTTGTTCGCGCTGGCCGAACCCGTCCCCGGGCCCACCACGGAAACGCTGGCGCAATTGGCGCGCGAACTGGAAGTGGCGATCATCGCGCCGGTGTTCGAGCGGCGCGGCGCGGGCGTGTATCACAACTCGGCGGCGGTGATCGACGCCGGAGGCGAGTTGCTGGGGCTGTACCGGAAGATGCACATCCCCGACGATCCGCTGTATTACGAGAAGTTCTACTTCGCGCCGGGGGACCTGGGGGTGCCGCACTTCGACACGCGCTTCGGGCGGATCGCCTTGCAGATTTGCTGGGACCAGTGGTATCCGGAAGGCGCGCGGCTGGCGGCGCTCAGCGGGGCGGCGATCATATTCTACCCGACGGCCATTGGGTGGCACCCCGCGGAGAAGGACGAGCACGGCGCGGGGCAATTGGACGCCTGGCGCACGGTGCAGCGCGGGCACGCCATCGCCAACGGGATCTACGTGGCGGCGGTCAACCGCGTGGGGTACGAAGGGCCGCCGGACGCGGGGCTGGAGTTTTGGGGACATTCCTTCGTGGCCGACCCCTTCGGGAAGATGATCGCCAAGGCCCACGTGGACGAGGAGGAGACGCTGATTGTGGAGTGCGACCCGCGCCTGGTGGAGGAGACCCGCCGCCACTGGCCCTTCCTGCGCGACCGCCGCGTGGACGCCTATTCGCCGATTCTGAACCGCTGGCTGGACAAGTAGGGAGCGCCGGGGGCCGCTTGCAGCCCCATGATTCCAGGCCAGTTGCGCGAAATTGGCTTTGATTGGCAAATTTGCTTTTCGCATGCTGTGCCGGGCCGCGGCCCAGCCGTCTGTGGCGACTTAATGATAGCGGGCGGAAACCCGGGCTGAGGCCTAGAGTTGGCGGGAAGTGGTTGGGGCCAAAGCGCGAGCAGGGGCGGAGAGGGGTGTGACCCGCAAATGAGGGGGGCGGGAGGCAGGGTGACGAGAAGCAGACTTGGCGTTCCTAATCCGGGCAGACTGCCGCCCGTCCGAAATCGCATTGTTCAGATCCCTTGACTAGCATGCCGAACTGAGATCTAATCGAGGACGTTGCCGCCGCTGTTTGAGGATAGTTGCGACATGCGAACTGTGCAGGAGCAGTTGGGGCAGAAAGACGTCCGGACGAGACTGAATACACGCACCTGTTGAACCGAGCGGGCGCGGGTTTATCCAGATCGGCCTAAACAGGAGTTAGGCAGACACCGAGAACTGAAAAGGAGAAGGAGTCCTGAGCATGCGAACCTCGCAGTGGGTTAAGAAGCTTGGTGGCCACGCCGGGGAGCTCTACGTCGCCGCGGAGCTTTCGAAGCGAGGGGTCCCGAATGCCCTACTTCCTGAAAACTTCTCGGACGATGACATCTTGGCCGGTCGGAAGGACGGCTCCCGCGTTTGCTTCATTCAGGTCAAGGCGTGCCATCCGGATCGCTCGGCCTCATTCATTCTCCGTGAGACCGAGGAAAAGTGGGAAACCGCGCCGGAGAATCAGTTCGTCGTCCTCGTGTGGCTCGGCTCTGCAGTCAAGGACGAACCGCCCCAGTACTGGGTAGCGTCCAAGCGTGAGGTCGGGCGCGCCTGCATGAGCCACGGTGCGCACGGTACCAAGAACTGGGAACGACGATTTTACCCGAAGGACCTTAATCCAGCGTGGAAGGACGGCTGGGCTGTGATTACATCATACTTGGAGCTTGCCTAACTCGGCGCTGCAGGCGACGGTCAAACGCGGGCCGCGCCTGAGCGCCCGAGCCGTTAGGCTGCACAGGAGCCCGTCGCAGATGACCTACCGAAAGGCGCGCAGATGGCGAGGATGATGCCTTCTGACCCATTGCCCGCGAAAGCAAGCGACGAGAGACTCATGCAGGGCGATAGATCTTGCACGAAAGTGCAAGAGCGAACCAGGCAGAGGTCTCCCAAGAGTCGGAGCGGTCATCGCTCGCGGAAGGCAGGGCGCTGGGGAGGCGTTCCGCGGGGAGTTGGCCCCGGTGAGAGCATGCGGAGTTCACGCTTCTCGAAAGAAACTACCGAGGAGACTTTGGCAGGCGCGACGCTCTTTACGACTCTGGAGCCGTGCACATCGCGCAACCACCCAAAGATCGCCTGCGCTGACCGCATAATCGAAAGGCGCATAAGGCGCGTAGTCATCGGCACTCTGGATCCGAACGATCGAATTCGTGGCCATGGCGAGCTACGGCTTCGTGACGCCGGAATCGAGATAGCTCGGTTTGATCCCGACCTATGTCCGAGATTGAGGAACTCAATCGCGACTTCATGAGGAGCACTGCCACTCGGTTCAGGCGGCGCGGACGAAGCCGAGACTACCGATCCCGTCAAACCAGGAGAAGTGGGCCCTAATGGCCACAGAATCGGCTATACAAATAACGGCGACAAAGTGGAATGGATCCCCGATGAGGAGAATCCCGGCAAGGAATGGCCACTCCTATTGCGGCGTAACGACAAAGACATCCTAAGAGCTACAACGAGTTCTGGGACAAGGTCTGGTGGAACGGCACCAAGTCTGGCTCGAGAAGATCAAGAGCGGCGAAGCAACCGCTAACGGAGGAGCAGAAGCCCATCCTAAAGAAGGCGATGCAGGCTGCCGAGAGAATTGAGAGGAAATACGGCAGAAGAGAATCTGGGCTGGGATGACTTCGAGTGGGGACTGCTGAGTGGTAGGATGTCTGCGCTCGCATGGGTGATGGGCGCGGAATGGGACGAATCCCTCGACACGTGAAGCGGGCGAATGCGGAGTGAGCCTAACTCGGCGCTGCAGGCGACGGCCAAGAGAGCTTCTTCACGGCGATGGCTGCGTGAAGTCCTGTTTAAGCGCCACGCAGTCTTCCACCCGGAGTTCCGCGGCGATCTCCGTTACCGGGTGAAAGCGGATCGAAATACCGCCCTCAGAATCCTGGACCTTGTCGAGGCAACGTTGCGCTACCCGTTCGAGGGCGCGGGCAAACCGGAGCCATTGCGATACCTGCTCGCCGGTTGCTGGTCAAGACGCATAGGGCAAGAGCACCGCTTGGTCTACAGAGTCAGCGCCGAACGGGTCGATTTTCTTCAGGCACGCTATCACTATTGAGAATACGATCCAGGTGCCCTCTTCCCGGCGACTACCGCTGACGTACTGCTCGGAGACACAACTGGGTCGTCGAACCGGCGCGGCCCAGTCCGCACCGAGACCAGACGGAAGCTGCTGCACAATTAGGTATGCACGCCCTCTTCCGCCCTCTTTTCGCGTATTTCGTTCATGTCGGTGCTTTTGGGCTTGTCATCCTTGGCATCCTGGATTCCTCCTTTCTCTTCCTGCCCTTCGGTAACGATCTCCTCCTCGTAGTTCTAGTCGCCAGACATCACGGATATCTCCCCCTCTACGTCCTTGCCGCCTCGTTAGGGTCGGCAACCGGAGTTTGCTGTTGGATTTGGTATGCCGCAAAGGTGGCGAGGAAGGCCTCAAAAAAATGATGAGCCGCAAACGCCTCAACTACCTGAAGAAGAAAATGAGCCACAATGCGGCCGTCCCACTGATCGTTGCCTGCCTGACGCCACCGCCGTTTCCATTCACTGCCGTCATCGCCGCTGCGAGCGCGTTCCAGTACCCCAGGCTTCAACTTCTTGGCTATGTCTTCGGTGCCCGCGCCGTTCGGTTTACTCTCATCGGGTTCGCCGCCATCTGGTTCGGACGCCGGATTCTCCGCTTTGCGAACTCGCCCGAATTTACCTGGTTCATCGTTGGGTTTTCCGCGCTGTGCATAATTGGAAGCACGCTGTCGGTCATGCGTTGGATTCGCCTGAGCCGCTCACGATAGGACGCAAATCGCTGAGTTCAGGCTGACCCGTTTTGCCCGCCCGTTAGCCCGTTACT
>CAVUVG010000011.1:0-250452 GCA_963744775.1 Bryobacterales bacterium
GGTGATGCTCCTGACGATGTTGAAAAAGTGAGCCTCAGAGCGGCACGCCCGCCAGGCGGCAATCCGCTTCGACCATCTCCCGCACCAGGTCCTCGAAACGGAAGCGGTAGTCCCAGCCGAGCTCTGCTTGGCCTTGGAAGCGTCGCCCAGCAGCAAGTTGACCTCGGCGGGCCGGTGAAGGTCGGGTCCGTCACGACGTAGTCCCGGTAGTCCAGCCCGGCGATGGAGAAGGCCAGCTCGGCGAACTCACGCACGGAATGGGTCTCGCCGGTGGCGATGACGTAATCGTCGGGCTCGGGTTGCTGCAGCATGAGCCACATGGCGGTCACGTACTCGCGCGCGTGTCCCCAGTCGCGCTTGGCTTCCAGGTTGCCGAGCCGCAGTTCCTTCGCCTTGCCCGGCCAGGATGCGGGCCACGCCGGAGTGATTTTGCGGGTCACGAACTCATAGCCGCGGCGCGGCGACTCGTGGTTGAACAGGATGCCGCTGGAGCAGTGCATCCCGTAGGCTTCGCGGTAGTTGCGGGTCAGGTCGAAGCCGGCGACCTTGCTGATGCCGTAGGACGAGCGCGGGTGGAAACGGGTCCTCTCGTTCTGCGGCACCTCTTCGGCATTGCCGAACATCTCGCTCGAGCCGGCAAAATAGAAGCGGCAGTCGCGGGCCAGGTTCCTCACCGCCGCCAGCAGAAAGTGCGTGCCGTTGATGTTGGCGTTCAGCGTGGAGAACTCGTCGTCGAACGAGTAGCTGACGAAGCTCTGCGCCGCCAGGTGGTAGCACTCGTCCGGGCGCACCTTCTCGACCACTTGGTGGATGCTGGCGTAGCTTTCCAGCGAGGCTGCGTGCAGGTTCAGCCGGTCCATGATCTCGACCAGCCGCGAGAGCCGGTGCTCGGGGTCCTCCAGCGCCACCCGCCGGACGATGCCGTGCACCTCGTAGCCCTTCTGCGAGCAGGAACTCGGCCAGATAGGAGCCGTCCTGGCCCGTGATGCCCGTGATCAGCGCGCGCTGGCCGGCATAAAGTCGATGGTAGCACGCAGCAGTGCCCCGCTCTGCTCTGTTCAGGGGGCGGCAGCGTGGCCGGCGGACGGGCAACCGTCCGCTCATGGCCTCCTCGATCTGGATGTCGTAACTCTCCAGGATGCGGCCGGTGGCCTGGTCCAGAAGACCTTCGCCTTGCTGTAGGTGCTCAAGGCTGTCACTTCCTGGACTGCGCCAGGGCCAGGTCCCGCTGCGCCTGAATCACGAAGAAGATCGTGGAGGCGCCCAGCGCGTATTTCTTCTCCTCGGCCGCCAGGGTCTGTTCCTGAAGAACGCGCGTCTTGGCCGCCGATTTGTAGCTGGCGCGCGCCTGCTGGACCGCGATCAGCGCGTTGGTCACGTCCAGCCGGATCTGGTTGACGTGCTGCTGCTGGCGGATCTCCTGCTGCCGGAGCGACAAGCTGGTCGCGGATCATGTCGGCCTGGGCCGCCCGGTTCCCCAGCGGAACGTTGAACTGGAATCCGAGCGAGTAGTTCGGGAAAGTTCCGCCGGAACAACTGCTCGAGCACCGTGCCGTAGCCGCCGATAAAGAAGGCGCTCACGTTGGCGGGGTTGCGCGGGGGCTGTCCGGGCGGCACCGGCAGGGTATTGACCTGCCCGGCCAGACCGTTGTTCTGCAGGCTGCCCACCAGGTCCAGCGTCGGCCTCATCGCGCTCTTGGTCGCCGCCAGGCCGATCTTGGTGTTCTCCACCAGGATCTGGTCTGCGCGAGCTCCGGCCGGCTGTCCATGGCGCGCGCCGATCAGGTCCTGAATCGGCTCGATGGCCTCGACGTCCGGCACGCGGATCTGGTCGGTGGGAACGATGCGCGCCTCGGCGAGCGAGGGGCTGGCCACGCCCGTGCGGCTCAGCGCGTTCTTGATAATCGTCTCCTGCTGCAAGACCTGCGTCTCGGCGACGGTCAGATCCTGCTGGCTGCTGGCCACCTGGGCTTCCGCCCGGACGATCTCGATGGGCGCCAGCGTGCCGATCTCGACCTGCTTCTTGTTGTCCTCGTAGAGCTTCTGCGCCAGCGCCACGGCCTGCCGCTTCACCTTGACGTCCTCGTTGAAGCTGACCAGGTCCCAGTACAGGTTGATGACCGCGGAACGGTGGTGATCACCTGCTGCTTGAAAACCAGGTCCGAGCACCTTGCGGTTGTTCCGGGCGATGCGGATGTTGCGGTTGTTCACCGCGATTCCGAAGCCCTGCAGCAGATGCTGCGTGACGTAAGGTTGAAGTTGGCGCTCGTCGACGGGTTGAAGTCGCTGCGGCCCGAGTTAGTTCGCGACAGGTTGTTGTTCCAGCCGAAGTTCACCTTGGTGCCGGTCAGGAAGCCCTTCTGAATGCCGAAGTTGGCGGTCGTGTTGGTCAGACCAGCGAATTCGTGCCCGTGGTGAACGAATTGGTCTGCGGAGAGGTCTGGTGCGCCCAGTTGTACTGAAGGTCGCCGTGGGATCCAGGTTGGGCGTGCCCACCCCTGCGCCCGTGGTGACCGCCGTTGTCCGCCTCCTCCGCCACCGGCGCCGCCAGCTCCGGTGGCTTCGCCACGGCGCCGCTGGCGGCGCTGACACGCTGGTGGAAACGCCCCGGAGCGTGCTTCCCGCCTTGGCGCGCAGGATGTCGGTGTCCGCTATCCGCGGGCCGTAGCGCTGCAGCTCGATGTCCAGGTTGTTCTCCAGCGCCAGCGCGATGGCATCCTGCAGCGACAGGTAGATCCGGCCGGCGCGCAGCAGCGATTCCAGCCGGTCGAGTTGCCCAGATTGCACGGAGCTTCCTCGCGATACTTGTAGGGCCTCACGATGCCGCTGAACATTCCAGCGGGCCGAAAGCCCGGCGACGGTTGCGCCGGAGGCGCCTGGCCGCTGCCCGGCGGGGGCACGAGCATCAGAAAGACGCACATGATTGCGACTGCGGAATTTTTGGCTGTCATATTTTTCGATCCTGGGACCGGTCTGGAAGCGCCTCAGATAAGTGCAGACGCAGAAAACGCACCTCAGTTCCTTGAATCTCCAATGGTATAGTAAGCACTTATGACACCGCAAGAAAGCGAAGTCCTGGCACTGTTCCACCAGACCGGCGCCTATCTTCGCGGCCATTTCCGGCTGACCAGCGGCCTGCACAGCCCCGAGTACCTCCAGTGCGCCCTGGTGCTGCAGCATCCCGCCCATGCGGAACGCCTGGGACGGGCCCTTGCGGACTGCGTCCGGGAGATCTGGGCGGGACGAGCGGTCGATGTGGTGGCCTCGCCCGCCATCGGCGGCCTGATTATCGGACACGAAGTGGCGCGAGCCCTGGGCGGCGCGTTTCGTCTTCGCCGAACGGGACGCCGAAGGCCAGATGACCCTCAGGCGCGGCTTTTCGGTCGAACCTGGAACGACGGCCGTCGTGATCGAAGACGTGGTGACCACGGGGGGCAGCACCCGCGAGGTGGTGGACCTGCTGGCCGCCGCCGGGGCGCGCGTGCTGGCGGCCGGCTCCATCATCGACCGCAGCGGCGGCAAGGCCGGCGTCGGCGTGCCCCGGGCGGCGCTGGCGACGCTCCAGGTTGTCGCCTACCCCCCCGACGATTGCCCGCTGTGCCGCCTGGGTTCGACCGCTGATCAAGCCCGGCTCCCGGCCGGCATAGCCCCGCCGTCCCATGCGCCGAATCAAGATCCTTCTGGCGTACGACGGGACGGGATTCCACGGCTGGCAGAGTCCAGCCCGGGACTGGCGACCATCCAGGGCATCCTGGAGCAGGCCGTCTCGGAGATCGAGGGCAAGCCGGTCACGGTTCTCGGCTCCGGGCGTACCGACGCGGGCGTCCATGCGCTGGGACAGGTGGCGGCTTTTTCGCTGGACAACCCGATTCCTCTGGCGAACTTGAGGAAGGCCATGAACCGCCTGCTGCCGGCGGCCATCCGCGTGCTTACCGTCGAGGAAGGCTCACGCCGGATTTCCATCCGCGCTTCCAGGCGGTGGCCAAGACCTACGAATACAGGATCTTCCGCGGGGAGATCTGCCCGCCGTTCGAGCGCCTCTACGTGCACCACTATCCCTATCCGCTGGACGAGGAGCGGATGATCGCCCTGGCGCCGCTGCTTGAAGGCGAACACGATTTCTCGGCGTTCGCGGCCTCCGATGAAGCCGACGCTCTGGGCGGCTCCAAGGTTCGCACGATCTTCTCCTCGCGCGTGCGGCGCGAGACCGGCTGTCTCCTGTACCGCGTGCGCGGCAGCGGCTTCCTGAAGCACATGGTGCGGAACCTGGTGGGCACGCTGCTGGAGGCGGGCAAGGGCAATCTCGGAGAAGAGGACCTGCGCAGCTTGCTCGAGCCGAACGTCCAGCGGAAGGCCGGCCCTACGCTGCCGGCCCGCGGCTTGTTTCTGTTGTCGGTGGAATACTGACCTTCAGCCGGACCGCCGCGGCGGTCAGTTTCTCCCATAGCCCTTCGGGCAGCCCGATGCCCTCGCGGCGGCGGGTCTCGACGGCGCGCCATTCGGGATCGCCAGCCACCAGCACCTCGTCGTAGCCAGCCGCCGGCGGCGCCGACTTCATGTGCGCCACCAGCCATTGCAGCCGCGCCTGGAATTCGTCGACCGGCAGGAAGCGCGCGACGTCGATAGCCAGGAACACCTGACCGTTGCGGGCCGCCGCGCCGCGTGTGCGGATTCCGCCCACGTCGTTGCTCATGGCCCCGCCGCTGAGCACCGCGCACAGAATCTCGACCATCATGGCCAGCCCGTACCCTTTGTACCCGCCCAGCGGCATCAGCAGGCCGTGATACGCCTCGCGTGTGTCCGTGGTCGGGACGCCCTCGGAAGTCTGTGCCCAGCCCGCCGGGACATTCGGCGCTCCGCTCAGGAATGCCTTGAAGATCTTACCCGCCGCCACGGTCGTGGTGGCCATGTCCAGGAGCCAGGGTTTCCCGTCCTCGCCGCCGGGAACGGACATGCAGATGGGATTCGTGCCCAGCCGGCCTTCCCTTCCCTGCCATGGCGGGACGATCGCCGAGGCGTTGCACATCACGATGCCGATCGCACCTTCAGCGGAAATCTTCTGCGCCCAGAAGGCCGCGCTGCCGAAGTGGTTCGAATCTCGCGCCGTGACCAGAGCGATGCCATGCTCCTTGGCGAGCCTGACCGCGTGCTGGCAACAAACATTCGAGACCACCTGGCCCAGGCCGTTCTCACCGTCATACAGCAGGCAGCCACCGCTCTCGGAAACGACGTGCCCCTCGGCGCAAGGCTCTATCTCCTTCCTCTCCAGCCGTTCCAGATAGAAGGCCAGGAGTTGAATGCCGTGAGTATCCACGGCGCGCAGGTTGGCGGCCACCAGGGAGGTGGCTACCAGGGCGGCTTTCGGGGCCGGAACACCCACGGCTTCTAGAAGGTTCTGTGCGAATGAGTCCAGTGCCTGGTGTGAGATCAACAGCGTGCGTTCGGAAGTCACGATTTAGTGCGTCTGTCCTTTCCTTGGTCCGCGTGCTCGTGCGCCGCCTCCAGGATGGTCTCCGTGAGCCGGTCCGGGTCATCCACATTCCGCATGGTTAGCGAGCTCGTTTCGCCGGCGGTCTCAATCGAGAGATCGCCCACGTGGAGCATGCGCTGCGGAAGCGTCTGGTTGATGCGCACGTCCTGCACCTTCGTGACCTGAATGACACGCTTGGAGCGGCTGAGCATTCCGGTTTCGTAGCTCAGCTTGTCAGCCGAGATCGTCATTGTCGTGAAGCGCCGCTGGAGGTGATATCTCAGCGGCCAGAGCAGCAGCAGCGCCGGAATGGCTAGGATCCAAGGCGTAGTCTCGCCTATCTTCGAGTTGTTCGTATAAATCAAAACACAGATAAAGATAATTGTGAAAACAACTGTGTAGCCCACCCTGATCAGTTTCATGCTCGGCCGGATCACGACCTTGTCCATTAGTCTCTCTCCCTCAGGCGCTCTCAGCCACGGCCGCCTGGTCGGCCGCCTGCCGGGCAAACAGGTAGAAGCCGAACAGCGGCTTCGGCTCGCCGCGCCCCCACCGGCTTACCTTCCACTGGGCGCGGATATGGGTCACTTCGGGATGCTGCGAAAGATCCAGCGCGAGTTGATAGGTGCCACAGTAAAACTTCTGCGGAAAAGCGGATATGGGCTTAACTCCCCAGTTTGTCAGGTCGGAGGAGCCCCAGATCGCTACATCTAAATTCTCTTGTTCGATGACTTGAGTGATACCGAGAGTAAGCAACAACGGCTTACCCTGGCCCGGGCCCAAAGCGACTTCGGGACCCGTACCTTCCTCGCGAACGATGGTTTCATCTATCAGAAAAGCGGGTAGCACACAGCCTCCGCCGGGATCGCCCCACCACGGGCCACCACGGCATTAATAGGTTCTCACATTTTCAGCGGTGTTGGAAGCCGCGTGGGGCTTGCAGCCGGCGTATCCTCTGCGAGACAGTGTTAACCATGCGCGCTTTCGCTGCAAGCACCCTGCTGCTCACTCTGGCCGCGCTCGCCGGTCAGGCCGTCAGTAACCCGCCCGCCGGCTGGGTCGATTCCGCCACCGGCCACCGCGTCGTGCGCCTCACCACGGAGCCCGGCAGCCAGAATCTGTACTTTAGCCAGACATCCTTCACGGCCTCGGGCGACAAAATGGTGTTCACCAGCCCCGCTGGCCTTTACGCTCTTGACTGGAAGACAAAGGGGGCGCGGCGGTTGATCGACCGCCCTGTTCCCGGCCTCGTCCTCGGCAAGAAGACCCGCCAGGCTTTCTGGATCGAGAAGGACGCCATCCGGTCCGTCAACATCGACTCGGGCCAGGTCCGTGTGGTCGCCAAGGCACCGCCGCCGTTCGCCGATGGCGCGGGGCTCGTGCTCAATGCTGACGAGACGATGCTGGCCGGAACAGCCGTCGATCTCGAAAAGGCGCCTGACGGCGGGACTCCCGTGCTCAACGCCAGCGGCGGTATCGACTACGCCGCCACCCTCGCCCGGCGTACCCCGCGCCTCATCTACACGATCGAGGTCAACACCGGACGGATGAGCGTGATCAAGCGCGGCACGGACTGGTACAGGCATCCCCAGTTCTCGCCCACCGACCCCGGGCTTCTCATGTTCTGCCATGAAGGCCCCTGGCACGAGGTCGATCGGATTTGGACCATCCGCGCGGACGGTTCCGGCGAACGGATGCTCCACAAGCGCAGCATGCCCATGGAAGCCGCGGGCCATGAGCTTTGGAGTCCCGATGGGAAGGTGATCTGGTACGACTTGCAGACCCCCAGGGGTGAGGTTTTCTGGTTGGCGAGCCATAACCTGGCCACCGGCAAGCTCGTCAAGTATTCAGTCTCGCGCGAGCAGCACGCGGTGCACTTCAATATCTCCTGGGACGGCAAGTCTTTCGCGGGGGACGGCAGCCGCGAAAATCCTTGGGTTTATTTATACCGGCCCAACAGCGGCCGCTTGGAAGCGGAAAAGCTTGTCGACATGGCCAAGCACGACTACCAGCTTTACGTGAATGCAACCTTCACGCCGGACAATAAGTGGATCGTGTTCACGTCGAACTCGTTCGGCCCTTCCTACATCTTCGCCGTCGAGGTTGCGAAAGCCAAATAGGGAGACAAGACATGCAGAGACGTCATTTTCTTGGAACAGCCGCGGCCGCCCCGTTCACCACAGCACTGGCCCGCGCGGCCGAAGCGCGTAAGCAGATCAAGATCACCGGCCTGGAGACGGACCTGTTGCGTCTGCCCCCGTCGCCCACCTCCGGCGACGCCATACACACCTTCGGCGCCGAGGCCGGAGCCGTCGTCCTGCGGCGTCCTGACCGACGCCGGCATCACCGGTCTGGGCTACAGCAGCTTCGGCATGATCGCGGGCGGCCCGCGCGTGGTGCAGACCATTCTGGAGCACGAGATCAAGCCCGTGCTTATCGGCAAGGACCCGGCCTTCCCCAAAGGCATCCGCGCGGAGCTGTGGCGCGCCCTCGAATACCAGGGCGTGCAGGGCGTGACACAGTTCGCCATGTCGGTGGCGGACATCGCCATATGGGACATCCTGGGCAAAGCGGCCGGGCTTCCGGTGTACAAGATGCTGGGGGCCTATCGCGACCGCATCCCCGCCTATTCCATGTGCGGCTGGTATCGGGAAAACGATAAGGACCATTCGCAGTACAAGCGCACCATCGCCGAGACGCTGGAGCAGGGCTATCGAACCTTAAAGGTGAAGGTGGGACGGGACTCACTCGAGGACGACGTCGAGCGCATCAACGTGGCGCGCCAGAGCGCCGGCAAGGACATTCGCATCCTGGTGGATGCCAACCAGGCGTTTAATCGTGTCGAGGCGTTACGCCGAGGGCGCGTCTACCAGGAGCTGGGTTGCTTCTGGTACGAGGAGCCGCTGCCGCCCTACGACCACGAAGGCTACGCGGAGCTGGCGCAGGCCCTCGATATCCGCATCGCCACCGGCGAGAACCACTACAACAAGCGCGCGTTCATGGACCTGATGCTTCGCAAAGGCGTGGACGTGGTCCAACCGGATAACCGTCGCGCCGGCGGCCCCTGCGAGTGGATGGAGATTGGAGCCATCGCGGATGGTTTCGGCCTGGAACTGGCCAGCCATGGCGGCGGGCCCACCAACCTGAACATGCTGTGCGCCATGCCGAACGCGATCTACATGGAGACTTCCGGCCCCCAGGAACGAATGATCAACGGCGAAATCCTGGCCCCCGAAATCCCCGGCATGGGCCGGCAGATCTCGCCGGACTACATCAAGAAGTACAAGATCGGCTAGATTTCACCGCTTGGCCGCCACGCTCGCCGTGCCAAACCTGCTGCCGTCGGGCCGCAACACGACCGCCTCAAGACTGCGGTCATTCACATCCACCCGAATGATGGTCCGGCCCTCTCCCTTCGGGCCGCCACCCCGCACGATCGGGTAGCTGTGCCGTCCGGGCTCCGCATCGATGATAGCGGGGGTGTGCACGTGCCCCGAGATCATCATGTCGATTCCCGCGTTCTCCAATATCGAGCCAAAGTTCTGGTAGTCATCCGCCATGCCGTTCATTTGACCAGGAGCAGTTTGGCCTTCTGTGCGCCTGCTGGCGCTGGGAAACGGCATATGAGCGAAGACCACGCGGTACTTGGCGCGGCGGAAAGCTTCGCTCTGCACCTCCGCCTTCAGCCACTCCGCCTCCTCACGCCGGTAGCGGGAGAAGTCGACCAGCCCGCTGTATTCGGGGTTGCTGTCATTCTTGTCCTCGCCCGTATCCAGGACCACAAAGTGTACCGGGCCGTGGTCGAACGCATAGAAATAGCGGCCATTGGGCGAACGCGATGTAAGAGGCGAACTGCCGCGCCAGCGCGCCCCGCGTTTCGTGGTTTCCCCTTGCCCAGATCAGCGGGACACGCGAGGCGAAGCTTGACACGGCGGCGCTGAGCATCAAGGTGATTTGGCGCTCGTTCGAGAAATCGCTGAGCACGTCGCCATTCAGAACCACGAAATCGTAAGGGCGATCGCCGGCCGCCTTGAGCAACTCGGGGAACGTCGCGGGAATGTCGTGCATGTCATTGAAGACCAGGAACGAGTATTCTTGTTTCCGCTGGTCGAGCGTGCGAAACTCCTGAAAACCACTCTCGACCGTCCCGCCGAAGTCCACCTTGTACGGGCCAAAGTTCGATATCTCGCGCGAGACGACGCGGTACCGGTACGCCGTCCCGGGGCTGAGGCCCGTCAGTGCGACTTTGTGGATGCGCTCGTTGCTGTCGATGAGTCCGTCATGACTCCCAAACGCGGTCCGCAACCCGCCCTCGGAAGCGCCATACTCAACCACACCGGTGGTATTCCGGTCGGTAATCCACATGATCGTCATCGAGTCCGCGGACGGGCTCTGTAGATAGGGCCCGGCGACGATCCTGACCAGCCCGCTCCCCGCTTGATTCTGCGCGAAGGCCGGCGTCCATGCGGCCGCGCCCAACAGCACCAGGAAAATCCACAGGCGGCGATTGATTCTCATTTCCCCCCCGCTCTTGGAGCACTACTTCAGTTTCGAAAAGTCCGTGGGGCTCATGAATATCGACTCGGACTTCTCGACGATTTTGCCGTGGGCCTCCGATGCCGTCTGCACCTTGATCCAGTCCGGGTCCTTGAAGAACGCAGCCCAGGAACCGGCTGCCCCCGCGCGGCTCTTGTGCTTCAGGATGTAGTACAGCGTGTTCTGCGACTTCGGCGGATCGGTGGGCACCCAATAGCCAACGCTTTCCATTCCGTGCTTCGCCAACAGCCTGATGGAGTGATCGCGAAAGCGGGCCAGAAGGCTGTCAAGTTTCCCCTCGGGCGCGGTGTAGATGCGCAGTTCGTAGACCGGTCCGGCCGTCTGGGCTTGCGCGGATTCTGTGACCGCCAAAGCCGCGGCAACCATGATGACTGCAAGAAGAGCGTGTTTGAGCATAGCGTCTCTAATTATGCAGGATTCCGCCCGAACCGCGCGTACACCGCCGGGACGACGACCATGTTCAGCGCCGTCGACGAAAACAGGCCGAAGAGGATGACGATCGCCATAGGTGCTTGGATCTCGCTTCCCGGTTTGCCGAGACCCAGCGCGACAGGCACCAGCGCCAGGCCGGCCGCCATGGCGGTCATGAAGATCGGCGCCAGACGCTCGGTGGCGCCTCGGCGGACCGCCTCCTGCAGATCCTCGACGCCCTCCTCGGTCATCAGGTGCTTGACGTGAGAAACCAGCATGATGCCGTTTCGCGTGGCAACGCCGAACAGCGTGATGAAGCCGATGATCGAGGCCACCGACAGCACTCCGCCCGCAACAAAGACCCCGATCACGCCGCCGATCAGCGCCAGCGGCAGATTCAACATGATGATCAGAGCGTCTCGCGATGAACGAAACGCGGTGGTCAGGATAACGAAAATTCCGGCGATCACGGCCAAGCCCAGCCACAGCAGCCGCTCGGACGCGCGTGCCTCGCTCTCGAACTGCCCGCCATACTCGACGTGGTATCCGCTCGGCATGGGCGCCTGGGCCTGCACGCGCTTCTCGATGTCGTTCACCAAGCCCCGCAGGTCCCGGCCGGCGACATTGCACTGGACCACGATCTTACGTTGGACGTTCTCACGGCTGATGAAGTTCGCCCCGCGATCCTCGCGAATCTCCGCCACCGCCGCCAAGGGGATTCGGGCTCCCGACGGCGTGTCGATCTGCGTCTGGCGGATCGTGTCCAGGTCTCGAATTCCCCCGGCATCGTAGCGGACGACGAGCGGGAAGGACACCTGGCCTTCCAGAATCTCTCCGACCTGCTGCCCCACGAAGGCAGTCTGCAAGGCCCGGGCTGCGGCGCCGGCCCCCAGCCCATACCTGGCAAGAGCCGGCCGATCGTACGTCACCCGGACGGTTGGTGATCTCCATCTGCTGCTCGGTAGAGACGTCCACCGCGCCCGGCACGGTTTGGACGACCGCTTGCACCTGCTTGGCGAGCGCACGCAGCGTCGTCAGGTCGTCGCCAAAGATCTTCACGGCGATGTTCGCCCGCGTGCCCGAGAGCATGTGGTCGATGCGGTGGGAGATCGGCTGCCCGATCGTTACGTTCATGCCCGGCAGAATGCTCACACGGCGCCGGATGTCATCGAGCACCTGCTGCTTCGACCGTGTTCTGCATTTTGAGATTGACGTCCAGTTCGGCGGACTCCACGCCCTGAACGTGCTCGTCGAGTTCCGTGCGCCCCGTACGGCGAGCCGTGGCGATTACTTCCGGCACGCTCAAGAGTATCTTCTCCAGGCTTCGCCCGAGTTCGTCGGACTGCGCCAGGCTGGTGCCCGGCAGAGTGACGGCGCTGATGGTCAGCGTGCCCTCATTGAACTCCGGAAGGAACGACCGGCCCATCCGCTGGAAACTGGCCCCGAAACCGATCAGCAAGAGGGCTGCGCCTGCGATGACCAGCCAGGGGTGACGCGTCGACCAACGGAGCGTGGGCTGGTACAAGCGCTTCAACCATGCCACGAACCGTGGCTCTCTGCCTTTCAACACCGCCTTGGCGCGCGGCAACAGGAACGAACAGAGCGCCGGAGTCACCGTCAGCGCCACCACCAGCGACGCCGTGAGCGCAACCACGAAGGCGAATCCGAGAGGCTTCAACAGCCGGCCCTCGACGCTCTCCAGCATGAACAGAGGCAGCATGACCAGGATGATGATCATCGTCGCAAACACCACGGACGCGCGAATCTCGCTGCTGGCCCGAAACACCACCTCCTTCACGGGGAACTGCTGGTCCGCCGGCTTGAGGCTGTTTTCCCGCAGGCGGCGAAACACGTTCTCCACGTCGATGATGGCGTCATCCACCAGCCCGCCGATCGCGATCGCCAGGCCCCCGAGACTCATCGTGTTGATGGTCAAGCCCGCCGCTTTCATCCCCCACAGCGCGGCAACCAGGGATAACGGAATCGCCAGCAGCGTGATCACGCTGGCGCGGATGTTCGCCAGAAACAGCACGACGACAAAGATCACGAGCAGGCCGCCGTCACGAAGGGCGGACAGCAAGTTGTGAACGGCGATTTCGATGAAATCGGCTTGGCGGAAGATGTGCTTGTCGATCGTCATCCCCGCCGGCAGTGTCTTCTGGATTTCGTCCAGCACCGACGTCCAGCCGCTGGGTCAGCTCCAGCGTGTTCGTTCCGGGTTGCTTCTGGATGCCCAATATGACCGCGGGCTTCGCGTCGTGCGAGCCTTCGCCTCGCTTGAGCGCCTCGCCGATTCGCACCTCGCCGAGGTCCCGAATCAGGATCGGGCGAGCGTCGCGCGAAGTGACCACCGTCTGTGCGATGTCGTCCACGCTCGAAATGCGGCCGATTCCCTGGATCAGGTACTCCTGGCCCCCCGCCACGCGAAAACCGGCCGAGGTGTTCTCATTCGATTTCCGGAGCGCGTCCTCGACCTCATCGAGCGAGACGCTGGTACGCCTTGAGTCTGGATGGCGAGAGCAGGACCTGATACTGCTTCTGCCCCCCGCCGGTCGGGGTTACCTGCGAGACGCCCGCCACCGCGAGAAGGCGCCTTCGCAGCACCGTATCCGCGGTCGTGCGGAGATCGAGCAGCGAGTGCCGGTCCGATTCCAGGGCGATGAACACAATCTCGCCCATGATCGATGAAATCGGCGCCAGCACCACCTGGACCTCGGGCGGCAGCGTCCCGCGGGCGAGGTTCAGCTTCTCTGTGACGGTCTGGCGGGCGCGGTAGATGTCCTCGCCCCAGTCGAATTCGGTCCAGATGATCGCCACGCCAACAGCCGTCGCGGATCGCACGCGGCGCACTCCGCTTGCGCCATTGAGCGCCGCTTCAATGGGGAACGTGACCAGCGATTCCATCTCCGTGGGAGCCATGCCGCGGCCCTCCGCCAGAATCGTGACCGTGGGCGCGGTCAGATCCGGAAGCACATCCACCGGCATGGTGGTCAGCAGGTATCCGCCCCAAGCCAGCAGCGCGCCCGCCAGCACGACCACCAGCACTCGATTGTTCAGAGACCAGCGAATCAATCCATCGATCATCGCGGTTTTCTCCTAGTGAACATGCCCATGCGCCGGAATCTGCGTCGACAGGGCCGCCAGCCGAACCAGGTACGCTCCGCGCGTCACGACGCGTTCGCCCGGCTTCAGGCCTTCGGTCACCTGAACCACGTCCGCCTCCCGTATGCCGAGTTTCACCGGCCTGCGCGAGAAGGATTCGCCTTCGTGCTGAATGAAGACCACGGGACGGCCGCCATCATCCACGATGGCCGATTCGGGCACAGTCACCGCTTTGGTCTTGCCGCTCAGGAACAGGCGCACGAACACCGACTCTCCCGACGGCGAGCCGGCGGCCGGGATTCGGCACATCATAGATGACGCTCAGGGTCCGCGATTGAGGATCGATGAAGCTGCTTCTTGAAACCAAACGTCCGGCCGGAAACGTAGAGTTCGTGCCCGGCGTTTCAATCTCGGCTCCGGTGAGATTCGCAAGCCGGTGCGCATCGGACTCTGGGACGTTGGCGAGGACGTAGACATCATCGACCGCAACAATGCGAAGCAGTGGATCGCCCTGCGCGACGTTCGCTCCAGGAGAGCTCCTCACTTCCGCCACAACCCCGGATATTGGGGCGCGCAAGAGGAATTGCGGCCCGGCGGCATCCGCCTGCCGCGACGATTCGTACTGTGTGAGTCGCTCCTTGGAGGCGGCCACACGGGCCGCAGCCGTCGCTTCCGCCGCGCGCGTTTCGTCCAGGCGCTTGGCGGGGATGGCGCCCGCGCTCAGTAGCCGCTCGGTGCGCTCCCGGTCGCGGCGCGCCAGATCGAGCGCGGTGGCGGCTTCGGAAATGGCATATTCCAGCGATGGCCGGTCGCCCGCCGCTGGAGTGAACGGCACCAGTGAAGCCACCTCTTCGCCGCGTGACACGAAAGCCCCGATCACCGGGATCGGGCTCGAAGTGGCGATTCTTCCGGAGATGGGCGCCGTGACCTGGACATCGCCCCCGCTTCTTGGGCGCACCTCCCCCGAAACTCGGAGGCTCTCCCGCATCTCGCGCTCGGCCGCCAGCGCCGTGCCGAAGTCGAGCGACCACTGCTGCTCTTTCAGGAAGGCGATTCGCTCTTCCGCCGGTTTCTCCGATTCGGGGGGGATCTCCTTCTCGCTGGCATACACCACCACGGCGCCCAGCTCATGCGCATCGTCGAGACCCGGCGAGGTCAGGCTCACTGTCATCTCGTAACGCCCGGCCTGCCGTGGTTGGACATCACAATCCGAAGATGCCTGGGCGTGACGGAGCGGAGGCCGCAAAGACTTCGGGCTCACCGCCCTCCCGTGCGAGCCTCACGCTTACACTGCCCTTCGCCAGGGGCTGGAACGTGCGCAGGCTCGTGAAGTGCACGGCGAAGCGGCGCTTGACTCCGGCCACCAGCGGCTGGTACTCCATGAACAGCTCGGTCTTGTCGGTCCAGTGGCTGACCGCAACCGTCTCGGGCGCCACCGGCGCCTTCGCGGTGGTAGCAGGCTGCTGCCTGGTGCAGCCTGCAAGCAATATCGATCCCAGGATAAAGATTGTCCTTCTCACGGCAGGACTCCTTTGTTCAACGCGGGCTCTCCAACCACCCGTTCCAACTCGATCTCCGCCTGCTTACAGGCGGCGTTGAGATCGAGCAGCCTCAGCTTCGATTGCAGTGATACGCGCCAGGCATCGAGCAAAGCCAGGATGTCGAGTTCCCCTTCCTGGTACGCGGCTTGCGCGATCTGCTCCAGGCGCTGTCCCTGGGTCTCAAGCCCGCGGCGGTATTCATCGGCGGCGGCGCGTTGCAGTTGGAGCGCCGAATGCGCGCCGCTCAGTTCGGCGAAGATCCGCTGCTCGAGCGTCTGCCGGCGCGCCTGCGTTCTTTCCGCCTCCGCCCGGAAGCGAGCCACCTCGGTTCTCCCGTCATTGAAGAGCGGCACGGGGACCGAAAGCGCTATGTACGAGCCCGACACCATGCCCGGACCGACTTGCGCGCGATTGAAGCCCGCCACCACCGAGGGCTCGGGCAAAGCGCAGTCGCTGGGCCGCGCGCTGGGAGAACTGAAACTGTTCGATCTCCTTCTCCTGTGCCCTGTAGTCGCCCCTGATCTCAAGCGCGCGCTTGTGGAGTTCGGCTACTGGAGGCACGTCCGCCGCGATTCGAAGGTCACCGCTCGCGACGATGCCGGAAGGCTCCGTGTTCGGCCGAAGCAGAGCGGCAAGTCTTGACCGCGACTGCGCGATCGCCACCCGAGAAGATGAGAGTCTCCGTCTCGATCTCCGCCCTTTCCCGCTCCGCACGGAGCCGGTCATAGGTTGATCCTTCGCCCTGCTTCTCCCGCTCCGAGAGGATTCGGGTAATCTCCGCGAGACGGTCGAGGTTCGCGCGGATCACCTTCTCGCGCTCCTGGGCGGCAACCACGTCGTAGAAGGCCGCCCTCACGGCGCTGATTCCCTGCCACCGCTGAAACGCAGACTGCGACTGGGCCGCGGACACCGCCGCGCCTCCCGCCTGGCGGAGGTACCCGAGCCGCCCGCTCAGTGGCAACCGCTGCTCGATCTGCCAGAAGTGGTTGACGCTGGCGCCCTCCCGGCTGTAGCTGGCGTTGGGATTCGCCCAGAGGCTCCAACCGCGAGTTTCGGCTTCAACCGCTTCCACACCGGCCCGCAGTTCCCTGGCCTGTGGGCTTTCGGAGAGGAACGCGCTTACCGCCTCCCGTTCCGTCATGACCTGCGCGTTCGCCTCGGCGAGCAGCAGAAAGATGCACGCTGTCCGAAAAGACATAAGGAGCACCCCCAAAATTCGAGTTTCAATGATCAGGAGACAGGCGTGGAGCTACACGCCCAACGAAGGAATGCGCGTGGCGGGGGGAGAGCGAGGGCCAATCGAAACTATCAGCGGCGGATCGTGCGAGCGGTGGGTGGGAACCTCAGTCCAGAATGCGGTCGGCTCGGGAACGGGGATGACCGTAGTCTCGACCAAGACGAATTCCAGGTTGGGAACCGGATGCGGACCACCCTGAAACCAGTCGAGAGAGACCGCATCCTCATCCTCGCAAGCGCTGATGGCGACCCCCGGGCCATGCGCAGATCCATGGGCCGAGAGATGAGGATGTGGAACCAGAGCTTGCCTCGAATGCGCCTCCAGGAAGTGATCGGTGTCCTCGTGCCCGTGCAGATGCAGGAAGGGCGCCGAAAACACGGCCGGCGCTAGGGCCAACAGAACCTGGATGGCGGCGTAGCGGCGCACTGATGACCAATTCTAACGTAACGCTATCGCCGATGAACGGTGACCAGGCTTCGGTCGATATCCTTCAACGTGATCTTCCCGCACATGGCCATGTTGCGCGCCAATTCGGTTTGCAGCATTTCCATGAGCGCCTGAACGCCGTCGGCTCCGTAGGCGGCCAGCCCCCACATCGGCGGCCGGCCCAGCAGAACCGCCCGGGCGCCCAGCGCCAGCCCCTTCAGCACATCCGTGCCACGCCGAAAACCACCGTCGATGAGAACCGGCGCCTTGCCGCCGACAGCTTCCGCGATGGACGGCAGCACATCGAGCGGCGCTGCGAGCCCCGCTGTGGAGCCGGCGCCATGATTCGAGACCACGATGCCCTGCACCCCCCTTTCCACGGCGGTCCTCGCTTCTTCCGGGCTCATGATCCCCTTCAGCAGGATTGGGACGCGCAGTCCCTGCCGCAACCGGTCGATGGCGCTCCAATCCAAGCCGGGGTGTCCCATGGCCTGCAAGCGCGAAGGAATGGGGATTCCGCCGGCGCCCGCTGGCTGATAGGGCGTGCCCACCGTTATGCAGACAACCTTGCAGCCGGTGTCCACAGCCCGCTGTACGCGCGTGCGCACGGAATCCATGTCCGGCTCAGGATAAACTTGATACCACAGCGTCGTCTTGGACCGCGCGGCAATTTCCTCGAGCGGATAACTCGAACGGCTGCTGACAATCATCACTGCCTTCGCGGCCGAAGCACCCTGCACCGTGGCCAGCTCGCCTTCCGCGTGGAATCGCTTCTGCTCCGAGATGGGACCGACGAGAATGGGCGCGACCATCTTTTCGCCGAACAGTTCCGTCGTTAGATCCAGTTGCAGCGCGCTGACCATCATGCGCGGCCGCAAGGTGATGCGATCGAAGGCCCTGCGGTCGCTGCCGTCGATCTGCGCAAATGCTACGCTGTCCAGCTTGCGCCGGCCCATCTCCTCGAATTCGAACGAGTTAACCAGTTCGTTCAAAGGATCGAGGCGGTGGGAAGGCTCGCCCGGCAGCTGTTGCCCCCGCAGCGGGGAAGCTGCCAGCCAGGCTCCGAATCCCGCGACGGCCCCGCGTCGGGTGAACGGTGCGCTCTTCATGGGAAATATGTCCTCACCAAGGTCCGATCAACAGATGCCAACGTGGGCCGGCCGGTCCGTGCCATCTCCAGAATCAACTCCGCCTGAAGGATCTCGAGGATCCGCTGTACGCCGGCTGCGCCATAGGCGGCAAGCCCCCAACGCTGTGGCCGGCCGATACAGACGGCAGCGGCGCCCAGCGCCAGGCCCTTCAAGATATCGCTTCCCCGGCGGAAGCCGCCGTCGACCAGGATTGGGACGCGTCCTTTCACGGCGTCCACAATCTCAGGCAGCACCTCCAGACCGGAAGCTTCGTAGTCCACCGACCTGCCACCATGGTTGGAAACGTAAACGCCGTCGAAACCATGTTCGATGCACAACCGGGCATCCTCGGCCGTGACAACGCCCTTCACCAGTACCGGCACTTTGACAAATCGGCGGATGTCCTCAAAGAATTTCCAGTCGTACCACAGGCGGTTTTCGTCCAACCGGTACTGGCTGGGACCTGCCGTGGAGATCCTCCGGGTCGCGCCCCCTCCGCCCCTGCCTAAGAGATTGCGGTAGTGCAAAGCACGTTCGAACTTGGGAACCTGCTGGTCCACGGTCACCACAACAGCGCGGCAACCCGCCTGCTGGGCCTGCTCCAGCACCGGCCAGTTCTTCGCCGGTTCCCGCTGGGCGTAAAGTTGAAACCATATCGGCCCCTTTCCCGCCGCCGCGATCTTGTCGATGGGAACGGTGGCTCCCTGGCTGGAAATCAAGGTCGTGTCCGCGGCGGCCGTGCAGCCCGCTTGAGTAGCCGCCTCACCCTCCGGATGAAGTGCCCCATGACTCGCGGTGGGCGCCACCATGATGGGAAAGCGCAGCTTCGTCCCCAGCACCTCTGTCGAAGTCGAGACGGAGCTTACGTCCACGACCCCACGGGGCACCAGGTCCACCCAATCGAAAGCCTCACGGTTCCGTCGCAGCGTGAATTCGCCGTCGGCGCCGTAAGCACAGTAGTCGTAGACCTGGCGGGGCAGCTTGGCAAAAGCCACTGGTTCGAAATCAAACACCGTCAGCAACTCGTCCAGGCCGGGCACCCGGCTGTGATCCCTAAATGGGTCCTGCTGGGCTCGCAGTAGAGGCGAACCGGCCAGGAACGCAGCCATGGCGTGGAATGCATTGCGGCGGCTCACGCCACTCCGCCAGGAGTTCTCGCTCTTCTCCACGGATCCTCCAAATACTGGGAAACAGCTTACTCCTCGCCCTCGCCGCCGTCAACGGCGAAGTGGGCCACAGGCTTCACTTCTTCGGGAACTTCGGGTCCGCCTTGATCTCCCGAATCTGAAGGATGTGGCGTTGCGCATGTGTGGAGATCAGCAGCAGCCATTGGTAGGCGTCGCACTGCTCGCGGGCCACAAAGTGGCTGCGCAGATCCTCATCCGTGGTCCTGGCGTATTGCAGTAACTGGGCCTGCACCTTGCGGATGGCATCCAGCCCACTGCGCAAGTCGAGTATCTGCCCCTTTGGCAACTCCGGGGGAATGGCCTTCTGGCGTTGGGTCCGGTCGATGCCATACCAGAGAATGCCCTCATCCCCGCCCGGTTGCTTGCGACTCGCCGGCGGCGCCTTCATCGCCTTCTGCAGATCCTGCTGGTAAATAGGTCCGGTGACCGCCAGGTGGTCTACAACCTCCAGGATGCTCCATGCGCCCGGCGCCGGCCGGAACTGCAGTTGTGCAAGCGAGAGCCCGGACACCTCATCCACCAGCCAGCTTCCGGTCATCTCCAGGTGAGCGACCAGGCGCTCCCTTTCCTGCCTGTTCATGGGCGCGCCCGCCGCCGAGCCGGCGAAAAACGCGAACATGATCATTGCCGCCAACCATGCCGTTCTCATAAGCCCAAACTCCCCGAGTTCGGTCTGGTTTCCGTTACCATCGTATTTCGGATGAAGACCACCCTGCTGGTTGTCGCAGTGCTCGTGCTCATAGTCTACCTGTTCGAGGATAGCGCCCACACCACCTATCCGCCTGGAGTGCTGGTTCCCGAAGAGCCTTCCCAATATCTCCTCCTGAGCGGCCCAACCTGGCAGCAGGGCAAGCATCGCTACACCGCCCGGGCAGACTTCTCGATGCGCGCTCGTGTCCTTTCCACCGAGCGCTATTTCTTCGACGGCTCCTCCGCCGTCTCGCCGGTTGACTTCGCCGTCGGCTGGGGACCCATGTCGGACCAGGCTGTCATCGACCAGATCGGCTGGGGGCAAGGCGGGCGCTGGTACCGCTATTGGCCCAAAGGCCGGCAGTTCCCCCTGCCGGTCCCGGAAATCGTTTCCCACACCGCCAACCTGCACATGATTCCGGCCGGCAGAGAAGTCCTCAAGGTCCTGCGCTCAGTGCGCGCCGGCGACTTGATTTCACTCTCCGGCAACCTGGTGGATGTTCAGTCCGACAGCGGCTGGAGGTGGCACACCTCACTCAGCCGCACCGACTCCGGCAGCGGCGCCTGCGAAATCGTGTGGGTCACGAGCCTCGTCGTGCACTGAGCGTGGCAGTGCGCCAAGGTAGCCCCAAGGTGGAATCTGCTGCTGGCGTCTTACCGCGGCGGCGGCGCGGTCGATGACGCCGCGGGCTTGCCGTCGATGGTCACCGGCTCCATCAGCTCCACGCGCGTCCCGTCGGGGTCGAACAGGTTGAGCTGCCGCTTGCGGTTAATGCCGGTCCTTATCTGGATCTGCTGCGTGTAGGCCTTCCTTGCCGGACGCGCCTCCAGGGCCGCTGCCGCCTTGTCCATGTCGGGCACGAACAGGCAGATGTGGTGCGCCGACTTCCGCCTCTCCGGCGCGGGCAGTTCCCCGTACAGCATGAGCTCGATGTAATCGTCGCTGTCCGGCAGCTTCATGTTGACCCAATTAAGCTGCTTGCCATCGCTGCTGCCCCGCCAGGTTTCCTGCAGACCCAGAATGTCGCGGTAGAACTTCAGGGACGGCTCAAGCGCGCCCACCAGGATGCCGAAGTGCGGCATGCGCTCCGAGATCCTTTCGGGCCCCATGAACTTGCCCTTCTCGCGGAGCGTGGCGCCGCCGGGCATGTACTGGACAAACTCCAGGGTGTGCCCGTCCGGGTCGGTGACGTTGAAGCTCAAATTGCCGATCCGGCCCAGGGACGGCTTCGCGGGAACGCTCACGCCTTTCGAGGCCAGGTAGTCGCGCATGCCCCTGAATGTCATCGGTCTCCAGCGACACGTGGTTCAGGCGGTCGCTTCCGGCCTGCCGCTCGGGCGTGATCTCCAGATACTGCCGGTCGTTGATCTTGATGAACGTCAGCGCCAGGCTGCCGTCGGGATTCCTGGCGTCGAAGGGTTCGCCATAACCCAGGAAGTCCTTGTAGAAGGCGCGCGTCTTCTCCAGGTCGGCTGCAAACAGGTTGACGTGCGCCACCCCGATGATTCGCGGGCGCTTCATCTCCTGCGCACCCGCCAGCGACGTCAGCAAGGCCATGGCCAGCATCAGTTTCATCACACCTCCCACAAGTCCTCCCCATTGTCGCACTGCGGAATTGGGCGCATAAGATGCTCTTGCCGGGGCCGGAGGAATGGCGCATACTCATCGTCAGGAATACAAAGGGGAGGTTCTATGATTCGGAAGATCGTAGTATCCACTTGTATCATGCTTGCCTGTCTGGCGCCGGCCCCGGCAGCCCAGAAGGAAACCACCTTCAAAGTGATGACCCAAAACATGGATGCCGGCACCGACCTGGGCTATGCACTTTTCGGCCTGACGCAGATCGATCCGAGGCCGTTCGTCGATCTCACGCTGGCCGAAGTGGATGCGAGCTTGATTCCGGCGCGCGCCGGCGCTCTGGCTGAGCAGATCGCATCCAGGAGTCCGCACCTTGTGGCGCTCCAGGAGGTGACGCTCTGGCGCACTGGCGCGACGCCCGCAACCGCGACCGATGTCCGCTGGGATCAACTCGAATCGCTGACGACCGCGCTCAAGGAGCTTGGTGCCTCCTATGAGGTGGTGGCGGTCAATACTCTGACCGATATTGCGCTCCCGACCACGGAGCAGGGCCCCGGCGCCGTCCGTTTCACGGACCGCGACGTCCTCCTCGCGCGCTCTGACCTGAGCCCGTCCGAGTTTCACCTCTCCGACGTTCACGCGCACGTATACAAGGCAGCGCTCACGTTCGGAGACATTACCGTGCGCCGGGGGTTCATCTCGGCCCTCGCGCGCGCTGACAACAAGCTCTTTCGGATCGCCAATACGCACCTGGAGACCCAGTACCCGGGCGGCGAAGCTGCCGCTGAGATTCAGAAATTGCAGGCGGCCGAGCTGCTCAACTTCATGCGGAATAGCCCCCAACCAGTCATCTTGGCTGGTGATTTCAACGCCGACGCCATTTTCGGCAAGGATGGACTCGGTCCGGACAATACGGACACCGTGTCGTTCATCGAAGCGGCCGGATACGACGACTCCTGGGCGGAGGCGAATTCTCCAGCTCCGGGACCCACGTGGCCGTTGTTCCTGGAGGATCAAAACCCTCCCCCGCCTTTCTTCGTGCAGACCGCGCCCTGGGAGCGCATCGATCTCATCTTTTCCAAAGGGCTGGAAGTGGTGAGTTCCACCCAGGTCGGCGAGGGGCTGACCTTCCCGGCCGCGGCGTCAGACCATGTCGGAGTGATGAGCACCTTTCAGCTCGGGCATTAGCGCCGGCACCGCCCCAGCGCCACCACCAGCGCGGCTGATCGCATGCATCTGCTCACCGGAGCAACCGGATACGTGGGAGGACGCCTGCTGCGGCGCCTCGAACAGGACGGGCTGGCTGTGCGCTGCCTGTGCCGCAACCCGGAGACGCTGCGCTGGCGCGTGGCTCCCGGCACCGAACTGGTGCGGGGGGATCTGCTCCAGCCGGCGTCTTTGGGCGCGGCCCTCTCCGGCGTCGACACCGCCTTCTACCTGGTTCACTCCATGCATGCCGGTCAGGAGTTCGAAGCCCAGGAGCGCGAGTCGGCCGCGAATTTCGCGCTGGCCGCCCGCGAGGCGGGAGTGCGGCGCATCATCTACCTGGGTGGGCTGGCGCACGGCGGCGAACTCTCGCCTCATATGCGCAGCCGGGCCGAGACCGGGAACATCCTGCGCTCCAGCGGCATTCCCGTCGTCGAATTCCAGGCTTCCATCGTGATCGGTTCCGGCAGCGCTTCATTTGAAATGATCCGCGCTCTGGTGGAGCGGCTTCCCGTCATGATCACTCCGCGCTGGGTGAATACCGCCGCACAGCCCATCGCCATCGAAGACGTCATCGACTATCTGGCGGAGGCAACCCGGCTGCCGCCGCAGGGGAACCTCACCGTCGAAATCGGCGGGAGCGACGTCACCTCCTACCTCGGAATCATGCGCGAATTCGCCCGCCAGCGGAAATTGCGGCGCTGGATCCTGCGCGTCCCCTTCCTCAGTTTGTCGTTGTCGAGCCGCTGGCTCACGCTGATCACGCCCGTCTATGCCTCCATCGGACGCTCGCTCGATCGAAAGCGTCCGCAATCCGAGCGTGGTGCGCAGCCCGATCGCTGCGGAATTGTTTGCCGTCCGGCCAATGGGGATTACCCGGGCCATAGAGCGCGCCTTGGCTAACGAGGACCGGCCCGCCGCGGAGTCCCGCTGGTCCGACGCCCGCGCGCAGGCCGCCGGCGGCCGCCTCGCCCCCGAACCCGGCCGCGATCTTCTGATCAACGAGCACACCATCCGAGTGCCCCTGGCGCCCGATCAGGCGTTCGCCCCGATTCGCCGGATCGGAGGCCGGACCGGCTGGTACTTCGGAACCCTGCTCTGGAGAATCCGCGGGCTCATCGATCTGATGCTGGGTGGCGTCGGCATGCGGCGCGGCCGGCCCGATCCCGAGACTCCGCTGCCGGGGAGCACCTTGGATTTCTGGCGTGTGGAGCTCTACGAGCCCGGCCGGCGCCTGCGGCTGTTTGCGGAGATGAGAGTCCCGGGACGCGCGTGGCTCGAGTTCCGCGCGGAACCCGATGGCCCTTCCACGGTGCTCAGGCAGATCGCGCAGTTCGAACCGCGCGGGCTGACCGGGCTCCTGTATTGGTATTTTCTGTGGCCCGTCCACGAAGTGATGTTCCGGGGAATGCTGCGGCGCATTGCCGCCGCGGCGGTAGCTGCCGGAGAAAGTAAGGTGAGCGAATGATGACTTGGCTTTTCGGATTGGCGCCGCTGGCGTTGACAGCTTATGCCGCCACGCCCGTTGCCGAACTAAGTGTTGGCAGCCCGCTGCCGGGGCTGCAAGGGGAATTCTTGACCGGTCGAGCCGCGGTTCTACCCCAGGCAGCTTCCGGCCGCGTCGCGCTGCTGCTTCTGGGCTTCACCTACGACTCCCGCTTCGCCGTCGAAGCCTGGGCCAAAGAATTTCGTAAGCAGTTCGGACTGGACCCGCGCGTGACCTTCTATGAGATCCCCATGATCGGCGGCCTGGCCAGGTTGGGGAAGTGGTTCATCGACGGCGGCATGCGCCGGGGCACGCCAAATTGCGGACTATGAGCACGTCATCACCGTCTATGGCGGCACGGATTCGTGGAAGCAGCGCGTGGGCTTCCGCGACCCCAAAGCCGCTTATCTGATCCTGCTCGACGTCAGCGGCCGGGTTGCCTGGCGCTATGCGGGAGGTTTCGATGAGCAGGCCGGCCGCGCGCTCTCATCCGAGGTCTCCGGACTTCTCCCCGGCAACTGAGCGGGCCGCGCGGCTCCGGGATACGTATCTGGTACCATGGCACCGTGCGGGCCCCCGCCCGGCTGGAGACTGACCATGCCTTGTTGCCTACTGTTCGTCATCCTGCTGTTTCCGCGCGTCGCGATCGTGTTGATGTGGATCTTCTCCACCTACCTGCAGCGCGCATTCCACGGTGGCCTGCTGCTGCCGCTACTCGGCTTCATTTTCCTGCCGCTCACCACAATCGTGTACGCCTGGGAAGTGAACAGCGGCATGCCGACGGCGGGAATCAATCTTCTGTGGCTGCTGCTTGCGGTCGTGATTGATCTGGGCGGGCTGGGCGGCGGCGCGCACCGCCAATCGCGCCGCTGAGCCGCTCGCTACACATGGAAATGCTGGTTGGAAACAGCGTTCCGGTTCCTTACCCCCACTCTCAACAAATAGTAGGAGTCATGCGGGCTGCATCGTGGGGACGGAAGCCCCGTAAGAGGACATTCCACTACAATTCCCTGTTCCCTCTCGGGGCAGTTGGCACAGATAACGTTGCGCGCCCGAAGCCAGAAAGCTTTGCCTGCCGGATTGTGGACCGCAGCCACCACCTGAGCCACCTGCTCTTCGCTGCTCATCCACCCGCTCAGCTCCTCAGTCCCGTCCTGGTGAACGATTCTGACCTGATACTCATCCCCGTGGTCGTGCGCCATACGCGTCCTCCTTAAGCGCCAGCCTGGTACAGAGTAGTTCGGGGGTCCAGCTCAGCAGAATTGCTGAAAGCGATATGCACCGGTCCCGCCCTCTCAGGACCTGTACCATCAAACGGTAATTAAATTATGCGCCCGCCCGGTGCCCGATACAAGCAGAATATTCTTCCTTGAATCAATCGATTAGCGATGTAAACTGAAACAAAATGCTTAACACTTGTTTCATCCCTGAGCCGCGACCGTTAGGGAGCGGTCAACCGGTCTCCCCGGTTCAGAGCCGCGACCGTTAGGGAGCGGTCAACCGGGGTTCAGAGCCGCGACCGTTAGGGAGCGGTCTACATCACTTGGCCGGCTGAGACTTGTCGCGATTCCGTTGCTCAATGCGCAGCAGGTCGCCAGCCATGTCTTCGTAGTATTGCTTGTCCTTCATGCTGGCCCGGGAGCCCGGGAAGTAGATCAGCATGATCTGCGCCACGTCCTCCGCCGCGCCGTCAAAGGTCAACGCCACACGGTCGCCTCCCGCCAGGCGCGTGTTGTCAATCAGCGGGAAATCGAAAGGCCCGAGATGAAACGTCTTTGTTTGCAGTTCCATCACCGGCGGGCTGCCCGCATTCCACACTGTGAGCCGGACCAGAAACTCCTTCCGCTGCGGGTCATGGCTCAGAATCTCGACGCGGAAAGTGCGCGGCACCCCAACATTCCCCGGAAGATTCAGGGCCTGGTCTCCAAACAAGGCCACCGGACCTTGCTTGAGAGCCTCCAGGTCCACCATGTCGGTTCTGACGGTGGAAGCTTCGCGGATCGCGTCCACCTGCCGGCGCACGACCTCTTGGGCCGAAAAGGTCAGCCGCCTCATCAGCTCCTCGGAGCCCTCTCGGTGCTTGGCGGACAGCGTCCGGTAAACGTCCTTGAACAGCGGGCTCATGTCCAGCGAGTCGTGGAAGTTGCTGGCCAGCAGCTCCAGACGCAGTACGTTGGCCTCCATGTCATCGGTCTTTCTCTCCAGAAACGGCAGGATCGTCGTCTGGAACATATCCTTCCGCAGAGCGCTTTCCGCCTCCTCCCGCCGGTTCATCATTTCGGCGTAGGTTCGGCGCGCGCTCTCCTTCTCCTGCCAGCTGGACGCGTACTGGCCGATGATGAGGGTCGTCACCGGGATGACGAGAATCTGCAACCAGCGCCACGGGTCGGTGTGGCGCGAAGGTTCTTTAGCCGGAGGCGGCACGGGTTCCGTGGCCATGAATGTCACCGCCGGACGAGTTTGTACTTGCCGTCCTGCATCTGCAGCTCGAAGTCCGCCGAAACAGGTTCACTGAGGGAAGCGATCGTGGCCGCCGGCTTCTGGCCCTTGTATGTCAGTGTCAACGAACATCGGCCCGTCTTCTGCGGGTTCAAGCGATAGGCCCCGAAATTGTCCGTCGTGCCTTTCACTTGCTCGCCGGAGCAATCCACCGCCACCTCCACCCCTTTGGCAACCGCCTTCCCTCCCTCGGTCAGCGTGCCGAAGATCTGGCCGCCGAACAAAGGCAGGGCGCCCCCGAGGACCCCCAAAAGTATCAATATTCTGGCCATGACGCTCCTTTCGCTCCACTTCCAGGGTAACAGTTTGCCCGAGGACGATAACGCTCAGTCACGCGCGCGCTTCGTTGAGACCCTTTAGTTCGGTGACTACTTCTTCTTACCCGCTGCGCCGGGCGGAGGGTTGTTGCTGTTGGATATCTCCCGGTAAACCTTCCACGAGCCGTCGGGCTGCCGCTTCACGATGATCAGGTACTTGGCCGATGCCTCCATCGGTTTGCCGGATTTCGGGGTGACAGTGACCGTGTAGTTGCCGCGATCATAGGCCCAATCGCCCGCCACCTGGGTTTCAAGCGGAGTGAACGTCGAGCTTTGCCCGCGCTCTCCTTGAACATAGCCTCGTACCACGCCTGGATGGCTTGCTTGCCTTCGACGGCCGCTTGATTTGGGTTCATCATGATCGCGTCGTCGGCATAAGTGGCGGCCAGGGCTGCCGCATCGCTGGAATTGAATGCGGCGGCGAACTGGTCACGGAGTGCATTGATCGCCGTTATGTCAGCGGCGACATCCCTCTTTGGCTCTGGTTTGGGCGCGGTCTGGCACCCGGCGAACGTCAACATCGAAGTGAGCGCGAACGCGCAAAGGCACATTTTATGTAACGTCATAGTTCCTCCTGTGAATGTCAGCTATGAACCGCAATTTTCCGCCATGGCTTGCTGGTCTGCCTGCACGCAAATGGCAGGAAGGTTTGGAAAGGCTCCTGAAAAGGCCCCTAAATCGGGAGGGAGTTCATCTGCCCCGTGTGAAGATGTGTAGTGAATTATGCAGCTCTAGTGCCGGTCACGGGGCGGTTCTTAGAGTAGTGCTCTTCTTCCCCCCTTGTCAAGAGGATACAGCGTAGATCCTACCAAGCTGGTGCGCCCGTAGAGCGGGCTTTAGCCCGCCATGCCGGCAGTCTTGCCGGCAGGTTTTTCGCGCCGGGTGCGCCGTGTGGCGCAGGCCATCGTTTTTCGTGGCCTGCGCTGGCTGCCTCACGTCTTCCGCCCGCTGCGACGGCAGCAGTGACGCCGAGGCTCTACATCGCCTTCGGTTTGAACAGCGCTAACGCCGCGCCTGTGGGGTCCATAATCACACTGAACCAACCGACGTTCGGGATTTCTTTCACCTCCACGATCACCTTGCCTCCGAGTGTCTTCACCTTCTCGGTGGAAGCGTGGATGTCGTCCACCGCCACGTACGCCAGCCACATGGAAGGTGCTCCGGGCATCGGGTGTTTCATCATCCCGCCGCCAGTTCCTTGCCCCACCTTGATCAAGGTATACGTCCCGCCCGGCATCGGCGTGTCTTCCAAAGTCCAATCGAACAGCTTTCCGTAGAAAGCTTTGGCTTGATCCAAATCTGTCGTGTTCAGTTCCACGTGCACAAATGGGTTCGGCATATTCTCATGATACCGACTGCTGAACGTGCGCCGGTGGGCTCATCGCGCTCTGAACCGGCAACCCACGGGCAGGATAGTCTTATAGCAGGGGGGGACGAGGCGATGCCATCACTTGTTGAGCGGCGGACCGTGGACTTAAGCGCATTCCCCGATTTGGTGGTCATCTATCTGGGCATGCGCGTGCGCACACTTTTTGGAATCAAGACGCTGCTCGGCTTCGGTCCGCGAATCATGAGAGCGGGCGCTGCGCGCCCCGAAGGATTGTTGCACTTCGAGAACAACATCATCTTCAGTATGTTTCCGTTGCATCTCGGAATGCGGTGGTACTGGAAAGACTTTGAATCGCTGGAGCGCTGGGCCCGCTCGGAGCCGCACCGGAATTGGTGGCAGAGCTTCCTTCGCAGCTCCGGCGGCACGGGCTTTTGGCACGAAACCTACTTCATGCGCGGCGGCATGGAAGCCATCTACGATGACGTGAACCTGCCGTCACTCGGATTCCAGGCCTTTGCCCCCAACGTCCCGGCGCGGGGCGGGATGTTCTCGGCTCGGACGCGGCTGCGGGTCCCCGGCGAGACCCCTGTACAACCAGCGGGCGTGACAGAACCGGATCTGTACTGATGTGGCGTGCGCACTTCAGCAAGCTGTAGGGGCTTGCCGGCGGCAAGCCCTCACGTGTATGCCGCGTGCATCCAGCTTCGGATCTCGACGTCGATTCCCTGCCAGCGATATGATTTTAGAAGGGCAGGACGGGTGGCGACCAATATTGGCGTCGGCCGCAGCAGATCAGCAGATGAACTGGTGGGTCACTGATAGGGACCGACGCAAAGACCACAGCGTTCGCCCTGATCGAGCACGAGGAGCACACGAACATGAAGCCAAAGAATACGATCTGCCTCTGGTTCGATAAGGACGCGCATGAGGCGGCGCGCTTCTACGCCGTAACCTTTCCGGATAGTAAAGTAACTGCTGTTCACGAGGCTCCCGGTGACTATCCGGGCGGCAAGAAGGGCGATGTGCTGACGGTGGAGTTCACCGTCCTGGGCATTCCCTGTCTCGGTCTCAACGGCGGACCGGCCTTCAGGCAGACCGAGGCCTTTTCTTTCCAGATCGCGACGGAGAATCAGGAAGAGACAGACCGTTACTGGAACGCGATCGTCGGCAATGGCGGCACGGAAAGCCAGTGCGGTTGGTGCAAGGACCGCTGGGGCCTTTCCTGGCAGATCACCCCGCGCGCGCTAACCGATGCGTTTGCGGTTGGTGGCGGTGAGGCAAAGCGTGCCTTCGAGGCGATGATGACGATGAAGAAAATCGACATCGCCGCCATCGAGGCAGCACGGCGAAGCTGACCTGAACACGCCAACACGCCCTTGTTCGTCGTGGATCACGCGCCATCCGGACACGATCCAGGGATCGATGCCGGATGCTGGCCGACTTGGCGTTCCTAATCCGGGCAGACTTCCTCGAACGCCGTTTGGAGACCGTGAGGCGGGTAGATGGTGGGAAGGGCTGCCATCGCGGAGAATCCGGCAGACGCTTGGGATTGCGTGCAGAGGTGTGGGAATGAGCTAAAGTCTGTGTCATGCCCCCCGATTCGACGTCAGAGTCATGCCCAACACCTCGCCAAGTGGAGGAGATCTCAGCTATCCGAGATAGGATTATCCGAAACCTTCGGATCACCCAGTGCTATCACCGTCTCTCTCTTGCCATGACTGCGAGGACGGGGGCCTGTGCGAACTGGTGTACTTTCGCCACTTGGGCTTCACGCCAGGCCGGAAGCACCATTCGGGGCGAGGATTTCTCCGATCGTCTGGCTGACCATTTGCGCCCCGGCTGGACTGTTCTGCATCCAGTCCAATCCCTCTGGCGTGCGGGGCTTCGCAGGGGGGTTTTCAACCCCGAAACGCCTCTCGGGCGCCTGGTCCGCGTTGTCCATAGTCCGTTCGACGCTTTCGAGCGCGCCAGTGAGGCGGTGGCAGTCGGCAACTTGAAGGTATTCGCCGAGATCGGGTTCCTGTTTGCACGGTACCTGCAATCCTGTCCCACCGCTGTTCCTGTCGAATCCCCCGAGGTGGCGTCGTTTCTGGCGTCGCTTCGCGCCGGCCCGCCGCCGAACGGCCAGGATCACCTCCGCCGTGCCTTCACGTACTACCATCAGCAGGCGTTTGAACCGTCCTTCGAAACCCGCAACCAAATGATCTTGTTGGCTAACCTCGAGATCGGCTTACACGAACAGACTCGCTTGCAGTCGGAAATCGCGACGGCGCTGGAGGTGTTACCAGTCACGGCGGAGGACTTGGGTGGGCGCGCTCTTCAAGTGATTGTTCCCGGGAGTCGGGCATTTGGGCTATTTCGGTCTCCTCTCGGATTCCTGATGCGCCGGTATGGTCGTTTCGCCCGCGAGATCACACGCCGCGTGATAACCGATTCGATGATGGTTCTGGCGCTGCCCGACCTGATTCTTGAACTTGGCCGCAACCTCGAGCATCCCTTCCCCGGCGTTCTTTCCAACCTCAATCACTCCGAGCTGCGAGACCTGTGTCGTCGCTACGAACCGGGAACCGGCATCTGTGATAATTGCGGTGCCCAGGACTGGGCCGATCTGCGCCAGCGCATGCACTACATCATTCACCTTTTCCGGGCCTTCCATTCTCATCCTGCCCTGATGAACTCGCCATTTACGGCGGCGCAAGTGGATCGGCTGATGTTGGGTCAAGTTCCCGACGGTCATCTCTAACAGCATCTTTCCCCGCAATCTGCGTCATGCCGAGCACCGGTCTTGCGGGCAAGCGTTCATTAGCATTGCAGACCCGGCGCTTAGTCCGCGCCGGGGATAACTGGCCTTCTTAGCGAAATCCCCTTCACACCACGGAACGCCCCCACCTGGGAGATTGCTCTGGCGCGGGCCGAGGTCTCAGGGCTGACCTCCGCGAACGCCGTTTCTGGGGCCCACAAAGGGTAGATCTACGGGATGGCGACTTCTCGCTCACGTGGGTTGTTTCCGGATGGCCGACTAAGGCCGGAGTCAAGATGGTGTTTGGGACGGACGCTGGCGTGTATCCCAATGGTGATAATGCGCGGCAGTTCGCGACCATGGTTACTTGGGGCATGACGCCCATGCAGGCCATCCAGTCCGCGACCAAGACTGCGGCCGATGCACTTGGACAGCAGAAAGACGTTGGTGCCATCGAGATAGGGCGTTATGCCGATCTAATCGCTGTCGCCGGTGACCCGACCATCGACGTGAGCATCCTGCAGTCAGTGCCTTTCGTGATGAAAGGTGGCGTCGTGGTCAAACAAGATAGGCCCGACGCGCCAAAGTAGAGGTTCGGCTACGTGTGGTACTGGCCGATCCCTGTTGAGGTGACGCCCGTTCGGCACGCACCTCTTACAAAATCGGCTCGACTTTCAACGAATTAAAGAAAAGCTCCACAACGGAAACCACGTCCCGCTCCAACCTCGTGGGATATTCGACGATTAAGAGCAACACGCCAGACGGAACGACAATCGCACGCATGAAGGCAGACTGTCGGGCGTTCGAGACGTGAAACTGAATGGCCGAATGGCCGTCAAACTCAAGTAATCTTTCGCTTGAGACCGTATTTTCCTTGTCGGCCTTGAACTTCTCTGCATATGCGTTGAGATCGAAATCACGGGCCATGCGCCCTTTCAGATCTCAGTCGCCGAAAACTTGAAGCCTTCCTTGCTGGTGGACCCTACCGCGTAACTCACCACCTCCGTACCGTCCTTTTCCTTGACCCTTACAGTGAAGTCGTTGAAGGGGATCGGCAGGGATACGCGGAAATGACCCTCGGTCGATTTGGCGTCGTACCAGCCCTTTTCATTAGGAGTTCCCGCCAGTTGCCGATGCATCGTTAGTCCACCAGGTGCTGTTTGGCCTACAGTGGGACGAGGCACGATACCGACACTTAGAAACAGCAAGACCACCCAGGCGGGTAAGGTTCGGAAGGTAAAGGCACCTGCGTTTCAATCTCTCTTGCTCCACGGTCAACTCCGAGTTCGGGGCTGCTTCTGCCAGATTGAGTCTATTCTACGCCACTGCTGTGGCCGGCGGCTCGGTTGGCCCTAGTTGGCTCAGGGAGTCAGCTGCCGAGAAACGCCCGACCCGTATTCGGAATGGCGGGATCGCGCAGGTTTCAACGGCCACCCTGATTTGATTCCCGCCGTGAACCTACTGATGCAATGAGAATCCGGGCGGCAAAGCTGCCTCAAGATTGATTTGTTCTCCGGTGATGGGGTGGCAGAATTTCAGATATTGGGCGTGCAGGAAATATCCTCCATCGCCGGGGAGCCCGGGGAGATTTTCAAGAGGCTGGCCGGATAAGCCGTACAGAGGATCGCCTACCAGGGGATGGCCGATGGATGCCAGATGGATTCTGATTTGATGAGGGCGGCCCGAATTTAGGCTTACCTCAAATGTTGTGGTGCTGGTGGTGCGTGAGATCACCTTTGCCAATGACTTTGACGGTTTGCCACTTGGGTTGGCGGCCCACACGGAACCGATGAGCGGGTGCGGTACGAGGCCGATGGGTGTGAGGATTTCGTAGGCGTCGTGCTGCGCAATGTTTTGAGCCAGCGCCCGGTAGATTTTTTGAATTTTGGGTGTGTTCCAGTTTGCGAATAGATTAGAGGCCGCCTGCGGTGTTTTGGCGAAGAGGACGATGCCGGTGGTGGCTCGGCCCAACCGGTGGACAGGGTTTGCGTTGGGCGTTTGCTTTTGCACCAAGCGCAGGAGGGTGTTTTCCATGAAGCCGCTGCCGGGGAGGGTGGGCAGCCCGCTGGGTTTGTTGACGGCCAACAGATGGGGGTCTTCAAACAGGACTTCGAAGTGCTGAGGGGAGTCTGGTTCGATCCAGGGTGGACGGTTCCACACAAGGGTTTGGCCTAAACTGACCGATTCGCTTCCCGTGGCGGTGACGCCGTTAAGGGTGACTTCGCCGTTGTTCAGTTTTTGTTGCCAGGCTTGTGGGGTTGAGTGGGGATAAAGGCTTGCCAAGTGGGAGAGCAGGGTTGGTCCATGGTATTTGCTGCTGATGATTGTGGTGTAGGCATAGCCCCGGTTGAGCATGTAGTTTGAGTGTAAGCTATGGCATCTGCGGCGCGGGATAAACGCGCTCGCAACCCCTTCCCCCCATCATATTTTCGCTCATCCCGCCTCCCCCCCATTCCCCTCCCTCCTCCAGCCCCTAACCCCCATCCCCTCCACCAATTCCGCATAAAACCCGCCCGGCGCCGCGTCGCCCCGGGTTACCATTGATACAGCGGCCCCTAACGGTCGCCGGGCGCCCGGCGCCACCTCGAAAACAATTTGTACCAAACAAAGCCAAATTCGGATAACTCCCCTGGAATCAAGGAGCTGCTCTCCGAGCCTGCCCTCCTCGACCACATCCGGCGCCTGCCGCACGCCCGCGCCTCCTTCAAGCAGCTCATACGCGAACTCGGCGCGCACGGCGCCACGCGCCAGGACCTCGAATCCCTCCTCGCCCGCCTCGCCGCCCGCGGCGAGCTCATCGAGTTCAAACCCGGCTTCTTCGTCTCCGCCGCCCACACCCGCGAGTACGCCGCCGGCCGCCTCAACATGCACCGCGACGGCTACGGCTTCCTGATCGCCGACCGCCCCATCGAGGGCGTCCAGGGCGACATCTTCCTCGCCCCCGACTCCGCCGCACACGCCATGCACGGCGACCGCGCCCTGGTCCGCATCACGCGCATCGAATCCACCGGCCGCGCCGAAGGCGAGATCGTCCGCGTCCTCAAGCGCGCCCACGCCACCGTCGTCGGCGAGTTCCGCGTACACCGCCGAGGCAACCTCGTCATCCCGCACGACCAGCGCATCGGCGGCTGGATCGAAATCCCCCAGGGCATGGAATTCCCCGCCCCTGCATCTAATAAGGACCGCATCGGCGCCACCCACGCCGCCGTCTCTTCGCCCGAGGACCTCGACGGCATGATCGTGGACGTGGAGATCCTGGAATTCCCGCAGGGCCGCGACAAAGCCGTGGGCTGCGTGGTCGAGATCCTGGGGCGTCCCGGCGACTTCGGCCTGGACGTCGAGATCGTCATCCGCAAGCACCACCTGCCCCACCACTTTCCGCCCGAGGCGCTGGCGCAGGCCGCGCGTCTCGGCGCTACCATCCCGGAAAGCGAGATCGCCCGCCGCCGCGATTTCCGCGCGCTCGACATCGTCACCATCGATGGCGAGACCGCGCGCGACTTCGACGACGCCGTCTGGGTGGAGCGCCTCCCCAACGGCAACTACGCGCTGCAAGTCCACATCGCCGACGTCAGCCACTACGTGCGCCCCGGCACTCCCATCGACCTGGAGGCGGCCCTGCGCGGCACCAGCGTCTATTTCCCCGACCGCGCCGTGCCCATGCTCCCCCTGGAGCTCTCCACCGAAATCTGCTCGCTCAAACCCCAGGTGGACCGCCTGGTGCTCTCCGCCCTGCTGGAGATCGACCACCACGGCGACATCGTCTCCCAGGAGTTCACCCGCGGCGTCATCCGCAGCGCCGAGCGGCTCACTTACACCGGCGTGCACCAGGCGCTGGAAGGCGATGCCCGCGCCACGGGCCGCCTGGCGTTGATGCGCGAGCTGGCCCTCATCCTCAACCGCAAGCGCGTCAAGCGCGGCTCCATCGACTTCGACCTGCCCGAGCCGCTCATCGAGTTCGACGAGTGGGGCGAGATGACCGGCGTCACGCGCGCCCCCCGCAACATCGCCCACCGCATCATCGAGGAGTTCATGCTGGCGGCCAATGAGGCCGTGGCCTCGCACCTGGAGACCGCCGGCATTCCCTCCCTCTTCCGCATCCACGAGCCGCCCGATCCGCACCGCGTGATGGAGTTCGAGGACATCGCCACCAGCTTCGGCTACTCCCTGGGGCTGGGCGCGATGCCGGTGAAGCGCTTCCCCATCGTGGACCGCAAGCGCGACGGCCGCAAGGTGCGCAAGGACCTGATTCTGGCCGATGAGCGGCTGCGCGTGTCGCCCCGCAACTATCAGAACCTGGTCGCCAAGATCGAGGGCAAGCCCGAGGAGCGCGTCCTCAGCTACCTCATGCTGCGCTCGCTCAAGCAGGCGCGCTACAGCGCCGACAACGCCGGGCACTTCGCGCTCGCCGCCCCGACCTACACGCACTTCACGTCGCCCATCCGCCGCTACCCGGATCTCATCGTCCATCGCATCCTGGCGGCCACGCTGGATCAACAGGCGCCGCCCAAGATGGAGCTGCGCGCCATCGGCGAGGACTGCTCCTTCACCGAGCGCCGCGCGGCCGAGGCCGAGCGCGAGCTGGTCGAGTGGAAGAAGGCCAAGTTCATGGAGGATCGGGTCGGCGACGAATTCGACGCGCTCATCATCAGCACCACCAGGTTCGGGTTCTTCGTCGAGCTGGCCGAGCTGTTCATCGAGGGCCTGGTGCCCATCGATACCCTCCCGGGGGACCGCTACACCTTCCACGAGAACGCCCGCAAGATCATCGGCGAGCGCACCCGCCGCGCCTTCTCCATCGGGAATACCGTGCGCGTGCGGCTGGATCGCGTGGACGCCGTCGAGCGCAAGCTCCAGTTCTCGCTGGTCGAGCCCGCGGCCAAGCGCCGCCGTTGAGCGTTCGTTGCTTCCCTCCCGCGCCATCTGCGAAACTCAAGGCTGCATGCGGCTCTCGTCCTTGATGCTGGCGCTGTTGCTGCTGGCGCCGTCCCAGTCCCGCCAGGCGGATCGCGTCTTCTTCCGGGGAACGAGTCCCTCCAATACCGGGTCGAATGGCGGCTGGTTCACGCCGGCAACGCCACGCTCGGTTGGAAGGAAGCCGCCGGCGGCGTGCAGGCCCGTCTTCAAGTGCAGTCCGTGGGGCTGGTCTCCATGTTGTATCGCGTGGACGACCTTTACACGGCGGATATGAACGGCGGAACCTGTGCGCCGTCGCCACGCAGATGACCGCGCGCGAGGGGCTGCGCCAGCGGGAGACCAAGGTCGCCTACGATGCCGGGCAGCGCAAGGCCAGTTACGTCGAGCGCGACTTGCGGAGAAACGTCAACCTCCGCACGTCCCAGATCGACATCCCCTCTTGTACCCACGAGATCGTGGGGGCGCTGTACGCCTTGCGGGGCATGCGGCTCCCTGCCGGCAAGAGCGTTGACATCCCCGTCAGCGACGGCAAGAAGAGCGTGATGGCGCGCGTGGAGGCCCAGGGGCAGGAGACCGTCGAGACGCCCGCGGGCAAGTTCAAGACCATCCGCTACGAAGCCTTTCTGTTCAACAACGTCCTCTATCATCGCAACGGACGCCTGTACATTTGGCTCACCGACGACGACCGCCGGCTGCCCGTGCAGATACGCCTGCGCATGGAATTCCACGTCGGGACCATCACTCTGCAATTGGAGAAGTCCGGGGGCGCCTGACCAGCGGCCCGGTTGTCGCACAATAGAAGTATGAAGAAGGCGGCGCTGCTACTGCTGCTGGGGTGCCTCTACGCCGGCGCCCAGAGCGCCTTGAGCATCGAGCAACTGGTTTCCTTCGTCCGTTCCTCCGTTCAATTGAAGCACGCGGATCGCAAGGTGGCTGACTACCTGCGCGGCGTGAAACTGCGCGCGCGGTTGGATGACCGGGTCATCGTCGAACTGCAGGCGGCCGGCGCCGGCCCCCGAACCGTCGAAGCGCTGCGTGCCTTGCAGCAGGCTTCCAAGGCGCTGCCGGAGGCGGCCGCGCCGAAGGCTGCCAGCCGCGCCCGCGCCGGAGATCCCGCCGCCCAGCCCTGCTGAATGGAGGAAGATCATCGAGGACGTGCGCGCCTACGCCCTCGGCTACACCAAGCAGTTGCCGGATTTCATCTGCACCCAGGTCACCCGCCGCTACGTCGATCCCAGCGGCCTTGAGTTCTGGCAGAGCCGACGACGTCCTCACCACCCGCCTCAGCTACTTCGAGCAGAAGGAAGACTACAAGCTGATGCTCATCAACGGCACTTATACGGAGCTGCCGTACAGGGCCGTGGGTGGCGCAATCTCCTCGGGCGAATTCGGCAGCATGATGCGCGAGATCTTCGAAAAGGAAACCCAGGCCACCTTCAATTGGGAGCGATGGGCCACGCTGCGCGGCCGCCGGATGTACGTCTTCTCTTACGGAGTCAGCCAGCCCCGTTCCCAGTGGACGATCCAATACGGGAAGGAAGGGGTGGGCGACAGGATCATTCCCGCTTACCATGGCCTGATCTTCGTGGACAGCGACACCAACATGGTGGCGCGCATCACGCTGGAGCCCGACGATTTGCCCCGCACCTTTCCGCTCCAGCAGGTCTCCAATACCCTCGACTACGACTACGCCACCATCGGCGACCGGCCCTACATGCTGCCGCTCAGAGCGGTGATGCGCATGCGCGACGGCAAGGTGCTGTTCAAGAACGAAGTCGAGTTCCGCCTTTACCGGAAGTTCTCGGCCGAGACCGTTATCACCTTCGACACCCCCGAGCCGCTGCCTCCGGACAAGACTACCGAACAGCCGCCCAAGCCCTGATCCGGTTGTCTGATATGATGCGGTTTCATGACTGAGTACGCTATTGGCTTGGACCTCGGCGGCACCAATTTCCGCGCCGCGGCCATCGACCGCCAGGGGAAGATCCTGGAACGAATCTCCGGCCCCACCGGCGACAGCCGGGAGGCCATTCTCGGCGGGATGGTCACCGCCATCGAACGCGCTGCGCGAGAACCGCCGCGGCGACGAACTGGCCGGCATCGGCGTGGCCATAGCCGGCTTCATCCAGATCGAGAAGGGCCTGGTCCTCACCGCGCCGAACATTCCGTCGTTTGCGAACTTCCCGGCCCGTGATGCGCTCCAGGAGCGGCTGAAAGCGCCGGTGGTCCTCGAGAATGACGCCAACGCCGCGGCCATAGGGGAAAAGTGGATCGGCGCGGGCCGGGACGTCGACGACCTCATCCTCCTCACGCTGGGCACCGGCATCGGCGGGGGGATCATCGCCGGCGGGCGCGTATTGCATGGCAGCCAGGGTATGGCGGGCGAGATGGGCCACATCACGGTCAACCCCACGGGGAATCCCTGCGCCTGCGGCAACGTCGGGTGCCTGGAGAAACACGCTTCGGCGACGGCCATCACCACCATGGCCCGGATGCTGTACTTGGGCGACGACCTCACCTCGGAAGACGTCTACAAGCTGGCGCTGGGAGGCAATGACGCCGCCAAGCGGGTCTTTCAGTGCATGGGGAGCGCGCTCGGAATCGGCCTGGCCACCTTCGACGTGATCTTCAATTTTCCGCTGTATCTGTTGAGCGGCGGCGTTTTAGCCGCCTGGGACTTCTTCGCGCCGGCCATGTTCGCCGAGCTCGAGCAGCGTTCGTTCACCTTCCGCGCCACTCACCCCAGAGTCGAGAAAGCGCGCCTGGGCAGCGAGGCCGGGCTGTTCGGATCGGCCTACACTGCATTTATCGAAAAAGATCAATAAATCAATAAGTTGAGGAATAAATAGCATGTATTACTTGGGCATTGACGTGGGGACCGGCGGCACCCGCGCGCTGCTGGTGGATGAGAAAGGGACGGTCAAAGCCGGCTTCACGGCGCCCCACGAGAACATGCGGATGGAGAAGCCGCTGTGGGCCGAGCAGCGTCCCGAGGATTGGTGGCAGGCCGCGGTGAAGGCCATCCAGGGAGTTCTGGCTGCCGCCAAGATCAGCGGCAAAGAGGTCAAGGGGGTCGGCCTCTCGGGCCAGATGCACGGCCTGGTTCTGCTGGATGCGAACAACAAGGTTGTCCGTCCCGCCCTGATCTGGTGCGACCAGCGCAGCCAGCCGCAGGTGGACCGCATCAACCAGCTCGTGGGCCGTGACAACATCCTGGCCTACACCGCCAACCCCATGCTGACGGGCTTCACCCTGCCCAAACTGCTCTGGGTGCGGGACAACGAGCCCCAATCGTTCAACCGCGCCAGGAAGCTTCTGCTACCCAAGGATTACATTCGATTTGAGCTGACAGGCGAACATGCCACAGAGGTTTCCGATGCGTCGGGCACCGGCCTGTTCGACGTGGTCGTGCGGCGCTGGTCGCACCAGATGCTGGACCGCTTGAATCTGGACCGGGCGCTGTTGCCGAGGGTCTACGAGTCGAGCGAAGTCAGTGGCCAGATCTCCGCGGCGGCGGCGGCGATGACGGGTCTGGTCGAGGGGACCCCGGTGGTGGGCGGCGGCGGCGATCAGGCGGCCAGCGCCGTGGGCAACGGCATTGTGGAAGCCGGGCGCCGTGTCTTGCACGATCGGCACATCCGGCGTGGTCTTTGCCTGCATGGAGAGGCCGACCTACGACAGGATGGGCCGCGTGCATACCTTCTGCCACGCCGTCAAGGGCGCTTGGCACGTCATGGGAGTGACCCAGGGCGCCGGCCTCAGCCTGCAATGGTTCCGGGACCAGTTTGCGCCGGGCGTCTCCTACGACGCGCTGACGGCGGAAGCGGCCACCGCTCCCACGGGCGCGCAGGGGGCGTTCTGGCTGCCGTACATGATGGGAGAGAGAACGCCGCATCTGGATTCAACGGCGCGCGGCGGCTGGATCGGCGTCACGGCCAGGCACACCCGGGCGGACCTGCTGCGGGCGATGCTCGAGGGCGTCTGCTACAGCCAGAAAGACGGCCTGGACATCATCGATCAGATGGGAGTGCCGGTCCATGCGGTGCGGCTGTCGGGAGGGGGCGCCCGGAGCCTCTTCTGGCGCCAGATGTTTGCCGACGTGTTCGGCAGGCGCGTGGTGACGCTGGCCTCTCAGGAGGGGTCAGCTTACGGCGCGGCGATTCTGGCGCTGACCGGCACGGGGGTTTACTCCTCAGTGCCCGAGGCGTGCGGGGCCGTCATCCACGAGGATGCCTCCGTGATGCCCCGCCCCCACGAAACGGAGCTCTACCGCCGGGGGCACCAAGTCTATCGCGCGTTGTACCCCACGCTGAAACCGATGTACGGTCTCATCTATCTCTTGTAGGTTTTCGAGACGCCGGTGCGGGCGTTGGTCACGGTCATGGCGCCGTTGCGCTCGGCGGACACCTTGATCCACTTGCCGTCGGGTGAATCCCGGAGGTTGGCGATGAACTCGTCGGGCGGGTTGTCGTCCGGCGCGTTGGCCGACCAGTGCATCAGGTACAGGCCCTGCATACCGGGCGCGGCCTTGAGGATCTTCATGACGGCGGCCGCCCCGATCTTCTTCTCGCCATTGTTCATGATGGCGACGCGCGCCTGCAGAGCGTTGACCAGCGGCGGCGAATTGGAGATGTTGTTGCCGTGGTGGCTCACCATGAACAGGTCCACGGTCCCGATGGGGTTGTTCGGGCACATCAGGGCGAGTTCCTTGTTCCAGGTCAAGGTCGGCCAGGTCGAGCATGCGGAACTGCCCGAACGTGAAGAGCAGGCCGACGGAGCCCGCATTTTCCGAAACATCTTCGTTGCCCCGCGGCCACTTCATGGGTTCAGTCGCGGCGCAGAAGGTGTTGGCCGCGCCTCCACCCTTGACGGGGGTCTTGATCGCCTGGCCACCCGCTGTCACCACCAGAACGTCGACGCCCTGGAAAGGGATCTTGTCGCCCGGCTTCACGACCAGGTGCTTGGCCTTCGCCCACAGTTCGTCATAGGCCTTTACAGTGGCCAGCATGCGCGGGTTCTCGACCAGCAGCGGCCCGTGATCCACGTAAGTGGCGACGGGAATCCGCGACACCAGCGAAGGCGTGTTGGCCACGTGGTCCCGTCATAGTGGGTGGTGACGAGGATGTCCAGTTTCTTCACCCCAGCCGCTGCAGCGGCCTCCACGATGCGATTCGTGTCGCGGTCGTTGTTGCCGGGGAAGCCGGTGTCGATGAGCATGCTTTGACCGGAGGGCGAGAGCATCAGCACGGCCTTGCCGCCCTCGGTATCGACCACCCACATGTCGAGGGTCTTGGCGGCCGGCAGAACCAGCGCGAACACAAGCGTGAAACAAGCGGCCAGCAGGAGTCTTCGCATAGCGAAATAGTATCAACTCGCTTCCGTCAATTCAACGCGATCTCCCGCGACTTTGAGGGGCGCCGCAGCATCCTAATGTCAGAGGATCACCGATGAAGAAACAGCTGATTCGATTTCCAGTGCTCATGGTGCTGGCGCTTTGGATGCCGCTCGCGGCCGCTACCTGGCAGATCGACCCCGCGCACTCCAGCGCCGGCTTCACGGTGCGGCACATGATGGTATCGAACGTCAGCGGGGCCTTCTCGAAACTCTCCGGCACCGTCGAATACGATCCCCAAAACCTGGCGCAATCCCGCATTGAGACCGTGATCGAAGCCGCCAGCCTGGACACTCGCAACGCAAAGCGCGACGAGCATCTGCGTGGCGCCGGATTTCTTCGACGTGGCCAACCATCCGACCATCACCTTCCGGTCGCGCCGGATCGAGGCCGCCGGCGAAGGGAAGCTGCGCGTCGTGGGAGACCTTACCATTCGGGGCGTCACCAAGGAAGTTGTGCTGGACGTGGAAGGACCCACACCCGAGGTCCAGAATCGGGGCACATTCCGCATGGGCGCTTCGGCGTCCACCAGGATCAACCGCAAGGATTTCGGGGTCAACTGGAACAACGTCCTGGATGGCGGTGGCGTGGTGGTGAGCGACGCCGTCCGCATCAACATCGAGGTGGAACTGGTCCGCAAACCGCCCGCCCCGGCTAACTGATGCCGCGGCAGGCGAGCGTCAGTACCTCTCCCAATGCAGCACACCGGACAGGGGCCGCTTGGCCTTGTCCGGATGCTCGGCGGGGTAGCCCAAAGGAACCATGCTGACCAGGCGGAAACCGTCGGGCGCTCCCACCAGACCGCAAATCTCCGGCGCATAAGGCTTCTTGTCACCGGCCACCCAGCAGGCGCCCAGTCCATGGGCGCGCGCGGCCAGAAGAATATTCTGGGTAGCCGCGCTTCCGTCCTCAAGGAAGTACTTGGTATCTTTGGAGAGCACCAGGATGCAGACCGGCGCATCGGCGATAAAGCTGCCGTAATCCGAGATTTCGGCAAGCTGCTGGCGCACCGCGGCGTCCGTCACCACGACGAATTCGCACGGCTGAATATTAATGGCGCTGGCGGCCAGGCGCCCGCAGTCGATCAAGTCCTCAATGATCTCGCGCGGCACGGGCTTGTTCAGGTACACGCGAACGCACCGGCGGGTCTTGAGCGCTTCAATGGCATCCATCAGCAGGTCTCCTGGAACCAATGATAACCAAAGTTAACATTCCGGAGGCGGGTGTTAACGAAAGTTAGCAGTGTACTGCCACGCGGGTACCAGCAAAATTGATACTTGAAATTGGTATAACTCCCGCTATCCTGTATACATGCAGCAACAGTACAGCCAAGGACAGAGCGCCGAAATCGACCGCCGGATCGAGTTGCGGCACGCGATCGAGCGCGACTGCCGGATCACTACCGCCGCGTTGCCGGCCGGAGGGATCAGCGGGATCACCACCAACGTCAGCCGCTCGGGCATGCTGGTCCGTTTTCCGGGCCTGGCGGCATCGAGGTTGTTACCCAGGGTGGGACAGGAGGCCTGCATCCAGCTTGATCTTCCTGCTAGCATGAATCATACTCCGCGCTCGCTTGAATGCAGCGCCAGTGTCGTTCGAACCGTACAAAGGGAGAGCGATACGCCTGCGCTGGCTTTCGAGATTCATCGCATGAAGATTCTGGATCGCAGCCCGGCGCGGCCTTCGGCGGGGCGAAAGCAGGGCGGCGAACTCGTTCAGTAAGGATTGGAAATGATCCCCTCGATGGATGGATTGGCGTCCCGGCTCACTAAAAGCGGCGGTTCCCAGGATCTATTCAACTCGCCCGGCCAGGACCGTTATCTCGATCTGATCGAAAACTCCGACGAGATCGTGTACACCCACGACCTGGAAGGCAATTTCACGTCGGTGAGCAGGGCCATTCAGCCCACCACGGGATACAGCCGCGAGGAAGTGCTCCGCATGAACCTCTCCGACCTGCTGGCGCCGGAATCAGTGGGCCTGAGCCGCCGCATGGTCGAGCAGAAGCTCGGCAGCGGTTCGCCGACCACGTATGAGGTCGCTGTCAGGCGCAAGGACGGCCGGAGGGTGGCGCTGGAAGTGACTTCCCGCCTGCTGTTTCAGATGGGCAGGCCCACCGGGGTGCTGTGCCTGGTGCGCGAGTCCAACCGGCTTCAGCCGTCGGACTCCACGTTGCGCCTGCTGCGATCGGTTGTGGTGAACGCCAACGACGCCGTGCTCATCGCCTTGGCCAAGCCGGCGGATCAATTGGGCGGCAAGATCATTTACGTCAACGAAGCTTTCTGCCGCATGACCGGATATTCGGCCGAGGAGGCCGTGGGAAGGACTCCGCGGATCCTGCTGGGGCCCCAAAGCGACCGTGACCACCTGGACCAGGTGCGTCAAGCGCTGTCCCGCCTGGAGCCGGTGCGGGTCGAACTGGTCAATTACCGCAAGGACGGCTCGGCCTACTGGGTGGATGTCAATTTCGTCCCGATCATGGACGAGAAGGACGAGTTCACGCACTGGGTAGCGGTCCAGCGCGAGACCACTCACCGGCGGCGCGCGGAAGATCTGGAGAGGGATCGAAACCGGGTGTTGGAGTTGGTGGCCCGCAACGAACCGCTGGATGTGGTGCTGACGCAGTTGGCGCAGATGATGGAGCGCCAGTGCCCCGACCTGCAATGTTCGGTGCTGCTGCTGCGCAACGGACAGTTGATGCCGGAGGCGGGCGCGAAACTCTCCGGCGACGCCCTGCGCGCGTTTCAGGAACTGAACGACGGGGACCGGCCTGCCGGGCCCCGATTGGACATCTATCGCGAGATGCTGCCGGGTCCCCAGTTGGGAGCCACCTGGTCCGTTCCGATCTTGTCCGGCTCCGGCGTGGTCCTGGGAGCCTTCGCCATCAGCTGCGGCGTCTCCCGCAAACCTGCCGAAGAGGAACTCGGAGCTCATTGGCAAGGCGAGCCGTCTGGCCGCCATCGCGATCGAGCAGAAGCAACTCACCGACAAACTGGCGCACCAGGCCCACCACGACACGCTGACCGGCCTGCCCAACCGCGCCCTCTTCGAGGAGCGCCTTCAGAGTGCCGTGGCCCAGGCGCGGACGCGGGGCTGGCACGCGGCGGTGCTGTTCGTGGATCTGGACCGCTTCAAGCAGGTCAACGACACCCTCGGACATCCGGCCGGCGATGCCCTGCTGCAACAGGTGGCGCAGCGGCTGGGAGAACTGCCTCAGGAAGACGGACACGCTGGCGCGGATGGGCGGAGACGAGTTCACAATCCTGCTCACCGAACTGCGCGATCCCCAGTATTCGGTCAAGGTGGCGCAGAAGCTCCTGGACGCGTTGAAGACTCCCATTGTGGTGGACGGCCACGAGCTGTTCGTCACCGCCAGCATCGGCATCAGCACGTATCCGCGGGACGGCAGGGACGCCGCGACCTTACAGCGCAATGCCGACAGCGCGATGTATCGGGCCAAGGAACAGGGCAGGAACAACTTTCAGGTCTTTCTGCCGGAGATCAGCGCTTCCATACTGGGAAGCCTGGAGATCGAGAATGCGTTGCGGAAGGCACTGGAACTCAACGAATTCCAGCTCCGCTACCAGCCGCAGGTGAGCCTGGACGGCACGCTGACCGGCGCTGGAGGCCCTGCTGGTCTGGAACCATCCCAAGCTGGGGGTGATTCCGCCGCTGCAGTTCATCCCGGTGGCCGAGGAGAGCGGACTGATCATCCCCATTGGAAACTGGGTACTGCGCGAAGCCTGCCGTCAGAATGCGGAGTGGCAAAAGGCGGGGCACCCGCGGGTCAAGGTCGCCGTGAACGTCTCCGTGATGCAGTTCACGCGGCCTGGCTTCACTGAAATCGTATCCCATGTGTTGAAAGAAACCGGCCTGGCTCCCTCGTGCCTGGAGCTGGAGCTGACGGAAAGCCTCATCATGCAAGACGTTCGAGAGTCGGCCCAACAGTTGGACCGACTCAGATCTCTGGGTGTGAACCTGGCCATCGACGATTTCGGCACGGGGTACTCCTCACTGAGCTACCTGCGTATGCTGCCCATCGGGACCCTCAAGATCGACCAATCGTTCCTCCAGGAGGTCGACTCCAACCCGAACACGATGCCGCTGGTAAGGGCGATCGTGGCCCTGGCGCACAGTCTCCAGTTGTGCGTGGTGGCCGAGGGCGTGGAGACCGAGCGCCAACTGGAAGCCCTGCGCCAGGTGGGCTGCGACATGGTCCAGGGGTACCTCATTGGGTTACCGGTTTCGGCGGAGGCAACCGGCCATCTCTTGCACCAGGCCCAAGGGCGTCTGCCCCTTCCTGAAACCGCGTCCATCCAGGCGCGGCCAGCCTCCTGCGCTGCCGGGTAACCAATTGTACTAGAGGGTCCTATTATGGGGACTAGTACAAATCCGCTCGTTTTCGACCACAAGTAACCTTTACCCCCCGACCCTCCGCTGCTACACTGCCCTTTGTGGAGAAGGAGGCAGTTTTGTCGAGCAAGAAAGTAGTCTGTCCCCAATGCGGTCACGATGGGACTCAGGAAACCAGCAGGCCGCCGCTGCAATCGTTCGGGTTCAACTACCTGGCCGACAGCATTGTGTGCCGCGAGGCGCACGGCTACGATGACAGCGGAAAGCTGAGGCTTTCGGCAGAGTTCAAGTGCGAAGGCGCGCAAGCCAACGCCAGGCTTGAGTGCCGGTCCTGCTGGCAGACCTTCCCGATCCCTGAGGATCTTCCCGGCACCGTGATCGTTGAGCAGACCGCCCAGGCGATTGAAGAAGCAGCGCCTCCACCCCCAGCAGCTGTCTGGGGCGCGGAGGACGCGGCGCTGCCGGCGGCGGACCAGATCGCTAAAGGCATGGTGGTGGTTCTTCGAAAGGGGCTGCAAGATCTGGAGCAAGCCTTTGCCGGCGAGATTGCCCGCCTGGAGGCTGCCCTTGCCGATGTCGCGGGCACTGCCCAAGAGGTGATGCCGCTGCGGGAAGACCTGGGCCGTCTGCGCTCCGAAGCGACCTCCTGGCTGGAGGCCCAGCAGCAGTTGCACACCAGAACCGGAGCCTGTGAAGCGGCCATCCTGGCCCAGCACGAGGCCCTGCCGCAAGTTTGGGAACGACTGCGAGTCTTGACCGGCATGCAGGAGGAGATCCTGCGAAAGACCGATGAGCAGGCGGGAGCTGTCGCGAGCCTGCAGGAGCAAACGGGACAACTCAAGGAGTCCGCGGCGGCTCATGCCTCGCTGAGCGAGCGCGTGGGCGGAATCGACGGCGTGCTGCAAGCCGGGAGCGACGCAATGGCGCGGGTGGATGCCTTATGCGCGCGGCTCCAGGAGGATCAACAGGGCCTGCGGCAGAGGCAGGACTCCCAGGCCGACGTCCTCCGCGCTCTTCATGCGGTCGCACAGGAGCAGTTAAACCGCAAGGAGGAGTTGCAGGCGGCGGTGCATCGGCTTGAGGAAATCGCTGGCGCGTTGGGGCAGGTCAAGCCCTTGCCCCAGGACCTCTGAGAGCCGGGCTGTTTGAGGACACACAAGCTTGGCGACGTTCGACTTCATCTCAACCGACGAATTCCGGGCCTCTCTGGAGAAGGACGGCGAGGAACTCATCGCGTGTCTGAGGGCGGGCGCGTGGAAGGCAGCCCTGGTCATCGCCGGCAGTCTGATTCAGGCCATTCTGGTCGAATACCTGCTCGCCTCCGACAAGGGCAGCGAGGACGAACTGGTCTCGCTCTCCTTCTCCGAGTTACTGGAACGATGCAAAGCCGAGCAGGTGCTTTCCTCTCGAACGGTCGACCTGGCGGGCTTCCTGAGGCCCTACCTCGACTTGTTGAGTCCCAGCAGGCACCTGCGCCCACGAGCTACGACCGACGAGACCAGCGCCCGCATCGCTCAGGCACTGCTCGAGATCGTGATCAACGAAGTATCCGGCCATAAGCGCGAGCACTACCCTTGCACGGCGGAGCAGATCGCCGCCAAGCTCCAGTCCGACCCTTCGTCGGCTCCCATCATCGGCCACTTGCTGGAGAGAATGAGCCCCATCGAGCTGGAGCGGCTGATGGTGGAACTGCTTCCGAGACTGTATTTCGAGTCCGCCAAGGTAATGGAGCCGCGCACGGAGGAAACCCTGGCCCGTATTGAGCAGTGCTATCGCCGGGCGTTCGACATAGCGCCCGCTCGAATTGAAGCGCACCGTCACCGGCCGGTTCCTGTCGATCCTGGAGAACGAAAGCGAGTTTGTCGTTCGCAGTTACGAGAGCCGTTTCTTCCGGGGCTCCGACCTGGAATTCCTTGACGAAAGAGGGCGGACCATCGTGATGGCGCACTTTTTCGCCAGCCTGGCCAAGCAGGCTTCCATCCAGTTGGCCGGCGCGGCGGCCGGCATGGGCAGGTTCCTCGCCACGGAAGAGGATACGCGCGGCGTTCTTCGTCCCGCTGGTCATGAATCTTTTCGAAGGCACTGACGAGGCGCTCGCCGCCGCAATTCTGAAACGGATCAGCGAGGAGTACAAACTCCTCTCGGAATCGAACCGGCGCAGCGTGGGCAGCTGGATCGGCAGGCTGAAGTGGTCGGTCCGCCAGGAAGGCCACCCGCCCAGGAAGGCCATGGAAGGCCTGGAATCCGCCCTGGCGTGCTAGACCTCAAGACCGACCGAACGCATCAGCTCCAGAGCGTTGCTGTGTTCCACGACGCCCGGTCGCAGGCGGTAGTCGAACTGGATGCGTCCGTCCTCGATGTGATCCTGGAAATGCACGTTGGCGACGTGGGGCGAAAGCCCGTCGGCAATCTCCGCCAGGGCCAAGTCGTGCGTCGTGACCAGGCCGATCGCTTTGTTGGCGAACAGCGCCCGCACACGCCTTCCGCTCCGATGCGGCGGTCGTGTGAGTTGGTGCCGTGCAGCAGCTCGTCCAGCAGAAACAGCAGCGGCGTCCTCTCCTTGGTGAGCTCGATGAGTTGTCGCAGCCGCATGATCTCGGCGTAGAACCGCGATGTCCCGCTCTGCAGGGAGTCCAGGGTCCGGATGGAGGCGCCCACCTGCAGCGGCGAGATCCGCAATCGCCCGGCCCGCACGGGCGCGCCGGCCATCGCCAGGATCGCGTTTGTCCCTACCGTCCGGAGCAGGGTGCTCTTGCCGGACATGTTCGACCCGCTCACCAACAGCACCCGAAGGTGACCATCCAGCCGCAGGTCGTTGCGCACCCCGCGCGTCTCCGGGATCAGCGGATGGGCCAGCGCTTCTCCCTCGAAACAAGGCGCTTCATCGGTGAACTCGGGAAACGGGTCCGAGGGATGTTCGTACGAGTAGCCCGCCAGCGAAAGCAGGCTCTCCATCTCTCCCACCACGGCCAGCCACTGCGCCAGGTGCGGCCCCGACTTTCTCCTCCACGCCTCGACGGCGAAGGCCAGGTGCAGGGTCCACAGCGCGATGGGGTCGATGACCCTGAGCACGAGGTTGTCCCGGGAATCCAGCAGCTCGATCAGCCGGTTCAGCCGCGCTATGCGTTTGGAGGGCGGGCGGCCCTCGACATCCAACTCCGCGCGGAGCGCCGCCAGCCGTGTGAGGTAAAACGCTGCCGCTCAAGAAGAGACAAAACCTCGGAGAGCAACTGTAGGTCGCGTCCGGGCTGATCCACGGCCGCGACCACATGTTCAATGTCGTTGCGCAGCCGGTGCGCGAGGAGGCGGCCGGCAACGAAAACCACGACGAACGGCGACGGAGGGCCCTTCAGATCCAGAAGGCCGCGGTTGCGAAGGCGAGCACGGACAGGCTCGCGGCCAGCGCCCAGAGCCGGCCCGAGGCCAGCCGTGGGGGTTCGGCGCCCCAGGCGGCAAGTGCGTCGGGGTGCACGCCGGCGCGAACATCTTCCGCCAGAACCGCCAGTTGCTCGCGCAGATCAAGCTGCGGGACCAGTTCGCGGATGGCCTCGTGGCGAGCCCTCAGATCCTCCGGAGGCGCCGGATAGAGCAGCCATCGGGCTAGTGTCTCCTCCCCGCCACGAGTCCGCGCCGTGTTCAAGTACTCGAACAGCGAGCCGTGCCCGAACAGGTCAAGGTCCTTCGCATATGGGTGCAATTGATCCAGGAACCGCTCACCCGCTTCTCCCTTGCCGGCCCAGCGGTCCTCGACGCGATCCAGAACATACTCATAGAAGGCAACTACCCGGCCCGCCAGCGTGCGCCGGCGCAGCACGCGGTCATGGACGAAAGCCAGCACCACAATGGCGGCAAGGGGTGCGAGCGTCCACAGCACCGGAGATGAGGCTCCAGACCAGCGCCAGCAGCGTCAACACAATCGTAAGCGCGGCAAGTGCGACCTGCACGTTGCCAATCCGGATGTGCAGCCGCTCCAGGCGCTGGAATGCCTCGCGTTCCTTCAGGAGCCGGCGCCGGTACTCGACGTTGGCATCAGCAACGGCACCTGGGCGGTCTCGCATGGCCTCTTTGTATCACACCGGAGCCTTCGGGAATCACACGCCTGGCATGCACCGAATCCGCAGACGATCAATCTACGGACTCGTCTCGCCATTGAGGGATTTCACGCCGGAGCTCTGGCGCCATTCTTCGCGTCTTCGCGGCTTTGCGTGAGGCCTGGGGGCGCCTACCCGCGCGGGAACTTCTTGCGGCGCTGGTAGCTGCGGGCCAGCTCCATGTAGACGCCCAGGTCGCGGTCCAGGTCGGACTGCGTGCCGTCGAAGTAGAAGGTGCGGATGGGGATGCCGCCGAGGTCGCGGCTGACGCGCGGGTAGACCGCCTCGCAGACGATGCCGTTCATGCAGGTGAACGGGCTGATGTCGATGATGCCGTCGGCGCCCTTCTTGGCCAGGTAGATCGCCTTGCCGACGTTCAGCACCATCTCGCCCAGCGCGCCGTCGCGGCGGCAGGTAGGGCTCGGCCAGCTCGAGCACCTCGTAGACGTCGCGGCTCCTCGTAGCCGACGAAGTCCTCGTTGAACGGCTCCAGCAGCACGTGCTCGTCGCGGTGCTGCACCTGCTTGCGGATCCAGCGCCATCAGGCCGTCCTTGGAAATCAGCCGTCCGTTCAGTTTCAGCTTGCGGAACTTCTCGGAGTTGGTGTACCAGACCCACTCGGTGATGTCCGACAGCCAGGCCTCGCCGCCGTACTCCTCCAGGCGGCGCACCAGGTCGTCGTTGGAGAACGTGTTCAGGCGGCAGAAGATCTCGCCCACCACGCCGATCAGCGGCATCGAGGGGTCGCGGTGGATGGGCACGGCGCGGAAACGGTCGCGGCCGCGCACCAGGCTGTCGCGCATGGCCAGCAGCTGCACCGGCGGCGTGGTGGGCGATTTCTCGATGGTCGCGCAGAGGTCGTCCAGGCACTCCTCGTACACCGCGTCGGCGGCGCCCTTCTCCACCTCGTGCGGGCGGTGTGCAGCAGCATCTTCTGGAGGATGTCGGCCGCCACCAGCACCCGCCAGCCGGTGCGGACGAAAGGCCCGGCCAGCTCGCCGAGGCCGCCGTAAGCGTTGTTGCTGGTGGGCGAGAGGATCTCGGTCTGGTCGTAGCCGTTGCGTCGAGAATCTGCTTGAGGTAGGGCGCGTACTGGCCGAAGCGGCAGGGGCCGTCGGCCGTGGGCATGAAGAGCAGCGATCTGGTCGGGGTCGACGTCCGGCCGTCTCCAGCAGCTTCATGAAGTCGCCGACGGTGACCTTGGCCGGATAGCACTCGTCGCCGGAGGTGTAGCGGGCGCCCAGTTCGCGCGTGCGGTCGTCGGAGGGCGGCATGATGTCGGCGTCCACGCCGAGGGCGCGGAACCCGGCGGCAAAGGCCCGGCCGCTGCCGTACGCCATGGGCGGGATGTAGACTTTCTTGCCCTCTAGTGGATGCTCGCCGGCGGCCGTTTTGGCTTCCGTGCCCCGATTGATAACATCGCAGAATTCCTTTGCTGTCGAGGTAGGCTTCGCAGCGCGTCATGTAGCCGGCGTCGTTGCCGTGCCCGTCGAACTGCAGCACCAGCAGCGGCGCGCCGGCGGCCTCGCGCGTGAAGTGCTTGATGTAGGAGTCCGGCCCGCACTTGAAGTTCGAGATGTAGATCAGGTGCAGGTTCGGCCGGGTGGCGACCATGCCGCGCCGCCGCCAGGATCTTCTGTCCCGAGGCCCAGTACATGTTCGGGTGCAGGTCGCCGATGTGCTCCTGGCCGGTCACCAGGAAGTCGAGCGGGATGACGTTGGCGCCGTAGCGGTGCCGCAGCTTCCGCGGGATGTCGCAGTTGATGTTGCGGTCGTAGATGTTGTAGCCGCGGCCGACCAGGACCAGGCCCGGCTCGCCGGTCTCGTCCAGCGTCGCCAGCGCGCGCCGGCCCGCCTCGAGCAGCCGTTCCTGGAATTCGCGCTGCGCCGCGTAGGCCGCGTCCACGGCCTGGTCGCTCGGCGCTTGCGCGTGACGCCCAGCTTGCGCGCCATTTCCGCCAGCGCCTTCTTGACCACGTCGCGGCCCAACTGGAAGTGCAGCGTGGGCACCAGGAACTTGTGCCGCGTGCTCCTCCAGGCGCGGCGCCGATCGCAGCACGTAGGGCAGCGTCTGGTTCCACGGGCAGAAGTGCGCGGTGCAGGTGGAGTCCTCGTTGGACTCGGCGTCGAGGATGTTCGGCAGAAGCACGTAGTCCACGCCCAGCTCGATCAGCGCCAGCACGTGCCCGTGCGCCACCTGGATCGGGTAGCAGGGCTGCGCCAGCGCCATCTCGATGCCGTCGGCGGCGATCTTCGGATCGGTCGTGCGGCGACAGCACCACCTCCATGCCGAGCTCGGTGAAGTAGCGGTGCCAGAACGGATAGCGGTCGAACGTCGACATGGTGCGCGGAATGCCGACGCGCAGCCTGGGGCCGGCCGCTTCGGCGCCGCAGAGCGCGCCGGTGAGCTCCTCGATGCACCTTCTCGCGGAATGCGAACAGGTCTTCGATCACCGGCTTGCGGCCGGTCGTGGAGGGCTTGCGGAACTTGTCCGAGCACTTGTCGCCCCAGTAGCTCTTCTGCCCCTCGATGGTGAATTCCTTGATGTCGCATGGTTGGTGCAGGCCTTGCAGACGAAGTCGCGCGAGGCCATGGCGAGACGCGACAGATCGTAGCCGCGGAACTTGCTGGCGCCGCTGGTGGCGCGCTTCCACTGCGCGCGCGATCAGCGCCATGCCGATGGCGCCCATCACGCCGTTGTAGGGCGGCACGGTGATCTTCTTGCCCAGCAGGCCGGCGAAGGCCGCGGCGACCGCGTCGTTGTAGGCCGTGCCGCCCTGGAAGTAGATGACGTCGCCGATCTTGCGCCCGCGCACCACGCGGTTCAGGTAGTTGAGCGCGATCGAGTAGGCCAGGCCCGCCACCAGGTTGGGCATCGTCTCGCCCTTGTGCAGCCAGCCGGTGACGTCGCGCTCCATGAACACCGTGCAGCGCTCGCCCAGCCGCGTGGGCGCCGGCGAGGAAAGCGCCAGCTGGGCGAACTCGCCCTTGATGCTGATCCCCAGCTTCTCGGCCTGTTCCTCCAGGAACGAGCCGGTGCCGGCGGCGCAGGCTTCGTTCATGGCGAAGTCCACCACCACGCCGTTCTCGATCGAGATGAACTTGGAATCCTGCCCGCCGATCTCGAAGATCGTGTCCACCGGCGCGCCGCCCAGGGTGGCGCTGACGTGCAGGGCGCCGGTCTTGTGCGCGGTGATCTCGTCGTTGACCACGTCGGCGCCGACCAGCTCGGCGATCAGCTCGCGGCCCGAGCCGGTGGTGCCGACGCCCTCGAATCACCAGGCGGTCGCCCCACTCGCGCTCGAGTTCGGCCAGTCCCTGCTGCACGGCCTCGATCGGGCGGCCCGCCGTGCGCAGGTAGACGTCGTGGATCACACGGCCCCACTCGTCCATGGCCACCACGTTGGTGGACACCGACCCGATGTCGATGCCGAGGTAGGCCGGGATGGGCTGCGTCGCCGGGCGGGGGCATGTACGGCCGACGCGGTCGCGCAGCAGCACCACGTTCTCCATCGAAAGCGGCGTCGCGTCCGGCGCGCGGGCCTCCGACTCGTGCTGGTTCAGCCGGTGGATGTCGCGGAAGGTCCGCTTGCGGCGCTCCTCGGTTTCCAGCATCGCCGTGCCGATGGCGCCGCACCAGGCGTACAGCTCGGGCACGAGCAGCTCGTCTTCGTTCAGCCCGAAACGCCTCGCGCAGGGCCAGTCGTCACGCCGCTGTTCTGGCGAAACCGCGCCGATGAGCGCCACCGGCGGCGCCGACTTCCGGCCCTTGACGATGCTGCTCTTGAAGTTGCGCGCCACGGCGTCGCACAGCCCGCGCAGGATCTCGGGCGGCGAGTAGCCCTTTTGCTGCGCGTGGATCATGTCGGACTTGGCGAAGACCGAGCAGCGGCCGGCGATGCGCGCCGCGCGGTGCAGCCGTGCACACGATGCGCGCCGATCTCCTCGACCGAGTAGCTCATCCGCAGCGCCTGCTGGTCCAGGAACGAGCCCGTGCCCGCGGCGCACTCGCCGCTGCGGTCGTAGTCCACGATCCCGAGCTGGCCCGTGTCGGACTGCGGCTCCAGGCGGATGTACTTCGAACTCTCGCCGCCGATCTCGAAGACCGTCCGCACCTGCGGATGGAACGCCGCGAACATGCGCGCGATGGCCTTGAACTCGTTCTCGAAGTAGATGCCCAGGATCTTGGCGATGGTCCGGCTGCCCGATCCGGTCACGCGGATGCCCTCGATCCGCTTCTCCGGAACCGACTCGTAGAACTCCTGCAGCAGGTCGAAGGTGGACTGGATGGGGCTGCCCGCGATGCGCCGGTACTCGGAAATCACCATGGGCACGGTGCCGCCGGCCGGCGATTCCCAGTCCATCAGGCGGAAGAATCCTTTTGCGCACAGAGGCTGGCGAGCAGGCTGCGGTCTTCGGGCCTGCCCAAGGCAGCCAGCTTCAGACTGATGGCCCCAATGTCCAAGCCGATATTGATGCCCATTCCTATCAATGATACTGGAACAGGCCGCGCTTTGAACCACTTGAGAAGCGAAAGGCGCGATTTCGCAGCCGGAAGTTGCCGTATCCGGGTTGAACGGCGAAGCAATCCGCCGCGCCCGCCGGCTCGACTGTATCTGCTACGCTGGTCTCCACGGAGACAGATACATGGAACCCACAGCCACCTACGATGATGTCAACCTGGTCCTGCGACTGTACGAACTGCGGCGCGAGGACAAGCTGCGGGCGGCGCGCAAATGGTTCGCCAGGAATTTCAGGCCGGCCAATCTGGAGGAGGCGCTCACGCTGTGCCCTGGGGGCTCGGAGCAGGACGCGTACTACCGGATGGTGACCAGCTATTGGGAGATGGTGGCTTCTTTCATTACCAGCGGAGTCCTCAACCAGGAGCTGTTCTTCCAGAGCGGCGACCGAGCTGCTGTACGTGTGGGAACGGATTCAGGGACCTGGCGCCGGAGGTTCGAGAGCACTACCACAATCCCTCGGCGTACAAGAACCTCGAGACGGTCGCCAAGGCCTTCATCCAATGGATGGACAAGAACTCTCCGGGGGCTTACGCCGCTTTCTCGACCAGAGTTCGCGGCCGGTAGGGCCCCGCTCGATGCGGAAAGACCACGAATTTTTCCAGGACCGGGAAGTCGAGCTCATCTACATCGCCAAGCGGCTCAGCGAGGCTAAGAAACTCGAGGAGCTCTTGACCGTCGGCGAGCGTGGACTACCTGGTGGAGACCGACCAATACTTCGGCGGCTTCATTTTTCAGAGGGTGCGGATTGGCGCCTTCTTTTACGTGCAGCCGGAGGCAGCCGGGCGGGCGCGACAGGTGATGCTGGAGAGCGGCTACCGCCCGCAACCGGCTTCCGTTTGAAGCTAGGTCCTTATTCGGCGGTCGGATTCGGATTGAAGACCGGCACCGTGACGATGTTGCTGACGAACTTGCTCTGCGCGATCGTCAGTTGCGAACGCGGATTGGTCGACTGTCCCGAGTTCAGCTCCAGGTGCACTTCATAGACGCCGATCCAGCCCGGCGTCGAGGCCCGCGGCAAGCACATTGGCGGTCTTGCCGTCCAGCAGCGATGAGACGAACTCCATCCGGGTCGTTCAATGCCGGGCCGCTCATAGCGCCTCCCGGTTACGGTCGCCTGACGCGCCTCGTCGGGTTTGACCGCGCCCAGGCCCGTGGCATAAATCAGGATCGTCTCTCCCGGCAGGGCGGGGTTGTCTTCCGTGACCAGGCTGCCGGCCTCGTTGGCGCAGCACAGAGACATCGTTGAAAGGACGTCAGGAGCACGGACGCCGCGTCGGTGAGTCTTCACGGAGAACTGGATGCCGTTGCCTTCCGGTCCTGGGATTCGCGCCTTCAGCCGGATGCGCGTAAAGATCGCGGATGGAAAGGCTTCCACCTGCGGGTCCTGGTTGACCAGGGCCACCAACGCGTCCCGGATCGAATTCAGGGTGTCGCCTTCCTGACCGTGTAGGTGTATTTCCGGTCCTCGATCATGACGCTGGCGCGTCTCCCCTGGAACGACGCTGCCGTCCACCGACACCGTGCCAGTGGCGTAGCTGCTGTAGTGCAGCGCCACGGCGGCCCGTGGCTCCGTTCCTTCATAGGCGAAAATGCCGGGATTCTGAGGAATGATCGGCACCGCTACAGGGTTGGTGGCGGTCAACCGGCCGTCGTTCCATTGGACCCGCACAAAGGCATTGACGCTGGTGCGTGTCGTTCAACATCGAAAGGGACCTGGGCGTTGATCTGTGTGGGCGAAACGAACAGCAACGGCGACCGAATGCCGTCGAAGTAGACCTCGCACGCCTCCCAGTGGTATCGGGCAACGACTTCCGAGTCGGGCGAAGCCGACGGCGGTCTGATCGGCCAGGTTCTCGCCGACGATCTGAACCAGGGTGCCCGGGCGCGATCTTGGCGGCGTCCTTGCCGCCGGCCAGGTTGGCTCCCGTGGCGGTCACGAAGATCTTGGCGGAATCCGAGGTCGTGCCCGCAATCGTGACCGAGTCCCCGTCCGCCCCTTCGGCGCGCGCCGTCAAAATGAGTGAACGAGGCCAGTGCCGGTAGTTCGCAGACGCGTAAACCAGAGGATCGCCGTCGCCGGCGTTGATCAAGCTCGACGAACGATTCGGCCACGCTTTCCAGCGTATCGTTGGCCACGACTTTGTAGACGTAATCCTTCTTCGCCGATCGTGATGCGTGATCTCGTCGTCCGCTTGATCGTTCCCGTCTAAACGTGAACGCCACCGACGGCGTGGATGGCGCGGCTGGCGCTGTTCCGAACCCCGGTGTAATGGGATGGCCTTCTCGGCCAGGGTGAACACCATGACCCGGCGGTTGAACGGGTCGCTGACGTACAGGTTCAGTCCGTCCCAGGCCAGCGAAGGGGGGTGCGCAGCGAGTCCGCGCTGGACCGGCGCGGAGTCGGTAGGCCTGATCCGAGCCGAGGTTCAACGTCCATCGCTCGGCTGGCCGAGGACGACGTCGGCGGCCTGGCCGTTGGCGGTCGGGACGCTGTTGTAGACCAGCACCCGGTCGTTGCCGCCGTCGGCGATGAACAGCCGCTGGCCGTCGGAAAGCGCGAAGCGCGGGAAGTCCAGCGTGGCGCCGCAGAGCCGGGGTAGGTGGCGTTCCCGTCGGCGTCGGTACCGTTGGACGCGCACAGCTTGGTGACGTTGTTGGGCGTCGCACTGGTCATGTCCGGCTGGCCGACCACGACATCGGCCGGCTGCTGGTTTGCGGTGGGGATCGAGTTCCAGATCAGCACGCGGTTGTGGCCCAGGTCCGCCACGTAAAGCCGCTGCCCGTCGGAGGTCACCGAAACCGGGCTCAACAGGTTGTCGGGCTTGGGATCGAGCATCAGCCTGGGTCAAGTCCGACTGCACGACCGACGCTGAAATCCGGCTGGCCCACCACCACGTCGGCGGCCTTGCCGTTGGAGGTCGGAATCGAGTTCCAGATCAGCACCCGGTTGTTGAACGTGTCGGCGACGAAGAGCTTGCCGTCCTGAATCCAGACGCCCTGCGGTCCCCGGAGCGAACTGGCGGTGGGCGGTTGCGCCACGCGTGCTGCTCTTGAAATCCGGCTGACCCAGCACCACATCGGGCGCGGCCTGTTGTTCGAGACGGGGATGGAGTTCCAGATCAGCACCCGGTTGTTGTCGGTGTCGGCGACCGCCAGGCGCACGCCGTCGGAGGCCACCGCCGTGGGCGTCCGGAAGCTCGTCGGCGTCGGCGGGAATCGTAGAGGCCGTTTCGGTGAAATCCGGCTGGCCGAGCACCACCGACGCCGTGCCCACGCAAACCGGGCACCTCCGCGTGTACTCGAGTCGGTCGGTGGGGCCGGGAAGCATCGTGGACAGGTTCTTGAAGATGAGCACCCGGTGGTTGATGGGAGTCGGCGGCGACGCGGTTGGCGTCGGTGACAAACAGCGTGTCCTGGGCGAACGCCACTCCGCCCACGCCGCCCGACGAGCGTACTCGCTGGCGCCCTGAGCCTGCGCCGTGAAGGTCGTCTGACCGATAACCAGTCGCGCGGCCTGCCCGGTGGTGAAACTCGGCGGCAAAACGATGCGCTGGCCGCTAATAGGAAGACCGCAAAGAACTTCATGGTCGAAGTGGGGATTTCAGACTTTTCAGTATAGCAGGTCCGCGCACGCCATCCGGCGCCCGTGCTGCAGCCGCGATGCTACAATAGACAACTTCTGACAGAATGCACAATCCTCCTTCCGGGGCGGCGGACGGCCTCGCTCCGGCTCACCAATCCATCAGCGAGTTTGACGGAGCGCGCCTGCCGTTGGTTGCTCGAATCCGGCATCCAGGAGCCAGCGTGGCGGCGTGGCCCGCTATTATCGAGTCGGACACGCGGAGTATCGCAGCCAGTTTCGACCGAGATCACCGGCTATGCGGCGGCTCGGTCTTGGCCTACTTGCACCGGCTGACCGGCGATGCCGCGTGTCTGGATGCCGCTCTGCGCGCCGGCCGCTACCTGACCCGCGTGGCTTGGAACGCCGGCACTCGGCACGATGCCGTTCGAGTGTCCGGAGGGCGCGCCCCGCGGCGAGCTGGCTTATTTCTTCGACACCGGGATCATCGCGCGCGGCCTGCTGGCTCTGTGGCGCGCCACCGGCGAGGCGGAGTTTCTGCAGGCGGCCAGGGGCTGCGCGCGCTCGATGGCGAGGATTTCCGCGGCCCGGCCGGGTATCACCCGGTCCTCGCGCTGCCCGGACAAGCAGCCGGTGCGATGGCGACGGCCGCTGGTCCCGCGAACCCGGGCTGCTACCAACTCAAGGCCGCCATGGCATGGCTGGAACTGCGGCGGACGAGGAGTTACACCAGCGCTTACGAAGAGGCTGCTGGCGGCTTTCTCGCCACGCACGCAGCCTTCCTGGACGTGGAGCAGGACCGGGAGCGGGTGATGGACCGTCTGCACGCCTACTGCTACTTCCTGGAAGGGCTGCTGCCCCGCGCCGCGCGGCCGGATTGCGCTCTGGCTCTGCGCGAGCGGAATCTCGCGCGTGGCGGCGTCTGCTGCGGGAGATCGGGCCAGTCTTCGAGCGGTCCGACGTTTACGCGCAATTGCTGCGCCTGCGGCTCTACGCCGCCGCTCTGGGAAGCTGTGCCGCTCGATCGACGCCGCGGCGGAACAAGAGGCCGCCGCGATCCGAAGCTTCCAGCTCGATGACCCAGACCCGCGCGTCGACGGCGGCTTCTGCTTCGGCCGCAAGGCGGGCGCGCTGATGCCCTTCGCCAACCCGGTCTCGACGGCCTTCTGCATCCAGGCCCTGGCGATGTGGGAGCAGTACCGCACCGGCGCAGTTCCGGCCGGACGCCCATCGAACTAATCTAGTCAGAGCTTCCGGCCGAGGATGGCGTAATCCAGGCCGCCGAAGAAGGCTTGGCGGAAATCTTCGGGCAGCGAGGCCAGCGAGGGCATCGAATCCACTGCGGGCGACAGGCGGTGGATCTCGATCGCGCCGAAGCCGAACTCCTCCATGTAGAAGCTGCAGCAGGGCGGCGGGGACGGGCCGGCTGTGCGTCGGATCGAGATAGAAGTGCGTCGCGAAAACGGCCAGGCACTCCGGGTTGGGCGTTTCGATCGCCAGCAGGCCGCCTCGGCTCAGCTTGGACGGCCGCCAGGCGGATCAGTTCGGGGATGCGCTCCGGCGGCAGGTGCTCCACCACCTGCGCGGAGAAGATCGCCGTCCAGCGCGGAATCGGCCAAGCCAGTCCAGATGGGCGAAAAGATCGGCTCTCTCGGCGTGCAATCCCTTGGAGCGGCACAGCGCCACGCATTCCTCGCTGAGGTCGATTCCGCGGGCTTCGACGCCGGCTTCCCGCATCAACTCCAGAAACTCGCCGCGCCCGCAGCCCAGATCCAGCACCGGCCGGCGTCCCTGGAAGAACGGCACATAGAAGCTCTGCCTCTCGCGGACGTACTCCTGCGCTGCCGCGGAACCGCTCGGCGAACCACAGGGCATCGAATGGAGGCTCGGAGGGGCAACGGGGTCGGCGGCCGCGGCCGGCTGCGGTCTGCGGCAAGGCGGCGCGCTGCCGCACCAGCCGCAATTCGGCGTGGATCAGCCGCTCGTAGTCCGCCCGAACCTTGTCCAGATCGTCCCACAGACGCTTCTGGATGTCGATGACCGGCCAGCTCCAGCGCCGGCGTGAAATCTCTGTGCTGCGAGTTTGTCAGGTTCCGGAACTTCGCCTCCATCAGGGAAGCGCGGTGTTGAAAACCGGCTTCCAGATCAGCCATGCCCCGCAGAAGATTCGATCTCCCGTTCCTCCACCGCGCCCCAACGCGCCAGGGCCCGGTTGTTCTCGTTCAGCGCCTCCAGCAGGGCGTCGATGGCGGAGACCATGGCGCGGTTGAACTCCACCTGCTCGCGGACGTGCCAGTCGAGAAGCCGCGCGACGAGTTCTCTTGATGGCCTGAGCGATGGCGTTGAGCGCGCCCGGCGGCCGCGGGTTGACGGTGCCGATGGCGGCCACCTTGGCCTCGGCCGCGTCGCGCGCGTGCAGCACCGGCATCAAGTCCGGCAGGGCGAACTCGCCGGCCGAGCCCGCCGGGTACCGCGCGCGCACGCGCTCGCGGATTTCCCGAACTGCCTGGAGGAACTCCTCGGCCTGGAGGCCGTTAGCGGGATCCTCGTTTGCCAAGTTTCTTCCTGCTCCAGCTTGCGGTGACTTTCGAGTAGATGCCGCCCCTGGGCGTGAATTCTCCGGTGACGGTCGCCGACACCGGCTTCACGGCCGCCACGAAGTCGCGCAGGAACCGGTTGACCACGTTCTCGTAGAAAATGCCCAGGTTCCGGTAGCCGAGTTCGTACAACTTCAGCGACTTCAGCTCGACGCAGTGCTTGTCGGGGACGTAGCGGATGGTGAGCTTGCCGAAATCCGGCAGGCCGGTCTTCGGACAGACCGAGGTGAACTCCGGGATCACGATCTCGATCTCGTAGCCCGGGAACTGGTTGGGGAAAGTCTCCAGCTCCGGCAGCGGAGCCTTCGAGACCCGCGCGCGCGTGCTCGTCCGTGTAGCCCTTCTTCATGCTGGCACCAACGCCTTGGCCAGCAGGTCCGAGGAACAGGCCGACGTCGGTGACCACGCCCACGGCCTGGCCGGTTCCGCGGTCGCTCACCTTGGTGGCCACGGCCGGGTTGATGTCCACGCAGACGATCTTGACCCAGCTCGGAAGCATGTTGCCGACGGCGATGGAATGCAGCATGGAGCCCAGGCACAGCACCAGGCCGGCGTCCTTCAATTGCTCGGCGTAGGCGTCCTGCGCCCGGTTCATGTCGGTGATGGTCTCGGGCAGCGGGCCGTCGTCGCGCAGGCTGCCGGCCAGCACGAAGGGCACGTTCGCCTTCACGCACTCGTACAGCACGCCGCTGGTGAGCTTGCCGCTCTCGACCGCCTGGCGGATGCCGCCGCAGTGGTAGATGGCATTGATGGCCCGCATGTGGTTGCGGTGCCCGTGCTCGGCCTGGCGGCCGTCGCTCAGCCGCACGCCCAGGGAGGTGCCGAGCAGCGCGGCTTCCACGTCATGCACGCCCAGCGCGTTCCCGCTGAGCAGCGCCTGCACCCAACCCGCCCGGATCAGGGCCGCCAGCGGCGCGCCGCCGCCCGTGTGCATCACCACCGGCCCCGCCACCACGACCATCTTCTGTCCCGCTTCGCGGATCTGCCGCATGAGCGCAGCCGTCTGCCTGACGGCGGTCTCCACCTGGCGCTCCGAGGAGATGCCGTGGGCCATGAAGGCGAAGGCCAGCCGGTCGCGCTCCTTGGATTCCGGCACCACGCGGATGCCGCGCATGCCGACCACGACCTCGTCCCCGGCGCTTATGTCTCGCAGGCGGCGGCAGCAGGCGCGGCCGTCCTTGACCACGATCAGCGCGTCCATCCGCTGGTTCTCCACCGGCACCCACTCCTGCCGGTGGCGGACCAGGGTGCGGTGGTTGGTGGTCGAGTAGAAGTCCTCCGGCGCGCAGCGGTCCCGCTCCACCTCACGGAGCAGGGCGTCGCCGGCGTCCACCGGCGAGCAGCCCAGGTCCATCAACTGCTGGAGCATGCTGCTCCATGCCTTCCCGGGTGGGGGCTTCCACCTTCAGCCGCAGGTAGGATGGCTCGTCGTTGGTGCGGCCGATGCGGAATTGCTCGACTTCGAAGCGGCCGTTGTACTCGACGACCTTGTCGAAGATCAGCTCCATCACGTGCGAGTCGATCAGGTGCCCTTCCGCCTCGACGACTTCCTGAAAGGAGGGTACTGCGCTGCCGTTGGTCATGATTCTTCCGGTGAGGGCGCGCCGGCGGCGCGCTCCTACGCTCGGGCCAGAAAGATCGGATAGCCGAGCTTGGCGTCGTAGCGCGGCCGGTAGCGCTCGGTGTTGTACATGGCTTCGACGTCCACTTTGCGCGGCCCCAGCTTCGGATCGGGAATCGGCGACAGGGTGAAGCAGCCGTTCACGATGGCCGTCATGAGCCCGTGCTTGCCGGCCGATGATGGCATCCAGCGCCATGTTGGCGTAAGTGGTGGCCACCAGCTTGTCGACGAAGTCCGGGCTGCCGCCGCGCAGGTCGTAGGTCAGGTCGCTGACCACGGTCTCCTCGCCGCGTGCGCTGCTTGATCTCGTCGCTCAGGTCCTCGGCCACGCTCATCTTCTTGCGGTGGCCGTAAGCGTCGGGCTCGCCGTACTCCCTGACCTTGTAGCCTTCCCACTCGGCGCCTTCCGACAGAACCACCAGGGAGTAGTTGCTGGGGTTGTTCCGCTTGTCGGCGATGACGAGGTCGATCAGCTTCTCCAGGTCGACCTTGTACTCGGGGATGCAGCAGCGGATCGAGGCCACGTAGGCGGTGTAGAGAGCGGTGTGAGCCGGCATCGCGCCCGAAGACGCGGAAGATGCCGACGCGCTCGTGCGAGCCGACCGTGGTGCGCTGGCGCTCGATGGCATCCGTGGCGCGCGTGATGGCGGTGGAGAAGCCGATGCAGTACTCGGTGTTGCGCACATCGTTGTCCATGGTCTTGGGGATGCAGACCACCGGGAAGCCCTCTTTGTCCAGCCGGGCGGCGTAGCTGAGCGTGTCGTCGCCGCCGATGGCCACCAGGTAGTCGAGTGCAGCGCCTCCAGGTTCTTCAGCACCTGCGTGGTGACGTCGTAGACCTGCGAAGTGACGCCCTTCTTGGTGTTCTCGCGCCGGGGGAATTCCTTGCCCTTCAGGTGCTCGGGCAGTTCCTTCATCTTGCGCGGGGTTGGTGCGGCTGGTGTGCAGGAAGGTGCCGCCGGTGCGGTCGATGGTGCGCGTGTTGGCGCGGTTCAGGGGCAGGATGTAGCGCGCCCGGCTCTGCGGGTCCTCCAGGTTGACGTGGGTCAGGCCTTCCCAGCCGCGGCGGATGCCGGTGACCTCGATGTCCAGCTCGCTGCCGCGATAGACGACGCCCTTGATGACCGAGTTCAAGCCCGGGGACGTCGCCCCCGCCGGTGAGAATTCCGATGCGTTTGGTTGCCATGAGTGTCTTCTATGTTGCTCCTGGGGAATTGGAATGCCGGAAGTATTATTATAGCGTCGCGCGCAAGGGCTGCGTGACGGCATTGCCGTTCTTATCTCTGACCACGACGGGCGCGGGGCCGAGCACATGGATCGTCAGGTCCCGGTCTTCGATCTCCACCAGCAGGAAATGGTGCTGGGGGGCCCAACCAGCGATGTGGGCCGCCTGCATCGAGGCTCTGATGTCTCCGGTCCGCAGCGGGCCCCCCGCGCCGCTGATCACGTAGCGGACCCCGCGTGTGGCCTGATCCTGCTCGCTCCACTGGAAGTTGTGCTCGTGACCGTTGAAAGACGACCTTCACCCCCGCGCGGCCCGAACAGATCCACAAAAGCCTGAAGCGGCTTCAGGCTGGCGCCATGGCCTGGGCCGGCGTTGAATGGCGGATGGTGAAAGTAGGGGATCTTCCAGGGCGCCCGGGAATCGGAGAGCTCGCGTCCTAGCCAGCGACTTGCTCTCCGCGCATGTCACGGAGTTCGGCCGCGCGGTCCTCATCGTCAATGAAGGTCGAATCCAGCGCGAAGAAGTCGGCCAGGCCGCCGAAGCTGAAGCGGTAGTATCGCGCGGGATGCGGGGCCGGGAAAAAGAAATTGTCGAGGTAGGCCGTCATATCCCCCGGAGATTCGTCTGATCGCCGTCGTGGTTGCCGAGGGTGGGGTAGAAGGGGATGCGGTTCAGCAGTCACTCATAAGGGCGGAAGAACTTGCTCTTCCCAGTCGCGGTCCCGGTCGCCCGTGTCGGTGTGCAGACCGAACCAGATGCGGCTGGCGTAGATGTTGTCGCCGGTGGTGAGGACGAAGCGCACGGGGTTGTCGCCGGCTTGCCTCTCCTCGAAAACCCGCGCATGGCCTCGGCCACCTCGTACTGCGGTGAGGCGCCGGTTCCGTAGTCGCCGATGACGAAGAAGGCGAGCTTGCGGGCCTTCTGGGGCCAGGTCCGGACCTTTCCCCCGCCGATTCTCCGCTCCCCAGGCAGGACCTCATACGGGTAGTCGGTATCGGGCTGCAGCCCATTGACCACGACCCAGTTCTTCTGGGATTCGACTAGCGCGCTGTCGGCGATCCGCACGGTGGCGCGGCCGTGTGAGCCTGAGCTCAGACCGATGGTGTTTCCGATGCCCTGGGTTGTGCCCCAGGCCAGCAGGACGGAGTCGGCATCCAGGCGGCCGACGTAAGTGTGGAACTTCTGCGCCGGGGCGAGCGCGGGAAGCAGCAAGCCAAGGATGCACAGGAGGCGCACTCGAACCCAGTATAGGCCGCGAGCCGCGCAACGCGACGGCTCAGACCTGCTCTATCCGCAACTTGAACTCGCCCTCGGCGGGCAGCCCCTCGGCGGTCAACTGTATGCGATAGAGCCGCTCGCCCCACTGGGGCCTGAGGCGCTCGTCTGTGATTCGGATCTCCTCGACCGCCGGCTTCAACGCCTGCGCATCAAACGACACCACCACATCCGAGCCGAGCGTGAGACGTCCGGTTTCGACGCGCACGGCGCGGGGCGTCATCAACGTCAGGACAATCCGCCCGCCGGCGCTCTTCAACAGGTAGCGGTCGCTCACCTCGACGCGGTTGGCGCGCCGGTCCAGGCGTAGAGTGCGCCGGTAGCTGTCCAGACCCGCTTCCGGCGGGTAGAGCGCCGGCGATATCCAGGCTCAACTCGGCGGCCGCGTCATCCGCGCGGTGCGACACGTCGCGCGCGGCGAACTCGCGGCCGGCGGCCTGCATCACGCCGTCGATGGTGGGCAGGTTGTGGTAGGCCGACTGCATGGTCCAGATCTCGTAGCGCTGCGGGCTGAAGGTCTTGGCGGTGTAGGTCTCCACGCCCACGTCGATGATGACCGGCTGCGCCGTCGGCGTAGACGATGAAGTTGCCGACGTCGTTGTGGTTGTGGCTTTCGGCGTTGTGGCCGCCCTGGGCGGCGAGGTAGAGCCCGTCGGTCGAGCCTTCCCTGCACGCGCGCGGCCATCACCTGAATGCCCGGCAGCCAGACGTCGCGCGACCAGCGGCGCGCTGCGGCGCGGCGCCGCGCGAGTGTCGCCGGAGTTGAACAAGGCCGGCAGCTGGCGGCCGAGGCTGTCGCGAGCCGCGGGCGGCCGCCGCCCGGACTGCTACGCCGCCCAGGCGCCGAACGCCTGCATGCGCTCGTCCGCGATGCGGCGGCCGTAGCGGAAGACCAGGTCGCCGGCGGGCAGTGGCGTGCGCGGAGGCGTCGGCGAAGTTGACGAACCAGTCGTCCGCGATGTGCGACGCGGTAGATGTAGCGGCCGATCTCGCGGACCAGCGGCACGGCGTAGAAGTTCGATGCCGCCGCCGGTGGCGGAGTGGAGCAGTTCCAGGCAGTCGAACAGCGAACCGCCGGCGCGGGACCAGTAGCCGGGGCCTTCGTCGCAGCCGCCGTCGTCGTAGTACGGATCGAGGAAGCGGTCCAGGCTGCGCAGGATCTTGTGTACACGCCGCCGCGCGCCGCTTGTCGCGTCGCGCTCCACCAGCAGCGCCGAGGTGAGCCAGTTCGAGTTGATCCACGGGTTCCAGTTGTTCACGGCCTGGCGCGGCCCTTGGGATCCGAGCCCCATCCACCAGAAGTCGTCGCGTCCAGGCAGGGCGTCAGGATGCGGCGGTCCATCTCGCGGCGGATGCGCGGGCGGATGAGCGGCGAGACCGGTCCAGCCGCGCGCCCAGCAGGTAGTCGGTCCAGGCCAGCAGGCTGGCAGGTCTCGGCGGCGAACAGGTCGACGACGGGTTCGGTCGACGTCGGGCAGGCCGAAGCCGGCGCTGCTGCATGCCGAGGTGCGCGGGTACGCCCCAGAAGGTTTCTTCGCAGGTGAGCCAGATGCCGTTGGCGATCTCGTCGAGGAACCGGCCCTTGCCTTCCACGCATTCGGCGAGCACGAGGTCGCGGAGCCGGTTGCGGCGGACCCGGTAGACGGCTTGGTAATTGGAACGGTTGCCGTTGCGCGCGAACTCGAGAAACAGCGTGGCGGGGAGGGAGCGCCACTCGGCGCCAAGTTGGCGGGCGCCGCTCTGGACGAGCGCTTCGCGATAGCCGGGGGTAAGCGACTCCCAGCGCGAACGGTCGGCCGCGGTGGGATACGGTTGCCACTGCGGGCGCGGCACGAGGACACCGGCGAGCTTGCCGGCCGGCCAGCCGGAGGCCAGAAGCGAACGTCGCGGCGGCTCCGTGGCCGGGGCGGCAGCGTTAGCCTGCGACAGAGCAGCGGCAGCGCTGCTGTGAGCCAGAAACATGCGGCGGGTGGACGTCATGACCCTACAGTGTATCCCCTCATCGGGGGAAGGCGACCGGTTACCGCTTGGTGGCGATCCAGGTCTTGACGGCCAGCGCGAAAAGAAAAAGCCAGACAACCACGCGTGGCATCTGGTCGAGGGTGAAGGCGGCGAGCACGGCCAGCACGGCGTAAGCCGCCATGGCGATAAGAAAGCGTGGAGTTGTCATTTCATTAGGGCTGCATGTTGTAGAGGAAGACGAACTGCAATCGTATGTCATTGCCGCGAAAATCGTCGGGCAGCGGGGGAAGGGGTTCGTGGCGCTGATGCCGGCCACGGCGGCGCGGTCCAGCGCGTCGGCGCCGGAAGCCGAGGCGATCACCAGCTTGGGAACGCTGCCGTCGCTGCTGATGACAAACTGGATCACCACCCGGCCGCGCCGTCCCAGCCTGGCGCTTTCGGGAATCACCGCCATCCAGTTGCGCTTCACCGACGGCCAGGGCCGGATCAGGTACGGTTTGAAATCCACTCCCCTCGGATCGCTCAGCAGCTCCAGACTGCTTCCCACCGTCCCGGGCGTGGGCACATTGGACAGCGGAGTGTCGATGCCGCCCGAGATCCGGCGGGATATCGGTGACAATGTAGCCGCCCTGCCCCCGGCCGCGGGCCAACTCGCGGGCCATTTCGGCAACCGACGAGCGCCGGGGAGCCAGCTTACCCTTGCCGGTTGTGGCGGCGGGCGGCTCCAAGGCCAGCTTGGGCTTTTCCTGCGGCTGAATTTGCGGAGACGGCATGATGGCCGCGCCCGGCGCTTGTCCCAGCAGGGCGCTTGAGCGATGTCCAGTCTTCGGCGGCTCGGGCAGCGCGGGCGGGACGGCCCGCAGGCGGCGCGCCCGGCGACGGGGAAGGCGGGACGAAGACGCGCGGGCGGGGCAGCAGGCTCTCCAAATCGAACTCCTTTCCGATCTTGCCCCGGTTGGGAGCCGCTGCGTCAGCTCGCGAGGGCGGCGCGACGAGGATGATGGGCTCCCGAAGTTGCGCCAGAACCTGGTGCATGGGCCGCATGGAGCCGCGCCCGATCGGCGTGAAGGCCAGCACGGAGATCACCGCCAGATGCAGGGCCACGGAGACAGCGGCGGCCCACCGCGCGCGACCGCGAAATCGCCTCGCGGTGCTGCCACTGGGGGAAGAACTCCAGCTCTTCCCCATCCGTCCCGGCGAGATGGGCCGGCAATTCCATTCACGCCTTCCCCAAGGATGCCAGGGACCGCTCCACCACTTGCGAGTGCTCGTGAATCCTCCCGGCGATGGCCAACGCCACCTCCAATGCGCGGCAGGCATCGCGGCCGCCGACCCGTGGGGCGGCGCGCGTCTCCACGCAGTCGAAGAACGACTCCAGTTCCAGGCGCAAGGGTTCGTCCTTCTCCACCGGCAAAGGATTGGACGAGATCCGCGGGCCGGCTGTTACGGAAAGCGAGAAGACCTCCTGCTTGGCGTAGTCCAGCGAGAGGTACTGGTGCGGCTGAAACAGCCTGAGTTTGCGGACCCGCTCGGTGGAGACGCGGCTGGCGGTCAGATTGGCGACGCATCCGCCGGGAAACGCCAGGCGCACGTTGGCGATGTCCACCTTGCGCGAGAGAATCGAAATGCCGGCGGCGCGGATCTCCTCCGGCATCGAGCCGACCAGCGATAGCACGACGTCGATATCGTGAATCATCAGGTCCAGCACGACATCCACGTCCAGGCTGCGCGGAGTGAACATGCTCAGGCGATGGACCTCGAAGAACAGCGGGAGATGCGATCGCTTTGCCGAGCGCCGCAACGGCGGGATTGAAGCGCTCCAGGTGGCCCACTTGCAGGATGCGGCCGCGGGACTCCGGCGGTGTCCACCAGCCGGCGGGCGGCGGCAAGATCCGGAGCGATGGGCTTTTCGACCAGAACGTCGATGCCTGCCTCCAGAAGGGCAAGACCCGTCTCGGCGTGCGCCGTGGTGGGCACGGCCACGATGGCGGCATCCACGCGGCCGGCCAGCTCACGGACGTCTGGCAGCGCCTCGCAGTCGTATTCGCGCGGCGGCCTCGGCGGCGCGCCCCGGGTCGATATCGACGACGGCGGCCAAGTTCGAGCGCGGCGACTGGCGCATCACGCGCATGTGCCGCCGGCCGAACTCCCCGGCCCCGACCACGGCCATGCGCAGCTTCTTCAATGGTCTCCTGTGCTCCTCGGGTTCGTAGCCGGCGATGGCGATGCCCGCCCGGTCCGCGGCCGCGCAGCATCTCGTCGCGGTCGAGCAGCAGCGTGCGGCCGGCGTCGACGGCCAGCGACAGTCGTGCCGGTCTCCTGCATGACGTGATGGTTGCGGGACCGGCCACGGGGACGTCGAACAGAAGATGCTTCCGGCGGCGGGACACCTTCACCAGCCGCAGCGGCCGGCCGTTGACGAGCGCGGCCGCGCGGCGCAGCATGGCGTCGGTGCCTTCCATGGCTTCCACCGCCACGCAGGCCCGATCGGAGATGGCCACGCTCTGCCCGATGTCGAAGCCCGCCAGGGCGCGGGCGACGCGGCGGCCGTAAGCGATGTCGGCCTCCTCGTCCGAGGATGGTTTGCGCCGCGTCAGCGGGCCTAGCCGGCCAGCAGCGGCTTCAGCAGCAGGGTCGAGTCGGCCAGCCGGATGCCCTCCTCCTCCAGCACCTTGGCCACGCCGCCGATCAGCGAATCGGTGTTCTTTGGCCCAGAGAGGCGAGCAGTTTGACCAGGCGCCAGTCGGGCCGGATGGAGGAGAAGATCTGCGCGTGCTTCACCTGGCCGGCCATGATCACTTCGCTGATGCCTTCTTGCTTGAGGATCTCGATGAGGCGGCTCAGTTCGCCCAGCGAGATCCAGTAGCAGCGCGCGGCCAGGGGCTCGATTTCCGGGGAGGCCTCTTCCTTGATCCCCACGGCCACCACTTCGTGGCCGAGCTTGCGGGCGGACTCCAGCGCCAGGATGGGGAAGCGGCCGTTGCCGGCAATGAGAGCGTATTTCATGGGGACGCTGGGCACGCCGCGGCGTCCCCTACTTTATTACGCCACGTTCGGAGGCTTGAATGAAAGCGATCAGTTCCTCGATCTCCGGCGCAGGGAGGAACTTCCGCGCGGATGCGTTCGATGGCCTGGGTGGTGTTCAGGCCGGAGCGGGTCAGCAGGCGGAAGGTTTTCTGCAGGCCGTCGATGGTTGCGGCGGAGAAGTCCCCGCCGCTCCAGGCCGGTCTTGTTGGCGCCAAAGACCTTGATGGGGCGCTCGCTGACGGTCATCGAGAACGGCAGGACGTCCTGTGTGACCACGCTGTAGCCGCCGATCATGGCATGGCGCCCGATGCGGCAGAACTGGTGCACGCCGGTGAAAGCGCCGATCACGGCCCAATCGCCCACGGTCGCGTGGCCGCCGATGGTCACGCCGTTGGCCAGCACCGTGTGGCTGCCGATGCGGACATCGTGCGCCACGTGCACGTAGGCCATCAGCAGGTTGTCGTCGCCGATGGAGGTGACCAGGCCCCCGCCTTCGGTGCCGCGGTGGATGGTGACGAACTCGCGGATCCTGTTGCGGTTGCCGATGCGCGTCTCGGCCCGCTCGCCCTGGTACTTCAAGTCCTGGGAGGCGACGCCCACGGTGGAGTACGGAAAAAAGACGTTGTCCTCGCCGATCCAGGTGGGACCCTCCATGTACACGTGCGCCATCAGGCGCGTGCGCGGCGCCGATCTCGACCTCCGGCCCCGATGATGCAGTAAGGGCCGATTTCGGCGGCTTCCGCAATCCGGGCGGAGGGGTCGACAATGGCGGTCGGATGGATGGGCATGGGAAGCTAGGCCTCTGGCGGCCGGCTCCGCGGTCGGCCAGCTTGCAGAGCACTTCGACCTCGGCCACCACCACGCCGTCCACGGTAGCCTGCCCGTGCATCTTGGCGACGCTGGCCTTCTTCTTGATCACCTTCATCTCGATGCGAAGCTGGTCGCCGGGCAGCACGGGCCGGCGGAACTTGGCGTTGTCGATACCCGCCAGCAGCACCAGCTTGTTGGCGCGGTCCGGGATCGCCTTGAGCACCAGGACGCCCGCCACCTGCGCCATGGCTTCGACGATCAGCACGCCGGGCATCACCGGAAAGTCCGGAAAGTGGCCCGAGAAGAACGGCTCGTTCACGGTGACGTTCTTGATCCCGACGATGCGGTCCGGCTCCAACTCCAGGATGCGGTCCACCAGCAGCATCGGAAAGCGGTGCGGCAGGATCTTGCGAATTTCTTCAATATCAAGAATCGGCATGGGGAGAGGCCATTATAGCAAGCAGTGAGCCCGAGCTCCTCACTCAAATTTGGCGGGCGCCGGCACCGGCACGCAGTTGATGAGAGATTCGATGCAGCTGGCGCTGAGGGGTTTGGGAAGCACGCCGATCACGCTGTCCTTGCACCAGGAAGGGATGGCCCTTCGTCTGCCGCCGGCATGCGCGGTGAGCATGATCCGCAATCCGGGTACACGCTTGTCGCTCATGAGACAACTGATCAACTCGGCTTCATCGGAGCTCGAAAACCCATCGTCGATGACCACGAATCCAGGCCAAAAGCCGTAAATCGCCGCGGATGCTTCGTAAGCCGTGCGCGCGAAGCGGATTTTCAGCGTACTGCTCTCGCCCAACCCGGACATGGATCCGGGCTCGGGGGTTATGACCAGAATGTTGGCCGGTAGACTATTGACACGCCGGTAGAATGCACACTGGTCGCAGGCTTCCCGGCAATGTCGTTTGCCATGCCCCGCCGCAGCCACAGACTCCAAGAGGCGGAAACAGAGTGCGGCTCCGGACTGGTAGACGAGGCATTCATGGCACTCCTGCCTCACCGCCCCTTGGCGCGAGAAGTACTCCCAACAGTACAAAGGCTGTGACGCATTCCGCCCTCGACCAAAGCGTTCCGCCTGACTGCGGACCAGGGGAACCAGCTCGTTACACGGGATGCGGTAGTGCCCGCCCGCTGTCCTCTCGGCCCTCAGGCGGCCGCTCTTGACCCAGCGGAGCATGGTGTCTGCCGTAACGCCGCAAAGCTCCGCGGCCTGTCCCGTGGTGAATCTCTCAGAGTCTGAATGGGCATCCATTGCATAACCTCGACTGCCCAGCACTGACTTTGACCCACTCTGAGAGCATTCCGCTCCGTGTTGTCTATTCTGAAGCCTGCATGCCCCCGTAGTCAAGCACAGAATGCGGCGATTTCTGTTTTTCTATCGGATATTAGGAGTAAAATCTCAGAAAACCACTTGACCCCGCAAAAAAAGCTTGTTAGGATTGCAAATCAGTGATTTGCCTGCCGGGTGGGGTCGAATTTTCGGTGGTGCGCTGGAGGCTAGGCCGAATTGCAGCCAAATCACGGAAAACCCGGTGTACAATGGATTCTATCTGGAGTTCGGTAAGGCGAATCGCACTTCAGTTCGTGGGCAAGTGCGTGAGGGACGCACTGAGGATGCACTGGGCGACTGGGATGGGGCACGAGCAGTATCCACCTCCGGGCTGGCCAAAGCTTAGATTCGGTTGCATCCCGTTATACCCCGCCATCAGCACGCTAAATTTGCGCGCCGCTTTTCAATCTCCTATACGGTTGACACCATGAACATTCAAGAAAGCGCAGAGCGATCTGTGACAGCCTGGCCGCTGCTGGTCATCGCTGCGATATTTGTTTCGGCGCCGGCGGTCGCACAAAAACTGCCGGAGCCCGCGTATGGTCCGTCGATCTCGATGAACGGCACTCCCAGAGAACCCGCGGACCAATATACGGGCATCGACCGGTGCGGGTCCTGCCACAAGCCGGAGTGGGTGGAGTACAGCCCGGAATACATCGAGTTCAGAAAGACTCCCCATGCCCGCATCCGGACCGCAGGCAAGCCTGCCATGGACTGTGAAACGTGCCACGGTCCCGGCAAGGCCCACTCGGACGCCGCGGAGGCCGCGCAGGGAGACGATGCGAAGATCGAAGCGGCCAACAAACTGATCTTCACTTTCCGTGGGACGGCGAAGGAGAATGCCGCCCGCTGCCTGGCTTGCCACACTTCCAGCAAGCAGCAGGAGATGTTTGACCATTCGGGCCACCTGGCGCGCGGCGTCTCGTGCAACCAGTGCCACACGACCCACCTGGTCGCGCAGTCAAGGATCATGAGCAAAGGGAAGCTCACCAATCCCCAGGCCAACTTCTACCAGTTGCCGCAGCTTCCCGAGGAAGTGCGCTGGCTGCATAACAGCCTGCTGAAAGAAGCGCAGCCAGGTCTTTGCTACACCTGCCACGGGACCGTACAGGCCCAGTTCGCGCTGCCTGTCCACCACCGCGTGCCGGAAGGCGCCGATGAAGTGTACGGACTGCCACACCGCGCACGGCTCGCAGAATCCCTCCAATCTGGCGCGCTCGGTGTCGGAGACCTGCTTCAACTGCCACGTGGAGAAACGGGGACCGTACATTCACGAGCATCCGGCTGTCAGTATTACCGGATGCATTACGTGTCACAATCCGCACGGCTCAACGAATCGCACGCTGCTGGTGCGTCGTGAAGCCCGGCAACTGTGCCTGCAATGCCACCTGGGGTTCAACCAGCAGGTGCAGGCGCCTCACAGCCGTTTCGGCTACCAGACTAGCCGGGGATTGCGTGCGCTGCCACGTAACCGTGCATGGTTCGAACTTCGACGAGTTCTTCCTGCGTTGAGAGGAGCGTTATGAGATACCGACATCACATTCAAATCCTCGCGGGCGTGCTCGCGACGTGCTCCGTGTTGCTGGCCCAGGACGGTGAGGGAGCCAAGCCCCTGCCCCTCGGCGGCTTCGACAACAAGGGATCGGTGACGCTGGGTTATCGCTTCACCGATGTCAAAGGCTATCGCCCCATGTATCAGCAGGTCGTGAACATGCAAGATGGCTTCCGCCTGATGGATTTCAATCTCTTCGGCGACTCGCAGGAAGGCGCCAATCCATTTGCGGACAACTACTCGCTATCGATGAGCGGCCTGGGCGGAGATCCCTTTCCCTCGGCGCAGCTCAGCGTACGGCGGACCAACCTTTTTGATTTCCGGGCCAATTGGCGGCAAAGCTACTATTACTGGAACCAGAACGATAACGTGCTGCTGCCAATCACGTCGGTCGCCAACGTCTCGAAGGGCTTGACGACCGGCCATGACTGGGCGATGGTGCGGAAGCAGGGTTCGGCGGACATGACGCTGCATGCCACCAATGCGCTGCGATTCACGTTCAACGTGTTTCGCGGGACGAACAACGGGACCACTTACACTACGCGCTCGCTCTATTTTTTCAATCCCCCCAGCAGTTGGGGCGGATTCGCGCGCGCGAATCCCTACTACCTCTACGCGCCACACAACGACAACACCAACCGCTTCACTGGAGGCATCGACTACTCGACCCGCTCCTGGAATTTCCACTACAGGCTCGGCTACCAGACCTTCAACGAAGACACGGCCCTCGACAACGCGAGCTCGCCTGAAAGCAGCTTCAACGGGCTGGCCTCCACCGCGGGGCTGACGCTGACCAACCTCTCCACTTCCACGTTGCGGCGCCTGACAACCCCCGTCAGCGAACTCTCCTTCCTCGGCAAGCCTCACCGCAAACTAGATTGGCGCGGGGGTTACATTTTCACTCGATATCAGGGGCCTGCCAGCCTTGACGAATCATTCCAGGGCATCGGACCCACTGTCGCCGCGGGGCCTTATTCGGTGAGCCAGGCGATACGGGTGCACGTCACCGGGCCGAACCATGTCGTCAGCCAGGGATTCACGTATCACATCGCGCGCTGGTGGGATCTGAACACTGACTACCGGTATTCCCACTTCACCTCCGAATCGGCTGGGCAGTACCACAGCCTTTTCAATGGGACCACAGCATCGAACGGGACCGTCGAGACTGATTGGCGGGATGGCGTGAGTGACCTCGACGTCAATATGGTGTTCACTCCGGTGAACAGCCTCGTATTCCGCCCCGGCGTCCGTCTGATGAAAGCCGATATTACCTCGCTCGAAGACGGCGTAGTCGACATCGCTCACACGCGGCGCATAAAGACAGTTTGGCCGCAATTCAGTTTCGGCTATCAGCCGTCCACCAAGTTCAACTTCAGGGGGAGCTTTCACAGCGCCACCAGCGGCGCCTCCTATACGTCCATCTCTCCCCACACGCGGGTGGGCACGCACCTGATTACCCGCTTCCAGCCGGTCCGGGCGTTGTCCTTGGAGAACGATTTGTACATCGTCAACAACAAGCTGCTCGACAGCAGCTATGAGGCCAAGACTCACTCGAACTCGACAACGCTCTACTACGCTTGGAACGACCGGTTCTCGTTCTTCGGCGGCTTTTCCTATAGCAGTTACTTCGCCACTGGACGGATCCTGTACGCCCGCGGCACACCACTGACCGCACTTTGCGGAACCAGGAGGTGACCCGTGTGTGGCAGACCGGAATCGAGGCCGGGCCCTGGAAGCGCGCGGGGATGCGGTTCACGTTCAATTTCGACAGATCCACGGGGGTAGGCCAGATCGCGGGAGAGCCGCCTGCCTACGGGCCGCTCAGTTGGCCCCTCGGGACGGGGACAGTTTACTACAATTTCCCCAAAGCGGGGCGTCTTTCCATCGATCTGCAACGTACATACTATAGAGAGGAGATTGTCACCGCGAACAATTTCAGCGCGAACCTTCTCACCATTCGCTGGACGCGAGATTTTTGAAAGGAAAATGACTATGACACTGAAATCTAAGCTGGCTGTTTACCTCGTTGCCATCCTCGTCGTGGGCCTGTTGGCGTTGGTGTCTGCCCGGACTGTTGCGGCCGCCGCGGCCGACCCCGAGGCTGAGAAGGTGTACCTGGGAAAGTGCGCCATGTGTCACGGGCCGGACGGCGCTGGCAAGACATCCATGGGCAAGAAGATGAAAGTAAAGGGTGTTGGCTCGCCGGAATTCCAGAAGATGACCGACGCTCAGCTCCTTGAGGCCGTTTTGAAGGGCAAGGGCGACGGCATGGCCGGATTCGAGAAGCCGCTGGGCAAGGAGATGTGCGTGAAGCTGGTCGCGCACATGCGCGCCCTCGCCAAGAAGTAGCCTCTTCGCCACCACGCCATCCGCACAGGGCCCCGACCGTCCCGGGGCCGTGTGCGAGAATAATGGCTGGCGCATGGTGCGGGACGGCATTTACTATGCGGTCGGCCTGACGGCGGGCGGCGGGCTGGCTGCTTATCTGATACACCCGGCCTGCGGAATCCCGCTCTACCTGCTGGCTGCGTTCTGCCTCTACTTTTTCCGGGACCCGGATCGAGTTGTGCCCTCCGGCCCGGTCGCTGTCTCGCCGGCGGACGGAAAGATCGTCGCCATCAAGGCAGACTCCCCCGGACGGACGCGCATCAGCATCTTCCTCAATATATTCGACGTGCATGTCAACCGCGCACCGATTGCGGGGCTCATCACCGAAGTGGACTACCGGCCCGGACAATTCCTGGTGGCCAGCCGCGAGGAGGCCTCAGTTCAGAACGAGCAGAACTCCGTGACGGTGGAGGGCGGCGGCACGCCGGTGGTTTTCAGGCAAATTGCCGGGCTTATTGCGCGGCGTATCGTTTTCCATAAGAAGGCTGGCGACTCGGTCGAGGCAGGCGAGCGCGTGGGCCTCATCAAGTTCGGCTCGCGCGTCGATGTCTTTTTGGGGCCGGAATGGGAAATCCAGGTGCGCGAGGGCCAGAGAGTAAGAGCGGGATCGAGCGTGCTTGCGCGCCGGCGCCAGACCGCGCCGGAGAAGTGAGGACGAAGTGGGACGGCTGAATCTCCAGGAACACTTGATAGACCAAAACTCTCCGGACCGGCGTCCGCGGAGGGCGGCCTACGCGCTTCCGACTTTGTTCACGGCCGGCAATGTCTTTCTCGGCTTTCTGGCCATCATGAAATCGTTTCAAGGCGCTCTGCTGGCGATGTCGGGGAACTTGGGCAGCAATCCGCATTTCGAAATCGCGGCCAAGGCTATCGGAGTGGCGGTGGTGCTGGACGGACTGGATGGACGGATCGCCCGGCTGACGGGAACCACCAGCGAATTCGGCAAGGAGATGGATTCCCTGGCCGATGTGGTCAGCTTCGGGGTGGCTCCAGCCGTCCTGGGCCTGGCCTGGGGCTCGCAGTTCGTCGACGGCTCCCTGAATCCGTTCCTGGAGGAACAGATGCGGCGTGCCGCCTACTTTGTCGGCTTCCTCTTCCTGCTGTCGGGAGCGGTACGGCTGGCCAGGTTCAACGTTCAGAAGAATCCCGTCCCGAAGAATCCCGGAAGAGTCGGACCGGAAATACTTTGTGGGGCTGCCGACGCCCGCGGCGGCGGGCCTGGTGGCCGCCGTGGTGTATGCGTCAGACTCGACGCCCATCGAGTACTGGCCGCTGTCGCTGGCCTGGCTGGGTCTGCTGGCCATGCTTTCATTCCTGATGGTCAGCCGCTGGCGATACCGCAGCCTTAAGGACGTGCAATTGCTGCGGCCCTTGTCGCCGCTGACGGTCATCCTGTGGGGGGCCTCGTTTTACCTGATCTGGACCTTCTCGCAGCCGGTGCTGCTGGGGATCGCCTGCGCCTACGTTGGAAGCGGGATCGTGGTGCGAATCGGGGGCATTCTGCGGCGCTTCTTGCGGCGCCTGCATCCGGAGCCGGCAAGTCAGGCGGGCTAACCAGATGAAGACAGCCGCCGTCGTCGCCATCGTGGGTGGGGAATCACTGATCGGCCGCGAGTTTCGCGACCAGGTGGCCGAGTCGCGCCTGCCCGCCAGCATCAAGCTGATCGGCGTGGACGAAGACGCCATCACGCTGACCGAGATAGACGGCGAGCCCGCCATTTTGACCCCATTGGACGAGGCAAACCTGGAAGGGGCGGCTGTGGCGGTGCTGGCCGGATCCGTGGCGAACAGCCAGAAGGCCCTGGCGATCACGCCCAGCCAAGCCGCCGCGCCTGCGGTCATCGACCTGACCTACGCCACGGAACAGGAGCCCGCCGCCCGCTTGCGGGCGCCCCTGGTCGAGCCTCCCGGCTACCTTGCGCCTGCCGGCGCGATCCACGTGATCGCGCATCCCGCGGCCATAGCCCTGGCCCTGTTTGTCACGCGGCTGACCGCGAAGTACAAGCTGCGGCGCTGGACGGCGCACGTCTTCGAACCGGCCAGCGAGCGTGGCCAGCGGGGACTGGAGGAACTGCGGCAACAATCGGTCAACCTGCTGTCGTTCCACCCCTTGCCCAAGAAGGTTTTCGACGCGCAGGTAAGCTTCACCCTGCTGTCCAGCTATGGCGAGGACGCGCCGGAGACTCTGGAGTCGATCCAGATGCGCATTGAGCGGCACCTGGCCACTCTGCTGGCCGGCTGGGGCGCGGCGCCCATGCCCTCGATTCGCTTGATTCAGGCGCCCGTATTCCACGGCTACAGCTTTTCGGTCTGCGCGGAGTTCGACCAGAGACCGGATGAAGAGGCGCTGGCTAGGGCCCTGGCCTCGCCGGAGGTGGACGTCCGGGCGAAGGACATGGATCCGCCCAACAACGTTGGCGTCGCGCGGCAGGGCGGCATTGCCGTAGGCTCGATCGCCGGCCGACCGAACCAATCCCAAAGCCTGCTGGTTCTGGGTGGCGGCGGACAACCTGCATTTGATGGCCGAAAACGCCCTGGCGGTGGCGCGCCCGCTGCTCCAGGCGCCGGCCGCGGGTGTGGACAGATGACGCGGCTGGCGGCGTGCCTGCTGGTGGCCGCCTCCCTCGGGCCGCAGGCTGCGGATACCGGGTGGCGGGGCGCGCCGACCTCCTGCCCGCCAGCGTACACACCATCGCTGTTCCCGCCTTCAACAACCTGACGACGCGCTACAGGCTCACGGAGCAGCTGCCCCAGGCGATCGCCCGGGAGTTTTTGTCGCGCACGCGCTACCAGATCGTCCAGGACGCCGGCGCCGCGGATGCCGTCCTGCAAGGCGCGGTGCTCAACTACAATTCCTACCCGACGATTTACGACCGTGAGACGAACCGCGCCAGCGCGGTGCAGGTGAATGTCCTGTTGGACCTGTCGCTGCGGGAACGCGCCACCGGCGCGCTGCTTTTCTCGCGCGAGAAAATGGAATTTCGTGAGCGCTACGAGATCAGCGTCGATCAGGGCTCTTACTTCGAGGAAAGCGACCCGGCGCTGGAGCGCTTGAGCCGCGACGTGGCGCGCACCGTGGTGAGCGCCATCCTGGAAAGGTTTTGACAGCGTGACCCCCGAGCAGTTTCTCTCCACACTGCGGCGGCAGGAACCAGCGCCCGTGTATCTCTTCCTGGGGGCCGAACCCTACCGCAGGCAACAGTGCCGCCGCGCCCTGGCCGGCAAGGTGCTGGGGGAGGACGACCGGGAGCAGGGTCTGGTCCGCCACGATCTTCAGGTGACACCCCTGGCCGCCGTTGTGGACGACGCCCGCTCGCTCTCCCTGTTTTCGCCGCGCCGGCTGATCTGGGCCTCCAACGCCGAGGCCGCGCTGCCCTCGGGGGAGGACCGCCGCGGCGGTGGAGGAGGAGCATTCTGCGGCGGGCAGCCCGCTGGCTCTGCTTTCCGAATACCAGCAGCGGCCGTCGCCCGGAGTCGCGCTGGTGCTGGAGGCCAGCCGGTACGAGTTGGAGGGCGAGGACAAGGCCAAGCTGGACCGAGTCCGCAAGTTCTATGCGGCGATTCCGGCGCAAGTGGAATTCCCCCGCTACACGGTGGCGGAGGCGCGGCGACTCGCCACGGGAATGGCCCAGACGGCCGGCCTCAACCTGGAGCCGGACGGGATCGAATCACTAGTGGATTCGCTGGGGGCCGATGCCCTGCGGATCTCGACGGAGATTGAGAAGCTCAGCCTCTACGCCAGGCCACGGGGAGCGGATCGGAGCCGGCGAGCTGGCCGCGCTGGTTCCGGAGTCGGGCGTTTCGACGATCTTCGCCCTGGTGGATACCCTGGGGCGCCGGGACCGCTTGCGCGCCCTGGAACTGGTGGACTTGCTGATCCGGCAAGGGGAGTACATGCCGCTGGCGCTGAGTTTTCTGGCCACGCTGTTCCGGCTGGCCCTGGTGGCCAAGGAGCAGGGGCTAAGCAGCCCTCAGCAGATTCAACAGGCGCTGTCGAAACCGGGGCGGCCGGTCTGGCGATCCAAGGCCGAACAAGTTCACCAAACGGCGACGGTCTTCACCACGCGGCAACTGGAGACGGGTTTGAAGAAAATCTTCGCGGCCGACAAGGGTTTGCGGGACGCCAGGCCCAGCGACCGCATCGTGATGGAGAAGTTCATCCTGGGGCTGGCGGACTAGCTCCGTCAGGCCGTGGCCAGAGCCTTCAAGCGCAGCGCCAGGTGGGACTTGTAGCGCGCCGCCGTGTTGCGCTTGATGATGCCCCAGCGGGCGGCCTTGTCGATCTGCGAAAACGTCTGAGGCAGAGCGGACTTAGCGCCCGAGGCATCTTTCTTTTCGATAAGCCGGCGCATGACGCGCACCTGGTGGCGGAAACGCGACTTGCGGGCCGCATTGATCTCGGTCTTACGCCTGGTCTGACGGTCGCGCTTGAGCGCGGATAAGGTGTTAGCCATCTACTCGCAATCCATTCCTTGGAACTTGTTCTAAATGAAAGAATAGCGCACGCGGCGCGGAGAGGTCAAACAGCCGGCGGCACTTTCAGCTTCCCCTTGGCCAGACCGAGGGGACGTTTGCCCCGCCGCGCCGCGGCGAGCGGCCGGATCTCCGCGACCGGCTCGTTCCGCTTGCAGAGCAGAATCGACTCGCCCTTGGGCAGGCGTTCCAAGTAGGCGGACAATTGCGTCTTAGCCTCGTGGACGTCTAGCCGGATCATGGTTCAATTATGAACTAAAGTCTGGATCTACTCAGGGACCCGGTTCAGCTCTTCTCCAGGTCGCGGTGGGTGGTCTTGACGCGGAAGCCGTGGCGGGCGAGGCGCTTGCGCATCTCGTCGGCGATCATCACCGAGCGGTGGCGGCCGCCGGTGCAGCCGAAGGCGATGGTCAGGTAGCTCTTCCCTTCCCGGATGTAGTGCGGCAGCAGATAGACCAGCAGTTGCGAGATGCGCTCCATGAACTCCATGGTCTGCGGAAAGGAGCGGATGTAGCGCGCCACCTGGGGTGGCGGCCGCTGAGATTCTTGAACTCCGGGATGTAGTTGGGATTGGGCAGGAAGCGCACGTCGAAGACCAGGTCGCTGTCGGCGGGCACGCCGTGGCGGTATCCGAAACTGGTGACATAGACCATGATCTTGGACTGCTCGCTCTCGCCCCGGAACTTCTCGTGCGATGAGGTCGCGCAGCTCGTGAACGTTGAACTTCGAGGTGTTGATGATGTGGTCGGCCAGCGCGCGAATCGGCGCGAGCTGCCGGCGCTCCCGCCGCAGGCTCCGCAACACCGACTCGCTGGTGCCCAGGGGATGAGGCCGGCGGGTCTCGCTGAAGCGCCGCACGAAGGCTGTCTTCGTCGGCCTCCAGAAAGACCAGGCGAAGCCGGCAGCGATGCGGCGCAGTTTCGCGTAGACGGCGGGAAAGCCGTTTCAAGGCCTCGCCTTCCCGGATGTCCACCACCAGCGCCGCGCGGCGGATGCGTCGGCGAATCGCGGACCAGCTCCCCGAACTTCGGGATCAGCTCCACCGGCAGGTTGTCGACCGAGTAGTAGCCCAGGTCCTCCAGGCACTTGAGGACGGTGCCCTTGCCCGATCCGCTCAGGCCGGTAATGATGACAAGCTCCGGCTGCTGCTTGGCCACGGGACGATCGGCTCGGGCGGACATGCTGGCTGATATCTCAGGCTTCGACCAGGTCGAAGTGGCCGTCGCGGCGTCTCAGCAGCACCGAGAGGCGGTCCGTCTCCGCGTCGCGGAAGACGAAGTAGTCGCGGTTTTGGTCCAACTCGAGCAGCGCCTCCTCCAGCGTCATGGGCTTCCGCGGGAGGCTGTCGTTCAGCCGGAAGACTTTCGCGCCGGCCGCCTCCTCACGGCGGCCGCAACCTCGGCCGCGGGCGCTCCCAGTCTCCACCGCTTGCTTGGGGTCGCGCTTGGTGTCGCGCTTCTTGGTCCGCAGCTTCAGGACCTGCTTTTCGAGTCTTTCCACGGCCTGCAGCAGAGCGGTGAACTGGTCGGCCCCGCTGGCCGCGCCCACCATGGGGTGGTCGAAAGAACGGACGGTGATTTCGGCGTGGCGCAGGTGGCGCTCGGCGGTCAGGATGACGTGGGCTTCCCGTTCGCCTCCCTTGAGATCCAGCAGCTTGGCCAGCTTGGCGAATTCGCGTCCAGCTTCTTCTTCTGTGCCGGGGTGAACTCTTCCTGCCGGCCTGTATAGGTGAGTTTCATCGCGTTCCTCCGTTGATGCGGCTGATCATTCGCGAATCCGTCTGTGGTGCGTAGACGGAATCTTCATGTCTTCCCGGTACTTGGCCACCGTGCGGCGCGTAACCTGGATGCCTTCGCGCTGCAAGCTGCGCCGTGATCTGCTCGTCGGTCAGCGGATGCGCGCGATCTTCCTCCTCGATCATCTTCTTCACCCGGCGCTTCAGCAGCAGCAGCGGCGTGCCGCCGCCCGACGGCCCCTGGACCGCTTCCGAGAAGAAGTAGCGCAGCTCGAAGACACCCTGCGGCGTGTGCGCGTACTTGTTGGCCACCGCGCGGCTGACGGTCGAAGGATGCACGCCGATCTCCTCGGCCACATCCTTGATCATCATGGGCTTCAGATGGTCGATGCCCTGGTCCAGGAACTCCGGTCTGCCGCCGGACGATGGACTGGCAGACCTTCAGAATGGTCTGCTTGCGCTGCTCGATGTTCTTCATCAACTGGATGGCCGAGGCGTAGCGCTCCTTGACGTAGTTGCGGACGTCCTTGTTGGGCTCCTGGTCCGCGGTCCAGCATGCGGCGGTAGTGCGGGTTCAGCCGAAGCTGCGGCAGGTCGTCGTCGTTGAGCTGGATGATGTAGTCGTCGCCATCCTTGGAGATGGAGACGTCGGGCTCCACCTGCCGGGCGCCCGGGCCCGGAATAGCGCAGGCCGGGCCGCGGGTCGAGAGTGCGGATCACGTGGTCGGCGATCTGGATGTGCTCGAGAGGCCGGCCCAGCAATGCGCGCCAGTTCCTTGAACTGGCGGGGCTCGACCAGCTTCAGGTGATCGGCGACGATCTGCCAGGCCAGCCCGCCGCGCGCGTTCGCGGCTTTCCAGTTGCAGCAGCAGGCACTCGCGCACGTCCCGCGCGCCGACGCCGGCTGGATCGAGCGACTGCACGACCTTCAGCGCCGCCTCCAGATCCTCAGACTCGATGCTCGCCTTCGGCCGCCAGCTCCTCCAAGCGAGACCGTCCAGATAGCCGTTTTCGTCCAGGTTGCCGATGATCAAGTCGGCGGCGTCGCGCAGGTCATCGGACAGGACCAGGACGCTGAGCTGGGAGCGCAGATGGTCGGCCAGCGTAACCGGGCGCGACAGGAAGGTCTCGAAAGACGGCTTCTCGACCGTTTCCGAGGCCGGGCTCTTGATAGCCGGGATCCAGATAGTCGTCGAAGAACGACCCGAAGTCGATTTCGTCGAACGGATCGGTGGTGGTCTGCTCGGCTCGGCGCTTCGGCGGGCTCGGCTTCCGCCGCGGCAGTTCCGGCGGCCCGTTCGACCGGCTCCGGTTCCGGCTCGCCGCCGTCTTCGGTCTGCCGGGCAGCCTCGCTGACGGTCTCCAGGATCCCCTGGTCGGCCGGACGGGTCGGCAGGGTCCCGTTCGGCCTCCAGCAGCGCCTGCACCTCCTCCGGCGTGAGTTCCTGTCGCCGTCGTCGACGGATTCCTCCAGAACCGGGTTCTGGGCGATTTCCTGGGTGATCATGTCCTTGAGTTCCAGGCGGTTCAACTGCAGAACCGTGACCATCTGGACCAGGCCCGGGGTCAGGATCTGCTTCTGCGCGACCTTTAGCTGCAGCCTCGGCGAAAGCAAACTCATTCGGCTTCATTCTAACAAAGCGGGGGAATCGGGCCGGGGGCGGTATTCGTAGGGCTGTTGGAAAACCTGCCGTGCAGGCCTGGAGGCTACTTACGTCCGCAGCCGCTACGGCGCCAACTGGAAACTCTCGCCGAGATAGATCTGCTTGACCTCCGGGTCGCGGCCCAGGGCCTCGGGGCGGCCCGCACGAAAGATCTTGCCGTTGTGGATGATGTAGGCACGGTCGGTGACCGCCAGCGTCTCGCGGACGTTGTGGTCGGTGACCAGAATGCCGATGCCGGTGCGCTTCAACTCGAAAATGATCCTTTGCAGTTCCAGGACCTGGATGGGATCGATGCCCGAGAAGGGCTCGTCCAGGAGCAGGAAAGACGGCTCGATCACCAGAGACCGGGCGATTTCGACACGCCGCCGCTCGCCGCCCGATAGGTTGTAGCCCTGGTTGCGCCGCACCTTCTCCAGTCCAAGTTGCTCGATCAGGCTGTGCATGCGCTCGCGCCGCGCCCGCCCGTTGAGGGGCAGGGTCTCCAGGATGGCCAACAGGTTCTCCTCGACCGTCAGCTTCCGGAAGATGGAGGGCTCCTGGGGAAGATAGCTGATCCCATTGCGTGCCCTGTGATACATAGGCAGAGAGGTGATGTCGGTCTCGTCCAGCAGGATGCGGCCCGAATCCGGGCTGATGAGCCCGACGATCATGTAGAACGACGTGGTCTTGCCGGCGCCGTTCGGCCCCAACAAGCCCACCACCTCTCCCTGCTCCACCAGTATGGAGACGTCGTCGACCACCTTACGTCCACCGTAGGATTTCGAGATCTCGGAGGTCTGGAGCTTTCGCATGGAAGTCACTTGCGCAGGACGCGGCTAAAAGCCGGCTGGCCCTCACGGCCATCCACGAGAAGCCTATCATCGCCGGCAAACCAGGTCAATTGAGTGCCCCGCGTGGAACCACGCAAGCTGTCGCTGAACTCCGGGCTGCCGCCCGACAGGACCACTTTGTTCTGAGCCACGGTGTAGACGGCGTGCTCGGCCACGCCCTGACGGTTGCGGCCCGGTTCATTCCGGGTGATCCGAACCTTTCCGTCGGCGATCGCGGTCTCCAGGTTTGAACCGCCGTCCGCGGCGGCGAACACGCCCTGTAGTTCGTCGGAATGCACTTCCAGGCCGGCCCGCAGCAGAATTACGTCTCCGCGGCAGCGCGCCGTGCGGCTCGTCTCGCTGTAGTCAAGCTCGCGCGAACGGATCAGCGTGAAGACCGGGGCCTGCTTCGACCCGCGCGCGGGCCGTTCGATGAACTGGCTGCGGACGTTCCCCCGGGCTGCCAGGGTCTGCTGGCCGCGGTCGATGTCGAGACGGTCGGACTCGATGCGATTCCCGCCCTGCCATGCCACCACGCCGCCTTCATAGTGGATCACCCGCCGGCCGCCGCCCGCCATGGACATGCGCGAGGCGCGGGCGAGGAATGGTCCGCTCTCCGACAGTACGGCCGCGGACTGGCCGCCGCGCTCCGGCTCCCGGGTGGAAGCCACGTTGCCTTCCGCGGTGACATCCCCCGTGTTCTGATCCAGCACAATGAGGTCCGCCGCCAGCGACCCGGACGGATCCCACAGCCGTGCGCCCGTCCGCAGCGTGACATGGTTGTTCCCGGGGTCGAACAGACCGCGGTCGGCCCGGCCCCGCCGGTCTGCCTGCTCATAGCGGAAGCCGGTCCATTGCTCCAGTTGGCTGAGCTCGCCGGATGACGGGTCGAAGTCCGCGCGGAGTTCCTTGCTCCAGGTCAGCATGGCGGGCGGCGCCGGCCCGGAAGGGCGCTTGGCGGGCTCAGTGCGCGTGGACGCGCCGGTGGCGTGCAGGCTGCGTATGCGGTTCTGGGGGCCGTAGTCGATCGATATGCGCTCGCCATCCAGGCGCCGCCGGCTTTGCGTGGGCAGATTGGGAAGAAACTCGATGGTGCCGGGCGCCCGGGTTTGAACCGCGCGAATCTCACGCCCGCCGGGCTGCATGAAGAGGTCGATGCCGTCGCTCCGCAACATGCGCGTCTCGCGCTGAGCCGCGCCACCCGTGGCCAGAGGCACGGACTCCATGACAGCCCCGCCGGTGGCCATCCCGCGGCGCAGCAGGCTCTCGCCGCTGGCCACCTCGAATTCCAGCTCCAAGCGGTTCGCGGTTACCGTGGTGCGCCCCGACTGGTCCAGGGATGCGACTCGCGCATGGCGCTCGCCCGTGACCCGATCCACTTCACCATTGGCGGCAAAGTTCATGTAGAGCTGGTCGGCGGCATACTCCACGCGGCGTCCGGTCCCAGGCTGGAATACCCCGTGGGCCGTGGCGGCTTCCAACCGGCGGATCTCGCCGTTTTCGAGAAACACCACCCCGCGGTCAGATTCCGTGACCATGCCTTCGCGCATCAGACGGGATGACTTCTGAAGCACGATGACCGAGTCTCTCTCCTTGTAAATGAGCTCTCCGGCCTCCACCTTCATGGGCCGAGATTTTGACTTCCGTCCGCGCCAGATCACCTCTGCCCGGGAGTGCAGTTGAAGTTCACGGTTGCCGGGATCGTAGGAGGCGCCCACCGACTTGCCTTCGCCCCCGTCGAACTGGAAGGTCGCGGGGCGGTCCGTGAAGGCCCGGCCGGATTTGGCGTCAAACGTCAGCCCGGAAGTCTGGACGAACACCGAGCGGCGCGAAGACTGGCCGTCCACCGGCTCCCCAGTGGTAATCTTCACGTCGCCATCGGCACGGAGCGTGCTTCCGTCCATTTGGAATTCGGCCTTTTCCGTGACGAAACGGTCGAAGGTTTCCCCATTGCCGTCCAGCAGCCGGAGTTCGACCTGCCCCAGCCGCATGCGCGGCGGGTCTTTGATCTGCTGGAAGGATTTCGCGCTCAACCGGATGACCTCGACGCCCTTTTCGTTCACCTGCGTCCAGATCCAGTCCGGCGCGGCGGCGCTGATGTCGGCGGGCAGGGTCTTGGGAAGAGCGGGTGAGTGGCGCCGCTCCAGTTCCCGCTGGGCGAAGTAGACAGTGGCCACGCCGACCAGAATCAGAAGGATAGCCAGCAGGAGGAGCGGACGAAGGCGCCGCATGAAGACACCAATGTAGCAGAATTTGTGAATTTATGATTTGGCGATTTGGCGATTGCGTTTTCAGCGGCAGGCTGCGTCAATCTCCAAATCACTAAATCACGCATTTTCAATAGGTTACTGGAATCTATTGTCACTCATAGCGGGAGTGTGCTAATAATACTACTTGGACTTCGGCGTTCCGCCGGGTCTATCTGACACAACCCAAATTCGGAAAACGGAGGTTTTGGTCAATGAAAATTCGTCCGCTTCATGACCGCATTGTCGTCAAGCGCATCGAAGAGGAAGACACCGCCCCAGGCGGCATCATCATCCCCGATACAGCCAAAGAGAAGCCCCAAAAGGGCGAAGTTGTCGCTGTTGGCCAGGGAAAGCGCCTGGAAGACGGCAAGCTGATCCCGCTGGATGTCAAAGCAGGGGATCGGATCCTGTTCGGCAAGTATTCTGGCAGCGAGATTAAGTTGGAAGGGGAAGAATTACTGATCATCCGCGAGGACGAGGTCCTGGGCGTGATCGAAGACACCCCTAAGAAAGCCAAGGCGTAGGAACCAGGAGGATCGTAGATGGCTGGAAAAATGATTGTTTACAGTGAGAATGCCCGGCAGTCGATTCTGCAGGGCGTGAACCAGTTGGCGGATGCCGTAAAGGTCACCCTGGGCCCCAAGGGGCGCAACGTGGTTCTGGAGAAGAAATTCGGCGGACCGACGATCACCAAAGACGGCGTGACGGTGGCCAAGGAGATCGAGCTCAAGGACCCCATCGAAAACATGGGCGCGCAGATGGTGCGGGAAGTCGCTTCCAAGACTTCCGACGTGGCCGGCGACGGCACGACGACAGCCACCATTCTGGCCCAGTCCATCTTCCGCGAAGGCGTGAAGAGCGTGGCGGCGGGCGCCAATCCGATGGCCCTGAAGCGCGGCATCGAGAAGGCCGTTGCGGCCGTGGTGGCCGACGTCCAGAAGATGTCGGTAAAGGTTGTTTCCGACGACAAGATCGCCCAGGTGGGCACGATCTCAGCCAACGGCGACACGACCATCGGTGAACGAATCGCCGAGGCGATGAAGAAGGTCGGCAAGGACGGCGTCATCACCGTGGAAGAGTCCAAGACCATGGAAACCACCACGGACATGGTCGAAGGCATGCAGTTCGACCGCGGCTACCTGTCGCCCTACTTCGTCAGCGACGCCGAGCGGATGGAATGCGTGCTCGAAGAGCCGTACATTCTCATCCACGAGAAGAAGATCAGCAACATGAAGGACCTGCTGCCCTTGCTGGAGCAGATCGCCCGCAGTGGCCGGCCGCTGTTGATCATCGCCGAGGAAGTGGAAGGCGAGGCGCTGGCGACACTGGTGGTGAACAAGCTGCGCGGCACGTTGAATGCCTGCGCCGTGAAGGCTCCGGGCTTCGGCGACCGCCGCAAGGCGATGCTCGAAGACATCGGCATCCTGACGGGCGGCAAGTGCATCATGGAAGAGACCGGCATCAAGCTGGAAGGCGTCCGCTTGGATGACATGGGACGGGCCAAGCGCGTGACCATCGACAAGGACAATACGACGATCGTCGAGGGCGCTGGCACCGAGAAGGCAATCGAGGGACGCATCAAGCAATTGCGTACGCAGATTGACGAAACCACCTCCGACTACGACCGCGAGAAGCTGCAGGAGCGGCTGGCGAAGCTGGCCGGCGGCGTGGCGGTGATCAAGGTCGGCGCAGCCACCGAAACCGAAATGAAGGAGAAGAAGGCCCGGGTGGAGGACGCTCTCCATGCGACGCGGGCGGCGGTTGAGGAAGGCATCGTTCCCGGCGGCGGCGTGGCCCTGCTGCGGGGCGGCAAGGCGCTGTCGGCACTGAAGCTGGTCGGCGACGAACAGATTGGCGTGGCCATCGTCAAGCGGGCCTGCGAAGAGCCTCTGCGGCAGATCGCGCAGAACGCCGGCTTCGAGGGCGCCGTGGTGGTGGAGAAGGTCAGCGCCAATGCCGACGCCAACTTCGGCTTCAACGCCGAGACCGAGAAGTACGAAGACCTGGTGAAGGCCGGTGTCATCGATCCGACCAAGGTGGCGCGCACTGCCCTGCAGAACGCGTCCTCCATCGCTTCATTGATGCTGACGACCGAAGCGCTGGTCTGCGAGATCCCCGAGAAGAAGCAGACCTCCCATGCCCGGCGGCCACGGCGGCCCCGACATGGACTACTAGGGCGCAGAACACATCATTTCAAACTCAAGGGCGGGCCGCCTGGCCCGCCCTTTTTGTTGGTGAAACCTATTTCGTCACTTTCAGTTTCTTGATGAGGACATTGCGGGGACCCTCCGCCGCCGTAAAGTCGGCCGGGACCTGGAACAGGGAGGGCGCAGGTTCGCCGAGGTTGACACTCGTCAGCCGGTAGAGGGTCTCGCCCAATCGCGGATCGTTGTGTTTGCTCATGACAACCAGCTGCAGCTTGGGCGAATACCAGCGTTCGGAGACGAATCTCGATCGGCCGTTCATTCCCAATCTGGCCTGCGGGAATTGTCACCACGCTGCGCGTGCCCTCGGCTTCGACCCCTTCAATCACCTGCTTGCCGAGTTGCTCGTCCTTGGTCTGCCCCGCGTTGGCATGGGTGATGGTGGAGGACCGGTACATGATATTCCCCGTGGTCGATGGGGGCGCCGGCGGTGACGGCGGAGGGGGTGGAAGCGGCAGCTCGAACAGCCCCGATGCCGGCGGGAGCCGCTGGGCCGTATGGTCCGAAGAGTTCAGGACATAGTTCACTCCCGCCACCGGATCATGGATGAAAACCGTGCGTGGCGATTCGGCGGACTGCGAAGCCCAGGGACCGATCGCCCCCAGGGTCTGTTCTCGCCGCGTGCGGCCCTCGCTGTCCCGGAAGAGCAAGGCCGTGGTCTTCCGGGAAATGCGGTTGCCGTCGGCAAGGCTCTGGGTGGTCTCGGTGACGGCCTCCGCCGAATAAGGAACTCCCTTTACCACCGCTCCATCGAACTCCGCTGCGAAATACTCGATCTGCGGGGCCGGAGGCGGGGTGGGCGGCGACGGTACACCGGGCGCATTGGAATGCACGATCACTCTCTCTTTGACGATGGTCTGCTGGGCGAAGACAAGAGCGCTGGCCACCAACGCCATCCCGGCAAGTCTAGTTGCTCTCATGGGGTCTCTCCTTTTAAGTGCTGCTGCTCAACGCACGAGCCTGACGGCTCGCGCGACTCCATCCTGGCCCAGGACGATATCGGCCTTGACCAGCTCGAATGCCCTCTCAGGGTTTAGCGGCATCCCAAACGCAATCAGGTCCGTCCGAGGCACGCGCACGCGGATGATCTGGACGCTGTCGCCCGGCCCCCAGGCTGCCTGGGTCACCAGGGGTATGAAATCTGTCGCGACCTCTTTCGTCCGAGCGGGCGCCGCGCGACGGCGTGTGGCCGGTGTCGGGGCCGCGGGCTCCACGAGCGCGGGAGGAGCCGCCGTCAAAGCGGGCGTGGCTACTGCGGGCCTGATGGGTTCTATCCGGCGCGGTCCTGGCAGCAGCGCTACGAAGGCCGCGACGGCGAGAACCGCCGCCGCTGCCACCGGCCAAAGCAGCCAGCGCCGGTTCGCCCCAACCCGCTGGGATTGCCGCCGTTGCCGGAACGCAGCCAGCAATGCGGCCTCCACGCGGTCCGGCGCGGCGGCGTCACGCATGCTTTCCCTGAGTGCGCGCAAGTGCCCGTTCAAGTCTGGAACGTTCATATCCAACTCCTCGCGGGACTGATGCTGCCCCGCGCCAGCCCAGCTTCGCTCGCGCCGCGAAGCTTCTCCTCCAACAGACTGCGACCGCGATGCAAGCGCGACCGAACCGTCCCCACCGCGCAGCCCAGCGCTTCGGCTGCCTGCTCATAACTCATCTCGTGCAACTCGCACAAGACCACCACCTCGCGATAATGCAGAGGCAGCGCCAGAATCGCCAATCGCACCGCCTGGACGCTCTGCTTCCCCGCCAGCTCCTCCAGCGGACCACGCTCGGCGCTGGCGGGCTCGGCGTGAGCCTCGTGCAGGGCCGAAGGGCCCTGCCGCTCCAGGAAACGGAGAACCTTATTGCGGGCGATCCCATAGAGATACGCCGCTAGTGTGCCCCGCCCGGGGTCATAGCCCTTGCCGTCCACGAGCAGCGCCAGAAAGACCTCTTGGGTTACGTCCTCGGCCATCGCTTCGGAGCCGCTCATCTGCAGCGCGAACCGGTAGACGGAGGACTGCCGGCGCCGGTAGAGAGAAGTGAATGCCTCTTCCTCCCCTTTGAGGAGCCGTGCCAGCAGGTCTTCGTCGCTTGGCTCTGGGCCGTTCATGTCCATTCGATTGCGGACTGCTACTTCAGGTTCCACCGGGAGTGGCAAAAAGTTCCAGGAATATGCGTCACCACTCCAGCCTGAGCACCAGTTGGAACTGCCGCGAGGGAGTGGATGTGCGGCTGATCGCGCCGGAGGACTCCAGCCCGAGGATGCGGTTCGGCAGCGCGAAGTTCGTCCGGTTCAGCAGGTTGAACGCCTCGACCCGCGCCTGAAGCCGCGCGGCTTCGCCCAGGGAGAAGATTCGGGCGAGGGCCGTGTCCACCGTGGCCAGGCCAGGACCTCGCAGGATGTTGAATCCCGAGTTGCCGTACTGATAGATGGGCGGAGTCTGGAATGCGCGGTTGGGGTCGGCGCGGTCCAGGCTGGTGTTGAACCAACGCCGGTGGGAGCGCTCACTCGCCGGCAGGGACCCGTCACCCATGCGATCAGGCAGCCAGAAGCCGCCGTTGTTCAGGCCGTTGACCGCGAGCTCCGGCGTGAACGGGAGACCGGTTTGAACCGTGACCACGCTGCTGCTGCGCCAGCCGGCTAGCGCCGCATGAAGCAGACGCGGGTTGAACGGCAGGTCATAGAAGGCCATCAGCATGAACCGCTGGCTGACGTCGAAGGAGGAGGGGCCGCGGGTGCTGCGCTGATCGTAGATATATTGCGAGCCCATCGGGCGGCTGGCTTCGCTTGTGGCGGGCACGCCGGCATCATCTAGCGATTTGGCGTACCTGTAGGAGGCCAGGAGCCGGAGGCCGGAGCTCACCTGGCCGGTCAGCTTGAGCTGGCCGCCATAGTACGTCGAGCCTGCACCCAGACTCAAATACTCGATGCGCGACTTGTACGGCTCATAGGGATATCGCCGCCATTGGTATGGGGAGGGCGCGGGATATGGCTGGTTGATGTCCAGTGTGGAATACAGGTGCATCCCCATCGAGCCCATGCCCCCGATCTCCAAGACCAGCCCGGGCCGCAGATGCTGTTGCAGGAACAGTCCCCATTGATCCGAGTAAGGCGTGTAGTCCGAAGTCTCGATGGCGTAGATAGAGCCACTCACGCGATTGAGGCTTGCCGCGTCGAGCAGAGCGCTGCGCTCCGGCGCGGGAATCCCTTGCGCCAGACTGAGCCCAAGCTGCAGCGACCCGCCGAAGATATCCTGCCTTGCCGCGAAGGGCGGATTTCGCGCCAGGCTGCCCTCGAAGATATACGACCCGGTGTCGTACATCTGGCTGAAGCCGCCCCGGAGCACGGTGGCCCCGTTTCCCCACAGATCGAGCGCGAAGCCGATGCGCGGCGCGATGGCCCAGCGGTTGAAGCCCGGACCTCCATACTGGTTCACGCCTCCCTGGCCCGCAAACTGGTCCAGAGCCGGCGTCTCCCGGATGTAGTTGAAATTGACCATCCGGCGCTGGGCTTCGGTGACGGGCGGATAGCGCGAATAGCGGACTCCGGCCTGAATGGTCAGCTTGCGCCGGATACGAAAGTCATCCTGGGCGAAGCCCGCCCACTCCCAGCCGCGAAGTTGGAACGGCGCATATTGAATGTCGCGGCGGACCTCGGCGGGATAGCCCGTCAACAGGGATGCGATCGAATTCCCCGTGTTGTCCACGCCGACCTGGCTGGTGTAGTCGGGCGTGAAAAGGAACGTCCCCCGGCTGGTCCATTCCGAAGCGACGCCGTCCACGTGCCTGCGAATGGCCTGGAAACCAAACTTCCAGGCATGCGACCCCCTCTGCCACAGGAGATTTTCATCCACCTGGTAATTCGTCCCGCGAATCTGAAAAGGAACCGGCCCCGTGGCTCCCAGCCGGGCGTAACCGGTGGGTTTCACCAGCGGGCAGACCATCGAGGCCTAAGCCGGGGATGCCGAGCGCGGCGGCGGCGTCCAGCCCTGCGTCCAGGGCGGAGCCGGTCTGATCGATGCGGGCGATGCCCGCCCGAAACTCGTTGACCAGCGATGGGCGCACCGCGATGGTGTGGGAGACCACGCCGCTCCAGACGGTCAGCCTGGTGTGCGCCGCGTCGGCATGTTGCGCGGCATCGCTGCCGGCGAATGATCCAGGCGGGCCGGGCAGAGCGCCTGGCGAGCGAGTGTCGTGCCGCTCGTAGCTGGCGCGGGCGAACAGCGTGCCGCGCGTGGACAGCACCTTGTCGGAACGGACATCCAACCTGTCGTCGTGGCGCACGAGTGAAGGCGTGAACCGGTAGTTGTTCACGACGCCCGGCAGATTGGGGTCCGGGTAGAGCGCGATCAGCCTGCGCGCCTGCGCCGGGATTCGCGCGGGCGGGATGAGGTTGCCGGGAAAGGGCTGGCGCTGGAACTCGACGGGCCGTATCTCCGTGATGGTGGCGGGATCCGAGATCGAGAGGGGCCCGAAGACGCCGGTCTTCTGTAGGGCGGTGGGAACGGTTGAGATCACGGTAAGGCCCCGCCGCTCGCGCGACAAGTCAGCATTGAGGGAGACGAACCAGTTGTCCTTCCGCACGGGGCCACTGAGGTTGCCGCCGAACTGATTCTGCGCGAGGCTGGGTTTCTTCGGCCCATCGAAGAAATTGCGTGCGTTCGAGATAGAACTCTGAACGTACTCGAACAGGCTTGCGTGCACGCGGTTCGAGCCGGTACGAGAACGCGCGCTGACGGCCGCTCCCGTGGCGTGCCCCAGTTCCGCGGGGATATAGGTCGCCAGGAGGCTCACCGATTCCACCGCCTCTGTGGAAGTCGAGAGCATGGGTCCGCGAAGCCAGCTCTCGTTGTTGTCCATCCCGTCGATCAAAAAGTTGTTGTTCTGGCCGCGCTGCCCGTAGCTATTCAGGCTTAAATTGCCGCGAGGAGCGTACGGCCCAAAGCCTTCGATGTCGCCGCCCTCCCCTCCGCGCGTGGCATCCGAGACGGCGCTTAACAGATCCAGGTAGTTGCGGCCATTCAGGGGAACCTCGCGCAGCCCGCCGGACTCAAGCACCGCCGGCATGGTGGAGAGAATGATGGAAAGCTCGACGCACGGGCCGCCGGTGACGACCACGCCGGCCCTGGTGGACACACTGGTGTGCGCCGCGCGCGCAGTCACCGCATACCGCCCGGCTGGAAGGCGCAAGATCTGGTACTTGCCGTGGCGATCGGCCACGACCTGGGTCTCGACTCCGCTATCGAGATTGACCAGCGTCAACTCGGCCAGCGGTGCAGGCTCCCCGCTCGCCGCCGACACGGCGCCCGAAAGGCCGGGGCACTCGCCGGCCGCCGTCGCGCTGTGAGAAGCCAGAAGCAGCACGATGGCACACAGCCATGCCCTGCTCATCCGGCAATGCCCTGGGGTTCGCACGCACGTTTCTCAGAACAGATATTCAATAGTAAACCGAACGAAGCGCGGCGGCTGGAGGGCCAGCGGCAGGCGCTGGTTGAACAGTGGCCCGGTGGTGTCAGACTCTTGCATCTTGGCCCCCCCGTTGAGGACATTCAGCACGTCCATCGACAAGCCGAGACCGCCGCGCGAAAACCGCAGGGTCCGGCCTACGCGCAGGTTCCAGTTGAGCAGGTACTCCGTGCGATTTCCACCCTCGGGGCTGCCGCGCACCGTGGCGGCCACCAAAAACGGGCCCTGTGGGAGGCCTTTGATGAGCAGCCTCCGGCCGAAGGCCAGCCCGTCAAGGTAGTCGGCCGTGTTCGCCAGCTCAAGACCTCCGAACCTGCGGGGAAGCGTCGTACTCATCCGCACCTTCCCGACATAGGCTCTGTCGAAGTAGGTACGGCCGTCGGCGTGGATCAGCGTGTTCGGATCCTGATACAGCGCGCCGGCCACGCCCGCGTCGTTCTCGAGCACTCCGTTGCCGGGGTTGGTGGGGCCGCGCGACTTCACCGCCATGAACGACGCCTGGACGGCTACCAGACGCCAGTGGCCAGTGATCTCGGCCACGAGGCCCTGGTTGCGCATGCGGAGGCCCGGCGGATTGGTGAGCAGGTACCAGTCCTGCCCCAAGGTGGACGGATCCTGGGCGTACACGGTGAGGTTCTGGTCGTCGAAGGTGCCGCGAACTCCATCGGGGCCCGGGTCAAGCGTCTCCACCGGCGAGAACGCGGCATCGGGGACTCCCACATTGATGGCAGCGATTCGATCCTTCTCATCGCGGCGGAACAGCCGCAGCGACATTCGGAACCCCTGCGGCAGCGTGGTTTCCGCGCCGACGTTGAACTCGTCGGCATAAGGGCGCCGCAGATTGCCGTCGATGCCCGAATAGGGCGAGCCGAATCTAAGGACCAGCGGACCGGTTTCCGCCGGCGTCCAGATTCCATCTCCATTGGCGTCGTTCCACAGGTATTGAGCGCCGCCAAGACTGTTCGCCTCGACCATAATCCAGTAACGGCCCGCCAGCGGGGAGCGCAGGCGCGCATAGCCCGCGCGCAGCACCAGGCGTGGGAGCGGTGTAAGACTGAGGCCCACGCGGGGGGAGGCGCTCTGTCCAAGCGAAAATCGGCTCTGCGCCGAATGTGCGAAAGTCTCCGACTAGTGAGAAATCCGCGGCCAACCAAGGCAAGATCCTGACTTCATCCTGCATATAGGCGGAGACGTTCCGGATCCGCGCGCGGCTGTCGCGCGGAGTATTCAGCACCACGACAAAGGCGGGAACGCTGTCCGCCGTGATCAGGTTCACGTCGGATGGCGCTCGCCATCGATTGCGCACGTTGTTGGTGTCCCAGCTTCCACCGATTGAGAGACGGTGACGCTGGCCGGCCAGCGAGAACTCGCCCGGCTGGAACGCGGCCTGCAAGTCGTGACGCGTGCGCGTGGCCCGGTTGGCCAGCGGCGGCGCGGTGTCCGCCGCGCCGGTGGGCGTGGTGTCTAAATGAGCGGAAGAGAAGCCGTAGCGGACCTCGAGCACACCGGGCCGTCCGGACAAGAAAAGTCTGCCGGGTCCAACCGGCCCGCACGGAATCGAAACGATCCGCCTCCCGCAGCCCGGCAAAGCCCGCAGCGTTCGTCAAAGGCGGACTCATGCGTCGCCCGGCCAGCGCTTCCAGACCGGCCGGAACGCCCCAGTCGGACAGCCGGATGTGAGAGCCGCTGAAAAGCGCGTCGATCTGGTCCCGCTCGCTGAGCTGGACTCGTCCGCGCGCGTCGGTGAAAAGCAGACGGCTGTCCAGATCCTGACGGGCCGGCGCTTGCGGCACGGTCTGCGAGGCCCATTGACCCGTTCCCGAGAGCAGACAGGTCCGCGCGCCTGCCCAGCGGTCCCCCCGCCTGAAAGCCCTCCCGCGTGAGCCAGCGATAGTGTTCGGACTGCTGGAGAATACCTCGGGCGGCCGGCGAGGGCAGGTTGCCGGAGGCGAGCAAGGAGCCTGTGCCGCTCGTGGAGAGCCGGCCGTGCCATGCCCGCTCCGGTTCGCGCGCGAACCAGGCGATTTCGCTTCCATAGGCTGGTGAGGACCCCAGATCAAACCCGCTCCGCGACACCAGATCTCCGGCCGCCTGCGCATCGGGGAAGAAAATCGTCCGGCCCGGTTGGTAGGCGTCGGTGGCGCCCGCTCCCTGGAGAGTGAAACGCGTAGCGGTCCAAGAGTAAGCGCGCAGGGAGATGAGCGGCAGCCGCATTCCCGCCAGCCCCGAAAAATCGAGAGGGTAGGTGACCGTGGCCGGCTCCAGCGACGGCAGCAGTCCGGACCCGGCTGAAGGGCTCTGCCTGCTGGGTTGCACTTCGACGCTGGTAATCTGCAAAGGACGAACGTAGGCTACCGCTGACCCCGCCTCCCCCGCGCTGAGCCGGTAGCTTCCGTAAGGCAGCACCAATTCAAACTCGCCTTTGGCGTCCGACAGCGTCTCGACGCGGGAAGCCGGTTGTCCTTCAACCGTTACCGACACGCCTGGCCGGGGTGTGCCCGCCTCATCCAGCACCCGGCCGCGCAGCACGCCCGTGGTCAACTGGCCAAGGCACGGCCACGCGCCCACAAGGAGCAGTAGGAGTCTTAGGAACAACCGGTCTGTCACCGGAGTACCGTGTAGCGGCTGATGGAGTAGCCCAAGGCAGCCCCCATCACGACGTCGGATGGGAAGTGCGAGGACAGCGTGACCCTGGAGAGGCCCACCACGCCGGCCAGGCTGTAGGCCACATACGGAAGCCAGCGATGCTTTGGGTAGCGGCGCGAGAGGACGGTGGCAATCGAGAACGCCGCCGCCGTGTGGCCGGAGGGAAAGCTTCCGCGGCCCCGCATCCAGTTGTTGCCCTTGCTCTTGAACCAGGTGTGGCTGAAATCCCCGTTCACCGGGACGTCCTGCGGGCGCAGCCTGCCCGTGGCCCCCTTCAGAGCAACGGTCACGATCGCCGAGTCCAAGACCGCCACACCCGCGAGCAGCGCCGTCTTCTGCTGGTAGGAATCCTTGCGGATCAAGCCTGCCACATAGAGTGCCGACGGAACGGCAATCGCGCCCAAGTCGGTGGCTCGTCCGGTGAACACGGAGTTGAAACCGTGAAACGTGTCGGTGCGGCGGAAGTAGGGAGTGTCATGCGGGTCAACGGCGATCATGGCGGCGGTGGCGCCCAGCACGCCGAGGACGGCAGTCCGGTGGCTTCCCCGCACCGCCCGCAAGGGGAAGGTCCAGATCTGCTTCTGGTCGCTCGCAACAACCGGGATGACTCGGGCCCAACTGATGTGGCGAGTACCCTCCGCGCATGGCTCATCCTGCGCCGGGAGCACCGGCGCAAACACCAGGAGAAGGAGCAGAGCCAGGCACTTTCGCATCACTGGGATGAGAGTATAACGCAGCGTGCATGAGTCCTGTGTTAGGCAGCGTTCAACCTCAATGCTAAGATGAACCCGATGCGTGGACCTTACCGCGGCTTCCTGCTGACTCTGATCACGCTATGGACGATTTTGACGATCGCGGGGGTCCTTTACGCACGGTTTCTGGAGCTGCCGTGGGGAATCACACTCCCGGTGATCTCAGCGTTTCTGTGGGAGGCATCCTTTTACCTGGTTCCGGGCTTCGCGGGCCTGCGCCAGGCGATCGAGGAGCGCTGGCCGCGGCCGGTTCTGGCCGGAGGCCTGGCGCTCAGCGCAATTGCTCCCTACTGCGTCTACACGCTGGCAACCGGCACGGTTTACTGGGCCGGGCTGGCGCTGCTGGCGGCGCTGGCTGCGGTCGTGTGCTTCTGGTACCTGCTGCTGCCCGGCAACCCCATCACCGACGCTGTCTTCCTGGTCTTCATGGCCGCCGTGGTTCTGAGCGGTGTCTTCTCAACCATCTACCCCAGTCCCGCGCCCAAGGTACCTCTTGGCATTCTGGGTCAATTGATGTGGACCCGGTTGGGGGTGCTGGTCATCCTGTGGTTCCGGAAAGTAGAGGGAGTCGGGTTCGGCTTCATCCCTACCAGGGCGGATTGGGCTATCGGGATTCGGAACTTTGTGTACTTCCTGCCCATTGGGCTGCCGCTGGCGATGCTGACCGGCTTCGTGCGCTGGCGGCCGGTCCCGTTGGAATGGTGGCAGGCAGTGCCGCTGGCAGCCCTCACTTTTCTGGGGATGCTGTGGGTGGTGGCCCTGTCCGAGGAGTTTTTCTTCCGGGGACTGCTGCAACAGTGGCTGTGCAAGTGGCTGGGAAGCCGGACCGCCGGGCTGGTGGCTGCATCCGTGGCGTTCGGGCTGGTCCACCTGCCATTCCGGTCCTTCCCCAACTGGAAGTTCGCGCTGGTGGCGGCCGTCGCCGGGTTGTTCTATGGGCGGGCCTACTCGCAGTCGGGCAGCATCCGCGCCGCCATGGTAGCGCATGCATTGATGAACACGACCACCCAGATGTTGTTTCCGCGAATCTAGATCTGGTTGAGCGCCTGCTCGAAATCTTCCAGCAGGTCGCGCCAGTCCTCGATCCCCACCGAGACGCGCACCAGCCCCTCCGTGATCTTCGCTAGCGACAGCTCCTCGGCGGAGAGGCCGGAGTGAGTGGTGGTCAGGGGATGGCAGGCCAGAGTCTCCACTCCTCCCAGGGAAACTGCATTCCTGGCGATTTGCAGGTTGCGCAGGAATTCGAAGGCGGAAGGCTTGCCCCCCTCCAGGTCCATGGAGAAGACGGCGCCCGGGTAGTCGCACTGCGCGAGCCGGATCTTGATCTGCTCCTGGTCGTCGAACAGCGTCGGATAGTGGACCTTCAGCACCTTGGGGTGCTCGGCCAGCCGCTCGGCGATGCGCTGGGCGTTCTTGCTCTGCCGGTTCATGCGCAGCGCCACGGTCGGCAGGCGTCCATCCAGCATCCAGCACTCGTCCGGCGGAAGGATGTTGCCGAAGTGAGCGCGGCGCATGCGCAACTGGCGGATCAACTCCGGATCGTGGGCCAGCGCCGCTCCGGCGATCAAGTCGCTAAAGCCCGAGAGGTACTTCGTCGCCGAGTACAGCACCAGGTCCGCGCCCAGCAACAGAGGATGCTGGAAGGTGGGACCCAGGAAGGTATTATCCACCATGATGAGCGGCTTGTCCGGGCGGGCGGAAGCGGTGTTGGCGGCCCGGCGGATATCGGTCATCATCATGGTGGGGTTGGCGGGGGTCTCAATGAAGACAATCCGTAAATTCTTTGCGGTACGGATCGCCGTGTCCAGCTCAGCGCCATACCCGGCGGGCACGGGGATGCAGGTGACGCCGAAGGGCTCCAGCAACTCGTGCATGAGGGCCTGCGAGCCCCCGTAGAGGGGCACGGTGTAGACGACCGCATCGCCGGTGCGCGCGAACGTGAGCAAGGCGGTCATGATGGCCGCCAGCCCCGAGTTGAAGACGGCGGCCGCCTGGGCGCGGGGCTCAAGGGGGACCATCTGGTCCTCCAGAATCTCGGCGTTGGGGTGGTTGAGGCGGGCGTAGATCAACTCCACTTGCTCGCCCTCGGCGGGTTGCGCCTTCCCCAGGGCAACCGCAAAAGCGCGCTCGGCCGCCTCGGGGCTGGAGAAAACGTAGGTGACTGCAACGAAATAGGGCCGGTCTGGCGGACCCGACAGACAGCCTCGGGTCGAAACCGCGGGTCAGGACTTCCGTGCGCGGCCGGAGGGGGTGCCCGGTGAGCTTGTTATGGGGCATGCTGGGGACTCCTGTTGAGAGTGTAGCGCAGCACCAAGGAGGGGGTGCGCAAGCGGAAGGCGTGGTTTTGTAACAAATCCCAAAAAAGGAAAACTTTTCTCTTGCATTCCGCAATTTCATATTCTATTATTAGAATCAAGCCGGGGAGGCAACTCCCACCAAAGCGAGACTAACCTCTAGCAAAAAAGACCCCTGAAGCAAATTTCCTCCCCGGCACCCCCAAAAAAGAGAGAAAGTCCCACAAGGCGAGAGCCGTGCAGCGGTCAGGCAACCGATGGCTCGCATCGAAGCCTGAAGACGGTGGTATGATGCTTAGTGGCGCGTCACCTGAGCCCTGCCTGATGAAAACCATCACCATCCTGGGGTCCACCGGTTCGATCGGCAAGAATACGCTGGACGTCATCCGGAGGAGCCGCGACCTCTACAGGGTTTTCGCCCTGGTGGCCGGGCAGAACGTGGACGAGCTGGTTGCCCAGATCCTGGAGTTTCGTCCGCAAGTGGTTGTGGTGGCAACGGATGAGACTCTGAACCGGCTGGTCTCGAAGCTGAAGCAACCGGGCTCCCGCAAGTCCGAGTGGCCTCAACTGGGAGCGGGCGGAAAGGCCCGCATGGAGGCCGCGGTCGCCGCCGGCGTGACGTTCGTCATGGCCGCGATTGTGGGCGTGGCCGGCCTGGAAGCGACGCACGCGGCAGTGCGCGCTGGCAAGACCATCGGCTTGGCCAACAAGGAGTTGCTGGTGGCCAGCGGCGCTCTGCTGATGGAATCCGCCGCGCGCAGCGGCTCCGAACTGATTCCGGTCGACAGCGAGCACAACGGCGCGCACCAGTGCCTGCGGGCGGGCGCGCGCAGCGAAGTGCTCGCGGCTGATCCTGACCGCCTCCGGCGGTCCGTTCTGGAACACGCCCGTCGAGGAGCTGGAAAAGGTGACGCCGGAACAGGCCCTGAATCATCCAACATGGAAGATGGGCAAGAGGATCAGCCTGGATTCGGCCACCATGATGAACAAGGGCTTCGAGGTGATCGAGGCCTGCTGGCTGTTCGGCTTCGCGCCCCGGAGGTGGACGTGGTGATTCACCCCCAGTCCAAGGTTCATGCCATGGTGGAGTACGTCGACGGCAGCGTGCTGGCGCAGATCTCGACGACCGACATGCGCATGCCGATTCAGTACGCGCTGACCTATCCGGACCGCAAGCGCGGCTCCGGTGCCGCGCCTGCAGTGGGACGAGCCGCGCAGGTGGGAGTTCCATCCGCCGGACCTTGAGAAGTTTCCGCTGCTGAAACTGGCCTACGCAGGCGCAGGAAGCTGGAGGATCGGCCGGCTGCACCCTGAATGCCGCCGATGAGGTGGCCGTGGAGGCTTTCCTGCGCGGCGAGATCCCGTTCCCGGGGATCGCGGCGGTGGTGGAGGAGACGCTGAGCCGCATGGGTAGCCGCACGATGGACTCCGTCGAGTGAAGTGCTGGAGATCGACCGGCAGTCACGGCTAGTGGCCGGGAGCGTCATTGAGGGGTAGGATGAAGAGCGAAGCGCCGCCTCCGGGACGAGAAGCCCGGCGGCGGTGATGGAACGATCATGCTGATTGCCGAAAACATCTTGTGGCTGCTGGTTCTGATCGGGGTGATGATCCTGATCCACGAACTGGGCCACTTTTGGTGGCGCGCTTCTTTGACGTGCGGGTGGAAACCTTCAGTTTCGGCTTCGGCCGCCGCTTGTTCGGCTTCCGGAGAGGCGAGACGGATTTCCGGATTTCCGCCATCCCCTTCGGCGGATACGTCAAGATGGCGGGCGAGCAGCCGGGCGAAGAGGCTGCCGACGATCCGCGCTCGTTCCATGGCCAAGCCGCGATGGCAGCGGCTGCTGATCGTGTTCGCCGGGCCGTTCATGAACATCGTCCTGGCCGTGGCGCTACTGGCCGGCCTGTTCATGTTCAAGTACCCGAAGCCGTTGACGGCGGACCTTGTGGCGGTCATCGGTCACGTCATGCCGGACTCGCCGGCCGCAGAAAGCCGGAATCCGGGAAGGCGACCGCATCGCGAAGATCGACGACATTCGAGAACCCCACCTGGGAAGACATCACGATCAAGGAATTCTCCAGCGCCAACCGGCCCCTGCAGCTCGCGGTGGAGCGAACGGACAGGAGTTCTCGACGACGGTGGTGCCCACGCTGGCCGAGAAAGTCGGCGTGGGTTATGCCGGTTGGGCGCAGCAGGCGGAGATCCAGGTGGCCGAGGTCAGCCCGGGGCATGCCCGCCGAAAAGGCGGGGCTACGGGCCGGCGACCTGCTATTGAGCGTCGAACGGCCAGCGAATCCGTTCCCGCTTCAAGCTCCAGGAAGTGATCCGCGCCAGCGACGGCAAGCCGGTCGAGATCGAGTTCCTGCGCGAGGCAAGCGCCGGATTCTGGCGATACAACCCGCCTTCTCGGAAGTGGAGAAGCGTTGGATGATCGGCGTGGCTCCCGACCACCGCATCGTCTTCACGCGCCTTTCCCTGCCCGAGGCCTCTCCCAGTCGGTGCAGCAGAACATCCGGGGCGCGACTCTGATCTACGAGTTTCTGAGCGGCATCGTGGCGCGCCGGATGTCCGCCAAGTCGATCGACGGCCCAATCCGCATCGCGCAACTGTCGGGCGAGGCGGCCCGGGAAGGGGCTTACACCTTCATCAACCTGATGGCCGCGGTGAGCCTGAACCTGGCCATCATCAACCTGCTGCCCATCCCGATTCTGGACGGCGGGGTGATCCTCCTGCTGCTGTTCGAGATGCTGATTCGCCGGGACCTCAGCGTGCCCGTCAAGGAGGCGGTCTTCAAGTTCGGCTTCGTCTTCCTGCTGATGGTGATGGTCTTCGTCGATCTACAACGACATCGCCAAGATGCTGCCCTCCGGGTGAGGATGCACCCGGGGCAGGCCGGTTCCCCTACCGAATGGGTGAGTAGGCAGTCGCCCGGTACAGCAGAGATCTGGTTGTAGAGTCGAGATCTGGCCGTTCTTCGTCGATCCAATCCTGCCGCACCTTGAGCCACTCCGGGTCCGCGCCAAAAGCATCCCAGGCCTTTTCCCTTGCTGCCAGGTCCTCGAACGGGATCACGTAGGTGAGGTTCGGCATGTTGGGCCCGATCACCGTGGAGCTGTAAAGAATGGGATGCACGCCCGACTTGGTGGAAGAGCTTGATCTCGGGACCGGCGAAGCGCTCGTGCAGCGACTTCAGAGTGGCGGTAGTGTGGGCGAGTGGTAGACGCGCAGCTCAAAAATTCGCGGCGTTGCTAGGAGGCGGATCCAGAGCGCACGATCTCCTGCGCGTAGTCCGTGGCTTCCAGCAACGCGTTGGCCTGTTGCTCGAAGGGCGGCTTCCGGACCGCTCTGCCATTCCTCGAAGGCTTTGTCCAGTTCCTGGTCCAGGCATTCAGCTTCGCGCGGACGCCCCAGAATTCCTGCAACGGACTGGAAGCCCAGGATCACGATCGTCTGCGGCGTGTGCGGCACCGACCAGAGCGTCCATCACCAGTCTTCGGGCCGCTGTGAACCTTGCTCAAGGCCGGCAGAGCCGCCTTGCTCATGTACTCGTGAATGCGGGCCGGCTGGCGTGCCCTGCTTGAGATAGAACGTCTCCATCAGTAGATGCGCGTCTTGCTCTCGCCGCCGAGCCGGTCTGGAGCCAAACCCGCCGCACTGCGCCATAAACGATCGCCGCGTCCATGCCCATTGAAGATACCACAAAACGATCGTCGTTCCATTCAGTGGAACGATAGATACAGAACGGCCAGCCTACAGCAGCTTCCGGACGGCCTGCTCCAGCGCGGCCATGTCCGTCTCGCCGATGAAGGAGCGGGCCAGGCCGGCCCGTTGCGGTCGTAAAGGAACAGGGCGGGCAGCGCCCCGCTCCAGTTGCCGTCCACGAGTTGATGAACTTCTCGTCCTCTGCCACGCGCTTCAGGTAGGCCGGGCTCGGAGCGCCCCGTGCTCGGTCAGAAACTGCCCGGCTTTGCGCTGGTCCTCCGGCTCATCGCAGGAGACCGTCACCAGCCGCAGTCCCCTGGCTCCTGATGCTTCCGCTCCAGCTGGACCAGCAGCGGCATCTCCTCCCGGCAGGGAGCGCACCAGGTGGCCCAGAAATCCACCAGCAGGACGGTGCCCTTGTGCGAAGCGACGAGCTGCGCGTAGCACCTTCTCATCGAGCGGGCGCAGCGGCGCCTGGGCGAGGACGCGAGCACCGCCGCGCCCCAGCAGAGCCAGCGCAAGCCACAGCTCTCACGAAGTCTTTTTCGCCCTCTTGATGGTGCAGCCGAAAGCCTTGGTCTCGGCCCTGGCCACGCTCTGGCCCGCCAGGACGGCGTCCAGCGCCAGGCGCAGGCCCTGCGTCTTGATGTTGGCGGGGTTCTGCGAGTCATCGATGGAGCCGTGGTAGAGGATGACGCCGGACTTGTCGATCACGAACGTCTCCGGCGTCACCTGTGCGCCGAACCGGTCCGCCACGACATTATCGGGATCCTTGTAGACCGCGAAGGGAAAGCCGTGGTTGGCCGCGTGCGCTGCGACCTCGGCGGCCGGCTCGGTGTTGTTGGAGTTGATGACCACGAACTTGACGCCCTTCGCAGCGTAGTCATTGTAGAGGGCCTTCATCCGCTCGTTGTAGGCGTTGGAGACCGGGCATTGGGTGGCGATGAACATCACCACGGTGACATCGCCCTTCAGGCTCGAAAAATTGACCGGGTTTCCCTTTGAGGTCGGAGACGGTGAAATCGGCTACCGTCGAGCCCAGCCGGAAATCCTGGCCGAACAGGACAGCGGCCGACAGAAACACTGCCAGTGCCCAGTGACAGCAGATACTTCATTGATTTCCTCCCAGATTCCGCGGAGCGCGGTTATTGTTTGGTTCCAGTTTCAGGTTGACGATGGCCTTCTTGCGTGAATCGAAGACCGTAAGCCTTCGGAGCGGACTGGATGCGCTCTCTGAACTCAGCCTTCAATTCGTACTCCACATCGGGGCTAAGGCCGTGAAAGTAATAAGTGCCTTCGCGTTGGGTGATGAAGGAGCGCACTTGAAGAGACTTGGTGTTCTTCAGTTGCACCACCGCGCCTTCCACTGGAGTCTGCTGCGGATCTTCAACCACGCCCTGAACCGAGCGGACGTTGGCATCCTCGCCCTTCTTGCCCTGTTGAAAGGCGCTGGCCCAAGATCCCGCAAGAACGCTGATGAGAACAATGATTAAGCTGGATTTCCTGCTCATGTCAGCCTCTCACTCGGCCGTGTGCCATCTACTAATGACAGTATACCGCACCCCCGCCGGCGGCCCGGCGCGCGGAACCCTCCGCCTACCTCCAGTGTTCTTCGTCGTCGCCCTCGTCGAGTTCGAGTTTCTCCTCCTCCTCGTCCTCGTCGTCGGCGGACTCCAGCTCCAGAGGGTCCAATCCCAGCACCCGCAGCTCCGCGCCGCATTCCTCACACGTGATCAGATCGCCCTCGTCCAGTTCCTCTTCGTCAAGGTCGATCTGGCTGCTGCAATCAGGGCATTTCACCATCGATTTTCCTCTACAACCTCGCAACCCTCTTTATACGAAACTTGGCGCCATTTGCCAACTGTTATTCTGGCCGGAAAACGGCGGCCGTCAAGGGCGGGGCCGATTCAGATAGTGTCGCCCAGCAACTCCGGGCGGGGGTTGGCGATCACGACCTTGTTCACCAGCAGGCCCTTTTGCGCGACCACCCGGGCGCCCGCATCGATGGCGCTGCGCACCGCGGAGACGCTGCCCGTGAGCGTCACGAACGCCTTGCCCCCCAAGGCCATGGCGAGCCTGATCTCGATGAGCCGGACGTTGGCGCTCTTCACCGCCGCGTCGGCGCCCTCGATGAGCGAGGCAACCGAGAACGACTCGAGGATGCCCAGCGCCTCCAGTTGCTCCACCTTGGCGGCTCCGCCGATGGCCGGGAATATCGATTCGTCAACGTTCGGGATGACGAAGGTGTCGATGACGGAGAAGCCGGCGGCCTGGCTGCCGGCCGCCACGCTGGACTGCACCGCGGCCACATCGCCCCGGACCATCACCATGTACTTGCCCGAACAAATCGACCGGCTCAGAAGCAAGTCCACGTCGGCGGTCTTCAACATGGCGTCGGCCACTTCAAAGCCGGCGGCGATGCTGCCCAGCTCGATCAAACCTATGGAGTTCCTGGCCATATCCTCACGCTTGAATCTCAACGAAGGCATCCGTCACACTTTTCACCGTTCCCGCAATGCTGGCGTGAACGTCGGCGCCCAGATCGGGCGCCTTCACCCGCCCGACGGCGGCGCCCGCTTCCACTCTGTCGCCCGGCTTGACGACCGCAGCGGCAGGCTTGCCCACGTGCTGGGAAAGCCGGATGCGGACCACGCCCGGCCGGTGGTCGATCGCCTGGTAGGGAGTCTCCCTTTCATAAGCTTCGACCTTCAGCCGCCGCCGAAGCTGCGACAATGGAACCCGCCGGTACTCCTTCATGGGGTGAACCGTCACCGGCTTCTGCTGAACAAACTTGATGCCGGCGGACCGCATCTCGCGCTTGGACGCGGTCGCACGCCTCTTTGGGATACAGGTCCTCGGGGCAGGCGTACAAAGTACACAGCCCGCAGGCGCAGCACAACTCGGCCGACTGGTTCCAGAGGCCGGAGCCGGCCAGTGTGAAGCCCAGGCTGCGCATGACCTTGTGCGGCACGACCTCGTAGCCCAAAAGATAACGCGGGCAGAATTCGGTGCAGTAGCTGCACTGGTCGCAGGCCGACTTGCCGATGCGGTCCATGGCCTCCAGCGGCCGGTCCTTCCGCGACACCAGGTAGTGCTCTTTAGGAAGAATGATCAGCCCGGCGGTGGTCTTGGTGACCACGTCGTCCAAATCGAACGACAGCCGGCCCATCATCATCCCGCTCACGAACATGCCGAATTCCGGGACGGTGGCGCCGCCCGCCAGTTCGATCAGGTCGCGGAATGGCGTGCCCACGGGGACCCAGAACGACTTGGGCTCCTTGACGTCACCCGCCACCGAGACGAACTTCCTGGTCACCGGCGTCCCCTGGGAGGCGAGGTACACGTTGTACAGCGTTTCGACGTTGTTCACCACGCAGCCGACCTGAAGGGGAATCCCCGCCGGCGGGATCAGGCGGCCCGTCGCCGTGTACACCAGCTCATACTCATCGCCGGAAGGATAGAAGTCCCCCAGAAGCACCAGGTCGATTCTCTCGGGGTTCAGAAGGGGCCGGATCGCCTCGACGGCCTCGGCGTTCTTCTCCTTGACGCCGAACTTGCCGCGCCGCGCCTTGGTGGCCTCCATCATCAAGTCCATCCCGCCCACAACCTCGGCGGGGAAGTTCTTCATCAGCTCGAACGTCCTTGTGGAGCAGCGGCTCGCACTCAGCGCCATTGGCCAGCATGAATTCCACTTCTGCCGCCGCTTTGACGCAGGTTGGGAAGCCCGCGCCGCCCGCGCCGACGACCCCGCACTCCCTCAGTTTCTGGTCGAGACCCATATTCATGTTTCGAGCGCCGCGCCGTACTTCTCCAACTCCTCCGGTTTCACCGTGACTAGCGGTTTCTCGAAGTCCTCACCGGATTCGACCATGCCGGCCAGGTGCAGCGCGGCCAGATTCATACACCACGGATCGGTCACGGCACGGCCGGTCTTCCGGCTCAATTCCAACAGATCGGGGTAAGGCAAGCTGACCATCTTTTCGACCTGGCTGTCATCGCCGGAAAGCAGAAATTTCACGTCCACCGAGTCGCTATGGCGGATCGAAGTGGCCGTCTGCAACCAAAGGAGATCAACCTGCCAGACGCGGCCGAAAGGGTCCGGTCCGGCCCGGAAGTGCCGGAAATTCTCCATCCTCAAACCCTCATCGTAGCATGAGGGTTCGCGCCGCCCGCGATGCGGCAACTATTGCACGGTGAAGGTCGCCGGCTGGGTGCTGTCGGCCGTCCGCGAATTGTAGGTGGCCTTCGCCGAGACGCTGTAAGAACCGAGTGCGTCGCGGCGGCCCACCGAATAGTTCCACGTGGCGACGCCGGCGGCGTTGGTTGTCGCAGTGTATTTCGTGAGCTTCTTGCCGCCGCCCGGCTTCGTCATGGAAAAGACGACTGTCGCCCCGCTGACAGTTGCCTCGCCTTGGCTGACCGTGGCCGTGATCTGCACGACCGGAGAGCTGCTCCTGGAGGTAGGTTCCCCCCTGCGGCTGCAAGGCGCCTATGGCCAACGCCGGCTCGGCGTCGTCGTTCACGATAGTTCCCGCTCCCTGGCCGTCACTGATGACCGCTCCCGGGCTCGGGTTCGACAGGTTGACGTAGAAGACCTCATTTGCTTCGTAGACCGTGTCGCCATTCACCGGGACGGTGATCGTCCCCGTGGTCACGCCGGGATCGAATGTGAGCGTGCCGCTCGCACTGCCGTAATCATCGGTCGCCACGGCGGATCCGTTCGTAGTCGTGTAGTCCACGGTCACCGTGGTTGTGGCGGGCGCCGACAGGCTCACGGTAAACACGGCGCTGGTTGTCCCGGAGTTGCCTTCGGCCACGCTCGCGCCGCTGATGCTGAAGCGGGGGCTCCGGGCGAGTAGGAGATGTAGATCGGATTGCCGCCGTAGTAATTCTTGATCGTGACGCTGCCGTTGGCGCCGAACGACAACACACGGTCGCTGCCGGTCTGGCTGGAGCTGACCTCTGACGGAGAGTAACCGGAAAGGTCCAGCGTATCTTCCATGGTGGCGCCGTAGATCACGTCGTTGCCCGTGACCCGCGTCTTGCTGTACCCCTTAAGCACGTTGGGCTGCGAGTTGGCGTAGATGGCGTCCGAACTGGAAGAGTTGACAACGTCACGGATGACTCACGCCGTTGGCGATGACGGTTCCGTAGTCAAAGTCGGTAGCGTGATCGACACTGTTAGCCACCAACCGGCCCAGCCCGTTCAGATCCAGCAGGTATCCGGAAGAGTTGTACGGCAGCCCGGTGCAGTCGAGATTGTTGAAGCCGCCCGTGTCCCAGATCGTCTGCCGCGCGTGATAGGGGGTGTTCAGGTACAGCGTCCCGCCGAGGCTGTATTGATCCGTGCCCCGGCTGGTGAACAGGTAATTGTCATTGCCCGCGCGGTTGTCCCGCGCGCCGTAGAGGTATTGCAGGGCCATGACGTCGTAACCCATCGGCGTGCCTGCCGAGTATCCCGTAAAGGTGTAGGTCATGACCGTGTGGGACTCGTTGTCCTCGGCTTTCGGGAGTATGGGGGTGCCTTCGAAAGAGTGCTTCAGGCCAAGCGTATGGCCGATCTCGTGAATCAGGGACACGTACCCGTGCTGCCCCGCGGGGTGTTGGAAGCCGTTGGTGTCGCCAAGGCGGTCGTAGGCAGGGTTAAGGTGGACGTCGCCGGCCAAGCCCGTGGCGGAGCCGCTCGGGTAGTACGCATAGGCGTAGCTCGGCCCGCTGGACAGCATGAAGCGGATTGCACCGATGTTGCTCGAAGTCTCGGTGACTTCCACGAAGTTGATGTTGAACAGCGTCCCGTACCAAGCCATAATCTGCCGGACATTGGACTTGACGGGTTCGCTCACCTCGCGGACGGTCTCCGTGCCGTAGTAGGCCCCGTGAAACACATCGTCTTCATAGAAGCTGTAAGTGAGAGTCGTTACGGACCATTTGTAGGAAGACAGCAGCGCGTCGATGCGGACATCGCCGCTGGCTGCAGCTGCCGCCGCTCGCGCCGCCAATGGCATGGCGTCTGGCGCGAGCTTGGCGTCATCCGGGTCGTGCTTCCGGGACCCGTGGTCCGTTGGTATGTTCAGCACATCCCACGCCGCGTCACGTTCCTGCCTGTTTTGAGCCTGCATCAACGGGGCAGCCGAAATCAGCACCGCTACCAACAATACCGGAATCACGAATTTTGACGCCTTCATTCTGGGGATCATGATAGTTCCTTCGCGCGCAGAAGCATTTGAGAACCGATCCAGTCTAATTGCAGTGGGGCGCAACAACAAGGCTGACTAAAGTTAGGTACGTACTGCCTCACACCAGTACCTGCCCGGTACTCGGTCCCAGACAGCCGAAACCGGCTCAGAATTGGAGCGAGGTGTGCGACACCAGCGACAGGAATTCGTCGCGGGTCTCCTTGTGGCTGCGGAAGGCTCCCAGCATGGAGCTGGTGACAGCCCCCGAGTGCTGCTTCTCGACCCCCCGCATCATCATGCAGAAGTGGCGCGCCTCGCAGATCACACCCACTCCGAGAGGATCAACCGCCTCCTCGATGGTCTGGGCGATTTGCTGCGTCATCCGTTCCTGGAGTTGCAGCCGGCGGGCGAACATATCGACGATGCGCGGGAGCTTGCTGAGACCAATCACCTTGTCGCGCGGAATATAGGCCACGTGCACCTTCCCGAAGAAAGGCAACAGGTGATGCTCGCACAAACTGAAAAATTCAATGTCCTTGACGATCACCATCTCGTCGTACTTGACAGTAAACAGCGCGCCGTTCAGAATCTTGCCAACGCTCATGCGATACCCGCTGGTCAGGTATTCAATCGCCTTTGCGGCCCGCTCCGGCGTCTTCAGCAGGCCTTCACGGGTGGGATCCTCGCCCAGCCCACGCAGGATCTTCTCCAGCTCCGCGACGATAGAGACGCCCCGCGGGTTTGGCGGCATGACTTGTACGACGGCTTTCCTGTGTCTCATGATGTCTCGCGTATTTCGATGGTGTTCCTGCGCGTCTCGTGGACGCGTATGCGGTCGAGTGACGGCGTTCCGAGAGGAAAGGCGCCGCTCCAGCATTCAGCCAGCCTGTTTCTAATGCCTGTCGCCAGGTTCTCCGTGGTGGGGACCGCGCCGGCCAGGTCGCTCGCCTCGGCGTTCAAATCCCTGTGCCGCAGCCGCGACAAGACCTGCGTTTCGATCAGCCGGTCCAGGGCCGCCACGTCGACAACGCGGGCGGTCTGGTCATCCACCGGGCCCGCCACGCTCACTTCCAGGAAATAATCGTGTCCGTGGCCGCGCGGGTTGTTGCACTTCCCATAAAGCTCCGCATTCTCCGCGGCCGTCAGAGCCGGCGAATGCAGCCGGTGGGAGGCCGAGAAGCGATAGCAGCGGGTCAGACGGATCACGCGGCAGCTCCAGAGTAGTCCACGTAAAGTTCCTCGGTCTCGTAGAGCCGGACCGCGCGCAGCCGGACGCCCGGTCCCGGAAACTGGGGCTTGAGCCGGTTCCAGATCTCGATGGCGATGTTCTCGGGAGTGGGAATCACACGATCAAAGGGCGCCACCTCAAGATTCAGAAAACGATGATCGAGAGGATCGACGATCTCGCGCTGCAGGATGCCCTTGAGGTTCTTCAAATCGAAGACCATGCCCGTAACGGGGTCCGCTTCCCCTTCCAGCGTCACTTCCACGGTGAAGTTGTGGCCGTGGCCGTGAGGATTGGATTCGGCCCCGTAGAGGGCCTGGTTCTCCTCGCCGCTCAGGCGCGGGTTGCGGCACACGTGGGAAGCCGAAAACTCTGCCCTGCGGGTAATCAACATGTTCCAGCTCTTATGATGCCACTTTCCCAGGGCACGATACTTTAGAATTATATTCAAGACCGCATGGCCACAAACAAGACGGAACGAATCCTTGTATTCTCGATCGGGGTGCTGCTGGTGGCGCTGGCCGGGGTTATTGCCAGTTCCTTCCGGGAGAAGGTGATACGCATCGGCGACAAGGCGCCCGATTTCAGCATCGCGACGGACGACGGGCGCAGGATTTCACGCGCGGATTTCGGGGGGCGGCTGCTGGTGCTGAATTTCTGGGCTACCTGGTGCCCTCCCTGCATCCAGGAGATGCCTTCGCTGGACGAGTTCCAGAAGCGGCTGCGGTCCTCCGGAGTGGTTGTGCTGGGCGTGAGCGTGGACCGCGACGAGACGGCATACAAGGCGTTCCTGCAGCGGGCGGGGGTCAGCTTTCTCACCGCGCGCGATCCCGGCGCCGCGATCAGCGCCGAATACGGGACTTTCAAGTATCCGGAGACCTACGTGATCGGCGCCGACGGCAGGGTGCTGCAGAAGCACATCGGCCCCGAAGTGTGGACCGACGAAACGCTCATCAGCGGCATCCGCGCCCTGCTGTAGGGGCACGGGCCGCGCGGCGTGCCCAAGTGAGTTCCGCAGCAGGATCCGGATTGGGCACGCCGGCGGCGTGCCCCTACCGAAACACCGGCCGGACTGAGGCGCCAACGGCCAAGGCGGCGTCGGTGGGCAGGGCTACCGCCTCGCCTTCGGTCAGTCCCTGGAGAACTTCGGTGCGGGTGATGCTGGAAATCCCGATGGCGATTTTCCGCCAGGCGATCTTGTCACCCTGGAGAACGTAGACGCCGGGCTCGCTGCCTTCGCGCCGCAACGCCTCGCGCGGTATTGCAAGCACATGTTCGGCCACGCGTGAGCGGATCTCGGCGTTAACGTTGGTGCCGGGCAGCAGGTCTCGTCCCGGATTGTCGATCACGCAAATGACTTCGCCCACCTGCCGCGCGCCCAGCGCGGTGATTTCGGAGGGCAGCTTCTCCACTGTCCCCTGCCAGCGGCGTCCCTGGAGGGCGTCCCAGGTAATGGCGACCGGCATTCCGGCCGCGACACGTCCCAACTCCGGCTCATCCACATAGACGCGCACGCGCACCTTGTCGATGCGCCCCACTTTGGCCACCGGATCGCCGGGGTTCAGGAACGATCCGAGCCGGGCCTGGGTTTCATACACCACACCGTCGATAGGGGCTCGAATGATGGCCTTCTCCAGATGCCGCCGGGCGGTCTCCACGGCGGTCACGGCCTCCTCGAGCCTGGCTTTGGCCGCCGCCTGGTCGGCCTGATCCACCAGCGCGGCGCGCTTGGCGGCGAGCTCCTGAAGTTGCAGCTCCGCGGCTTGCACGCGGCGGCCCGCCTCGATTACTTCCTGCCTGGTTGCCGCCTGCTTGTCGGCGAGACGCGCCAGCGACGCTTGCTCCTTGCGCGCGGTGTCGAGTTCCATTCGGACGCGCGCCGTTTCGCCCTCGATCGCGGCCAGATCGGAAGCCCGCCCGCCCCGCTGGAGAATCTGCAGCGCCGCTTCCGCTTGCCCGCGCCGCTGCTCGGCCGCCGCGAGCTCGGCCCTGGCGTCCCCGGCGCTGAGTTCCGCCAGAGGCGCACCGCGCTGGACGCGCGCGCCGCGCTCGGCACGGAGCGCTTCCACTATCCCGGAGCGCTCCGCCAGAATCGCCACCCACTCCACCGGCTCCACTTTGCCGTTGGTGGCCAGGGTGCTGATCAGCGTCTCGCGAGTGACTCTAGCGAAAGGCACTTCGGGCGGCACGCTTTTCTGCCTATAGAACAACCAGCCCAAGCCGAGTAGCAGAACAGGTACCAGGAGCAGCAGCTTCTTCATGGCGTCATCGCGGAATCGTGTTCTCATTGTGCCAGATGACGTGCGGGAATGGGCGTTAGAATATTGAGTTATGCCCGCATATCGCATCCACCGGCTGAAGGAGCGCCAGCGCCAGCAATACCGCTGGGCGCCGCACACCAGTGGCGCCGCGAGCGCCAAGCCTGGTGACTACCAGGAGAATGGCAGCGTGGAAGCACCCAGCGCCTACGGCGCCTGGGCGCTGCTGCGCGACTCCGACCAGGCCCTCGCGGTCGGAGATTTGCTGGAAAGCGATGACGGAAAGCTGTATATCTGCAAGTACATCGGCTTCGAGGAGGCGCGGTGGGCTCTTCCGGAAGTCCAGACCAGCTAAGATGGAAGCAATGGCGTCTGATCCCTGTTCAGGGGAACGAATCAACCTGTTCTCGCTGGTAACCTACCTCCCCGAACCACTAGGCGGCTTTATCGACCAGCTTCGCGGCGAACTGGTGCCGGGCTGCGACCTCCGGGCGCACGTGACCCTGCTCCCGCCGCGGCCGCTGGTGCAGACCCCCGAAGCCGCCAGGGCGCACGTCCGCGCCACGCTCAAAGGATCTACACCCTTCGACGTAAAGCTGGGCGACGTGGAAATCTTCGCGACGTCTTCCGTGGTTTATGTGGCACTGGCGGAGGGATTCGAGATGCTACGGAGCCTGCACGAGGTTCTGAACGCTGGAGCGGCGTACTTCAAGGAGCCGTTCCCGTACCATCCCCACATCACTCTGGCCCAGCAGATCAGCGAGGCGCAGGTGCCGGCGGTCTTCGAACATGGCTCGCCACCGCTGGGCTGAGTTCGAGCATGCCCGGCTCGTTCCCGATCGACAGGGCTACGTTCGTTCAGGCAACGCATTTGAATACCTGGATCGACCTGCAAGAAGACAAGCTGGGGCAGGAATAGGGCCCTAGTCGAACATTTCCAACTGCGTCTTGGGCAGCGGGCTTGGGCCGGCGGGTCCGGAGCGGGCTGCCCACCACGCCAAGCACCTGAAATTCCTGGAGCGCGGTCCTGGGCACGAAAATTCGCTGATTTTGCGAGGAAGGGTTGGGCGGAACGACGGTGAAGCCGAAGGGCTCCAGCTGCAGGAGATTATTGGGCAGCAGTCCGTCCATAATCTCGTCGTCGATGAACCGCATGCGCACCCACAGTCCGTCCATCTTGGGACGGGCGTGGAAGAGTTTGCGCTCCGGCTCGGCCAGGGCAGAAGTCGAAATCTCTAACAAAATAAACGGCTTTTACCTCCGCATAGGGCAGCAGACAGAGCGTTCCCGCCTGGGTGAGGAGCTCCACCCCCGCCGGCTGGGCGTAGGTTCTGGGATTGACAAAACCGGTGACCGGTTCGCGCTCAAATCGCCGAATCACGACTTTTTTGTTGGTGGAACCCGCCAATTGGCTCCTTTTCTCTCAGTTTTGCTTTCAAAAATTTCGGAGGTATTGTATCATTGGCACGATGCGGAGCGCCGCAGTCTCTTTCCCGGAGAGATCAGGAGCTTCCTCGATTACTGCCGAATTGAGAAGGGTCTGTCGCGGAATTCGCTGGAAGCTTACCGGCGGGATCTGGAGAGATTCAGCTCGCCTTTGCCAGGAGCAGGATGCGGACCGCGGCCTGGAGGGGGCCGAGGCGCTCGGCCGATATCTGGACTCGCTGTATGGCTCCGGCCTGGCAAGCCGTTCGATAGCAAGGCACTTAACCACACTTCGCAATTATCTACGGTTTCTTGTTGCGGGAGGGTCGTCATCCAGACCGATCCCACTGTTTTTCTGGCTTCGCCCAAGACAGTGGAGCACCTTGCCTAAATACTTGAACCTGGAGCAGATTAATCGTCTGGTGACGGCCCCCGAGACGGCCAAGCCGACCGGGGTTCGCGACCGCGCCATGCTGGAACTGCTCTACGCCGCCGGTTTGCGGGTCTCCGAGTTGTGCCAACTGGAACTGGCTGACCTGAATTTGGAGATGGGCGTGCTGCGAGTAACGGGCAAGGGGGGCAGGCAGCGAATCGTTCCGGTGGGCAAGTCCGCTCTGGGGGCGGTCGCCGACTACCTGACTCGAGGCCGGCCCGGCCCTGCTGCAGGGGCGCGGCAGCCGGTACCTTTTCGTGACGGCCAGGGGCGGCAATCTGACGCGCCAGGCATTCTGGAAACTGCTCGCGGTTCACGGCCGCAAAGCCGGAATCTTTAACGGCTTGACGCCGCACGTGATCCGCCACACATTCGCGACCCACCTGCTGGAAGGCGGCGCGGATCTGCGCAGCGTGCAGATGATGTTGGGCCACGCGGACATCTCGACCACCCAGATCTATACCCACGTCCTGCGGTCGAGATTGAAGAAGACGGTAGAGGAGCACCATCCGCGGGCCTAGCCGGCCGGGCCGGAAGCTTGCAGGATTCAGATCCAAGAGCGATTGATATGAGCGACTACATGTTCATGCTGGAGAGCCACCTGAGCGCGATCCAGAACCGGGCTGTCGCCATGATTCAGGCAGCCGCGGCCAGCGCCGATGTGAACCTGTTTCTGACCGGCGGCGCCGTTCGCGACATGCTGGGGGGCTTCCCCATCCGGGACCTGGACTTCACGGTGGAAGGGAACGCTCTGAAGCTGGCCAAAGCCGTCGAGGCCAAAGGAGGGGCCCGGTGACCGCGGTCGACGATCACCGCAAGTCGGCGGAATTGACTGTTCCCGGGCGGCGTGACGGCCGGGATCGCCATGGCGCGGGAGGAGCGCTTCCCGAAGATCGGGGCGCGGCCGGTCGTTACGCCGGCCACCATTCATGACGACCTCCGCTGCCGCGACTTCAGCGTCAACGCCATCGCCCTCTCGCTGAACCCGGCTTCGCTGGGCTTGCTGCTCGATCCCAACAACGGACTGGCCGACCTGGAGCACAAGGAACTGCGGGCCGTTCACACCCGCGTCCTGTACGACGACCCCGGGCGAATCCTGCGAATGATTCGGTTCCGCGTGCGATTCGGGTTCACTCTCGACGAGAGGACTCAGCAGCAGTACGAAAATGTGCGGCTGGAGGAACTGGAGAAGCTGATTCCCGCCCGGCGGCTGTTCGAGGAACTCGGCCAGATCGCCGACGGAGACGAACCCCGGAGCGGTGTTGCAGGCCTTCGCCGATGAAAAGTTGCTCGGGCTGTTTCTGCCGGGCGTGGCCGGATCGAAAGTGAACTTCGCGGGCTTCGCCCGCTTGCTGAAAACCAGGCAACTCATCCCGTTCGGGCTCGACCTCCGGGTCAACAATCTGGCCCTGTTCCTGTACCTGCTGACGGAGAAGCTCGCCCCGAAAGAGAAGGCGGCCTTTATCCAGGCGGCAGCCGATCCACAAATCGGAGATCGACCTGGTGGGGAAACTCAAGGCCGCGGCGAAAAAGCTCGAGAGAGAATTGAAGTCCGCCCGGATCACCAAGGCGTCCCACATCTACCTGGCGCTCTCGAAGGCCCCGGGCGAGGAGATGCTGTTTCTTTATTTGACATCAGAGCACCGTCTGGTTCAGGACAGGATCAAACATTATTCCAGAAGTATCTGCCCGCCGCCCTGGAAATCACCGATCAACAGGTCGCCGATTTGGGGGCTGCGCCCGGAACTCCAAAATTCAAGAAACTCAAAGAGAGTCTGATTGTGGCGCGGGTGGACGGCCGGACCAAGAAAGCCCGCGGCGCCGTTCCGAAGAACCGGTCCCGCCGCCGGCGCCGCCGGCCAAGGGCCATCCGCTGGCGTCCACGCGCGCGGGAAGTAGGCGGCGTGAGCGCCGGCCGCTACCTGTTGCCGAGGTTGAGCAGGACAATCCCCGGCCAGCACCATCCCGATCCCCACAACCTTGTTGCGCGTGAGTCTCTCGCCGAAGAAGATCCGCGACCAAAGCAGCGTCCAGACGTAGCCCAGCGAAACCATGGGGTAGAGGATCGTCAGCTCTCCCTCGGCGAACTCCCAGCACGAAGAAGAACGAGGAGAGCAGATAGAACGCCACCCCCAGGGCAAGGCGCCAGTTGAGGATGAGAGTCGTTCCATCTGCCGGTGCAGCCGCCCCGCGCCCGCCTTCAGAAACACCGCGCCGAATGAGCCAATGAAGGAGGCGACGAAGACCAGCAGCATCGAGGAGATGGGTGTCTTCACCGCTTGTGCGCCCCTGCCCAGGACGGCGACACCCACCACCACCACCGCGATTCCCAAGAGCTTGTAGAGGTTCGCACTCTCTCTTGAACAGAACAGAGGAGAGGAGCGTGACCCACACGTAGGTGAGCGAGATGACCGGGTACAGAATGGACAGCTCCCCGTCGCGCAGGGCGAGCACCAGCAGCACGGTGCTGATCCCATAGAGGCTGTAGCCGATGACCAGCGGGGCACTGGTGATCATCTCCAGCGGGCTGGCGCTGGCCAGACCGTTGGCGCCCGACTTGATCAGAATCTGCGCGGCGGCGCCGAACAGCGTGCAAAGAAACACCAGGGCGACGGACTGGCGGGCGCTGAAGTGGAACGATTTATGGTCAGATGCGGGCGTTGTTATGACGAAACTCCGAAGGTCCAGGATGGACGATCCATGATAACCGATTGGCGTATCCTGATTTTAAGGGCCTTCCCCCCGAACCGCAATGTTCCGCTGGCCACGAAAGCCCACGACGACGACGCTGACAGGCGCGCCGACCGTGCGCCGCGAGAAGAGCTACTCGGCGGCCAGTGGGTACGTCTACCACTACTTCTACGCCGGGCACCGGCCCGCGGTGCGCGACGGCGAGGACGGCACGGAGTACGTTTTTGATACCAGCACGGACCGCCGCACCGCGTTCCTGGTGTCGGTGTTCCTGAGCGAGAGCGCCGCCGCCGGTTGGAGCAGCGCGCATGAGCGGGAGTTGAGCGCCGCCGAGCGTTACGCCATCGCCAAGATGGCGCTATTCCAGGCATTCGACGAGAGGCGCGACCCCGGCCAGATGAAAGAGGAAGTTCACGTGCGCGCCGCCGACCTGGAGGCGATCATGGAAACGCTAGGCCTCGACTGATCTGATCAGTTGGCCACGGCGCGGGTGACGGTCTGCTGCGCGTCCACCACGGCGATGGCCGCCATGTTCACGATCTCGTTGACCTCGCAGCCGCGCTGCAGCACGTGCACCGGCTTGGACAGTCCCATCAGGATCGGGCCGATGGCCTCGCAGCCGCCGATGCGCATCAGCAGCTTGTAGGCGATGTTGCCGGCCTCCAGGTTGGGGAAGACCAGCACGTTCGCGCCGCCTTTCAGCCTGCTGAAAGGGTAGGTCTCCTCGATGATGTCGGGGACCACGGCGGTGTCGGCCTGCATCTCGCCGTCGATCATAAGGCTGGGCAGGCGCTCGCGGACAATCTCGGTCGCCCGGCGCACTTTCTCCGCCAGCGGGTGCCGCGTGCTGCCGAAGTTGGAGAAGGACAGCATGGCCACTCTGGGCTCCACGTCGAAGCGCCGCGCCATCTCGGCGGCGCTGATGGCGATCTCCGCCAGATCCTCGGCGGTGGGCTCGATGTTCACCGTCGCGTCGGCCAGGAAGTAGATGTCGCCCTTGATGGTGATCAGAACGTAGAGGCCGGAGACTTTGCGCAGCCCCGGGCGCACGGCGAGGACCTGCAAAGCCGGCCGGATGGTGTCGGGATAGTGCTCCGTCAGACCGCCGATGAGCGCGTCGGCATCGCCCATGTGGACCATCATGGAGCCGAAGATGTTGCGGTTGCGCATCATCTCCTCGGCCTCGCTGCGCGTGACGCCCTTGCGGTGGCGCAGCCGGTACAACTCGTCCACGTAGGTTTCGAGCCGCGGGAACCGCGCGGGGTCGACGATCTGCGCCCCTTCCAGGTGCAGGTGCAGATCGGCCGCCGTGGCGCGGATCTTCTCCTCGTCTCCCAGCAGGATCGGGCGCGGCGATCCGCTCATCGACCAGGATCTGGCAGGCGCGCAGGATCTTGCTCTCCTCCCCCTCCGGGAAGACGACCCGCTGGGGCGCCCTCTGCGCCTTGTTAATCATGACGCGCATGAATTCCTGGGCTTTGCCCAGACGGCGGCGCAACTGTTCCCGGTATGCCTCGATATCGACGGGCTGCTGCGCCACGCCCGTCTCCATGGCCGCCTGGGCGACGGCGGCGGCAAGCCAGATGAGCACGCGCTGATCGAAGGGCTTCGGGATGATGTACTGGCGGCCGAATTCCATGCGCTCGACGCCGTAGGCGCGCCGCACGGCGTCGGGCACGTCCTCCTTGGCCAGCGCGGCGAGGGCGCGCGTGGCGGCGAGCTTCATCTGGTCGTTGATGGCGGTGGCGCGGACATCCAGCGCGCCCCGGAAGATGGAGGGAAACCCCAGAACGTTGTTCACCTGGTTGGGAAAGTCGGAGCGGCCGGTGGCCATGATCGCGTCGGGGCGCGCGGCGACCGCCACATCGTAGGGAATTTCCGGATCGGGATTGGCGAGGGCGAAGATAACCGGATTCGGCGCCATGGCACGCAGCATCTCCGGCGTGACCAGTTGCCCACCGAGAGCCCCACGAAGACATCCGCATCCTGCGAGAGCCTCGGCCAGCGTGCGGGCATCCGTCTTCGCGGCGAAGCGCTCCATGTAGGGGTTCATGCCCTCCGCCCGGCCCTTGTAGATCACCCCGTGATGTCGCACATGATGATGTTCGCGCGGCTGGCGCCCAGCCGCATGTAGTGGGCGGCGCAGGAAAGCGCGGCCGCGCCGGCGCCGCTGAACACGATCTTCACTTCGTCGATGGGCTTTCCCGCCAATTCCAGCGCGTTCAACAGCGCCGCGCCCGAGATGATCGCGGTGCCGTGCTGGTCGTCGTGGAAGACCGGGATCTTCATGGTCCGCTTGAGTTCTTCCTCGATCACGAAGCACTCCGGCGCCTTGATGTCCTCCAGGTTGATGCCGCCGAAGGTGGGCTCGAGCAACTGGCAGACGCGGATGATCTCCCTCGGGTCTTCGGTCGCCAGCTCGATGTCGAAAACATCGATGTCGGCGAAGCGCTTGAACAGCACGCCCTTGCCTTCCATGACGGGCTTGCCCGCCGCCGGCGCCGATGTTGCCCAAGCCCAGCACGGCCGTGCCGTTGGTGACCACGGCGACCAGGTTGCCTTTGGCCGTGTATTTGTAGATCAGGCTGGGGTCGCGCTGGATTTCCAGGCAGGGCACGGCCACGCCGGGCGTGTAGGCCAGGCTGAGGTCCCGTCTGGGTCCGGCAGGGCTTGGTCGGGGTAACGGCCACCTTTCCCGGGTATGGGCAACGCGTGGTAGTCAAGCGCGTCTTCCTTGCGGATCGCCATTCGCCGAGTTTCCCCTTCTCAATCTTAGTACCGTTGCCCGGGTAACCGGGCCGCCCTTCTGACCGTCTGCGCTAATATTGGTGCAGCCATAATATGCCAGACCCGACTCCGACGGCGCTGGAGGAACTGGGAGACCGGCATTTCTCCTTTTATCCCGCCATGCCTGAACATCGAGCACAACGAGTGGCTGCTGCGGCGCAGCCACCTGGTCGGAGATCCTGGTCGTCAACGCGAAGACCGGCATGGAAGTGTGGATCCCCCGCCGGTTCGTGGGCGAGATCTCCAGCGTGGAAGAGCCGGTCATGATCATCGGGCTGCGCAAGGAACTGGAGTACAAGGCCGGCGCGGTGTGGCCGCGCGAGCGGCGCCTGCTCTCGATGCCGCGGCGCCGGAGGCGTTTCCTCGGCTCAGGACGCCACGAGCGGAGAGTCGCCGCATGCAGCCGGGATCAGGCCCGCGCCCGGACCGGAAGGCAAGGTCGGCCGCCTGATCGTGCGGCGCCTTGGTGCTCGGCGTCGGGCTGCTCGTTCTGCTGGTGGCCGTCACCCAACGGCCCGTCAGCTACAAGGCGTCGAGCAGCTGGCCCTGCAACTGACCGGCGAAGACGACTACCGCTCCATCGTTCGCAAGCTCGGCGTCGCCATCGGAGGACCACTGGCGGGCCGACGGCTGGCGAACTGCAGTACCGCGCGCTGTGTTACAAGGACCGGCCCTACACCTTGATCCTGATGGGCGTGGACCAGAAGAGCGCGCACTACATCGGCGCGATGGACAAGGACTGGAAGCCCGTCCACTCCGTCCGCCTCCCGCGGCGGCAGACACTCTGGCCATGCTGCGGCGGCTGCCGAAGTTCTGACCGCTCAATTCGATACAATCCGACTCATGAAAGATTTGCGGCCGCGCGGCCTGGGCCGCTGTCTCCGTCGCCGCCGCGTTCTTTCTTGCCTCCATCGCCCTGGACCGCGGCGAGCCGATCAACAGCATGTGGCTGGTGCTGGCCGCCGCCTGCACCTACCTGGTCGGATACCGCTTCTACGGCAAGTTCATCGCCGCCAAGGTGATGGCCCTGGACGACAACCGGGCGACCCCGGCCGAGCGGCTGCGCAACGGGCACGACTTCGAGCCCACCAACAAGTGGATCCTCTTCGGCCATCACTTCGCGGCCATCGCGGGACCGGGACCGCTGGTGGGCCCCACGCTGGCCGCGCAGTTCGGCTACCTGCCCGGCACGCTGTGGATCATCCTCGGCGCGGTGCTGGGAGGCGCGGTGCAGGATTTCGTCATCCTGTTCTGCTCCATGCGCCGGGACGGCAAGTCGCTGGGGCAGATGGCGCGGGAGGAGATCGGCAAGCTGGGCGGCATCATCGCGCTGGTCACGGTCCTGCTGATCATGATCATCCTGCTGGCGGTGATCGCGCTGGTGGTGGTGAACGCCCTGAAGGGCAGCCCCTGGGGCACGTTCACCATCGCGGCCACCATGCCCATCGCCGTCTTCATGGGCCTTTACCTGCGCTACTGGCGGCCGGGCAAAGTGCTGGAGGTCTCGCTGATCGGCTTCGTGCTGGTGGTGGCGGGCATCTTCGGCGGCCAGTGGGTTTCCCAGTCTCCGCTGACCTGGCGCCGCTCTTCACGCTGAGCGGCATGGCGCTGGCCGTCGCGGTCATCATCTACGGTTTCTTGGCGAGCGCGCTGCCGGTGTGGCTGCTGCTGGCGCCGCGGGACTACCTGAGCACCTTCGTGAAGCTCGGCGTGGTCCTGCTGCTGGCGGTCGGCATCCTCGTGGTGCGGCCGCAGCTGGCGCTGCCGGCGCTCACGCGCTTCGTGGACGGCACCGGGCCGATCTTCGCCGGCAAGATCTTCCCGTTCTGCTTCATCACCATCGCCTGCGGCGCCATCTCGGGATTCCACTGCGCTGATCTCCTCGGGCACCACGCCGAAGATGATCACCAAGGAGTGGCACGCCTGGCCGATCGGCTACGGCGTCGATGCTGCTGGAGGGCTTCGTCGCCATCATGGCGATGATCGCCGCCTGCGTGCTCCAGCCGGGCGTGTTTTTCGCCGTCAATTCTCCGGCGGGGATCGTGGGCGCAGACGCCGGAGGCGGCGGTGGCGACCATCACCGCCTGGGGCTTCCCGGTGACGGCGGCGGAGATGGCAACGCCTGGCCCGGGACGTCGGCGAGCAGACGCTGTTCCAGCGCACCGGCGGCGCCCCGTCGCTGGCGCTGGGCATGGCGCACATCTTCGCCAGCGGGCCGGGCGGCAGGGCGGTGCTGGGCTTCTGGTACCACTTCGCCATCATGTTCGAGGCGCTGTTCATCCTGACCATCGTCGACGCGGGAACGCGCGTGGGCCGCTTCATGCTGCAGGACCTGCTGGGGCACATCTGGAAGCCGCTGGGCCGCGTCAGTTGGATGCCGGGCGTGATCTTGACCAGCGCCGCCATCGTGCTGGCCTGGGGCTACTTCCTGATCCAGGGCGTCCGCGACCCGCTGGGCGGCATCAACACGCTGTGGCCGCTGTTCGGCATCGCCAACCAGCTGCTGGCGGCGGTGGCGCTCTCGGTGGCCACCACCGTGCTGATCAAGATGCACCGGGCGCGCTACATGTGGATCACCTGCCTGCCGCTGGCCTGGCTGGTGGTGGTCACCTTCACCGCCGCCTGGCAGAAGATCTTCTCGCCGCTCCCGCGCGTGGGCTTTCTGGCGCAGGCCGCCCAGATGGAAGGCGGCGCTGGCCTCCGGGCGACTGAGCGCCGCCCAGGCCGCCCAGACAAGGCACTGATCTTCAATGCCCAGCTGGACGCCGTGGTCTGCGGAGTCTTTCTGGTGCTGGTGGCGCTGATCCTGGTGGATTCGATCCGCCTCTGGGTCGGCATCCTGAGTGGCAAGTCGAGGCAAGGTCGGAAGCCCCGTTCGTGGCCTCGCGCCTGAGACCGGAGGAGTTATGAAGCGGCTAAGAACGCTGGGCGAGATTCTGATGGGGCTGCTGAGAGAACTGAGCGACGAAGCCGCCTACCGACGGCACCTGGCCGCCACGGCCGACTGCACTTCCAGGGGACGAGTGGCGGCGCTTCTCGGACGAGCGCCTGCGCGCAAAATACACGCGACCGAAGTGCTGCTAGAGAGCCCTCGCCGTCTACTGCATGGTCTGTGGCCTCGGCGGGCCCTCCTGCCAGGCGTACCCGTGCGCGAAGCACGGTCATAATCCGGGAGGCTCCGTCTCGTGCCCAGCTTGCGGCGCAGCCTCTGGATATGCACGTCCAGGGTCCGCGTCCTGGTGCCGTTCCGATATCCCCAGATGGTCGCGAGCAAAGTACTCCCGCGGACAGGCAACGGCCGGCGTTCTGCCTGCAGCAACGGCCAGAAGCTGCGACTCCTTGCGGGTCAGCCGGGCCTGCCCGGTAGTCTGGAAGCCCCTTCTGACTTGAGTCTCAGGCACACTGAATCGGTGCGTGGTCTGTGCTAGCATAGCATCCCTCTGACGTATTAGATACATCGCCGCTCCTGAAGGATGCAGGGACTGTAAACTGCCGGCAGCGCCGGGGGCTACTAGTTCGCGGGAGGCGTCGATTTCCCGTAATGGTCCAGAGGTAAGAGCCGGGCCCCGTCCACGTCACCTGCGCCTCGGCGGGTTTCCAGTCGCCCATGTCGTGGCTGTGGGAGACGACCCGGGTTCCCGGCTTCAATTCCTTGAGCAGCTTGGGCGGAGCTTCATGTTGACCGAGGGCCACAGGAACAGGGTCACGACCGTGGCATCACTGATGTCTGGCCTCGAAGAGGTCCTCCTCCTCGAAACGTGACCATGTTTCGTGACGCCGGCCTTGCTGGGCGTTCGCATTGGATTCGGCGATCCGCTGCGGGTCGATGTCGATGCCGACCCCGCGTGCGCCGAACTCCCTGGCCGCGGCGATCACGATGCGGCCGTCGCCGCAACCCAGATCGTAAACCACGTCGCCCTTCTTGACGCCCGCCAACTTGAGCATGGCGGTGACGACCGCGTCGGCAGGTCGGCTCCCAATGGACATCGGGCTGGCGCTTGGGCGCCCTTTGGCCGTAGGCCAAGCCGCCGGCCAGAAACGCGCACACGAAAAGGCTCAGGGCTTTTCTTCTCGGACTCATCGCTTCACCTCCGGATCATTGTAGCGGGAAACCGTGCTGGTCGCGATGGATACGGCTGTCGTGTGAAATCATCGTCTTGAACGTCTCGAACCGGCCGTCGCCCGAGATATCCTTCACCCGCGCCAGAAGCTGTGTCTTCTCCGACGCCGTCATCGGCTTGAAACTCCGGGCGACGGCGACGTTCTGTTTTAGTTGCGCGATGCTGTTCATCCCCACGATCTGGGTGGCCACCGGCAGGCTGAGGCAGTAGCGCAGGCACTCCTCCAGCGTAAGGTCTCGCCTTGCCCAACAGCGCTCCGCGCCCGCCGCCCCAGCCCTTGAAGCCGAGGATTCCGACGTTCTTCTTCAGACACACCGGAATGACTTCCTTCTGGAAGCTGCGGAAGTTCGCGTCGGCCACATTGGCCGGCATCATGCAGGTGTCCCACTCGAAGGGCTTGGCCAGCATGTTCAGGTGGATGTGCGGAGTCCTTGTGCCCGGTGAAGCCGATGAACCGGACCTTGCCCGCCTTGCGAGCCTCCAGGGCGGCCTTGATCGCGCCCCGCTCGAAGATCCAGTCCGGATCGTTGTCATAGTTGACCTCGTGGAACTGCCAGAGGTCGACATGATCTGTCTGAAGCCGCCGCAGGCTGTCCTCCAGGCAGTTCATGGAGTCCTTGTAGTCGCGCCCGCAATTCTTGGTCATCAGGAAGACCTTCTTGCGATAGCCCTCCTGGGCCAGGGCCTTGCCCATGATCTCCTCGGCCGCGCCGTCGCCGTACTCCCAGGCGTTGTCGAAGAACGTGACTCCCTCGTCCACGGCGGCGTGCATGTATCGGATGCACTCCGCGTCGTCCTTGATCGCGCGGGCGTGGCCGCCGCCCACTCCAAGGATGGATATGCGCTGGCCGGTCCTGCCGAGCACGCGCGTGGGCACGCCCGTGGCGGATGCGCTGCTGGTCTGGCCGATGACTTGTTCCGCAAGCGCGGCGGCGGAGACGGACGCCAGGGCGTTGCGCATAAAATCCCTTCGCGAAGATTGGCTGGTTATGCACAGCTAGCTCCTCCTCTCGATTTGGATTATACCCAGGCTGCTACGGCTGGGCTCGGGCACTGTAAATTCAGCCGGTCTGCTCCCAGGCCTTAGCCCGCTCCACGGCGGTCTTCCATCGGCCCCGCAAGGATTCGACCGCGGAAGCGGGCATCGCGGGATTGAACCGTCCGCCCTCGCGCCAATGAGAGCTGATTTCCCGCTGGCTTTTCCAGAAACCTGTCGCCAGCCCGGCCAGATACGCCGCGCCGAGGGCCGTGGTCTCCTGCACCTCGGAGCCGCACCACGGGCACGCCCAGGATGTCGGCCTGGAACTGCATGAGCAAATTGTTGCCGGACGCTCCGCCGTCCACGCGCAATTCGCTCAGCCGGATGCCGGAATCGGCCTGCATCGCGTCCAAGACATCGGCCACCTGATAAGCGATTCCTTCCAGCGCGGCGCGGGCAATATGGGCGGCGGTCGATCCGCGTGTGAGTCCGACAATCGCCCCGCGCGCGTATTGGTCCCAGTAAGGGGCGCCCAGCCCGGCGAAGGCCGGCACCAAATAGACCCCTCCGTTGTCGGGCGTCGAGGCGGCCAGGGTCTCGATCTCCGGCGCCGAGCGGACCAACCCTAGCCCGTCACGAAGCCACTGCACCACGGCTCCCCCGATGAAGACGCTGCCTTCCAAGGCATAGGTGGTCCGGCCGTTGAGGCTCCACGCTACGGTGGTCAGCAGCCTGTGCCGCGACTCCATGGCGCGCTCGCCCATGTTCTGGAGCATGAAGCAGCCCGTCCCATAAGTGTTCTTCGCCATGCCCGGCGCGAAACAGGTCTGCCCGAACAGGGCCGCCTGCTGGTCCCCGGCGATCCCGCCGATCGGCGCTCCCACGGGCGCCAGCGCGTCGGAGACCTCCCCGTAAATTTCGCTCGAGCCGCGAACCTGCGGCAGCAGCGCTCGCGGAATGTCGAGCAGGCTGAGCAACTCATCGTCCCAATCGCCGCGTGTGGATGTTGTACAGCATGGTGCGGGACGCGTTGCTGGCGTCGGTCGCGTGGACGCGCTGCAGGTCAGCTTCCACACCAGCCAGCTATCCACGGTGCCAAAGGCCAGTTTTCCAGCCTCGGCGCGCCGGCGCGCGCCGGGAACGTTGTCCAAAATCCAGGCAACTTGCTGCCGGAAAAGTAGGCGTCGATCACCAGTCCCGTCTTGCCGCGGATGAGCGGCTCGGCCCCCTCGGCCTTGAGCTCGTCGCAGATACCCGCGGTGCGGCGGTCCTGCCACACGATGGCATTGTAGACGGGCTCACCGGTCTCGCGGTCCCACAGAATGGTGGTCTCACGCTGGTTGGTGATGCCAATGCCGGCCACGTCCTGGGGGCGAACTTGCGCGCGGCCAAGCGCCTCGCTGACAACCGCGATTTGCGAGGACCAGATCTCGGCGGGATTGTGCTCCACCCATCCGGACTGCGGGAAGATTTGCTCGAATTCCTTTCGCGCCACCGCCCGAATGTTGCCGTCCCGGTCGAAAAGGATCGCGCGGGAACTGGTCGTGCCCTGGTCGAGTGCGAGGATGTAGGACATTTTGTGTTCTTCCGTTATACAACGGTGGCCGGCCCGCGGTCCTGTGGGCCTCCGGCCGGCGATTGGCGTAGCCTGGAAGAGTGGCAAGTATGATGCCTGCTGTCTTTGTCGGGCACGGAAACCCGCTGAACGCCGTGCGTCAAAATCATTACACGGCGGCCTGGGCGGCGATTGGCGCTGAAGTTCCGCGGCCCCGCGCGGTGCTCTGCGTTTCGGCTCATTGGTATGTTCCCGGCACGGCATTGACCGTCAACACGGCGCCCCGGACGATTCACGATTTTGGAGGCTTTCCGCCGGAGTTGTACAAAGTGCAGTATCCCGCTCCAGGCGATCCGCAACTCGCTCGCCGTGTACAGCAATTGCTGGCTCCGCTCCCCGTGGAGCTTGCCGGCAACTGGGGACTGGATCACGGCACCTGGTCCGTGCTGCGTCACGTCTACCCGAAAGCCGACGTGCCCGTGGTGCAGCTCAGTATCGACGCCACCCGGGCGGCGGCCTTTCACTATGAGGTCGGCCAGCGCCTGGCGCCGCTGCGCGAGGAGGGCATCCTGATTCTCGGGAGCGGCAACCTGGTGCACAACCTGCACGCCTACGCCTGGGGTGGACACGCGGTCGAGCCATATGATTGGGCCGTCAACTTCGAGCGGCGTGCCCGCGAACTCCTCATGGCTGGCGACCATGCTGCGCTGGTCAACTACCAGACTCTCGGGGAGGATGCGCGGCTGTCCATTCCCACGCCTGACCACTACCTGCCGCTGCTCTATGTGCTGGGCGCGGGCGCGGAGGGAGAACCAGTGGATTTTCCAGTCGAGGGCGTGGATGGAGGTTCTATCTCCATGCTCGCCGTTCGACATCGGTTCCGCTTCGTCTGGCAAGGTGTACGCTCGGTAAGAGAGGCCAAATGTCCATTCGACCCGTGAAGCGGCTCATCAAAGCCAAGCCGACCCTGGAGGGCGCGGGCGTGCACCTGCGCCGCGCGTTCGGCTTCGGCAACACCACCGACTTCGACCCGTTCCTTCTGCTGGACGACTTCCGCAACGACCACCCGGAGGATTATCTGGCGGGCTTCCCGTGGCACCCCCATCGCGGGATTGAGACGATCACCTACGTCCTGGCCGGAACCGTGGAGCATGGCGATAGCATGGGGAACCACGGCGCCATCGGCGCCGGCGACGTGCAATGGATGACGGCGGGCAGCGGCATCATCCACCAGGAGATGCCCAAGGGCGACCCGGCGGGCCGGATGCATGGTTTCCAGTTATGGGCGAACCTTCCGGCGTCCCTCAAGATGACGCGCGCCGCGGTACCAGGAGGTGAAAGCGGGCGACATTCCCGAGGTCAAGGACGACGACGGCGCCCAGGTTCGAATCGTCTGCGGAAGTTATGGGGCGTGCGAGGCCCGGTGGACGGGATTGCCGCCGACCCGATCTACCTCGATGTCTCCGTGCCCGCCGGGCCGGCGGAAGACCCTTCCCGTGGAGACGGCTCGCAACGCCTTCGCCTACGTTTTCGCGGGGTCCGGGAAATTCTGCAACGCTTCCGGCCCGCTTGACGTGCCGACCGAAGGCGCGGGATGGGCTGGACACGGCGCCTCCCTCGGAGGCGGACAACCGCTCGCTCGTGCTCTTCGACCGCGGCGACGAGATCACGGTGCAGGCCGGCGACGAGGGAATTCGGTTCCTGCTGGTCTCGGGAAAGCCGCTCGAAGAGCCCGTGGCCTGGTACGGCCCGATCGTCATGAACACGCAGGAGGAACTCCGGCAGGCGTTCAAGGAACTCGAGCTGGGAACATTCCTGAAGCCTGCGGCGTCGTAGTCCCGTTCGCACTGAAGTACGGCCCGATCTGGAAATTGCGGTTCAGCTCCAGGTGGCGTGATCCAGAAGAGCGTTGACGCGAGCATCGTCTGCAGAAGCGCCAGCCCCCACACCGTGCGGCAGCGTTCGAACAGCAGGCACGACGCGACGCCCCACACGAAGGTCGCCGGGACCAGCACCGGGTTGGGAACATGCATGATGGAGAATGCGACTCCCGCCAATCCCGCCGCCAGCCTGCGGCTCTTGAGGTTGTCCCGCAGCGGTAGGTAGGTCATCGACTGGTAGACGACCTGCTGTGCCGCGCCCCAGGCGAAATACACCGCGCCGTGCGTCAGGGCCGCAAGGCTGAACAGGCTGCGATAGCCCAGAATCAGGAACAGAGAAACACTGAAGATCCAGACCACGCCCCAGCGCCGTCCCGAGGCGCGGAATTCCTCCCATCCCAGCCCGAGGGATTTCGGCGTCAGCGAGCGCCTGCGCCACGAAACGGCAACAGCCAGGAGCACCAGCACGCCCGACCACGGAAGGGGAATTACCAGCCACCAGAGGTAAGCCAGCAAGGCGAGGAAAAAGGCGATCGCCTCTGCGATTTCACTCACACGGCGCTCGGTCATGCCGTTACACCAGGCGGCCTCAGGGTGTTTGTCACTTCGGCAGGAACTGGAAATCAGAAACCGCGATCTCGTCGTTCCCCTGGATCAGAAATCCGAACTTGCCCTGGGTGAAATCGCGGCCCGCATCGTCAAAAGTATCGAGCACTTTCCACCCGTCGCCCACGCGCACCTTTTGCACCAGGCGATCCGACGTCACCTCGATCTGAATGGTGAATACCTTCTGGTTTCCGAGATTGTGCGGCGCCTTGACCCGCTCCAGCCGCTCGCCCTTTTGGATCACCCCGGCCCAGAAATTCTTCCGATCCATCTCGTAGAGCAGGTAGTTCTTGGAGTCGAGATACTGGAAACACCAGCGGATCTGGCCTGCCCTGAATAAGCCGCCGCCTTTGAGCAGTTCTACTGTGAAGGTGATGACGCCCTTGGGTGGCAGCTTATAAGGCACGAATCCGCCACCTTTGTGGACCCAACTGTCACCGTCCTTCTTCCAACTCTGCGCGTCCTCGAAATCCGCCATTCCCCTTGCCACCGGGGGCGGCGCGACCGGCCGCTCAGGCGCCAGGACGAAGTCGAAGATCCGGTTGTCACCGGCGGCCAGTTGGATGCGTATGGAAGCATCGCCGAATCCGGGTGCACTCGCCGAAAGAATGTAGCTCCCCGGGGGTAACTCGATCTGGTCGCCGCGAACTTCGTGCGACTCCGTTTCGTCACCGCGGCGGTACATAACGATTGACGATGCAGGGCTGCGTGTGACCCGGATGGTGCCGTTGGCGGCAGCTAACACTGCGTCCGCGCCAGCCAGCACTACGGCCTGGCCCGCAAGGAATGATCGCTGCAATCGCTTAGGCAGGTGCTGTTCGCGCCGCAGTTCGATGGTGTGGTCGCCCGGCTCGATGGCGCCGAGGCTGAACGTTCCGTTCGGCCCCACCGTGCCGGCGCTTTTCTGATCTATCAAAACCTCGGTGCCGGCCGCTGCGCCGCGGATTTGCAGCGAACTGAATTGCGGCTGCTCTTTCAGGTCGAACTGCAGGCGCAGTTCCGCGCCTTTCTTCACTTCGACGGTTTGGGCGGGCTGGTCCTGGAAGCCGCTCTTGGCCACCCGCACCGTGACTTTTCCGAGGATCTGGACGCGCAACTGGCCGCGCTGGGTGCGCCGGCGATATTCCTTGTCGTTCAGAAACACGCGCACGTCGTCCTGGCCGGTCGAGACAATCAGCGTGCCTGCATTGACATCCGTCTTCAGGAACGCGGTGAGCATGGGAGCGGCGCCGAAAGTTTCACTCATGTTGCGCTGATCCGGGCCCTGGCCCACTACGATCTCATTCGCCCCCAGCTGGAAACCCGTGAGGTCCGTCGCGACCGGACCGGCATCGCTTTGCGGCTGGCCGTTGACCGCGAGCTTCCAGGGGCCCGCGTTGGTCACGACGCGCGCCTGCTTTCCGAAACTGGCCACCAGCACGGCGATCATGTTCCGCGCCTTCACCGGGGACGGCCACAGCCGGCAGCTTCGCAGCCGCGATCTCAAACGAGAATGAAGCGTCGGCGTTCTGCCCAGTGACTTTCACGGTGTGCGCGCCAGGAGCCACCTTGTCGAGTACCAACTGGCCCTCTTGCAGGTCGACCGGCGGCCGATCGTCCACCACGACCTTGCCCTGGTTCAGATCGGTCAGCAGGCGAACCGATTGCTCCTGGGGCTGAAGCGTCAGGTGGACCGCGGCCTGCTGCCGGGCCGTCACGGTGACGGCGCCCAACGTGGGCTCGTAGCCGTCCAGGGACGCGGAAACCTGGTAGGCGCCCGGCGTCAGCAGCATCTTGCAGTTGGATGTGCAGGCGGTCTCGTGGCTGCCCCCGGCCGTGGATGGTTGCGCAGTCACCTTCACAGACGCGCCTGGAGGAGTGGTCGCAATGTCGACTTGAACGGCGTTGCGCTGGCGAGTTTGATGCACCACCAAGAAAATAAATATCAAGGCAACCAGCAGACCAGCGATTAGCCAGATCACCGCCGAGTGGCTCCAATTGCGCCTGGGGCGTGGCGGCGGAGCAGGAACTCGGGGCCGCGTGGGCGGCTGGGGCGAACTCGGGCGTGCAGACACCACCGGGCGGTTCGGTTGGGGCGGCGGGACGATCGGCGGAAGTGGGGAGGTTTCCTGTTGCTTGAGCAACGCACCACGGGCCATTAGCCGCTGGTTGATTTCGTATCCTATGAGCTGCACGTCGAAATCGTCGGGGAAAGCCCGGATGATTTCGTTCAGCCGGATATGGATGGTCTTCAGTGCGGCAAGATCGGTGGCCGACTCGATCTGCCCGCCGAGCCTCTTAAGCCCCTCGATGGGATTGACGTTTTCGACCGCCACGCTGATTATCGTACACCTGCCGGGGGATCTTTGTGCAATAGAACATCTCTTTGAAGCCTCGCGTGTGGTAGATTGCGTGGTTCGTGAACAATGGGATAGCACATGCTCGCACTACTACCAGCAGCCTGTTTTCTTCTGACTGCCGTGGCTCTTCGGCTTCGCATCAAGAGCGAATCTTGGCGGGAAGCGTTTCTTGCCGCTTCGGTGTTGCTTGGAACGTTCACCGTGCTGGCAACGGAAGCCCTCAGTCTCTTCCGCCTGATTACGTTTCCGGCCATCGTGTCTCTCTGGACGGCGGCAACCCTCGCCTCGGCGGCATTCTTCTATTCCTCCAGTAAGAAATCGCACGCCGGGCTAAAGCTCACCCGCGAGGATCTGACGGGATTCTCTCGCGTGCTGCTCGGCTGCGTCGGGCTGTATGTACTGACCATCGCCCTGATCGCAATCGTATCGCCGCCGAACACCGGAGACACATTTGAGTACCACATGCCGAAAGTGCTGCAGTGGGTGCAGAACCGCACTACCGCGTTCTTCCCCACGGCAATTCCCAGGCAGAACCATCTGGCGCCGGGCGCCGAATACGCCATCCTCCATCTCCAGGTCCTGAGCGGCTCCGACCGCTTCGCGAGTTTCGTCGAGTGGATGGCCATGCTCGGCAGCCTGGTGGCGATCTCTCTCATCGCGCGGCAGTTTGGCGCCGCAGTCAAGGGGCAATTACTCTCCGTAGTTTTCGCCCTCACCCTGCCTATGGGCATCATGCAGGCATCGAGCACGCAAACGGATTACGTGATTGCATTCTGGTTCGTGTGCTTTGTGTACTATCTGCTGCGGTGGCGCGGCGATGGCGCTCCGCGCTCATGGTTGCTGCCCGGCATGGCGGCCTCGCTGGGCCTCGCCGTCTTCAGTAAAGCGACTGCCTACATTCTGGCGCCTGCGTTTCTATTGTGGCTGGCGGTTCATGAGCTAAGAATGCACAGACGCCAAGCGCTCAAATCGTTCGCCGTCTTTGCCGTGATTTTTCTCTGTATAAACACGGGGCACTATCTAAGGAATTGGGAGTTGTATGGGACGCCCCTCGGGCCGGGACAGGAACCGGAGCCGAACACCAGATACTCGATGGAAATCCATTCGCCCAAGGCCCTGGTGTCGAACTTCTCCAAGAATATCGCCACGCATCTTGGCACACCCTGGCGAAGTGTGAATTCCGCCATTGCAGATGTCTTATGTGAGCTTCCACAACAAGCTCGGCATGGACGTGAACGACACTCGGATTTCCTGGGGGACCGGCGCCGTGAACCGCTTCGGAATCCGAGGCGTGATCTTCGTCGACGAAATCGACGGTAATCCGGTCCAGTTCCTTCTGGCGGTTCTTTCGTCTGTGCTCTTGCTGGCTTCGTCGCGGTTGAGGAAAGACCGGCTTCTGCTGATGTATGCGGGCGCCATCGCGGCCGGGGCTTTGTTGTGGGTCTTCAACCTGAAGTGGCATCCCTGGATGAGCCGTCTTCACCTGCCCTTCTTTATCCTCGTGGCGCCCTTAGTTGGGGTGGTCCTGACCCGGTTTTGGAACGCACGGCTCGCGAACGTGGTAGCGCCGGTGCTGTTATTGCTCGGCGTTCCGTGGCTGCTCTTCTGCCAGCAGAGGCCCATGGTCGGGCAAGAGAACATCTTCAACACTTCCCGTGACCGGCTGTATCTGAGCACGCGCCGTCTGAGAAGGCTGGAACCGTCTTTCCTCAAGGGCAAGGCGCTCCTGGAATCACGAAAGCCGTCCCGGATCGGTTTGCTGACGGGCAACTCCAGCATCGAGTACTGGTGGTGGCCTGCGCTGCTTCAGAACGATCCCAACATCCGCTTTCAGCATGTCAACGTTCAAGACCCCTCAAGCCGCTTCTATGCGCGGGAACCATTCCGCGATTTCCGGCCCGATGCGCTGATTGCTCTGGATCAACAGCAACTGGGGCCGCAAATCACTCTGGATCAAGTCGTCTATCTCAGGGAATGGGGAGAAGGCAGGGCCGCCGTCTATTTTCCGCGCGCCGTAGCTCCCGCAGCCCCCGCAGGGCGCCATGGTAGCATGGGTGTTTGTCAGGCTCTGGGCTCTGTGCAACGTTCGGCCGCAAACCCCGCCAGGTCCGGAAGGAAGCAACGGTAGCGGTTTAGCGCGTGTGCCGCGGATCACCCGGGGCCTGGCATTTCTTCGATAACCGGCCCTCATGTATCAGGTCATCGCCAGAAAATACCGGCCGCAGACGTTCTCGGAGCTGGTCAGCCAGGAGCACGTCAAGACCACCCTGGAGAACGCCATCGTCCAGAGCCGCATCGCCCACGGCTACATCTTCTCGGGCCAGCGCGGCACCGGCAAGACCACGGTCGCGCGCATCCTGGCACGCTGCCTCAACTGCGTCCAAGGACCGACCGCCACGCCCTGCGGGGTGTGCTCGAGCTGCCTGGAAATCGCCGCCTGCAACTCCGTGGACGTCATCGAAATCGACGCCGCCTCCAACCGCGGCATCAACGAGATGCGCGAGCTGCGCGAAAACGTCCGCTACCGGCCGGCGCGCGACCGCTACAAGGTCTTCATCGTCGACGAGGCGCACCAGATCACCAGCGAGGCCTTCAACGCGCTGCTGAAGACGCTGGAGGAGCCGCCGGAATGGGTGGTCTTCGTGCTCTGCACCACCGAGGCGCACAAGATTCCCGCGACCATCGCATCGCGCTGCCAGCACTTCAGCTTCCGCTCGGTCGATTTCGAGGACGTGGTGGCGCCGCATGGAGTGGATCTGCGGCCAGGAAGGGATTCAGGCGGACGCCGAAGTGCTGGCCGTGCTGGCCCAGGCGGGCGAAGGCAGCGTGCGGGACTCGCTTTCCGCGCTGGACCAGGCCATCGCCTGCTGCGGCAACGAGTTGAAGGCGGACGAAGTGCGCGCCCTGCTCGGCGCGTTTTCCTCGATTCGCTGCACCAGGTGACGCAGGCGCTGACCGAGTCCGACTCCCGGCGCATGCTCGAGATCGTCGCCGACCTGGAGCGCAACGGCCACAACATGCAGCACTTCTGCCGCGAGCTGGCCGGCTACTTCCGTAACCTGGTGGTGGCCAGGATCGCCGGCAAGGAGACGCGGTTGATCGCCGCCTCTCCCGCCGAGCGCGCCCGGTTGGCCGAGATCGCCGCGGGCTTCACCGAAGAAGATCTCACGCGGTACCTGCACCTGACGCTGGACTTGTACGGCGACCTGCAGAGATCGACGCAGCCGCGCCTGCACATGGAGATCGGCCTGCTGCGGCTGGTGCAGGCCGGCAAGCTGCTGCCCATCGAGGAGGCCCTTGCGATGCTGGGCGGCGCGCCCGCGGCCAGCAACCCGGCGCCCGAAGCAGTCCCCGCCGGCACCGCCAGCCCCGGCCTGCCGGCTGGCAGGCGAAGCTCCACGCCGCGCTGCTCGAAATTGGCAATGCCGCCCTCGCCGATGCCGTGGCGCATTCGGTGGTGACGGAGACTGCGGGCCAACTGGAATTCCAGACCCCGAAGGACTTCCGCGTCTCCATGAAGGAGCCCGCCATCCGGAAGGCCCTGCAGCATCTGGGCACGGCTGGAATGAAGATCTCTATCGCCTTCGTGGATTCCAGCTACCGCCGCGCCCGCGGAATCAGCCGCCGCAGGGCGATTCGGAACTGGCGGACCGCGCGCTGTCGCACCCGGAGGTTCAACGCTTCCGGGAGACGTTCGGGGGCCAGGTGCGGGCGGTGAGAAATTTGAAGGAATAGAGGGAATACCCATGAAACTACCCGGCAACATGCAGGCGATGATGAAGCAGGCGCAGCAGATGCAGCAGCGGCTCCAGGAGGAGATCGCGCAGATCCGCGTGGAGGCCTCCGCCGGCGGCGGCATGGTCACGGTCCAGATGAGCGGCCAGAAGAACGTTCTGGGAGTCAAGATCGATCCCGAAGTGGCCGGCGACGTCGAGATGCTGCAGGACATGGTGATGGCCGCCTGCAACGAAGCCGCGAAGAAGGTCGACGAGGCGATTCAGCAGAAGACCAGCGGTTTGCTGGGAGGATTGGGCCTGCCTCCGGGCCTCATGTAGGCCATGCCTGACTTCGCCGAACCGCTCGCGCGGCTCATCCAGGAATTCAAGCGGCTTCCCGGCATCGGCCAGAAGTCCGCGCAACGGCTCGCGTTTCACGTCCTGCGCAGCCCCCAGGAAGACGCGGAGCGTCTGGTGGAGGCTCTGCTGGACGTCAAGACCAAGCTGGGGTTGTGCCGCCTGTGCAACAACATCAGCGACAGCGAGCTGTGCCCCTTCTGCACGGATCCGCACCGCGACCGGTCCGTGATTTGCGTGGTCGAGGAGCCGCACAACATCGTTTCCATCGAAACCACGCGTCAGTATTCGGGCCTGTACCATGTGCTGCACGGCGCGATTTCCCCGCTGCGCGGGATCGGGCCGGATCAGTTGAAGATCAAGAATCTGCTGGAGCGCCTGGAGAGCCGGCGAGGTGCGGGAGATCATTCTGGCCACCAATCCCAACGTGGAAGGCGAGGCGACCGCGGCCTACCTGGCCGTCTGCTGAAGCCCCTGGGCCTGAAGGTGACCCGCATCGCCATGGGCATCCCCGTCGGCAGCGACCTGGAGTTCGCCGACGAGGTCACCATGACGAAGTCCCTCGAAAATCGCCGCGAACTGTAAACCGGTAAACCGGGACAGTCAGCAATTGTACAATTACGCTATCTTCAAAAAGGGGAAATTGCTGACTGTCCCGGTTCTTGATATACTGGCCACTTCAAGGCATGATGTCCGTCGCCAAGTCGCGTCACCATCATCACCGGGCTCTCATCGCGACGGGCTGACTTCTGAGCAATTTTTAAGGCGAAATTCTGGAAAGGACGCCCGCCGCGGTTCAGGCGGGCTTTTTTGTTGGTGTACCCCATGAATGTGGACTTCGACAAGCTGGGCGGGCTGGTGCCGGCCGTCATTCAGGACCACTCGACCGGGCGCGTTCTCATGGTCGGGTTCATGAACGAGGAGGCGTTTCGCCGGACGGTGGAGACGGGCTTCGCCACGTTCTATAGCCGCTCCAGAAACAAGCTGTGGCTGAAGGGCGAGACCTCCGGGCACCGCCTGGTGGTCAAGGAGATCTCGACCGACTGCGATCGGGACACCCTGCTGGTGCGCGTCGAGCCGCTGGGGCCCGGCGTCTGCCACGAGGGCTACCAGAGCTGCTTCTTCCGCACGCTCAAGGACGGCGAGTGGGTGGTCTCCGAGGACCGGGCCTACGACCCGGCACAGATGTACGGGAGCACAAAATGAAGCTCAAACTCGGCATTCCCAAAGGCAGCCTGGAGAACGCCACGATCGATCTGTTCCGCCGGGCCGGCTTCACCATCACCACCAGCAGCCGCTCCTACTTCCCGGCCATCGACGATCCGGAGATCGAGTGCATGATGATCCGCGCGCAGGAGATGGCGCGCTACGTGGAGGACGGCGTTCTCGACGCGGGGCTCACGGGCCGCGATTGGGTCGAGGAGACCGGAAGCGCAGCGTGGAAACCGTCGCCGACCTGATCTACGCCAAGCAGAGCTTCGGCAAGGTGCGCTGGGTTCTGGCCGTGCCGGAGGCGTCTCCCTTTCAGAGCGTCAAGGACCTGGAAGGCAAGATCATCGCGACCGAACTGGTGGCGGTCACGCGCCGCTATCTGGAAAGGCACGGCGTGAAGGCCAAGGTCGAGTTCAGTTGGGGCGCCACGGAGGTCAAGCCGCCGGTGCTGGCCGACGCCATCGTGGAGGTCACCGAGACGGGATCTTCGCTGCGCGCCAACAAGCTGCGCATCATCGACACGGTGCTCGAATCCAACACGCAGTTGATCGCCAACGTGGATTCCTGGGCCGACGCCTGGAAGCGGCGGAAACTCGAAGACATCCGGATGTTGCTGGAAGGCGCGATCGCCGCGCTGGGCAAGGTCGGGCTGATGCTCAACGTGCACCAGGACAACCTGGACGCGGTGCTGGCGGTGCTTCCGGCGCTGAAGAAGCCCACGATCAGCCACCTGAGCGATGAGGACTGGCTGGCGGTGAATACGATCCTGGACGAGTCCACGGTGCGGACCATCATCCCGCGCCTGAAGGAAGCCGGGGCGGAAGGCATCGTCGAGTATCCGTTGAACAAGATCGTGATGTAGGGCCCATATGCTGCGAATCATCGACCAACGCGAGGCGGAGACGTTGCTCCGGAGGAGAGCCGCGCGCCTCACGGAAGCCGAAGCCGGTGGTGGGCCCGATTCTCGAGGACGTGCGGCGGCGCGGAGATGACCGGCGCTGCTTGCAGTACGCCCGCCGGCTCGACGGGCTGGAGCGCAGGGCCAAGACAGTAGCGATCCCCGCGAAGCAGATCCAAGCTCGCCCGCCAGAGCCTGTCACCCGAGTTCCGCAAAGCGCTGCGCCAGGCGTCGAAGCACATCCGCGGACTTCGCGCGGATGCAGTTGCCCAAGGGTAGGATGATGCGTCTCGGCGACGGCCTGCGCGACCGGCCAGATCGTGCGGCCGCTGGACGCCATGGCCGCCTACATCCCCTCGGGGCGTTATCCGCTGCCCTCCACCGTTCTGATGACGGTGATCCCGGCTCAGGTGGCGGGCGTTCCGCAAATCTGCGTGGCCTCTCCCCGGCCCTCGTCGGAGATCCTGGGGACGGCGGGGTATCTGGGCGCCGGCAAGGTATTTCGGATGGGCGGCGCGCACGCCATCGCCGCGTTCGCTTTCGGGACCGAGACGGTGCCCAAGGTGGACCGGATCGTCGGACCGGGCAACATCTACGTGGCGGCGGCGAAGAAACTGCTGGCAGGCGAAGTCGGCATCGACTTCGTGGCGGGTCCGACCGAGATCCTGATCATCGCCGAGGACGGCAATCCGCAAGGTGCTGGCGGCGGACATGCTGGCCCAGGCGGAGCACGATGTGGAGGCTTCCGCGATCCTGGTCACGACCAACGCGACGGCTGGCGGCGCCGTGGCCGCGCGAGGTCGAGGAGCAGTTGCGGACGCTTGCCGACGGCGCCGACCGCGCGTGTGGCCATCGAGCAGCAACAGCGCCATCATCCTGGTCGCATCGCTCGAGACGGCCGTGGAGCTTTCGAACCGCTTCGCGCCCGAGCACCTCAGCATCCCGATGCGGCGCCCTGCTCGGCCGGCATCACCAACGCCGGCAGCGTGTTCATCGGCCCGAACAGCCCGGAGGCGGCCGGGGATTACGCCTCCGGTCCGAACCACGTGCTGCCGACGTCGGGGTATCGCGCGCGTTCGGGGCGGGCTGTCTTCCGCCGATTTCGTCAAGGTGATTTCGGTCCAGGAACTGAGCCGGCCGGGCCTCGAGCGAAGCTGGCGCCCGCGATCACGACGCTGGCGCGGGCCGAGGGGCTCGAAGCGCACGCCCGATCCGTGGAGGTGCGAGTCCGTGGCTGAAAGGCACAACCCGCCAGGGCCTTCGTCCGCGCGAGGCCGTGCTGCGGATGGCGCCCTATTCACCGCCGACAGGGGGGCGGGCGGGCAAGCTGCGCCTGGACTTCAACGAGAACACCGTGGGCTGCGTCGCCGCGGGTGATCGAGTTTCTGCGCCGCAGCCTGGAGGCGCCGGGGCTGGCCGTCTATCCCGAATACGGCGAGGCCAGGGCGGCCCTGGCGGCGTTCTTCGGCGTTCCGCCGGAGCAGCTTCTGCTCACCAACGGCACCGACGAAGCCATCCAGGTGATCGTGAACACCTACGTGGACGACGGGGACGACGTGCTGCTGCTGCGGCCGTCTTACGCCATGTACCGGTTCTATGCCGAGGTGGCGGGCGCGTCGATTCGCGAAATCGAATATCGGCCCGAGGACCTTGCGTTTCCGCTCGAGGAACTGCTCGATGCGATCCGGCCTCCGACGCGCGCCATGCTGATCGCCAACCCCAACAACCCGACCGGGACCGGCGTCAGCGTCGAGGCGATCGAGAAGATCCTCGGACAAGGCTGCCAACGCGGCGGTGCTGATCGACGAGGCCTACTTCGAATTCAGCGGCGTGACGGCGATGCCGCTGGTGGGCCGCGCGCCGAATCTCTTCGTGAGCCGCACGTTCTCGAAGGTCTTCGGCATGGCGGCGATGCGGCTGGGCTGCGTGTTCTCGCAGGCGGCCAACATCGGCTACCTCCGCAAAGCGCAGTCGCCGTACAGCGTGAACATGCTGGCGGCGCTGGCCGCCACGGAGGCCATCCGGGACACGGAGTACATGCGAATTACGTCGCCGAGGTGCTGGCCGCGAGAGATTTGCTGTACGAGGGTCTCGACCGGCTGAAGATCCCCTACTTTCGGAGCCAGGCCAACTTCGTGCTGTTCCAGCGCGGGCGCGCGCGCCATCGAGGTGCGCGACAGGCTGCGCGACATGGGCGTGCTGGTGCGCGACCGCAGCTATGAGCTTGCCCGGCTGCGTGCGGGTGACGGTGGGCACGCGCGAACAGGTTCTCCGCTTTCTCGCCGCGCCTGGAGGAGATCTGGTGATGCCGGACGGCGTGCTGGTCTTCGACATGGACGGCGTGCTGGTGGACGTGACCGAGTCGTACCGCGAGACGATCCGGCAAACGGTGCGGTACTTCACCGGCCAGGAGATCGGCAACGAGCGAATCCAGGATCTGAAGAACGCCGGCGGCTGGACCAACGACTGGGCGCGTCGCGCACAGGATCATCCGAGGATCTGGGTTTCGACGTCGACTATGGACGCGGTGGTCGCGCAGTTCCAGTCGATCTTCCTGGGCGACGGGCGGCGACGGGCTGATGCTGCGCGAGAAGTGGGCGGCGCGGCCGGGGCTGCTGGAACGTCTGAGCCGCCGCTACCGGCTGGCGGTCTTCACGGGGCGGCCGCGGCCAGGAGGCCCGCATGACGCTCGAGCGCTTCGCGCGCGCACTTGACCTTCGACCCGGTGATCGGGGCGGAGGATGTGGCAGAACGGCAAGCCCGCGCCGGACGGCTTGCTCGAAGATCGCGGCCGCCACCGGGGCGAGCGCATCTGGTACGTCGGCGACACGGTGGACGATGCGCGCAGCGCGAGGGCGGCGGGCGTGCCGTTCATCGGCATCGCGTCGGCCGCGGACCCCGAGACGGGCGGAACTGGAGTCGCTGTTCGCCGCCGAAGAGCGCCGTGGCCGTGCTCGAAGACATCAACCAGTTGGAGAGCGTGCTCTGAGATGCGAACCGCCAAGATCCGCCGCGAAACCAAGGAGACCCAGATCGAGGGACGCCTCTCATCGAGGGCCGCGGCCGTTACGAGATCTCGACCGGCATCCGCTTTCTGGACCACATGCTCGAGCTGTTCGCCAAGCACGGCGGCTTCGACCTGACGCTCAAGGCCGAGGGCGACCTGGACGTCGATCAGCACCACACCGTCGAAGACGCCGGCATCGTGCTGGGTCAGTTGTTCTCCAAGGCGCTGGGCGACCGGCGCGGCATCAACCGCGCGGGTTACTTCGTCATGCCCATGGACGAAACCCTGGCGGTCGTGGCGCTCGACCTGGGCGGGCGGCCGGCGCTGGTCTACAAGGATCTGGTCAGGACGCGCCTGGTCGGGGATCTTCAGGCGGAGCTGGTGGAGGATTTCTTCGGCGGGTTCGCGACCCAGGCGGGCGCCAACGTCCACGTGAAGGTGCTGTACGGGCGCTCCAGCCATCACAAGCTGGAGGCCGTGTTCAAGTGCTTCGCGCGGGCCCTGAAGTACGCCTGCTCGAAGGACGCGCGGCTGCGCGGCGAGTTGCCGTCGACCAAGGGACTGCTGTGATCGCCATCTTCGATTACGGCGCGGGCAATCTTCGTTCGGTGGAGAACACGCTGGCCGAGATCGGCGCCGCCTACACGCTGGTGCGGGATGCGGCGGGGCTGCGGGCCGCGTCGAAGATCATCCTGCCGGGCGTGGGCCACTTCGGTCAGATCATGCGGGCGCTCGACGAGATGGAGGTGCGCGGCGCGCTATGTCGAGAGGATCGCGGCCGGCGTGCCGTTCCTCGGCATCTGCCTCGGGCTGCAGGCGCTGTTCCACGAGAGCGAAGAAGCGCCCGGCGTGCGGGGCCTGGGCCTGATCGACGGCACCGTGCGGCGTTTTCCGGAGACGGCGCGCGTGCCGCACATGGGCTGGAACGAACTGGAGCCGCGCCAGCCCTGCGCGGCTGCTGGCTGGGGTGAAGCCGCGGCCGCACGTCTACTTCGCGCACAGTTACTATGCGCCGGTGACCGAGGCGACCGCCGCGACTTGCACGTACACGCTGCCCTACACGGCGCTGCTCGAAAAGGGCAACCTGTTCGGGGTGCAGTTTCACCCCGAGAAGTCGGGGCCGCTGGGCCTCGCAAATCATGAAGAACTTCGTGGAGCTGTAGGAAGCGATGCTGGCCAAACGGATCATTCCTTGTCTCGACGTCACCGCCGGAAGGGTGGTGAAGGGGGTGCACTTCGTCAACCTTCGCGACGCGGGGGATCCGGTGGAACTCGCCGATCGCTACAACCAGCAGGGCGCGGACGAACTGGTCTTCCTGGACATCACCGCTTCGAGCGACCACCGGGAAATCATGGCCGACGTCGTGGCGCGCACGGCGCGCAAGGTGTTTATCCCGCTGACGGTGGGCGGCGGCATCCGCTCGGTCGCCGACGCGCGGCTGATTCTCATGGCGGGCGCCGACAAGGTCAGCGTCAACACCGCTGCCATCCGGCGGCCCGAGCTGCTCACCGAATTGAGCCTCGAGTTCGGCTCGCAGGCCGTGGTGCTGGCCATCGACGCCAAGCGCAAGGACGCCGGGCGCCTGGACGGTCTACACGCGGGGCGGCCGGGACGACGAGGGCATGGACGCGGTCGAATGGGCCGCGCGCGGGGAGGCGCTCGGCGCCGGCGAAATCCTGCTGACTTCCATGGACACCGACGGCGTGCAGGGCGGCTTCGACTGCGAACTCACCCGCGCCATTTCGCGCGCCACGCACATTCCGGTGATCGCCTCGGGCGGAGCGGGCGGCCCCGAGGATTTCCTGCGGGTGCTGACCGAGGGCGAAGCCGACGCGGCGCTGGCGGCTTCCATTTTTCACTACGGCACTTACACCGTGGACGACCTCAAAGAATACCTCGGACAGCCACGGCATTCCCGTGAGGCGCGCATGATCATCCCCTGCATCGACCTGATGGACGGCAAGGTCGTCCAGCTTGTCCAAGGGCGCGAGAAGGCGCTCGAGGGCGGCACGCCGGACGAGATGCTGCAGAAGTTCGCGGCATTTCCCGAGATCCAGGTGATCGATCTGGACGCCGCCATGGGCAGGGGCTCGAACGATGAGATCGTCGAGCATCTGGCCTCGCGCGCGGTGACGCGCGTCGGCGGCGGCGTGCGCACGCCGGAGCGCGCCAGGAAGCTCGTCGAGCAGGGCGCGCGCAAAGTGATCATCGGTACGGCCGCGTTTCGCCCCGACGGCATCAACGAGGCGTTCCTCGAGCGCCGCGGCCCAAGCGGCGGGGCGCGAGCGGCTGTTGATCGCGCTGGACTCCATGGGCGGCCGGATCGTGGTGAAGGGCTGGCGCGAGGCGACGTCTTTCACCGCCGAGGAGGTGATCTCCCGGCTGGAACCGTACTGCTCGGGCTTCCTCTGCACCTACGTGGACAAGGAGGGGATGCTGCAGGGCACGGACCTCGACTGGTTCCGCCGGCTGCGCGCGGCGACGTCGCTGGAACTGACCGCCGCCGGCGGGATCACGACTCTCGAAGAGATCCGCGAACTCCAGCGCATGAACGTCCACGCCGCCCTGGGCATGGCGATCTACACCGGGCGGCTGAGCCTGGACGCGCTGGCCGCCTTGGAAGTACTGTAAACTAGATGTTTTTCAGGCCAAGGAGATACTCCATTGCAGTTCGATGAGTTGAGTGTGTATGTTTTCATGCTCGCGACCTTCCTGGGGATCGAGCTGATCAAAAGGGTTTCACCGCTTCTCCACACGCCGCTGATGTCGCTCACCAACGCGATTTCGGCGATTTCGGTGGTCGGCGCAATCTTGATTACCGGAGCGGATCACGCCTCGCGGCTGAGCCAGATTCTCGGCTTCATCGCCGTCACGGCGGCGACGATCAACGTCGTCAGCGGCTATCTGATCACCGACCGGATGCTCAAGATGTTCAAGAAGCGGGAGCCGGGGAAATGACCACCGGCCTCTTCGTCCAGGCCAGCTTACATTCTCGCCGCCGCGCTCTTCATCCTGGCTCTGAAGTGGATGAGCGCGCCCACAACCGCCCGCCGCGGCGTGATCGCCGGCGAGGTGGGCATGCTGCTGGCGGTCGTCGGGACGCTCATGCGTCACGAGGTGGTCGACTACCAGTTGATCGTCATCGCCTTCTTCGTCGGATCGGCCATCGGCGTTCCCCTGGCTTACCTGATGCCGATGACGGCAGTTCCGCAGCGGACCGCGCTCTCCCACGCCTTCGGCGCGCTGGCCGCCGCCCTCATCGGCACGGCGGAGTACTACCGGGCAGACCCCGCACGGCTTCACGATGGTGGCTCTGGTCATCGAGATCCTGCTGGGCTTCCTCACCTTCACGGGGAGCTTGATGGCCTTCGGCAAGCTTCAGGAAATCCTGCCGCAGCGGCCCATCACGTACAAGGGCCAGAACATCCTCAACTTCGCCCTGCTCGGCTCGGCCGTGGCTATGGGCGTCTACCTGATCTTCAACCCGGAACAGACCTGGGCTTTCCCGATCTTCGCCGGCTTGGCTCTGCTGTTCGGCGTGCTGCTGATCGTGCCGATCGGCGGCGCGGACATGCCCACGGTGATCGCGCTGCTGAACTCTTACGCCGGACTCTCGGCCAGCTTCATGGGCTTCGCGCTGAACAACTACCTGCTGGTGATCGCGGGCGCGCTGGACGGCTCGTCCGGTCTTATCCTCTCGATCATCATGTGCAAGGCCATGAACCGCTCGTTCACCAACGTGCTGTTCGGCGCCTTCGGGCAGTTGCAGGTGCAGGCCCACGAGGTCGAGCAGCGGCCCGTCCGCTCGGCGACGCCCGAGGAGGCGGCTTCCATACTCGACGCGGCGCGGTCGGTCATCATCGTTCCGGGCTACGGCATGGCGGTGGCCCAGGCGCAACATAAGATCCGTGAGCTGTTCGACGCTCTCACCAAGCGCGGCGTGGACGTCAAGTTCGCCATTCACCCTGTCGCCGGCCGCATGCCCGGCCACATGAACGTGCTGCTCGCCGAGGCCGACATCCCCTACGACAAGCTGGTCGAAATGGATGAGATCAACTCGGAGTTCGCGCAGGCGGACGTGGCGCTGGTCGTCGGCGCCAACGACGTGACCAACCCGGCCGCGCGCACCGACAAGACCAGCCCGATCTACGGCATGCCGATCCTGGACGTGGACCGGGCGCGCACGGTCATGGTGATCAAGCGCAGCTTGAGCCCGGGCTTCGCGGGCGTCGACAACGAGCTCTACTACATGCCGAAGACGCTGATGCTATTCGGGGACGCCAAGTCGTTCGTCTCCGAGATCATCAAGGAACTTCAGGCCGTGGCCGCGTAGGGGCACGCCGCCGGCGTGCCCCCGGATCTCCGGCGAATCCCGGCGGCCTATGGTCACGAAATCAGGGCGCGGATTCGGGCGTTAACCACTTCTCCGCCCCGCGTGAGCAGGGTTTCGCGAACGATCTCATCTTCCGAATCCAGGTTCATTCCCTGCTTGTTCAGCAGCAGCGCGAAGTTGGCCACATTCTTCGCGTACATCTGGCTGGCGTGGTAGGGCACGCTCGCGGGCAGATTCGTGGGCCCCAGGATGGTGACGCCGTTCACGGCCACGGCTTCATCGGGCTTGGTCAGCTCGCAGTTGCCTCCGCGCTCGGCGGCCAAGTCGACGATGACCGAGCCGGACGCCATCCCCGCAACCATCTCCTTGGTGATCAGCACGGGCGCCTTGCGGCCCGGAACCGCGGCGGTGGTAATCACCACGTCGCTCTCGGCCACCACCCGCGCCATCAGTTCCCGTTGCTTCTGGTAGAAGGCCTCATCCTGCGCCTGGGCGTAGCCGCCCTTGTCCTCCGCACCGGCGGTTTCCAGCGGCAACTCCACGAACTTGGCGCCGACGCTCTCCACCTGCTCCTTAACCGCGGGCCGAACGTCGTATGCCTGCACGACCGCGCCGAGGCGCCGCGCCGTGGCGATGGCCTGCAGCCCGGCCACTCCCGCGCCCACGATGAAGACCCTGGCCGGAGCAATGGTGCCCGCCGCGGTGGTGAGCATGGGGAACATCTTGGGAAGCTGCTCGGCGGCCATCAGAACCGCCTTGTAGCCCGCCACCGTGGCCATGGAGGAGAGCGTGTCCATGTTCTGCGCCCGCGTGATGCGCGGCATCAGTTCCATGGCCAGGCCGGCCGCCCCCGTGGCGGCGAACTCGCGAATGCGCTCGGGCGCGTTCAGCGGGTCAAACAGGCCGATCACGAGCTGGCCTGCCCGCAGGTCCTTCAGGTCGGCGGCGCCGGATTGGGGGTTGGCGCCATAGGACCGGACCTGCGCGATGGTGTCCGCGGAGCCGAACACTTCCGCCCGGCTGGCGACGCGCGCGCCTTTCTCCGCGTAAGCGGAATCGGGAAAACCGGCAGCCGCGCCGGCTCCGCTCTCCACAATCACCTGAATTCCCGCCTTCGAGAACGCAGGCATCACAGTGGGCACGAGCGCTACTCGACGCTCGCCCCCGTATGTCTCTTTCAGGACGCCTAGGATCATAGCAATGTTCGCAGAAGTGAATTGCCCCGAGCCGAGCACGCTGGGACGGGGTCACTTGATTCTACCGCGCCGCGAGCCGGCCTCTGGCTCAGGCTCGCGACTTGGCCGGTTTCTTTTCGATGAAGCTCTTGCCGCGGCGGGCGCGGTGGAAGGTGACGGCGAAGCGGTGGGCCTCGTCGCGGACGGTCTGGATCAGGTGCAGCACCGGCGAGAAACGGTCCAGCACCACCGGCTCCCGCTCCTGCCCCAGCACGTAGATCCACTCCTCGCGCTTGGCGATGGCGGCCACCGGCTGGTTAATGATCCCCAGCGATTCCAGCGCCTCCGCCGCCGCATGCAGCTGGCCCAGACCCGCCGTCGATCAGCACCAGGCTGGGCAGCGGCCGGTTCTCCCGCTGCAGCCGCGAGTAGCGCCGCGTGACCACCTCGCGCATGGAGGCGAAGTCGTCCACTCCCTCCACGCTGCGGATGATGAACTTCCGGTAGTCGGACTTCTTCATCCGGCCGTCTTCCCAGACCACCATGCTGGCGACGGTCTCGACGCCCTGTGTGTGCGAGATGTCGAAGCACTCGATGCGGCGCGGCGGCTCGGGCAGGCTCATGGCATCTCTGCAGCGCCTCCTGCACGGCCTTCAGCGTGGGCTTGCGCACGCGGAAGCGCTGCTCGAAGCTGTGCCTGGCGTTGGTCTCGGCCAGCGCCAGCATCGCCTTCTTCGGGCCGCGCCGCGGCGTGTGGATCTCGGTCTTGCGGCCGCGCTTTTCGGAGAGCAACTGCTCCAGCACTTCGCGATCCTCGAACTCCACCGGGACGTGGATCAGCGCCGGGACGTGCTGCTGATCCAGGTAGAACTGCTTCAGCAGCGACGAGAAGAACTCGGCCGGCTCGAACTCATCCTGGTCCTCCCAGAAGAACTCGCGCCGGTCCACGGCGCGCCCGTTGCGGAAGTGGAAGACGTTGACCGCCACCAGCGGCGGCTCGGCGTGGTAGCCGAAGATGTCGGAGTCCACCCCTTCGGCGGAGGCCATCTTCTGCTTCTGGTCCAGCTCCTGAACCGCGCTGATCTGGTCGCGCAGCGCCGCCGCCTCCTCGAAACGCATCGCCTCGGAGGCCTCCTCCATGCGCTGCGCGCAGCTCGCCGGCCAGGTCCTTGAGGCGGCCTTCCAGAAAGAGCCTCACGTTGCGGACCGCCGCGGCGTAGGCTGCGTCCGTGGTCAGTTCCTTCACGCAAGGGCCGAGACAGCGATGGATGTGGTACTGGAGGCAGGGCTGCGGATGGTGGCGCGTCAGGTCGACTTTGCAGGAGGGCACCAGGAAGTGCCGGTGAATCATATGCAGCAGCCGGTGAGCCAGGCTCGCCGGGAAAAAGGGGCCAAAGTAGGTGGCGCCGTCCTTGCGCACGCGCCGGGTGACGTAGACGCGCGGATACTTCTCGCCGGTCAGCTTGATGTAGGGGTAGGTCTTGTCGTCACGCAGCAGGACGTTGAAGCGCGGCTGCTTCTCCTTGATCAGGTTGTTCTCGAGGGCCAGCGCCTCCTTCTCGTTGTCGACCAGGATGTGGTCGATGTCCCGCGCCTCGGCGATCAGGCTGCCGGTCTTGGCGTCCGCCAGGCGCTCGTCGGAGAAGTAGCTGCGCACGCGCGCGCGGAGGTTTTTCGCTTTCCCCACGTAGAGAACCTCGCCATGCTCGTCCTTGTAGAGATATACGCCGGGAGAAGCGGGCAGCCGCGCGGCTTTTTCGCGAAGATCCATCGGACGATATACTTGTATTGTGACACCGCGCGGAATCGGGTTACTGGCCTTGTATATCGCTTTGGGCGCCGCCGCGTGGGCGCAGCAGCACCCCCCCGTCGAGCCCCCCGAGGAAGACGAAAGCCTCGCCCAGAAGGAGTACTCCTTCAATCCGCTGCAGGCGGAGAAGGAAGTGCAGATCGGCAACTACTATTTCAAGAAGGGCGCTTACCGCGCCGCCGCCGGACGTTTCCGGGAGGCCGTCAAGTGGAACGCGAACTACGCGGAAGCCTACCGGCGGCTGGGCGAGGCCTGCGAGAAGTTGAAGGACCCCAAGGGCGCCCGGCAGGCCTACGAGCAGTTCCTCAAGTTGGCGCCGGAGAGCAAGGATGCCGCGCCGGTCCGCAAGCGGTTGGCCGCCGAGACCACCCGCTCCACCCCCGCCTCCCAATCCGGAAACAAGTCCACGTATTGAAACTCCCGGCTGATTCGCGGTGGCACGGGGCACGGCTCCAGGCGCACGGGGACCAGGAAGACTTGGTCGAGGGGCAGCGTCGCGGCGCAATCCAGCGCATAGCGCAGCTCCGCTTGAAACTGTCCTTTCTTTTGCACTGCCTTTCTCGACAGGCAGGCTAAGAAGAAGTCGCTCACCTCGATGGCATGCTGGATGGCGCGCGGCCAATTCTGACCGGGCAGGAGCTTCTTGCGGTCCAGCCAGGGATCGAACCCGTCGGCTCCTCAGGTCGTCGTACAGCCTTTCGGCGACGGCCGCGTCTTCCTGCACGTAGGCGAGAAAGATCTTCGGCCGGGTGGAGGGGAGGAACTCGTAGCCGCCGTCCCCGCGCCGGAAGACGCCCAGGCCGTCGATCTCGACAATGCTGCCGTCATCCAGGCACTGGCGGAGGATTTGGACCACTTGCTCAGCGCTTCTTGTCACGGCGCGGCTTATCCTTCCGCTGTTGCGTGTCCGGCAGGAAGTTCAGCTTCTTGCCCGGAGTGAGAGTGCCCAGGCCGGGCAAGGAAACGGGATTGCCTTTCTTCAACTCCGCGAGAATGTCATGGATGATGCGGTCGAGGCGGTCTGCCGCGGCCGCGCGGGAAACGCGGGTCTTGCGGGCCAGCCGCGTGGCGAGATCTTGCTTCTTCATGCCGCTTCCATGCTAGCAGCGCCGCCGCCGGATACGCGCTCCCGGAGGCTCGATGCTCCACCCGCTGACCACGCCTTAAACTATTGAAAATGAGTAATTTGAAGACTTGACAAGAACGTAAGCTGGAGGCTGTGACTGATAGACATTCGCTTCAGCCTACGGCACTTCTTGCCTCATGTACGGCAGGACGTGCACATAACAATTTGCGGAAGCATCGGGTTTGTACCTTAATTCGCACCCATTCAACATGGCCCTCAAGCTGCACTGCACTGAGTAGAAAAGAGGAGCGAAATGGAAACCGTATTAATTGTTCTCTTGGTGCTGTTCCTGCTCGGTGGTGGAGGCTGGGATATTCTCGTTGGCGCGGCTAGCCCCCAAGGAAGCTGACCAACTCGCGGTTCACGTCGTCGGCGTGGGTCCAGGTGATGCAGTGCGGCCCGTCCTTCACTACCAACAGGCGAGCGCCCTTGATCAGCTTGGCGGTGCGGAGTCCCGAGGCACTGATGGGTACAATCCGGTCCGCATCCCCGTGAATGACCAGCGTGGGCACGTCGACATGCGCCAGGTCCTTGCGGAAGTCCTCATGCCACGTGGGCACGCAAGCGAGACTGGCCGTGGCGGAGGCGCCGGCTGCGACGTTCCAGTTCGACTGAACGGCCTGTTCGCTGACGCGCTTCCCCAGCAGCACATCCGTGTTGTAGAAATTCTTGAAGAACTCGGCGAAGAACGCATAACGATCGGCGGCGATGGCCTTCTTGATCCCCTCGAAGACACTGCCGTCCACACCCTCCGGGTTGTCCGGCGTCTTCAGCAGAAAGGGCGGGACCGCCGAGATGAATATGGCCTTGCTCACGCCCTTGGATCCATATTTTCCCATGTAGCGCGCCACTTCGCCGCCCCCCATGGAGAAGCCGGCCAGCGCGAAATCGCGTAGTTCGAGCTGCGTCACGAGTTTGTGCAGGTCCTCCGCGAAGGTGTCGTAGTTGTAGCCGGTGATTGGCTGGCTGGACTTGCCGAATCCTCTGCGATCATAGGTGATGACACGGTGACCCGCGGCCAGAAGCACCGCGGTCTGCTTCTCCCAGGAAGCACCGCTCAGCGGATATCCGTGGATGAGGACAACCGGCTTACCCGAGCCGTGGTCCTCATAGTAGAGATCGATGTTGCCGGAATTTTCCTTTCCAACAGTAATGTAAGGCATTGCGATTCTCCTTTGTGTATTGGTGTGTGCGTTGACGCCGCCCCTTTTCGCTAGCACGGCAAGGGCCAAGTCCTTCTTCGGGCAATCTGCGGAGACCAAGAAAGTTCACGGTATCGCAGTACGGTTCCGGTGGTCCCGCCGCGCGGATCTGGCCTCGGATTTCGCCGCCGGGGAAGTCGCCCGCCCCGGAGTTGATGGGATCGACACCGCGTTGGTATGCACGTTCACGTACGTCCCCGCCCGTTCGCAGGGCCGCGATGAGCACCGACAGATTGCTGCCGATGCCAGCGGACCGGTCAGATTCGACCGCCGTGATGGTCCCCTCGGCCAAAATGCCGTCGGTGCGCCCGCCGGCGGCCGGAAACGGACCCGCGAGGAACGCGACCCGGGCGCCGTTCACGCCCGCGACGCCCAAGTGGATGTGCGACGCGACCACATTATTGATGTTCGCGACGATCAGCTGGTAGCGGAGCGACAAGACCGTCCTGGCTCAAGTGGAAGATGGCCTGGCCTGCCGCCCTGGTTTCGCGCAACGGCACTTCCTGATCGCCGCTCAGATGCGCGACGAAGATCTTCGCCTGCGGCCTTTGTCCCTGCGCGGCCAGTGGCGCCGCGAGCAAGATGGCCACGGCACAGCCAAGGGCGATGCGACTTCTCGAAAGGGTACTCACGGTTCCTCCATGCTTTGGAGGATGCCACCAACCTGACCTTGATTCGACAAATTTGGCAAACTTCACGTGACATCCGCGTCGCTGCCTCCGTTTTGCCGGCAGGCAATTTGCGCAACCCAAAAAAGTGATTTAGAATCAAGGAAGTAGAATGTCGGGGCGTAGCGCAGCCTGGTAGCGCACCTGCCTTGGGCGCAGGGGGTCGGAGGTTCAAATCCTCTCGCCCCGACCAGTCAAGCGGAACTGAACGGTTCATGGCGCGAGAAACCCGGAACCCGAAGCGTACCCCGCCGGCCGGCCTGCCGGAGCGCAGCGAAGACGGGGTGGACCTCACGCTGATCCGCTGGATGCTATCCCTGACCCCTGCCGAGCGCCTGCGCGCCGCCCAGAGCAATGCGCGTTCCCTGATGAGGCTCCGTGCCGGCCGAACCAACCCTTGACATTGAAGCCATTCTCCGGACTCTCGCCAGTCACGGCGTGGTTGTCCCGCACACGGTAGAGATGCGGCTGACCGGCTGCCCAGACGGAGATTCCGGGTATACTTTGATTTCTGCGGGGGATTGGAATGGACCCTTCGTCTTTGCCGGATGTGGAGCTCGTGGTGAGAACCATGGCCGAGACCATCGTCGCCAACGAGGCTTACTTCAGCCAACTGGATGCCGTCGTCGCCGACGGCGACTTCGGCTACTCCCTGGCTCGTGGCTTCTCCGAAGTCCTGGCCGGTTTCGATCAGTTCGATCGCTCCAGCCCCAGCACGTTCCTCAAGAAGGTCGCCCTGGTCATCTCCAGCAAGGTGGGCGGCGCGTCCGGCCCCCTCTGGGGCACCGCTTTTCTGCGCGCGGCCGCCGCCTGTGACCAGAAGCAGACGCTCGCGCCGGAAGACGTGATCGCCATGCTGCGGGCGGCAGCCGGCGGTATCCAGCAACGCGGCGGCGCCGTACTGGGCGACAAGACGCTTCTCGATGCCTTGATCCCGGCCACCGACGTCCTCCAGTCTTCACTCCAGGCCGCGGACAGCGCCGTGGTGGCGATCCAGCGTGCCGCCGAAGAGGCCCGCCGCGCCGCCGAGGCAACATCCGCTATGATCGCCAAGAAGGGACGCGCTGCTTACACCGGAGAGCGCAGCATCGGCAGCGTGGACGCGGGCGCGGTGGCCATCGCCGTGATCGCCGAGGCCGTCAGTGCCGCTTGGCGTGAACATCACCACGCAGCAAAGGAGCCGGCATGAAGAAATTCGTCAATGATCCAAAGCAGTTCGTGCCCGAGATGCTGAAGGGCTTGGCTCTCGCCAATCCAGACGCACTCAGGTACGTGCCTCAGTACAACCTGATCATGCGGGCCGACGCCCCGAGCGACAACAGAGTTTCGATCATTCAGGGTTCCGGCTCGGGTCACGAACCGGCGCATGTGATGGTCGTCGGGCGCGGGATGCTGGATGCCGCCTGCCCGGGCGATGTGTTCGCCGGTCCTCCCGTGGACTTCGTCTATGAGACCTCAAAGCTGCTGAACTCGAAGATGGGCGTCCTGCATCTGATCAACAACTACACTGGGGACCGGCTGGCCTTCGAAATGGGCCGCGAGCTGGCGGAGGCGGACGGCATGAAGGTCGAGACCGTTATCGTCGACGACGACGTGGCGGTGGACGGTTCCACGCACACCGTGGGACGGCGCGGTGTGGCGGGGAACTTCTTCGTGATCAAAGCCGTCGGAGCCGCCGCCGAGAAGGGCGCCGATTTGGAGACCCTGGCGGTTCTCGGGCGGCGCGTGAACAGCCTGACGCGAACCATGGGCATCGCCCTCAGTTCCTGCACGCCGCCGGCAAAAGGGGCCGCGCTGTTTGAGATCGGGGCAGACGAGATGGAAGTTGGGATCGGCATTCACGGCGAACCCGGCCGCCGCCGCGCCAAGATCGCCTCGGCGCGTGAAATCGCGGAACTGCTGGTGGACGCGGTCACGAGCGACTTGCCCTACCGCAATGGCGACAACGTGGCCTTGATGATCAACGGCCTCGGCGGCACGCCGCTCGGAGAACTGTACCTGCTTTACGGCTGTGCGCACGAACTGTTGCAGGCCCGGGGCATCTCCATCCGGCGCGCCTACGTGGGCGAGTACTGCACTTCACTGGAGATGGCGGGAGCCTCGCTGACTCTGGTCAAGCTGGACGATGAATTGTACAAGCTGTTGACGGCCCCCGCCGAAATCCCCTACCGGGTGTTCTGAGCGGCGTTTTCACTCAAGCCCGGAACTTGTATCTCTGTTTTTCCAGATACGCCTTCGCGATCACGGCGGTTTGCCGGGCGCTGACCGGGTTGTTGGCGGAACGATCCAGCTCCACCATGATGTTCGACGGGTGGCCCGCGCCTTCCATCAAGTCCAGGATGGCGGCCAGGTCGACCTTACCCTGCCCCAGCGGGCAATAGCCGGCGAATCCTTCACCCGCCTGCCCCCCGACAAAATCCTTCAGATGCATGTGGTTCAGGATCGGCAGAAAGTGCTTCACGATTTTCACCGGGTCCGACCCGCCCTTCTGGAGCTGTCCCACGTCGGGCGCAAACTTGCAGTATCGGGTATTCACGGCCTCCATCAGACCGTAGACTTCTTCTTCCGTGTCGATGGCGGTGCCGGTGTGCTGGTGAAAACCGGTGCCAAGCCCGGCGTCGACCGCGGCTTTGGAATAATCATTGAGAGCTTCGACAATGTGGCTGCGGTGCTCCTTGAAGTTGTATCCCGCGCGCTTGACGCCGCTGGAGGCCAGAACCAGATAGGTCCCTCCATGCTTCTTGATAACCTTTGACAATCTGGTTATCTGCGCCACAGTCTCTTTTTGGCGGGCAGGGTCAAGCAGATCCGTCGACAAGTAGCCGGACTTCAGCGGTATCTTATATTTTGCGATCAGCGGTCCGAGGGTTCCCTTGGCATCCCAGTCTCCCAGGATTTCGGCAAATGTTTCCCAGGAGTGGTAGCCCAGCTCGGCGATGTCTTTGACCGCTTGCTCCAGGCTCTCCGGAGACCGCGGGAGGGCATTCCAGGTTAGGGCAGTATGACCGATCTTCAGCTTCCGCCCCGCGGCCGGGAGCGCGGGGACCGCCGCCCCTCCCAGGCCGAGGGCAATGGACTTGGCAAATGTTCTTCTAAGCATTCCGTAGGCTCCTTTGCCAGAATTCGCGTTCTGTGACTCCCTGCAAGCGTCAGTATACATCCGGCAGCCTCCGCAATGCCCCTGGATGCGTCCCGTCCAGGGCCCCGTTAAGGCCTCTCGGGTCTGCGCAAGGCGTTTGACAGAATCTGCGCGTACGCCGGGATTTCGAAATCCGCGGCGGAGTGGCCAACCATAAAGTAGTACACCGAGCCTTTGCCGGCGGCCATGTGCCAACCGGCTGTATCCTGCATGTAAGTCCGGCCGGATTTCGGCTCTGTCCACTTCAAGCCGAGCAGCTTGGTTCGCGGTCCATCGAATTGATGGTTCAGATAGACTTCGCTGGACGGCACACTGAAGCCGTCATAGCCCTGCTCCCCGCCTGTGCCATTGCTCGCATACTGCACCTTCTTGTCGTAGCGCACGTCGTGGGTGGTCACGTATTCCCCCGGCGCCAGGTTCACCACCTCAAACGTCACCCCTTCGAAATACGCGTACCCGTCTCGATCGAGGCTGCCGGTGGGCAAGGCGATGCGCAGAAACGGTAACCATTCCAGGTTCTTTCGTTTGCCCGAACTGATCGAATGATGCAGGACCATCAGATTGCCACCATTCCTGGCGTATTCGATAAGGCGTTTCTCGGGCTCCTGGTTCAGTCCCAGGTGGATATACACCACTACGGTCTGGTACCGCGCCAGGGAAGCGGGCATCTCCGTTTGCCTGACGATCTGTGAGGTCACATTCGAGCGGGTCTTGAACTGTGCAGCCAAGGTTTCCATGGCCGGAATTTCATCGACCACCATCAGCACGTCCTGCCCGAAAAGGCCCCCGGCCACGGCAAGCACGAACAAGACCAAACGGCACAGTTTCATTGAAGTCTCCTCAGCCCGCCACAAGGTCCGTCACCGCGCTGCCGCCTGCGCGGCATTCCGTCCGGCAATCCTGCCACTGGTCAGCGCCCATGCGATGTGCAGCCCGTGGCCCCACAACACCAATCCTCCCATGCCATTGGACCCTCCGGCATAAAGTCCGGGAATGGGCGTTCCCGTGGCGTCCAGCGCTTCCATCGCCTCATTGACGCGCACGCCTCCTTCGGTAGTCACAATCCAGCTCTTGACCGGCCCCAGAGCCCAAAATGGCGGCACCCGCAAAGGGGCGCCCGGTTTCCTGCAAAAGGCGTCGCCTTCCGCTCCGGCGGCAGCCCGATTGTACGCGTCCACCGACGATTCGAGCGCGTCAGGGTCAACTCCGATTTTCCTCGCCAGCCCGGCAATGCTGTGGGAACGCCGGCAAATGTCCGGCCGCAGTCGCTCGTAATCCTGGATATACGCGTAGGCGATATCGGGTGCCGTCGAGATGTAATCCGGCCACTTGGAAAACACCTGCGCCAGCGCTCCGTCCAGGATGATGTAAGCCATCCGGCCAGGCTGTTGCGCGATGGCCAGTTCCGGTCCGCACCTCTCGCTGGTGAACTGTTTGCCCTCGGAATTCACCAGAATGGCGCCCTTGTCCAGCAAATTGGTTTCCGGGTGCTGCCAGGTGACTACCAGCCGCTTCACGATGCGCGCGAGCACGGACTTGGGAAGCCAGTCCATGCCCCGGCCACGAGTCGGGCTATCCAGGCGTTGGCCGGCAGCAACTGGGTAAACGGTTTCGTGGGTGGCGGCACAAAGCGGATCTCCGGACCGTACACCACTTCCATGTTCACCAGTTGCGCTCCCGCTTCACGTGCCAGCCGGTGGCCATCGCCTGTGGCGTGCGGATTGACGCCCTCCACGCCGGCGACTTCGGGCGGCAGGAATTCGGATTTGATGTTCCCGTTGGAGTAATCCCCGGCCGCCAGGATCACGCCTCGCCGGGCCCGAACCGTCATCCGGGTTCCATCCGGCCGGGCGACGCTTACCCCGGCCACGGCGCCATGGTCTTCCCGGTGGATCTCGACGACGCGATGCCGGACCAGGATCTTCGCCCCATGCCGGAGCGCCGTGCGCTGCAACACAGCGATATACACCTTGGCATTCGGGACGACGTTATGCATGCGGGGAACGCGGTTCGGAGGCTCCGGACTCGGCCCGTGGAACTCCATTCCGAGGCTCATCAGCCAAGCCAGAGTCTGGGGAGCTTCGCGGGCCAGGAAAAGCCGCAGCGGGCCGTTATTCAGCGGCTCTTTCGCGGCGGCGAATTTCGCCATGTCCTCGTTGTGCGCCTCCGCGTTATCGGAGATTCCCGCCGCCTTCTGCAGCGCGGTGCCGGCAGCCGTAAACGATCCGATGGCGATCCCCGTCGAACCGCCCAGGTGGGGGCAGGCCTCCAGCACCAGCACGCTGGCGCCCGCCGCCGATGCGGATACCGCGGCCGCCAGCCCGGCGCCCCCGGCCCCAACCACGATCACGTCCCTGGTATCGTCCCACCGCGATGGAATCGATGACATAGACAGGCTGGGATCATGCTAGCACAAGCAACCTCTGGGGACCTCCATCCTTCAGGTGTGATAACCTCAGGACGAGGCTTCATCGGTCGATTTTTGGGCACCCTTCCGCGAACCAGCGGCGCGGGGCGCGCCCGAACGGCGCGTAGGAAGTGAGCCGATTCATGCGTCTTTTTCTTCTAGCTGTTATCTTATTGCCCTGGTTAGCCCTTTCCGCCTTGCAGGCACAGGTTGCCCCAGCGTCCATTTTCGGTACGATTACGGATCCTTCCGGTGCCGTGGTGCCTAACGCGGCGGTCACGGCCACCAACCTGGAAACGAACTTTTCCCGGCAGGTGTCCAGCGACAGCAACGGACACTACCTGATCCCCTTCCTGCCTATGGGGCGGTACCGCATCGAGGCGGCGGCGCCGGGTTTCAAGGCCTCACTCGCAATCGGGGGTGGTGCTCGACGTGGCCGCACGGGCGCGTGTGGGCGTTAAGCTTGGAGGTCGGTCCGCTCTCCGACACGATCGCCGTGGTCGCCGACGCGGCGCAGGTCAACACCGCCGACGCGCAGATCGGACGCACGGTCGATAACACCGAGATCGTGCACCTCCCGCTCGTCAACCGCGATGTTTATGCGCTGCTGAACTTGACGCCAGGCGTCGAGTTCTCCGAAGTGAACGCGGGCAGCTTCGGATATCCCGAGCAGCGGACCTTCATCAACGGCGGCGCCGATTCGGGAGCCGGTTCGGTCAACTATTTCCTGGACGGCGGCGCGAACCTGTTGCCGCTGCGGAACACGGGGGGCATTGTCCCGAATCCTGACTCCGTCGAGGAATTCCGCGTCGTCACCAACAGTTACAGCGCCGAGTTCGGACGCTTCGCCGGCGGCGTGGTGGATGTGATCACCAAGTCGGGAACCAACCGGTTGCACGGTTCCGCCTTCGAGTTCCTGCGCAACGACAAGCTCAGCGCCAACAGTTGGGGGGTGCGGCGAAAGCCGCCGCTGCGGCGCAACCAGTTCGGGGTCTCTCTGGGCGGCCCGGTCCACAAGGACCAGACTTTCTTCTTCCTCAGCTACTCCGCGCTGCGCCATCGCCTCAACGAGATTCGCAGTTCGGCTGTGGTGCCCGACGCCCGTCAGCGCACAGGCGATTTTTCCGCCATCCAGACGCCAATTTTTGACCCTTACTCTACCCCCAGGACGCCATTCTCCGGCAATCAGATTCCATTGCAGCGCTTCGACAAGGCAGCCTCCAACATCCTGGACCAGTGGATTCCCGCCCCGAACCTTTCGGGCAATTCGCTGGAGGCGTCGCAGCCGCGTCCGTCCAACTCCGACGAGGGCTTGCTGAAGATCGACCACAACCTCGGCTGCCCGGCACCTGCTCGCCGGCAGCTATTTCGTCAGCGACGGCTTCACGGACATCGGCTTCCTGAGCCTCACCCAGGCCGAGGCCAACGTTCCTTGGGCCCGGCAAAGTTTTGGTTACAGGCAGCACAACTTGACCGCAGGGGACACTTGGACCATCTCGCCATCCTCCGTCAACCAGTTCCGCGTCACATTCATGCGGAACTACGGGAGCCGCGCGAATACGCCGGCCACCAGCCTCGGCGATTTCGGCTCCAAGTTTCAGATTCAGGGCACACCCTCTCTGCCGCAGATCGCCGTGAACGGGTACTTCCTGCTCGGGTCAGCAGATTTCCGGCACTCCCTCCGGCGGCAACACCTACGCGGTGCGCGACGTTCTCGGAATCACCCGCGGCCGGCATTCGATGCGAGTGGGCGGCGAGTGGTCGCTGATCAAGCTCATCCACACCACCAACCTCAATAACTATGGCGCCTTCGTGTTTGACGGCGGCCGCAGCGGCAACTCGCTCGCCGATTTCTTCCTGGGGGCCGCCAGGTCCATGAACCAGGACGCTCCCGTGCGCAAGACCGACAGCGGCTGGTATTACGGCCTCTTCTTTCAGGACGACTTCCGCGTTCACCCGCGGTTGGTGCTGAATCTGGGGCTACGCTACGATCTCCAGCTTCCTTACACCGATCCGCAGGACCGCAAGATCACCTTTGTGCCCGGAGTGCAGTCGCAGGTCGTACCCAGCGCGCCGCTAGGAATCCTGTTTCCCGGCGATCCGGGGGTAAGGCGAGGCATTGTCCCCACCGACAGGAACAACCTCGCGCCGCGCATCGGGTTGGCTTGGGACCCCACGGGGAAGAGCCGCACATCGATCCGGGCCGCCGCCGGCATTTTCTATGGAAGCATCTCGGGGAACCTGTGGAATTCGACCGCGGACCGACTGCCCTTTTCGGCGCGGCAGCAGTTCAACAACGTGAAGTCGCTCTCCGATCCTTACGCCAACCTGCCCGGAGGCGTGTCGCCGTATCCGTACATCTATGATCCGAAAGCGCCGCGCTTCCTCTCGCCCTCTTCGGTTGCGCCCATTTCGCTGGACTTCACCTGGCCCTACACGTACCAGTTGAATTTCAGCGTGGAGCACCAGTTCGCCGAAGACCTGGATGTGGGCGCAAGCTACGTCGGCTCGCTGGCGCATCATCTGCCGTTCAGCAATGACGTGAACTATCCCCTCTTGACGCCGGGCGCGACCGCGTCCAACGTCGACGCGCGGCGGCCATACTTGCCCGGAACGCTGTCGTCGATCATGATGCTCAGCTCGGACGTCAACAGCGCTTACCACGCGCTTCAGATCACGGCCAACCGGCGCTTCTCGCGCGGCCTGCTGGCCAGGGCGTATTACACCTATGGCAAGTCGCTGCAAGGCGCCGAGGTGCTCAGGGACGTGCCCTCCGGTGGCGCACAGAATCGCAAGCGACCTTGCGCGGGAGCGCGGGCGCGCGACTTTTGACCGCCGTCACAATTTCGTGTTTTCGGGCGTATGGCAAATCGGCTTCGCGAAGCAGCGCGGCGCACTGCTGCGCGCGGTGGCGGACGGCTGGACGCTCTCCGGCATCCTCAGTTTGCGCGGCGGCTTGCCCTTCACCGTGCTCAGCGGCAGGGACAATAACCTCGACGGCGTAAGCACGGACCGGGCGAACGTCACGGGGAACCCGAATCTGGACCCGAACCGCAGCCGCAGCGCCGTGGCTCAGAAGTGGTTCAACACCGCGGCATTCACGCAGCCATCCAGCGGCCAGGACGGGAACTCGGGACGCAACGTGCTTGACGGCCCCGGGCTGAGGACCCTCGATCTGGCGCTGTTCCGCGACTTCCGGGCGTCTGAGCGATGGACCCTCCAGTTCCGGGCTGAAATGACCAACGCGCTCAACCAGGTGAATCTGGGACAGCCGAACGCCACTTTCAGTTCGCCTCAGTTTGGTACAATCCGCTCGGCCAATCCGATGCGGCAGGCGCAGCTCGGCCTCCGGCTGGCGTGGTAAAGGAAAAAACAATGCTGAAACGCGAGTGGATTCTTGCCGTGAGCCTGGTGCTCCTGGCCGCCGTTGTCCCTTGTCCTGCCGCTGCGCAGGTCGAAGACCGTGGCAGCGATTGGGTGCGGATCCGCAGCGCAGCGCGGCTGATGTTCGGATGGCGCGTCGGCGTCTCCGCCGCCAGTTTTCAACCAGCCACGTTCTTCGAGGCCGTGGATGCTGCCGCCAGCCCGCTGTTTCTGCGGGTCATCGAAGGGGACAGTAGACCAGAAAGTCAGCGTCGAAATCCCGAAGAACCTGGACTACAACTTGACACCGGTCGAGATCGAAGCAGTGCGCCGCAAACTGGCCACGGCGGGTGTTCGGATGGTTACCTACTCCGCCGGCACGCTCGGGCCGAGCGCGGCCGACACCCGCAGGCTGTTTGAGTTCGCCAAGAGCCTGAACGTCGAAATCATCGTCGCCAGCCCCGATCCGGCGTTGCTCCCCGCCCTCGACAAGCTCGCTAATGAATTCGGCGTCAGTGTGGCTGTCGAGAACGCACCAGCCTACTCGGCTCCGGAGAGGTTACTGATCGCATTGCAGGGCCGCAGCCAGCGGCTGGGCGTCCGTGTGGACCTTGGCCCCTGGATGCGTGAGGGAATCAAGCCGCTGGTCGGGCTAACCCTGCTCAAAGACCGGCTGCTCGCCGTGAACCTGCGCGACCAGGGCAGTGCCCCAGGGCTTCTGATGGGAATGTACCGCTCGGAGATCAAGCCCTTGGTGCTGACTGTGGATGGAGGCGGGACGGCCGAACTTTCGCGGGCCCTCTTGGCGCTGGAGAAAGCTCTCCAGCCCGTTGCCGGGGAGTATGTGGCCAAGCTGTCCCGCGCCACGCCGACCAACGGACCGGCGCGGTTGTCGCCTGAGGTACGGGCAAAGATCGAGGCTGCGATCCCGCGGCAAGCGCCGGCCACGCCGAAGAAGCCCAGAAAGCTGCTGGTCATGGATCTGACCGTCGCCTATCCTCCCACCGATCACCTGGAGGGCGCGGCGGCCGCCACTCTTGTTCTGGAATTGCTGAGCCAGAAGACCGGCGCATTCCAGGCGGTCTTCAGTAATGACATGGCGAATCTGCGCTACGAGAAGTTGAAAGAGTTCGACGGGCTGTACTTGAACAACACGGTCGGCCAGCTCTTTCCGGATCGGGAGATTCGGGAAAGCCTGCTGCGCTACGTCCGCGAAGGAGGCGGGATCGCCGGCCACCACGGCACCTCCCACGCCTCCCAGGATTGGCCGGAATTCTCCGAGATGCTCGGCGCCAGGGGCGGAACGCATAGGAGCCTCCACGAAACGGTGACGGTGAAACTGGACGATCCGGCCAGCCCGATCAACGCCGCCTTCAAGGGCCAGGGATTCGAGTTCGTGGACGAATTCTACCGTTATCCGTTTGGGCCGTACTCCAGGGAGAAGTTGCACCTCCTGCTGAGCTTCGACGTGGATAAGACCGACATGAACCAGACCCCTGCCTGTCCCCGTTGCGCGCGCCCCGACAACGACTACGGCATCAGTTGGATTCGCGGCTACGGCAAAGGCCGGGTGTTCTATTGCTCACTGGGGCACAACCCGACCGCGTTTATGACGCCCTCGCTCGTCGAGCACATTCTGGCCGGCATCCAGTTTGCCTTGGGCGACCTGGCGAGCGATACCACGCCCAGCGCCAAACTCGCCGTCCCCGGCGCGGCCCTGAACCGGAAGTCTGTTAGTCCTTCTTCTTCGCGGCCAGCTTGGCGCTGGGTGTCGCGTCGGCAGGCAGATCTCCGAGCACGTATTGGATTCCCGCCAGCATGTGCGCCGCTAGCGGCGGGTTCATGAAGAGTTCCGGGGTGTGGCCCAGCGCGGTATAAAAGACCCGCCCTTTCCCATAACTCTGGATCCAGCTAAGCCCGTAGTCGTTGTCGGGGCGGGAACCCCTGGCCATAGGATCCCCAGCGGCTCATGTCCGATTTCGCCACATCGATGCTCAGCAGCACGTGCAGCCTCTCGCGCGAATACGGCCCGTCGGCGTAGAAGTGGTAAAACTCATCCACCCATTCAAATTCCTTGCCTCCAAACATCGCGTTGAGAGGACTCGCCGGATCGTCGATTTTCAGCGTCGCCTTTTCGACCCGGTGGGGCCCCTCGCCGGCGCCGATCAGACGCGTGAACTCGGGCCAGTCCATGTCCGTGTAGCTCACTCCATGGAGGGCGCCCAATCCGCCTCCCTCGCGGATAAAGCGCAGCAGGCTCGCCCGAATCTCCGGGTCCACGAACACCTGGCCCACGGTGCTGTTCAAGAAGATTGCATCGAATTGCCGGATCTTGTTCCAGCGCAGATTGTCCAGATCGTTGCTGAACACCGGCACATAGGCTCCGGTATTCTTGCCCATCAGTTCCAGCGCCAGGTTGGCATGCCGGATGGTCTCATGCCCGACCCAGCCGATGTTCAGGTCCAGCACCAGCATTTTCCTCGGCTTCTTCGGCTTGGCGAGGGCTTGCCGCGGTAAGGCGGCTGCGACTTTCTCTCTCGCTTCAGGCGTGAGCTTTTCGGGACCGCGGATTGGCATGGTGCGCGAAATCGCGTACACGCGGTCTGTCATGACCGGATGCAAAGCCTTCTCGAACCCATCGACGGACCGCGTCAGTCCGGCGATCGCGTCGCCGCCAGCGCCCGATGGGCCAAGGATGAGGAAGAGGGGCTTCACGCCCATCTTGTACATCCCCATCAACAGCCCTGGCATAGCCGCTGCGATCCTGCAGGTTGACCGCCATCAGGCGGTCCTTGAGCTGCGTCAACCCCTCCAGTGGCTTGATTCCCTCCTGCATCCAGACACCGATGTCCGCGCACACGCCGATCCGCTTGCCGCGGCCCTCCAGCGCGCTCAGGACGCTCTTCGGACTCCGGTTCTCAATCGCCACATTTATGCTGAACTCACCAGCAAGCTTGTCGAGCTCAGGGAGCAAAGCAATGTCCGGGTTCGCGATGATCATCTCGACTCCCAAAGCTTTAGCGAACTCGAAAAGTTTCCGGCGGGAGGCATCGTCGGCTCCGATCGCGTCCACGTGGTAAGCCGTCATCTGCAGGCGCAACGCGCGCAGACGGGTTCTCACCGCCGCCAACTCGTCCGGAGAAAGGTTGAAATCGAGGTTCTTCGAAATCTCCGCGCTGACTCTTTGCGTGCTGTAGCCCTCGATCGAAGCCAGTCCCAGGGCATCGGTCTTCGCCGCCGCCTCCGAGAATGTGAGTTGCCCGAAGGCGCTGGCGGGAACTCCGACTTTCCAGCCCAGGAGATCAGCCGCAGCCGTGCGGAACGTCGCCCAAGACGACTCCCAGCGCACCGACGCCGATCCCGAAGGCTCCGCGGCTACAGCTCCAGAAAGAGCGCCTGCCACGACGATCAGACCGAGAATCCGCATTCCACTCTTCATATTCCTGCCTCCTCACAAATAGAAACCGCTCCCTGACGGCTTCCGAACCACGACCATCAGGGAGCGGTCGAGCAATATCTACTACCTACTTGCTTCGCCGGCAACTCGGCGCTGGGCGTCGTGTCGGCCGGCAGGTCGCCGAGAAGGAACTGCGTTGCCGCCAAAATGTGCTCGTTGATCTTGGGCTGCATGAACATGTCGGTCATGTGCCCGAGGTCGCAATTGAAAACGCGGCCCTTGCCGTAGCCCTTGATCCAACTGATGGCGTAGTCGTTGTCCCTACGGAGATGAGGGGGTCGGCCGTCGTTGAAGCCCGGCGACTTGTCCATGTCGATGCTGATCAGGACGTGCGCCTTAGCGCGGGAGTAGAACTGCGCGTAATATCCGGTCTCGTACCATCGATAATATTCGTCTGTGTACGTGAAGGGTTGTCCGGCAAAGGTCTTGGTCAGGGGGCTGTTCGGGTCGTCAATCTTCCATGTCCCTGGCTGCACGCGATGCGGCCCCTCTCCCGCCCCTAGCATTTCCATGAACTCGGGCCAATCTCGGGCGCCGTAGCTCGTTCCGTGCAGCCCGCCCAATCCGCCGCCCTCACGGACGAAGCGCAGCAGGCCTTCGCGGACTTCGGGATCTGGGAAGTTGATTCCGACGATATCGTTCAGCATGATGGCATCGAATTCCTTGATCTTCGGCCATTTGAGATTGTCCAGGTCATTGCTGAGTATGGGCTGGTAAGCGCCGGTATTCTTGCCCATCAAATCCAACGCATAATTCCCATGCGGAATGGTGTTGTGGGACATGTTGGCGACGCAAATATCCACAATCAGCAGCTTGCGTGGTTTCTGGGGCTTTGCCGGGGCCTGCTTCGGGATGGCCGCTGCGATCTTCTCCTTCTCCTCGGGCTTCAACTGTTCAGGTCCGCGGATCGGCGTGTTCTTCGACAACTGATTGACGAAAGCGCCAAATACCGGCCGGACAGTTTCCTCGAAACCGTCCACCGAGCGTTCTAGATCGGTGTAGTTGTCGCGGACGCTGGTCGTGGTGTTGACCGTGAAGAACAACGGCTTCATGTTCAGCTTGTACATTTGCTGGAAAAGTTGCGGGATGCCAGCCACGCCGTAGCCCAAGGTCACATCGCGGCCCGCGGCGCCCGCGGCGGTGCGGTCACGCAGGTTGACAGCCTTTACTTTATCTTTCAGTTGCGCCAGCGCGTCCATCGGCTTGATTCCCTCCTGCATCCAAGCGCCGATGTCGGCACAGACTCCGATGTGACTACTGCGGCCCTGAAGCGCGTTCAGGATACTCTTCGGGTCCCAATAGGCGGGGGTCTCTTTCCGGCTGCGATTCTCGATCGCCAGATCGACGCTGAACTCAGCCGCCAGCTTGTCGATGGCGGCGAGCGAGGCCGGGTCGGGGCTGGAGATGATGATCCCGGCGCCCATGTCTTTGGCGAACTGAAATACCTTTCTCCTGGTGGCGTCGTCACGGCCCAGGTCGGCAACATGGTACGCCGTCATCTGGAGATTGAACTCCCGCAGCTTCTTCCTTGCGGCTGCGATCTCCTGCGGGGTCAGGTTGTAATCAAGATTCTTCTGGATTTCTGGGCTGACCGCCTGAGTATCAAAACCCTCTATCCAAGAAAGGCCGATAGGATCGACTCTGGCCACGGCCTCCCCGAACGTCAGGCCCTGGAACGCAGTCGAAGGGATGCCCAATTTCCAATCCAGCAACCGCGCGTCGCCGGCGAGAGTACGAATACGCACAGTTAGCCGCGTCGATGCGCGCACATCTCCGGGAACACCGCCTCGCGCGCCGCCGGCTTGACCGCCTTTACGCGCGGGTGGCTGCTGCGCCTGGCCCGCGATGGCGCCGGCCAGGGCTATAAGAACAACCGATACGAATGATCTTCTTCATAACTCACATGTCTCCCAAAAATGGAGAGAGCGCTCCCCCGTCTTCACAACGGCAGAACGCTCACTCTCCCTGTTGTCCAACGTTACGCTACTTCTTTGCAGCCGAGGCTGCCTTAGGAAGTGCAAAAGTGTAGTAGCCCTGAGCCTCGGGTTTCCCCTGCTTGAAGGCCATGTCATTCTTCCCACGTCCGGAACTCAGGAAGAACGTGACGTACTGGCGCCCGCCCACTTCATAGACCGCTGGGATGCTCTGAGGATTCGATTCCATCTCGCGCTCCCAGAGCGTCTTCCCATTCGTCTTGTCGTAGGCGCGAATCGTGCGGTCGGCTTCTGTCCCCATGAAAATCAAGCCGCCGGCGGTCACTACCGGTCCGTTTCTGGTCGGACGATAGCTACCCGTGTTCTTGATCCCCTTGGCCGCCAGGCCCGGAGCGGTTCCCAGCGGAACCCGCCACTTGATCGTACCTTCGTTCAAGTCGTAGGCCACGATCTCGGACCACGGCGGACCGTTCGCGAGCATACCGTTGTTGGCCAGCCACAAATGTCCGAACTGGCCGAAGAAGCGGCGCGTTTCCCCATTCGGGAACGCGGGCTTCGCGGCATCCACTGCAGCCTGGGGTCCGCCCACACCCGCGGCGGGATTGGCCATGTAAGCCAGCAGGGTCTTCATGGCCTGTGGCGTGAAAGCGACGTCGGAGAACCCTAATCCGGGCATCTGCCCGATGCCACCCCGGGCGATCTCTTCCAGACGGGCCGGCGATTTTTCCTTCAGTGACTTGACGCCGGCTTCATCTACTCCATGACACGATTCGCATTTGTCCGCCCAGACCGCGCGGCCTTGCTGCTCGGGAGTCCCACCCCTGCCCCCTCGCCCGCCGCCGCCACCGCTGCTTTCCGTCAAGCGATGGATGGTGGCCGCGTTTTCGGCCCGCACATACAGCATGCCGGTTTCGGGATCACCGGCGGTGCCGGCCCAGTTCGTGCCGCCATACTCACCGGGGAACGAAATCTGGTCCCGGTCGGCAGTCATCGGCGTGTAGACGCCCTCATGACGCGCGGCCAGGAAGATCTTGCGAAGCCGCGCGGCTTCCTCGGCATCCACGTAAGGGTTCAGGTCGTCCACCGTCAATTTCAGCTTCGAATACGGTGGCGGTTTGGTCGGGAAGGGCTGCGTCGGATAGGCTTCCTCACCCGGCACGTCGCTCTTCGGCACCGGCCGCTCTTCGATCGGCCACAGCGGTTCACCGGTCACCCGGTTGAACACAAAAAGCAGTCCGGACTTGGTGCCCGTGGCCACAACGTCGACCTTCTTGCCCTCGTGGTTCACGGTCAGAAGCTTCGGTTCGTTGCACGGATCGTAATCCCACAGATCGTGGTGAATGAGTTGGTAATGCCAGAGGCGCTTTCCGGTCCGCAGATCCAGCGCCACCAGGCTGTTGCCGAACAGGCCGGCGCCCTTCCGCCTGGCTCCATAGAGATCGTAGGTGGGGGAACCGAGCGGGAAGTAGCCGATGCCGCGCTTTTCGTCGATCGAGAAGCTCGACCAGGTATTGACTCCGCCGGTGTACTTGTAAGCCTCGGGGGGCCAGGTGTCGTACCCGACTTCGCCAGGATGGGGCACCGTCTTGAAGGCCCACAGCAGTTTTCCTGTGATCACGTCAAAGGCGCGAAGCCAGCCGGGATGGTCGTCGTAGCCCTCACCCGTACCCGCGGGCAGGATCAACATGTTTTCCCAGACGTGCCCGGGCATGCCGGTTTGAGCGCCGCGGATGAGCTTTGCGTCGCGATTCAGCCCTTCTCTCAGATTGACGCGGCCGTTGTCGCCGAACGTGGTGATCGGCTTGCCGGTCCGCGCGTCCAGCGCCTGCAGGTAGCTGTTGACCGAAAACAGCAGCCTGCGGTCGGAGCGGTCTTTGTTCTCCCAATAGGCGTAGCCGCGATCGGTCGGATTGCCTTCCGTTGGATGAGTCCAAATTTCCTTCCCCGTGGTGGCGTCCAAAGCCACGATCACGCGGTTGTCCTTGCCGCCGACGAACATGACGTTATCCACGACCGTCGGGGCGAACGAGAACCGGCCCGGTCCGCCTTGCGCCGGAGCCATGTAGGACCAGACCAGCTCAAGCTGGTTCACATTGGTCTTATTGATCTGCTTGAGGGCGGAGTACTGCATGGAATCCATCGTGCCCCCAAAGTTGCGCCACGTAGTATAGGGCTGCGGCTGCTTGGCGGGGGCTTGTGCGCCATGCAGGACGACGAAGCCCACCAGCAGCGCTGCCAGCCCGAGCGCCCCCAACGCACGCACCCAGAACCCCGAGCGCTTTGCATTCATTATTGCCTTCACAAACTTCCTCCTCGGCCGGCAGGTTCCTGCCGGGTTCATCATGATTTCACTATCTAGTCCTTGACGCTGGCGGCTTCACCAATGTAACAGGTCAGGGTGGCATGACGCACATAGATTAACCCTACTTCTTCGGCAGCGCGAACACGTAGTAGCCCCGCGCTTCGGGCTTGCCACGCGTCCACGCCTCGCCGTAGGCGCCACCACGGCCGGGACACGCGAACCAGGCGATGTACTGGCGTCCACCCACTTCGTATACCGCCGGAATTCCCTCAGGATTGGCGTCCAGCTTCTTCTCCCACAGAAGTTTCCCGGTGTCCTTGTCCCACACGTGTACAGTGAGGTCGGATGCGGTGCCCGCGATGAGCAGGCCTCCAGCGGTCACTACCAGCCCGTTCCTCTCCGGACGGTAGCTGCCGGTGTTGGTGATTCCCTTGGCCGCGAGTGTAGTGACTGTCCCCATAGGGATGCGCCACTTGATGTTTCCGGTGTTCAGATCATAGGCCACGATTTCAGACCAGGGAGGACTGATCGCCGGCAGGCCGTTCTTGGCCCTGAAGACATTCGCGAACTGGGAACTGTATCGAACGTGAGCCGGGGGCGTGGTCTGCTCCTGGGCCTGCGCCGGCGCGGCGCCCGCGGCCGGATTCGCGATATAGGCCATGACCGCGTCCAGGTCCCGTGCGGGAAGGGCGGTTTCGCTGTAAGCCTGCATGGATCCCTGGCCAGCCCGGACTGCGTCTCTGACGCCCTTATCGCCGAGTTTGGCGAAATTGACTCCGGTTTGATCCGGGTGACACAACCCGCACAGCTTGCCGTAGATCGCGCGGCCCCGCTGCGCGGGAGTCCCCCCTCTTCCACTACCCTGCCCCTGCTGGGAGACTTCACGCATGGTATGGAGCGTGGGAATATCGGTCGTTCGCACGTACGCCCACCCGGTGGTCGGGTCTCCGGCCATGCCGCCCCAGTTGGTCCCGCCGAGCTCGCCCGGGATCTCAATGGTGTCCCCCTTGAAAGCCGTCGGGGTGAAGACGCCCTCGTTGCGCGCCTTCAAAAAGATCTCCTTGATCCGCGCGGCCTCCGCCGGTTCCAGCAGCGGGTTGATGTCGTTCACCGTCATCTTCTGGCGCGCGAACGGCGGTGGCCAGGTCGGGAAGGGCTGCGTGGGATACGCCATCTCCCCCGGCACATCACTCTTCGGCACCGGCCGCTCTTCGATCGGCCATAGTGGCTTTCCGGTCACCCGGTCAAACACATATAGAAAACCGAACTTCGTCCCGAAGGCCACGATGTCGACCGGTTTGCCCTTGAAACGCACCGTCATGAGCAACGGAGAGGTGCAAAGGTCATAGTCCCAGATGTTGTGGTGAACCGCCTGGAAGTGCCAAATCCGCTTCCCCGTGCGCGCATCCAGCGCCAGCAGGCAATCGCCGAACAGGCCGGCCCCGTGCCGGTCGTAGCCGTAGAAATCGTGCGTGGGAGAACTGGTGGGAAGGTAGACAATACCGCGTTTCTCGTCAACCGAGAAACCGCCCCACACGTTCGTCCCGCCTTCTAACTTATAGGCGTCCGGAGGCCACGTATCATAACCGTACTCACCGGGAAGCGGGGGATTGTGGAATACCCAGGCCACCTTTCCGGTGAGCACGTTGTAGGCGCGGATGTGGCCGGGAGGAGAGCCGTACCCTTCGCCCGTCACCGATCCCAGGATGATCAGGTCCTCGAAAACGCGTCCGGGAGTACCGCTGGGGCCGGAGGCCGAGACCTCTCCCCTAAACTCGATGCGGCCGTCCTTGCCGAACGACTTGATCGGATCGCCGGTCCTGGCGTCGAGTTCGCAAACGTATCCGCCCGCCAGGAAGATGAGCCTCCGGTCCGAGCGATCCTTGCTCTCCCAATAGTGGAAGCCGCGGTCCATCACCCGGCCATCCATGGTGCGAGACCAGATTTCCTTCCCCGTGGCGGCATCCAGCGCTACCACCGCAGTGACGTCCTTGCCGCCGACATACATGATGTTGTCCACGATCAGCGGGTTGAACGCGAATCTTCCGTAATTCCGGGTCGGCGCAGGGTAGTACCAGGCCAGATCCAGCTGGCTGGCATTGTTCTTGTTGATCTGCTTCAACGCGGAGTACTGCATCGAATCCGCCGATCCGGCGTACTCACTCCACGTCGTGTAGGGCTGCTTCCGCGGGGCGGGCGCCCCATTTAAGATCACGAAGCCGAGCAGCAGCACGGCCAGGCCGGCGGCCGAAAACTTTCGCATATTAGAGCTTTGATTCGTCACCTTCATACGATGGCACTCCTAGGCCTCAGCCACGAAACGTATAGCCGAGTTGCTTCAAATAAGTCTTGGTGACCTGGACGGTCTGCAGCGCGCTCATCGGGGCATCCGACGACGGATCGAGCTCGACCATGACGTAAGCGTTGGGATTCGATTGCTCCAGAACCTCCATGATCCCTTTGATGTCCACCTGCCCCAACCCCAGCGGGCAATAACCGGCGAAAAACCTGCCCCCGCTGAAATCTTTCAGGTGCATGTGCAACACCAGCGGCAGAAAATCCTTCACCACCTTCAGCGCGTCTACCCCGCCCTTCTGGAGTTGGCCCACATCCGGAGCGAACTTCACATACCGCGTGTCCACCGCGCCCATCACGTCGTACACTTCGTCCCGCGTCTCGATGGCCGTGCCCGTGTGCTGGTGCAACCCCGCGCCCAGTCCGAGGTCGTTGAGCGCCTTGGAGCAATCGTTCAGGCCGGCAATGATGTTGGCCCGGTGAGCTTTGTAGTCGTAGCCCTGGCGCTTAACGGAGTTGACCTGGATGGCGCCGAAATGCCCGCCGTACTTTTTCACGATCTTGCCCAAACGGATCGTCTGCGCCACGTTGTCCTTCTGCAGCGCGGGGTCGGTCACGTTGATTCTGAAATAGGCGGAGGTAAGAGGCAGTTTGTGGCGATCGATAAGCCCCTGTAGGGCGCCCTTCGCATCCCAGGCTTCCAAGACCTCGGGGAATGTTTCAAATCCCCAGAAGCCCGTCTCGGCGATGTCCTTCATCGCCGGCTCGAGGGTGGCAAACGATGCCTCCCCGCGCGGAAATGTGCCCCAGGTGATACAGGTATGGCCGATCTTTATCTTCTTCCCAGCGCCCTGCAGCGCCGGACCCGCCACTGCGCCCAGACCCAGAGCGGCCGCCTTGGTGAAATCTCGTCGATTCAGTGTGCTTTTCATTCGTCGTCACCTCACTACTTTCTTGCGGCCAGCTTGGCGCTGGGCGTCGTATCGGCGGGCAGGTCCCCGAGAAGGAACTGCATGGCCGCCAGAAAATGCTCGTTGATCTGGGGCTGCATGCACAGGTCCACCATGTGGCCCAGTGAGCAGTTGTACACCCGCCCCTTGCCGTAGCTCTTGATCCAGGCGATGGCGTAGTCGTTGTCCTTGCGAATGTAGGGCGGACGTCCCTGGTTGAAGTCCGGGGACCTCTCCATATCAATGCTGTACAGCACATGGACCTTGTCCCGCGAATACCAGTTGGAGAGTCCGCTGTCGTAGTAGCGGTAGTATTCGTCGATATAGGAGAAGGGCTTGCCGCCGAACATCTTGGTGAGCGGGCTGTTCGGATCGTCGAACTTCCAGACACCAGGCTGTACACGGTGCGGCCCGTCGCCCGCGCCGATCATCTCCATGAACTCCGGCCAGTTTCTGGAAGCATAAGTCGCGCCGTGCAGTCCGCCGATCCCGCCGCCCTCGCGGACGAAGCGCAGCAGACCTGCCCGAACCGCCGGGTCGGGGAACAACTCGCCTACGGTGTCGTTCAGGAAGATCGCGTCGTACTGCTTGATCTTGGGGTACTTCAGATTGTTCTCGTCGTTGTCGAAAATGGCCTCGAAGGCGCCCGTCTTCTTCCCCATCAGCTCCAGCGCATAGTTGAAGTGCGGAATGGTGTTGTGCGACATGTTGTCGACGCAAAGGTCCATGACCAGCAGTTTCCTCGGCTTCTTCGGCTTAGCGGGGGCTTGCTGCGGGATCGCGGCTTCAATCTTTTGCTTGACGTCGGCCGACAACTCCTCGGGTCCGCGGATCTTCATGCCGGCGGAAACCTTGGTCACGAAGTCGCCCAGGGACGGCTGAACCGCCTTTTCGAAGCCCTCGACGGACCGTGACAAGTCGGCGAATGCATCGCCCGCGCCGGTCGTGCCCACCGTGAAGAACAAGGGCTTCAGGCCCAGGCGGTATACCTCGTTGAAGAACGCAGTCATGCCCGCTGCACCGCTGCCCGTCGCCACATCGCGGCCGCCGGCGCCCATGGCGCTGCGGTCGCGCAGGTTGGCGCCCATCAGACGGTCCTTGATCTGCGACAACCCGTCCACCGGCTTGACCCCTTCCTGCATCCAGGAGCCGAGGTCCGCATAGACGCCGATACGCTTGCTCCTGCCTTCCAAGACAGTCAGCATGCCCTTGGGGTTCCAATAGGCCGGGGTTTCCTTCCGGCCGCGGTTCTGGATGGCGAAATTGATGCTGAACTCGTTGGCCAGTTTGTCGATATCGGCCAGTGCGGCGGGGTCCGGGCTGGAGACGATCATCTCGACGCCCATGGCCTTGGCGAACGCGAACACCTTCCGGCGGGCGGCGTCATCCGCGCCCAAGGATTCGACACGGTAGGCCACCATCCGCAGACTAAACTCGCGCAGCCGGTTGGTGGCCGCCGCCAGCTCATCGGGCGAAAGGTTGGAGTTCAGTTGCGTGCTGGAGCCTTCCACATAGGGCACGCCCAGCGCATCGATCTTGGCCAGCGCCTGCGCGAATGCGAGCGGCCGGAAAGCGTCGCTCGACACGCCCAGCCTCCAGCTCAGCAATCGCTCGTCTCCCACCGTCTTGCGCATCTGCCAGGTGACGCGAGTGGACTCGCGTGGGGGAGCGCTGGCCCGCGCGCCCGCCTTTCCAGCGCCCTTGCTGGCCGGAACCGGCGCCTGTGCCATCGCCTCCCCAAGGCCGAAAATCAACCCGGCGACACTGATCACAGCGACAGCACACATGCTTCTTTTCATGCCAATTCCTCCCGGTGATTGGTTCGAGACGCTATCGGAACCCACTAATGTTGTTGCGTATGGCGCAACGGACTCTGCGTCACTGAGAGGGCAATGCTACCAAGGCCGGCGCAACCAAGTCAAGGAGCCAAGCCCAGCATCCGGCGGGCTTGGGCCAGGTTATTCCTGGCGTTCTCGTAGTTGGGATCAATGGCCAGAGCGCGTTCGAAATACGGTCACCGCCTCCGCAATGCGCCCCAGGCTGGCCAGCGTCCAGCCCCAGGTTGTTGTTGGCAGCGGCGTCCTGTGGATCTGTTTCCAGAGCGAGCCGGTAGGCCCGAATTGCCTCTTCCGCACGTCCCATCTGCGTGTACACAACGCCCAGGCCGACCAATCCCTTCACGTCCTTGGGCCGCGAGGCCAAGCCCCGCTGGAAGTGCTCCAGCGCCAGATCCGGACGGTTCATGAAGGTCAGCGCCTTGCCCAGGGCGATGTGCGTGTCGGCGTCGTCTGGGGACTGGCGCGGAGCGCCTCGGTGTACTCTTGCGCCGCTTCCTGCCAACGGCCGGTGGCCGCCAGCGCCAGGCCGAGATCGTACCGCGCTTCAGCATAGTCTGGCCAGGAGGCCACGGCCGCCCGAAAGTACGGAATGGCCTCCTCGGTACGTCCCTGCTGCGTAGAGAATGGCACCCAGGCCGAGTTGCGCCGGCGGGAAACTGAGGGTCCAGATCCAAAACCCGCCGGTAGAGTCCTATCGCCTGCTCGGCCTGTCGCCGGATCTTTCGATACCAGGGCGCGCAATACTCAAATAGTGCGGCGCTCGCGATCTTGCTCGAGTCGTAAAGCGGCAGGTGCGCGAACGCGACGGCAAGGACCGCCACGGCAGCGGCCACCGCGAGCCCCTTGGACTGCCGGTAGCCGCGCCCGGTCCAGAGCTTCCAGAACGCCGCCCGCCGCCAAAAGCATCAGAACGGGAACCAGCGGAAACCGGTAGCGAGCGAACACATAGAACAGCGCCACGCTCAGCGCGTACGTCGCCGCCAGAACATAGAGCAGCCACAGCCGCCGCCAGGAGCGCGCCGTAAGCGCGGCTCCCAGCGCCGCCAGGCCCAGCAGCAGGCCAAAATCGAAAGGCCCCATGATGCGCAGCAGCCAGGCCCACTCGGCGTAGACTTCCTGGCTCTCTGTGTCCGCCAGTTCCAGCGCATTGAACGTCAGCGCCAGCTTCCGTGCCATCAGCTTGAGCCAGGCAACCGGCTGTGCCGGTGATGTAGTCAAGGGAACGCCCTGTCCAGTAGCTGGAGACTTCTCCCGGCCTCAGCTTGCGGCCCAGCGCCTGCTCGGCCAGGCGGGTGGCATCCTCTCGCTCGTCGGGTGCGCTTCCGTGACCCCTGACCAGAGCCTCATAGGTTCCGCTCGCGCCTGCATGGTTGCCGATGTAGAAGTTGGGGCCGAACTGCGCGGTCGTGAGATGGAATTCGCCGCCCACCGCCAGGTTCCGAACACCGACGGGAAGCAATATGAGCAAGCACCCAGCCACAAAGGCCAGCGGCGGGGCAACCCGTTTGCGCCACCCCCCAGCATCACGCCCAAGCCCGATCCACACCAGAATCGGGACCGCCAGGATCAGCGCGTTCTCGCGCGTCAGCGCCAGCAGCCCCATGAGCACGCCGCCTCCCAGCCAGCGCCGCGCGGTCATGCGATCGGATGGCAGCGAGAGCAAGGCGAGCAACCCGGTGAGGAAGAACGTCACCAGGGACGATTTGTCGATCAGACCGTCCAGGAAGATGGCGGAGGGATAGATCGCCAGGCCGAGGCCGGCGATGGCGCCGCGGCGGCCGAAAAGCGAGATGCCGGCGGCAGCCAGCAGGACGCACGAAGCCGCGCCCATGACCGCCTGGATGAGCCGCACCGTTGTGACGCTGTCATCCAGAATCCGGTAGATGACCGCCAGGAAGTACGGATAGACGGGTGATTGGTAGAAGACGCCCTGCCCCAGCCAATCGCCGTCCGCGATGCGCCGGGCCCAAAGATGGTATGCCAGCCCATCCCCCATGCGGAGAGCGGACAAGGGGACATCATGGAGTTGCCATACGTACAGGCAACGGAGAAGGAGGGCTACGACTCCCACCCCCAACAGCGCGGGCCACAGGCGCAGACTGGGCTGCTTCTGGGGCCGTGATAAACGGCCTCCACTGGGTCTCACGGCGCTCCGGCAGAGAGCATACCCGTGACCTCCCTCGCCGCCTGAGAGACGTGCCTCGCGGATTCAGAGTAGCGTTCCGCGGGCATGCGGGCGAGCGGCGCGGAGATGCCGATGCTGGCGACCACCTCGCCATCCCCGTCGCGGATCGGAGCGGCCAGGCAGCGAACTCCCTCAACGTACTCCTCGTCGTCGGTGGCAAATCCCTCCGCCTTGATCTTGGCGCAGGCGCTGGCCAGCTGGCTGAGAGAGACGATTGTCCGCGGGGTGTAGGCGCGCAACGTGGCGGCGCCGAACACGGCCTTCAAGTCGGCAACACCAAAGTCCGCCAGCAGGGCTTTGCCATGCCCGGTGCAATACAGCGGCGCCGACTCGCCCGTCTGGCCGGTCACCAAGATCACCTGGGTGGTTGGGGCGCAGTGATCGATGAACAGGGCCTTCCTGCCTTCCCTCACCGCGATGTGTGCGGTTTCGCCGGTCCGGCCCGCCAGCGCCTTCAGGTGTCCATGGCAGAGCGTGATCAGCGCACCGCTCCAGTCGTACTGCCGGCTCAGGCGCCAGATCGAAGGTCCCAGCACATAGTCCTTCCTGCCGCTGGCATTGGCCAGGAATCCCCGGCGCTTCAGGGTGTTGGCCAGCCGGAACGCGCTGCTGCGGTCAACCCCGAGCATGTCCGTTAAATGTCCCAGCGAAACAGGGTCAGTGGACTTGGCGACTGCCTCCAAAATGCACAATCCCCGATCCAGGCTCTGTATGGGCGGCGTCTCCAAGGCGGCTTTCTTCATCACTATTGAGAATAGCGAAACATCCTCCCATGTCAATTCCAGGCCCAAAAACAAAACCGGCGCCAGGTGTTGCAAGTCCTGGCGCCGGCTCTTGTCCGAGCTTCGAAACAACTACTCGTCAGAAAGTGAATCGCAGTGAGCCTGCATACGGCGCTCTGGCGCGCCGAGGTCACTTGGCCGAAGGTGGCGCCGTCTGCTGGCCCGCCGCGTTGAATGTGGCTGCGGTGTTCACAGCGTTCAACTGCGTGTGGTTCACACGTTGTACAGCTCCCAGCGGAGTTGCAGCGACTTCCCCTCCCGAAGGGGAAGTTCTTGAACAGCGACATGTCGTGGTTGTTGATGCCGGGGCGGCGGAACTTGGCGTTGTTGCAGTTGTTCCCAATATCCCCTCGCCCGCTGGGCCGCTGGAAGACGGAGGTATTGAACCAGCGGTTAAGGTTCGGCTTCGCCGTGCGGCAGCCAGCGCCGCCGGTCTGCACGATGATGTGTCGCAGGATTCGCCGCCGCCCGTGAAGTCGAAGGCGTGGGCTCATCGAGCACGCTGACATCCGACGAATTGACCGTTGCCAAAGGTGGTGACTCCCGACCACTGCCAGTTGTCCAGCACCCACTTCGCTCCTGGGAACTTACCAACCTGCTGCCGCGCGGCACATCTACCACGTAGCTGAGGCTGAGAGATGGCTCTGGATAGCGCAGGCCGGTTGCGGGCCGCGCTGGACGGCAGCGGATTGTTCTGTTTCCAGCCGTCGTTGGTGCCGCCGGCATAGGTGAAGACCCCGCGATAGCTCGCAGCCCGCTGATAAACCGCCGGTTGACCTGCGCTTGCAGCGAATCGTACCGGGACTTTGTGGCCGGTCCGCTCGATGTTAATGTCCGCCGAACCGAGAATCGGACGCAGGAAAGTGTCCGGCAACGGATTTCCGGGAGAGGTCTGGTATCATGACTAGAGGGCAGGAATCGGACTCCCGCGGGGAGCGGTGTTGAAGTCCCAGCTCTGGCGGTTGTGATGCGTGTGGATTGCCGACGTAGGCCACGTCCAGCACCGTGTGCCAGCCGAGTTCCCGCTGGATGCCCGAAGGTGTAGTTGTACGTCACGGGGCTGCTTCTGCCCGTTCTTCCACATGCCGCTGACACGGTCAGATGGAGGCGCCGAACTGCCCCCGTCAGGAACGAGTTCATGTCGGTGAAGTAGAATCCAGTTTGTCGAAACCGCCAAGCCGGACCGCCCTCGGAGAGGCGCCGCCGGTCCCGTCGTGGTATCACGCCGACCGAGGCGCGGATGGCCATCTTGCTGTCGCCAAACACATCCCACGCCATACCAAAGCGCGGATCCCATTGGAGCGGCAGCGGATCTGAAGAAGCACCTCGGTTGCCACCGAGGTAGGTCGGGTCATTTTGGGTCACGATGCCGTTAAACTTGCATGGTTCTGTCGATGCCGTGATCACTGCCGTGCAGTCGTACCCGGTGCCCGGCACAATCATCCCGATGTAGGATACCGGGCAGGATCTCATTGGTCAGCGGGTTGATCGCCCGCCGGCCGTGCGCCGTCGTAGCCGGCCGGAACAGCACCGGAGGATTGCCGCCCCAGGTGGGGTCATACCGCTCGAAGGTGAATGGCCGATGCCTCTCCGCCGCCGTTGAGCGGCGGATTCCACTTGTAGAACCGCAGGCCGAGGTCCAGCGTCACCTGCCGGTGTACCTTCCATGTGTCCTGCACGAAGAACGCCCAGGTGGTCTGGATAGCGGTTGTTCGGGCGTCCGGCCCAGCGACTCCTGGTAATACGGCCTCGATGTGGCCGATGAAGGCATTGGCGTAGGCGAAGCGGTGTTCCCCGGGTCGTTCGAGTCGGTCCGAGAAGTCGAAATTGGCCGGCGAAGGTGCCGGATCGTGATTGCGCAAACCGTTCGAATTCCCGCAGGGCGCCGAACTTGAACGAATGCGCGCTGTGCATATAGGTCAGGTTGTCACTAAAGGAGACGGCCGTGTCGGCGCCGTTGTTCGGCATGCGGCCGTCAAGTGGATGGCTGCGGCTGAACCGAAGACATTGGGGCTAAAAGGTGTGGTTGTGGAAGGGACCCGATGGCGACCCTCGGAATGCGGTTGAAGGGTTGTGCTGCGGAGCGAACTGGCCTAGGCCCGCCAGGCCGCGATACTGCCTCTGGATGAGCATACACCTCCGGAGCCGAGGGGCTTCCGAGCTGTAGAACATGATCGCGCCCGAAAATTCGTTCACCATGCTGGGGCTAACGATTCTGGTGTATAGCCGAAGCCGCCTGTGTCCGCGGTGAAATCGTATCTGTGCGTACAACCCCCGAGCCGGGACACGTGGTGGCCGACGTTGGAATCCTTGGACTTTCGTGTACCAGGTGGAATCTTGAAGGTGAACGTGTCTTTGTCGGTGGGCCGAAAATCGAAATCGGTACAGCTGACGCCGGTCGCGCGTGGAAGGACGGCTCCTGGAACTGAAAGTTGCATCCCGACGCCCCGCCGACACACGCCCCCTTAAAGTTCGGGAGCGGCAGTGATGTTCATCATCGCCATGGCGACGGTTGGCCCGATTGGCGGGATCAAATTGTCCGGGAACGCTGTGTTGTTGTCTGCCGGATCCCTCACGACGATCAGGCCCTTCAGGTCTATTAGCGACTGCGAGAAATCTCCCGCTCTTTCCAGCGCCGTCGGAAAGTCCACTGCCGATCAGGCTGGGTTCCTTGAACTGGTGTTGTCAACGGAGTAGAAGAAGAACATCTGGTTGCCCCGCGGTTGATGACCGGAATCGATACCGGAACCGGCCCACCGATATTCCCGCCCATGTCCGGTAGAGATACGGTATGGGGTCCCGCCTGGTCGTTGCCAGTTGTTGAAGAAGTTGTCGCGTTGAAAGCCTCGTTGCGAACATACCAGTAGGCGGTGCCATGAAACTGGTCTCCGCCCCTCTTGGTAGATCATGTTGACCTGCGGCCCCCCTTCAAGCCATACTCGGCCGTATAGCTGCCCAACTGTACGTTCACCTCGGCGATCGCGTCCACGTTTGTCGCTGCGGCGAAATTGCCACCGCCACCGCCGTCACCGCCGTTCACGCCGTCGATATAGACCGTGTTGCCGCTCGTCCTGTCCTGGATCTGCGGGATCGCGCTGGAGAAAGCGCCTCCGAACGTATCCTGATCGCCCCCCTGTTGCACGCCCGGCAAAATGCGCAGCAGCGTCATCAGATCGCGGCCGCGGAGCGAAATCTGCGCAACCTGTTTGCTGTCGAGCACCGCCTGGCTGGAGGTTGTGGTGGTGGCCACCTCCTGGCCCTGCGAGGTGACTGTCACCGACTCCGACACGGACCCCACTTCGAGCTGCAAATTTCCAACTGCCGTCCGGCCCGCGGCGCCCACCATGGTGTTCTTCATGTCGAGCGACCGAAAGCCCTTGGCCTCGACGTGGATGGTGTACCCCCCGGACGCGAGCCCCGTGAAGCTGAAATCGCCCGTTTCATTCGTCTTCGCCGAACGTTTCTCGGCGTTGACCTCGGATGTCAACGTGACTGTGGCGCCGACGATCACCTGGCCGCTGGGATCGATTACCGAGCCGCTGAGCGACCCTGATGTGATCTGCGCCGGTAGGGAGATGGCGAACACCAGCACCAACCCCAACACCAAAGCTAAACTCCTCATAGCAACCTCCTCTTGTCTCAATTCAACCCAAGAAGCCGGTATGGATATGGTTCGGTGTTCTACGGCCAAGACTAAACGATCAGCAGACCCCCGCTGACATTAAAACCCCTTAAGAATCAAACACTTAACCTTTGCGGTCAGTATACACCCCTTTGCTCAGGAATAAGCGTAAAAAAAAGCGCCAGGTCCTGGAGGACCTGGCGCCGGTTGCTATCTGACTTCTGAAAAACTGCTCGTCAGAAGGTAAAGCGCAATGAGCCCTGCATACGGCGCTCCTGGCGCGCAGCACTCACTTGGCCGAACTTTGCGTTCGTCTGCACACCCTGAGCATTGAACTGCGCGGATGAATCGACAGCGCTCCATTGCGTGTGGTTGAACATGTTGTAGAACTCCCAGCGCAGTTGGAACGTCTTCCCCTCGCTTACGGGGAAGTTCTTGAACAGCGACATGTCCCAGTTGTTGATGCCGGGGCCGCGGAATTTGTAGTTGTAGCAGTTGTTCCCGATGTCCCCGCGCCCGCTGGGCCGTTGGAAGACCGACGTTTCGAACCAGCGGTCCCAGGTTCTTTGTCCATGCGGCACCAGAGCCGAGCCCGTCTGCACGAGGGTGCCGCAGGATTCGCCGCCCCCCGTAAAGTCAAAGCTGTCGGTCGCGGAACCGCTGACGTTAACCGGGAAGCCGCTGGAGAAAGTAGTGACTCCTGACCACTGCCAGTTGTCCAGAGGCCACTTCAACGCCGAAACCTTCACCAGCTTGCTGACGCTGGGAATGTCCAGCACATAGCTTAGACTGAGCGTATGCGTTTGGAGGTTGGACCGGCTGCGTGCCACACTCGACGGCAACGGGTTGTTCTGGTTCCACCCGTTGGATGTTCCGCCGGCATAGGTGTATGCGCCAGCCAGTTCCAGACCGCCTACAAAACGCCGGTTGACCGTCGCTTGCAGGGAGTCATAACGCTGTGTTGTCGCCGGCCCGGACATGCTCATGCCGTTGAACCCGACGAATGGACGCAGGAATTGGTCCGGGAGAGGCTTATTCCCGTTGGTCGCATCCAGGCTGGATGGAAGGAACCGGACTCCCGCAGGGAGTGTATTGAAGTCCCAGCTCTGGTTGTTGTGGTGCGTGTTGCTGCCGACATAGGCTGCATCCAAAACCGTGTGCCAGCCTAGCTCCCGCTGAATCCCGAACGTGTAGTTGTAGGTCACGGGCCGCTTCTGGCCCTGCCGCCAAAATCCGCTGACGCTGGTCACGCTGGTCGCGGCGCCCCCCGTCATGTAGGAGTTCATGTCGGTGAACAGGATCGACTTGGAGAAAATGAACGCCGGGCCGCCTTCGGTCAGGTTGCCGCCCGTTCCGTCGTGGTACGCCCCAACCGAGGCGCGCATCGCCATCTTGCCGTCGCCGAACACGTCCCACGCCATACCGAAGCGCGGATCCCACTGCAGCGGCAGCGGATCGTAGAAGCCTTTCTTGCCGCCCAAGTAGGTTGGGTCGTTCTGGATCACGATGCCATTGATGTTGCAAGGGGTCGACGCCGTGATCGGATTGTTGCAGGCATACCCGGTGCCCGGCACGATCAGCCCGATAAAGGAAGCCGGGACAACCTCTTTGGTCACAGGGTTCAGCGCCCGGCGGCCTTGCGCCGTCGTGACCGGCGAGAACAGCAGCGGAGGCTTTCCGCCCCAGGTGGGATCGTAACGTTCGAACGTGAAGGAAGACGCCTCGCCGGTGCCGTTGAGTGGCGGATTCCACTTGTAGAACCGCAGGCCGATGTCCAGCGTCAAGGTGCGGTGTACCTTCCAGGTGTCCTGCACGAAGAACGCGTAGGTGGTCTGATAGCGGTTGTTCGGCGTTCGGCCCAGGTCTTCCCGGTATTCCTTGATGTGGCCGAGGAAGGCATTGGCATACGCGAAGCCCGTCGTCCCACCGTCGTTCGAGTCGTGCGAGAAGTCGAATGCGCCGGCGAACGTGCCCGAGCGGGATTGCGTAAAGCGCTCGTTCTCCCGCATGGCGCCTACCTTGATGGAGTGCGCACCGCGCATGTAGGTCAGGTTGTTGCTGATGGGGAACGCCGTGTCGGCGCCCTGAAGAGGAGCCCGTCCGGTGTAGTTGATGGGCGCGTCGGAACCGAAGCCGCTGCGGCCTGCTCCAGTGCTGCCTGTCTGAACCCCGCCGAAGGCCACCCATGGGATCCAGTTGAGCGGGTTATTGACCGGGGCGAACTGCTGCAAAGCCCCCAGGCCGCGATTCTGCCGCTGCATGGCCGCTCCCACCGTGTCATTGGCGACCGGTCCGCCTTCAGTGCTGTAAAACACGCCGATCGAAGCTTCGTTCACAATGCTCGGGCTGACGATTCTGGTGTACTGGAGCGTCCCCTGATCGGCGGTGAAGTCATATTTGTGGTCCATCAGTCCCCAAGCCGAAGCCAGGGAACGGCCGGCAGTCGCAAATGACTGGCTGTGGGTGTACCAGGTTTGTTTCTTGATGCTGATGGTGTCCTTCTCGGTGGGCCGCAAATCGAATTTGAACAAATGCTGCCGCCGATTGTTCGCCGTGGACGCCTGTTGGATCTGGAAGTTGCAGCCCGACGTCCCGCCAGTGCACTGCCCTGTGTAGTTCGGCAGCGGCAGGATGTTCATCATCGCGATCGCTAGCGCGTTTCCCCGGCCGGTCGGAATCTTGTTGTCCGGGAACGCCGTATTGTTGTTCGACGGATCCTTGACCGTAATCAAGGCTCCTGCGGTGGTCTTCGACTGCGAGTAGTCCCCGGCTCTTTCGAGCGCCGTTGGGAACGTCCACTTCTCGACCGGCCACGGGTCCTTAGAGATGGTGTCATCAAGCGAGTAGAAGAAGAAGAGCTGTTTGCCTTTGGGGTTGATGATCGGGATCTTCACCGGCACTGGACCGCTGATGGTTCCGCCCAGCGTTCGGAAGCGGATGGCCTGTTTATAGAGGCCGCCGGCCGGTTTATTCAGTTTATTGAAGTATGGCGTCGCATTGAACATCTCATGACGCTTGTACCAGTAACCGGTTCCGTGAAATTGGTCGCCGCCCCTCTTGGTGATGAAATTCACCTGGGAGCCGCCCTTCAGTCCGTACTCGGCCGTGTAGGTGGCCATCTGCACGTTCACTTCGGAGATCGCGTCCAGGTTTGTGGCGCCGCTGAACATGCCGCCGCCGCCGCCATCGCCGCCGTTCACTCCATCCACATACAGAGTGTTTCCGCCTCTGCCCTGGAATGTCGGGACGTTGGTGCCGTAGGTGCCTCCGAACGAATCCTCATAAGATTCACCCACATTCTGGGTGGTGCCCGGCAGCAGGCGCATCATCGAAACGATGTCACGGCCGCGAACCGAGATCATTGAGAGCTGCTTGGCGTCGAGCATCGCCGTATGGGCCGTCGTGGTGGTCGCCACCTCCTGGCCCTGCGCCGTCACCGTGACAGACTCCGACAGTGACCCTACCTCCAACGGCAGCGCTCCCACGGCCAACCTGCTGGCGGCGGGAACGACGTTGTTCTTCCGCTCGAGCGTGCGGAAACCCTTGGCTTCCACATGGAGTGTGTATGCCCCTGGATTCAGTCCCGGAAACAGGAAGTCGCCGGTTTCATTGGTGGTTCCGTTGCGTTGTTCGCCGCTGGCTTCGGAAGTCAGCCTGACCGTGGCTCCAGCGATTCGCTGGCCGCTGGGGTCGGTCACCGAGCCGCTCAGCGACCCGGATAAGATCTGTGCCGGCATGGCAGTGGCGAATACGGAACACCAATGCCAGCACACAAACGAGGTACTTCATATTATCTCCCTTCAAGACTTGAGACTACTGCCGAACAAGTATACACCTTCCGACCGTCTTCGTTCAGCTTTCTTAACAAAAACGGCGCCAGATCCTGGAAGACCTGGCGCCGGTGCTACGGGACGACTGCCCGTTAGAAGTTGAAACGTAAGGACAACTGCATACGGCGCTCGGTGCGCGCGTTGGTCACCTTGCCGAACGTGCTGCTGGCCACGCCAGCCGTGTTGAACTTCGGATTGTTGTCCACGGTGCTGTACTGCGTGTGGTTGAACGTGTTGTACAACTCCCAGCGAAGCTGGAGCACTTTGCCTTCCCGCACCGGGAAGTTCTTGAACAGCGACCAGTCGTGGTTGTTGAAGCCCGGCAGCCGGAACTTGGCGTTGTTGCAGTTGTTGCCAAGGTCCCCCTTGCCGGTCGGCCGCTGGAAGACCGAGGTGTTGAACCAGCGCTGATCCGTCCTGTCCCCGCGTACCAGCTTGGCGTCGCCCGTCTGGATTACACCGCAGGACTCGCCGCCGCCGCTGAAGTCGAAGTTGTCCGAGGTCAGGTTGCTGCCCGTGCCGATGTCGGACAACCCGCCGTTGGCGAACGTCGTGATGCCGGAGAACTGCCAGTTGTCCAGGACCCACTTGGAAGCGGGAACCTTGATCAGCTTGCTGCCACCCGGAATGTCGATCACATAACTGAGGTTGAACACCAGTTGCTGAACGTTCATGCTGCGGCTGCGGGCCGCGCTGGACGGCAGCGGGTTGTTCTGGTTCCAGCCATTGGACGTGCCGCCGGCATAGGTGAACGTTCCCGCCAGCTCAACTCCGCCCACGAAGCGCCGGTTGACCTGCGCTTGCACGGAGTCGTACCGGGAGGTGGTGGCCGGCATGTTGATGTTGATGTCGTTGAAGCCGACGAACGGACGCAGAAACTGGTCCGGGAGGGGCTTGTTGGAATTGGTCGCATCGAGGCTCGATGGAAGGAACCGGACCCCCGCTTGGAGCGCGTTGAAGTTCCAGTCGCGGCTGTTGTGATAGGTCTTGCTGCCCACATAAGCCACGTCCAAAACCGTGTGCCAGCCGAGTTCCCGCTGGACACCGAGGGTGTAGTTGTAAGTCACCGGCCGCTTCTGCCCGGTCTTCCGCGGACCTGCGACGCTGGTTACGCTGGTCGCGCTGGTCCCCGTCAGGTACGAGTTCATGTCGGTGAAGTAAATATCCTTCAGGAAGTTGAACGCCGGTCCACCTTCGGTCAGAGCGCCTCCCGTTGCGTCGTGGTAGACGCCCACTGAGGCGCGAACCGCCATCTTGCCATCCCCGAAAACGTCCCACGCCATACCGAAGCGCGGATCCCATTGCAGCGGCAGCGGGTCGAAGAAGCCAGGCTTCCCGCCCAGATAGGTTGGATCGTTCTGGGTCACAATGCCGTTGATCTTGCAGGGGTTCTGCGGAGTGATCGGATCGCCGCAGGTGTAGCCCGTGCCCGGCACGATCAGGCCGATAAAGTTGGCCGGGAGAATCTGCTGGTTCAGCGGGTTCAGTGCGCGGCGGCCTTGCGCCGTCGAGGTCGGCTGGAACAGCACCGGAGGCTTGCCGCCCCAGGTCGGATCATAACGATCGTAGGTAAAGGCCGAAGCCTCGCCGCCGCCGTTGAGCGGGGGAGTCCACTTGTAGAACCGCAGGCCGAGGTCCAGCGTCAGCCGCCGGCTTACCTTCCAGGTGTCCTGAGCGAAGAAGGCCCAGGTGGCCTGATAGCGGTTGTTCGGTACCCGGCCCAGGGATTCCCGGTAGTTGAACACGTGACCGATGTACATGTTGGCGTACGCGTAGCCCGTACTGCCCGCGTCGTTCGCGTTGTGATCGAAGCCGAACTGGCCGGGGAAGGTGCCCGAACGTCCTTGCCCGAAGCGCTCCTGCTCCCGCATGGCGCCGAATTTGAAGGAGTGCGCGCCGCGCATGTAGGTCAGGTTGTTGCTGACCGGGAAAGCCGTGTCCGCGCCCGTCAAGGGGAAGCGGCCGTCGTACCACAGCAGGCCCGAGCGGCTGTTCCCGTCGAATGCTGAACGTCCTTCATAGCTGGCGCCCGGGACCGATCCCACGGTGATCCACGGGATCGTGCCCAGCGGGTTGTTCTGCGGAGCGTACTGCTTCAGAGCGTTGATTTCGGGGTAGGTTGATCTCTGGATGGCTTTCAGTGCCGCCTCATCCTTGGGCGGTCCGCTCTCCGTGCTGTAGAACACGCCCATCGAGAACTCGTTCACCATGCTCGGGCTGATGATCCTGGTGTAGCTCAGGTTCGCGATGTCCATGGTGAAGTCGTAGCGTGCCGGCAACACGCCCCAGGTCGAGGCCCGGCCGGCTACTTCGATGCCCGCGCTCTTCGTGTACCAGGTCTGGTGTTTGATGCTGAAGGAGTCCTTGTCGGTGGGACGCAGGTCAAAGCGATACAGGTGCTGCCGCCGGGGATGATCCAGGCTCGCTTCCTGAATGATGAAGTTGTACCCCGCCGAGCCTTGTGCGTTGGGCACCGGGAAGAGGTTCATCATGGCTCCGGAGGCCGCGTTCCTGCGGTCCGCCGGAATGACGTTGCCCGGGAACGCCGCATTGTTGTTCAGCGGATCCTTGGGTTTCGCGGCCGACTGCGAGAAGTCGCCTTGCCGTTCCAGCATGCTGGGCAGAGTCCACTGCCGGATCGACGCCGGTTCCTTCATCTGCGTGTCGTCCAGCGAGTAGAAGAAGAACATCTGGTTGCCCTTGGGGTTGAGAACCGGGATCTTCACCGGTACCGGCCCGCCGATGTTGCCGCCCTGCGTGGAGAACCGGTACACCGGCCTGCGCACGCCATTGGGGAGGCTGGTGTGGTTGCCCAGCCAGGTGTTCGCATTGAAAAACTCGTTGCGGACGTACCAGTAGGCCGTGCCGTGATATTGCTCGCCACCACGCTTGGTGATGAAGTTGACCTGGGTGCCGCCCTTCAGGCCGTACTCGGCCGTGTAGGCGCCCATCTGCACGTTCACTTCGGCGATGGCGTCGATGTTGGTGGCGCCGCTGAAATTGCCGCCGCCGCCGCCATCACCGCCATTTACTCCATCCACATACAGCGTGTTTCCGCCCCGGCCCTGGAACTCCGGCACCGGAACCGAAAACGCGCCGCCGAATTGGTCGGTGTCCACGCCCTGTTGCACGCCCGGCAGGATGCGCAACAGCGAGACCGGATCGCGGCCGCGCAGCGAAATCAGCGCAACCTGTTTGTTATCGATCACCGCCTGGTGGGACGTGGTCGTGGTGGCCACTTCCTGGCCCTGTGCCGTGACCGTAACAGATTCGGCCAGGCTTCCGACTTCCAGTTGCAGGGATCCCACCGCCAACCGGCCCGCGGCCAGAACGACATTGTTCTTGCGTTCGTGCGCCCGGAAGCCCTTCGCCTCCACGCGGATCGTGTAAGCGCTGGGGGACAACCCAGCGAAGATGAAGTCGCCCGTTTCGTTCGAGACCGCTGAACGCTGTTCAGCCGGTGACCTCAGAAGTGACGGTGATTGCGGCCCCTGCGATTCGCTGGCCGCTGGGATCGGCTACCGAGCCGCTCAACGAGCCCGAAAGAATTTGTGCCGGTGAGGAGATGGCAAACAGCAGCGCCAACCCCAGCACCAAAGCTAAACTCCTCATATTATTTCTCTCCTAAATATCCGAATTCAAAATTCAAAACCAACCGAACAAGGGTCCGGCGTGGCCTTACACAAAAGTCGCTTGAATACGGCGGTCAGAGTGAGATCAGAAGCGGCGCGGACAGTCCTCCGCCGTTCTATTGCGAATAGTGCAACAAAGACTCCTCTAGCGTCACAGAATGGTAGCAAGCCGCCCGGTGGTGAAGTCAAGAGCGGCTAGCCAGGCGTCGCGACACTCAGGTACTCCAGGCCGGTGAAGTCACAGAACTGGGCGAGTTCGCTGCGTCCAGTCGCCGTACACCAGCGCGACGTGGTGCTCGACAGGCTCCCGCATCATCGTGTCGATAAAGGCTTCGGCGCGATGGCTCCGGCCGCACCGTGGCCACGCTGCCGCGGATGTCGTCGCCGCCGGGATCGCCTGCCCGCGCACGACGAAGAGCTTCAGCTTGCCGTCGATGGGGCGCAGCAGCTTGGCCAGCGTTACCGTTCCCTCGGGGAAGGGGAACTCGACGGTGGCGCCGGTTCCGGTCCGCATGTGCGTCCGCAGCAGCACCTGTCTTCGGGTCTCCGGCCATCGAGGGAGCGGCCGCCCCGCAGTGGGCGAACTGTATGGCGCCCTCTTCCTCCAGGTAGCCCGTGACATCGAAGTTGAAGGCCGGCGCGCCCGCCGTCTGGCTCAGGACATAGGTCGTGATGAGCGCGGGCAGGTCGACTTCGCAACTGCTGGGGATGCCCTGCTCTCCCATCAGTGCATGAGTCGAGCAGACCGTGATCTTTTGCTGGTCGCGAAGTTCGGGCCAGCAGCGGATGCAGTACGCATCCAGCTTGTTCTTCTCTACCAGATCCTTCATCGCCAGGTAGAGACGGAGGTTCTCCGCCAGCGTGGCCTCGCTCACTTCTCTGAGACCGCCGGTCTCGGCAATCAGCTTCCGCGCCACTTTTCCCGCTTCCTCGATCGAGGCCGCCTGGTGCCCCTTTCAGCAGCGCGTCCAGATCCAGGTGGATCGTGGATATTCCCAAGCGCCTTCTGGAGATCCGCCTCGTCCACCCCCACATCGATCATTCCAGGACAGGGATAGCCGACGATGCCGAACCTGGCCCGGCGCAGCCTCCGCACGAAGGCCGCCACGCGCACCGTCCGGACGGCTTGCTCCACCTTGTCCGGAGTCACGTGGCCGATCATGTGGGCGAAGGTCTTGCCCAGCCGGCGGATGTTGGAGCCGGAGGCCGTGAATCCGCTGATGGGCGAGGGCATGGGGATGTCCTTATCCAGGTAGGGCAGCGCCCAGATCAGCATCGGTATGTCCATCAGTTCCCTGGCCAGCGCCAGCGTGATGTCTTCCGCCACCCAGGTGCAGAAGAACAGCAGGACGACGTCCACCTCGCTCCTTCCGAAGCAAGGATGCAATCTCGATGGCGTCCAGCGACGAGCGGGGGATCTGGGCGGCGATGACCTCGCATCCCGCCTTCTGCAGCTCCTCAACTGCCTGGTCCCGGTGCTTGACGACCGCGGGAAGGTCATAGAAAGGATGAACGCAGGTGACAAAACCGACTTCGGGGAATTCATCTGCACATCCCCGTCCGCTCCCGGTCGGTCACCTTTTTAGCAGCGCATCGATGGCGGTCTGTGCGATCGCCTCATCGACTTCAGACGGGGCGCCACTAGCGGCAATGCCACCGATCGTCTGGCCGTCCACGATAACCGGCAGCCCGCCTTGGTTGGGGAAAGCCTCCGGAAAGACGAGGACTTGGAGGTCGCCTCCCCCGAGTTGGTCGGCAGCGGCTTTGGACGGACGCCTGTAGAGCGCAGCGTAGCGAGCCTTCTTCTGTGCGAATTGGATCGTATTCAGACCCACACTGTCGGCCTTTTGGAGAAACAGCAGGTTGCCGCCCTCGTCCACAATGCAGATCGTAACCTGCACGCCCCGCCTCTGCGCTTCGGCTTCGGCGGCGGCGGCCATGGTCTTGATGGCGGTCAGGTTCAGCCACTTCTTTGTCGGAAGATCAGCAGCGTTTGTCATCGTCATAAGTGGAAGGAGCAACGCCAGAAGTTTGTACATACGCATTATACTAGCAACCCGCCGGGAGCACGGATGCGCTGCCCCACGATAGACTGGAAGGTGATCAAGACACTGGTTTTCGACCTCGGTAACGTTCTCATCCCCTTCGAGTGGCAGCGCGGCTATCGCGCGCTGGCGGAGCATAGCCCGTACTCCCCCGAGGAAATCCGGCTTCGCATCAAGGAAATGGCCGTGTTCGATCCCTTTGAGCGCGGCCAGATCGAGCCTCGGGATCTGGCCCGCAGAGTCTCCGCGAACCTGGAGATGAACATCGGCTTCGAGAAGTTCCGCGAAGCTGTGGAGCAGCATCTTTCTCCCCGGGACCCTGGTTCCCGACGACATGCTGTAGGCCTGCGGGCCAGGCGCCGCCTGCTGCTGCTCTCCAACACCGATGCCATCCACTTCGGCTGGGTGACGGAGAAGTACCCGATCATGCGGCACTTCGACGATTTCGTGGTCTCGTTCGAGGTCGGGTTTCCGCAAGCCGGAGCCCGAGATCTACCGCGAGACGATCGCGCGCGCGGGCTGCCCGGCAGCGGAGATCTTCTTCGCCGACGACAGACCGGAGAACGTCAGGGCGCGCTGAAGGCAGGCATCGATGCGGTGCAGTTCGGTCGCTGGCGCAACTGGAACTGGACCTGAGGTCGCGCGGCGTCGAGTGGTGAATCACAACAGAGCGGTGTCCAGCTCACCGTTCGCCGGACGCGGCTGCGCGGCCACTGACTGCTGGCGCGGCTGGCCCTGAAGAAACGCCAGCAGTTCCTGTTGTGAGCCGTTGAAGAATGATCGGCCAGTTCCTTCACGGCCAGCCTGCGCAGCAGATCGCGCGGCAGCGCGGGAGAGTACAGAAACAGCCGGCCGGTCTTGCGGCGGGTGGCGCCGCCCTTGCTTCACCAGGCGGTCCAACAGGGTCATCACCGTGGTGTAGGCCAGGTTCCGGCTCGCGGCCAGGTCGTCGCGGACGTCCTTGACGCTGCCCTCACCGAGCTTCCACAGGGCCTTCAGGCATTCCAGTTCGAGCGGGGGCGGGATATCGCGGGGGGGGGCGGGCCTGCGCATCTACGGCTCCTTGGGCGCCGGGCGCGGCCGAGCGCGTCCACAACTTGTCACCAAATAGCGTGCCGCCGGCGGTCTGCCGCGGCTGCTCCGGCGCGGGCGCGGCGGGCGCCGGCAAGGGAGCGGCCGGCGCTTCGCCGCCTTCCAGATATCGGTCCTTCTTCAACAAGACTGCGCTCCAGCGGCTGGCTGTACCCGGTCCACTCGCCCTCCACCTGCCGGTCCTGCGCCATCAGCGCGCGCACGCACTCCATCTTGGAGTCCAGGTCGTCCAGGTAGTGGAGCAGCATGCGCCTCGGGGAACAGCGGCACCTTCGGCGATCCGAAATCGAGCTGCCCGTGGTGGCTCAGCACCATGTGCTCGACCAGCGTGCGCAGACGCGGCGGGAAATCGGGCAGGCCCCGCAGCTTTTCCTCGATCATGCGGATGCCGATCATGATATGCCCCAGAAGCTGGCCCTCGGTGGTGTAGCCGAAGCTGCGGTCGTAGCTCAGTTCGTGGATCTTTCCGACGTCGTGCAGCAGCGCGCCTGCCAGCAGCAGGTCCAGATCGATGTCCTTGTAGTGCGCCGCGGCAAGGCGGCACAGCTCGGCACAAGGAGAGCACGTGCTCCAGCAGACCCCCGAGGTAGGCGTGATGCACCGACTTGGCGGCCGGCGCCCGGCCGATAAAGACGCGCCACTTCCTCGTCGCCGAAGACCGCCTCCAGCAGAGCCTTCAGGTGCGGGTTGCCGATGCTCGCGATGACCGCCCGCAGCTCGGCGAACATCTCGCTCCAGGTCGCGCGCGGAGAGCGGGAAGAAGTCGGCGGGGTCCACCTCCGATTCGGCCACGCGCTGCAGCTTGTGGATCGTGAGCTGCGGGCGGTTCTGGTAGACGCTCAGCAGGCCCTTCACGCGCACGAAATCGTCGCGCTCGAAGGTCTCCACGACGTCGGCGACGTTGTCCCACATCTTGGCGTCCAGCTCGCCGGTGCGGTCGCCCAGCAGCAGCGACAAGTACAGGTCGCCGCTCTTCTTCTGCCGGACCTCCTTGGAATGTGACCAGAAAGGCGCCCGTCGCCTGCTGGTTGGGCTGGAGCTCACTGATGTAGGGAGATTTCATCGCGCGGGCGGTGCAGTTCAGTCCGAAGAGCTTCTTCCGCTCACACCCGTCTTGGTACCGGGCAGCGGCAACATCCAGAGCAGACGCTTGCGGCGGATCTCGGCTGGCCACCTCCTCTTTGGTCACGGTTTCGGGCTTGAGCTGGGCGGGATCACGCCAACTGGTGTCCTTGCCCGGGGCGGCGCCGCTGTCGACGAAGCCCTCGCGGATCTCCAGGAACGCCTGTTCACGCAACCCGGTCAGGTAGACCCTCACGGCCGGCTCGAATTTCGGCGCGGAGAGCTTCTGCATGATTTCGTTCTCCACCTCGTCGAGCGAGGCCAGGCCCGCCGTGTGCTTCTCATCCACACGGAGGATCAGGAACCCGTTGGGCATCCGGATCGGATCGGTCACGTATCCCCGGTCCTGGGTGAAACACCATGTCGGCGATCTGGGGCTGCATATCATTCCGAAGGAACGACCCCACTTGGCCCACATCGCCGGCCGTATCGGCGTTGGAGTTTGTCCCTGGCCAAATCTCCGAACCTCTCGCCCTTGCGGGCGCGTTCCACCAGGTCCTTGGCCTTCTTCTCCAGAGCCGGGATTTCCTTGGCGTCCTTGCCGGCGGTGGAAACCAGGATCTCGCTCAGGAATACCCGCTCTTCCCGCATGAACTCGTCTTTGTGTTCCTCGTAATACTTCGCCGCTTCGGCGCGCGGAACGCTGACTTTGGAGCCGACCTCCTGGCCGAGCAGGCGCTGGGTCATGAACCGGTCGCGCATCTGCTGGCGGAAATCCTCGAACGTCATCCCGCACTGCTGGCGGACGAAGTCCTGGAACTTGTCCTGGTCGGCGATCTTGTTCTCGCGCTGGATCTCGGCGAGCTGCTTGGTGACATCGGCTGTCCACGTTGATGTCCAGCTCCTTGGCCTTCTGCACCAGCAGCAGGTTGTCGATGCGGTCGCGCAGAATATCCTTCTCGCGCAGCTTCGACTTCAGCCTGCAGCTTCTCACCGGTGAGGCCCTGCTGGCGAAGTTCGCCTTCGAGCTGCTTGCGGAAGCGGCGCGAGCTCGCCGGTGGTGACAATCTCTCCGTTCACCTTGGCGACGATCTGCTCCATGACGCGCACATCGCTCGCCAGCGCCATCCCGGCGAAAAGCAACAGAGCAAGGATGCGGAACCGGACCTTCATGCACCCATTATCGGAATAGCCGGCGGCCGGATGCAGCAGGCCGAACCGGGCGTACCCCTATGGGCGGATGGGCACGTCTGTTAGAATTGTTGTTCATCGCTCCCATGTCAAAGAGACTGTACCTTGCCGCCGTGCTGTTGTGCGCCGCCCTGGGCGCCCAGGACACGAAACCGCCGCGAAGAAGCTCCCCGGGTCGCTCAAGCCGCACGCCTACGTCCGCCGCGTCTCGGCCGCCGCGACACTCAGTGTGCTTGGGACTTACCCTGGTGCCCACCGGCAACAGCAGTAATGTCACCTTGGTGCCCGTGGCGGACTCACTCTATTCCACGGTGGACGCCTCACAGAGAATCGGCTACGGTTTCTCGGCTCAGTTGGCGGTCACGAGTGCGGTTTGCCGTTAGCGGCGGCGCGTTCTTCCGGCGCTTGGGCTACATCAGGAGTGAGGACACCATCCAAGGCACGGACAATCCAAACACGACCAAAGACGACCGCACGCACATCGTCCGCAACCAGGACACGCGCGCCAGACTCCTCGATATCCCGGTGGTCGTACGCTTCTACGGCAAGGACCGCATGTCGCCGGGGCCGCGCTGGTTCCTCGAAGGCGGGGCAGCACGGCGCACGGTGTCCCGCATCCGCACGTCCGTGAACACCAACATTGACTCTGGCGCCAATCAATGTTGCGATCTGACGCCGGCCGTGGCGGCCCGCCGCAACGTGATCGGGCTGGTGGTCGGCTTCGGCGCTCAGTTGATCGACCCGGTGGGGGTGCGCGTGGTGCCCGAGGTGCGCTACACCCGGTGGCGGGGTGAGACCTTCAGCGCTTTTTCCACCGCCACACGCCACGATCAGGTGGAAGCCATGATCTCGCTGTCCTTCTAAGCCTCAGGCATCGCACCGCCGGTCGCGGGCGGCTGCTGCGGGATGAGGCCTGAGAGGCAACCCCTCAACTCTTCCAGCACACCCGATGCATCCCGGCTGGCCAGGGGCAGACGCAACACACCCGCCGGAGTGAACTGAGCGCCTTGCTTCTGCCGCACCAGATCCATCAGCCGGGCGGGCTCGATGCGCGAGCCCGGAGAGAACTTGAGGTTCAAGAAACCCTGGCGGCGGTCGATGGATTCGACCGCCAGGCGCTCGGCCAGCGACTTCAATACCGAGAACTCAACCAGGTTCTTCACCGCCTCCGGTGGCTGGCCATAGCGGTCGGTCAACTCGGCCAGCAGCGCTCCGCCTCGTCTCTGTCGGGAGCCTCGGCGATGCGCCTGTAGGCTCTCAGCCGCTGGTGCTCCTGCGAAATGTAGTCCGGCGGTATGCGGATGTCCAGACCCAGGTTGATGCTGGTTCGGACCTCCAGCGGCACTTCCTCGCCCTTCAGCTCGCGGACCGACTCCTCCAGCAGCTTCAAGTACATGTCGAAGCCAACGGCGTTGATGTGGCCGTGCTGCTCGCCGCCCAGCAGGTTGCCCGCGCCGCGCAGTTCCAGGTCCAGAGCCGAGATCTTGAATCCGGCGCCCAGTTCGCTGAACTCCTTCAACGCCGCCAGCCGCTTCCGGGCCGTCTCGGTAAGCTCCGTATCGGGGGGCACCAGCAGGTAGGCGTAAGCCCGGCGGTTGGAGCGCCCCACGCGCCCGCGCAGTTGATAAAGCTCGGAAAGCCCGTAGTTCTGGGCGTTCTCCACCACGATGGTATTGGCCAGCGGGATGTCCAGCCCGTTTTCGATGATGGTGGTGCACAGCAGCAGGTCGTAGTCGTGCCGCATGAACCCGAGCATGACCTTCTCCAGTTGCGCTTCGCCCATCTGGCCGTGGCCCACCGCGATGCGGCAGCTGTGGCGCCAGCTGCTGGATTTCGGCCGCCCTCTCCCAGATCGACTGCACCCGGTTGTGCACGAAGTAGAGCTGGCCCGCCGCGGCCCATCTCCTGTTCGATCGCCAGCCGGATCAGCTCGGCGTCATAAGGCGCGACCACCGTGTGGATGGCGAGGCGGTCCTTGGGGGGCGTCTCGATCACGGACATGTCCCGCAGCCCCAGCAGAGACATGTGCAGGGTGCGCGGGATGGGCGTGGCGCTCATGGTCAGCACATCGACGTTCTTCCGGATCTGCTTGAGCCGCTCCTTGTGGCGCACGCCGAAGCGCTGCTCTTCGTCGACCATCAGCAGGCCCAGGTCGCGGAACTCGACATCCTTGGACAACAGGCGGTGCGTGCCGATGACGATATCCACCTTGCCATCCCTCAGATCGGAGATGATCTTCTGGCGCTCGCCGGGCGGCACGAAACGGCTCAGCATCTCGACGCGCACCGGGAAGGGCGCGAAGCGCTGCCGGAAGGTCTCGTAGTGCTGGAAGCAGAGGACGGTAGTGGGGGCCAGCACCGCGACCTGGCGCCCGTCGCCCAGGGCCTTGAACACCGCGCGCATGGCCACTTCCGTCTTGCCGAAACCGACGTCGCCGCACAGCAGCCGGTCCATCGGCTGGGGGCTCTCCATGTCCTGCTTGACTTCCCGGATGGCGGTTAGCTGGTCCTTGGTCTCGGTGAATTCGAAAACGTCCTCGAACTCCTTCTGCCAGTTGCTGTCTCGCGAGAAGGAGAAGCCCTCGGCCAGTTTGCGCTCGGCGTACAACTTGAGGAGTTCCTCGGCCATGTCGCGCATCCGGGCCTTGACCCGCTTCTTCGTGCGCTCCCAGGTCACGCCGCCGAGCTTGTCCAGCACGGGCGCCCCTTCTCCGGCGCCGCGAAACCTCTGCACCAGATCCATGCGGGTCAAAGGGACGTAGAGCCGTGGCCTCGCCGGCGTATTCCAGGACCATGTAGTCGGCTGGCTCTTGCCCGTGGGAAACTTCGCGAAGCCCCAGGAAGCGGCCCACGCCGTGCTGGGCGTGAACCACGTAGTCGCCGGCTTTCAGGTCCGCCAGATCGGCCGCGAATGGGCCCGCCGGACGCTTGGCCGGCAGCCTCGCCACCATTTCGGAAGTGTCGAACAAGTCCTCCGACCCAAAGATCGCGATCAGCGGATCGGGGAACACGGTTCCGCGCCGGACCAGGCCTTTGACCAGGAACGTGCTGGCCACCGATCCCGCAAAGTAGGCCCGCTCCGCCAGGAATCCCGAGGCGCCGCCGGCCAGCTCGAAGCCGAGTTGGAACGGCACGGCATATTCGTGAAACACGTCGGCCAGCCGCTCAAGCTCGCCCGTGGTGGCGGCGAAGAACACCGCGCGGCCGCCCGCTTCCACCACATTGCGGACTTCCGCCACGGCCACCGGCATGTTGCCGTGGAAAGCCATCGAGGGCCTCGATGAGATCTCCGATTCGGGCGCGGCGGCGCCCAGGCCCAGCTCGGAAAAAGCGACCCGTGGCGCGCCGCTCAGGCGGTCCTCCAGCTCCTCCCATCGGAAGAAGAACTTGTCGGGAGGGCACGGCTCGGACACCGCGCCGGCTTCCAGGCGCTCCCACAACCGGCCGGCCGCCCCGCGCAGCCGCTCGGGCTCGTCCAGGACGACGATCGGGTTTTCCAGGAGTGAGGCGAGCGTGCCGTCCCGTGGCCTCTCCAGCGCCGTGAGGAACTCCCACCCCGGCGCGGCTTCCTCCGCGGGCTTGGGACACTCCAGCAGGGGCAGCAGGACGCACTGTTCCACCTTCAGCACCGATCTTTGGGATTCGACGTCGAACAGCCGCATCGATTCCACCAGGTCCCCCAGAAACTCGATGCGCACCGGGCGCGGCGATTCGGGCGAAAAGACGTCCAGGATGCCGCCGCGCAACGAGAACTCGCCCACCATCTCGACCGGATCTCTCTCCTGGTAGCCGATCCTCCTGAGGTGCGCGATCACCTCGTCGAACGGGACCTCCTCTTCGGCGCGCAGCGTCAAGGCGAGCTGGCGGTAGAAGTCGGGCGTCTCGGTTCGCAGCAGCGCCGCGGCGACCGGCGTCACGGTTACGGGCACCCGCTCGGAGGCCAGGCGCCACAGGGCGACCGCCCGCTCTTCGCTGATTTGCATGTGCGGCGACATGCGCTGGAATGGCAGCACGTCCAGTGCGGGTAACAACTGCGGACGGCCGGGCGAGCGATCCGCGGCGAGCAGGCTAAAGAAGGTCTGCACCGATTCGGTGAGCGATTCGGCTTGCTTGGCGCCCTCGACGATCACCAGCAGCAGGACGCTCGGTGGCCTGCCAGAGCAGCACGGAGTAGAGCGCCTTGGCCGTCGGCGTGAGCCCCGACAAGGCCGGACTGGGATCCCTGTTCCGTTTGCAGGGTGCGCAGCAGCGCCTGAAAGGACGGATGGCGGCCCAGGCTCAGGAACAGGTCGCGGATTGCCGGATGGGTCAAGGTCGGCTCGTGTCCGCCTCGCGCGTGAGTATCTCTTCCACGATCCCGGTCGTCGAATAGCCGGGCTCCAGCGGCAGAGCCAGAACCTGGCCTCCCGCCGCTTCGACCTCCTCCCGCCCCGCGATGAAGTGGGCCCAATCCGCGCCCTTAATAAGGATGTCCGGCAACACTGCCGCGATCAGTTCGCGCGGCGTGTCTTCATCAAAGAGGGTCACGGCATCCACCGCCGCCAGCCGCATGGCCGCGGCCGCGCGCTCCTGCTCCGGGATCAGGGGCCGCGAGGGACCTTTCAGCCGGCGCACGCTGGCATCGGTGTTCAGCGCCAGAATCAGAACGTCGCCCAGGGAGCGGGCTTTTTCCAGCAGCCGGATGTGCCCGGGGTGCAGGATATCGTAGCAGCCGTTGGTAAACACCACGCTCTGGCCCTCGCGCTTCCAGCCGGCGCGAGCGGCCACCAGATCTTCTCGTGTGTAGAAGTTGCCCATGCCTCCGAGCCGCGCGCGTCAGCAAGCGGTTCTCCTAAATTCCATTGTAACTGCCGCCTGGCCGGCCGCTGTAGGATGGAAGGTTTGCCAGCGACTGCGCCACATGCGAGGATTCTGGTCCGGGCCACGAACTGGCTGGGCGACGCCGTGATGTCGCTCCCCGCTCTGCACGCGATCCGGCAGCGGTTCCCGGACGCATGGCTGGCGTTCAGGCGCGGCCCTGGGTCGCGGATATTTATTCCAGAGAGCGGTTCATCGACCAGGTCATCCCCTACACGGCGCGGCGCGGCGCGGGAGACTGGTCCGGCAAGTGGCGCGCCGCGCGTGAGCTGCGCGCGCACCAATTCGACTGTGCCATTCTGCTGGCCAACTCCTTCGACTCGGCGCTGGTGGTTCGCCTGGCCGGTATCCCGAGGCGCATCGGCTACGACCGGGATGGGCGCGGCTTCCTTCTCACCGATCGAATTGCGGCCGCCGGTGCGAGGGGAGATCCCCCGTCACGAGCGGTTTTACTATCTGGAGTTGCTGCGCCGGGCCGGGATACTGGAAGCGCTCCCCGGCGGCGCGGAGACGCAACTGGACGGCGCGCCCGAGGCGCGGCTGGCGGGCGAGAAGCGATTCGCGGAGCTGGGGATCGCCACGCCCGTCATCGGCGTGAGCCCGGGTGCGGCTTATGGCGGCGCGAAACGCTGGCTGCCGGAGCGCTTTGCCGAGGCCGCGGTTGCGGTCGCCGCCTCGACCGGCGCCACGGTGGCTGTGTTCGGCTCCGCCAGCGAGCGGGAAGTCGGGGAAATGGTTGCCAGTGGCGTGCGCGCGGCCGGCGGGGTGGCCCGCAACCTGGCGGGAGAGACGACCCTGCGGCAATTCATCGATCTGGCCGCCGCCTGCCGCGTGTTTCTCACCAACGACTCCGGCCCGATGCATGTGGCCTCGGCTCTCGGCGTGCCCACCGTCGCCATCTTCGGCGCCACCGATCACGAGGGCACCGGGCCCTGCGGCCCTGCGGTCCGCGTCGTCAGGGAACCCGTGGAGTGCAGCCCCTGTCTGCTGCGGGAATGCCCGATCGACCATCGCTGCATGACCAGGATCTCGGCGCAGCGCGTAGCGGCGGAGGCCCTCGACCTGCTGAAATAGGAGCTGCGGAAAAGCAATTGGATACCAGAGCCAAAATCCTGACCCCGGCGGAGGCCATCGGACCGCTGAACGGCTGCATGCGCGAAGCCACAGCCGCTCAAGGTCGTTACGGGTTGTTTCGACCCGTGCTGTCCGGGCACGCGTGCCGTTTGGAAAGCATCCGCGAAGGCGCGGCGGCGTTAATGGTGGTTATCGTCGAACCGGAGCGGCCGCTGATGACGGCGCGGGCGCGCGCGGAACTGGTGGCGGGACTCGCCGCCGTGGACTACGTGGTTGTCCCCGGAGAGGAAGGGCTGGAGGCTCTGCTCGCGCGACTGCCGGCGGCGAGGTTATGCGCGAGGAAGCCACCCACGAGGAAGTCAGGCGCGAATTGATCCAACATGTACAAACACGTCAGCGGGCAATCTAGCTCCGATCCCGGTCTGCTTGTGGTCCGGCTGGGATCGATGGGGGATGTGATCCATGCCCTGCCCGCGGTCGCCACGCTGAAGCATAGCTATCCCGGGCATCGGTTGAGCTGGGTGATCGACCCGAGATGGGCTTGCCTGCTGGCCGGAAACCCATTCGTGGACGATGTGATCCTGCTGGACCGCCACACCCTGTCGGGGATCGCCCACGCCTGGCGCCAGCTCCGTGCTCGCAGGTTCAACTTCGCGGTGGACTTTCAAGGGCTGTTCAAGTCCGCGCTGGCGGCATCGGTCGCCAGGCCCGATCGGATGTACGGCTTCCACCAATCGCAGGCCCGCGAACCCATCGCCGCGCTCTTTTATTCGAACCGGGTGCGCGTGCAGTCGGCCCACGTCGTGGACCGCAATTTGGAACTGGCCGCCGCCGCGGGCGCCGCCAGCATGGTATCCGTGTTCCCGCTTCCCGAGGGATGCGCCGAAGGCCAATTGCCGGAGGGTGATTTTGTGCTGGCGAGCCCCCTGGCGGGCTGGCCCGGCAAGCAGTGGCCGCTCGAGTTTTTCTCATCGCTGGCGCGCCTGTTGCAGTCGCGGCTCGGCATGCCGCTGGTCTTGAATGTCCCGCCGCAGGCCGCGTCGCTGGTGACGCAAGCCACCGGCGCGCTGGTGCACGTGTCGGGCGTCCCGGGCCTGATGCACGCCACGCGCGCGGCTCGGGCGGTGGTGGGCATCGACAGCGGGCCTCTGCATCTGGCCGCCGCGCTGGACAAGCCCGGCGTGGCCATCTTCGGGCCCACGGACCCGGCGCGCAACGGTCCCTACGGCAAGTCGTTCACTGTCGTTCGCGACCCGCGCGCGGTGACCAGCTACAAGAGAAGTCGCGAGATCGACGCCAGCATGCGCGCGATCCTGCCGGAAACCGTTCTGGAGGCCCTGGCGGACCGTATATCCAGCCACAACCGTTGCGCCAACTGCACATCCTGATGCGCCGCCACTTTTTCCCCAAGCCTTACGCCGATTTCGTCGCCCGCCTGCGCGCGCCCGGGGGCTTTCTGCTGGTGGCCGCATTCCTGTGGTTCTCAGAGCCTACGCCCCGGTCTCTGCTTTGGGGGCTGCCGGTCTCCGTTCTGGGGCTCTGGCTGCGCGGTTGGGCGGCGGGGCATCTGGCTAAGAACGCGCGCCTGGCCACCAGCGGGCCATACGCCTGGGTGAGGAATCCGCTCTACCTCGGAACGCTGCTGGTGGCGGCCGGTTTGACCCTCGCGGCGCAAAGCCCGTGGCTCGCCGGCCTGTTTGCCGCGGTCTTCCTGCTCGTGTATCTGCCCGCCATCGAACTGGAGGAGCAGTACCTCCGCGAACTATTTCCCGGAGTTCGAACAATATGCCGCGCGGGTGCCGATGCTGTGCCCACGCCCCCCGCGTGCCGCCGCGGACGGACGTTTTCAGTTCAGCCTCTACCTCCACAACCGCGAGTATCAGGCCCTGGCCGGCTTTCTCGCCGGCGTCGCCGCACTGGTCTGGAAGGCGTGGAGATGAGGGCGGGCCGCTGACGCTCCAAGGGGTCGCAGAACTTGCGTACCAGGAGAGCTTGCACCACGAGGAGGCAGCTCCGGGGCGCGCGTTGGTGTAAGATGTCATCAGATCGTCCAACTGGAGCAATCGCATGAATGTGCGCCACCTCGTGCCGTCCGTGAGCCGGCTCCTGTCCATGGGATCCCTCATGTTGGCGGCCGGCCTGCAGCTGCCGGTTCACGCGGTCAGACGTAGACCTCTCGAAGTTCAGGCGCATCGAGCCGCAGTACATCGCGGCGCTGGGAGACCCCGAGGCCACCTCCGGCAACGGCGCGCAATCATGGGGCCTCTGGAGCCAGGACCCGGGCCCGCGCGGTTGCAAGCTGGACCGCTACGATCAATTGAAGGCGGCCGACGGCGTGGCGCCGTCACAGTGGAAATTCGACGCTGCGGACTGGTGGCTGGAGGAACACGGCTTGATCATGGAGAAGCCGACCTTTCCGCTGCCTCCTGGGAAATACCTCGTCACGGGCGACCGCAAGGTGACGACCGTGCTGACAATTCGGCCCAAAAACGCGAAGATCGCGGCATGGTATGCGAGCTACGGCGCTCTACCGCTGCTGGATGCTCCGCTTTCCTTGCTGCTGCCGCTGACGACTGTTGCAGCGGCCCTCAAGGCGGCTAGCCGAACTGCTGTGTGAAGCGGGCCAGTTCCCGAGCCTTGCGAAGCGCGGCGCCGGAGTCGATGGACTCGGCCGCGAGGGCCACGCCTTCCCGGAAATCGCGGGCCTTTCCGGCCGCCACCAGCGCGGCGGACGCGTTCACCAGCACGATGTCGCGCTGCGGGCCGCGGGCTCCGCCCAGGATCGACCAGGCGATCGCGCAGTTCGCCTCGCGGTCCCCGCCGCTCAGTTCCTCGATGGCGGCGCGTGCCACGCCGAAGTCCTCCGGCGTGAGGGTGCGGCGCGTCACCGCCCCGCGCGGATCTCGAAAGCCAGCGTCGGCCCGGTGGTCGTGATCTCGTCCAGGCCGTCGGAGCCGTGCACCACGAAGCCCCTGCCCAGCCCCAGCGCCGCCAGCGCCTGCGCCATCAGCGCCGCCGCCTCCGGGCTGGGAGCGCCGGCCAATTGCGTCGCTGGCTCCGGCCGGATTCGTCAGCGGTCCCAGAATGTTGAAGACCGTTCGCATCTTGAGCTCCAGGCGGGCCGGCTGCGCGTGCTTCATGGCCGTGTGCACGGCGGGCGCGAACAGAAAGCCGATTCCCACCTCGCGGATGGCTTGCCCCATCCGCTCGGGCGAAAGCGAACCTTCACGCCGAGAGCCTCCATCAGGTCCGCGCTGCCGCACCGGCTGGATATGGACCGGTTGCCGTGCTTGGCCACGCGCGCGCCGGCGCCCGCCACGACGAACGCGGCCACGGTCGAGATGTTGAAGGTCCCCGCGCCGTCGCCGCCGGTGCCGCAGGTGTCGACGAGCGGCTCGGCATGCGGGCCCGGCGTCGACGCGCTGCGCCTTCTCCCGCATGGCGCGCGCGAAGCCGAGCAGCTCCTCGGAGGTCTCTCCCTTCATCCGCAGGGCGACCAGAAACGCCGCAATCTGCGCGGTCGAGGATTCGCCGCCGAGGATCGACAGCATCGCGTTTTCGGCTTCGCCAGCGGTGAGATCGCGCCGCGAGAGGACCGTTTCCAGGAAGGGAATAATCGACATGTTATAGTTGAGTTCTTTGGCTGTTCTCAGATACTAGCACAGGCATTTCCTATGAAAATCCATGAGTATCAGGCCAAGGCCATCTTGGCGCAGTACGGCGTCCCCGTGCCGCACGGAGAGGTGGTCTACGCTCCCGAAGAGGCCATGGCGGCCGCCAAGCGGCTGGGCGGGAGCGTGGTCGTCAAGGCCCAGATTCACGCCGGCGGCCGGGGCAAGGGTGGCGGCGTCAAGGCCGGCCAAGGACACCGCGGAAGCCTTCGAGATCGCCAAGAAGATGCTCGGCATGAGGCTCGTGACGCACCAGACCGGGCCGGAGGGCCGCGTCGTCCATCGTGTGCTCATCGAAGGGATGCTGCCCATCGAACGCGAGCTCTATCTGGGCATCGTGCTCGATCGCGTGCAGGCGAAGCCCGTCTTCATGGCCTCCGCCGCGGGCGGCGTGGATATCGAGGAAGTAGCCGCGAAGAACCCGGAGCTGATCCTGAAGGAGCCGATCGAACCCGGCCTGGGGCTGACGCCCTTCCAGGCGCGGAAGCTGGCTTTCGGGATCGGGATTCCCGCGGCCAGCGCCGGCGCCGCGGCTTCGGCCATGATCGCTCTGGCCAAGGCCTACGAGGGAGTGGATGCCTCGCTCGCCGAAGATCAATCCCTTCATCCTGACGGCGGACGGCAAGGTCTATGCCCTGGATGCCAAGATCAACCTGGACGACAACGCGCTCTACCGGCACAAGGACCTGCTCGAACTGCGCGACCTGAACGAAGAGGATCGGCTGGAGGTGGAAGCGTCGCGCTTCGGCCTGAACTACATCAAGCTCGACGGCACGGTCGGTTGCATGGTCAACGGCGCGGGCCTCGCCATGGCGACCATGGACATCATCAAGTACGCCGGCGGCAGCCCGGCGAATTTCCTCGATGTGGGCGGCGGCGCCAGCGCGGAGCAGATCCAGAACGCCTTTCGCATCCTTCTTTCGGACAAGAACGTCAAGGCGGTGCTGATCAACATCTTCGGCGGGATACTGCGCTGCGACACGCTGGCGACGGGGGTGGTGGCGGCGGCGCGGGAGTTGAACGTGCAGGTCCCCATCGTGGTGCGCATGGAAGGGACCAACGTCGAGGAAGGCCGCAGGATCCTGGACGAATCGGGATTGAACTTCACCCTGGCGGACGGCATGCGGGACGCCGCGGAGAAAGTCGTGGGGCTGGCGCAATGAGCATCCTGATCGACGAGAAAACCCGAGTGATCGTGCAGGGCTTCACCGGCCGGGAGGCGACCTTCCATTCCCAGCAGTGCCTGGCGTACGGGACGCAGATCGTGGGCGGCGTGGTGCCCGGGCAGGGGCGGCCAGAAGCACCTGGACCTGCCCGTGTTCAACACCGTCGAGCAGGCCGTGAAGGCGACCGGCGCAACCGCGACCGCCGTCTTCGTGCCGCCCGCCTTTGCCGCCGATACGATCATGGAAGCGGCCGACGCGGGGCTGGACGTCGTTGTCGCGATCACGGAAGGCATCCCGGCGCTGGACATGGTGAGGGTGTGGCAGTTCCTCAAGACCAGGCGCACGCGGCTCATCGGGCCCAATTGCCCGGGCATCATCTCGCCGGGCAAGTGCAAGATCGGCATCATGCCGGGCCACATCCACAAGCCGGGCAACGTGGGCGTCGTCTCGCGCTCCGGCACCCTGACCTACGAAGCGGTGGACCAGCTCACGCGGCTGGGCATCGGCCAGTCCACCTGTATCGGCATCGGCGGCGACCCGATCATCGGCACCAACTTCATCGACGCCATCGGAGCTCTTCAACGCCGATCCGGAGACCGACGCCATCGTGATGATCGGCGAGATCGGCGGCACCGCCGAGGAGAGCGGCGGCCGCTTACATCCGGGAGCACGTGAGGAAGCCCGTGGTCGGCTTCGTGGCCGGCCAGACCGCGCCTCCGGGCCGCCGCATGGGGCACGCCGGCGCCATCATCTCGGGTGGGTCGGGGAAGGCGGAAGACAAGATCCGGGCCATGCGCGAGGCGGGCATCACCGTGTCGCATGACCCCGGCCGAAATCGGCGAGAAGGTTAAGGAATTGATCGATTGAGTGATTTGGTGATTCATGATTGAACGGACTTTTTCCATCATTAAGCCCGATGCGGTGGCCGCCGGCCACGCCGGCGAGATCCTGTCCATGCTCGAGCAGGCGGGATTCCGCCTCCTGGGCGTCCGCATGTTGCGGCATGAAGCAGGAGCAGGCGCGGGAGTTCTACGCCGTGCATCGCGGCAAGGCCTTCTATGAGAGCCTGGTGACCTTCATGACCGAAGGGCCGGTGATCGTCCTGGCGCTGGAGCGCGAGGACGCCATCGCGAAGCTGCGGGAAGTGATGGGCGCGACCAACCCGGCCAACGCGGCCGAGGGAACCGTCCGCAAGCGGTTCGCCGCCAACATCGAGCGCAACGCCATCCACGGCTCGGACGCCCCCGAGACCGCGCAGACGGAGCTGCGCTTCTTCTTCAGCGCATCGGAACTGCTCTGACCTACGGCTACTGCACCTTGACAGCCGACGCCGTGGTGAACGTCAGGAATGTCTCCGAGGGAATCTGTACGCGCTGGCCCTTCATGAACACCTGAGAGCCGGCGCCCGCGGCCGCGCCCGCCCCGGCTCCAATGGCCGCGCCCTTGCCTCCCCCGGCGATCGCGCCGATGATGGCGCCGACGGCGCGCCGTCCCGGCGGTGACCTTCGCGGTGCGCGCACCACGTGAGCCGCTGGCCTGCGAGACAGACGATGTATTGAAGGCCACCGGCTGGCCGCCGATCATCACCGAAGCCAGTTCCACCGTCAGCTCCGCCCTGCCGGTCAGCTTGCCGGATTCCTTGGAGGCTGCAAGCCTCACGCTGGCATCCGCGCCCTTGCGGCGCCAGCGTCTCGCCGTTGACGATCAGCGGATCATCCAGGCTGGCCTTGAACAGTTCGCCTTCCCTGCTCTTCTCCGAGTCGATCCCGTCAATGAGGCGAACCGTGATCTGCTGTCCCGCTGGGGACCTCACGATTGGCGAGTCTGGTTTCCGTTCCGGCCTTGGTCATTAGCGCGGAAAGAACGCGCTCACTCACACCAGCCTGCTTGAGCTGAATGATGTTGCCGGTGTCGGTGGCGACTTTCACGGGCTGGGCGGCGATCAAATCCAGCAGGAAACTATCCGAAAACTTTGACCTGCTCAGCTCCATCAGCCCGTAAGTGGTGAGCGGCTCCTGCGACGGGCTCTTCCTGACCGCCGCCAGAATCAACCGTTCGCTGACGCCGTTGTCCTTCAACTCCACCAGCCTTCCGGCATCCGTGTACAGATTGGCGGGCTGCTGCTGGATCAAATTCAGCACGAACTCTTCGCTCAGACCCGACCTTGCCAGCTTGACCAGGTCGTCGTTGGTCATGGGCGGCTGGGCTGCCAGCATGGAGGCAAGACCCAGCCAGCAGAAAAGAGTGATAGCGGTCAATCGTGACATTTCCATAGCCCTCAACTACAAGTCTAGCCCCATGGGGCGATAATAGGAGCGGGCCTGCCGGATGGGCAGTCGCTCGCGGCTGTGGGGCAACCCCGGTTGCGGGAGGAAAGTCCGGTCTCCATAGGGCAGCGTGCCGGCTAACGGCCGGGGGGATCTGCTCAAAGCGGATTTCACGGAAAGTGCCACAGAAAATATACCGCCCCCGTTCGCGGGGGTAAGGGTGAAAAGGTGCGGTAAGAGCGCACCGCGGCCGGAGTGATCCGGACCGGCAGGGCAAACCCCACGTGGAGCAAGACCAAATAGGAGAGGAGGAGCGGCCCGCTCCGTCCGACTCTCGGGTAGGTCGCTTGAGCCCGTCAGAAATGGCGGGCCCAGAGGAATGACTGCCGCCCGCAAGGGTACAGAAACCGGCTTATAGCCCGGCAGGCCCATGAACATTGCGCTTCGTGATTGACTATGACCGCTGCCAAAAAAGACGTATTGCGCCACATCCCGCTCTTCGCCAGCATGTCTCCCGCTGAAATTGACGTCTTGGCCGAGCACACTTTGGAGAGGCGCTTCGCCGACGGCGAAGTGTTGTTCCGCGAAGGCGACCCCTGCCACGCCTGCTTTCTGCTGGGCCGGGGCAGCGTCAAGATCTTCAAGACCTCGCCCGGAGGACGCGAGATCATGCTCGCGGTGGAGTCGGCGCCTTCCACCGTAGCCGAGGTCCCTATGTTCGACGGCGGGCCATTTCCGGCCACCGTCAGCGCTGTGGGCGAAGTGGTGACCTACCAGGTCAGCACGCAGGACTTCCGCCAGGTCTGCCGGCAGCACCCCGAAGTCGCCCTCAAAGTTTTGGCGGTCCTGGGACGGCGCCTGCGCCTGCTCGTCGGCGTGGTGGAAGCCGTCAGCTTTGGCAGTGTGCGCCAGAGGCTCGCCCGCTCCCTGCTGGAGTTCGAACAGCAAGCCGGCCAGCCCACCTTTTCTCTGCCTGTAACGCACCAGGAGATGGCTTCACGCCTGGGCACGGTCCGGGAAGTGATCTCACGGAACTTGAGCCGCTTTCAGGCGGAAGGGCTGCTCAGCGTGGAGAAACGAAAGGTTACCATCCTCGACGCCGCCGGTCTGGAACGCGAAGCCAACACCGAGTTCTGACCCGGCCCAGGCTCATTTCACCGTTACGCTGACGTCGATCCCGTCCCGCACGCTCTGGGTCACGATACAAAAGTCCTCGAACACTTCCAGGCAGCGGCGGGCCTTCTCCCTCTCGGCTTCCGGAAATTGGGGATCGATCAGCACCTCCACCTTGCCCACGCGCAGCCGGTTGCTTTCGTTGCGCACGATCTGCACCTTGACCTCGGTGTGGATCTGGCCCAGTTCCACGCGCGCGCGCCGCGTGCAGAAGAGCAGACTGGCGCTCAGGCAACTGCCGATGGCTGCCGCCAGGATGCGCGCGGGACTCGGCCCCTTGTCACCGCCCAGCGGGGCAGACTCGTCCATGATCAGGTCGGGCTGGCCTTCTTTGTCGAAGTTGACCCGGAACTCATAGTCCCGAACCTGGTCCATCGAAATGGAAAACTGACTGGCGGCTTCGCTCATAAGCTCAGGCCCAAAAGGCCTCGCCGGGTTTCTCCCGGATGACAATCTCGTTCAGAACCGGGCAGCTTTGGAGAGTCCCTCTTCGGGCGACATGAGGCTGTCCTCGTGCTCGATGGAGAGCACGTAATCGTAGCCGTACATGCGCAGGGTGGAGATGAACTCGCGCCACCAGCCCGCGTCGTGCCCGTAGCCGCAGGTGCGGAAAATCCACGAGCGATTCCGCTCGTCCGTGTAGCTCTTGGTGTCGAGCACGCCGGCCGACGGCAGGTTCTGGGCGTAGATCTGGGTGTCCTTGGCGTGCACATGGAAGATGGCGTCACCCAGGACGCGAATCGCGGCAATGGGATCGATGCCTTGCCAGAACATGTGGCTGGGATCGTAGTTGCAGCCCAAATTCGCGCCGGCGATGGAGCGCAGCTTCAGCATCGTCTCGGGGCTGTAGACCACGAATCCCGGGTGCATCTCGAGGGCGATCTTCACCCCGTGGTCGGCCGCGAACTTGGCCCGTTTGATCCAGTAGGGCGCGACCTTCTTTTCCCACTGCCAGGCCAGCAACTTGGGGAAATGCGGCGGCCAGGCGGCTGTGACCCAGTTGGGACACTTGGCGGCTTCGCTGTCACCGGGGCAGCCCGAAAAGTCGACGACCACCGGCACGCCCAGCTTTTCGGCCAGCAGGATCGTCTTGCGGTTGACTTCCTGGTGGGCCTTGGCGATAGCGGGATCGGGATGCAGCGGCTCCCCGTGGCAACTCAGCGCGCTGATGGCGATCCCGTTGTCGGCGAGCTTCTGCTTAAACTCCTTCAGCGCCGCCTTGCTCTCCAGCATCTCGAGCTTGCAGTGTGGATCGCCGGGGTAATTTCCGGTGCCCAGCTCGACCGTATCCACCCCCAAACCCTTCAGTTTTTCGATCACCCGATCCAGCGGCAGGCTGGCGAGCAGTGCGGTGAAGACTCCGACTTTCATGACCTCTCTCCTCTAGGACAGGCAGACGATTAGCACGCGACCAGAATACCACTGTGTCCAGAAAGAGAGCGAAGCTACGGCGTGCCGGCGTGACGTTTGAGAATCTGCGGCAGGTTCTGCGAGAAGGCTGACCTGGCCATGACCATGTCGCAGCCCAGATCGTGGGCCTGCTGCTTCAGTTCGCCGTCCACGTGTGAGACGTAAGCCAGGATGCTGGTCTGCTTCAGGTTGGGATTGCTCTTGAGCTTCCCGATCAGCTTCAGCGGCTGCACGCCTCCGAAATTCAAATCCAGGATAATCAGAGCGGGCTTGGACTCCGCCTTTTCCAGCAGTTCCTTTTCCGCCTTGACGAACTCCGCCTGGATGCCGGCGCGCCGGGCGGCGTCGGCGATCTTCACGGTGAACAGGAGGTCCGCCACCAACGCTACTAGCTTCTTGTTTTCACGCTTCTGCATAGGGGCAGCGAATGCACTTCAAATCCCTGAGTGCGGAAAGCCTGCTCCAGTTGGCTTCGAGTGCAACGCTGGAAGGGAAACTCCATCTTACTAGTCCCGGGGCCGGATGTGCAACTGCCGCCGCTTCCTCGGGAAGTGGGGCCGGGCTGGAGTTTCTACATTTTGGCGTCTCGATGCCCGGCTTTGCCGCGTGGGACCATCAGTAATCACCCTCCCGCACCACCAGCCCTGCCTTTTGAGCGCCACGAATGAAGACCCGGCCCTTCAATTGAATGGTGTATAGTAGTCATGTTTCAGACATAGAGATTGCAAAGCCTGGTAGCGCCCGCATTACAATCCAGCGCAGGAGGAGTCCAATGTACAAGCGGAAACTGAGCAGTCTATCCCTGTTTTCATTCGTCGCAATCACTACTCTGTCGGCTCAGAGCTTCAGTGGGGACGCCCGCAAGATCGGTATGGGGGGCGTCGGCTACTCCGAGAATATCGCTACAAAGATGATCGAGGAGGAACGGCCATACAGCTCGATCGTAATCCCTCTCGGCCTCATTCAGTTGATCCAGGATCGTCACCACTTCGACCCCGATGACGACCGTTTCGACCCGGTCCTGGCGATGGAGTATGCGGCCAACCCGCTGCACTACGTTATCGGTCGCGACCCAGGCGGGCCCAGGGGCAGGTTCGTGAAGGATGTGGTCAACGGGGAACTGAACCGCGACCTCAACACCTACCGCGGATTCAAGCCAGTGAACCACCTCACTTCCGAGGGACTTGCCTCGCCGAATTGGGGAAAGACCATCAAGTTCGCGAAACGCGACGACGGTGCGTTCCAAGGTTTCTACATAGGCGCGGGGCCGTACCTGTCGGCTAGAACCGCCCTGAACATCGACAAGACGCTGACCGACGTTTTCGCCAGTTCCGCCCCGGTGTCGATTCCCAACCGCACTTTCTCAATTACAGACGCCTCGATCGGACAGTTGGCGCTGGCGATTACGGGCGGCTACCGTGGCCGCTTTTCCTTGCCGGGCCGAAGAGGCCGAGACGGGATCTATGTCGGAGGCAACTACCACTATTTGCGCGGATTTCGTTACGAGGAAGCTGCGATTAACCTCAAATTCGATACCGACCAGACCGGACTTCTGACGGCGATCCCGTCGACCGTACCAGCTCTCGTGGATTACAGGTACTCGCGCTCGGGTACCGGATACGCGGTTGATCTCGGTGTTGCAAGTGTTGTCGGCCGGCTGGAGTTGGGTTTCGGCGCGAACGGCGTCGGGAACCGGATTGACTGGAAGGATCTCTCGGCGCGGCGCTACACTCTCCAGAGCCTGATCGAGGGAGGCGACTTCATCGAACAGAGACTACCCAGCCCGGTGGGCAAAACGAGAATGGAGTTGCCTGTGGACTACACGGGCAGCGGGGCCTACCACTGGGACAAAATCTCCGCCGTAGCCGAGGCTGCTCGCGGCTTCCAGGGGACGAGGTTTCACAGCGGGCTTGAGTTCCGGCTCGGCGGCATCGAACTGCGCGGCGGCGGAGGTTACTCGCTGGGGCGGTGGCATCCCGCTGGAGGCATCGGTCTAAACCTCGGCGAGCGGGTTTCGTTGGATGTCGCGGCATTTGGGTCGACCACGAATATCGAGCGGCAACTCCGGCCCGCGATTGCTGTGTCCCTCAGAATCAACCGGCTCGAGTAGTTGCCGGTACGGGGACACCGGACCATGCGACCGTGTCCCCTCTCTCCCCCTCCCGGCAGTCGCCCTTCAAAGCCGCCTCAGCAGGGACGGCGCAGGCGCCGGGCCAGCCAAAGACCGGCCAGCCCGGTCAGCGCGAAAATGATGCTGTCCGGTTCGGGCGTCTCGCTGATCGAGAAATTGTCGATCTCGGCGAAGGTGCCGGCGGCGCTGAACCGCGCGGATGTGATCGGCATGTCGGAGGACAGGAAGCCGACGAAGGTCCTGGTGGGCAGGGCGGAAGTCGGAATTACACCTGAATAGAGCTCGGTGTCGCCGTTAAACAGCGTCACCGTGACGTTATGCCCCGCGGCGTTCGTCATCAGATCCATGGCGATTGCCATCGACCCGTCGCCGGGAAGCGTCGCTTGAATGTAGCCCGGTCCCCATCCTCCGGCCAGGAAGTCGCCGGAATTCCAGTTTCCCCCTAGCGCTGGGTCAAAGACTTTGAGATAGTAGCCTGCATCCCCCGTCACACCAATGAAATTGACGCCGCTCAAGGTGACGCCCTCGGCGCTGCTGTAGTCGATGAGATAGGGGGCGTAGTTGGGCGCAAGGTCCTCGAACTCGATCGTGAGGACCCCGGAAGTCAGCGCCAGCCAATCAGCTCTGATTGTTCTTCACCGTGATGCTAGCGCCTGCCGGAGCGGCCAGGAGCGTTAGGACGATCGTAGCGATCAGGATGTTGACGACTAATCCAATGCGTGGCATTTGGTTCATTTCTCCGGACCCAGTGCTATTCCCCAGAGTGGAGCTTATGCAGAGGAGTACCATGGAAGTTGATTTCTTCTCAGAAAGTTAATGTAGTCCTACTAACTTGATAGGGGTACAACTACCCCGTGGGGGAAGGAATATCCGGGCTATTCAGGGAAGAGTTACGTCCCCGCGCTTGCGGGATCCCGGCAGCTCCCGAATGCGCAACTGCCGCCCGGTTTCCTGCTGGATAGTGATGGCCACGATGCCGCCGTTATCGGCGGTTTCGCGGGTGGCGCCGCCGCTTCGCGCCCCGGATCTCGTAGGCCGCTCCGGGCCGCAAGCCGAGCAGGTAGATGGCCCGCACATCCATCCCGTCGAGTTGTATGGGGGAAGCCCCGGAAGCCATCACTACCGCCGCATCGCCCAGGCGGATCGGCTTGGATGCCGGCTGCTGCCGGATGATCTTTAACCCGTCCTTGGCGAAAACCTGAAGCTCACCTTCGAAGTAACCGAGCCAGGTGGCGTCTTCATCCCAGCTCGATCTCAGAAACAGCCTGCCCACGCGGCTGTCGTGCTGGAACAGCGGGGCGTGGTAGTAGCTCAGCCCGGGCATGTAGGGATTCGCCCACAAGAATTCATAGGGGATGCCGAAGGGGCTGCGCATCAGGAATGGGTCGCGCATCAGCCAGCCCAGCAGGAACTGGCTCTCCTTGCTGTTCGGGTCATAGGCCACCAGGCTGAGGTCCGCGGCCCGAAACAGGGCCGCCCGCCGCAGGTCCGGCTCACCGCCCCCCTTCAGCGCGGGGATGTGATATTCGTTCTCGCTCGCGGGGTAGGAGGCGGGATAGTAGCTGAGCAGCCGCTGTAGTGGAAGGTCGCGAAAGTAGCCGGGGATGGACTCCCGGAGATCCATGCCGAAGTTGTCCCGCATGGCGTGCAGGATCTCGAACAGGGCCAGCATCTCATCCCTTGGCAGCGCATCGCGCCGGTTCCCGATGGCTGGCACGATCACGCCCCGCCACCAGGTCTCCACGGCCGTTTCCAGGATTCGTTCGGACACGGCAGGGGCACGCTCGCCCAAGGCGATGGCGGCGAGCACCCGGTCGCGCATGGCTGAAACGCCGGGTTCCCGCGGACCCGTGGCCATGCCCTTCTCAAGCTTGCCGGCCAGAGCCGCAGCCTGCTGCTCGTCCATGGCCGCTTGACACCAGTCGAATACCAGGGCGAGCTGGCGCAGATCGGACGTATCTCCCAGCGCCCAGCGCACTGCTCCCTGGCAGGAGGGGGCATCGCCCGCGACTTGCGAATGCAGCGCCAGGGCGAAGCCTGGCTCCGGCATGTTCGCCTTGCCGCTCATCAGCGTTTCGAACTGCCGCCAGCGAGCCGACTCCCGCTCTTTCTCCCGGACCAGCAGACGCATCTTCCGGGCGCCCAGAAACAGCCGGGGATGCTCGGTCCAGAGCCGGAAATCCTCGGCCGAGCGATTGCGGCCGGCCTGCCGCCAGAGGCCAGCGCAGCAGCGCCAGCCCACGCCTCCACATTCGCCTCGATTGTGTCACACTGACACACGCTGTGGTACAGGCGCCCCGGCCCGGCGCCGGCACGACAGCGACTCGCACCTTCATTTTCAGTTACTTAGAGGCCCGCCGCGTTGGCGCATGCCTTGCTGTAAACAAGTCGAATTGATGGAGTAGTTCTTTAAACCTGCCCTCTGCTGCAGTTCTCAGCGGGGTGGTTGAGTGGTCGGACAGAACGGCGTGCTCGCGGGAGACGGCGTTTTGGGTTTTTTCCACTCGGCCAACCATCTGTGGATTGCATCAGAGGGTTTTTTTGCGCGCTCAGTCTGGAACGGGTAACGCCGCCTAGTAGGCCAGCGTCCCCGACCGCGGTGGCTCGTCGGGATTGGGCAGGTAGAGCGTCTGGCAGTGCTCGCAGCGGTAGACTTCCACGCCGGGACCAAACTTCTCCTTGACCTCTTCGCCGAAAAAGTACCAGCGCTTCAGGTGCCCGGCGCACAGCTTGCCTTTGGCGTCTTTTTCGTTGCAGGCGCGCTGGCGCAGCAGGCGTTGCTTCACCTTGGCGCCGCTGCTCAGAGTGGCGATGAGACCTGTCTCAATGGGGTCGGACATGGGTTTAGAAAGAAAAGTATAGCAGGGGCAACACGGCCGGGGCGCGTGTCTTCCCTCTGTGCTACATTGAGGTTTACTGCCTCTCGCCGACATGCCGGCTCGGGTGAGCGAGTCTCTTATCCTGCGCACGTACCCATTTCGGGAAGCGGACCTCGTGGTCAGCTTTCTGACGCGGGACCAGGGAAAATTGCGAGGGGTCGCCCGGCGGGCCAGGAGGCCGAAGAGCGGCTTCGGGGCCGGTCTGGAAAGGCTTTCGTACGTCCAGGCAGCCTACTTCCAGCGGGAAAACCGGGAGTTGGTCAGCCTGAATTCCTGCGATCTGATTCGCTCCCCGTTCGAGCTGCAATCGGATTACGAGACAGGAGTTGGACTGGACTATCTGGCGGAGTTGGCGGAGCAGCTTTCGGCCCCCGCGGAACAGAATGAGCGGTTCTTCCGGCTCTTGCTTGCCGTGCTGGATTACTTGCGGGCAGCCAGGGTCAACGGCCTGTGGCCGGCCGTGACTTACTTCACCTTGTGGGCCGTGCGGTTGTCGGGTTTTCTGCCGGGATTGCGTGTGCGTCCCGAGTCTTTGAGTATTGCCGAAGAAATGCTGAAGCTACCAGTGGCGCAGTTGACGCCTCGAGATTGGACCAAGCAGACGGCCGCCGACCTGCGCCGCTTCCTGGTCCGCGAGATTGAAAACCACGTGGAACGCAAATTGGTCACGGTCCCCATTCTGGAAGCTCTCTGATGGATTCTTTTCAACAGATCCTTTTCAAGCTGAAGAAGTACTGGGCGGATCGCGGTTGCGTGATCCAGGAGCCCTATGACGTGGAGGTCGGAGCGGGCACCATGTGCCCCGAGACCTTCCTCCGAGTGCTGGGCCCGGCGCCCTACCGCGTGGCCTACGTGCAGCCCAGCCGCCGGCCCGCCGACGGCCGCTACGGCGCCAATCCCAACCGCCTCTACAAGCATTCCCAGTTGCAGGTGATCCTGAAGCCCTCGCCCCAGCGACATCATGGATCAGTACCTGCAGAGCCTCGAGGCCGATCGGCATCGACCTGCGCAAGCACGACATCAAGTTCGAGGAGGACAACTGGGAGTCCCCTACCCTGGGCGCCTGGGGCATCGGCTGGCAGGTGATGCTCGACGGCCTGGAGATCACGCAGTTCACCTACTTCCAGCAGTGCGGCGGCATTGACCTCGACCTGGTCCCCGCCGAGCTGACCTACGGGCTGGAGCGCCTCTCGGCGTTTCTGCAGGGTGTGGATAGCGTCTACCAGATCGAGTGGGCGCCCAAGGTCACCTACGGCGACGTCCGCTTCGCCGACGAGCTGCAGTTCTCGGTCTACAACTTCGAGATGGCCGACGTCGGCACGCTCTGGCAGTTGTTCGACCTGCACGAGAAGGAGTGCCGCCGTCTGCTGGACGCCTACCCTTCGTACCCCGATAAGAAACGGTTCCCGGTGCTGCCCGCCTACGACCAGGTTCTGAAGTGCTCCCACCTGTTCAACCTGCTCGACTCGCGCGGCGCGATCAGCGTGACCGAAAGGGTGGGCGTCATCGCCAGAGTCAGAAAACTGGCGGTGGGCGTGGCCCACGCCTGGGTCGATCAGTGCGCTCAGGAGGTGGCGGCATGAAGACCCTGCCGTTCCTTCTCGAAATCGGGACCGAAGAGATTCCGGATTGGATGATCCAGCCTGCCCTCAAGCAGTTGGGCGAGCTATTCGAAGGAGTGCTTAAGGACAACAAACTGGCTGGCAGCGTGGTCATGCTGGACGCCACGCCGCGCCGCCTGGTGCTGAAAGCCGAGGGGCTGCCCCAGCGTCAGGCCAACAGCGTGGAGCTGGTCACTGGCCCCCCAAAGTCCGCCGGCGAAGGTCCGGCCGCGGGTTTCGCCCGAAAGCTCGGCGTGGAGCCCAGCGCCCTGAAGGTGGTCAAGACTCCCAAGGGCGAGTATCTGGCCTATCGCCGGAAGGTGAAGGGGCGCGCCACGCTGGACATTCTGGCGGCGGCGCTGCCGGAGCTGATTCTGAAGATCTACTTCCCCAAGACCATGTACTGGACGGGGAAAGGCGGCCCGCGTTTCATCCGGCCGATCCGCTGGATCGTGGCGCTGCTCGGAACCAGGGTGGTGCCCTTCGAGCTGGCCGGGGTGAAGTCCGGCAACCTCACCACGGGGCACCGGCAGCTGGGGAAGAAGAAGATCCGGGTCACCATCGAGAACTATCAGGAGCAGTTGAGAGAGAACGGCGTAATCGTTTCGGCGGCCGAGCGGAAGGCCAAGATCGAGAGCGAAATCCAGTTCACCCCCGACCCCGCCCTGCTCAATACCCTGGTGTACTTGACCGAATACCCCACCGCCATCGTGGGCGATTTCGACGAGCAGTTCCTCAGCCTTCCCGAAGAAGTGCTGGTCACCGTCATGCGGCACCATCAGAAGTACTTCTCGGTGACCGGCTCGGGCGGCAAGCTCGCCCCGCATTTCGTCGCGGTGATGAACACCAAGGCCGACCCCGAGGGGCTGGTCAAGAAGGGCAACGAGCGCGTGTTGCGCGCCCGCTTCAACGATGCCCGCTTCTTCTGGGACTTCGACCAGCAGAAGAAGCTGGCTGACCGCGTCGACGGCCTGGCGCACGTGACCTGGCAGGCGCAGTTGGGTTCTTACCTGGAGAAGACCAGGCGTGTAGTGGATCTGGTGCGGGAACTGGGCGGCTCCGAACCAGCCCAGCGGGCGGCGCTGCTCGCCAAGTGCGACCTGACCACCGAGATGGTCAAGGAGTTCACCGAGCTGCAAGGCGTGGTCGGAGGCCTCTACGCGCGAGCCCAGGGCGAGCCGGAGCCGGTCTGGCGCGCCATCTACGAGCACTACAAGCCGGTAAGCATGGAGGATTCCATCCCGGCCACGGTGGAAGGACGCCTGGTGTCGCTGGCCGACAAGCTCGACACGCTGCGCGGCTGTTTCGGCGTGGGCCTGATTCCCAGCGGGTCCAAAGACCCCTTCGGCCTGCGCCGCGCGGCCCAGGGCGTGGTCAAGATCCTGGTCGAAGGGAAGATGCCTCTGAACCTGCCGGCGGCCGTGAGCCCGGAGTTGAGGGAGTTTCTCCTGGACCGGGTTCGCCACTACTTCCGCGAAGTTCGTGGCTTCAAGTACGACGAGGTCAACGCCATCCTGGCTTCGGGCTGGGATGATCTCGCGGATGTGGAGAGCCGGCTGGAGGCCATCCAGCGAGTGCGGCCGACGGCGGACTTCGAGCCGCTGGCGGCCAGTTTCAAGCGCATCCGCAACATCCTGAAGCAAGCGCAGTTCGCCGGCGGTGGCGAAGCTGAGGCAGCGTTGCTCGAAGCAGGGCCGGAAACCGAGCTGTTCCGCGCGTTTGCCGCCACCAAGGCCGCGGTCGCGAGCCTCGATCACTATCAAGCGAAACTGGAGGCGATTGCCCGGCTTCGGCCCGTCGTCGATCTTTTCTTTGACAAAGTTCACGTCAATGCGCCGGACCAGAACGTGCGGCGCAACCGGCTTACGCTGTTGCAAGGTTTATTGACGGAGTTCTCCGCCATCGCGGATTTCTCCGAAATCGTTACGCAAGGTACTCAAACTGACTAAGGAGAATAAGAGCGGTATGAATAAGTACGTGTACGCCTTCGGCGGCGGTACGGCCGACGGGGACGGAAAAATGAAAGACACTCTGGGTGGAAAGGGCGCCGGCCTGGCCGAGATGAGCCGCGCGGGCGTGCCCGTTCCTCCTGGATTCACGATTTCGACCGAGGTCTGCAACATCTACTTCGAAAACGATAAGAAGATCCCCGCCGCAATTGAGCAGGAGTCCAAGGCCGCCCTGGCCGGGCTCGAGCAGAAGATGGGGCAGAAGCTCGGCGATACGGCCAACCCGCTGCTGGTCAGCGTGCGCTCGGGCGCGAAGTTCTCCATGCCCGGCATGATGGACACCATCCTGAACCTCGGGCTGAACGACAAGACGGTGGAAGCCCTGGTGGCCAAGAGCGGCAACGCGCGGTTCGCTTACGACTGCTATCGCCGCTTCATCCAGATGTTCGGCAACGTGGTCCTGGAGATTTCCAAGGACGAGTTCGAGCACCTGTTCGACGCCCGCAAGAAGAAGGTCAAGGCCAAGTTCGACACCGACCTGACCGCGGACGATCTGAAAGTCGTCATCGAAGATTACAAGAAGCTGGTCCAGAAGAAGACCGGCAGCGCGTTCCCGCAGAATGCCAATGAGCAGCTCGTCATGGCGCGCAACGCCGTGTTCCGCTCCTGGTGGAATCCCCGCGCTTCCTACTACCGCAAGATGAACAAGATCGCCGACAACCTGGGTACCGCGGTCAACGTGCAGGCCATGGTGTTCGGCAACATGGGCGACACTTCGGCCACGGGCGTGGGCTTCACCCGCAACCCCGCCACCGGCGAGAAGGTGTTCTACGGTGAGTTTCTGATCAACGCGCAAGGCGAAGACGTGGTCGCCGGCATCCGCACACCGAGGCCGATCTCGGAGTTGAAGTCCGTGATGCCCGAGGTCTATCAGCAACTGCGCCAGATCACCACCAGCCTGGAACAGCACTACCGCGACATCCAGGACTTCGAGTTCACCATCCAGGACGGCACGCTGTTCATGCTGCAGACGCGCAACGGCAAGCGCACCGGTCCGGCTGCCGTCCGCATCGCCGTGGAGATGGTCGAGGAGAAGCTGATCGACAAGGCAGAGGCGGTGATGCGCGTCGAGCCCAACCAGCTCGACCAGATGCTGCACCCCGTTCTGGAAGCCGCCTCGAAGAAGAGCCTGAAGAAGCTGGCCACCGGCCTGCCGGCCTCCCCCGGCGCCGCCGTCGGCAGGATCGTGTTCACCGCCGACGATGCCGTGGAAGCCTCCAAGAAGGCCCCGGTGATCCTGGTTCGCAAAGAGACCGTGCCGGACGACATTCACGGCATGGAAGTCTCCAAGGGCATCCTGACGGCGCGCGGCGGCATGACCAGCCACGCGGCCGTGGTCGCGCGCGGCATGGGAATCCCCTGCGTCGCGGGCGCCGAGTCTCTGCAAGTCGACGAGCACAAGAAGCAGTTGACCGTGCGCGGCGCCAACATCGTACTCAAGGAAGGCGACTGGCTTTCCCTCGACGGCGCCACCGGTGAGGTGTTCGCGGGCCAGTCCAACACTGTCGACCCCGATCCCTCTTCCGGCGCTCTGGCCAAGTTCATGGGCTGGGCCGACGAGTTCCGCGGCAAGTTCGGCATCCGCGCCAACGCGGACATCCCGCGCGACGCCAAGGTCGCTCGCAAGTTCGGCGCCCAGGGCATCGGCCTGTGCCGCACCGAGCACATGTTCTTCGGCCCGGGCCGCATCGAGCACGTGCAGGCCATGATTCTGGCCGAGGACGAGAAGTCGCGCCGCAAGTCTCTCGCCAAGCTTCTGCCGCTGCAGCGCAAGGACTTCGCCGGGCTGTTCGAAGTCATGGACGGCTTCCCGGTGGTGATCCGCACGCTGGACCCGCCGCTGCACGAGTTCGTGCCCAAGCGGGAAGACCTGATGGTGGACATCGCCAAGCTGCCGCACGCTCCCATCAAAGAGAAGAAGGAGATGGCGGAGAAGTACGGCATGACGGTCGGCGAGCTCAAAAAGAACATGCCCGAGCTGCTGCGCCGCGTCGAGCAGTTGCATGAGTTCAACCCCATGCTGGGGCACCGCGGCTGCCGCTTGGGCATCAGCTATCCCGAAATCACCGAGATGCAGGCGCGGGCCATCTTCGAGGCTGTCGTGCAGGTGGCCAAGAAGGGCAAGAAGGTGATTCCCGAAGTCATGATTCCGCTGATCGGCGGCGTGGAGGAACTGAGGGACCAGAAGGCCATCGTGAAGCGCGTGGCGGAAGAAGTTCTCGGCAAGGCCGGTCTGAAGAAGCAGGAGTACATGATCGGCACCATGATCGAGATTCCGCGGGCGGCGCTGACGGCGGACAAGGTGGCCGAAGAAGCCGAATTCTTCAGCTTCGGCACCAACGACCTGACGCAGACCACGATGGGTCTGTCGCGCGACGATTATGTTAGGTTCTCGAAGGACTACGAGAACAAGAAGATCTTCAAGGCCGACCCCTTCGCCGTCCTGGATCAGGAAGGCGTGGGCAAGCTGGTGGAGATGGGCGTGAAGCTGGGGCGCTCGACCAACCCCAAGCTCGAGATCGGCATCTGCGGCGAGCACGGCGGCGAGCCCAGCTCGGTGGAGTTCTGCTACCGGGTGGGGATGGACTACGTGTCCTGCTCCCCCTACCGCGTGCCCATCGCCCGGCTGGCCGCGGCCCAGGCCGCCCTGGCCGGCGACAAAGCCGAAACCATGCGCACGGCGTAGGATTCACCGCAAGTATAAGCTGTGGGGCGGGGCCAAGCCCCGCCCTTTTTTTATTTGCCGCGGGTGGGTTTCAACTCGCGATCGATCCGGTCCGCCAGAAACACCTTCAGCAAGGACTGGTAGGGCACGTCCCTCTGGTTTGCCAGAACCTTCAGGTCCTCAATCATGGCAGCGGGCAGCCGGATGGAAATCGTCTTCAGAGACGGCTTCAGATTCGGCAGCGCCAACCGCTTCGCCTTTTTCCAGTCGAGGTACGCCGTCGAGTCGTGCTTCCCCCAAAAATCCCGCTCCTGATCCTCGCCCGCGAATTTTGGCAGTGGCTTTCTCATAATGACCGGTAGACCTCTCTTTCCCTTCGGCTCATGTCCCGCGCCGAGATCACCCGGATGAGATCTCCGCGAATCGTGAACGCAACGAACAGCGCTCTCCCCGCCGCCGTTTGCCCCAGCGCGTAATAGCGCGCCTCCTGGATTGAGTGACGCGGGTCGTCCTTCACCACCAGCGGCGAGTGGAAGAAAAGCTCCTCGCACTCCTTGCCGGAAACCCGGTGGGCCTCCCAGTTTTTGGTTGCGTTATGCTCGTCCCACTCGAAGCCCGTGCAACCGAACAGCGGGTCGCGTTCATCCATTCAATCACCGCAGGGTTCTGTATACAACCATAGTATACAGCACGATTACCCTATCCAGCGGCAAACCGTAGGGGCACGCCGCCGGCGTGCCCATTTCGCGAAGTCCCCCTCCAGCGCATCGTGCGCCGTGTGCGGTATCATTTTTCTGCTCATGGATGAAAACCAGCAAGGCACGGCCCCGCCGAAAGTGTCCGTGGTCATTGTGTCATTCAACAACGCCGCCGCGCTCCGGCGCTGCCTGACCGCATTGGAGGCGTCGCGCGGCCGCGAGGCCTTCGAGATCCTCGTTGTCGACAGCGGCTCAATGGATGAGTGTCCCCGCATGGACACGGAATTCCCCGGCATCAACCTGCTGCGCCTGCCCCGGAACTTCGGCCTGGTGAAGGCCCTCAACATCGGCATGCGCACCGCTGTCGGCGAGTTCTTCCTGTTCCTGGAACCGGAGATGGAGGTCAGCCCCGACACGGTGTCCAGTTTGGCCGCGCTTCTGGAGGCCGCGCCGGACGCCGTGGCGGTCTGCCCTCTGATCGTCAGCCCGGCCGGCGAGACGCTGACCCGCCTGCATCCCCTGCCTCTTCCCGCGGAACTCTGGCAGGCCTGGCGTGATGGCGATTTTCAGGGCTGGACCAGCCCGGAGGCCGCCCTCGAACCTGTCGAGGCGGACTACCTCAAACCGCCCGCCCTGATGGTGCGCGGCAACTTTATGAGGGGCCTGCGCTACATCGACGAGCGCTACGGCCACCACTGGTGGGATCTGGAGATCTGCACCCAGATCCGCAGGGCGTCCAAGAAAATCCTTCTGCTGCCGTCGGCGCGGGCGGTGGCCCACGGCTCGGCGCTCCCTGGTTTCAGCACGGGCGCACGGAGCCTCCTCGCGGCCGACCGGGCTCTGGGCGCGGCCGTGTGGTGCGGCAAGCACTATGGCTGGTTTCAGGGCTTCAAGTTCCGGCTGGCGGCCACCTTCCTCTCGCTCGCGCGGCTTCTGGGCCTGCGCCAAGCGGGCTATCAGTTCTCGCTCCTCAGTTGTCTGCTCAGCGGCCAGAAGCTGGACGGGTCGCAGCAAGCCCCTTAGCCTCGGGTGAATTCCCGAGAAGACGCGTTTTTCTTACTTAGGGACGCCTCTCGCGGCGGGCTCCTCCCGATGGTTGGAGTGGATCACCATATGCCGGAAGTTCTGTGGATCGCTCTGCCGTTGGTCGCCGCCCTGGGCTCCGGGGTCCTCTCCTTCATCGTGGTGCAAGCCAAGACGGAGGCCGCTGCTTACAGGGAAAGGGAGTCGTTGATCGAGGCCCGAACTCTGTTGTGTCAGCAGCAGAAGACCATCGAGGAGAAGATTCGGACGGCGGAGGCCGAGGCGCGGCGCAAGGCGTTGGACGAGTTCCTGGCCGACGTGCGCGTCGAGGAACGGCACTACATGCGCGAGACCGTCTCCCCCACGGAGTGCATAAAGTGCCTGGTGCTGCAGGAGAGGGTTTGCTTCAGGAACATTCCGCTGTCGCAGTGGATGGAGCGGGAATTGACGGTGGAGAGAGGGCCGGTCCTGGCCGCTCCCGCCACGAATCACCGGCTGTTGCGCTGAGATCGCCCTACTTGCCGGCAATCAACATGCGGACTGCGATCGCCAGGAGAAAGAGGCCGTACACCCGGCGAATCACGTCCGGCGGGAGAGACACCGTGATCCGCGCGCCGAAATAGGCTCCCAGGAACAGTCCCAGGGCCACCAGGCCGGCGTAGCGAACATTGATGAACCCGTTCCGGTAGTATTCTGCCGCCCCCAGCAGCCCCACCGGCGGTATCAAAGCGGCCAGGCTGGTGCCGATCGCCTCCGTGGCCGGAAGTTTTAGGAAGAACAGCAGGGCGGGGACTATGATGAGACCGCCTCCGATTCCGAACATCCCCGCAAATACGCCCGCCACCAGGCCGATGGCCAAAAGAATCAGGTTATTCATGACGCCAAGAGTCTAGCAAAATCCAGCTATACGCTGTAAACCTGAAACGGCGGTTCTCGTCAGAATGGATAGGTATGATAGGCGTGATGGCCCGCCCGGTGGACGCGGTCTCTGTGACCACGCCGCGCCCTCGCGAATTCGACGCCTGGATGAGTGCGGAGCAGCAGCGGGTTTTCCGTCTCTGCTACCACCTTCTGGGGGACAGAGACGAGGCGGACACCGCCGCGCAGGAAGTTTTTCTCAAGGCTTACCGCGCCCTGGCCCGCCCGGGGGCGGTGGCTCTCGAAGAGCCGGCCCGGTGGCTGACGCGCGTGGCGGTCAACACCTGCCTGGATCGCCTGCGCTCGCGCCGTTGGCGTTTCTGGCGGCAGCGGCGGGCGGCGAGCGATGAGCAGGCCATCCTGGATTTGACGCCGGATGCCGGCCCGAGCGCTGAGGACAAGCTGCTGGCGAAGGAGATACACCAGAGGCTGGCCGCGGCCGTCGAGAAGCTCTCCGGGCGGCAGCGCTCGGTCTTCCTGTTGAGGCACTACGAGGACCTGAGCCTGGAGGAGATCGGCGAGGTGCTCGGACTGGACGTGGGGACGGTAAAGGCGCACATGTCCCGGGCGCTGGCCAAGCTGCGCCCGCAACTGAGGGATCTTTATGGCGGAACACTGGAACGATGACGAGTTGATTCGGCGCCTCTACGGGCTCGGCCCCGAGGATGGGCACCTGCGGGAGTGCGCCGCGTGCGGCGGGCGCTGGCGGGCGCTTCTTCAGGCGCGCGGGCGCGTTCTGGAGCCGCCCCCGATCGCGGAGGAGTTGCTGGCCGCCCAACGGCGGGCAATCTACACCCGGCTGGAGCAACCGGCTCGGGGCCGCGGGTGGCTCTCTTTCGCTCCGGCGGCCGTGGCCACCGCGGCCGTTCTGTTGCTGGCGGTTCTGCTGCGCGGGCCGGCGCCCCGGACCAACGCAGAACCTTCCGACTCCGAGCTTTTCGCGGATGTCTCCGTTCTGGCTCAAGAGCACGGAGCCGCAGGCAGTTGAACCGATACATGCATTATTCGAGGTAGACCAATGAAACGATTGATCGGCTTGATGCTTCTTACCGTGGCTCTGGCCTGTGCGCAAGAGCCCGAGATGTTCGCCTGGTGGGACCGGCCCATCGCCAGAAACTTGAACCTCAGCCCGGAGCAGGAACAGCAGATCCGCGCCGCCGTGCGCGAGTACCGCGACCGGCTGATCGAACAGCGGGCGGCAGTGCAGATCGCCGAGGGCAACCTGCGCGACCTGATGAACGAGGATCAGGTCAACGAGCCCAAGACGCGCGAGGCCATCGACAAGGTGGTTGCGGCCCGCGGCGAGTTGATGCGCACGGTCTCGCAGATGACCCTAGACTGCGCGTCGTGCTCACCCCCCAGCAATGGCAACGCGTCCAGCGGGTCCGCGCCCCCCGGCCCGCGGCTCAGCGCCGCGCGGCGCCTGTGAGCCCCCGGCGCCCGGCCCCTCGTGCAGCGCCGGTATACTGACTCCGAGCCCGGTCTTCCCCGCCGCCGGCCTGTTAAAATGGAAGCAAGCGGGTTTATCTAAATGCTGGCGACGCGCACACTAGCCGAAGAGATCCTCGACCTGAAGAAGGAGCGGCGCGCCATTCTTTTGGCGCACCACTACCAGGAGTCCGAAATCCAGGAGCTGGCGGATTGCATCGGCGACAGCCTGGAACTGGCCCGCAAGGCTCGCGACTTCCAGGGCGACGTGATCGCCTTCTGCGGCGTCTGGTTCATGGCGGAGACCGCCAAGGTGTTGAACCCGGACCGGATCGTGGTGGTTCCCGACGCCGGGGCCGGTTGCAGCCTGGTCGATGCCTGCACCGCCGCCCAGCTTCGGGCCTACCGGCAACAGTATCCGGATCACGTCATCGTCAGCTACATCAATACTTCGGTGGAGGTCAAGGCCGAAAGCGACATTCTCTGCACCTCCCGCAACGCGGTTCAGGTGGTCAACTCCGTTCCACCGGAGAAGACCGATCCTGTTCCTCCCGGACCGTAATCTGGGCAACTGGGCGAAGCGGCAAAGCGGTCGGGAGAACCTGAAAATTTGGCAGGGGACCTGTGTCGTGCACGCCACGTTCACCGCGCGCCGCTTGCAGGCGGCGCGCTCGGACCACCCGGCGGCGAAGGTGGCGGCCCACCCCGAGTGCCCGGAAGAAGTGCTGGCCATGGCGGACTTCATAGGCTCAACCTCCGCCATCATCGAATACTGCGCCAAGACCGAGGCTGATGAAGTCATCGTGGTGACCGAGAGCGGAGTCGAGCATTCGCTGCGCAAGGTGGCCCCCGGCAAACGCTTCTACTTCATCCCCAACGAGGACTGCAATTGCAGCGAGTGCCCCTACATGAAGATGAACACCCTGGAGAAGCTGCGGGATGCGCTGCGCGATCTCAAGCCCAGGGTGGAAATCCCTCCCGAAATCAGGCGTCGCGCCCTGATCCCCCTGGAACGCATGCTGGCGATCCGGTGAGATCCGCGGCAGCGCCGCCGCGTAGAATAGTAGTCTTCCATGCGAATCGCTCTCGCCCAGATCAACACCACGGTCGGTGACCTCGACGGCAACCGGAGACTGATCCTCGACACGGCCCGGCGCGGCGTGGCCGGTGGCGCATGCCTGATCGTTTTTCCCGAACTCAGCCTGACGGGTTATCCTCCCCGCGACCTGGTGGAGAAAGCCAGCTTCCTGGAGCGTACCGGGCAACAGCTCGACCGTCTGGCCGCGGAAACCAGTGACCTCGACGCGACGCTTGATTTGCGGTTACGTCGGCCGGTCCACCGTCCAGACAGGCAAGACGGCGACCAACAGCGCGGCGGTCCTGGAAGGCGGCAAGATCGTGTTCCGTCAGAACAAGATGCTGCTGCCGACCTACGACGTCTTCGACGAAGCCCGCTATTTCGTGCCCGCCGAGCGTCAGGACCTCTGCGAGATCCGGGGCCGCAAGGTGGCCTTGACCGTCTGCGAGGACGCTTGGAACGACAAGCAGTTTTGGGAGCGGCGCCTGTATCGCCGGGACCCCGTGGAGGAGTTGGTCGCGCAAGGGGCCCAGCTGCTCATCAGCATCAATGCCTCTCCCTACCACATGGGCAAGCGCGACCTCCGCCGGGAGATTTTCGCGGCCTCGGCCCGGCGTCACGGGCTCCCCCTGGTGTACGTGAACCAGGTGGGCGGCAACGACCAGCTCGTCTTCGACGGCAGCAGCTTCGCCGTGGACGCCGCGGGTGAAGTGACCGCCGCCGCTGCTTCCTTCGCCGAGGACCTGGTCTTCGTGGACACGGACAGCGGCCAGGGCGATATCCACGCCAGCCTTCCCGACGAGTGCGAGGCCGCCTACGAGGCGCTGGTGCTCGGCACCCGGGACTACATCCGGAAGTGCGGGTTCAGCCAGGTGTTGCTGGGACTCAGCGGTGGAATCGACTCCTCGCTGACCGCGGTCATCGCGGCCGATGCCGTGGGCCCGCAAAACGTCGTCGGCGTGGCCATGCCGGGGCCGTATTCCTCCGAGGGAAGCATGACGGACGCGCGCGCGCTGGCTGTCAATCTTGGGCTCCGCTTCGAGGTGGTCTCCATCACGGCTGTCTACGACCGGTTCCTGAAAGATCTGGCCCCGTTGTTCCTCGGCGCGGCGAAGGATGTGACCGAGGAGAACCTCCAGGCACGGCTGCGCGGCGTCACCCTGATGGCGCTGTCCAACAAGTGGGGCGCTCTGGTGCTGACCACCGGGAACAAGAGCGAGCTCGCCGTCGGCTACTGCACCCTGTATGGCGACATGATCGGCGGGCTGGCCGTGATCAGTGACGTGCCCAAGACCTTGGTCTACCAACTGGCGCGCATCGCCAACCGGCGGCACGCCGGCGCGATACCGGAGAGCGTGTTCACCAAGCCGCCTTCGGCCGAGCTGCGGCCCAACCAGAAAGACACGGATTCCCTGCCGGATTACGCTGTATTGGATACCATCCTGCGCTGCTACGTGGAGGAGAATCTGGTCCCCGCCGAAATTGCCGCCCAGCACAACCTGCCCGTGGAGTTGGTCTGCGACATCGTGAACAAGGTGGACCGCAACGAGTACAAGCGCCAGCAGGCCGCTCCGGGCCTCAAGGTAACGAGCAAGGCTTTCGGGATCGGCCGCCGCTTCCCCATCGCGCAGAGGTTCTTCGAATGAGAATGCCTCTGGCCGGCGCCGCCGTCCTGCTCGCTGTGTCCCTGTGCTCTCAGCCCGCCCCTCGCGAGCAGGTGGGCCCGCTGGAGGGCGGAGCGTTCCTGATGAACGACGGCTGGCGCCTCAGACCCGCCGGGAAGCAGATTCCGCTGGATACGCTGCCCCTGGCCAGCGCGTTGTCGCCGGACGGCAAATTCCTGCTGGTGTTGAACGCAGGCTCCAATCCTCCTTCCATCAGCGTGCTGGACACTGCCGCCGCCAAGGAGGTGGGCCGCACTCCGGTGGCGGACGCCTGGCTGGGTCTGGCGCTCGCTCCCAAGGGCGACCGGTTGTACGTCGGAGGCGGGTCGCAAGCCGCGGTTTTCGAGTTCTCCTTCGCCGCGGGCAGGCTCACACCCGCGCGAACGTTCCCCGTTGTCGAGCCGCAGAAACGCACCAACCGCGATTTCATCGGCGACGTTGCACTCTCGCCCGACGGACGTCTGATCTATGCGGCGGAGCTCTACCAGAACTCGATTGCCGTCATCAATCCTCAGTCGGGAAGAGTGATTGACCGGTTCAAGACGGGACGCCGCCCCTATCGCATCCTGTTTCATCCGGACGGCAAGTCGTTCTTCGTCTCCTGCTGGGCCGACGGCATGGTCTTGCGCCACGAGACCGAGACGGGGAACGTGCAGTCGAAGTTTCTGCTGGCGCCCCACCCCACGGACATGATCTGGGTGCCGGGAAGACCGAAGCCGGCGCTCGAAGGGGAAACCACCCCCTACGTGGCGCGGATCTTTGTGGCGGCATCCAACACCAACAGCGTCCGCGTGCTGGGCGTCACCGAGAGCAACGATGTTCAGCCGTCCGAGGTGGTCAATCTCGCCATGACGCCCCTGCAGCCCGCCGGCATGACCCCCAGCGCGCTGGCGCTCGATGCCGCCGGCAGCCGGCTCTTCGTGGCGTGCTCCGACGTCAATGCCGTCGCCGTGCTGGATGTGTCCGAAACTTTGAGCCAGGTCCTCGGCTACATTCCGACTGGCCGGTATCCGACCGGCGTGCGCGCGCTGGCGGACGGCCGCCTGGTCGTACTGAACGGGAAAGGCGCGCGATCCGCCTTCGAGGCCGGCTCAGCCTCCTTCGTCGAACCTTTTGGAGCGCAGGAGCTGGAAGCGTTCTCGAAGACCGTCCTCGACAACTCTCCGTATCGTGACAACAAGCTCGGCGATGCGGGCACGCCGGAGGGCAGCCCGGTTCCGTCCTGGCCGGGAGACCCGACGCCCATCGAGCACGTCGTCTACATCATCAACCAGGGCCGCACCTACGACCAGGTACTGGGAGACGTGCGCCAGGGCAAGGGCGATCCGTCGCTAGCCGGCTTTGGCGAGAAGATCACCCCCAACCAACACAAGCTGGCGCGGGAATTCGTGCTGATCGACAACTTCTATGTGAATGGGGACTCGAGCGCGGACGGGCAGAGCTGGTCCACGGCCGCGATCGCCTCCGACTACGTGCAGAAACTTTGGCCCAACAGCCATGCCGGCCGGCGCGCCAATTCTATCTTCGGAGAGACCGAACCCGCCGCCGTGCCTCCCGCGGGATACTTGTGGACCAACGCCCGGACGGCCGGTGTTTCCCTGAAGAACTACACGGTGATGGCTTCGGATACGGAGCAGGCGAAACTGGTTCTGAAGGATCTGGCGGAGTCCGGGAAGACGGGGCAGATGGCGCGCCTGACGCTGATCCAACTGGGAGGCGGCAATGTCTCCGAAAATGATCGAGCGCTGGGCGTGATCGTGCAGGGCGTCTCCCAGAGCCGGTTCTGGCCGAAGACAGCGATTTTCGTCCTCGCGGCGACCACGCAGAACGGCCCCGACCACCTCGATTCGCACCGCGCGCCGGCCTTCGTCGTCTCGCCTTACGCCCGGCGCGGCGCGGTGGACGGCACCATGTACAACACGGTCTCCATGCTGCGCACGATGGAGCTGATCCTGGGGCTCCAACCCATGACCCAGTTCGAGGCCGCCGCGCGCCCCATGGCGGCTTGCTTCCAGGCCACCCCGGATACAACGCCCTACGTCGAGGCGTCCGGCGGCCCCGCCCGGTAGAACCTATGCCCCGGATCTACCTTTGCTTCCTCTGGCACATGCACCAACCCTTCTACAAGGACCTCGTGTCGGGGGAGTACAGGCTGCCCTGGACGCGCCTGCACGCGCTGAAGGACTACCGGGGCATGGTGCGCATTCTGGGGGAATTCCCCAAGATCCACCAGACCTTCAACGTGGTGCCTTCGATGATGGTCCAGGTCGAGGAATATGCGGCGGGCCAGGCCTCGGATCCGTTCCTGCGGTGCGCCCTGAAGTCTGCCGAGAGCCTCACCGAAGAAGAGCAGGAGTTCATCCTGCGCTACTTCTTCCAGGCCAATCCCTCCCGCATGATTCGCCGCTACCCGCGCTACGGCGAACTGTACGACGCCTGGCTGGCAGCCGACCGCAACGTGGCGCGCGCGCGCGCCCTGTTCGGGGCTCAGGCGTTTCGGGACTTGCAGGTGCTGTCGCAACTGGCGTGGTTCGACGAGGAGAGTCTCGCCGGCGATCCCGAGATACGCGAGTTGGTGAGCAAGGGCCGAGGGTACGGCCCGGATGAACAGGCGCGGTTGGGGCAGAAGCAGATCGAGTTCCTGCGCACGGTTCTGTCCGCTTACCAGGAGTTCGCCGCGCGCGATCAGATCGAGATCTCGACCACCCCTTTTTACCATCCCATCCTGCCGTTGCTGTGCGATTCGCAAGTGGCCGAGGTCGCGCATCCGAAAGTGCCGCTGCCCAGCCGCTTTCGCTACGCGCAGGATGCGCGGCTGCAACTGGAGCGGGCGCGGCGCTATGTCGAGGAGAAGTTCGGCCGCGCGCCGGCCGGTTTGTGGCCTTCGGAGGGTTCGGTCTCGGACGAGGCGCTGGGGATCGCCGCGGAAGTGGGCTTCCAGTGGGCCGCCACCGACAACGGAGTGCTGGCCCGTACGCTGGGAAGAAATGCCGGCCTCACCGAGACCTACAGACCGTACTTGTGGAAGCGCGACGGGCGCCAGATGAGCATGCTCTTCCGCGACCATTTCCTCAGCGACCTGGTGGGCTTCGTGTACTCGCGGATGGGGGCGGCCGAAGCAGCGGCGGATCTGGTGGCGCGGATCCGCGAAAATTGCCGCGGCATCCTGGCGGGTGGGCGTGACGCGCTGGTTCCCATCATTCTGGATGGCGAGAACGCCTGGGAATACTACGAGGAGAGCGGGCGGCCGTTCCTGCGGGAGTTGTACCGGCGGATTTCGGACGATTCTCAATTCGAGGCTTTGACCGTGCGGGAGGCCCTGGAGACGAATGGAGCCGGAGCCCCTGGCCAGCATCTTCCCGGCCTCCTGGATCAACGCCAACTTCGACATTTGGATCGGCGCCGCTGAGGACAACGTGGCCTGGGAGTATCTGCTCGCCGCCCGGCAGGCCTACGACCGGGTGCTGGCATCCCCGCAGGGCGCGGCCCTCAGCCCGGCCAGCCGGGACCTCGCCCTGGAGGAGTTGCTCATCGCCGAAGGCAGCGATTGGTGCTGGTGGTACGGCCCGGAGCACGGCTCTGATAACCGGCCCGAATTCGACAAGCTGTTCCGCGACCATCTCGCCAACGTCTATCGCGCCCTGGGATTAGCGCCCCCTGAGGAGCTGTCGAGGCCCATCCTCAAACTGCCCGTCATCGAGTATCACGAGCCTCCCAGTGGGCCCATCCGGCCCGTAATCGATGGCGAGATCACCTCGTTTTTCGAGTGGCTGGGAGCGGGGGTTTACCGCCGGATGGGCGCTCGGGCGCCATGCACGGCTTTACGCGCACGATTCGCGAGCTGCAATATGGCCACGATGCATCGAACCTCTACCTCAGATTGGACTTCGAACCGGCCGCGGCGCCGAAACTGCCCGGCATGGAAGTCCGGATCAACGTGGATTTGACTTCGGTGAAGATCCAACTGGAGGAGGGGCGGGCTGTCGTCGCCGAACCGGGACCTGTCCAGGCCGCCTTCCGCACTGTCCTGGAGCTGCTCATCCCGCATGCCTCCTTGGGGGCGGAGCGGGGCTGCGGCTGCAAGATTCAGATCTCGCTGTGGCGGGATGACCTGCCCATGGACTCGCTGCCCGCCCACGGCTGGCTGGAGTGCTCTGCCCCGGAGCCTTCCGACTGGATGGCGTAGCGGACCGCCTACCGCAGTTCGAGAATCTCTTTTTCTTTCGCCTTGGCGGCCTGATCGACCTTTACGATGTAGCCGTCGGTCATCTTCTGGACTTCATCGTGCGCCCGGCGGTCGTCGTCCTCGCTGATGAGTTTGTCCTTCAGCAGCTTCTTGATGTTCTCGTTGGCATCCCGCCGCAGGTTGCGGGTGGCGACCTTGTGCTCCTCGGCGACCACGTGCAGACGCTTGACGATTTCCTTGCGCCGTTCCTCGGTGAGAGGCGGGATGGGCACGCGGATAATCTTGCCGTCGTTGTTGGGGTTCAAGCCCAGGTCCGAAGCGCGGATCGCCTTCTCTATGGCGCCGATCTGGGAGACGTCCCAGGGCTGGACGGTGATCAGGGACGGCTCGGGCACGTGCAGGCTGGCCACCTGGTTCAGCGGCGTCGGCGTGCCGTAGTAATCGACCCGGATGGGGTCGAACAGGTTGATGGAGGCCCGCCCCGTCCGAATGCCGGCCATTTCGTGCTGCAAATCGCTCAGCACTTTTTCCATCCGCGTCCGGGCATGGTTCTCGATCTCTTTGATGGACCCGAAACTCTGTACGCTGGGTGCAGCAGGATTAACTGGTTTCATATCGCCTCAAGGATGAATCAAAGTTCCAACGCGTTCGCCCTTCCACACTCGCATTATATTGCCGGGGACGTTCAGGTTGAAGACCACGCTGGGAAGCCGGTTTTCGCGGCACATGGCCACGGCGGCGGCGTCCATCACCGCCAGGGACTTCGAGAGAACCTCGGTGCAGGAGATCTCCTGGTAGAAAACGGCGTCCGGGTGTTTCAGCGGGTCCCGATCGTAGACCCCATCCACGCGCGTCGCCTTCATCAGCACCTGGGCGCCGCACTTCAAGGGCCCGCAGAGCGGCGGCGGTATCGGTGGAGAAATAGGGGTTGGACGTGCCGGCGGCAAAGATCACCACCCGGCCTTTTTCCAGATGCCGCATGGCGCGGCGCCGGATGTAAGGCTCGGCCACCTGGCGCATCGCGATGGCGGTCATGACGCGCGCCTGAACCCCTGCCGATTCCAGTGCGTCCTGAAAGGCCAGGGCGTTGATGACCGTCGCCAGCATGCCCATGTGGTCGGCCGTCACGCGGTCCATCTGCCTGGCCGCGCTGGCCACGCCGCGGAAGAAGTTCCCGCCGCCCACCACGATGCCGATTTCCGCGCCTGAGCGGGCCGCGCCCGCCACCTCGCCGGCCAGATCCTTCACACGTTGGCCGTCGAGCCCGAAACCGGCCTCGCCGGCCAGCGCCTCGCCGCTCAGCTTCAGCAGAATTCGTTTGTACTGCGGCAAGCGGAGCCTCCGGAGTTCTACTCCCCGGCCGTGTCACCCACCTTGAATCGCATGAACCGGGAAACGCCGATGTTCTCGCCGGTCTTGGCGATGGTGGCGGCAACCATTTGCCCGATCGTGGTGGTGGCTTCCTTGATGAAAGGCTGCTCATAGAGGCAGACTTCCTCGAAGAACTTGGTCATCCTGCCGTCCACGATCTTTTCGGCCACCTGCGGCGGCTTGCCTTCGGCGATCGCGCGCGCCCGCTGGATCTCCCGCTCCTGCTCGAGCACCTCGGGACTGACGTCCTCGCGGCGAATGAACCTCGGGTCGAGCGCGGCGATCTGCATGGCGACGTCGTGAACCAGACGCTGGAACTCCTCGGTCCGGGCCACGAAATCGGACTCGCAGTTGACTTCCACCAGAACGCCGAGCTGAGAGCCCGGGTGAATGTAGCTGCCGATCACGCCCTGACGCGTGGCGCGCGCCGCCTTCTTCGAGGCGGCGGCAATGCCGCGTTTCCGCAGGATGATTTCGCCTTCGGCGATGTCCCCTTGGCTTTCCTCCAGGGCGCGCTTGCACTCCATCATTCCCGCGCCTGTGCGCTCGCGTAGCTGCTTTACCAATTGTGCAGTGATTTCCGCCATAATTCCTTCCTGCCCCCGTCGTTGTGCCGGGAAGAGATCGCGCGCCGCTCTAGCGGATCTCACTGATCCGCTGCCGCGGCGGGTTCCCGCCCTTGCTCGGCGTCCGGCTCGGCGGCTTCAGCAGCCGGCGCTTCGCGCGGCAGCGAGACGGAGGGCAAATCCTCGTCGGCGAGACCTTCCGCCATCAGTTGCTCGGCGTAGCGTGGATCCACGTACTGCGTGTACTCGGGGATTATCTCGTCCGGCGGGGTCTCGTCGGAGACAATCTTCTCGGCGGCGAACTCCTGCTCGGTGGCCAGCGCCTTGCCCTCGATGATGGCGTCCGCGACTTTGTTGGTGAACAGCCGGATGGCGCGCAGCGCGTCGTCGTTGCCCGGGATGACGTGATCCACTTCGCGGGGTCGCAGTTGGTGTCAACCACGGCCACCACCGGGATGCCCAGCTTGCGGGCTTCCTTGACCGCGATGGCCTCTTTGCTGGAGTCGATCACGAAGAGCACGTCGGGGAGCCGGTTCATGTCCTTGATCCCGTCCAGGTTCTGCGACAGGTGTTTCCGCTCGCGCTCCAGCCGGATGATCTCTTTCTTGGGACGGCCGGCCCAGTCGTTGGCGGTGGCCATCGCCTCCAGTTCCTTGAGGCGCTTGATGGATTTCTGCACCGTGAGCATGTTGGTCAGCAGCCCGCCCAGCCAGCGCTGGTTCACGTAGAACATGCCGCAGCGCTTGGCCTCTTCGGCGATGGCGTCCTGCGCCTGGCGCTTGGTGCCCACGAAAAGAACCGTCTTGCCCTGCGCGGCGATCTCCGCCAGGAAGCGCATGGCGTCCTTGAAGAGCTTGAGGGTCTTCTGCAGATCGACGATGTAAATCCCGTTGCGTTCGCCGAAGATGTACTCTTTCATCTTCGGATTCCAGCGCTTGGTCTGGTGCCCGAAGTGAACGCCCGCTTCGAGCAATTCTTTCATTGAAATTGACGGCAAACTGCCTCCTAACTGTCTGGCCGGATCACCGCGCGCGCAAGATCCAGGCGAGATTTTTGCGCGCGGGCGAGAGCGACTACCTCTTCGAGAACTGGAACCGCTTGCGGGCGCCCTTCTGGCCGTACTTCTTCCGCTCACGGCTCCGCGGATCGCGGGTGAGGAAACCGAGTTCCTTCAGCTTGGGCCGCAATTCGGAGTTGAACTCGGCCAGCGCGCGCGCAATCCCTAACTTGGCGGCGCCGGCCTGGCCCTTGAGCCCACCGCCGTCGGTGAGAATCAGGACATCGAACTTGTCGGCCGTTTCGGTGGCGAGCAGGGGTTGCCGGACGATGGTCCGGGTTGCCTCGGTGGGAAAGTACGAGTCGAAGGCCCGCTCGTTGACTGTGATCTGGCCCTTGCCGGGCCTAAGAAAGACGCGCGCCACGGCGCATCGCCTGCGTCCGGTACCCAAATGCTGCACTAACGTTGCTGCCACTCGGAATCCTCTCCAGAACTGCTCATTTCTTATTTCTCAGTCGCCGGAACAGACACCGGCTTCTGGGCCTCGTGCGGATGCTTGTCCCCGGCATAGACCTTCAGCTTGCGGATCATGTGCTTGCCGAGTTTGGTCTTGGGGAGCATGCCGGCAACCGCCAACTCGACCAGTCGGGCCGGGCTCTTGGCCCGCACCTTCCTGGCGCTCTCCTCTTTCAGGCCGCCCGGATAGCCGGAATGCCGCCGGTAAACCTTCTGCTCTTCCTTGTGCCAGTAAGCCGCACTTTGGCGGCGTTGACGACGACCACATGATCGCCCGTGTCCAGGAACGGTGTGTAGGTGGGCTTGTGCTTCCCCATCAACAACTTCGCGGCCTTGGCTGGCCACCCGGCCGAGCACCGCGTTTTCGGCGTCGAGCAGGAACCACTCCCGCTTGATGTCCTTCCCGGAGGGAAAATGCGTACTCATGGACAGACTTACCCTCTTCCTTCGGCTGCTACAAACATATAAGCCTACAGTACGTTAGGCCCGAAGTCAAATCCAGGCGGCTGCAAATTCTTCTACGAGCCGCGCGGCCGATCGACTATAATGTGCTTCGGGGTACTCCTCTGGCCTCATGCAGGATATCAGAAAGAAGCTCCAGGACGAAATCGCCGCGCTTGAGCACGAGCTGCGGCTCGAGTTGCCCAAGGAGATTCACAAGGCTCGCGCGCACGGCGACTTGAGCGAAAACGCCGAATACCACGCGGCCAAGGAGCGCCAAGGGCTGGTCAACGCCCGCCTGGGCCAGTTGCGGACGCGGCTGGCCGAAATGTCCATGGTGGATTTGTCCAAGCTGCCCGCCGACAAAGTCGGCCTCGGGTCCAAGGTGGTTGTGTTGGACTTGCAGAAGGACAAGGAAATCACCTATAAACTCGTGACCAGCGAGGAACCGGATGCGGCGGGCGGCAAGATCTCGACCAGTTCTCCCATCGGCCGTGCGCTGCTGGGCAAGTCGCTGGGGGACGAGGTAGGGTGCCACATCCCGGGCGGAGTTCAGGGAACTGGAAATCGTGAAGCTGGCTACCATCCACGATCAGGAGCAGTAGCGGCGGGACCGCATAGGGACTGCGCATGACATTCACCAAGGCCATAGGAAGCTCGTGCGAGATGGTGATTTCGCTGATCGTGCGCGCCCTGTCGCTGTCCCGGATTCATCCCAATGTTCTGACCTTCTTCGGCTTGCTGGTCAACGCCGCGGCTGCGGCCATGCTCGCTTCGGGCAAGTTTTTGCTGGCCGGCGTCATCATCATGGCCGCGGGTCTTTTCGACATGGTGGACGGCCGCGTGGCGCGCGAGACCAACCGGGTGACGAGGTTCGGCGGCTTCTTCGACTCGGTGCTGGACCGCTACTCCGACCTGGTCCTGCTGATGGGCCTGCTGGTCTACTACGCCTCGATCAACCGCTTCTTCTACGTCGTGCTGACCGCCGTGGTCATGACCGGCATCGGTGATGGTCAGCTATACGCGCGCGCGCGCCGAGTGCACGATCCCGCGCTGCAAGGTGGGCTTCATGGAGCGTCCCGAGCGCGTGGTGCTGATCATCATCGGCGCCTCTTCGATCGCATGGCCCCGGTGCTGTGGGTGATCGCGGTGCTCGCCAACCTCACCGTGATCCACCGCATGCTCTACACCTGGCGGGAGACCAGGCGACTGGAAGAGACCGCGCCGCCGAAGGCCGCCGTAGCCGTCCCCGCCGCGGTAGAGTAGGCCTCCAGGCCTGCGCCTAGATCCCCGTTCCCGAGGTCGTGAGGGTGAGCCGCCCGTGCTTTACGCCCTTGGTGGCGATCAGCGCCTCGGCGAACTTCTTCACCATCGGCCGCCTTTCCCTTCACCACCAGCACCTCCAGGCAGTGATCGTGGTCCAGGTGCACGTGCAAGGTCGAAAGGATGTGGTCATGAACGTGCGTGCTGCATGTCCGTGAGCTTGTCGCTGAGCTGCCGGACGTGATGGTCGTAAACCAGCGTCACGGTGCCCACCACCTGGCTCTCCGGCGATTCCCAGGCCGTCTGGACCAGGTCGTCGCGGATCAGGTCCCGAAACGCCTCCGAACGGTTCGTGTACCCGCGCTTGGCGATCAGGCTGTCGAACCGCCGAGAAGGTCCGAGTCGATCGCTACTCCAATCCGGCTCAGTTGGCCCATTTGCTATGCCAGCTTACAGGAGCCCGCGAAAGCCGGGCAAGCCGGTGGCACGTAAAATTCGATCGTGCTACCCTGAAGGCGAGTTTCCATGCATATCCCGGACGGGTTTCTGTCGACCGGAGTGTATCTCGCCACGGGAGCGGCCAGCGCCGCCGGAGTTGCGCTGGCATGCGCCGCGCCCAGCGCGAAACCAAGGAGGGCAGCGCGCCGCTGCTGGGTGTGATGGGGGCCTTCGTCTTCGCCGCGCAGATGATCAATTTCCCGGTGGGCGTGGGCGCCACCGGCCATCTGCTGGGCGGCGCGTTGCTGGCCATCACCCTGGGCCCCGCTTCGGCGATCGTGGTCATGACCGCCATCCTCTGCGTCCAGGCGCTGGTGTTTCAGGACGGCGGGGTGCTGGCTCTGACCGCCAACGTCTTCAACATGGCGGTGGCCGGCGTGCTGGCCGGGTACCTGCCCTACCGCTACTTGGCGGGGGGCGCGCGAGGAAATTCGCCATCTTCATGGGAGGCGCGCTGTCGGTCGTTACCTGCGCGCTGCTGGCGCTGGCGGAACTGCACTGGTCGGGCATTGCCATGAGCCGCCCGATACTGGCGGTTGCCCTTGGACTCTTCGCCGTAAACGCTGCCCTGGAAGGAATCATCACGCTGGGCGTGGTTCAGTCATTGCAGACGATCAACGCGGCGTGGGTCAAGAAGCCGGAGGCGCCGCACCGGCCGGCGATGGCCGCACTCGCCTTGGCCGCGGTGCTGCTGGCCGGGGTGGGGGTCTGGTTCGCTGCATCCGCCCCGGACGGACTCGAGAGGCTGGCCGAAGAGCTCGGCATCGCCTCCCGGGCGACGGCAATGGCGCCCGCTCCCATGCCGGACTACGGAGTCCCATTCATCTCGAATCGCCGCTTGGGACAGACGGCCGCGGGGCTCGCCGGGGTGCTCCTCGTCTTCGGAAGTGTCTTGTGGATCGGCCGCGCGTCAATCCAGAAAGCAGAGGTAGCCGGATGCATCACGTGGTGTTGGACCGCTGGAGCCGCGGCAAGAGCCTCATGCACCGCCGCGATCCGCGGGCGAAGATCGTGGTCCTGTTCGCATTTCTGCTGGCGGTGGCCACCACGCCGCACGGCCGCATCGCGGCGCTCCCGCTTTTCGCGGTGCTGCCGCTGGCCGTTCTGATTGCCGGCCGCCTCCCGCTCGGGGAGCGTTGTTGAGAGCGCGGCGCCGTTCTGCCGTTTTGCGCCTTCTTCGCCATCATGAGCATCGTGGAGGGCGACTTCCAGCGCGCCGCTTCGCTGGTTGGCAAGAGTTATTTGTCCGCCCTGGCCGTGCTGGCGGTGGCGGGGACCACGCCCCTGCCGCGGTTGCTGAGGGGCCTGGAATCCCTGGGGGCGCCGCGATTTCTGCTGCTGGTCATCCAGTTCCTTCACCGCTACCTCTTCGTCATTTCGGAACAGGCCCAGCACATGCGCCTGGCGGCCGCTTCACGCGGCTCGGCGGGAGGTCCCCGCTTCCGCCGCTGGCGTCTCAGGGCCGCGGCCGGAGCTCTGGCCGTCCTGTTCGCCAAGTCTTACAGCCGCGCCGAAAGCACATATCGGGCCATGCTTTCGCGATCTTTTGATGATCGCGTGCACTTACTCGCTCCTCTCCGGCTAACATGGGGAGACGTGCTGCTGATCGTTTTGGGAGTTCTGGGGATCCATGGGGCTTAGAATTAGTCTGGAAGTCCTGGCATGACACAACCCATACTCGAAGTGCGAGGCCTCCGCTTCCGCTATCCCGACGGCACGCTGGCGCTGGACGGAGTGGATTTCACGCTATATCCGGGGGAGACTGTTGCCCTGTTTGGCGCCAACGGATCGGGAAAGACGACCTTCGTTCTGCACCTGAATGGCTTGCTGGAAGGTGAAGGGTTGGTTTCTGTCTGCGGCACTCCCGTCTGCCGTGAAACACTGCCCCTGATTCGCCGCAAGGTCGGACTTGGTTTTCCAGGATTCCGACGAGCAGCTCTTTATGCCCACCGTGCTGGAAGACGTCGCCTTCGGTCCGCTGAACCTGGGATTGAAGCCCGAAGACGCGGTAGAGCGCGCCACGCACTTTCTCGGACTGGTGGGAATGGCGGCCGCGCTGGAGAAAGCCCCGTATCATCTCAGCGAGGGCGAGAAACGCCGCGTCGCCATCGCCGGCGTTCTCGCCATGGAGCCCGAAATACTCGTCCTCGACGAGCCCACCACGTTTCTGGACCCGGTGGGACAAAGAGACCTACTCGAGCTTCTGAGGGGGCTGCCTCAATCCAAAATCATCGTGACGCACAACACGTTCTTCGCCGAGGCACTGGCTCAGCGCGCTGTCTTTTTTGAAAAAGGCAAAATAGCCGGAGAGGGGGAAACCGCGGACGTTCTTCGACGCTTTTCCTGGTCCCCTCTGCTGCCCTCGCGGCTCGAGTTTCAGGCGCCTGCGGCGCTAGTCTGCTTTTGCCTGAGCGGCCTGTTTCTTCCGATATTCCGCCCAGCGCCGTTTTTGCGCCATCGCGATTCGCTTCCTCGCCTCCGGGCTAAGCATACGCTTGCGAGCCGGCTTGCTGGCTAGCCCGCCGCCCGCGAGCCTCACCTTGCGGCCCCCCAGCATGGCACGAACCTGTTCAATCTGTTCTTCAATCCTTCGGCGCTGCAGCTCCAGTCCTTCGAGCGCGGCGGTCAGAAACGATGCATCTTGTAGTGATTTAGCCGGTCTCGGCATATTTTCTCCCCAATCTAAAATACCACCGATTCAATCGTGCTTGTCAAGTTATTTCTCAGAGTCAACAATGATAGTTACAGGTCCGTCGTTGACCAGATGGACAAACATCGACGCCTGGAACACCCCGGTCTGGACGGGAACCCCGCGGGCGCGGATTCGTTCCACGAAGTACTCGTATAGTACCCGAGCCTGCTGGGGTTCGGCGGCCCGCTCAAAACCGGGCCGGCGGCCTCTTCGTACGTCGCCATATAAGGTAAACTGCGACACCACAAGCAGGCTTCCCCCGGCTTGGGTCACGTCGCGGTTCATCTTCCCTGTCTCATCCGAGAAGATTCGAAGACCAGCCAGCTTGTCCGCCATATATTCGGCGTCCTGACGGGTATCCGACTTCGCCACGCCCAGCAAGATGAGCAGGCCGCCGCCGATGTCTCCTGCCGTCCGTCCGTCCACTTCCACTTTCGCTTCCCTGACCCGTTGAACGACTGCCCGCATACCTGCACAGTATGGCAGAATATGAGCGACACGCCATGATCGAGACTTATGCCTATGCACGAGCCGGCCTGCTAGGGAACCCCAGCGACGGTTACTACGGCAAGACCATCGCGTTCCTGCTGAGGAACTTCCGCGCCCGCGTGCTGCTCTACCCCAGCGCGCGCCTGGAAATCAAACCCTCCAAGGCCGACATGCCGGTCTTCGAAAACCTTGACGATCTCTACAGCACCACCCGCTGGAGAGGCTACTACGGCGGCATTCGAATCATCCAGGCCCTCATCGTCCGCTTCATCGATTACTGCCACGAATGTGGCCGCGCTCTGGATGACCGTAACTTCACCTTGGAGTACGAGTCAACCATCCCGCTTCGACTGGGCATGGGCGGCTCCAGCGCCATTATCACCGCCGCGCTCCGGGCGCTATGCCAGTACTTCAGCGTGGATATCCCGCGCCCCATCCAGGCTAAGCTCGCCCTGGAGACCGAGACAAAGGAACTAGGCGTCCCGGCCGGTCCGCAAGATCGTGTCATTCAGGTCTATGAAGGGTTGGTCTACATGGATTTTGCCCGGGACCTGATGGAACGGCAGGGCTACGGGTACTATGAGAATCTTGATCCCGCACTCCTCCCCAACATGTATGTCGCTTACCGGACCAGTCTCAGCGAGGGGACTGAGATTTTCCACAGCAACGTCCGGGAGCGCTGGCGCGCCGGCGAACCGGAGGTGGTGGAAGCCATGCAGACCTGGGCTGGCTTCGCCGAACAGGGCCGCGCAGCGTTGCTGCGCCGTGACTCGGCTACCCTGGGCCGCCTTATCGACGCTAACTTCGACCTCCGCGCCAAGGTTTACGGCATCAGCGACGGAAACGTCCGCATGATCCAGGCCGCCCGGCAGGTGGGAGCGACGGCCAACTTCGCCGGCTCGGGAGGCGCCATTGTGGGCACCTACGAGGATCAGCGCATGTTCGACGCCCTGCTGGCGCGGATGGCGCCGCTCGGCGTGGCCGTCATCAACCCCAGCATCCTTCCTTAACAACGCCGGCGGACTGGTCGAATATACTGTAAGTTCTGAGCCGACTATGCCGACGACCCGCAAACCAATTCGATACCAAGACGCCGGAGTGAGCATCGAGGAGTCCGACCGCGCCCTCTCCCACATCAAGACGCTGGCGCGCGCCACGTTCCATGGCAATGTGCTCACCGACATCGGCAGCTTCGGCGCCGGCTTCCAGCTGGCCGGCTGGAAGACGCCCGTCCTGGTAAGCTCCGCCGACGGCGTGGGCACCAAACTCAAGGTTGCTTTCATGACGGGCCGCCACACCACCGTGGGCGAAGATCTGGTCAACCATTGCGTGAACGATATCGCGGTCCAGGGAGCTACGCCCCTGTTTTTCCTGGATTACTTCGCGGTGGGCAAACTGGACGCCAAAGTCGCGGCTCAACTGGTCAGCGGCCTGGCGCGCGGCTGCGCAAACAACGGCTGCGCGCTGATCGGAGGCGAGACCGCCGAGATGCCTGGTTTTTACGCCGCGGGTGAGTACGATGTGGCCGGCTTCATCGTCGGCGCCGTGGAGCGAAGACGGCTTCTGACCGGCGCCTCCATCCGCCGCGGGGACGTGCTTCTGGGGCTGCCCTCGACCGGTCTCCACACCAACGGATATTCGCTCGCGCGCAAGTTGCTCTTTGACGTGGCGGGCTTCGGTCCCGGAACGTTTCGGAAGGAATTGGGCTGCACGGTGGCGGATGAGCTGCTCAAGGTTCACCGCAGCTACTTGTGCCCTATCCAGTCTCTTCACGCCAAGGGCCTGCTGAAGGGCGCCGCGCATATCACCGGAGGCGGCATCACCGGCAACACCCCTCGGATGCTTCCCCCCAGCTTGCCGCGGAGATCGACACCGCCTCCTGGCAAATACCTCCCGTGTTCGAGTTGCTGCGAAGCATCGGGCGTGTCCCGCTCAACGACTACCGGCGAACCTTCAATCTTGGAATTGGAATGATACTGGCCGTCTCGCCCCGCAAGCTGGCGCAGGCGAAGCGGCTGCTGGACGAGTTGGGTGAGCCTTACTGCCAGATGGGGCGCGTGGTCGCCACGCCGCGCGGCTCCAAATCACGAGTGATCTACCTATGAAGCGCTTGGGAATCCTGCTTTCCGGACGTGGTTCTAACTTCGAGGCCATCGCCCGCAATGTTGCCGGCGGCCAAATCGAGGCCGAAATTGCGGTCGTGATCTCCAACCGGCCCGAAGCCCCCGGCCTGGAGACGGCGCGCGCCATGGGCCTGCCCGCGGTGTGCATCCCTTCCAAAGGGATCGAACGCGAGGCCTACGACCGCCTGGTGGTCGCGGAACTGAAGAAGCACAACGTGGATCTGGTGTGTCTGGCGGGCTTCATGCGCCTGCTGAGCGCTTACTTCATCCGCGAGTTTCCCATGCGGGTCCTCAACATCCACCCCGCCCTGTTGCCCTCGTTCCCCGGGCTCGACGCGCAGCACCAGGCGATCGAGCATGGCGTGAAGGTTTCCGGCTGCACGGTGCACTTTGTCGATGAGCACCTGGACGCCGGCCCCATCCTCGTTCAGGCGGTGGTCCCGGTCCTCGATGCCGACACCGCGGACACACTCTCGGCCCGCATCCTCAAGGAAGAGCACCGCATCTACAGCGAGGCCATCCGCCTGGTTCTCTCCGGCAATTTCCGCGTCGAAGGCCGCCGCGTACTGCTCGCCAGGTAGGGGCACGGCAGCCGGCGTGCCGCCGGGCTTCGGCCCGGCGAGGCACCGGTCGCTTAGGGGCACGCCGGCGGCGTGCCCGGTGTGTCTGCTGAATACGGTCTTGGGCACGCCACCGGCGTGCCCGTCACAGCAACTGGTTCACCTTGGCCATGACGGCGAAGGCATCCGCGACATACAGCACATCGGCCTTTCCGCGCGCCCACCCGCAGTTCGCATCCAGGTTCACGGCGCGGCGCTCGTTGACGAAGCGCCAGCCCACCACGTGCGGTTCCTCGCCGTGACAGCACGTGGCAAGGCCCTTGGGATGGCGGGGCGTGGAGCCGGTCTGCCCCACCTGGTTCAGATGAGTCAGGAAGGGCAGCACCGCCTGGCCCTCGCCGCTCAGATCCACCAGCGACTTGCTGCTGCCCAGCGACGACTTGGTCTTCCGCAGGAAGTCCAGAATCAGCGCCGCCGCTTCCTCAATGTGAGCCTTCCCATCCGGCTGCTTCTTCGTCCAGCCGGCTCCCGTGACGAACAACAGGTCCGCCTCCGGCCGGATGGTCTGTTCGTCGGCGCGGGGCGCCCGGAATTCGACGAAGGTGGTCCGCCTGGCAGCTTCGGCCAGCTCCACGGCCACCCGCTCCAGAGTGGCGGCGGCTGGTTCGCCCGCCCACGGCTGGTAACAACCGGGGTCCACGACGATGAACCAGGGCCGCTGCGTCCGTCCCAACACCGCCTCCATCCGCTGGCGGTAGAACCAACGGCTGGCGCTCAGCTTTCCGTCCGCGACGCTCATGCCGGTGATGTGCGTGTCCACGCGGCCGTTCAACCGCTGGGCCACGCCCGCCAGGCACCGGGACCAGCGCGACGTGCCGGCGGCCATCACCAGCGTCGCACCGCGATGCCCGCACTAGAGCTTCGGCTGCGGCCGCGTCGGTTGAATAGCGCGGCTGCGAGAACTCGGCGCCGGAGACGCCCAGCCACCGTACGGCCCCGCAGGAGCCAATCTGACCGGCGGCGGCATCCACATCCTGGCCCGCCAAACCCACCACCAGACTGGATCCCACCAATGATTCCTGCAGAGACTTCGCGGCGGCTAACGCTTCCAAGGCTGGTTTGGCCAGCGACCCATCGGCTTCCACGTGTGCCAGTAAGAGAATCGTTTCCATGGTCTGCTCCCCGCCTACTTGTTCCTGACCCAGTCCACAATCTCCCGCGCGATCTCTTCCGTCGGAGAGGTCCTTGACGATCTTGGTCTCCCGGCGCTGGCTGGGGACCGTGACGCTCGCGAAACTCAGGCCATCGGCCCCGAGCTTAACCGGCTTGGCGCGTTGCAGGGCGGGCATGATACCCCGCATGTTGGCCATGCCGACTTGCGGGTTGTTGGGCGGCTCAGGCAGGTTGCCCGTGGCCCAGCCCAGCACCGCGGGAGGACCGGCGCAAGCCGACAACTGGTGCTTGCCGCCGTCGACCCGCTCCAGAATAGTCAGCGACCCGTCTTCGGCAACGCGTCAGCTCGTCCACGCCCTGGAACTGGTCCGTGATGCCCAGTCGTTCCCCGACCATCTGCATCGTGGCGCCCGCTCCGCGCGAGGCTGATTCCCAGCCCCCGAAGACCAGCAGCCGTTCCCGCTCCAGGCCGGCGATGCCCTGAATCGCCTGGGCCAGCGCGGCGGCGACCTCAAAGGAATCCGTGAACCCGCCGGAAGGACCGTCCAGCGCGACCAGCTCGAAGGGGACCTTCTGGGCGACGGTCATCATCACTTGCTGGAGCTTCGCCTTCGGGCCGAGGCTGACCAGCCAGACCTTGCTCCCCGGCGCCTTCTTCGCCAGATTCGCCGCTTCGTAGAGCGCATGCCCCGCCCAGGGATCGAGCACGGCGGGCAGCATCATCTCGTTCTTCAGCGACGGCCCGGCCGGGCCAGTCACCGGCTCCAAAGTCTGTAAGGGGTCGGGAACAATAGTTCCGCACACAACAATCTGAAATGGCTGCATTGTCTCAGTAGTTTCAGGGCGTCTTGAAGGAGAAGAAGCCGCTCACGTTCTCCCACAGCAGCCGGGGGAAGGTCTTGTCCAGGTAGGAGCGGATGGACACGTAGCACTCGTCGCAGGTGTTGTTCTTGGTGAATTCCTCGATCATGCGGGGCCTGTCGTCCAGCGCATACCGCTTGAACTGCATCGAGCACGGCTGCAAGCGCTCCGTCGGCGGTCACCACCAGGAAGCGCAGGCCGGCTTTGCAGCCCGGCCGCGCCGTTGTTCTCGAAGTAACTGCGCGTCGCCTCCAGCGTGGTCGGCGAGTTCACGATCCAGTTGGTCGAGTCCCGCCGCGCCTCCACCCGATCCAGCTCGCGGTTCAGCGTGGCCAGCTGCTCCGGCGTGTTCAGAAAATAGTCCCGGCAGCCGGTGCGCCGCGCCGAATAGGCGCTGTAGCAGATGTTCACGCCCCATTCGCGCGCCTTGTCGGCCATGGCGTTGATCTCACCGACGTTCTCGCTGGTGATGCAGGAGTTCAGCACGATGTCGTCGTAGCCGTGGGCGGCGCAGCGCGGCACAATCCGGCTCAGGTGCTCGTACAGGCCCGGGATGCACCCGGAAATCGTCGTGGCGCTCGTCCGGGAAGTCCAGGCTGACGGAAAACTGGTCGATTCCGGCCTCGTGCAGTTCCAGGTAGCGCTCCTCGGTCATCAGCGACCAGTTCGAGACCAGGATGGTGTAGGGCATGCGCGTCCCGCCCTTGATGTTCCGGACAATCTCGACCACGTCGTCGCGCATCAGCGGCTCGCCGCCGGAAACCTGGACCACGCAGGGCCGCAGGGCCTCCATATAGCGGCGGTAGTCGGCCGGCTTGAGATTGTGCGATTCGTCCTTCGGTCCGCCGTGGTCGCAGTGCTTGCAGTAGCAGGTGCAGGAGTCGGTCACCTCGAAAGAGACCACGATCGGCCGCTCGGCGATCCAATTCAACGACCCGCGGCCGATGATCCTAAGTGATTCAGCCAGAGGGACTTTACGCATGCAAAAACCGAATTGACGAGCTTAACGGGATGATACCAAACGCGGCCTCCGCCTCGCAAGAAGCCTTCAGCGATCAGGCGTTTAGGCCGCTCCGGCGGCGTCAGTTCTCCGTCGAATGGAGCCCGCCGGTGCCGGCCCGGAACTCGATGTTCGTCTTCTCCGGCGGTCATCCAGCGTCTGGGTGCAGTTCCAGACACACGCCCCGCAGTGGACGCACTTGTCCCGGTCGAATTGCGGCAGGCCCTCCGCGCTGGCCGTGATGGCTTCGCCGGAGCAGATCTCCACGCAGATTCGGGTGCCGCACGTCTCGCACAGGTTGGGGTATAGGAAGACCACGTGATCGGCATAGCCCGCCGGAGCCTGGACTTTGCCCCCGATCAACAGCGCATCCTGATGTGAAACAAGGAGTTTCCCGTCAAATTGGATGGCCGGCCAGCCGGCCCGCTCCATCAGCGCCGCATGCACGGACGTGCCGTTCAACAGGCACTCCTGCCGGATGCGGGTCACCTCTTCCGCTGTTATTTTATTTTTATAGTATTCAGTGAATGAGGCGGTGTGCTGGTGCGGCGGCAACGGCTCTCCGGGCATGGAAAGCACTCCACGCGTCAGACCCGCCAGCCCCATTCCAGCCAGCCCGGCCAGGAATCCTTTGTGGAAGCCGACTCGCGCCCGAGCGGCCACCCGGCCCTCGGACTCCACCCAGCTTCTCCGGCGCCTGCCGGCATAGACCCGCTCCAGTTGCTCCCGGCTGAACGGCTTCCCTTCCCGCAGCAGTTCGAGAACACCCTCGGCCAGTTGGATCCCTGTCGTCCACGCCTCATCCACGCCGGAGCCGGTCAGGACGTTGGTGCTCCCCGTGCCTTCCCCGATGCGGGCGCAGCCGTTCGCGGCCAGGTACGGCTCCCCGCTTCTGCCTGACTCCGCGATCGACTTCGCTCCCCAGGATCGCAGGGTGCCGCCCTTCAGATAGCGCCACAGGTAAGGGTGCTGTATGAAGTGCTGCAGGTAGCGGTACGAGGTGCGCACGGGGCTGGCGAACCAGGACGGCACGAAGATCCCCACCGAGGCCACCCGCCCCGGATGCACGTAGAGGAAACCGAAAATCTCGGGCTCGGGATAGCCCAATGTGTGAAATACGGTTCCAGGCTCCAGGCCGCGAGTCTTCCGGCAGGTCGATGACCATCTTCGACCCCACCGCCCAATCGCGCTGATGATGCCCCGGCGGCAGCCCGAAGTGCTCGTTCAGTTGCTGTCCCACCGGCCCGAACGGTCCATCTCCTACAACTGTCAAGAGAAGCACGGACATCCATGCCCGGCATGTAGCCCGCCTCAGGGGTTCCGGTTTTGCCGGTGCCCTGGTCCAGCAGCCGCACGCCCACCACCCCGTGGTCCTCGATCAGCGCCTTCGCCACCGGCGTTCCAGGCCACACCTGCACCACGCCGGTCCCCATCACCTGCTGTCCCACCCACTGCATGAACTGGCCGATGGACAGAACCAGGCCTCCGCGTTTGTGCAGGAACTCAGGGGTGTAGGGCAGTTCCAGGGCGTCGGATTCAAACGGCAGGATTGGCGCCAGCGGCCGGATCGACTTGATCCGCCAGCCGCAGCGCCACGGACCGGCGGCTGGCTCCGATGGGATCAAGAAGGTAGAGCACCTTCTCGCGCTGCACATCGGCTGCCATGGGAATCTGCGCCGGATCCAGGTCCGGGTAACTGGCCCGTATGCCGCGGGCCTTGGTGACCACACCCGACACGCCGAAACCGATATCGTCGGCGCGCTCGTAGCACACCACCTGCAGCGGCAAGCCGGGGGCGGCCTTGCTCTCGTAGCGCGGCGTGCCGTCGGCGTTCAGCAGTTCACGCGAGAGGGTGGTGAGAAACCCGCCCATGGCCGGCCCGAAGCCCACGCAGACGATGTCGACCTCCATGGTCTGCCGGTCGATGGGGACCTCGCTCATGCCGGGTAATCCAGCGCTTCCGGAATCATGACCTTGGTCAGCGCGTCGGCCGCGCGGTCCTTGGCCAGCTGCGCTCCCGTGAGGCAGCCATCCAGCTTGGCGCGGAAACGCACGGAACTGGTCGATAGTCTTCAAACCGGGCGCAAGGGCCGGCCTTGGCCGGATGCGAGCCATCGGCCGCCACCACGTCCACGGCGGTGGTTCCCAGGCCGGGCATGATGCCCTCCAGCGCCACCAGTTCGTCCGCGTTGTAGCAGACTTCCCCTGCGGCCGCGTCCCAGGCCGGGTGCGGCTTGTAGCCGAACACCAGCTCGGCGCAGATGCGCCCCACTTCCCCGGCGGCCCTGGCGCACTGCACGTGGCTCAAATCGGTATAGAAGTTGGCCAGACCTGCCAGGCCTTCCGCCACCACCGGATTGCCGGGGCCTTGTTCCTCCAACTCCAGCAGGTCCAGGATCAGCGACCGCGCCGCGAGCAGCCAGCACAGAGCGTCGGCCAGCGGGAAGGTGACGCCTTGACGGGAGCTGTGATACAGCTTCGCGCCGTCCGGATCGGTCGCCTTCTGCAGGTGGTTGAGGGTCCACAGCCACATGTGCATGGCGGTGGCCAGCGTGCAGGCGCCGGTGCCGGGCCGCTTGGATCCGATCTCGCGCATCTCCGCGATCCAGCGATGGAACTGCGCCAGAAACAGATCGTTGGCCATGGTGATGCTCAGTTGCCGGCGCTGCACCGCCTCCGGTCCCTCGTAAGTCGCCTCCAACTGCGCGTCCATCCACTTGTGCCCCAGGAATCCCGGGCAGTCCTCGGTGATGCCATAGCCGCCCATCAGGCTCACCGCCTCGCGCATCATGTTGGCGCCGTGGCCGGTGTTCCAGAGCTTGCAGGCCGGGCAGAGCACGTTGGCCAGAGAATCCAGCAGCGCGAACTGGACCATCGGGTCATCACAGTTGGTCCCGTGCTGCAGGCAATCCAGCGCCTGCTTCTGATAGCGGCGCATGGCCTTGAACGCCGCTGAGCCGCGGCCCACGCCCTCCGCCGCGAAGATCTCTTCCTTCTTGTGCTCCAGCGGATCCAGTTCGTCGAACAGGCGCGCCGCCGCAAACCCCAGCGAGGCGCTGGCCTCGCCCGTGGCCCAGATCTCGACCAGCCGGTGCAGCGCGTCCGCCTTCATCTGCAGGCCCAGGTCGTAGCGCGGGGATCCCGGGTTGGCCGTGTCGCCGCCGCGAAAACGTCCGCGATGGTAGCGGATGACCGGCTCGATGGCCGATAACAGCTTGGCGGAGGTCATCAGGCCCACGGTCACGCGTGTGCGGCGAAAGACCGCTTCAATGATCTCGCCGTGGCTGTAGTTGGGGATGATGACGCCGTCCTTCACCGTGTAGCCGCCGATGATGCGGCTGGCCGGCACCTTCAGGCTGAAGGCAGGATCGCGGGTCGAGGAAAGCTGGTGAACCAGCTTGCGCGCCGGCGCGCCCCGGTCGAAGGTGCCCGGGTCCGACTGCTCCAGGATCACCATGCAGCTCCCCTTGATCCGGGCATCCGCCGAATCCACGGCCGCCGTGACGAAGTTGGCGAAGGCCATGTTGGTGATGAAGCGGCCGCGCTTATCCACCTGGAGGATGGGCTCCTGGCCCTCTTCCCATTGGGCCACGCGCACCTTGCCGCCCAGCAGGCCGGTTTCGACGCCCACATAGGGGATCGGCTCGGTCAAGGCAAAGGCGCCCCGCCAGATCTCGCGATCTTCTCCGGGCGCGGGCGGCGCGCAGCGGCTGAAATAATTGTCCTGCTGCCCTGGGGTGCCGCGTTCGTGGATCGGCGCCAGCGCCAGGCAATTGGCCAGACTGCTGGTGGCCGCCCCGGCATCCACCCACGCCAGCTCGAAAGCCACCAGCGCCAGAGCCAGGTTCTTAGGCCCCTCGATGAAGCCGCCCCGCTCAGGGTCCAGGAACACCGAGGTGATCCCCGATTCATCGAACGCCTTCAACAGGTCCGACTTTTCGTCAGTCCATTCGTGCGTGTTTCGGGCGCCTGCCGCCACCAGGCGGGCCACGGGCCCCCGGGCCACGCCGCGCGCCGACTGCACGATCATCTGCAGATCGTACCGGCTGGCGAACCGCCACATGATCTGGCGCACATCGTCGCCCGGCAGCGTGCGCATAGTCTCACTCTTAAGGTCCTCGAGACCTAATGACATGAATGGAGTCCTCTCTGTCTCCTATGATTTTTGAACGGCGCACCCCGGATTGGCAAATCGGCTAGGCCCGGGCTTCGCTCCAGAACGGCTTGCCGGGACGGAAAATGATGGAAACCGCGAGGAAGGCGGCCGCCATCAGCACCACGAAGGTCCGGACCGGGGAGGTGACCCGCTTCAGCGCCCAGCCCTCGGGCACGGCCAGGTCGATCGCGGCTAATCCATAGAAAGCGCCCTGGAGCGCCAAGGCCGCCCAGCTACTGGAAACCGCCAGCGCGATCAGCGCAAACGGTAGCAGCAGCCGGCCGAACTTATAGGAAACGAAGTGGAACCACAGCCGGTTGCCGGAGCCCAGCAGAGATGGAAAAGCGCGAATCAACTGGTACACGCCCGCCTGCGTGCGCACCTTCCGCCGGAACTCGGTTCGCAGCGAGGAGGGCACGTCGTAGGCCTTCGCGCTCTCATCCAGCACCAGGCGGTAACCCCGGAAGAAGGCGCCCATGGGCAGATGCACGTCGTCGAGCAGTGTGCCGGGGGGCAGCGGCTGCGCCAGTTCGCGGCGCATGGCGTAGATGCAGCCGGTGGCCCCCAATAGCGAATCCAGCGAGCTGAGCCCCTTGCGGATCCACTTCTCGTAACGCCAGTAGAGCCCGGTATTGGCCTCTTCCTGCGTCTCCCCCTCGCGGATGATCAGTTCCCCGCTGGCCACGCCCACCTGTGGGTCGGCGAAACATTCCACCAGCCGCGCCAGGCACTGCGGATCGAGCTGCTGGCGGACGTCGGTGAAGAACAGAATCTCCCCCCGGGCCTGCCGCATCCCCTGGTTCAAAGCCTCGGCCTTGCCGGCCTGCGCCAGGCGTATCAGCCGGACGCCCCGGGGTTCGAACTCCGCGGCCACCGCCTCGGTACCGTCGGTGCAGCCGTTGGAGATCACGATCACCTCCAGCAGTTCCGGCGGGTAGACCAGGCCCAGGATGGACTCCAGCTTGGCGCGCATCCACGGCTCCCCGTTGCGCACCGGCAGCAGCACAGTCACGCTGGGCCGGATCGGGCCCCGCCGCACAGGCCTGGGAAATCGCCGCGCCAGCGCGGCCACCAGCAACGGGTAACCGAACAGCACGTACAGTATGAAAACCCCGCTCAGCACGAAAATACCGTTCATAACCGGGACAGTCAGCAATTTCCCCTTTTTGAGAATATCGCATCCGCCTTCCTTTTCAGCCATCCGAGAACCC
>CAVUVG010000012.1:0-76508 GCA_963744775.1 Bryobacterales bacterium
ACGGGCGGGATTACCAGTTCAAGTATTCGAAATACGGCGAGGTGAGCCGGGTGGTCCTGCCCACCGGCGGGGCATACGAATTCGATTGGGCCAATGGGCAAGGGACCGGCCCGGTGGTTCAGCCGGCCGGTCCGGCTTTGGTGGCGGTCTACCGGAGGGCGACAGAACGACGCGAGTACCCGAATGGAGGAACGACCGGCTCCTGGGCGCGGCGCACGGCATACAGCGTGACGGAGTACCAAAACAACGGCGCGCTGGGCGATCCGCTCCAGGGAGAGTTTCCGCTCAGTCCCTACCGTTGCGCGGGGAATTACTGCACCGAAGTGACGGCCACCGAGGTCGGCGCCACGGAAACGCTGTCCGTGGAGAAGCACTACTTCTACGGGCCCCGGCGGTGTGGATGTTTCCGGAGCCCGGCCAGTACTCGCCCTGGGCGGAAGGCCGGAATTCCGGCCACGTCTGCCGAGAATAGCGGCGGTGGGACACTGCGGACGGTGGTCAGCCTTTTTCAGCAACGCATTACTCCCGCGTGGTGGACGGGGACGCCTCGCAGGGGCCGAGCCGGCGGTCGACCCGCGGATGACGAACACGAGCCGGAAGCTGAATGACGGCCGGATGGCGAGGACCTCTTTCGACTACCTAGCCGACAGCAGCAACAACCAGATGGACGTCCGGGAGTACGATTACGGGGATACGGGCGGCTCACAGGGAGCGTTCCTCCGGCGCACGCACACGGATTATCAGCCTCGACCGCCTACACGGGCGTCAATCCGGGGCCGCCCTGCGCAGCCTGCCCATCCGGAAGCTGGTGTGCGGTCGGCACGTGCGACCCGAGCAACTTCTTCGCGAAAACGGAATTTGAGTACGACGTGGGGACTCAATCCGCGCGGCAGCCCCACGAACCACGACACCTCCAATTAAGGGCCGGCTTCACCACGCGCGGCAACGTGACAGCTGCCAAAGTGTGGCGCAACCTGCCCAGCGGGGCCTGGCTGACCACAAGCATGGCCTACGACATTCTGGGCAACGCCGTATGGATTCAGGACCCCGACGGGAACACGACGACGCTCGAATACGCGGACCGATGGACCACAACATGTCCAGCCCTCGCATCTACCAACACCTATGCCTTGTCGACCCAGACCACCAACCCAGAGGATGGACGACCACAACCTGTTACGACTACGCACTGGGGCGGCCTAGAAGCTCATAGATCAAAAGAAGTGGGACCACGTTGACCAACGGTGAGCTGGACAGGCTCAAGAAGGTTGTCGGGCAGGGCGTGGGGACGCCGTTTCAGCGCGACAGCGACTACAGCTCCCGACCCTTCAGGCTTCCAGGTTGTGAAGGCAAAGCGGCCAGTTCTCCGCCAGGACAGGCGCCTCAACAGCGAAGTGCGGTTCGACGGCTTCGGGCGGCAAGTGAAGACCATCCAGTACGAAGACGGAGCCAGATTCAGGCTGACACCGAGTACGACGGGCTTGGCCGGGAGCTGCGCGTCTCCAACCCTACCGCTCCGGACAGCCCGTGTGGACCACGACAACCTACGACCCCTGGGCCGGGTTATCCAGGTGCAGAATCCCGACACATCGGTGGTGCAGACGACTTACGCCGGCAAAACGGCGACAGTGAAGGATGAAGCGGATAAATTCCGGGAACTGACTACGGACGCGCTGGGGAGGTTGGTGCAAGTGAGGGAAGATCCTAGCGGTCTGAACTACGCAACCATCTACGGGTATGATTTGCTGGACAATCTGAACTAGTGTGCCCCCACTTAGGGCTGGGCCGAACCGTTCTTTTTCCTACTACTTGGCAAAGCGGCTATTGAGTGCCACAAATCCGGAGAGCGGGACCGTCAACTTCAGCTACGACCAGAACGGCAACCTAACGGGCAAGACCGACGCGCGGGGCCAGACGACGAGCCGGGCCTACGACAACCTGAATCGGCTGATGAGCGTGCAGCATCCAGACGGGTTGGGCGGGCAGTTCACGGCGACGTTGTGCTACGACGGGACAACGGTCAGCGGCTCGTCCTGCACGGGGACGGAGACGGTGAGAGGTCCGCTGACGGCAGTTTCGTCGCCGACGTCACTCGCCAGCTACACGGCCGACGCATGGCAGCGGACCACGGCCAGCACCCAGACCACGCAAGGAGTGTCCTACAGCTTCAGCTATGAGTACAATGTGGACGGTAGCCTGAAGAAGGTGACGTACCCTTCGACGCGGGTGGTGGCTTACGACTACGATCAGGCTGGGCGGCCGAAGAACGTGGGGTTGAACACAGTGGGGGCGGCGGATTACGTGGGGGCAGCGAGCTATGCGGAACATGGGGCGCTTTCGCAGATGACGCTGGGGAACGGGATGGTGGAGAGCCGGGAGCTACAACTCGCGCTTGCAGCCAACGTCCATTGCGGCGGGCAGCCTGCTTTCGCTGACCTTCGGCTACGGCTCTTCGGACAACAACGGGAATGTGCTAAGCCAGAGCATCGCGCCGTTGGGGGTGACGCAGAGTTACACTTACGATCCCCTGAACCGATTGCAGAGCGCTGCGGAAGGCTCGAACTGGTCGCAGACGTTCGACGGGCGATACGGGAACCGGCGGGTGACGGCGCGGACGGGGCTGGGAGTTTCGCCGCTGGAGCCGGCAGTATTCGACGGGAACAACAGGATCGCGGACTCAGGTTGGCAAGACGATGCGGCGGGGAACGTCACGCTGGACCCGGCTAACGACGTCATGACCTCGGACGGCGAGAACCGGTTAGTGCGCTTTGCGGGCGGGGGCATGACGGTGGACTTCTCCTACGACGGAGAAGGGCGGCGGGTGAAGAAGGTGGGCGGGGGCGATACGACGGTCTATGTCTACAGCGCCATGGGACAGTTGGCGGCGGAGTACGGCAGTCCTGCGGGGAGCGGCGGCAGGCGGTACTTGACGAGGATCATTTCGGGCTCGACGCGGCTGGTGACGGACGAGGCTGGCCAGCGGGTGGAATGCCGGGACTACCTGCCGTTTGGCGAGGAGATCCTGGCGAGTGCGGGCAGTCCGCGGCTGGGGTATGCCTGCTACAGCAACGATTCGGGAGTCCCGCAGCAGTTCACGGGCAAGGAACGAGATGCAGAGTCGGGGCTGGATTACTTTGGGGGCGAGGTATTTCAGCGGCGCGCAGGGCAGATTCACCAGCGCAGATGAGCCCCTGGTTGACCAACATGCGTCAAATCCGCAGAGCTGGAACCTCTTATATCTATGTTCGGAACAATCCCTTGCGCTACACCGATCCGACCGGTAACTCAGTCAGTCCGAACAGGGGGAACAGGAGTACGCTTGTCGAATAGGGGCGAGCGATTGCGGCCAGCAGTTGAAGCTGCTGCCTCGCACTACAGGCCTTGGCCAAACTCAGGACCGGGCGGTAGGGGCTGCAAAGGGACTGGCGAATGGCGTTTTGGGGGTCTTGCGCACCTTCTCGGCGCACCAGACGCAAATATCGAACAGATTCGGAATTTTCTCCACCTTGATCCGGCTTCGCAGAACCAGGACTTTGGTGGCGACATTGTCGGTCTCCTGGCGGCTATTTTTCCAACCGGAAATACAAGAGAGAGTCAAAGTTGCGGCATCATCCTTCGAAGAGGCCAGAAACCTGGCGCTCAAGGCCATGGGTGAAGTCGATTCTGGGACGCGCCAGGCATCAATGGGGGGCGTGGGTGCTCAGCGAGGCGCGGTGACGGGCTTTACGACAGAGGCCGGGAATGTTTTCAAGCAGTTGCGCCTTGACTGGGATACAAGTAAAAGTGAAACAATCGACGTCATGACGGTCGGACAAAAAACCGCTTCTCACTTTTCCCGCGACCCTGGACGAAGTGAAGAGGCTTCTGAAGGGGAACATCCAGAAATGAGTACACGCGGGAGCAACCAGGTCAGTGGTTCCCTCAGGCGAATTCCTCGTGTCATTTCGGCATTGAGGGCCCAGGTTTCGCCATACCGTGTCATAGAGGCACAATCATCCGAGGCGGAGGCTATCGCCGATTGGATAGAGTTGCATTTTCCGGTGATTGGAATGCAGATCGATTGGTCAAAGGTCTCGTCTAGTCGGTGTATTGAATGGTCAGAAACAGCGGACTTAGTGAGGGCGTTTGCGACCATTATTCGCGATCTGCCGAGCCAGACGACAGTGGTCGTCACCTGGTCTGACGCACTCTATCCGTCTCTGGAAATGCCTCTCTCGAGCGTCGCGCGGGTTGCACCCGAGATCTTTGAGTCCTGCTTCGATACCTGGATTATTTGCCAGGCGGAGAACTGGTGCATAGAAGCGCACCACGAAGGGACGCTTTGCTTTGGCCACGGGCGACCCAGTTTTGTATTCCTGGGAATCAAGCAAAGCTAAGTGTGAGCGGTCTGTCCGGCACCACAGCCACAGCATTCATTTCGGATGCGGACGTGAGGCTTTTCGGGGCTTTTCGGGGACATGATACGAATCCCCTGAGAATCAGAGAGATCCTTGCCGCCACTGACTGTACTGCAGCGTTGCGCGGAAACGTCACCGCCAGCAAGGTCTGGCGGAATCTGCCCAGCGGCGCGTGGCTGACGACGAGCACCTGTCTGCGCCAGATTTGAATCAGGACAGGTCGGGAGTCCTTCGGCCGCGTTGACGCCGTTCGTGAGCGCTACGCCAACCCCATCTTGAGTTGAAGGGGAAATTGCCGCACAGTGGGGCATGCAGAAACGCGGGCGCGAGGCGTGGGCGAAATGGCGCCGGTTGGTAGCGGAGCAGAAGAAGAGCGGCGAGAGCGTGGCGGCCTTCTGCCGCGAGCGGGGCCTGTGCGCGCCGCACTTCTTCGCCTGGAAGAAGCGGCTGAGCCAGGCCGGAGGGAAGAGTTCGTGGCCGTGCAGGTTGTAGAGGCGCCGCAGCCGCCGGCACCCAGCCGGGCCATTGAGATTCGGCTCAGCGACGGCCGCCGTGTTTTTGTGGAGCCGGGCTTCGACGCCACCCATCTGGGCGCCGTGCTGGCGGTGTTGGAGGCACGCGCTTGACCAGTCTGCCGAGCCTGCGCGCGCTGGATCGGGCGCAGGAGGCGCGCATCTGGCTGGCGGCCGAAGCGGCCGACATGCGTTGCGGCTTCGATCGTCTGGCCGAACGGGTGCGGGCGGTCATCGGGCAGGATCCGCTCACCGGACATCTGTTCATGTTCCGCTCGCGCCGAGGCGACCGCATGAAAATCTTGTTTTGGGATCGCGACGGATTCGTGCTGTGGTACAAGCGGCTGGAGGCGGGGGTGTTCAAGCTGCCCCGGGTGGAAGCGGGAGCGCGCTCGGTGGAGTTGCGGGCCAGCGAACTGGCGATGGTTCTGGACGGGATCGATGTGTTGCGGCTGAAGCGGGTCCCGCGCTATGCGTAACTAACTTACATAGAGATGCGTCTCATTGTAAGTTACCGTGGAGCGCACGATGCCAGACGAGTTACCCGAGGACAGCGAGGCGCTGCAGGCGATGGTGCGCTCGCTGCTCGCCGAGCGCGACGGCGAAGGAAAGGATCGCCAACTACTCACCAAGAGCGGAACGATTCCAGGGTGCGGCCGTAAGACATCAGGTCAACCGCGGGGACTGTACCGAGGCCGCGGAGGCGCTCGATGAGGCGGATCACGAAGCAGATCAGCGATTCGCTCTGACGGCTGAAACGAAGCCCTTCCTTGCCCAATTCGAAGGCACCCTGGGTGACGACGCAACCGAGGTCCACGGCTCCGTTTTGGTCCAGTTGGACCAGGGCCGAGGCCAGGTTTTCATCGAAGTCCTTCACCCACACAGAGCGAGTGGCGACAACGGCGCCCAGAATCCGTTGCGGCTTCTTTGGGGGATAGGCGCCCCCGGCATACGGCACCGGGACGGAGGTGCGGCTGAGCTTTCGCACTGATGCGATCTTGACGCCGGCATTGCGCACGTGCTGGCGGGTGAGGACCTGCTTCACCTCGACGACGGCGTAGACGCTCTCGGCAGGGACCAGAAGGCCGGAGTCGAAGGGGAAGATGAGCGGGGAGTAGAAACGGTCGTAGATAGCGATGTCAATCTGGCGGCTGCGGTGGCCGGCGGCGTCCACGATGAAGGCACTGGAGGCGCGGTAGCGCTCGGGCAGGTGACTGTTGAGGAGCCGCAACCACCGGAGCTCGCCGGCGGCTCCACATGTGCCGGGATGCTCCAAAGAGCCGCCGACCTCCAGATGAGCCAGCATGCGGCGCTGGATGTGAAGGAAGACCTGGCTGAGGTCGACGCAGCCGGAGTCTGGGGGACGAGGCATCAGTGGGGGCACTCCCACTTTCAGGTTAACGACACGGTGCGGTCTCCTCGAGGCCCGCCGCGTGGAAGTAGCTGCAAGAAAACAAGAGAAAAAGTGGCGGGAGGGGGAACTGGGGTTTGAAGAGTGATATCGACACGGATGGGACGATGCGGGCCCCAGGGCGTCAATGGTAACTTATGTGTTACCCTTCTGATGTGCGGGAAATCGAACGCGGCCGCGGCGGCGCGTGTGGCGGTGGCGCTGATGCGACTGGGTCAGGGGAACTTTTCGAATGTTGAAGGCGTGGGCAGAGTACAGGCGCCGCAAGAGCGGTAAGGAGTAACGAGATGGCACTGACCAAAGCGTTTCGGGAGACGGTCTACAATCGCGCACGGCGGGACGCCGCGTTCCGCAAGGCGCTGCTGACGGAAGCGATGAACGCATATCTCAGTGGCGATGAGGCAACCGGGAAGGCGGTTTTGCGCGACGTGATCAACGCGACCATCGGTTTCGAGCAGTTGGCCGCGGGTGTTGGGAAGCCGAGCAAGAGCCTGCACCGCATGCTGGGGCCGCGAGGCAACCCGAGCACAGCCAACTTCTTCGCTATTCTCCAAGTGCTTCAGAAGAGAGCCGGCGTGAAGTTGGTTGTGAAAGCGGCGTGACCTAGGAAGCCTGTCCCCTGCTCCGCCCCACTCACCCTGGACACTTTGGCGGGTGCTGTGGTAAGGTAGGATTTCAGCTTTACTTCTAATGGGAGGCAGGGGCTGGTTTGCTCCTGCCGTTTGGACCAGACACAAAATGGCTCTATCACAAGGAAAGAAATATCAGTCTGCGGCCGGCCAGGTGGAGCGTCGTCCCTACCCGCTGGACGAGGCGGTTCCCCTGGTGCAAAAGGTGAAATTCGCCAAGTTCGACGAGACGGTTGAACTCCATATGCGGCTGGGCGTGGACCCCAAGCACGCCGACCAGATGGTGCGCGGCACCGTGGTGCTGCCCAACGGGCTGGGTAAGTTCAAACGGGTTCTGGTCATCGCCTCCGGCGATAAGCAGCGCGAGGCCCAGGAAGCCGGCGCGGACTTCGTCGGCGGTGACGACATGGTGGCCAAGATCCAGCAGGAAAGCTGGACGGATTTCGACGCCGTGGTGGCCACGCCGGACATGATGCGCTCGGTGGGGCGGCTGGGCAAGATCCTCGGCCCCCGCGGGCTGATGCCCAACCCGAAGACCGGCACGGTCACGATGGACGTGGAGAAGGCCGTCCGGGAAGTCAAGGCCGGAAAAGTGGAATTCCGGGTGGACAAGACGGGCGTGCTGCACGTGCCCGTGGGCAAGGTGAGTTTTGAGCAGGGCAAACTGCTCGAGAACGCGCAGACGCTGATCCAGGCCGTGCTCAGAGCCAAGCCGGCCGCGGCCAAGGGCAAGTACGTCAAGAGCGCGACGATCTGCTCCACCATGGGACCGGGCGTCTCGCTGGACGTGACTCCCTTCAACGCGAAGGCGCAGTAACGGGGGCGGCATGAAGAACCGAGAGGACAAGCGGAAAGAAGTTGACTTGCTGCGGAGCGAGTTGGAACAGGCCCAGCACTTTTTTGTCGCCGGCTTTCAGAAGCTTCGGGTGCAGCAGGATTTCGAGCTGAGGAAAGCCATCCGGGCCGCCGGCGGCAGCTACCGCGTGATCAAGAACAATCTGGCCGAGAAGGCGGCCGAGGGCACTCCGGCGCAGGATCTGCTGAAAGGTCTGGTGGGAATGACCTCGCTGGCCTACACGGGAACGGATCCCGTGGCGCTGGCCAAGGCGCTGGTCGCCTATGCCAAGCTCAACCCCACCTTCACTTTCAAAGCGGGGATGGTGGAAGGGCGGGCTATCGACATCGGCGCCATCGGCGAATTGGCGGCCCTGCCCTCGCGCGAGGGAATGTTCGGCAAGCTGCTATTCCTGATCCAGGCTCCCGCGCAGCGGCTGGTGACGGCCCTGAACGGGGTGGGTAGGAACGTGGCCGTGGTCGTGGACCAGGGCTGTAAAGAGAACAAGTTTTCTAGTTAAGGACTTTTTGGAAGGGACAAATGGCGGACATCAACGCGATTGCGGAACAGATTCAAGGGCTGACGCTGCTGGAAGCTTCCCAGCTGGTCAAGTTACTGGAAGAGAAACTGGGCGTGTCAGCTGCGGCAGCGTCGGTGGCGGTGGCGGCGTCGGGGGCGGGCGCGGCGGCGGCTCCGGCAGCCGAGGAGAAGACCGAATTCACGGTCGTACTGACTGCGGCAGGCGCCAATAAGATCAACGTTATCAAGGCGGTACGCGAAGTCACCAGTCTCGGGCTGAAGGAAGCCAAGGAACTTGTGGACAGCGCTCCTAAGCCCATTAAGGAAGGCGTCAACAAGGAAGAGGCCGAAACCATCCGGAAGAAGTTCGTGGAGGCTGGCGCGACGGTCGAAGTGAAATAGCGTCAGCGGGGACCTCGACCCGCCGCTGCGCCCTCGGGGCGCTCCGCGGGGGGGAAGGTCCCATTTGACGGCCAAGCGCCTGTCTGCTAGGCTTGATGGTGTCCGGACCGGTATCGAGCCTGAATAGTCGCCTGTGAACGACGCTTTCCGCGTGAGGGGCAGTAGTTTGCCTGTGCTGGGAATGAGTCTGTCTCAGACATCCCATGGCCACGCCTGAAGTGTCTCAAGACCTTCTTCTCGATCGGGGCTGTTCTTCTCTCGGATCACGATTCACCTCGCTGCTGGCTCCGCCATTGCAGGGCGCAGCCGTTCCGTCCACCAGAATTCGAGCAGGCATCCGTCCTTTTGGGAGCTTTGGCCTGTTCTCGTACTCGACGCCTCAGTCGCTACGTACCGTTGTGTAGCCGCCTTTCGGTTTTGGGGAGTGCAAAATGCAACAGCCGGCAAATGGCCTGACCCGCGAGAGGGTTGACTTTTCCAAGATCAAGACAACGATCCCGATCCCGAATCTGATCGAGGTGCAGAAGCAATCTTACGAGCGCTTTCTGCAGATGGATCTGCTTCCCGAAAGAGCGCGACGATGCGGGGCTGCAGAGCGTCTTCACTTCTGTTTTCCCGATCAGCGACTTCCGGGGTCTGAGCCAGCTCGAATTCATCGACTACTCCATCGGCAACTGGGAGTGCAAGTGCGGAAACCTGAAGGGGCTGAACCACCTGCGCACCACCTGCCGGAATCCCGGCTGCGGCGCCTACATCCGCACCGACCCCTACCATACGGGAGACGTGCTGTGCCCCAAGTGCGGCGCTTTCAACCGGAATATCGTCACCTTCTGCAATAAGTGCGGCGATCCCGGTCGGCCTGCAACTCAAGTACGATCAGCCGGAGTGTGAAGAGCGGGGCATGACCTACGCGGCCCCCTTGAAGGTCACCATTCGCCTGACGGTGTACGACAAGGATGCCGAGACGGGAACCAAGACGGTTCGCGACATGAAGGAGCAGGAAGTCTTCTTCGGCGAGATTCCGCTGATGACCGCCAACGGGACCTTCATCATCAACGGCACCGAGCGCGTCATCGTCTCGCAGTTGCACCGCTCCCCGGGCGTGTTCTTCGAGCGCGTTCCTTCGCAGGGCTACTTCCTGGGCAAGATCATCCCCTACCGCGGGAGCTGGGTCGAGTTCGAGTACGACACCAAGAACCTGCTCTACGTGCGCATCGACCGCAAACGCAAGTTCTACGGGACGGTGTTCCTGCGCGCGCTGGGCCTGAAGAGCGACGAGCAGATCCTGCGGACCTTCTACAAGGTCGACAAGATCTCCGTCAAGGACAAGAAGCTGCTCTGGAATGTCTCGCCGGGCCTGGTCAACATGCGGCTCTCTCACGCGGTGGTCTCGCGCTCGGGCGAGCAGATCGTGGCCGCCGGCAAGAAGGTCACCAACACGCTTCTGAAGGAGATTCAGAAGGCCAAGATCGAGATGGTGGAGGTGTCCCCCGGGGATCTGGAGGGCGCTTCCGCGGCGGCGGACGTGGTGGACATGTCCACCGGCGAAGTGTTGCTGGAGGCCAATCAGGAAGTCACCGGCGCCGCGATCTGCGAATTTCGTGGAAGCCGGCATTCCCAGCTTCGAGGTTTTCTTCCCCGAGCGCGACGAGGTGGGCAACGTGCTCTCCGCCACGCTGAAGAAGGACCCGGTCAAGAGCCAGAACGACGCGCTGCTGGAAATCTACCGCAAGCTGCGCCCCGGAGACCCGCCCACCGTCGACACCGCCACCCAGCTTTTCCAGGGGATGTTCTTCGACCCGAGGAAGTACGATTTTTCCCGGGTGGGGCGGATGAAGTTCAATATCAAGCTGCACGGCAGCGCCGACTACGCCCCGGCGGCCTGGCTCGAGAAGAAGGAGTCCAAGGAGAAGGACGACAAGAACCGGGATCATCCGCTCGACCGGCGCACGCTGGAAGTCGAGGACTTCGTCGACACCATCAAGTACGTCCTGAAGTTGCGCCGGGGCATCGGCTCGGTGGACGACATCGACCACCTCGGCAACCGCCGCGTGCGGGCCGTGGGCGAACTGCTGGAAAACCAGTTCCGCATCGGCCTGGTCCGCATGGAGCGGGCCATCAAGGAGAAGATGTCGGTCTACCAGGAGATGTCAACGGCCATGCCGCACGACCTGGTGAACGCCAAGCCGGTGATGGCCGCCATCCGCGAATTTTTCGGCTCCAGCCAGCTCTCGCAGTTCATGGATCAGACCAACCCGCTCTCGGAGATCACGCACAAGCGGCGTCTTTCGGCGCTGGGTCCAGGCGGTCTATCCAGGGAGCGCGCCGGATTCGAAGTGCGCGACGTGCACTCCACGCACTACGGCCGCATCTGCCCGATCGAGACGCCGGAAGGGCCGAACATCGGCTTGATCTCGTCGCTGTCCTGCTTTGCCCGCATCAACGAGTACGGCTTCATCGAGAGCCCGTACCGCCGCGTGGTGAAGGGCGTGGTGGTGGACGAGGTCAAGGTTTTGAACCCCGGCGACACGCCCTACAAGGTGGGCCAGGTTCTGCTTCGCAGCGAGTTGGACAAGGCCGTCCGCGACGCGGGACGCGAAGAAGCTGCCGGTGGAGGTCCAGGCGCACGCCGAGTACCTTTCGGCCTGGGAAGAAGACAAGTACGTCGTCGCCCAGGCGAACGTGGAACTGGACGAAAACGGCCGCATGGTGCCGGACCTGGTGAACGCCCGGCAGGCGGGCGACTTCGTGCTGATCAAGCGCGACGAGATCGAATTCATGGACGTCAGCCCGAAACAGCTGGTCTCGGTCGCCGCCAGCCTGATCCCGTTCCTGGAGAACGACGACGCCAACCGCGCGCTGATGGGCTCCAACATGCAGCGCCAGGCGGTTCCCCTGCTGCGGGTCGAGGCGCCTTACGTGGGCACCGGCATGGAGCGCGTTACGGCGCGGGATTCCGGAGCCGTGGTGCTCTGCCGCCGTTCGGGCGTGGTCGATTCGGTGGACTCCGAGCGGATCATCGTGAGGGTGGAAGGCAACGTTCACGAGGGCCAGCTTTCGCGCGAGGTGGGCGCCGATATCTACCAGCTCACCAAGTTCAAGCGCTCCAACCAGAACACCTGTATCAATCAGAAACCCATCGTCCAGCAGGGCCAGCGCGTCCGCAAGGGCGATGTGCTGGCGGACGGCCCCTGTACCGACAACGGCGAACTGGCGCTGGGCAGGAACGTCCTGGTGGCCTTCATGCCGTGGCGCGGCTACAACTTCGAAGACGCGCTGGTGGTCAGCGAGAAGCTGGTCAAGGAAGACTACTACACCTCGATCCATATCGAGGAATTTGAGATCGAAGCCCGGGACACCAAACTGGGGCCGGAAGAGATCACCCGCGACATTCCGAACATCGCCGAAGGCTTCCTGAAGAACCTGGACGAGAGCGGCGTGATCATGATCGGCGCCACGGTGAAACCGGGTGACATCCTGGTGGGCAAGGTCACGCCCAAGGGCGAGACGCAGCTCACGCCGGAAGAGAAACTGCTGCGCGCCATCTTCGGCGAGAAGGCCGGCGACGTCAAGGACGCATCCCTGTACTGCCCTCCGGGTATCGAGGGAACGGTGGTGGGATGCAAGATCTTCTCCCGCAAGGGCGCGGAGCTGGATGAGCGGTCCCGGGCCATCATGGATTCGGAGATCGAAGACCTGCACCGCAACCTGGACGACGAGAAGCGGATTCTGAACGACGAGCGCTCCAAGCGGCTGGCCACGCTGCTGGACGGCAAGCAGCTGCTGGCCGACCTGCACGACGAGAAGACCAACAAGCGGCTCTTGTCGAAGGGCCTCGATCTGACGCGCGATGTCATCGAGAAGCTCCGGGCGCGGGACTTGAAGCGCATGAAGCTGAAGGACAAGGACCCGCGGCTGAACGAGCAGATCGACGAGATCGAGGAGATGACCTCCCGGCAGATCTCGGTCCTCGAAAAGATCACCGAGGAGAAGATCGCCAAGCTCAAGAAGGGCGACGAGCTTCCTCCCGGCGTGATCAAGCTGGAGAAGGTCTACATCGCCATGAAGCGCAAGCTGTCGGTGGGCGACAAGATGGCGGGCCGGCATGGGAACAAGGGCGTGATTGCCAAGATCGTCCCTGACGAGGACATGCCTTATCTGCCCGACGGCACACCGGTCGAGATCGTGCTGAACCCCCTGGGCGTCCCTTCCCGAATGAATGTCGGGCAGATTCTGGAGACGCACCTCGGCTGGGCGGCGCACGCGCTCGGAAAATTCTACGCTACGCCGGTTTTCGACGGCGCCGCGGAACGCGATATCAAGAAGGAGCTGGCCGAGGCCAAGTTGCCCAAGTCCGGCAAGGTGCAGCTCTGCGACGGAATGCTGGGAATCCCGTTCGAGCAGCCGGTGACGGTGGGCTACATCTACATGCTGAAGCTCTCGCACCTGGTGGACGACAAGATCCACGCCCGCTCCATCGGACCGTATTCGCTGATCACGCAGCAGCCGCTCGGCGGCAAGGCGCAGTTCGGCGGACAGCGGTTTGGGGAGATGGAGGTCTGGGCGTTGGAGGCTTACGGCGCCGCCTACATCCTCCAGGAACTGCTGACGGCCAAGTCCGACGATGTTTACGGCCGCGCCAAGATCTACGAGGCGATTGTGAAGGGCGAAGCCGCGGCCGAGCCTGGCGTCCCCGAGTCTTTCAACGTGCTGATTCGCGAATTGCAGTCGTTGTGCCTGGACGTCGAGCTGATGAAGAAACCCAGCGAGCTGATGGAGACGGCGCTGGCGGCTGACTGAGGGTAGTGGCAGGCGCATTAAGGAGGCAGCTTTGTACCGATCATCTCCGTACGACAGAAGCAACCTGATTGCTGACTTCGATTCGATCCGGATCAGCCTTGCGGCTCCGGAAAAGATCCGCAGTTGGTCCCACGGCGAAGTCACCAAGCCTGAAACGATCAATTACCGCACCTTCAAGCCGGAACGGGACGGCCTGTTCTGCGCGCGCATCTTCGGCCCGATCCAAGACTGGGAATGTCTGTGCGGCAAGTACAAGCGGATGAAGCACCGCGGAGTGATCTGCGACAAGTGCGGCGTGGAAGTGACGGTCGCCAGAGTGCGCCGTGAACGGCTGGGCCACATCGAGCTGGCCAGCCCCTGCTCCCACGTCTGGTTCTTCAAGGGTTTGCCGAGCCGCATTGGGTATCTGCTGGACATCACGCTGCGGGAATTGGAAAGGGTCCTCTATTTCGAGGCCTTCGTGGTCGTGGATCCCGGGGAAGTGCCGGACCTGAACCAGGGCGGAGGTCATCAGCGACGAGCGGAAGCGGCAGTTGGACGCCGGAGCACCCCGGGAAGTTCGTGGCCATGATGGGCGCCGAGGGCATCAAGGAACTCCTGAAGCAGAGTGGACGTCGAGGCCCTCAGCCAGGAGATCCGCGAGAAGCTGAAGACCGAAGTCTCGCAGCAGAAGAAGCTGAAGTATTCCAAGCGCCTGCGGGTGGCCGAGTCCTTCCGCAAGTCGGGCAACAAGCCCGAGTGGATGATTCTGGACGTGATGCCGGTGATCCCTCCGGAGCTCCGGCCGCTGGTGCCTCTGGACGGCGGCCGGTTCGCCACATCGGATCTCAACGATCTCTACCGCCGCGTGATCAACCGCAACAACCGGTTGAAGAAGCTGATGGAGCTGCATGCTCCCGACGTGATCGTGCGCAACGAGAAGCGCATGTTGCAGGAGGCCGTGGACGCGCTGTTCGACAACGGACGCCGCGGGCGCGTGCTGCGCGGGGCCAACAACCGGCCGTTGAAGTCGCTCTCGGACACATTGAAGGGCAAGCAGGGCCGATTCCGGCAGAACCTGCTGGGCAAGCGCGTCGACTACTCCGGCCGCTCGGTGATCGTCGTGGGGCCGGAGCTGAAACTGCACCAGTGCGGGCTGCCCAAGAAGATGGCGCTGGAGTTGTTCAAGCCGTTCATTTATCACCGGCTGGAGCAGCGGGGACACTGCACCACCATCAAGCAGGCCAAGGAACTGGTCGAACAGCAGGATCCGGTGGTGTGGGACATCCTCGAGGAAGTCATCCGCGACCACCCGATTCTGCTCAACCGCGCTCCCACCTTGCACCGCCTCGGCATCCAGGCCTTCGAGCCCGTGCTGGTGGAGGGCAAGGCGATCAAGATTCACCCCCTGGTTTGCACCGCCTTCAACGCCGACTTCGACGGCGACCAGATGGCCGTGCACATCCCGCTCTCGCCGGAGGCCCAGGTGGAGGCCTCGCAGCCTGATGCTGGCGTCGAACAATATCCTCTCCCCGGCGCACGGGGCGCCCATTGCCGTTCCGACTCAGGACATGGTGTTGGGCCTTTACTACCTCACCAAGCGGCGGCCCGGCACCAAGGGCGAAGGCCGCACCTTCGCTTCCAACGAAGACGTGCTGATCGCGCTGGAAATGGGCGAGGTGGAAACGCTCACCCCCGTCAAGCTGCGCTTCACGGGCCAGGTCATCGACCTGACCAAGGCTTTCGACAGCCAGAACATGATCCATACGGAGCCCATCGAGTTCAACAAGCAGTACATGGAGACCACGGTCGGGCGCGTAATCCTGAACGACGTTCTGCCCGAGGAGATGCCCTTCATCAACGGGCTGCTGAAGAAGAAGGGCCTCACGCAACTGGTGCAGTATTGTTACCTGCGCTTCGGGCTCCAGACCACGGTGAAGATGCTGGACGAGGTCAAGGACCTCGGCTTCCTCTACGCCACCCGCGCCGGCATCTCGATCGGTATCGACGACATGGTGGTCCCGGCTTCCAAGCCGCAGTTGGTGCGCGAGGCCGAACGGCAGGTCATGGAGGTGCAGTCGCAGTACCAGGAAGGCGCCATCACCCACGGCGAGCGCTACAACAAGATCATCGAGATCTGGTCCAAGGTCACCGAGCGCGTCTCGGAAGAGATGTTCAAGGTGATGGAGGAGGACGACTCCACGGGCCGCTACCTGAACCCGATTTACATCATGGCGGACTCCGGCGCCCGCGGCTCCAAGCAACAGATCCGGCAGCTCTCCGGCATGCGCGGCCTCATGGCCAAGCCCTCCGGCGAGATCATCGAGACCCCCATCACCGCCAATTTCCGCGAGGGCCTCAACGTGTTGCAGTACTTCATTTCCACGCACGGCGCCCGGAAGGGGCTGGCGGATACGGCGCTCAAGACCGCCGATTCCGGCTACCTGACGCGGCGGTTGGTGGACGTGGCGCAGGACGTGATCGTCAGCGAGTTCGACTGCGGCACGACGAACGGCATCTACGTGGAGCCGATCGTGGAATCGGGCGAAATCATCGAGCCCTTGCGAGACCGCATTGTGGGCCGGGTCGCTCTGGAAGACGTGCTGGATTACGACCAGAACATTCTGGTGCGGGCCAACCAGGAGATCGACGAGGAACTGGCGGCCTTGATTCAATCCGCGGGCATCGAGCGGGTGGAGATTCGCTCGGTGCTGACCTGCGAGTCCCGGCGCGGCGCGTGCCAGTTGTGCTACGGGCGCAACCTGGCCACCGGCCGCCTGGTGGAGCGCGGCGAGGCGGTGGGCGTCATCGCGGCGCAGTCCATCGGAGAGCCCGGCACGCAGCTCACCATGCGGACGTTCCACATCGGCGGCACCGCATCGCGCATCAGCGAGCAGTCCACGCAGGACGCCAAGTCGGACGGTTTCGCCAAGTATCTCGGCGTGGTGGCGGTGCACAACAACAAGGGCGAGTTGATCGCCATGAACCGCAACGGCATCCTGGCTGTCGTCGACGAAAAGGGACGCGAAAAAGAGCGTTACCAGGTCGTCTACGGCGCCAAGATTTTGGTCGAGGCCGGCGCGCCCATTAAGGCCAACCAGGTCTTGCTGGAATGGGATCCCTACACTTTCTCGATCCTGACGGAAGTCAGCGGAACGGTTCACTTCCGCGACCTGGTTGAGGGCCTGACTCTCCAGGAGCAGGTGGATGAGATCACCGGCATGTCGCAGTGGGTGGTGGTCGATTCCCCCGACGAGAAGCGGATGCCCATCGTCATCATTCGTCCGGCCGGCGGATCGCGCTCGGAGGAGAAACGCTACCTGATGCCGTCGCACGCGCACCTGATGGTCCGCGACGGCGAGGAAGTGTTCGCCGGCGACGTGCTGGCGAAGATCCCGCGCGCTACCACCAAGACCAAGGACATCACCGGTGGCTTGCCGCGTGTGGTCGAACTATTCGAGGCGCGCAGGCCGCGCGAGACGGCCACCATTTCCGAGATCAACGGCGTGGTGCGGTTCGGCGAGATCGCCAAGGGCATGCGCAAGGTGCATGTTGTGGGCGACGACGGGCAGCAGCGCGAATACTTGATCCCGCGAGGCGTTCACATCAGCGTGCAGGAGGGCGAGAGAGTGCACGCCGGCGACCCGCTGATGGACGGGCCACGCAATCCGCACGACATTCTGCACGTGCTCGGCGAGAGCGAACTGCAGAAGTACATGGTGAACGAGATCCAGGAAGTCTACCGGCTGCAGGGCGTGACCATCAACGACAAGCACCTGGAGGTTATCACGCGCCAGATGATGCGCTGGGTGAAGGTGGAGGAGATCGGCGACACCGAATTTCTGCCGGAAGAGGTGGTCGATAAGTTCAAGTTCCGGGAGGAGAATCAGCGCGTCCTGAGCCGCGAAGACGGCGGCAAGCCGGCCGAAGGCAAGGTGATCTTGCTCGGAATCACCAAGGCATCGCTCTCCACGGATTCCTTCATTTCCGCGGCGTCCTTCCAGGAGACCACCAGGGTGCTCACCGAAGCCGCCATCAACGGCAGGGTCGATCATCTGCGCGGGCTGAAAGAGAACGTCATCATGGGACGCCTCATCCCCGCCGGCACGGGCATGGAATACTACCGGCGCGTGAAGATCGCGGGCGAGGACATCGAGGAGGAAGAACCCTCGCTGGAGCCTGAAATCGCCCTCGCCGGCATCCCCGGCTACGAAGAGGAAACCCGGCTGCAGTACAGCGGCGGGCTTCCCGAAGAACCCGGCGAAGAGCCCTTGGCCGAGTAGCACGCCCTTGCACACGGGCGGCGAGGGCCGCCCGCGCGTAACCACCACATCCCGTCAGAAAGTGGTTCACTTCTTTAGAAAATGAATGACTTTTCAGGGAAAGTACAGTATATTTGCGTAGATGATGAGTGAGCGGCGTGGCCCCGGAAGCCGCGCGCCTCAAAGAGTCATGGGAGAAGAAAGGAAGACGGGATGAATCAGACCACGCTCAGCGCGCTGTTGTGGATTGCTGCCGGAGCCCTGCTTGTATTTTATCTGCTCCGCCGCAGGCGGAGAAGAGGCCTCGGAAAGTAAGCGTCAACTGTTTTGAGGCGGGCAGCAGACCCGCCTCCGCGCCCAGGAGCGCTGATCCTGCCGGCGGGCCGGAGGCGACCCTGAGCGCGTCCCCACTTCTAAGCACGAACCATATACCCCCAGAGCGCATTATTGTGGAGTCATTACGTAGCCACGTATGGGGGTATTAGTAGTTGTGAGTACTAAACGTAACAAGCTGAAGCCTTAAGGCTTAGCCTCCCCGTCGTTCTCTTCCGCGTGGTACCCCAGAGCGCCTGCCGTCGAAAAGGGCGGAAGTCTCATACCCGCAAGAAAGATAAACACTTAGGTAATATTTCGGATATACTTGCCGTTACAGGACAACCATCATGGCAGCTGCAGCGGAAGTAGTACCATACGATCTAGGAACCATCATTGGCATGGCTCCCTCCCAACGAAAGGAGGTGCTGAACGAGACCGACTCCCTCAACGCCAAGATCACGCTGCACCGGCGGTTACCGGAGCGCGTGAATCTGGAGGCGATCTCTTCCATGGCGGGAGAGCGCGCGCGGGCCGAACTGCGAAGCGCTATCAGAAATCTCGTCGAAGAGGAGTTCGACACGCTGGCTTCATCCGAGAAGGAAAGGCTCGTGGAAGAGGTTTTTCAGGAGACTTTCGGACTGGGACCTTTGGAACCGCTGCTCCAGGATCCGACCATCTCGGACATCCTGGTGACCACCCCAAAGATGGTCCACGTGGAGCGGTCCGGCCGGCTTTACGAGAGCGCCGTCGAATTCAAAGACGACGCGCATCTGATCCGCGTGATCGAAAAGATCGTCTCGCGCGTAGGCCGTCGCATCGACGAAACCTCGCCCCTGGTGGACGCCCGGCTGCCCGACGGCTCGCGCGTCAACGCCGTTATCCCACCCGTGGCCGTGGACGGCCCCCTGCTGTCGATCCGTCGTTTCGGGCATGATCGGTTGAAGGCCGAAAAGCTGGTTCAGAACCTGACCCTCACGCAGGGCATGCTGGATTGCCTGGAAGCCTGCGTAAAGGCCCGCCTCAACATCCTCGTCTCAGGAGGCACGGGCGCCGGCAAGACGACCCTGCTGAATGTCCTCTCCTCTTATATCAGCGAGAGCGAGCGCGTGGTGACGATCGAGGACGCCGCCGAGCTGCAATTGCGGCAGCGCCACGTGGCGCGCATGGAGTCGCGGCCGTCGAACATCGGGGGCGCCGGCGCCGTCCGAATCCGCGATCTCGTGATCAACGCTTTGCGTATGCGCCCCGACCGCATCATCGTTGGGGAGGTCCGCGGAGAAGAGGCGCTGGACATGCTCCAGGCCATGAACACCGGCCACGACGGCTCGCTGACGACGATTCACGCCAACACCCCGCGCGAGGCCACCAGCCGCCTGGAAGTGTTGGTCGGGATGGCGAATGCGCAATATGCCGGTGCGCGCCGTGCGCCAGCAGATGAGCTCCGCGATCCACGTCGTGGTGCAGATATCCAGGCTCAGCGACGGCTCCCGCCGCGTGACGCACATCACCGAGTGCTGCGGCATGGAAGGCGACCTGTTGACCATGCAGGACCTCTTCGTCTTCGAGAGGACGGGACTTGCCGAGGACGGCAGGGTGAAAGGCCGCTTCAAGCCGAGCGGCATCCGGCCGAAGTTCCATGAACGGCTGGTTTCAATGGGAATTAATTTGCCCACTTCGCTGTTCCAAACGGTCGTCGAGATCCGCTAGCCCGCTCCCCCGGCCTTCTCCAGACCCCCCGTCAGGCCTGCGCCGCGGCCTGCCGTCAGCCTCCCGGCCGCCCGATGCTATGATAGAAGGGCCAGTAAAAACAATAGGATAGGGAACGGGGAGCGTTTTTGGACTCACGTCGCAGATTCATCGGGCAAGTTGCGACCGGGTTGGCCGGAACCATCGCTGTGCCCTCCAGCGTGCTGGGGGCTAATGACCGCCTCCGCGTCGCGGTCATCGGGGTGGGCGACCGCGGGACGCAATTGGCGCGGGAGTGCCTGGCCTGCGGACAAACAGAACTGGCCGGGTTTGCGGATATCTACCCGCGCCACCTGGAGGCGGCGAAGACGCTGGCTCCCGCCGCCAGCGCGCACGCGGATTACCGGCGCCTGCTGGAGGACCGCGGCATTGATGCCGTCCTGATTGCCTCTCCGCCACACTTGCACGCCGAGCATTTCGTCGCCGCGCTGGAAGCCGGCAAGCACGTCTACCAGGAAAAGGTCATGGCGCTGAGCGTGGATCACGCTAAGTGGATGCGCCAGGCGTGCCAGCGCGCGCCGCGGCTGGCGGTCCAGATAGGGCACCAGGCCTGCAGTTCCGGGGTGTTTGCCGACGCCGCGGCGTTTCTGGCTTCGGGACGCGTCGGCAAGATCACCGCCATTCACGCCCACATGTTCCGCAATACGCCCCATGGCAAGCCGCAGTGGGCGCGGCCGGTCTTTCCCGACATCACGCCGGAGAGCATAGGCTGGGAATCGTTCCTGGGCCAGGCCCCGCGGCGGGAATTTGACGCCAACCGCTTCGTGAACTGGCGCTTCTTTTGGGACTACTCCGGCGGCAATGTCGGCGAGAGCATGTCCCAGCAGCTCGCTTTCTGGTTTAGGGCGCTGGACCTGCAGATCCCAACCACTGTCAGCATGCTGGGTGGAGTGCATCTTTGGAAAGATGAACGGGAGGTCCCGGACACCATGAGCGTGGTCATGGAGCACTCCGAAGAGATCCTGTTCACCTGGGATTCGGGATTCGGAAACAACCAGCTCGGCTCCTCCGAGGAGGTGCTGGGCACGGACGGGACGCTGTCCCGCGGCCAGCAGATTCGTTACCTTCCGCAGAAGGTCAATCTTCCGGACGCGACGGAAGCCCTGGGCCAGACGAAGACGCGGCCCAACGCGCACATGCACGATTTTCTGGAGTGCATCCGCACGGGGAAGACGCCCAACGCCCCGCTGGAGCTGGGCTACCGGGTATCCGTCACCTGCTGCATGGCGGTGGAAAGCTACCGGCAGGGGCGAACCGTGCGTTGGGATCCGGCCAGGGAAGAGATCGTCTGAAGTTCAATAGCGGGAGAGACAATTGAAGGCCAGAATCGGGGTCATAGGCGGCAGCGGACTGTATTCCATGCCGGGGTTCGAAGTGCGGGAGGAGATCGCCGTCGAGACCCCGTGGGGCAGCCCTTCGGAGAAACTCGCGGTCGGCAAACTGGGCGCGGCAGGACGTAGCCTTCCTGGCGCGCCATGGGCGCGGGCACCGCATCTCGCCCTCGGAGCTGAACTTCCGCGCCAATATCTACGCCCTGAAGTCGCTGGGCGTCGAGCGGATCATCTCCTTGAGCGCCGTCGGCTCGCTCAAGGAGGAACACCGGCCGCTGGACTTCGTCATCCCGGACCAATTCTTTGACCGCACCAAGGGCCGGGTGTCGACCTTCTTCGGCGACGGGCTGGTGGCGCACGTCAGCTTCTCCCATCCGACCTGTCCGCAACTGGCGGAGACGATCCACCAGGCCTGCCTCGGCGTGGGAGTGAACGCGAAGAAGGGCGGAACCTACCTGTGCATGGAGGGGCCCGCGTTCTCCACCGTCGCCGAGTCCAATGTCTACCGGAGCTGGGGCATGGACGTCATCGGCATGACCAACCTCCAGGAGGCGAAGCTGGCTCGAGAGGCGGAGATCTGCTACGCGACCGTAGCGATGGTCACCGACTACGATTGCTGGCACCCCGGCCACGACGCCGTGACCGTGGATCAGATTCTTTCGAACCTGGTGAAGAACGCCGGGCATGCGGCCGCCGTGGTGGCTGCCGCCGTGGCCCGCATGCCCGCCGCCCGCGAATGCCAGTGCGGCTCCGCCCTTAAGCACGCCATCATCACCGACCGGAAATCGATTCCCGAGGCCACGCGCAACAAGCTGCAACTGTTGGTCGGCAAATACCTGTAGGGGCACGCCACCGGCGCGCCCAGAGCGGAACCTCTGGTGTTAGACGTAGGGGCACGCCACCGGCGTGCCCAAAGCCACAGAACCTCCGGCGTTAGACGTAGGGGCACGCCACCGGCGTGCCCAGAGCCACAGAACCTCCGGCGTTAGACGTAAGGGGCACGCCACCGGCGTGCCCCTACCGAGTGAGAAGAATTACCTTCATGGGACACAAGGTCATGTGGCCCCCTCCGTCGTTACGCTACGCCGCAGGTCACTCCGGCTGCCCGGGCACGACTACTGCTCACCTGGCGCCTACTTTGTCACCCTTTGCGCAGCAGGCTGGGGACACATCTTTGGAACGGTTACCAGAGACGCGATGAAGCTGAATGCTTGTGGTGTTATCGTCCGAGAGGCGTGGCTGCGCACACCGAGCGTAAGATCGAGCGTTATGCTGGATGCCTTCGTCATCATGCCCAACCACTTTCACGCCATTCTCTGGCTCACTGAGGAGAGAGACAGACCGGCAAGTGCGGAGGCGCGGTTTGGCAGTTCCGTGGCAGGTTCACTTGCCGTGATCGTCGGCCAGTTCAAGGGCATCGTGACGCGGCGGGTGAATCAACTCCGAGGCACACCCGGTGCTGCGGTATGGCAGAGGAACTACTTCGAACGCATCATCCGTACCGAAGACGAGCTGAATCAGACGCGCCACTATATCGAGGAGAATCCTTCAGACTGGCTGCAAGATCCATACGGCACACCCCCGCGTGCCCAAGACCACAGAACTTCCGGGTTAACGTAGGGGCACGCCCGGCGTGCCCATTCCGGATGCTGCCGGCGTCTCCCCTACAAATACTCCTTGTATTGCTCCAGGGCCACGCGGACCAGCTGGCTGCGGGTGCGGACTCCGGTCTTCAAGAAGAGTTGTTGCAGGGTCGCCTTCACCGAACTCTCCGAGATCCGCAGGCTGACGGCAATCTCTTTGTTCGCCAACCCTTTGAGCAGGGATCGAAGCACCTCCAGTTCCCTGCCGCTGAGCTTGCGGCCGCCGCTGTCTTCCACCGCGGCCCGGCTCTCTTTGAGAAGGACTTTCAGGTACCGCTGGTCCAGCCAGACCTCGCCCTCCATGACTTTGCGGATGGCTTTGGCCAGAAGACCGGGGGGATTGTGCTTCAGAAAGATGCCCGTGACGCCCAAACGGAGGATGTCGGCGACTTCGACGTCGCTCAACCCCGCCGTAACCAGCAGAACGCGTCCCTGAAAGCCGCGCTGCATCGCCCGCACCAGAAACCGCGCCCCGGTTTCCCCGTCAGGTCGTAGTCCAGCAGGATCAAGTCAATCTTGGCGCTGTCCAGCACCCGAAGGGCTTCATCCCCCGTGGCGCAGGGGACGGCAACTTCGAAGTCCGGCTCCGAGGCCAGCAGGCGGGCGAGACCCTCCCGGAACAACGCATGGTCGTCAACCAGCAGCAGGCGAATTTTCGGAACGGGCTCTTGACTCAATTTCACTCCATTGCGTGGTCAGGTTGCCGCGCCAAGGGCAGTTCCACCGCGAAGCACGAGCCGTAGGGCTGCGGCTCGTAGCGCAGCTCGCCGGCGAAGGAGCGGGCCAGGGCGCGCGACAAGTACAGACCCAGGCCGGCTCCTTCCGAGGAATTCCGGAAGGGTTGGAACAAACGCTCCGGATACTCGACTCCGGGCCCCGTGTCGGCAAAGCGGACGACGGCCCGGTCCTGCTCGACCGTGGCTTTGATGGTCATGCGTCTGTTCTCGACGCGCCGCAGCGCGTGCTGGCTGTTGGCCGCCAGGTTCATGAAGATGTGCAGAAGTCCATGGCGCTCGGCGGCGACCCGAGGGAGGTGGTCGGGAATCGCCCAATCCAGCACCGCATCCACCTCCGCGAAGGAAGGCTCGACGATGATCTTGAACTCCTCGAATACCTCGCGCAGATTGACGGATGGCGGTGTCTTCTGCGAGGCCGTGCGCAATTCGGTCGAGACCAGTTTGCCGAGCCCCTCGACCAGCGTGCCCAGCGCCTGGAAATCTTCGTTGCGCTCGATGCCCGGCACCCGCCGCAGGTTGGCGTGTACCACGGCGATGGCGGCGCAGGCGTTCCGTATCTCGTGAGAGACGGCCCGCACCAGGATGCGGGAGCTCTTCATGAGCTGATCGAAGCCCAGTTCCTCGCGGTCACGGAGTTCGTCGGAGGTGTCCAGGACGATGGCCGCCAGCATCGAACCGGATACGGTGTAGAAGTTCGACAACCAGACATGGGCCGGGAAGATATCCCCGTTTCGCCGGCGCGCCTTGCATTCCAGCATCGTACGTAGGCTCGGTCCCGTGCTTTCAGCCTGCGGCAGGCTGGCCAGGGGAGGCAGAAAGCGCCCGATCGGCTCTCCCCTGAGGGGCTCAAGCCCGAACCCAAGCAAATCTTGAGCCGCCTGGTTGGCCAGCTGAATGTCGCCTTCCACGTCCATGGTGAGAATGGCAACCGGGCTGGTCTCGATGAGCGCCTGCAACTGCTGTTCGGCCGCCTCCCTCAGCTTGGCCTGCTCCCTAAGCTGCCGCTCCTGCTCGAACCTCCGCCGTTGGCGCCCGGCCAGCTCTCTCACCGACAGGCCCGCTCCGCCAAACGCGATCAGCGCCAGGCTGCTTCGCAGCAGCAGTCCTTCATTCCAGGCAAACGGGCCCAAAGCTTCGCGCAACACCGTGCAGAGCACCGCCAGCAGCAGGACCTCCACGCGTGACAGGTGCAGCGCCGCGATCAGCATGGGAAACAGGTAGAGGACCCCGACAGACCATCCCTGGCCAAACCCGCTGATGTCGGCGAAAGCGATCGTGGCCGTCAGGAAAGCCAAAGCCGCGAGCACGGCCGTGCGCCTGGATTCCTCATCGGCCGCAAACAGGTCATGGAATTTCATCGGGTGCTGGTGGCCCGGCAGAACTCCCCAACCGGACCATACCCAAATATACCCGAGCCTGCGCGAATTCGGGAAAATAAGGTGAATAGTACTTTAGTACCATAAATGTGTCTGAAAGATAGGATTTCCGTTCCACCCCGGAAGTGCTATGCTTGTCTTGTCTTAGGGATTCTTAAGTATTAATGGAATCATAGGTTTAAGGAGATCACTCCTCCTGCTGGCCTTGCGCCGGCACAATATAGGGCTTGTCGGTTCCGCTGCCCGGGGCTGACAAGCCCGTTCTTTTTGTGGCGGGCTCGCGGGCACCCCAGTTTGACCACGGGCAGCGAGCGTTTCCTATACTGAAGGGGACCGATCGAACCACTGGGGCGGTATTCCGCCTCCGGAAAGCAACGAACATGGTGATTGCGGTAACGATTGTCCACGTCTTAGTTTGTGTCTTCTTGGTGATTGTGGTGCTGCTGCAGAGTGGCAAGGCAGCCGATTTGGCCGGGGCTTTCGGCGGCATGGGATCGCAGACGGCCTTTGGCCCGCGCGGTTCGGCCACCGTGCTGTCTAAAGCCACGACGGGGGCCGCGGTCCTGTTCATGATAACGTCCATGACCCTGGCCATCATGGCCACTCGGGGCGGCGCCGGGGGCTCCACGGTCCTGGAGCGCGCTAGGCCGAAGACGACGCAGCAGCAGAAGGCTCCGGCGCCGGCACTTCCCAAGCCGCAGCAACCAGCTCCAGTGAAGTAGATTTTGCCCAGCGCGGAGGTGGCGGAATTGGCAGACGCACTAGCTTGAGGTGCTAGCGGGAGCAATCTCGTGGGGGTTCAAGTCCCCCTCTCCGCACCATTTAGTCAGCAGCTTAGCGCCCTCGGAAACGGGGGCGCTGTTGTCTCGGGTTTCTCGTGTCCTTGTCAGCAGCCTTTTGAGACTCGGCGACGTAGCTTTCCAGCTTCCAGGCGGCTTCTCAGGATGTCGCACTCGGACACGATGTCGTACCGGTCGAACACGGATCGTGTCTTGTGGCCCGAGATCGCCATCGCGACACGCTCGGGATTCCGGCCCGCACCATGTTGCGCACTGCCGTCCGCCGGAGATCGTTAAAACAACCGTTCGGGGCTGCCATCCTGGTCGACGACTCCGGCCCGCTTTCGAAGCTTCAGCCCACGCGCGGGGAATAGTGGAGATTCAATAGGACGTGTACTTTAGTTGCACATAGGCCTCGACCGTTTTGTCTGAGATAAGCGAGAACCTGTTGTTGAGGCCAAAATAGTACGTGCCCGATGTCAGTATCGGCGTGTCGATCTCACCGGCGGTGACCTCTCGGTCCCGTAAAGGAGGCGGGAGTGCCCCTCGCCGCACCGAATTAGGCCCGTAGGCTCAATAGCTTACGGGCCTTTCCCTAAATCACTCAGGCTTCCACTCCGACATGGCGATTGTTGGCCCGCTCACAGCAGTTGTCAATGGCAAAAGAGGTACAATCAGACCCACTATGCTGAAGAACCTCTCTGTGGTTATGGCCTGGGTTATGTTCGCCAACTCGGTCTATGCAGCGGAGTCTCCTATTTTCGACGCCGCAGGCGCGGGACAAGCGCCTGCTTCGCAGACACCCACATTACAGCAGCAGATCATCCAGATTCCGATTGGATCAGTCATTGAGGTCCGGCTAACGAACAAGGAAAAGCTCAAAGGCCAACTGGGCGCCGTCTCAAGCGAGGGGATCATCCTTAAGTACGCCAAGGCCGGGCACATCGAGGAACGGAAGATCGCATTCAGTGAGGTCCAGTCAATCAAGGCGGTGAATGGCGGGAAAGCCAAGCGAACCGTCCTCTACGTCCTGGCTGGCATCGGCGTGTTTGTGGTCGTCTTGTTCGTGATCGCTGCCGTGCGGACTGGTGGCTTCCAGGACGACTAGGAGCTTGTTGAAAAACTGCCGTGCAGGCCAGGAGGCCTACTTTACGTCAGCGCAAATCGTTGATCGAACAGGTGGAATAAGCCTCCAGGCTTGTCATGGCCTCTAGGGCAGGTTTTTCAACAAGCTCCTAGCGCTGCCGTGCGCGGAGTTCGCTGACCGGAGGGCGTGGGAGCTGAGATTCGGACTCCGCTGGCGCCCTCCGGGTCGGGCTGGAGGAGTGAATCCCTATCACTCAGTCTCTGCCGACTCTGGGATTGTGGACCTGCACAGCGGGATTGTCAACGGCGGAAAAGGGCTGCCTTGTCTGCCTCACGGCGGTGACGCCCTTTTCGGTGCCCTCCGGGGCTTGTCCTCCGCACCATTTTAAGGGCTGCGATTCCAATGAATTGCAGCCCTTTTGCTTGGCCTTACGATGTGCGGATCGATGACCCGCTGTACTTTACCACGTACTCCTTGTTGATGGCGTACTGGTCCTCATACTTGCTCCACATCGCGACCACCACTCCGTCGATGGACTTGATGTTCTCAAAAACGTATTTGAACCTCGCCTCCACGATTTGCTGCTGCAGCTTCGGTTGGGCATTGGCCATTAGGTTGCCGCTAGCCAGGAGCTTAAACACAATGCACGGCTTCTTGACCTGTTTGATCACCTTGAGCATGTGCGGCGGATCACCGCGCACCCAAGCGATTTCCCCGCCGTAGTATGGCGAAGCATACTCGGTAGGAGGTTGACCGACCTCCAGTGGCGCCAGGTCGGGGTTGAACTTGAACAACTCCTCCCATTCCGCGGGGGTGCGGCCAAACCGGTACAGGCCGGGCATGTAGAAATCCACGTCCCAGCCCTCGTCCTCCATTTTCATGAACATTTCGGGGAAGTGACCATTCACGCCAACCAGAACACCCGTATCCCGCACGATTTTGCACCACTCCCGAACTTTATCGAACTGGCCCCTTCTCCAGATGTCATCGGCGCCGGCCGCTGAGTAATGAATGGCGATTGGTCCGAGTGCGGCCATATCCTTAATCAGTTTCGTGGGATCTTGCGCTTTTCCGTCCGGAGACCAGGCATAGGAGCCTTGGCTGCTAAACAGCATCTTGCCCCCGTACTGCGCGTTGTATTTGTTGACCTGGTCTCTGGTTTGGATCCTGAGGTTTATGCCCAGCTCATCACAACGCTTAAGCACCTTCATCTCCTGTTCGGGCGTGTACCACTCGCGATGCGTCCGACGGAGCATTTCAGAAAAATGTAACCCAACGGAGTTTACGCCGAGAATCAGGCGGCCAACATCGTGCTTGCCCAAACGAATCGTCGGCATCGGCTGCTTCGAGAGGGGCCCTGGCTCCACCCAACTTTCCGGCGCCCGGCGCGGTGGCGGCGGTTGCTGGGCGGACGCTGACACTTGCCACCACACTTGACGCCGCAGCCGCCGTCCCGACCTTTTGGATAAACGCCCGTCGGGATTTCTTGCCCGCCGGGCCCGGTTTAGATTTTGACTTCATTGCTGTCTGCCCCCTTGTGCAGATACGGTAACGCTTTCCAGTGATAGTTAATTGTAATCTGGAATCCCGGTCTTGGTGTCTCGGCCACCAGAGATTTTACATCCAGCCCGCCTTTGCCACCAAAACCGGCCCTGGGACGCGCGGGGGGCGTTGCGGCCGCGTGATCGGAGTCACTGCCGGCGGAGCCAGGCCGGCGTAGGATTGTATCAGAGGGAAGAAATGCTGGGAATCCAAGAAACAACAGTGTCGCAAATCGCAGCCAGTTCTCTGGCTGCGGTGAAGGTTTTCGAACGGCTGGGGATCGATTATTGCTGTGGCGGCAAGCGCCCGCTTGCTGACGTCTGCCGCGAGAAAGGCTACGACCCGGCATCTGTCCGGGGCGAACTGGAGTCGGCGATGAGCGCGGTCGCGGCTCCGGGTCGGGACTGGAGCTCGGCGCCGCTGCAGGAGCTCATCGATCATATCGTGGGCACCCACCACGAGTACCTGAGGCGTGAATTGGGTCCGCTTGGTACGCGTCTGGACAAGGTCTATCGGGTCTACAACGAGAAGTACGGCCCTACGCTGACCGGCCTGCCAGAGGTCTTCGCCGGGTTGCGGTCCGAGTTGGAGATGCACATGCGCAAGGAGGAGATGATTCTGTTCCCGGTCATCGCCGCCTATGAGTCTGCAACTCTGGCAGGCTCGCCGCTGCCGGGAACGCCCTTCGGAAGCGTCGGCAATCCAATCCGGATGATGGAAGCGGAGCACGACAGTGCGGGAAGAGCACTGGCGGACATCCGCGCCATCACGACGAACTACGCGATTCCTGAGTATGGTTGCGTCACGTACCGGTCCTTGATGGCGGGACTCCAGGAGCTGGAACAAGACTTGCACATGCACATTCATCTCGAAAACAACATCCTGTTTCCACGTGCGCTCGCAGTCGAAGAGTCGAAGCTTGATGACGAGTACAGACTGAACCATGCGACCATTCCATCTTGTCTTCTTGTTGAACTGCGCTAGCCGTTGGCGCTTTCTCGCAGCCTGATCTACGTTCGGATGACGTCGGTCTTCGCTACGGTGTGAAGCTCGGTGTTCAAGCCTTGGACTCGTTCCGAACCGTGCCGGGCTTCAATGCGGAAGAGAGCAGGTTCGTAATCGGCGGACTGGCCGACCTGCGAATCAACGACTACTTCGGCGGGGAGTTCAACCTGCTTTATCGCCGCTTCCGCTTCGACGCTCTGATCCCAGCCACGCCTGTTGTGCAATCCGTTCTCTCTACAAATCGCGCCCACGCGCTGGATCTCCCGCTACTGTTTAAGTGGAGGCCTCTCGGATATAGAGACCTCGCCCCCTTCGTGGCTTCGGGCGTGGCGTTCCGGTATATAAACGGGAACGAGACGCAGCGCTTTTTCACGGGCGAAGACCGCCAGCAGGAGTACTCCGATTCCTTCGCGCAGGTCAGCAGTTTCAATGCAGGCTGGGTATTGGCAGGTGGTGTGGACTTCAACCGCGGGGGCGGGGTGCGAATTACACCGGAGGTCCGCTACACGTTATGGGGCCGCGAGAATTTCCGCGCGTTGTCCACGGTTCCTGGCTCGCCGGGGGTCTTTCGATCGCAAAAGGACCAGTTTGAATTTCTGATCGGCGTGACGTTCTAAGGTGCCTGGGATCCAGAAGGAGTGCTAAGCTGGCTTCCATGCGAAATTATCTCGGAAAGATCGCTGCCTGTTGCGCGTTCCCGGTCCTCTGTCTGGCGCAAGCCGCCCCAGTCAGCACGGTGGTCGCCAATCCGACCTACGTTTCGATTCCTATGGAAATCACCGTCAACCGCTCCGCGGCCGAAGTGTGGAAGCGCGTGGGCAAGTACTGCGATATCGGCGAATGGATGCAAGTCCCCTGCACGATCACCGCGGGCAAGGACGGCGAATTCGGCGCCGTGAGGTCCGTCGCCAACGAGGTGCTGGTGGGGAAAAGCGAATTTTCTTACACCTACACTCAGCCCGTCAGGGAAGGGCGGCCCTACAACCTGTATCACGGCACGCTCGAGGCGCGGCCGCTGACGGCTACCACGTCGAAACTGATCTACACCCTGGTTTTCGACAATTCGATGCTGGCGGACGACGCGGCCCGTGAAAAGGACAAGGCGCAAAGGACCGCCAGGTTCACGCAGGTGCTCAAGAATATGAAGATCCTCGCCGAAGGCGGCACGCTGCCACCGGCGGGCGCGCCCAAGCCGTAGGCTTCAATCCAATTTCTCCCACGGCGCCAGCACTCCGAGGTCGCGTCCCTGCGCCTCCAGATCGATATTCTGAAGGCGATCGCGTTGCGGACGGCGTCCACAATGTAGAAGCGCCCGCAATCCGCCTCCATCCGGGAGTCCGGGACGTGCGGAGCTGCTGATTGGTATGGCTCAACTTCCGGTTGATGCGCTGGAACAGCGCTCTTTCGGATACGATCACTTTCTGCTTTGCCATGCCTTAAGGATACGAGAAAATGAGCAGATGAGTCAATAGGCATATGAGCCAGATCCGCGGGGCCCCTGGGAACCCGGCCGGAGGCGCCAGGGTGTACACTCGTCGGCAAGCGAGAGTTCTCAGTTTCGAGGAGCTTCATCATGCGGGTTGACAGACGCACATTCTTGCTCGCCAGTGGCACGCTGGTATCCGCGCAGACGCTGCCGTCGGCGCGCATCGCGGTTGGGCTGATCGGCAGCGGCGGGCGTGGGAGGCTGTTGATACAGACCTTCAGAAGGATCCCTCCGTAACGATCACCTCCGTCTGCGACGTCTATGAGCCCAATCTGCAGGCCGGGCTCGCGGCCGCGGGAGGCGGCGCGAATGGGTGCCGCAACTACAAGCAGCTTCTCGACAACAAGGACATCGGCGCGGTCATCGTGGCCACGCCGGAGCACTGGCATCATCGAATGGTGCTTGATGCCATGGCCGCCGGCAAGGACGTCTATGTCGAGAAACCCTTGTGCCACACTCCGGAGGAAGGTGTGGAATTGGTCGATGCCGAGAAGAAATCGAACAACATCGTTCAGGTCGGCATGCAACGCCGCAGTTTCGACCTTTTTCAGGAAGGCAGGAAGATCGTCGCCGCCGGCACTCTGGGATCGGTGCGTATGGTGCGTAGCTGGTGGCTGAACAACTACCTCGGCCAGTCCGGCGAACCCAAGCTCGCCGGCGCGCTCGACTGGGAGCAATGGCAGGGCCCGGTGAAGAAGCGGGTGCCGCTGGATCCATCCAGGTTCCAGAGCTGGCGTCTTTACTCGGACTATGCCAGCGGGATCGTCGGCGATCAGGGCGCGCACATCTACGACGGGATTCACATGCTCATGAGCGCGGGCTATCCGCTGGCGGTTACCGCGGCCGCCGGCAAGCCGCACAGGGCGGGCTGCGACATGCCCGAATCGGTGGTCGTGGTAGCCGAATACCAGGAGGACTTCATCGCGACGTTCTCCATCAATTACGCAGCCATGCGGTACCTGACGCGCAACGATCAACTCAATCAGCTCGACGGCGACCAGGCGCGCATGGACGTCGGGCGAGAGGAACTGCGGGTATTCCCGCGGGGCGCGGAGCAAGCTCCCTCGGTCAGCAAAGCCTCCGCCCGGGGCTTCGCGGCCGCCACCGATGCCCACGTACAGAACTTCCTGGACTGCGTGCGCACGCGGCAAACGCCCAGCGCTCCCATGGCCCTTGGTTTTCAGTCGATCCTCGTCATACAGCTGGCGAATTTGTCGATCCAGCACGGCCGGCGCGTGAAGTGGAATGACACCTTAAAGAAAGTCGAGTTGTAGGGGCCTTCCTTATGATGGAGACATTGACTCGGCGTGGGTTGATCGCGGGTCTTGCTGCCGGTTTCGCAAACCGGGGCACGGCCAGTGCAGCCGCTAACGGCAAGGGCATCACGGTCTGCGCGTTCTCCAAGCACTTCCAGTGGGCGGACGTTCCGGAGGCGGCCCAGACCATCGCTTCGCTGGGCTACGACGCCGTCGATCTTACGGTTCGAGAGGGTGGACACGTCTCACCATCGCGAGTTCAGGACGACCTGCCCAAAGCTGTTGAGGCTATCAAGAGGGCGGGCCTGAAGATCCCCATGGTCACCGGCGACATACGGAACACGAAATCCCCCTATGCCGAATCGGTTATCCAGACCTTGGCGGCGCTGGACATCCGGCGCTACCGGTGGGGCGGCTTCCGCTACGACGAGAAGCGCAGTATCCCGGATCAATTGACCGAGTTCAAGGCCCAAGTCAAGGATCTTGCGGCCATGAACAAGCACTACGGTGTCTGCGCCATGTATCACACCCACTCCGGCATCGGTCAAGTGGGCGCTTCCATGTGGGACCTTTATCTCCTGCTGAAGGACTTCAAAACGGATTCGGTGGCCGTGAACTATGACATCGGGCACGCGGTTGTCGAGGGCGGCTTGGGAGGGTGGATCCACAGCGCACGTCTGCTGCTGCCCTACATGCGGGGAACCGCAGTGAAGGACTTCAAGTGGGTGCAAGACGGGAAGGGCGCGTGGGAGGTTGGGTGGTGCGGGCTGGGCCAAGGCATGGTTGACGTTAAGCGTTACTTGTCCATGCTGAAAGCGGGCGGGTTCTCCGGTCCACTCCAACTGCACATGGAGTACGATGAACTCGGCGGAGCGGACGCCGGGCGGCGCCGGATCACAATTCCGAAAGAGAAGCTGCTTGCCATCATGCGGCGCGACATGGATGTCCTGAAGCCCATGCTGCACGAGGCGGGACTGGTCTAGTTAGTTGGTTTTGCGCCGGGCCCGCATCTCCTCGGCCATGTACTTGATCTCGGCGACGTCCTGCTTCAGTTCGCTCCAGCCGTACCACAGCGCGTAGTCGGGGTTGGCGTGGAAGGTCCCCTGGAACGCGCGCATGCGGTGCTCCAGGTGCATCACGTGCAGCCGCTGCTCAATCGGCGTGGGCGCATCATGGAACGTCAGCAGGTCCGGAAAGGCGTAGGCGTAGTTGGCGGGCTTGGGCAGCACGCCGTCCTTGTATAGCCCGGCCACGGTCTCGATGGCCTCGGCCATCAGGCGGTCGGCCTCCTGGATCATCTTGTCGCCCTTGTCCAGCTCCTCCTTGGCGAAGTTGCGAGAGTGGCACTGGTTGCAGGTGGCCAGCATCTTGTCGCGCTCCTTCTGCCAGTCTTCCTGGGTCAGACGCGCCACTTTGGCGGCCTTCACTACCTCCAGCCGCGCGGTCGGCTTGCCGTCCGGGTCCAGGACGCCCAGCGCCTTGAGGATGGTGACGCGGTCGGCGGCCCATTGCTTGTCCTCGGGCATGGGCAGGCGCACGGCAAGGAAGCCCCAGGCCGTGCTCACCTCGTGGTCGCCGTTCTGCATATGGCAGGTCTGGCAGGTGGGCGCGGCCGTGTCCTCGGGCAGCACTTTGCTCTGCTTCAGCAGATAGCGGACGCCGTGTTTGGAGCCCGAATACATCTCCCATTGCGGATGGTCGAAACCCATGTGGCAGGTCTGGCAGGCCTGCGGCTGGCGGGCTTCCACCGCCGAGAAGGTGTGGCGGGTGTGGCAAGCGTCGCAGGACGCCACGCCGAACCCGGCCCCGTTCTTCTTCAGCTCTTTGATCTCGGCTTCGGACTTGAGGCCCAGCTTGTGGCACCCGCCGCAGCCCTTCATCCCCTCGAACATGGCCATGGGCTGCCAGTGAATGGTGGGCATCGCGTTCAGGGCGGCCCAGGCGAGAGCATGTTTGCCGCGCTTGAACTGCGCCACGCGCTCCGCATGGCAGGTGGCACAGGTGTCGGGCGTGGGGATATTGACTTTGGCTACGTCGCTGGCCGAGGTGTGGCCCCCACCGTGGCAGGTGGAGCACTCGACGCCGTTCTGGCTGTGCTTGCTCAACTGCCAGTCGGAAACGATGCTGGGGGTTATCTTCTTGTGGCACTCGACGCAGGCAGGGGCCGCCGCGGCCCAGGCCGCGAAACAGGCGAGCGGAAACAGAAATAGTATGCGCATAATGGCAGTCTCAATATTATCGCGATCGAGCCAGGCTGCGAAGAGCCACCTGGCCCCTGCGGATGGTATCCAGCGCCTGCGTGAGGACGCGTAGTTCCTCCCCGGGCGCGTGGAAACCACCCGAGTTCTCCGCTTCCACCAGGTCGATGAAGAACTGGGCCTTGCGCTGCGCCGCCCAGACACCCTTCAGCTGGCCGTCGGTGACTCCTGACTCCCGGGCCTTCCTCGTGTCCTCGATCAGGTCCATGAGCGCATCCATCGCGATGTTGCGGGTCTCGTGGAAGCGGTTCTGGATCTGCTCGACACGCTCCTTCATCTCCTGTTCCGGGAAGTGGTGGCAACCCTGGCAGGCGCGGTTGATGTTGAGCATGGGGCTGCGCACCTAATGGTCGCTGATTTTCTGGCCGCCCTCGCGTTTGTAGGGCATGTGGCAATCGGCGCAGGCCACGCCGGAGCGGGCGTGGATGCCCTGGTTCCAGAACTCGAACTCGGGATGCTGGGCCTTCAGGGCGGGCGCGCCGGACAGCTTGTGAGTGAAGTCCGTGTGCCCCACCTCCTCGTAGTAGGCGTACATCTCCTCCGCCTTCAGGCCCTTGTGCCAGGGGAAGGTGAGGCGTTTCCCGTCGCCCTTGAAGTAATACTCGACGTGGCACTGGCCGCACACGAAGCTGCGCATCTGTTGGGCGGAGGCGTCGCGATTCGGGTCGAAGTCCTTGACGCCTTGAGATGCCTTCCAATTGCGGATGCCCTCGATGAAGGCGGGGCGGGTGATGCGCAGGGCCATGGTGCTCGGATCGTGGCAGTCTATGCACGCCACCGGGTGCTTGGCGAGCTTGGTGGCCTCGCTGTAGGGCATCTGGTTCAGCTTGTCGAAGCCCTTCATCATGTCGCCCTCGCCGAGCTTCCTCATGAGGGTGTAAGTGGAGGCGTGGCAGTTGAGGCAGGTGCCGGGCTGCTTGAACTCGAGGACGCGCCTGGTGTAGCGCTGGTCGTCGAGCATGTAGGCGTGGCCGCGCTCCTCGCGGAAGTCCACGGAGAAGGCATAGCCGGCCCACATGGTCTTGAGCCGGCCGTCCTCGTCGATCTTGCTCTGGGAGACGACGGAGCGCGGATCGGCCTGAGCCGGCGCGTGGGGCAGGGCTTCGGAGCCCCCGTACCGTGTGCGGGTCTGATCGACGGTGCGCTGGTAGGCGTCGTACTGCAGCGGGAAGTTCCTGCCCCACAGCGCGGGGTCGTCGGTCTCATCGGTGATCTCCACCACGCGGAAGAACGCGTTGCGGGCCTCCTGCTTGTGCTCGAAGATGCTGACCAGCAGCCCGGTGGCTCCGAAAGTGAGGACGGCGGTAACGACGACCGCCAGCAGCAGTTTTTTCTTGAAATTTGGATCGGTCAATGTGCGTGTCCTACATTCTGATGGCATGACGTGCAGGAGACGCCATCGTTGTTGTGCCGGGTGGAGCGGATGCCTTCGGTGATGTCCTGGTGGCACTGCATGCAGGCCCCCTCCGTTACCCGGTGGTTGCGCGCCGTAATGAGAATCTCATCCGGGAAACGGCCGGTGGTGAAAGCCAGCGAGTGGTTGAAGCCGTTAAGCGCCTTGGTGAAGTACTTGGGGATGAAGCTGTGCGGGGCGTGGCAATCGTTGCAGACGGCGGCCTGACGATGACTGGATCTTAGCCAGCCTTCGTACTGGCCGCGCATGACGTGGCAGTTGAGGCAGGCGCCGGGGTCGTTCGTCAGGTAGGACCACCCGCGGGCGTAGCCGAACGTATAGCCGCCCACGCCCAACAGAAGGCCGAGGGCCAGACCGAGCAGGATGGGGGCGACGGAGCCCTTCTTCATCGAGTCCGAGTTTACTACAGAGCACACGCAACTCATCTGATTAGCATGATATACTCATGCTATGAGTAAGCGACTTCAGGTCCTGCTGCCGGACCAGGAGATGTCGGACATTCAGCGTCTGGCACGCCGGGAGCGTCTGCCGGTCGGGGAGTGGGTTCGCCGGGCTCTTCGCGAGGCGCGCGAGCAGAAGCCGGTGAACGACCCGGAAACGAAATTGAAGGCCGTCCGGCGCGGCGCCAAGCACTCCTTTCCGAGCGCCGATATGGAACAGATGCTCAGCGAGATTGAGCGGGGCTACCAGGCTTGATCTTCATCGACTCCAACATCCCGATGTACCTCATCGGCGCGGCGCATCCGCACAAGACCGAGGCACAGGTCCTGTTGGAACGTTTGATCGCGGCAGGGGAGCGGCTGGTCACCGACGCGGAAGTGCTGCAGGAGATCCTTCATCGCTATACGGCAATCGGCAAGCGGGAGGCGATCGGGCCGGCCTTCCAGGTAGTGCTTGACGTTGTCGATGACGTTTTCGGAATCGAGAAAGCCGACGTACTGCGGGCCGGCGAGATCGCCCAGAACCGGGCCTTGCTCTCTGCCCGCGACGCCGTCCACATCGCCGTGATGGAGCGCCAGAAGATCCGCTCGATCTTGAGTTTTGACTCCGACTTCGACCGCTGGCCGGGCTTGAAGCGGATTCATCGGATCTAAGTGTAGTAGGGGCACGCCGCGGCGTGCCCCCGCGTGTTGCGCCGATCAATCCGGCGTGGGGCCGGGCTTTCAGCCTGCGGCCGGGCTTCGGCCCGGCCTGCCGCTCAACCTTGCCGAACACCCGCTCGAAGATCCGGTCCACGTTGCCGAGCTGGCGGTCCAGGCTGAAGCTCGCCGCGATCTGTTCGGGGCTGAGAATGCCGCGGATCTCCGGATCATTCTCCACGGCCGCCCGGAAGTCGCCTTCCTCCTCCCACGCCTTCATGGCATGGCCCTGCACTACCTTGTACGCCTTTTCGCGCAGCATCCCGGCGGCCGCCAGGTCCAGCAGCAGCTGGCCGGAGAAGATCAGCCCGCGCGTCAGGTCGACGTTGCGGCGCATGCGCTCGGCGTAGACCGGCATGTTCTCGATCAGCCATGCGGTCTTCGCCAGCAGGTAGTCCAGAAGAATGGTGGAATCGGGCAATATGATTCGCTCCACCGAGGAGTGGGAGATGTCGCGCTCGTGCCATAGCGCCACGTTCTCGAAAGCCGCCTGCACGTTGGACCGCACCACGCGGGCCAGTCCGCAGATCTGCTCCGAGGTGACGGGGTTGCGCTTGTGCGGCATCGCGGAGCTGCCTTTTTGACCCTTGGTGAACGGCTCCTGGGCCTCGCGCACTTCGGTGCGCTGCAGGTGCCGGACTTCGAGAGCGATCTTCTCCAGCGTCGCCGCCGTCAGCGCCAGCGCCGCGACATAGGCCGCATGGCGCTCGCGCGAAACCACCTGGGACGAGATAGCCGCGGCCTTGAGTCCCAGCCTGGCGCAAATGGCTTCCTCGACCGCCGGGCTTAGGTGCCCGAAGGTCCCCACCGCTCCCGACAGCTTGCCCACGCTCATGTCCTCGGCCGCGGCCTTGAGCCGGCGCAGATTGCTCCGCATGTCGTCGTACCAGATGGCCAGCTTCAGGCCGAAGGTGATGGGCTCGGCGTGTACGCCGTGTGTGCGTCCGATCTGCACGGTGTGCTGGAACTCGAAGGCCCGCTTCTTCAGCGCCGCCATGAGCTTTTCGATGCCCCCGGCCAGGAGCTGCGACGCCTGGCTGGCGAGCAGGCCCTGCGCGGTATCGACGACATCGTTGGAAGTCAGGCCGTAGTGCAGCCAGCGCGAAGCTTCGGCGTGTCCCGCCGCCGCCATGCTCTCGGAGACGGCCGTGGTGAAGGCGATGACGTCGTGCTTGACCTCGCGCTCGATCTCGAGAATTCTGGCCACATCGAAGCGCGCATGCTCGCGCAACAGCCGCGCCGCCTCGGCGGGGACCTCTTTCCTTTCGGCCAGGACTTCGGAGGCCGCCAGTTCCACCTCCAGCCAGGCGCGGAACCGGTTCTCGTCGCTCCAGATGCGGCCCATTTCCGGGCGTGTATATCGAGTGATCATAGGATGAAGATCTCCGTGGGCTGCCGCGGCCCGGCGATCGCCAGTTTCGGGGAGATCCCGCGGCTGGCCAGCGCCTGTTCGGCCACCAGGCGGACTTGGGCGGGGAAATTGTTGTTCTCGCTGAGGTGCGCCAGGATCAGCGTCGTAACGGCAGCGTCCAGGTCCTGTCGGATGAAGGCTTCCATGTCATCGTTCGACAGGTGCCCTTTGCGGCCCATGACACGCTGTTTCACCGGCCAGGGATAAGGGCCGACCCGCAGCATTTCCAAATCGTGATTGGATTCCAGCAACAGCAACTGTGTCCCGCGCAGGTGGTACTTGATGGATTCCGGAATGTAGCCCAGGTCCGTGACCGAAGCGATCTTGATGCCCTGGGAGCGGAACGCAAACGCCACCGGGTCGATGGCGTCGTGCGGGATGGTGAAGCTGTCCACCTCGATGTCTCCGATCGAGAAGCGGCAGCCCGCCTGGAAGGTTTCCACCGGCGGCGCCTTCTCGCCCCAGGCGATGGCCGGCGCGGCCAGGTGCGTCATGTAGACCGGAATCTTCCTTTGCAGCTTGCGTGCCAGGACCGGCAGTCCCGAGACGTGGTCGCTGTGCTCGTGGCTGACCAGCACGGCATCCAACTTTGCGGGATCCTCGCCAATCGACGCCATGCGGCTCGCCAGCTCGCGAAAGCTGAGGCCGGCGTCGATCAGGATGCGCGTCCGCTCGGTGGCCACAAACGTGGCGTTCCCCGAGCTTCCACTAGCCAGCACACAGACTTTGAAGATGACCGCCTCCCGGACTTCCCTTGTAGCACAAACTCCTGGTAGGGGCACGCCGCTGGCGTGCCCAAAACTCACAGAACCTCCGGCGTCCCAAACGTAGGGGCACGCCGCTGGCGTGCCCCAGTGTGTGCGCCGATCAATCCGGCGTGGGGCCGGGCTTTCAGCCCGCCGCCGGGCTTCGGCCCGGCGAGCCGCACCCTAGCTTAAGCGCGCCTTGACGTCATTTCTCGACCTTCTGGAGTATGCTGATCACTTCTTTGCCGCCGAGGGCCGTCTTTCCCACAACCACGCCCAAGAACTTGAAGCCGGCATCTCCAGCCTGCCGCAATTCCTTTTCCATGGTAGACGTCCGTGTTGTAGCCAGCAGCTTGTATTCGATCCGCTTCAGCTCTGTATCAGCGCTGCTCTCGAGGATGACGGAAACCTCGCGGCCTCCGAACGCCGACTCGAACACGGTTTGTCCGCAGTACTGAAAACCTGCGTCACCCGCTTGCTGCAACTCTTTCTCTAAGGTTCCAGTCCGCGAGGTTGCCAGCAGTTTGTACTTCTTGCTCACCGCAGGCTTGTCAGTGTCCTTCGTCATCACTACGATCACCTCCTTGCCGCCCAGGCCGGTTTCGCCACCCATCACGCCGCCAAACACATACCCGGCATCGGCAGCCTCGTTCATCTCTTTCTCCATCGTGGAGGTCTTCGACGTCGACAGGAGGCGATAGTCGAATTTCTGGGCTACGACCGGCGCGACGCCGCACAGAAGCGTTGACAAGACCAATATGATTGACCTGAGTTTCACAATTAAACTCCGTTTCGCATTTTCCAATTCAGAATATCCGACTTGGCCGCGATTGATTGTACATCCAACCGGACCCGTTTGGCGCCGCCTTCTCATCCTTTTCCACCCCGACCAACCCCATTGCATTCTGTTTGACGCAGACCACTGGCGGCTTTGGAGAACGCCGCAGCCGGTCCTCGGCTCTGCAATCGATGCTGGTCGGGAGGGCCAGAACGGGATCCTAGAGAATTCTGATCTTAATTGGCAAGGCAGGAGTTGCCCTTACTCCGGCTGTAGCCGGAAAACCGCAAGGGAAACAAGCTTGCTACGCGCCGCAAAACGCGCGCATCGAACTGGCGACTTTGGGAAACGCTCTCAGTAACAACCGGTCCTCTGTGACGCAGGGAACCCCTAGCGAGACGGCCAGAGTGATGAACTGCGCGTCGTAGGCGGTCACCCCGTGTTCCACGGCCAGCTCGAGGGCCGAAGACAGATCAGCCGCCATGGTCGCCGGACCCAAGACCCGCACTGCCTCGCGCCAAAGCCTCTGGGCGGCTCTCGCAGTCAGGCCGCCCTGCCTGGCGTAGGTCGCCAAGATGTTCAAGTACTCGTGCTGCCACAGCTCCGGCAGGCGCCAGTCGGGATCGAGTTCCCGAACTCTGCGGGCCAGCTCCGTGTGCGGACCTTCCATCAGCGCATAGGCCACGACGTTGGTGTCGACGACAATCACGGGCGTTCCGCTCGCTTCGCCTTATCGATGAGGCTCTTGGTGAGCGGGATCGGCCCCTTGTACGGAGCGGGGAAATCCTCCCGCGCCGCGCCATGGCTGAGCGCATCTTCCAGGATGACCAGCGCCTCCCGAGTCATGCTGCGGCGGTGCCGGGAAGCGGCCTCCTTCAGCCTCTGATGGAGTGGAGCGGGAACGTCCTTAATGAGTAATCCAGGCATTGTGACTACCACAACGGTAGCACTTTGGTACCCTCTGCGTCAACTCAAAAGGCGTTTGCTTCTCTGGTGCGGCCTGGAGCCAAACGCAAATCTACAGGGGATCCGTCCCCTTGTAGTTTAGTGGGCTTCACGTCGACCTGCTTGCGCTCGCCCTCCTCCAGCGAGAGCTTCATGGCTTTGCTCTCGAAGGGCTCGAGGAACTCCAATTCCCAGTCGCCGCACGGCTCCCTCTTGAGTTGCTCAAACGCATAAAGCGGGTATTCGCCCGGGGCCGCGCCCGCCAAGGTGAATCTTCCATCGCCCCCGACCGTCGTGGACTTGATCCTGGAGGTCGGCCCCGGCTGAGCCGATTCCCGGAGTTGGGCTGAGCCGTCCGTGGAGGCTGTTCCCAAATACACCATCCGGCCTCGTGCGCGGAACCTAGAAGTACCCAGATGTGAGCAGCGGATGTCGACCGGCGGTGCGATGGCAAGCTGGAGAGCCGCTATTCGCCAATCCCAGATATCCGTCACCGTGCTTTTGCCGAGAGCCAAGCAACCTCTTTGCGGATCGCCTGATCGGCAGCGCTGATTCCATCAGAAATGTTGATCCAAATAATTCCGTGCAAGTCAGATGGGATCTCAACTGGACCCTTATGCAGGAGGAATACCCGCCCCGATTGCGCCCGAACTGGGCGTAGAAAAACCCAAGTTCCAGGATCACATTCTGGCGAGACCTGCGCTTTGAATCGTTGTCGAGGTAATCGGGCGCGATGTCGTCCGGGGTCAGCAGAACAAAAACACAATCTACGCGCCCCGCATAGTCCTCGAACTTCTCGATGATCGTCTTGCCGAGACTCGGCTGCTCACGCAGGACAACCGGCTCCTGCCAACCTAGGCCGTCGCATATGTATCTTTGATTGCGCTGAGCGTCTCCTCATCCCTACCGTGAACAATGAACGCCCTCGGGGTTGGAGCATTTTCAATGATGCCGAGACGCTCCAGCGCGCCAAGCAGTGCCTTCTCGCCATCCGTCTTGTGCACGAGCGGTATGGATTGAGATTCAGCCCATTGGTCTGCCGCCGGGCTTATCATCCCTGTCAACAACACAATCCGCGCCTTAGAATCCCTCTGGCGGATTCGACGCGCAAGTGCCAGACCGGAGAGATAACCCCCTCGCGACTCCTCGATGGAGATACCAGTTTGGGCTGGGTCATTCGGAAGCATAAGATCGATAACAAACGCTGAGTACTGGGTCGTCTCAGTCGAAAGGGCCGCTTCGACATTCGGTACCGAATCGGCATCAAGGCCGGCATCCTGCAGGCACTCAGACAATAGCTGCCCGTAGTACCGATCGTCTTCAACTATGAGAACACGCATATGATTAAAAGGAGAATCTTCCCGTGGCCCTTCGGATGATGGCGACGGCAGTTTCCAGCGGCGTTTCCCCTTTGCGCAGATACTGCACGCCCATTCTCTTCAGGGGTCGAATCCTGTCCTGGTCGCCTATCACCGACAGGCATATCACTGGTAGCCGTGGCCACTTCTCCTTGATCAAGCGTACGAGATAGAAGCCAGTCTCTGCAGAGTCGATGTGTGGGTAGTCTGCACCAGCGGGCATCATGATGTCTGTAACCACGGCAGCCACGTTATGACTTTCAAGGTAGCGAACTGCGCCCGTCATGTCCGTTTCAATGGCACAGCTTACTCCCTCCGCCTCAAGGGCTGCATGGAGAGCCTCAGAAAACCATGGCTCATCGTCAACCAGCAAAACAACGGGCTGGTCTGTCATGATAATCTCTTCGGCGGGAACACAAGGGTGAAAAGCGATTCGGCCCCCCGCCCCTTCGCGGCAATCGTCCCTTGGTGTATCTCCATGATTCTCTTTGCTAGATAAAGACCGATGCCGGTCCCAGCTGGAACTCTAGACCGTGCTGCTGCTCCACGGAAACCTCGCTCATGGAGTCGCCCGACTTCCTCCGGCCGCAAGGGAATTCCCGTGCTACTGACGCAAATTCCCAGGCCGACCTGCCCCCCTTTAAATGGAATGGAACTGCGGTAACAGCAATCGTCGTCCGCAGGTCAGCGTACTTAACGGCGTTTTCAAGAAGGTTGGACACAGCCTGCGCAATCAGGTTCTTTACCGCCATTACAGTCCGCCCGTTGAGTGCCCGACTGAACGAATCCGCGTTGATGTCGATATGCTGCCCTTTCTCCGCTGCTTGTGGCTGGAAATCGTTCGCAAGGTTGATTGCGAGCCTTAGTAGATCGAGTTGTTCCGGCTTGTCGCGGAATTGCCCCAGCTCCAAGTCCGCCTCCAGGTTTGACATCAGGGCGAAGTTCTTGATGAGGTGCACCAGAATTGTGCCCTGAGAATAGATCGACGACAACAGCTTCCCCTTCCTCGCGATTGGGACCTCCGGCTTCCGTAAGGCTTCAATGCTCCACTTGATGGCGTTCAGTGGAGCCGTCAGCTGGTGCGCTACGTTTTGAAGGTATTGGTTACTGGTCTTTGTGATCTCCTCTATCTGCTTCTTTAGCACCGCGTTTTCCGCGCGCAAAATGTCGATTTCGGTCGGATCGTGTTCGGCTTCTCCGGTAGGCATCGTACGGAGCGTAGCACGCGACCTGGGAGCATGCAATCCTTGGAACCCGCTGGGTATTGCGGCCGCCATGCGACCACTCCTGTCCCGCCTTCTGGCACGTCTGAAAGAGCCTGGCAGGCAATTAAGCTCGGTGCTGGCGGCTTCCGTTTGGAGCGGTCCCGGCCCGCTGAACATTTCGCTGATGCCTGGGTAGACCTAGGCAAAGTCCTTAATCGCCTTTTCAAGCGGCCCTAAAGCTGGCGGTTCATAGAATCAATAAGTTCCAGTGAATCAATACGGGGGATTCGCCGCGCAAGTGCCAGACCAGAGAGATAACCCCCTCGCGAACTCTTCGACGGAGAGCACCAGTTTGGGCTGGGTCATTCGTGCGCAAATCCTTTGTTCCCAGTGGGAAAGGCTGGAACTCATTGTCCGGCGCTTCCATGGTATGGAAGAGGTCGCGAGTTTGAATTTCACCAGGCCCCCTGCGTCCTCGCGAGCTCGAAGACTAACCGTTGACCTTGCCGTCTGAGCGCCCTGGCTCATTTCATGGCGGCTTGTGTCGTCTAGGTCGGCCAATCTGCACTAGTAAAGACCAGACTAGGAAATATCGCTGGACAGCCGGGCTTCGCGGCAGTAGAATACCGGCACCAAGAGTAATCGCTCCGAATGAGGAGGATTGCATGCGAGTCGCACTGCTTATCGTCCTGATCGGCTGTTTTTGCGGTCCAGGCAAAGCATTACAGGTGGCTCCCGAGAACCAGCCGCAACTGACCATAACCTCGAATCCCTCTGATGCTGACGTGGAAATCAATGGAATATGGACCGGGAGAACACCAGTGACGTTCTTCAGCGGACCCGCAGGTGGCAGATTGGGTGTGAGCGTTTCGAAGGAAGGCTTCGAGCCTTTGGTCGATCCAAATGCTCTCCACACCCGGCCAGAACAAGCTGAGCGCAGACCTGAAGCCGACCAAGAGCGTTTCTAGAGAAGCGCAAGGAAGCACACCACCGCAGCCAGCCCCACCTGCATCCACCGGTCAGATAGCAGCGCCAGGGCCACTCCCCTCAGATGTGAACGTTGTTGCCTTCGGCACCACGACGCGCAACCGCGACGTTGTTCGGCTGGTTCGCCGGGGCGCTTCGGTTGCGGAGATCGTCAATACGATCAACAGTTCTGAGCCGGGCTACACCCTTTACGAAGAAGATGTCCGTGCCTTGCAGAAAGACGACGTACCGGAGATCGTGATCCGCGCTATGCGCATGCGGCAGACTGGCGGGCGGCTCCAGATTCGGTCCACCTCAAACTCAGCGCCTGCGACGTCACAGGCTTCAACTGTTGTAGGGACTCCGAAATCTGTGGCCAGACGGGGATGCAGAGCCAACCACTCTCCGCCGCACCCTCCTCTGTTCCCACCGCAGGGCAATCGCCAGACGTCGGGGCACAAGAACCGCCGAAGGCCCAGATCACTAACGCTCGCAGAGGAGCTTCCGGAAGGAACATCACAATTCGCGGCTACGTCACGTCCCTGAAATCGCCAACGGAATTTGAAATCGAGGACTACCGTATTACCCGCGACTCCACCTTAGCTTTGGAATTTGAATGGTCCGAGGACGCGGTCGCTGAACGCCAATTGGCTTCAGGCCCCCGAGGACATAAGGGTGGGCACGGAACTGGAGATCAAAGGCGCGTACAACGAGCAGACTGGTGAACTCAATGCCAGGAGTCAAACTCACCTGGATCAGTACTCTACCATCAAGCGGACCGCGCTCCTCGAAACGACGCCTACCCTCAAGAGGACAGGCTCGGCCTGGGAAGGCTCATTGCGCGCAGACGGCCAGCGCCTGATCGTTCACCAAGATTCGCTCGTCACGATCAAACCAAATGCTTCACAGAAGAAGGCAGCGAATGCCGCAAAGCGGGGAACGCCAAGCTGCCGGTTAACTCTGCCGAGCCTGCCTCGGACGGAGAAGGAGGCCAGCCGCTGCTCCGAGCGGATGAAATGAAACCCAATATGTTTGTTTCTTACGAGGCAATTCGACAGACCGACGGCTCCCTCCTCGCCAAGAAGCTGGAATTCACCGAGAACGAACTGACACCGTCGGAAGACCGTCTATGGAAACGGCTTTCACCGAAGATCAAGCAATCTGATTTTGTGAGCAATAAGCCGGAGAGCTGCAGATCAGAGAAATTGGCAAATTCAAGCTTGTGCCGAACTCGGAAGTGCAGCAGTACATTCAGAAACTGGGGGCCTCTTTAATCCCCGCCTATCAACGCAACCTTGCGGCTGGAGATCCAAACAAGATTCCATTTCAGTTCTTTGTGGTCAGCCAGAAAATCCCGAACGCCTTCGCACTGGCCAATGGCACGGTCGTGGTCCACTCCAGCATGTTGGCTGCTCTTGAGAACGAAGCGCAGTTGGCCGCTGTGCTTGGCCACGAAATCGCACACGCGACTCAAGAGCACACTTATCAGCAGCAAGAGTACCACAGAGAAGTTGATCGCACTCAAAGTGGGAGCGATTATCACGTCCGTGGCTGCAAATCAGAGCATTGGCGATTTAGCGAACCTGGTCGAAGCGGCGGTTCGAAATGGATACAGCAGATCTCTGGAAAATCAAGCCGATCGAATTGGGACGGAATACATGGTAGCCGCTAGATATGACCCAAGGGAAGCTGCACGAGTATGGAAGGTGATGGCGCAGAAATTCGGTGATCAACCAACGAATTTCTTCTGGAGCAGGCACGACAATAGTGTCACTCGGCGAAGTTATCTGATGGCCGAACTGAAGAACAACTACTCTGACCTTGATTTTCAGTCATACAGCAGAGGTGGCGAAGAGTACTCAAAGATCGCCGGCATGATGCTGAGCGAACAACAGGACAAGCGTAAAGTCAAGGTAAGGCTCCCATGCGGAGCGGCAGAAACCCATGAAAAGAGAGCGGTCTTAGAGCCTCAGCACCACTCCACAGAGAGCACCGACCCTCAGGCCCAACAGTCTGCCCCCCAATCCCCAGTCCCTCCCTCCCCTAGCCTCTTTCTCCTTCCCCGCCAATCACTTACGCCCGGCCACGCCCTGCTGCCCGCGCGCCACGCTCTAACATCAAGGCGCGACCTGCCGCGCTAACTTCCCAAGGAGCGCCCCTATGTCTTCTCAGAAACAAATCGACGCCAACCGCGCCAATGCCCTCAAATCCACCGGCCCCAAGACCCCCGAAGGCAAGGCCGCCGTCCGGCTCAATGCCCTCCAACACGGACTCACCGCTCAGGACGCCGTTCTCTCCTTCGAAAACCGGGAACAGTTCGACGCCATCCGCGAGTCCTACGAACAGCATTACCAACCCGTCGGCCCCGTCGAAACCTTCCTCGTCCAACAAGTCGTCATGTCCGCCTGGCGCCTTGGCCGCATCCGCGGCATGGAAACCAGTGCCTTCGACCTCGGTTTGAGCGAAGACGCCGAACGCATGGCCGAGGAATTCAATGACCTCTCCGACTCCGACCGCCTCACCTACGTCTTCCGCCTCGACGCCCGCTGCGCCAATACCTTCACCATCCTGGCCCGCTACGAAACCCGCGCCGAGCGCGCCTTCTTCCGCGCCCACCATGAGCTTCTGCGCCTCCAGGCCTCCCGTGCCAAACAAAGCCAATCCGCTCCCTTAGCGCCGGCCCCCTCTTCGTCCTTTGTGCCTTCGTGTCTTAGTGGTGACTCCCTTCTGCCGCCCAGCGCCGGCCCCCTCTTCGTCCTTTGTGCCTTCGTGTCTTAGTGGTGAATCCCTTCTGCGCTCAGCGCCGGCCCCCTCTTCGTCCTTTGTGCCTTCGTGTCTTGGTGGTGAATCCCCTAGTTCCTCGCAGCCCCCGATTGTCTACAATGAAAATACCCATGAAAGTTCGTGTCTATGTGTCGTTGAAACCCACGGTGTTGGATCCGCAGGGGAAGACCATCCGCTCCGCCCTGAACGGGTTGGGCTATACGGCCATCTCCGACGTCCGGCAGGGCAAGTTTTTCGAGATGTCCATCGAACCCCAGTCGGATGCCGCCAGCGTGCGCTCCCAGGTCGAGCAGATCGCCCACGAAGTGCTCGCCAACCCCGTCATCGAGGAGTATCGCGTCGAGTTTCTGGACTAGCGGGAGGGGATCATGTGCGGCATTGTCGGCTACATCGGAAACCGTAACGCGGTGCCGATCATCCTCGATGGCCTGCGCCGGCTGGAATACCGCGGCTACGACTCGGCCGGGATCGCGGTGTTCGACGGGGGAAACCAGCTCTCGGTGCGCCGCGCCTCGGGCAAGTTGCGGAACCTGGAAGAGGCCATCCGGATCGATCCGCTGGACGGCAACCATGGCATCGGGCACACCCGCTGGGCCACGCACGGCCGCCCCACCGAGGAGAACGCGCATCCGCACCGCGACTGCAAGGGCGACGTGGTCGTGGTGCACAACGGCATCATCGAGAACTTCCTGCCCCTCAAGCATCAACTCCAGGCGGAAGGACACCACTTCGTAACCGAGACCGACACGGAAGTGATCGCGCACCTGGTGGAGAAGTATCTCTCGGGCAACCTGGAGGAGGCGGTGCGGCAGGCCGTCAGCCAGATCCGGGGCGTGTTCGCGATCGCGGTCGCGAGCCGCTCTGACCCCGGCAAGATCGTCGCCGCCCGCATGGGCCCGCCGGTCGTCGTCGGACTCGGCGACCACGAGTACTTCGTAGCCTCCGACGTTCCGGCCATCCTGAGTCACACCCGCGACGTCTTCTTTCTCGCCGACGGCGACCTGGCGGTGGTCACCTCCGAGGGCGTGCGGCTCAGCGACTTCCAGGGACAGCCCGTGAAGCGCCAGGTGACGCACATTCTCTGGGACCCCATCATGGCCGAAAAGGGCGGCTACAAGCACTTCATGCTCAAGGAGATTTTTGAGCAGCCCCGCGCCGTCCGCGACACCATCCTGGGACGCGTTGACCTGGAGAACGGCCGCGTCTTTCTGGACGAGATGGACATCACTCCCGAGGAATTCCGCAAGTTTCGGGAGGTGAAGATCATCGCCTGCGGCACCAGCTGGCACGCCGCGCTGACGGGCAAGTTCATGATCGAGAAGCTCGCCCGCATTCCGGTGGAAGTGGATTACGGCAGCGAGTTCCGCTACCGCGATCCGATTCTGGACGCCGGCATCCTCACCGTGGTGATCTCGCAATCGGGTGAGACGGCCGACACGCTGGCGGCGCAGCGCGAGGCCAAGCGGAAAGGCTCCAAGACGCTGGCCATCTGCAACGTGCCCGGCTCCATGGTCACGCGGGAAGCCTCCGGGACCGTCTACACGCACGCCGGCCCGGAGATCGGGGTCGCCTCCACCAAGGCCTTCACCACCCAACTGACGGCGTTGTTTCTGCTGGCCATGCATCTGGGCCGTGTGCGCTCGGTGCTCGACGAAGAGGCCTTCCGGCGCCTGGCGCAGGAACTGCTGGGCATCCCCGCCAAGCTGGAAGCGGTCCTGTCCCACGACGCGGTTTACGAGGAGCTGGCGAGAAAGTACTTCCGGGCCAAGGACTTCTTGTTCCTCGGCCGCGGCGTGCACTTCCCCATGGCTCTGGAAGGCGCTCTGAAGCTGAAGGAGATTTCCTACATCCACGCCGAGGGCTACCCCGCCGGAGAGATGAAGCACGGGCCCATCGCCCTGATCGACGAGCACATGCCGGTGGTGGTGGTCGCCTCGCGCGACCCCTCGCTCCCCAACAGCCACGTGCTGTATGAGAAGACCATCGCCAACATCCAGGAAGTGAAGGCGCGGGAAGGCCAGGTCATCGCCATCGTCAGCCAGGGAGACGACGAAGTGGCCAAGCTGGCCGACGACGTGGTGGAGGTCCCTACGGCGGACGAGCTGTTGCTGCCCATCCTGGAGGTCGTGCCGTTGCAGTTGCTGGCTTATCACATCGCCGTGCGCCGGGGTTGCGACGTGGACCAGCCGCGCAACCTGGCCAAGAGCGTCACGGTAGAATGAAACCCTGATTCTCCGGGGAGAGCGGATTGCGCATGCGCGGCGGCCAGGCTACATGGTTCACGCACCTGCTGGTGAAGAACTGGCGCAGTTTCCTCAAGGCCGACGCTGAACTCGGTGGCCGCGTGTTTCTGGCGGGGCCCAGCGCGGCCGGGAAGTCCAGCTTGCTGGACGTCTTCCGCTTTCTGGGTGAGCTGGTGTCGACCGGCCGCGGTTTTCAGGACGCCGTTCGCAGGCGGGGCGGCGTGCGCCGGTTGCGGTGCCTGGAGGCGCGGCAGGACTCGGACCTGGGCTTCTCCATCCGCGCCGGCGACGGCCAAAAACCCACGGAGTGGGAATACGAGCTGTACTTCAACCAGGAGGGCCAGCCCCATCCCGTCATCAAGCGGGAACGGCTGAGCCGGGGGGGCGAGGACATTCTGGTCCGGCCCGATGGCGATGACGCGGTGGATCCCGAGCGCTTGACCCACACCGTTCTGGAGCAGGGAAGCCTCAATATCCGCCTGCGGGACTTCGGCGCCTTTCTGAAATCGGTGCGGTATGTGCACCCGGTTCCGCAACTGATGCGGGAACCGGAGCGCTCGGGAGTTCTGGAGCAGATGGTTTGCCTGCCCGAAAAATCCAGCCATGCCCGGCTGCGGTTGATCCTGGAGGCGCTGCAGGCTGCCGTCCCGCGGCTCGTCGAACTGGAGGCGCACCGGGACGCGCACGGCCAGCCGCACCTCCGCGCGCGCTACGAGCACTGGCGGCCGCGCGGGGCGTGGCAGACCGAGGAGCAGCTATCCGACGGCACTCTGCGGCTGATCGGACTGCTGTGGGCGGCGCTGGACGGGAACGGGCCGTTGTTGATCGAGGAGCCTGAGATTTCGCTCCATTCGCAGGTGGTACGGTTGATCCCGCCGATGCTGGCTCGCCTGGCCCGCCGCACCGGCCGTCAAACGATCCTGACCACCCACTCGCTCGACCTGTTGTGCGCCGAAGGCGTGGAAACCGGGGAGATCCTGCTCCTCAATCCGCAGGTGGAAGGCACCACGCTGCGGCCGGCGCTGGAACTCGGAGAGGCCGCCACCCTGCTGGATCGCGGCGCCCTCGCCGAACGCCGACGACCGCCAGATGGGCCTGTTCAGCGGGGAGCCGCAAATGGGGACAGGCTAGAATTTCCGAAGTTGCGGAAATTCCGGCCTGTGCCCGTTTCCTTAGAACAGCAGCTTGTCGCGCCGAAGATAGGCGGGAGTGTCCAGGTCGTCCTCGCGGGGCGCTTGAGCGGGCGTGGAGACGATGGGCGGCGAAGTGGGTTCCGGCTCGGGTGCCGGTTCCACGGGCCGGGCGGGCGGCTCGAAGGCTCGCGCCGTGGCCGCTCCGTGGTTGAAGCCGGTGGCGATGACCGTGATCTTCACCGAGTCGCCCATGGGCTCGTTGAGCACCACGCCGAAGTTGATCTGCACGTCATCGTGCTCGGTCGCTTGCGAGATCAGGGTGCAAGCCTCGTTGATCTCGTGCAGCCCCAGCTTGCTCGACCCGGTGATGTTGATCAGGAGCCCGCGCGCGCCGACGATTCCGCCCTCATCCAGCAGCGGGCAGTTGATGGCTCGCCGCGCGGCCTCCACCGCCGCATTCTCCCCGCTGGCCACCGCCGTGCCCATCATGGCGAAGCCCATGCCGAGCATCGTCGTCTTGATGTCGGAGAAGTCCCGATTGATGAGGCCCGGGGTCGTGATGATGTCGCTGATGCCCTGGACGGCCTGGCGCAGCACGTCATCGGCGGCCCGAAAGCCCTCGACGAAGCTGGTCCCGCGGGGTAGCAGACCGAGCAGGCGGTCGTTGGGGATGGCGATCACCGTATCCACCGTCTCGGCCAGCTCCGTCAGGCCGCGCTCGGCCTGCTGCCGCCGCCGGGGGCCTTCGAAGGTGAACGGCCGTGTGACCACGGCCACGGTCAACGCGCCCAGTTCCTTGGCGAGCGACGCCACCACGGGCGCGGCGCCGGTGCCCGTGCCGCCGCCCAGTCCCGCCGTCACAAAAACCATGTCCGCGCCCTGGATGGCCTCCACGATCCGCTCGGTATCCTCCAGCGCCGCCTGCCTTCCGACGGCGGGGTCGGAGCCGGCTCCCAGGCCGCTGGTGAGCTTGGACGCCGATCTGGATCTTGTGGGGGACGGGAGAATTCTGCGAGCGCCTGCAGGTCGGTGTTCACGATATGGAACTCCACGCCTTCCAGCCCTTCTCCCATCATGCGGGCCACGGCATTGGAGCCGCCGCCGCCGACGCCGATCACCTTGAACCGCGTGCCGGCGCGGGTCTCCTCCTGGATCTCGAACCGCAAGCCCTCGGGATTCATCTCAAGCAGCGCCATTTCCGCTCTCCTTAATATTGCTCAGCCGAACAGCCGGCCCCACAGATTACTGCCGTCCGGCTTCCCGCCGGTCTTCTGCTTCAGGCGGGCCGAGTACATCAGCAAGCCCACCGGCCGTGGTCCACTCCGGGCTGTCCAACTCCTCGGGCCAATCCGCGATGCTGGTGGCCAGACCGTTTCTGCGCCTGGCAGTTCAGCACGCGCTCGGCCATGTCGCACAGGCCCGGCATCATGGCCGCCGCGCCCACCAGCACCACTCCCGCCAGCGGCCCCTGCTCCACATTCGCTTTGACGATTTCCTGCCGCACCTTCAGAAACAGTTCACCGGCGCGGGCCTCCAGGATGCGGTTCAGCTCCAGCCGCGCCGTTTCGCGCGGCGGCCGGCCCTCGGGGGAGGGCAGTTCGATAATGCTGTTGTCGGCCGTAAGGCCCACCATAGCGCAGCCGCACTCCAGCTTCAGCCGCTCGGCGTCCTCGCAGGAAATGCAGAGGCACTGGGCCGACATCGCGGGTGAAATGATCGCCGCAGATGGGCAAACTCGCCGAGACCAGCAGCGCGTCGCCGTAAAAGATGACGAGGTCCGTGGAATGCGCGCCGATGTCCACCACCGCGACGCCCTGGGCCCGCTCTTCGGGCGTCACCGCCGCGTAGGCCGCGGCGAACGGCTCAAAGACCGTCTCCTCGACTGCCAGATGCGCTTGCTGCACCGCGCTCACCAGGCACTGGTGCTCCTGGGTGGAGGTGGTCACCAGATGCACGAACGACTCCAGGCGCGCGCCCTGAGCGCCCTGCGGATTCCAATATTCGGCCCGCCCGTCGACGACGAAGTCCTGCGGGCTCATCTGGAGGATCATGCGGTCGGCGGGCATGTTCACGCGCAGCGCCCGTTCCACGGCATAACGCATGGCATCCGCGTCGACCTCGCGCGGCCGGCCCATTTCATAGAGCCCGCGGTTGTTCAAGCCTTCGATGGAGGGACCGCCCATGCCCGCCACCACCGCGTCGATCGAGACGCCGGCGCTCTTTTCCGCCTCCCGGGTGGAAGCCTCCAGCGCCGCCACCAGCAGCCGCTGGTCCGCGATGCGCCCCTTCAGCCAGCCCGCGGATTGAACCGCGCCCGCTCCCAACAGGCGCACATGCGAGTTCTCCAGCGCGCCGATGAGACAGCGGGTGACGTTGCTGCCCGCGTCCACGGCGGCGACGTATTCCGGACTAGCCACCGCGCCCCTCCTCTCCTATGGCGGTGATGCGATCGTCGAGCCGCAGATCGAAACTGGCCGCAGTGGGCAAGCCGCCGCTGAATCTCCGGGTAATGGTTCAGGAAATTCTGGAGGCGGGAAAGAAAGTTGCGGTTGCCCAGCATGAGCAACACGGCCTGTCCCTGCGCGGGCTGAACGATCTTAACATTGTCCGGTTCGGAGACATCGATCTCGGAGACCTGGCCGGCCAGAGCGCCGATTTCCTTCACCAGCCTCAACGCGGCGGCGACGCGCTGGCGCCGCATGGGCTGGCTCTGCTCCCGCCGGATGCCGGTGAGCACGGGCAGGCTGAACTTGGCGTGCGGCGGCTGCTCGAGGATCACGCCCTCGGCGTCGATGAGCGCGACGCCGAAGGAAGGCCGGGCTTCCCGGCTGCGGAAGCTGAACGAAGGCCACGGGCGTGCGCTCCACGATCTTCACCGCCAGGCGGTCGGGCCAAAGCCGGCTGACGGTGGCGTCCCGAATCCAATCGATCGCCAGCAGGCTGCGCCGCCGCTCGGCCAGGGGCAGCAGGTAGAGACTGCGGCCGTAGTCGGGGGCAAAGGTGTCGATAATCTTCTGGCGCGAGGTGTACGCGGCTCCCTCGATGCGCAGAGCGGGCTGTCCCCGCCATCCGCCGAGGGCTCCGCCAGCCTGAACCGCGGGTCCTCCGCCAGGAACTGATCCACCCGGTTGTACACGACCAGCGCCCGCCACAACCAGCGCCAAGGCTGCGGCGCCGATAGGCAGCATAGCGCGATCCGGTGCGCCAATCGCGCCCGTTCCGGCGATGTCCGTTTTCGCGCTTCCGGCCCATCTCAGCGGCTCCCTCTCAAGCGCTCCAGAATCCGGTCTCCCGCCTGCCAGACGGTGCCCGCGCCGAGCGTCAGAACCAGGTCGCCATCGGCGGCCAGCGGCAGCGCCATCTCCACGGCCTGCGCCATGGTGCCGGCGTAATCGCCGCCCCGTGGCCGAAGGCGCGCATCCTTTGGACCAGCGCCTCGGCCGTCACGCCCTCGATGGGCTTCTCCGAGGCCGCGTAGATGTCCAGCACCAGAACCGAATCGGCCTGGTGGAAGGACGCGCGCGAAGCTCGTCCATGAGCTGCTGCGTGCGCGTGTAACGGTGCGGCTGGAACAACACGTGAATGCGGCGGTAGCCTCCCAGCCGCGCCGCGGCCAGCGTGGCGCGGATCTCGGTGGGGTGGTGGCCGTAGTCGTCGATCACCGTGACGCCGCGCCTCGCGGCCGCGCAGCTGGAACCGGCGGTCCACCGGGATGAAGGTGGCCGAGCGCCTCGCGAATCGAGTCCGGGGCGACGTCCAGCTCCAAAGCCATGGCGACCGCGGCCGTGGCGTTCAAGACGTTGTGCGCGCCGGGCGCCGGCAGGCGGAACACCCCCAGCGCCTCGCCGCGCCGGTGCAGCTCGAAACTGCTGCCCGCCGGGCCGCAGACGATGTCGGCTGGCCGCCAGCTCCGCCTGCGCGCTGGTTCCGTAGGTGACGGTGCGCCGCTTCACGGCGGCAGGATCTGCTGCACGTTCTCGTCATCCAGGCACATGATCGCCGCGCCGTAGAACGGCACCTTGTTGACGAACTCGATGAACGCGGCGCGGGTGTCCTCGATCGAGGAATAGCAGTCCACGTGCTCGCGGTCGATGTTGGTCACCACCGCCAGGATCGGCGCGAGCTTCAGGAACGAGCGGTCGCTCTCGTCGGCCTCGACCACCAGGAACTCGCTCTTGCCGACCCGCGCGTTGGACCCGCCCATGAGGGCGGCGCGGCCGCCCACCACCACCGTCGGGTCGAGACCCGCGTGGCACAGGATCGCGGCCGCCATGGAGGTGGTGGTGGTCTTGCCGTGGCTGCCGGCCACGGCGATGCCGAACTTAAGCCGCATCAACTCGGCCAGCATCTCGCCGCGCGGGATGACGGGAATCTGCAGCCGCCGCGCTTCCTGCACCTCCGGGTTCTCTTCGCTGACCGCGGAGCTCACCACCAGCGCCTTGGCTCCGGCGATGTTGGCGGCGGCGTGGCCTTCCGCGATGCGCGCGCCCAGCTTCGACCAGGCGCTCCGTGATCGGGCCGAGCTTCAGGTCGCTGCCGCTGATCTGGTAGCCCAGGTTCAGCAGGACCTCGGCGATGCCGCTCATGCCGATCCCGCCGATTCCGGTGAAGTGCAGATGCTGGCGCTTAAAAAACATTTTACTTACCGTATTGTTTCGGCTTTCTTCATCTCTGTCAACGAAAGCCCGCACGCGTGGCCAATTCCTCCAGAATGTCGGCCGCGCGCTGGGCCGCGCCCGGGCGTGCGCCAGCTCCCGCGCCGCCCGCCCATGCGTTCCAGCGCGCCGGGTTGCAGCGGCGAGAGCAGTCACCTCGCGGAAGAGCCTCTCTCCCGTGAATTCGGCGTCGGGAACCAGCCGCGCCGCACCCGCGCGCACGAAAGCTTCGGCGTTGCGCAGCTGGTGCTGATCGGCGGCGAACGGAAAAGGCACCAGCACGGCGGGTCTGGCGGCGGCCGCCAGTTCGGCCACCGCCCCGGCGCCCGAGCGGCATACCACCAGGTCCGCCGCGGCGAAGGCCGCCGGCATGTCCTCGATAAAAGGCGACCACCTCGCCCTGGAGACCGGTGGCGGCGAACTCGCGCGCCAGTTCCGCGTACTCCTCCTGGCCGGTCTGGTGCAGCAAGCGAAGCGGGAAGCCGGCAAGCGCGGAACAGCGGCCAGCTCTCTCGAGCGGCCTGGTTCAAGCGGTGTGAGCCGCGGCTGCCGCCGGTGACCAGCAGCCAGAAACTATCGCCGGCCGGCTTAGGGCTGATCACGAGAAACTCCTCGCGCACGGGCAATCCGGCCACTTCCGTCTTCCCCCGGGGGAACTGGGCCGCGGCCTCCTCAAAGTGACCAGCGCCTTGACGGCGAGCCGGCCCATCCAGCGGTTGGTCAGGCCCGCGATGGCGTTCGGCTCCATCAAAACCATCGGCGTTCCACGCAGCCAGGCCGCCAGCATGGCCGGCCCGGCGACATAGCCGCCCATGCTGAAGACGGCGGCCGGGCGGTACTCCCGTATCATGCCCATGGCGCGCGTGACACCACGCGGCAATTGCCCCAGCGTGCGCAGCGTCCGCGCCGCGCTCACGCCCTTCAGCCCGCCGATCTCGATCACACTCGATCGGGAAGCCTTCGGCCGGAACCAGCCGGGCTTCGATGCCGCGCGCGGTGCCGACAAAGAACGGCCGGTGGCCGCGCCGGCGCAGCTCACGCGCCACCGCCAACAACGGGATCACGTGGCCGCCCGTGCCGCCGCCGGCCATGAGAAATGTCCATAGAGTCGCTCATGCGGAGTGGTCGCCCACGCTCTGCAACATGCCCAGCGATGCCAGCGTGCTCAGCAGGGAACTGCCGCCGTAGCTGATCATCGGCAACGGGATCCCCTTGGTGGGCACCATGCCGAGCACCACGCTGATGTTCATCAGCGCCTGAACCAGGATCATGACGGTGACGCCCAGGGCGACGTACCGGCCGAAGTCGTCCGGAGCGTGGAAATAGATGCGCAGACCTCTCCAGAAAATGATCAGAAAGCCCGCCGGCCACGAGCAGGCAGCCCCAGAGACCCAGTTCCTCGGCGATCACCGCGTAGATGAAGTCGGTATGCGCCTCCGGAAGGTAGAACAGCTTCTGCTTGCTGCGCATGGGACCCACGCCGATGGGTCCGCCGGAGCCCACGGCGATGAGCGACTGGCGGATGTGATAGTCGGAATTATGCGTGGGGGCGGCGCGCATGAACCACGCCTTCCATTTTCCCTCAGGATCGAAATGGCGGACCACGGGGCTGTCCAGCGACGCGTACTGGGAATCGATATAGCCGAAGATCCGGGCGATGCGGTAGGGCTTGGAGAAGATGGCGACTCCGAGGGAAAGGAACAGGATAACGCCGGCCGCGGCAGCGTAGCGCCAATGCAGACCCGCGACACAGGAACACGGCAGCCGCAGTCGCAGTGAGCACCACGGCGGTCCCGATGTCGGCCACCATCACGGCTCCGGCCACCAGACCGACGATCATCGCGGCGGGCATCAGCGTGTACTTGTTGTTGATCGCCGTGGCGCGGCGGGCGGCGAAATAGGCAAGGAACAGGATTAGGACGGGCTTGGCGAGCTCGGAAGGCTGAAAGCTCGCGGGTCCCAGCCGGAACCAGCGGTGCGCGCGCGCGTCAAGGAAGTAGACCAGGATCAGCAGGACCAGCACGACCGAGATCGAGGGAAAGGCCCATTTGGGCGTGTTCAGAAGGCGGTAATCGATCTTCTTGAGGAACATCATCACCAGGACCGCCACCACCGCCCAGACCAACTGGCGCACGGCGAAGTAGCCGCTCCATCCGTGCCGCGCCTGCGCCACGACGGAGGAAGCGCTGTAGAGCATCAGCAGGCCGCCCGCCACTAGAAAGAGAACGGTCATGAACAGGATCGAGTCGTTCTTTACTTTCTGGGCCATATCCGCTTCCTCACCGTTCCGTCAACTGGCTCACAACCTGTTTGAACACCTTGCCGCGGTGCTCGTAGTTGTCAAACTGGTCGAAGCTGGCGCAGGCGGGCGCCAGCAGCACCGTGTCGCCGGCGACGGCCTCGGCGAGCCGCCGTCCGGACGGCGTTCTCCAGCGTGCCGCACTCGATCAGCGGCACGACTCCCTGCAGGCTGGGCCGCGATCAGGGGCGTGGCCGCGCCGATCAACAGCACCGCTCGCGCCTTGGCGGCCAGCGGGGGCCGCCAGCGGCGAGTAGTCGCTGCCCTTATCCTTCCCGCCCAGGATCACCCAGAGCGGGCCGTCGAAGGCCTCGATGGCTTTCAGCGTGGAGTCCACGTTGGTGGCTTTCGAGTCGTTGTAGTAAGCCGACGCCGCTCACCTTGCGCACGAACTCGAGCCGGTGCTCCACGCCCGGAAAGTGCGGACGGCCGCTGCGATGGCCTGCGAGCGGGGCTCCGGCCAGGCGCGCGGCCGCTGCCGCCGCCATCACGTTCTCGATATTGTGCCGGCCGGGCAGCGGGATCTCGCTGGCCGTCGAGGAGCGGCTGCCCGTCGCAGAAGATCCGGCCGTTCTCCAGCCACACGCCGGGGCTCGACGGCCGCGTCAGGCTGAACCAGACGCGTGCTGCCGCGCGTGCGGCCGGCGTATTCGACGCAGGCCGGGTCGTCCGCGTTCAGGACCGCGAAGTCATCGGCGAGCTGGGTATCGAAGAGCCGCGCCTTGGCCGCCGCGTAGGCCTCGAAGGTGTGGTGCCGGTCCAGGTGATCCTGCGTGACGTTGAGCGCGACGCCGATCCGGGCGCGGAAGCTTTCGATGGTTTCCAGTTGGAAGCTGGACAGCTCCAGCACATTCCACTGGTCCGGGCCGCGAGGTGGCCACCATGGCCGTGGCCGGGACAGTGCCGATGTTGCCGCCCACCTGCGCGGGAATCCCGCACTGCGTGCAGGATGTGGCCGATCAAGGCCGTGGTGCGTGGTCTTCCCGTTCGATCCGGTGATGCCGATCGTCTCGCCCTGCAGGAAGCAGCCGGCCAGTTCGACTTCGCCGATGACCCGGGCTCCGCGGCGGCGCGCTCGCTCGCAACAGGTCGAGATCGGCGGGCACGCCGGGAGAAACGACGATCCAGTCCGCGTCCTGCGATGGCCTCCCAGGATTGAGGCTGAAACGGTACGCCGGCTCGCGCCAGCGCTCCGCCACCCCCGGCAGCTCGGTCCAGAGGCTTGGTGTCGCAGGCGCGCACGATGGCGCCCTTGGAGGCCAGCAGCTCAACCGAGGCCAGCCCGGACTTGGCCATGCCCGATGACCGCGACTTTGGATCCCTGGAAGTCCAAACGCCTCACCTCAGTTTCAGCGTGGTCAGGGCGAACAGCGCCATCACCAGACCCGCGATCCAAAAACGCACGATGATCTTCGACTCCTGCCAGCCCAGCGCCTCGAAGTGGTGATGCAGCGGCGCCATCTTGAAGATACGCTTGCGGCGCAGCTTGAAGCTCCCCACCTGCAGGATCACCGACAGCGCCTCGAGCACGAACACTCCGCCGATGAACAGCAGCAGGATCTCCTGTTTGATCAGCACCGCCACCGTGGCCATGCCGCCGCCGAGGGAGAGCGAACCGACGTCGCCCATGAAGACCTCCGCCGGATGCGCGTTGTACCAGAGGAAGCCGAGGGAGGCGCCGGTCATCGCGCCGCAGAAGATGGTCAGCTCGCTGGCGCCCGGCAGCCGGACCAGGTCCAGGTAGGTGGCGAACTGCGCGTGCCCGCTGGCGTAGGTCAGCACCGTCATGGCGCCGGAGGCGATGATCATCAGCCCGATGGCCAGCCCGTCCAGCCCGTCGGTCAGATTCACGGCGTTGGAGGAGCCGGCGATGACCAGCACCAGGAATCCGAAGAAGAAGACGAAGGCCAGCGGGTAGGTCAGCGGGTTCCCCAGCCAGGCGTCGACCAGCAGGTCCGGCTTCAGTTGCTTGAAGAAGGGAACGTTCATGCCGGTCGAATACAGCCCCTGCGCGTGCAGGCCGAGCAGGAAGACAGCCCGACCAGCAGCGCCGCCAGCACCTGCAGCAGGAACTTTCGCCGGCCGGTCAATGCCCAGGTTCCGCTGCCGGCGCACCTTGGAGTAATCGTCCCAGAAGCCGATGGCGCCGAAAGCCACCAGGCCGAACAGCGCCACCCAGAGATAGGGGTTGCGGAGGTTGGCCCAGAGCAGGGACGGGACCACGATCGAGACCACGATCAGCACGCCGCCCATGGTGGGCGTGCCGGCCTTCTTCTGGTGCGACTTGGGCCCTTCTTCCCGGATGTGCTGGCCGATCTGCAGCTCCCGCAACTTGTTGATCAGCCAGGGGCCCAGCACGATGGAGAGGAACAGCGCCGTGATGCTGGCGAAGGCCGTGCGGAAGGTGACGTAGCGAAACAGAGGGAACGGAAAGAAGTGCGGATAAAGCTGTTCGTAGAGTAACCAATACAGCATTCGGGACCTACTTCATGAAGCTTTCCAGGGCCTTTTCGACGCGCGTGCCGCGCGAGCCTTTGAACAGGACCGCGTCTCCTGGCCCGGCCTGCCGCGGAGGAAATCTCCAGCCTCGGCGCGGTCCTCGAAAAAAAACGCGGCGCTGCCAGAAAGGCCCGCCTCAACGGCCTCATCCACCATGTGGCTGGCCGCGCCGCGTATCCCGATGAGCAATTGAATCCCGCACGCCGCGGCGTAGCGGCCCACTTCGCGGTGCAGGGACTCGGACCAGCGTCCGAGCTCGAGCATCTCCCCCAGCACGGCGATTCTGCGCCGCGCCGGTTCCGCCTGGAGCAGATCCAGCATGCGCCGGACGGCCTCCGGGTTGGAGTTATAGCAGTCGTCAAAAATCGTGATCCCCTGGTGCAGGAAGCGCCGGCCCCGTCCGGCACCCGCCCCCAGCGCTCGAACGGCGCCTTGGAGGCTGCGGGGTTCGACGCCCAGCACGCCCGCCACGGCGATTCCCGCCAGCAGGTTCAGCAGGCCGTGGACGCCCGCCATGGGACTCTCAAACCACAGTGAGTCACCCAGGCGGAAACGGACGCCATCAGGGTTGTGTTCCACAACCTCGGCGCGGACGTCGGCGCCCTCGTCAAGGCCGAAAGTGACCGTGCGGCCGGGGTGGATATCGCGGAACCGCGCCACGAGCGGGTCGTCCGCGTTCAGCACCGCCACTCCGTCCGGGGGCAGCGCCTCGATCAACTCGCGCTTGGCCAGCGCCACATTCTCGATCGAGCCGAAGTTCTCCAGGTGGGCATGGCCGACGTTGGTGACCACGCCGATGTCCGGCCTGGCGATGGCCGCCAGCGGGCGGATTTCGCCCGGGTGGTTCATCCCGATCTCGAGCACCGCCACGCGGGCCTCCTGACGGCAAACGCAGAATCGAGAGCGGAAGGCCGATGTGATTGTTCAGATTCCCGGTCGATTTGCCCACCGGCATGGCCGTTTCCAGCAGTCCGGCGATGACCTCTTTGGTGGTGGTCTTCCCCGCGCTGCCGGTGACCGCGACCACGCGTGCCGCCCCATCGACCGCGCGCCCACCGGCCAGCGTCTGCAGGGCGTCCAGCGTGTCCGGCCACCTGCAGGACGGTGCCCGGCGGCTCGACAGGCCGTTCCACCACGGCCGCCGCCGCGCCCTTGCGCAGGACTTCCGCGACGAAATCGTGGCCGTCGTGGTTTGGGCCGCGAGAGAGCGAAGAACAGGTCGCCGGGCGCGATGGTCCGCGAATCGATGCTCCAGCCGGTGATCGTCGACTGCGGGACAGAAGAGCCGTCGAGGCCCAGCGCCGAGGCCGACGCCGGAGAGCAGGAACTTCATTGGTCCCGCCGTCCGTAGCCGAAACCTCGAAGAACCCGCCGGGCGACTTCGCGGTCGTCGAAGGCGATGGTCCGGCCTTGCAGAATCTGGTAGGTTTCGTGTCCCTTTCCGGCCAGCAGCACCAGGTCGCCGGGACCCGCTTCGGACAGCGCCCTGTAGATGGCCTTCTCGCGGTCAGGTTCGGCGAAGCTGGGGACGTCGTAGCGCCGTATGCCCACCATGGCGTCGTTCATGATCGCCAGCGGGTCTTCCGAGCGCGGGTTGTCGGAGGTGAGCACGACGAAGTCGCTCAACTCAGCCGCCGCCGCGCCCATCAGGGGGCGCTTGGTCCGGTCGCGGTCTCCGCCGCAGCCGAACAGCGTGATCACCCGGTGCGGTTCGAGCCCCCGGGCGGCGCGGATGGCATTGCGCAGCGCGTCGTCGGTGTGCGCGTAGTCCACGACCACCGTGAAGGGCTGGCCCTCGTCCACACGCTCGAACCGGCCGGGGACCGCGCGGCACTGCTCGATGCCGGCTGCAATCGTCTCGCAGGTCGAGCCTGGGCGGCCAGCCCGGCGCAGCCAGCGGCCAGGATGTTGTAGACATTGATGGTCCCGATGAGGGCCGAGCGCACCGGCACGCGGCCGGCGGGGGTCACCAAATCGAAACTCAGGCCTTCCGAAGTCGGCGCGCACGCCCGCGGCCCGCACCATGGCTTCGGCCTCCAGCGCATAGGTGAGCCGCGCCGTAGCGGCGGACAGTGTCAGCTGGCGGCCGTACGGGTCGTCCAGGTTGACGGCGGCGTAGCGCGGCGGCGGTGCTCCGCAACCCTCGAACAGAAGTTGTTTGGCGGCGGAGTACTGCTCCATGGTCTGGTGGAAATCCAGGTGATCTACGGTCAGGTTCGTGAAAACGGCGGTGTGGAACTGGATTCCGTACACTCTCCCCAACGCGAGAGCGTGTGAGGATACCTCCATTGTGACATGCGAGCCCATGCGCTGCTCAAGCTCCGAGAAGAGGCGGTACAGGTCCAGCGATTCCGGCGTGGTGTTGGGCGCGGGCCGAATCTCGCCGGCCACCCGGTACTCAATGGTTCCGACCAGGGCGGTGGTTTTGCCGGCGGCGCTCAGTATGGAGTCCACCAGGTAGGCGACCGTGGTTTTTCCGTTGGTGCCCGTGATGCCGGTGAGCACCAGCCGCTCGTCCGGCGCCCCGTAGAAGCGGCGGGCCGCCAGCGCCAGCGCCTGCCGGCCGTGCTCCACTTCGATCCAAGGCGCCTGGAATCCTTCGGGTCTGGGAAGTTCACTGACCACGGCAAGCGCGCCACCGGCCACGGCGTCCTGCGCAAAGCTGCGGCCATCGGCGTGCCGCCCCTGAAAGGCGAAGAAGAGAGTGTTCTTCCGCACGCGGCGGGAATCATACTCCAGGCCCTCGACAGCAAGGCCGGCCAAGTCTTCGGGAAGGCTGGTACGGAGCCGGGCTCCGGCGAGGATTTGCGCCAGGTTCATGTTGTGCTACCGCGCGAACTGGATCCGGACCCGCCCACCCTGCGGCAGCACACTGCCCGGCGGAGGCGCCTGCGCCCGCACGGAGCCGCTGCCGATGAGCTCGATGGGAAGACCCAGTGACGCGGATTCCTCCAGGACTGCTCGCATCGTCTTGCCGGAGAAGTCCGGCACTTCCGGCCCCCAAAGTTCGAGCTTCCCCTTGTGCCCTGGGATCCCCGGCTCCGGGAGGAGGGCCGCCGGGGATCCCAGGTCAGCGATCGCCAGGTCAGAGACATCGACCGGCTCATCTTCCCGAAGGGGAGGAGCGTCGGGAAGATCTTTTGGCACGTCTTGCAGCCGCAGGGCTGCAGTCGCCACCTCTTTGAAAACCGGCGCGGCCACGGCGCCGCCGAACACGGAGGCGCCATTGATGGTGACCACTACCACGATGGCGGGATTCGCAACCGGCGCGAAGCCCGCGAACGAGGAGTTGTACACGTGCTTGTAGCAGCCGCAGACCGGATCGAAAATCTGAGCAGATCCTGTTTTGCCACCCGCGGTGTATCCCTGCAGCCGGGCGCGGGTCCCGGTTCCGTGCAGCACCACACCCTCCATCATTTGCCGCATGGTGATGGCCGTCTCGGGGAGAATGACGCGCCTGCGCCGGCGATGGGGGTTCCTTCATCGCCGGATCACCGGGGCGCTGCCGGCTGAGGATGAGCCGGGGTTTCACCAACAGGCCGCCGTTGGCGACCACCGAGATCGCCTGGGCGAGCTGCACGGTGGTGGTGCTGATTTCGTGGCCCATGGCGACCGACCCGATCGAGGTCTTGCCCCAGTTCTTTAGAGCCCGCACTTTGCCCGGGGACTCTCCGGGGAGGGGAAGCCCGGTCGGGGCGCCGAAGCCGAGCCGGCGGACGTAATCCAGCAGGTTGCGCGCGCCCACGTTCAATCCAATCTGGATGGCGCCGATGTTGCTGCTCTTGGCCAGCACATCGGAAACCGGCAGGGCGCCATAGGGGTGGACGTCGTGGATCACGCGTCCAAACAGGTTGATGCGGCCCATGCCGCAGTCGATCACCGATTCGGGACGCAGCTTGGTGGTCTCCAGCGCCGCCGTCACGGTGATGACCTTGAAGACCGAACCCGGCTCGAACGGTACCGAGACCGCCTGGTTGGCCCTGCTGCCCAGCTCCGTCCGGAGGCGGGCGGCTGGTTGGGGTCAAAGGAGGGGTAGCTGGCGAGCGCCAGAATCTCGCCGGTCGTGGGGTTCATGGCCACCACGCTCCCGGTCTGGCTATGCGTCGCCTGGACCGCTTTGGCCAGTTCGCGCTCGGCGACGTACTGCACACGCTCGTCGATGGTCAGGGTGACGCCGCTGCCGGGCACGGCCTCGGCGTAGACCTGGGAGTCCACGCCCCGGTGGCTCACGTCGCTGGTCACCCGCGCCACGCCGGGGCGTCCGCGCAGATCCTTGTCCAGTGCCTGTTCCAGGCCGGCGTTGCCCTGTTCGAGGTGGTCCACGCCGCCCACGACGTGGGCCGCCAGCGAACCTTTGGGGTAGGCTCTCAGGCTTTCATCGCGGAACTCGATCCAATCGAAGCGCAGCTCGCGCAGCCGCTGGGCCTCGGGGTAGCTCACGCGGCGCTTCACCCACAGGAAGCCTCGGCGCTCCCTCACCGCGGCGGCCAGCCTGCTTTCCAGTGCTGCGCGATCCAATCCCAGAATGGGCGCCAGGATGCCGCCGACGACCGCGGGATCCGGTGCTCGCATGGGATTCACGACGATGGAGCTCACGGGTATGGTGACGGCGAGCGGCCTTCCCGTGCGGTCCAGGATGCTGCCCCGGAGGGCCTGGATGGTCGACCCGGCTGATGGTTTGCCGTTCGGAAAGCTGGCGGTAGTACGGATGGCGGAAAACCTGGAGATAGAACAGACGGCAGGCGATCAGGGTGATCCAGATCACAGCCAGGATAGCCAGGATAGTTGTGCGTTTCTTTGCCTGTCTGTCCCCCCCTTGCACCATGGCTCCTTGCCGCTGTCCGGTCCTACTTGGACGGGACGTTCAAAGCCAGTGAGCCGTCCGACTTGGGGTGAAGAAACACGACCTGTTCCGGAGCCGGCTCGATGAACTGCTGCGCCAGTGCCGACTCTTCCAGCCGCTCGGGGCTCAACAGGCGCGCCTCCTCGACGGCCAGCGGTGGTCTTCTCGGCGATCAGCTTCTGCTGCTGCGCCTTGAGCGACTCGATCTGGTAACCGGCCAGCATTCCGTACATGCCAGGCCACAGCAAGGCGACCAGCACCAGGGTCCCGGCCGTGGTGGTGGCTATCCTCCGCCAGCAGATCGCGCGCGCCCGCGGATCGGCCTGCCGCACCACCCGGGAATTGTCGATCGCCTTCCGGTAAAGATAGATGTGTTCGTTGGGAAGCGGGAGCAATTTGTGCCGGTCGGTCCTCGGACGCAGCTCTCCCCGCGAGGTCCCCATTTCCCATTCAGCGGCTGCTAGTTTTTCGCACGCCAGTGTTTGCGTCGCCATGCCTTGCCCCCAGTTACAGCAACTCCAGCGCCCGCAGCTTCGCGCTGCGAGACGCCGCATTGATCCGCACTTCCTCGCCAGTAGGCCTGACCACATGTTTGGTCAGCACCTTTGCCCGCCCCGCCCGGGCGAGATCCTGAAAAGCCCGCTTCACCTTCCGGTCTTCCAGTGACATGAAGGTGATGACCACAATACGTCCGCCACTCCGAACGATTTCCGGCGCTGCCCGCAGCAGATCGTCCAACTCCTCTTGCTCCCGGTTCACCGCCAACCTCAAGGCCATGAACGTCTGCGTGGCCGGATGAAGACGACTCGTTCGGGGCGCGGCCAGCTCCACTACTCTGGCCAAGTGCAGTGTGCTTCGAATCGGCCGCGCCCGAACGATAGCTCTGGCAATCCTCCGCGCCCTCCTTTCCTGGCCGAGTTGGTAGATCAAATCGGCCAACGCCTTTTCGGCGCTCGTATTGACAATCTCCGCCGCAGTGTCCCCCTGGCTGCGATCCATGCGCATGTCCAGGGGCCCGTCGGCCTGGAGAGAAAAACCCCTGTCCGGCTCGGTTAACTGATAGCGGCTGGTCCCCAGGTCGGCCAGCAGTCCATCCGTCCGCTCGATTCCCAAACTTGTCAGCGCCGGCCGGAGCTCGGAAAACCGCGCCTGCTGGTAGCGGATGCGCGAAGCCCACTGCGGCCGTGTTCTGTCTGGCGAGCTGCAGTGATTCCTGATCCCGGTCGCAGGCGATTACCAGACCCGTGGTCAGCTTCCGCGCCATGGCGGCCGTGTGCCCGCCCAGGCCCGCGGTGGCATCCACGTAGACTCCATCCGGACGCAGCCCCAGGTACTGCCAGGGCCTCTTCGCACATGACCGGGAAGTGCATAGGTCATCACTTGAAACCCTTCTTCCGCAGCAGGCGAAGTTTCTCGGTATGTCCCTCGGCGGCGCGCTTCTTCCGCTCCTCGTAAATGTCCTTCCCGTAGATGTTGACCGTGCCTTGATAGGACTCCAGCCAGACTGGCTGGCTCTCGATGGCCAGACGCCGGCGAAGTTCCTGAGGGATCAACACGCGGCCCTGCTCGTCCATGTCGCAGTCGGCGCCCATGTCATTGGCGATGAATGCGATATCCTCGGCCGCCTCCGGGTCCTCCATGAACTCCTCGAAAAACCTTTCGTTGGACTTCCACACCGAAATGGGGTAAATTCGGGCTGTGCGGAAATCCAGGCTGGTGACAAACACCTTGGTCTCGCCGAAACTGCCGACATATTCTTTGAAGGCCGCGGGCAGCTTCAGCCTGCCTTTTTCGTCGACACGCGCCTGGAAAATTCCTCGCGGAGCTTCCAAAGGCGCCGGCGTTGGGGCAGATTCAGATCATTTGAGCCACTTTTGGCCACTTTGGGCCACAGCCGATTATCGAACAGTATTATCAGGTTTGCAAGCACTTTTTCAAGAGAAGTGGTAATCCTTTCTATCTCCTAGCCTGATACCAGCAGTAGGGCCGCAGCCTTAGCGGACCCCAGCCCTAGCGGTGGAGGAGTCAGGCGCGAAGAAGCTGCGGGAAGTGGCTGGCGCAGGTCTTGACACCCGCCCGGTCAGGGGAGTAGATTGCGGACCAGGAAGCGCTAGAGAGGCGGACCGCTTCAAAACGTCCCCAGACCGCTTAACGGTCGCGGCTCAGGAATCGCGCTTCAAGGAGGGATGCGAATGCTCGATGTGGGCAAGCGTCATGACTCCGATACTGGGGGACCGCAAGGCCATTTTGCTGGAGTTCCTGGCGGCTTCAGCGATCTTCTCGATCGTGGCCGTGGTCCTTTATATGGTGTTCACTTACAGGCCAGTCTGAGGCGGCCGCGGGCGGCCCGACAGGAACGCACCAGAGCCAGCGCCTGCGCCCGGGTGTGAATCCGGGACTCCAGCTGCGCGTCCTCCAGCGCTTCGAGCATGCGCCGGAAGGCGGGCCCGGGAGTGTAGCCGGCCTGGATCAGGTCTTCGCCCGTGATCAACCTAGCGGGCTTCAGGCGCTCGGGTGGAAGTTCGCGCAGCTTCGCCCGCACGAAGTCGTAGTTGTCGAGCCAGCCGTGGCTGGCCAGGCAGTCCAGGCGGTGCAGTTCCAGGAGTTCCTCGAAGTGGGGCTGCCGCAGGAAGCGCCTCAGCGTGCTCTCCCGCATCTGCTTCACGTCCTTGAACCGCAGATGGTCCGCGACCAGGGCCTCGACGCGTCTGGATCTCCTGGTTGGAGAACCGCAGGCGGGTCAGGATCTCGCACGGCCATCTTCGCCCCCAGCGCGGCGTGCCCGTCGAAGCGGATGCGGTCCGCCCGGCGGAAGGTGGGCGGCTTGCCGACGTCGTGCAGCAGCGCGCCCAGCGCCAGGGTGACGGAGGGATTGCGCATGCGTTCCAGCAGCATCAGGGTGTGGATCCAGACGTCGCCCTCGGGATGGAACTGCTCGGGCTGCTCGACGCCCTTCATCGCCGCGACTTCCGGCAACAATTCCAGCAGCAGGCCCGACTGCGTCCAGCAATTCGAAGCCGCGCCGCGCGCCGCCCTCGGTGAGGATGCGCGATCAGCTCGTCGCGGACGCGCTCGGCGGAGACCGTTCGGATCAGCGGCGCCAGCCGCGCGGATGGCGGCCATGGTTGCCGGCTCGATCTCGAAACCCAGTCGCCGCCGCGAAGCGCACGGCGCGCAGCAGCCGCAGGTGGTCCTCGCCGAAAGCGCGTTCCGGCTCGCCGATGGCGCGGATCAGCCGCGCATCGAGGTCGGCGCGGCCGCCCACGAAGTCGAGCACTTCGCCGGACTCGGGGTCCTGAAGCAGAGCGTTGATGGTGAAGTCGCGGCGCAGCACGTCCAGCCGCGGGTCGGTTTCGAACTTCACCTGGCCGGGGTGGCGGCCGTCCTCGTAGGAGTGCTCGCTGCGGAAGGTGGCCACTTCGACCTCGGCGCCGTCGCGGCGGACCAGCATCACGCCGAAGTGCGCGCCCACCTGCCGGGCGTCCGGGAACAGCTGCGAGGATCTCGCTCGGGAGGCGCGTCGGTGGCGACGTCGTAGTCCTTCGGCTCGCGCCCGAGCAGCGGTCGCGCACGCAGCCGCCGACCAGGTAGGCCTTGGCCCCGTGCGCGCGCAGGCGCGCTACAATCGAGCTGCGCCAGCCGCGCCCCGCTGGTGTCCGCTCGCGCCCATGATCGTAGAATAAGCCATTGGAGTCCATTGGAATTACCCTGTATGTCTGCTGAAGCCGGCCAGCCGGCGCCGTCCGCAAAGATCGTAGTCGCCACCACCGTTGCCCTCTCCTTCATCTCCTTCTGGCGCGGGGCCGCGATCGTTCTGAGCGACCTGGCGTCGTCGATGTTCTATGTCGGCGGCATCGCCGAGCAGGCGATCGGCCAGGCCGCGCCGTGGTTCGTGCTGGGCGTCATGCTGTTCAGCTTCGCCGTGCGCTCCATCTACATGGAGAGCTGCGGCATGTTCGTGCGCGGCGGCGTGTACGTGGTGGTGCGCGACAGCATGGGCCCGTTCATGGCCAAGCTCTCGGTTTCGGCGCTGGTGTTCGACTACATCCTGACCGGTCCGATCAGCTCGGTGAGCGCCGGGCCAGTACCTGGGCCGGCTGCTCAACGAGATCAGCGCGATTGCTGCACCAGGACTTCCGGCTGAATCCCATACTGGTTCGCCGCCTTCTTCGGCGTGGCGGTGACCGATCTATTTCTGGTGGAGCAACATCAAGGGCATTCACGAATCCAGCGGCAAGGCGCTGCGGATCATGCAGATCACGACCGTGATGGTGGTGGTCGCTGCTGATCTGGTGCCCGATCACGCTGCTGCTGCAAGGACCACGTGAGCCTGCCGCCGCCGCCGACGCCTCCAATCTGCAGTTCACCGACGAGTCGCTGGGCTGGTTCAACGGCACCATCTGGCCGCAGATTCCTTTCGTGGCGCTGATGATCGCCTTCGGCCACTCGCTGCTGGCCATGAGCGGCTTCGAGACCCTGGCCCAGGTCTACCGCGAGATCGCCTCTCCCGAAGCTGAAGAACCTGAAGATCACGGCCAACATCGTCTGCACCTACGCCGTCTTCTCCACCGGGCTCGTCACGCTGTTCGCGGTGATGATCATCCCGGACGCGGTGCGCAAGAACTACTGTGGACAACCTGATCGGCGGGCTGGCGATGAACCTGGCCGGACCGTATCTGCTGCGGCTCGGGTTTCCACGTCTTCGTGGTGATCGTCGGCGCGCTGATTCTCTCCGGCGCGGTGAACACCTCGATGATCGGCGCCAACGGCGTCCTGAACCGCGTGGCCGAGGACGGCGTGCTGCTGGACTGGTTCCGCAAGCCCCACCGGCGGTTCGGCACGACCTACCGCATCATCAACCTGATCACCCTGCTGCAGCTGGTCACCATCATCGCCAGCCGCGGCGACGTCTACCTGCTGGGCGAGGCTTACGCCTTCGGCGTGGTCTGGAGTTTCTTCCTGAAGGGGCTGGGCGTGCTGGTGCTCCGCTTCCAGCGCCACGACCAGGAATACAAGATTCCCGTTCAACATCCGCATCGGCGGGCGGGAATTGCCCGTCGGGCTGGCCGTCGACGACGCTGGTTCTGTTCCTGGTGGCGATCGCCAACCTCTTCTCCAAGCGGATCGCCACCATCTACGGCGTGCTGTTCACGGTCGTGCTTGTTCGTGCTGTTCACGATCTCCGAGCGGATCAACGCGCCGGAAGCACACTGCGAAGAAGAAGGGTCTGGAGGAGTTCAACCTCGAGATGCAGCCGCAGATCTCGACGGAGACCGTGCACGCGCGCCCCGGCTGCGTCCTGGTGGCGGTGCGCGACTACAACCGGATGCTGCCCCTGCAGACGGTCCTGGAGAAGACCAACCTGCGCCGTCACGACATCGTGGTGATGACCGTGCGCCCGATCACCACCGGCGCCGGCGAATACGGCCTGTCGGAAAGCCAGATCTTCAGCGGCTACGAGAAGGAGCTGTTCAGCCGCGTGGTGACCATGGCCGAGAAGGAGGGCAAGCCGGTGGATCTGCTGGTGGTGCCGGCCGTCGACCCCTTCGATGCCATGGTGCAGACCGCGGCCAAGCTGCAAGCCTCCCGCCTGGTCACCGGCGTCTCGCGAGCGGATGGCTTCCGAGGAACTGGCGCGGCGCATCGGCCTGGCCTGGGAGCGACTGCCCGAGCCGCGGCATGCCTTCTCGCTGGAAGTGATCAGCCCGGACCGGCCGTCGGACTACGTCAACCTGGGGCCGCATCCGCCGCGGCTGTGGCCGGAAGACCTCGACCGGCTGCACGAGCTGTGGCTGCGCTTGAGCGAGCAGGAGGGTTCGGCTCGAAGCTGCATCATCGCGACGTGGTGGGCCTGGCCCTGCAGAGGCTGGAAAAGGAGCTCGACGGCCCGGAGCGGGAACAGGTTCTGGAAGACCTCCGCAAGGACTTGCGGAAGAGCTGACCTCAATCCTCGGGTTTCTTCTTCTCGCCGGCGTCCTCTGCCTGGTCCGCCGCAGCCGGGTCGAGGGAGGAGAGGACTTCCTTGAAGAGCTGCTCTTTCTTCAAATCCTTCTTGGAGGGCGGCGCTTTCTCGTGCCGGTAGTCGTGGTCGCTGTAACAGGTGCGGCACCGAACCTTGGCGGGCGCCGCCTTCATCAGGGAAACGATCAGGTGGTTCGTAATGCGCCGGCACTTCACGCAATAGTCGTCGATTTCGTCTCCCAAGCGCAGATCTGGACATCCGGCTCTCCATCCTATCCTTCGCTCTCGGAAGTATACCGGATTTGCGGGCCCCGCGTTAGGCCATGCAGTATCATCTAAGTGTGCGAGGCAAGTGGCTGCTGGCCGGCGGCGCGGTGATCCTTCTGGCGCTGGGAGCCGGCGCGATTTCCTGGTTGCGTCACCAGCCGGGCGGCAACCTCTCCGGGACGCGGGCGCGTCTCCGGCGCAGAGCTTCACGGGGCCCAACGTGAGTCTGCCGGGCCGGATCGAGGCGCTGGAGGTGGTGGCGGTCCCCGTGCCTTTCGACGGCAGGATCGAGTCTTTTGCCGCCGACGTGGGCCAGGATGTCAGCGAGGGGCAACTGCTGGCGCGAAATACGCAACACCGGGCTGGAGTCCGGCCGCGACAGCTCCTTGGAGGAACTCACACGGTTGCGCGCGCGCGTGAGCAGCCTGGAGAGCACGCGGATCGCGGCGCGTCTGGAAGCGTCCCGCGCCAAGGAGTCTGCCGGCGCGGCCCGCAGCCAGATGGACGCCGCGCAGAAGGAACTGCAGCGCCAGCAGATGCTTTACGGCAAGGGAGCCGCGGCCAGGCAGTCGGTGGACAAGGCTCAACTCGCGTTTGAAGGCGCCTCGGAACTTTATGACGGGTTGGCCAAGGTTTCCGCCATGGCCGACAACCGGGTGATGGAACTGAGCAAGGAACTGGACGCTTTGGAGGAGAATCTCAGGCAGAAGACCAGGGATCATGAGGATACCGTGGTGCAGGTGGCTTCGGGCGTCGTGAAATCGCCGGTGGACGGTTACATCGCCGCCCGGCGAGGCCAGCCCGGCGAGGAGGTCACGGCGGACACGCAAGATCTGTTCCAGATCGCGGTGAACCTGGCCCAACTGAAAGTCGTCCTGGAGCCGCCGCCACCTGTTCTGGAGAAGATTCACGCCGGTCAGCAGGCGATGATCCAACTGGCGGAGGTTCCCGATCCCATCGAGAGCAAAGTGACCGATGTGAGCGGCGGGAAGGTGACGATCGAGTTCACCAGCCCCAACCCGGCCGTCAAACCAGGGATGACCGCGCAGGTGGTCATCAAGCTGAACTAGCGTGGCAGGAGTCAGTCCATGCAATTCTTGAACAACAGCCTGCTGGAGCTGATCACCCAGACTTCAGCGAATCTTCCGCCGGATGTCCGCGCGGCCATGGTCCATGCGCTCCGGGCGGAGGCGCCCGGTTCGCAGTCTTCACAGGCCCTTCACGTCATCGCCAGCAACATCGACATGGCGCACGACGACGAGGCGCCCATCTGCCAGGACACCGGCATGCCCACCTTCATCATCCACACGCCGGTGGGCTTCAACCAGCTTCCGCTGAAGGGCGCGATCCACGAAGCGATCGCGGAGGCCACGCGGCGCGGAAAGTTGCGCCCGAACTCGGTCGATTCGGTCAGCGGGAAGAACAGCGGGAACAACCTCGGCGTCGAGACCCCGGTGCTGCATTGGGAGCAGTGGGAAGAGGACGAGATCGAGATCAAGCTGATCCTGAAGGGCGGCGGCTGCGAGAACATGAACAGCCAGTACTCGGTGCCGTGCGAACTGGCGCACCTGGGCCGCGCCGACCGCAACCTGGAAGGGGTCCGCAAGTGCATCCTCCACGCGGTGTGGCAGGCGCAGGGTTTCGGCTGCGCGCCGGGCGCGATCGGCGTTTGCATCGGCGGCGACCGCGCGCACGGCTACCACCTGGCGAAGATGCAGCTCTTCCGCCCTCTGGACGACGTGAACCCGGACCCGGCGCTGGCTGGGTTGGAGGCGGAGATCATGGAGGAGGCCAACCGGCTCGGCGTGGGCGCCATGGGCTTCGGCGGGCAAGGCATCGCTGATCGGCTGCAAGATCGCGGCGGCCAACCGCATCCCGGCGAGCTTCTTTGTCTCGGTCGCCTATGACTGCTGGGCTTTCCGGCGGCTGGGCGTGCGGCTGGATGCGGCGAGCGGCGCCATCACGAAGTGGCTGTATCGCGATCCGGACCGCCCGGTGGAGCGCATGGCCGCTTCGGAGCACTTCCCGTTGACGGGGCGCGAGATCATCCTGGACACGCCGTTGAGCGAGGAGGCGGTGCGGGCGCTGAAGGTGGGCGACGTGGTGCTGCTCAACGGAGAGATGTACACCGGGCGCGACCAGGTTCACTCCTATCTCATGAAACATGCGCCGCCCGTGGATTTGCGCGGAGCGGCGCTGTACCACTGCGGTCCGGTGATGCTGAAGCAGGGCGACGGGTGGGTGACGAAGGCCGCGGGGCCGACCACCAGCGTGCGCGAGGAACCTTACCAGCACCACATCATCCGCGCTTGCGGCGTGCGGGCCGTGATCGGCAAAGGCGGGATGGGAGAGCAGACGCTGGCCGCGATGAAGGACGCGGGGGCGGTGTATCTGCACGGCATCGGCGGGGCGGCGCAGGTCTATGCCCGGGCGATTGAGCGGGTGCTCGGCGTGCACCTGCTGGAGTTCGGCATCCCCGAGGCCATGTGGCACTTGCAGGTGAAAAACTTCCTCACGATCGTGACCATGGACGCGCACGGCAACAGCCTCCACGCCGCGGTGGAGGCGGAAACCGGCGCCGCCCTGGAGGCGCTGCGGCGGGGGTGAGGCGGCGCGCCAGTGAGTATCGCCAGCATCTTCAAGAGTCGCAGCCGGGTGATGTGGACCCTGGTTGCCATGGCGGGACTCTACGCACTGGGGATGCTGAGTCTCCGGCTTCCGCTGGGCAGGATGGCCTCGGGGAGCGGCCCGGCGCCGCCGGCCGCGGTGTATGAGCCCTCCACCGGCGCGGGCGAAGTGAAGATCACCCATTTGTATCCGATGAGCGGCTCGATTTTTCGCGGTGACAGTACCAGCATTTGTTACGGTGTGCAGCGGGCGCGCGAAGTGCGGCTGGAGCCGCCCGTGGATGCGGTGTGGCCGGCGGTCAGCCGGTGCCTGTCCGTGGAGCCCGCTCAGTCCACGACGTACATTCTGAGAGCCATGGGGACGGATGGCAGGGAAGTCTCCGAGTCGATTCGCATTGAGGTGGGTCCGGCGCCGCCACGGTTCGTGCTCTTCTCAACCAGCAACCCCGAGCTGGCCCGCGGCGAGCAGCTGACCATGTGCTACGGGGTGGAGAACGCCGTGAAGCTTCGACTGGCTCCACTGGGGATGGATCTGCCGCCCGTCACGAAGCATTGCGTTCGATTCGGCGCTCCGGCCAGCGGGCGATACACTCTCACGGCGACCAGCGCGGAAGGGATCACGGCGCGGCAGGAGTTTCGCGTGCGCGTGCGCTGAGCGGGGCCGCGGCCAGCGCGCGGCCATAGCCATTGGAGAGGTTTGAGAGCTTTGATACAATAGGGAGTCCGCACTGGCCAGGTAGCTCAGTTGGTAGAGCGCAGCCCTGAAAAGGCTGGCGTCGGCGGTTCAATTCCGTCCCTGGCCACCACATTCTAAAGCTGTTGCTTCTCTTTTTCGCTCAAGAAATGTTAATCCGTCGATGGTCAATGTCCTGAGTCAGCTCCGCTGGCCGGTTTTTTGAGGTGTACCTCAATGGCCGGATGCGACGCGGAGCGGCTATGACGCCTTCCTGAAGCGCTTCACGTCGATTTCGGTGTGACGGCGAACCTCGGCCAGGTCGTAGTTCATCTGCAGGCGCAGCCAGAATTCCGGCTCGCTACCGAAAGCCTTGGAGAGCCGCACGGCCATCTCGGCCGAGACGCCGGCCTTGCCGTTGACGAGATTGTTCAGTGTCTGCCGGGTCACCCCTAGAACTCTGGCGGCTTCCGTCACGGAGAGGCCGAGCGGCTCGAGGCAGTCGTACCGAACGATCGAGCCGGGGTGGGACGGATTCTTCATAGGCATATTTGCACTCCCTCAGTGGTAATCGAGAAGATCGACGTCGAAAGCGGCGCCGTCCTCGAGCCGGAAAATGACTCGCCAATTCCCGCTGACAGTCACGGACCAGAAGCCCTCCAGGTCGCCCTTAAGCGGGTGCAGGCGAAAACCGGGGATGTCGAGCGCCCGCGGTGATTCGGCGGCGTCGAGCGCGGAGAGAATGCGTTGGACTTTGCTGCGCAACGCCGCGTCGATCCGGCTTGGGTCACCACTTTCGTAGAACCGTTTGAGTCCGCGATGCCGAATGCTCCGGATCACAGCCCAATTGTATAGTGACAAGTGTCTCTAGTCAAGTTGAGCAAGCTCCGTTGCAGGCGCGCCGCCCTGTCGAAGATCAACGTGCTCGGTAGTACAATTGATCCTCACGGCCCGGAGGGCGGCCATGGTTGAAAAGCGGGCGTCGAGATGATGAACCGGCGCGAATTCCTGGGTGCGGGCGGCGCGGTGTTGGCTGCGCCAGCGAAGCGTCCCAACATCATCCTGATCCTGGCGGACGACCTGGGGTACGGGGACTTGAGCTGCTACGGAGGCGAAATCGCAACGCCGAACCTCGACCGACTGGCGCGGGAAGGCGTACGGTTCACGCAGGCGTATGCGGCCGCCCCCATCTGCTCCCCGTCTCGCGTGGCGATCACCACCGGCCAATATCCGGCTCGCCACCTGATCTTCTCGTTCCTGGACTCGCGCGCCAGGAACCGTGCGCTCGGCATGCGCGATTACCTGGATCCGAACGCTCCCAGCATGGCGCGCACCTTTCAGAGAGCCGGATACGCCACCGCGCATTTCGGGAAGTGGCATATGGGAGGCGGCCGCGACGTCGGTGACGCGCCTCTGCCGCAGGGTTACGGCTTCGATGAGTCTCTCACGTCCTTCGAGGGGCTCGGCGACCGCGTGCTACCTCCCGGCAAGCTCTCCGAGATGAGCGCAAGGCTGGACGCGGGAACGTTTCCCGCCGTCCGCAAAAGGAACTGACCGCCATTTACGTGGACCGTAGCATCGATTTCATCAAACGCAACGCCAACCGCCGGTTCTTTCTGAACCTGTGGCCGAACGACGTGCATGACCCGTTCGCACCGAAAGCCGAGTTGATCAAGAAGTCCCGGCGGCATGCGTCCAACAAGTACCTGCAGCAGTTCGCTGCCACGCTGACGAAATGGACCTGCAGATCGGGAGGCTCATCGATACCGTCGACGCGCTCGGCATGGCGGACCGTACGATGATTATTTTCATGGGCGACAACGGGCCAACCGCCTGGCCGTACTATTACAAGGAGGGACTCGAACCTCCCGGCAGCACTGGTGGCCTTCGCGGCCGCAAGTGGAGCCTGTACGAAGGCGGCGTGCGGGAGCCCTTGATCGTGCGTTGGAAAGGAAGGGCGCCTGAGGGTCGCCTGAACAAGGAGACAGTGGCCTGCGCGACGGACCTGTTTCCCACCTTGTGCCGTCTGGCCGGTGTGGACACTGCCGGAATCACCTTCGACGGCGAGGACATCTCGGCAGCGTTTCTCGGCAAGGCGCAGCGGAGACGCGGCGACATTCTGTGGGAGTACGGGCGCGACGCCACGTATCTCAAGCCCGGCCTTGAGGAAGACCGCAGCCCCAATCTCGCCATCCGCAGAGGCAGGTGGAAGGCGTTGGTGAACGACGACAGCTCCCGCTTGGAGCTTTACGACC
>CAVUVG010000013.1:0-153420 GCA_963744775.1 Bryobacterales bacterium
GAATCGACGCAATTTTGTCCAATTGAGTTCCGCCGCCACCATGCTGCAGGGAGCCGCCCATGCCCAGCCGAAAGGGAACAAGTGGTCCGACACGGGCATCAAGCTCGGTGTCAGTCACCAGCGGCCGCAATTGCTGGCTGACGCCGACCACCTGAATTACCTGAAGCAAATGGGGATTGAATATGTCGAAGCGCGAATTCCGGCCGCTGAGTACACCTTCGAAAACCTCGTCGCCATCAAGCGCAAGGTGGAAGACTCCGGGCTGAAGCTGTTCGAGATCATGCTCTCCGACAAGTACAACTCACGGGAGTTCACGCTGGCGCGGCCGGACCGCGACAAGGACATCGCGCTCTTCCAGAGTTTTCTGAAGGACTTGGGCAAGGCCGGGATCGACGCGACAACCTACGCCTGGAACACCGTCGGTCAGGGGGCCTCTACCGGCAGCACAATGACGCGCGGCTGCCGCACGAGGCTGTTCGAGTACGACAAGACCGTCAAGACGCCTCCCGCGGGCGAACGCGCTTACTCCGAAGAGGAGATGTGGGACAACTACGAGTATTTCATTAAGCGCGTCCTGCCGGTGGCGGAAGATGCCGGCGTGAGGCTGCAACTGCACCCCAACGACCCGCCGGTGGACTACGGCGGCGTGGCGCGCATTTTCAAGAGCCGGAAGGCGTTCCGCCGGGCGCTGGAAATCGCCAACTATAGTCCCTACTCCGGCTTCCTGATGTGCATCGGCTGCTGGGGCGAGATGGTGGGACCTGAAGGCAAAGGCGAGGACGTTGTCGGCTCGATCCACGAATTCGGCTCGCGCGGTCACATCTTCCAGATCCACTTCCGCAACGTCAGCTCACCGGGGCCGAGCTTCCACGAAACCTTCCCCGACAACGGCTACATGAACATGTACAAGATCATGCGGGCGCTGGGCGAGGTCAACTACAACGGAATGGTTGTCCCGGATCACGTGCCGAGTTGCGGCAACAACGCGCTGGCCAATCGTGCGGGCGAGGCCTACATTTTCGGCTACCTCCGCGCGATGATCCAGGCGGTAAACACCGACCTGGGGCGCATGAGCTGAGGGACGGACGCGGGCTTCTACCGCAGCAGATCTTCGAGCTGGAGCTTGGCGTCGGTGCGGGCGTCACGGTATTTCACGATGACCGGAGTGTAGAGCGAGATCCCCCACTCCTTGCCGCGGCCGCGCGTGATGTTGCGGGAGCCTGCTACCACGACTGCCTCCTCGGGGATAACCAGAGGTTCGTCATCGGTGGCGCTGTAAACCTCGCCTCGCACCAGGTCGTAGACCGGGGTGGAGCGATTCAAGATCGTTCCGGTGCCGAGCACGGCGCGCCGCTTGACCACGGTTCCCTCGTAGACGCCGCAGTTGCCGCCCACCAGGACGTCGTCCTCGATGATGACCGGCAGCGCGCCGACAGGTTCCAGAACCCCGCCGATCTGGGCGGCCGCCGAGATGTGGCAGCCCCGGCCCACTTGCGCGCAGCTTCCAACCAGCGCGTGCGAGTCGACCATCGTGCCTTCACCCACGTAGGAACCAACGTTTATGAACATGGGCGGCATGCAAGTGACGCCGCGGCCCACGTAGCAGCCGTCGCGGATGCTGGAGCCACCGGGCACGATCCGGACAGCGTCTCTCCGCGGTCAGTCGTCTGACAGGATAAGTGACCTTGTCGAAGAATGGTTGCCTATCCCGGTCTATGGACATGTCGCTCAGCACGCCCATGCGAAACCCGAGCAGGATCCCCTTCTTAACCCAACTGTTGACCTTCCAGCCGCTCCGGGCGGAGGCATCCGGCTCAGCCGCGCGGACGGCGCCGGAGTTCAAGGCGTCTTTGAACGCCTGAAAGAGCTGGAAGTGTTCTTCGGAGTACGTCTCCGGTTTCTGGTCGAAGAGCTTCTCGATGTTAGCTTGCAGCATGTGCGGGTTTGGGTTCCAGCAGAGACAGATTCTGAAGTACCTTTTCGATGCGCGCCTGGCTGGCGGCGCCCGGCGGCACCAGCGGCAGGCGCCACACCGGTTCCAGCAGGCCCATCAGTGCCATGGCGGCCTTCACCGGAATCGGATTGGACTCGACGAAGTTGACCTCCATCAGAGGCAGATACTGGCGGTGCAGCTTGCGAGCCTCGGGAAAATCGTTGCTCAAGCAGAGCTTCGCGAGCTTGCTCATCACCGCCGGCACCTCATTGGAGACCACCGAGATGACGCCCTTGCCGCCCAGCGCCATCAGCGGAAGGCTGACCGCATCGTCACCTGAGAGCACCGCGAACCGCTCGGGCACCAGGTTCAGGATGGTGGACATCTGCGCGATGTTGCCCGATGCTTCCTTGACACCCACGATGTTGTCGATCTCGGCACAGCCGCTTCAACGTGCCCGGCTCGACATTGACGCCCGTGCGCCCCTGCACGCTGTAGACGATGATCGGCAGCCGTATGGCCGAGGCGATCGCCTTGTAGTGCTGGTACAGCCCTTCCTGGGTGGGCTTGTTGTAGTAGGGCGTCACCGAGAGGATGCCGTCGGCGCCCATGGCCTCCAGTTCCTTGGCCAGTTCGATCACCTTCGCGGTATCGTACCCGCCCGCGCCGGCCAGCACCGGAACCTTCCCTTTGGCCTCTTCCAACACGATCTCGACCACGCGGAGGTGCTCGCCGTGGCTGAGGGTCGGGCTCTCGCCGGTGGTCCCGCACGGAACCAGAAAGTTGATACCGGCCGCTATCTGCCGCCGCACCAGCCTCCGCAGCGTTGCTTCATCCAGCGACAGGTCCTTCCTAAAAGGAGTTACGAGCGCTGTGCCGCATCCGGTGAACATGTCCCACCCCCAAAAAGCACTTCACTGAATTCAAAGAAGCCTTGCTTGCCCACTACCCATTGTGCCGCCTTGAGCGCCCCGCGTGCGAAGCCCTCGCGGTTGCGCGCCGCATGGCGCAGCGTGATGCTGTCCGCCGGAGAGTCGAACCCAATCTCGTGCGTTCCGGGATGCGCGCCGGCGCGGTTCGAAGAGACGCTGATGGCCCGTGCGTAGCCGGCCTGCTTCATGTCCGTCCACCAGCTTGAGCATCGTCCCGGAAGGCGCGTCCTTCTTCGTCGAATGATGGATTTCCCAGCCCCAGGCGCCGTACTGCGCCTCGTCCTTCAGCAGGCGCGCCGCTTCGGAGACCAGGCGAAAGAACACGTTCACTCCGACTGAGTAGTTGGGGCTCCAAACCAGTCCGATACCGGACCTCGCGACGGCGGCCTTCACACGCTCCGTCTCGCCCGCCCAACCCGTGGTTCCGAGCACCATGTTCACGCCGAGAGCGGCGATGCGCTCCACGTTGTCGGCCACGGCCGAAGGGATGGAGAAGTCCACCGCCACGTCCACGCCCTGAAAGTTTTCGCGCGTAACACCTTCGAAGTTCGCGTTATTGAACTCGTCGAGCTTCAGCTGGACGGTGAAGCCGTATTCGGGGGCTAGCTGCTCCACCAGCCGGCCCATCTTTCCATATCCGACAATCGCCAGGTTCATAGCACCGCCCATCAGTCGAAGACCGCCGGGTCCAAGTTCCTGAAGAATTCCGCGTGCAGCCGTCCGACCACCTGCGCCAAATCCTGTTCAGCCACCACGAAGGTCAGGTTCAACCGCGAGGCGCCTTGCGTGATCATACGAATGTTGGCCTCGCCCGCGGCGCCGAATGTGCGGCCCGCCACGCCGGGAGTGTCTCGGATGTTCGAGCCCACCAGACAGACAATGGCCTGGTTCTCCTCCACATCGACTTGCGAGAATTCGCGCAACTCCTGACAAATATCCGCCAGCCGGCCGGTGTTGTCAATGGTGAGAGAGACGCTCACCTCCGAAGTGGACACCACGTCCACCGGAGTCTGGTAACGATCGAAGACCTCGAAGATGCGGCGCAAGAAGCCGTGTGCCATCAGCATGCGGGTCGACTGGATGTTGACGATCGTGATCCGGCGCTTGCAGGCGATCGACTTGATGACGTTGGCGCAGGGGACCGCCTCGGCGATGATTCTGGTGCCGGGCACCTCCGGCCGCCGCGAGTTCAGAATCAGCACGGGGATGCTCTTCTCGATGGCCGGCAGCACCGTCGCCGGATGCAGGACCTTCGCGCCGAAGTAGGCAAGCTCGGCGGCCTCGGCGAACGAGATGGTCTTTACGCGATGTCCGCCGGCCAGGATGGTGGGGTCGGCCGTGAGCATGCCATCCACGTCGGTCCAGATCTGGATCTCCTCGGCGCCGGCACCGGCGCCCACCAGCGCGGCGCTGAAATCGGAGCCGCCGCGCCCCAGCGTGGAAGTGACGCCCTCCTCGGTGGAGGCGATGAAGCCGCCCATGACGACCACTTTCTCTCGCGCCAGCGGCGGGACCATCCGCGCCAGACGCGCATAGGTCAACTGATAATTGGGCGCGGCCTGGGTGTGGCGGGCATCGGTGATGATGACCTCGCGAGAGTCGACGTGCGCCGTCTCCATTCCGAACTTGCGGAATGCCAGGGCCACCAGCGCGCTTGACAGGCGCTCGCCGTAACTGGAGATGGCGTCCACCGAACGGGGCGAAAGCTCGCCCAGCACCGCGAAGCCCTTGACCAGCTCGACAAGCTCCTGGAAGTGATCCGCGACAATCTTCTCGGCCGCGGGCCAGTCCTCGTCCCGGACCACCGGCCTGGTCTCGCGCAGGTGGAAGGCGCGCAACTCATCGAGCCCGGCCAGTGCCTCGACTCGCTTCCCGGCGATGGAGTCGCGTGAGATGGCCAACAACTTGTTGGTCGTCTTTCCCATCGCCGAGACAACGACCACGGGCCGCCGCTCAATTCGCGCCTTGACAATCGAGGCGACGCGTTCGATGGCAGCAGCCGACTCCACCGACGTACCGCCGAATTTCATTACGATCATGGCAATTCCTCGGCGGGGGTCAGTCTAACAGTCCTTCGCTAACCATCAGTTCAGCATTGAGCACGGCAGCTCCGGCCGCGCCCCGGACCGTGTTGTGCCCCATGGCCACAAATTTGAAGTCGAGCACCGGGCAGGGCCTCAGCCGCCCGACGAAGACGGCCATCCCGCGCTCCCGCTCGACATCCTTGCGCGGCTGCGGACGGTTGGCTTGCGACATGTAGATCACCGGCGCGGGGGGCGCGCTGGGCAAACGGCGCTCCTGCGGCACACTCGTATATGCCGAGAACGCCTGCATCAGGTCAGCTTCCGATGGCTTGGCGGAAAGCTCTACGGAAATTGTCACGGTGTGGCCGTCCACAACGGGCACGCGGTTGCAGTGCGCGCTCACCTTGGCGGCGAGGTCGCGCACCCCGTCGCCCTGAAAATCGCCCAGGATCTTCTGGGTTTCCTGCTGCATCTTCTCCTCTTCGCCGCCAATGAAGGGAATCACGTTACCGGTGATGTCCATGGATGGAACGCCGGGATAACCCGCGCCGGAAATGGCCTGCATCGTGGTCGCGATGACCTTGGTGATGCCGAAGGGCTTGAGCGGCGCCAGTCCCATGGTCAGCACTACGGTGGAGCAGTTCGGATTGGTGACAATCTGTCCCTTCCATCCGCGCTTCCGCTGCTGGATGGGCACCAGCTTGAGGTGGTCCGGGTTGATCTCCGGGACCAGAAGCGGTACGTCGGCATCCATGCGGTGGTTGCGGGAATTCGAGACGACCACGTGGCCCGCCTTGGCGAAGGCCTGCTCGATCTCGGTGGCCACGCTGGCATCGGTCGCGGAAAAGACGAGCTGCGGCGCTTTGCCGGGCTTGCACTCGTCCACCACGATGTCAGCCACCGACGCGGGCGTTTCGCCGCCGAGGTGCCATTGCGCGGCCTCGCGGTACTTCTTGCCGGCCGAGCGGTCGCTAGCCCCAAGCCATGTCAAGTCGAACCATGGATGGTTCTGAAGAAACTTGACGAAATGCTGGCCCACCATTCCGGTGCCGCCAAGGATGCCTACTTGTATTTTCCGTTCCATGTTGTTCCCTTCACTACGCGGTGAGGAGCTGCCTCACCATTCTTCGATACACTTGCACCGCCTCGACCAGTTGCGCCTTGGGCACGTGCTCTTCCAGAGTGTGCGCGACGTGGATCGATCCCGGCCCGATGAGGAACGGCTTGCCCCACGCTCCGCCGAACTCGGGGATGTCCGAGGTGAAAGCCACAACGGTTGTTTCCAAGCCTTGGAGCGATTCCAGCCTGATGGCAGGGATGCACAGTACCTCGCGGGCGCTGGCGCGGCCTGCGACCGCCCGGGCGACGGCTTCCCGCATCGGGGACGCGTCCGCGACCAGGCGGATCATGACTTCGGCGCAAGCCGAGTCGGAGACCACGTTCGGAGCGCGGCCGCCGGCGATCGTGCCGATATTCAGCGTGCCGGGCCCGAGCAGCGGATCCACCGGCAGCGGCGTGGCGCGCAATTTCTGAAGCGCGTCCAACAGCTTGTCGATGGCCGATTCGCCGCGCTCGGGGTAGGCGGAGTGCGCCATCTTCCCTGTCGCCGCGATCTCGTACCGCAGGGCGCCCTTGGATCCCAGCGCCAGCTTATTTTCCGTAGGTTCTCCGTTGACCAGGTATCGCGAGCCGCGCGGGCTGCGCGCCGCGGCCAGCGCCCCGGCGCTATTCTTCTCCTCGCCGACCACAAACAGCAGCCCGAAGTTCCGGACGCCTTCGGCGAGCAGTTCTTCGGCCGCCTGAATCATGGAGGCGATGATACCCTTGGCGTCGCACGCTCCGCGGCCCCAGATGCGGTCCGCGTCCTCCCGGCTGGGGACGTGCGGCGGCACCGTATCCATGTGGGTGGAGAGGGTGACCACCGGATCGCCCCAGTGCGCGAAAACGTTGAAGCGCTCAGCTTCGGCATCCATTTTCTCGACGGCGCCCTGGTGGCGCGCGGCGAGATCGGAAAGGTGGGCGAGCAGAAATTCGCCGGCTTCCTTCTCATTCCCGGTGAGCGACTCGATGTCGATCAATGTCCGCGTCAGCGCAAACAGGTCCATACTCTGTAACCCACCGAATGGAGGACCCGAGAAAGGAAAGAACCGCTAAGGTAAGGCTGGCGTTTCTTCACTTCCCGATAGCGCTCCACCCGTCCCAAAAACCCGGATGACAGTGGGCAGGTGTTAACCTTGCCCCCCAACCGCCGCAGAGGTTGGCTTCAAGCGGCGACTTCGGCGGAAACAACCTCGACCCCTTTCGCCAGGGCCTCCGGAGCCTCCCGGAACTGCATGCCCTGCTACTATTGGCCTCCGCGCCTCTATCAAGAGGATTCTTCAGAATATCGAACCGCGCGCGATCAAGTCAAATTGGCCGGCGCTAATTCGGCTTCTTGACAGAAATGTCCACCTGCACCGAGGCAGGCGCCGATGGAGAGGCTTTAAGCGCGACCTTGGCACGGATGGGATCCACGTAGCACGCGCTGGACGGCGCGGTGCAGTAGTAGACGATGGTGTCAATGGCTCACCTCCGCACGGCCGTTGAGCGGCTCAATCGGCACTTCCAGCGGGAAACTGACACGCTTGAAATCGACCTTGTCGGCTTGCAGTCCGAACTTGAGCGCCTCCGGGCTGGATGTGCTCCAGCGCATGAAGAATGGCGCGTCGAGGTTGAACTTGTAGCCTTCCGGCAGGACGATGTTGAGAGCCAGCTGCGCTGAACCGGCCTTCACTTCCCGCTCGCCAAGATCGAGCACGCGGCCTCGAAAACTGTCCATCTGCCGCCGCGACAGCTTCTCCAGCCCCGTGAACTCCAGGCTGGCGACGGTCTTCGCCACGGGGTCGAGAATCGCGGATCTGATGGTTATTGGTGTCGGCTACGTACAGCTTGCCGTTCAGCCAGGCGAGGCCGCCGGGCTCGTTGAACGCGGCACTGGCGAACTTTCCGTCGGCGAGCGTCTTCTTCCCGCTGCCGGCCAGCGTGCGAACCGTCGCCTTGACGGGATCCACCACCTTGATCTTGCTGTTGTACGTGTCGGCGACATAGATCTGGCCGTCCCTGAAGGCGACGCCCAGCGGATGCTGAAGGCGCGCGCTCAGTGAACCGCCGTCGATGTCGCCGAACTCGAACAGGCCTTGCCCGACAATGGTGCGCACGCGCCCGCTGGGGTTGAGATCAGCCTCCCGGATGGAACTCGTCTCGCTGTCGGCGAAATACAGTTTCCGGCCATCGGTGGCGATGCCGCTGGGTTGCGCCAGCGCCGCCTCGGAGAGCTTCCCGTTGGTGATGTCCTCACGACCAGAGCCAGCGTACGGTTGCGCCTGCCACGTTTTCAGGTCCGCCACCCACAGCTGATGCGAGCCGGCCATGGCGATGTACATCTTGCCGTCTTGAACCAGGAGGTCCCAGGGGGACTTAGCCACGGATCTGGTCCGAGTGACCGTGCCGTACCGGTGCCGGGTTCGCCGCAGGTCAGCGGCCCGGATCAGATGATTCTCCGTGTCGGCGATGTAGAGGACGTCGCCCGACAGGAAGGTCCCCTGCGGATGGAGAAACTGGGCCTCCTCAAAGGTTCCGTCGCCGCGGCCCTCGGCGCCGCTGCCGATCACGTCCAGGATGTTGCCCGCGGCATCCGCCACCAGAATGCGATCGTGGTTGGAATCGGTGATGAACAGGCGGCTGCCCTTCTCGTCGGCGGAGATCTTGCCGGGAAACTCCAGCAGCGTGTTGGCGCGCCGCGCCTCCTCCAGAGCGAACTGCGCTGCGCTGCGCTTCAACTGGCCTTCTTCTCGAAGTAGGGAACAGCCTGGCTCAGCACGCCGTCGAACGGTTCGTAGATGCCTTCCCCGGCTAGCTTGCCGATGACTTGCCCAGAGGATTGATCAGGACCAGCGTCGGCCAGGCGTTGGCGCCATAGCTCTGCCAGACCTCGAACTCGGCATCGTTGACCACCGGGTGCCGGATCTCGTAGCGCAGAATCGCCTGGCGGATCTGGCCGGTGTCCTTCTCATTCTTGAACTTGGCCGAGTGGACGCCGATGACCACCAGTTCCTGGTTGTACTTCGTCTCCAGCTTCCGGAGGTCCGGCAGGATATGCATGCAGTTGATGCAGCAGTACGTCCAGAAATCGAGCAGGACGAACTTGCCCCGCAGATCCTTCAGGCGCAGCGGGGCGGAGGTATTCAGCCAGTCCAGGCCCCCGGGAAACTCGGGAGCATTGACTCCACCATCCAGAGTTTCGGTGGGAAGCATCTTCCCTCCCTGGCCCCCGCCGGTCTGAACCGAACACAGCGCCAACAGCGACACCACGAGTACTGAACACTATTCGGGAACTCATCGCCCAATATCGCCCCTCTGTTTTTATTATCGCAGCAGGCGGAGCTAATGCGCGAAGCGGCGGGCGACGTAGTCGTCCAAAATGCCGATGAACTCCTCCACGATGCCGTCGCCTCGCAGCGTTGTCAGCAGCCGGCCATCCACGTAGACCGGCGCTTTCGGTTCTTCGGATGTTCCCGGACAGCGAGATGCCGATGTCGGAGTGCTTGGATTCGCCCGGGACCGTTGACGACGCAGCCCATGACGGCGACCTTCAGATCTCTTCGACACCGGGGTACTGTCTTCTTCCACACCGGCATCTGTTCCCGCAGATACGTCTGGATCTCGGTCGGCCATCTCCTGAAAGAACGTGCTGGTGGTGCGCCCGCAGCCCGGGCAGGCGGTCACCTGCGGAGTGAAGCTGCGCAGCCCCAGCGACTGCAGGATCTGCTGCGACACGAGCACTTCCTCGGTCCGGTCGCCGTTGGGCGCGGGCGTCAGCGAGACGCGAATCGTGTCGCCTATCCCCTCCTGCAGCAGAATCGCCATCGCCGCGGTGGAGGCGACGATGCCTTTGGCGCCCATCCCCGCCTCGGTCAGGCCGAGATGCAGCGGATAGTCGCAGGCCGCGGCCAGCTTGCGGTACACGGCGATGAGATCCTGGACGCCGCTCACCTTGGCGCTGAGGATGATCCGGTCGTGCGGCAGTCCGTACCGCTCGGCGGCGCGCGGCCGATTCGACGGCGCTCTCGACCATGGCGTCGAGCACCACGGTGCTCGCCTCCAGCGGTTCGGCTGAGCCGCGAGTTGTCGTCCATCATGCGCGCCAGCAGCGCCTGGTCGAGCGAGCCCCAGTTGACCCCGATCCGCACCGGCTTGGCGTATTCGACGGCGGCTTCGATCATGGTGCGGAAATTGTCGTCGTGCTTCTTGCCGATGTTCACGTTGCCGGGGTTGATCCGGTACTTGGCCAGAGCCCGGGCGCACTCGGGGAACTGCTTGAGCAGGATGTGGCCGTTGTAGTGAAAATCGCCGATGATGGGCACGCGCACACCGGACTTGTCGAGGGCTTCGACGATCCGGGGCACCGGCCGCGGCGGCCTCCTCCGTGTTCACCGTCACCCGCACCAGCTCGGAGCCGGCCCGGGCCAGCGCCACCACCTGGCTGGACCGTGGCGGCGACGTCCGCCGTGTCCGGTATTGGTCATGGACTGGACGACAACCGGATGATTGCCGCCGATCTTGACCCCTCCGACATCGGCGACAACCGCCATCCGTGCGCACCATATCTTCTATTCTAACAACTGCAATATAAGGGGGTTTCTGATTTCCGTTATACTGATACTAGGAGCTGGTTCACCCTTGTCCATCCGCAGTTTCATCCGCTATCGGCGCATCTCCAAGTGATGCCCTGCGCTTGCCAGCCTGAGGAGACCCTCATCGGCGGGCAGGCCGTCATGGAAGGCGTCATGATGCGGGCGCCTCACAGCTATTGCGTGGCCGTGCGGCGGCCCGATGGCGAGATCGTCACCGACGGATGCGCGATCTCGCGCGTGTCCGAGAAGTACCCGCTCTTCAAGTACCCGATCCTGCGCGGAGTGGGCACGCTGGGCCAGGCGATGTGGCTGGGCATCAAGGCGCTTGCGCTTCTCCGCCAACGCCGCCTTGGAGGAGAAGACGCCCGAGAGACAAAAGCAGGAGATTTCTCCCTGGCTGATGGGCCTGAACCTGGCCTTCTCGTTCGCCTTCTTCATTTTTCTCTACAAGTTCGTTCCGCTGTACCTGACCACGGTGCTGGAGAAGTGGTTCCCCGTGCTGCAAGGCCGCATCGCTTTCAATCTCACCGACGGCGTGATCCGCATGCTGATCTTCCTCGGCTTCCTGTACGGGATCTCCCGCTGGAAGGACATCCGCCGCGTCTTCGAATACCACGGCGCGGAGCACAAGGTGGTCTTCAACTACGAATCGGGCAAGCCGGTGACGGTGGAGAACGCCCGGCCCGTTCACGACCTTCCATCCGCGCTGCGGCACCAGTTTTCTGCTGGTGGTGATGGTCATTTCGATCGGCGTCTACGCCCTGATTCCGTTCGACGGCTTCCTGCTTGAAGTTTGTGTCCCGCATTGCCCTGCTGCCCCTGATCGCCGGCCTGAGCTATGAACTGATCCGTTTCGCCGCCAAGCACCGGGGCTCGTTCCTGGCCGCTGCTCACCAGGCCCGGCCTGTGGCTCCAGCGGATCACCACGCAGCCGCCCGCCGACGACCAGCTCGCCGTGGCCATCCATGCCCTGGAAGGCGCCATGGCGCTGGAGCGGGCGCAGGGCGGCGAACTCGTGGTAGCCTGACTGTCTCCCGATGCAATACGCAACAGAAGCTGGACGAGATCGAAGCGCGGTTCGAGGAACTGACCGGCCAGATGGCGGACCCCGACGCTCATCAGCGACCCGGAGCAGTACCGCAAGACCGCCAAGACCCACAGCGAGCTGGACGAGATCGTCGCCAAGTACCGCGAGTGGAAGCAGATCGAGCGCCACGCGGACGAGGCCCGGCTGATGCTCGAGGACGCCGACCCGGAGCTGCGCGAGATGGCGGCCGAGGAGGTCGAGAGGCTCGAGCCGGAACTGGAGCGCCTGGAGGAGCGAGCTGAAGATCCTGCTGCTGCCCAAGGATCCCAACGACGAGAAGAACGTCGTGCTGGAAATCCGCGCGGGCACGGGCGGCGACGAGGCCACCCTGTTCGCCGCCGAGATCTTCCGCATGTACTCCCGCTACGCCGAAGCGCAAGGCTGGAAGGTGGAGGTCAGCTCCATCAGCGAGTCGTCCATCGGCGGCTACAAGGAAGTCATCGCGCTGATCAACGGCGACAAGGTCTACAGCAAGCTCAAGTACGAGAGCGGCGTGCACCGCGTGCAGCGCGTGCCGGTCACCGAGCAGCAGGGCCGCGTGCACACCTCCGCCATCACCGTGGCCGTGCTTCCCGAAGCCGACGAGGTGGAGGTCCAGATCGACCCCAAGGACATCCGCATCGACACCTTCTGCTCCTCCGGCCCCGGCGGCCAGTCCGTCAACACGACCTACTCCGCCGTGCGCATCACGCACCTGCCCACGAACCTGGTGGTCTCCTGCCAGGACGAGAAATCGCAGATCAAGAACCGGGCCAAGGCGCTGCGCGTGCTGCGTAGCCGGCTCTACGAGCTGGAGTTGGAGAAGCAGCACGCCCAGATCGGCGCCGAGCGCCGCAGCATGGTCGGCAGCGGCGACCGCAGCGAGAAGATCCGCACCTACAACTTCCCGCAGAACCGCGTCACCGACCACCGCATCGGCCTCACCCTGCACCAGCTCGACATGATCATGGAAGGGCGCCTCGACCCGATCATCGACGCGCTCACCAACTACTACCAGACCGAGAATTCTGAAGCAGCAGTCGCTGGCGGGTTCGACCCATGACGGTTCAAACCGCACTCCAGCAGGGGTGCCAGCTTCTTGAGGAAGCCGGCATCCCGGTTCCGCGGCTGACCGCGGAAGTGCTGCTGAGCCACGCGCTCGGCTGCGAGCGCGCTTATCTCTACAGCCATCCCGAAGAGGAACTGAGCGACCTGGCGTGGCTGCACTATGGGCGCTATCTCCACGAGCGGCTCGCAGGGGAAACCCACCCAGTACATCACCGGCCGGCAGGAGTTCTACGGGCGCGAGTTCCCGTGGTGACCCCGACGTCCTGATTCCCCGCCCCGAGACGGAACACGTCATCGAGACGGTGCTTGGCCATGGGCGCCGGCGCGCGGCGGGTGGTGGATGTCGGCTGCGGCTCGGGCGCCATCGCCGTGACTCTAGCCTGGAGATGCAGGCCGAGGTCTGGGCCACGGACATCTCGCTCGCGGCGCTGGCCGTGGCGGCCGCGCAACGCGCGAAGCTCGAGCGCGCAGGTCCATTTCGTGGCCTGCGACCTGGCCTCGGCCTTCGGCCCCGGCGACCATGGATCTGGTCGTCTCGAATCCTCCCTACGTCGCGCTGCGCGGATGCGCCGGGCTTGCAGCGGGAGGTCCGGGACTACGAGCCGCACGTGGCGCTGTTTGCCGGCGAGACCGGCCTGGAGATCTACGCGCGCCTGGTGAAGGAGGCCGAGCGAGTGCTCCGGCCCGGCGGCGCGCTGGTGATGGAACTCGGCTTCAAGACCAGCGAGCCGCGTGCGCGACGATGCTGGGTCCAGCGCTGGCAGGATGTGCGGATCGTGCCCGATCTCGCCGGCATTCCCCGCGTTCTGGCCGCGAGGCTGGGATGAGAACCATCTTCCATGTCGACATGGACGCCTTCTTCGTGTCCGTGGAAGAGCTGTTCGATCCGTCGCTGAAGGGCAAGCCCGTGGTCGTGGGCGGCAGGCCGGACCAGCGCGGCGTGGTTTCGGCGGCTTCCTACGAGGCGCGCAAGTTCGGCGTGCACTCGGCGCTGCCGCTGCGGACGGCGTACAAGCTTTGCCCGCAGGCGATTTTTCTCGACGGGCATCCGCACCGCTACCGGGAGTATTCCGACAAGGTCTTCGAGGTCTTCTGCCGCTTCACGCCCGCAGGTCGAGATGGCTTCCGATCGACGAGGCCTACCTGGACATGACGGGCACCGAGCGTCTGCACGGCCCGCCTCTGCGCGCCGCCCACGCGCTCCACGACGCGGTGAAGCGCGAAACCGGCCTGAACTGCTCGATCGGCATCGGCGCTTCGCGCCTGGTGGCCAAGGTGAGCCTCGGACCAGGCCAAGCCCAACGGCATTCTCTGGGTGCTTCCGGGCTGCGAAGCCCAGTTGCTGGCGCCGCTCGACGTGCGCAAGATCCCCGGCGTGGGCAAGGTGACCGAGAAGAATCTGCAGCAGTTGGGCATTCGAAAGGTCGGCGACCTGGCGAAGCTCGATGCGAACTTCCTCGACCAGCACTTCGGCAAGTGGGGGCTGGCGCTGGCCGGCAAGGCGCGCGGCGAGGACGCCGGCGGCTGGTTCAGCGGCGAGGTCGGCGAGGAGGAAGCGCCGAAGTCGATCAGCCACGAGCACACCTTCGACGTGGACACCACGGATCGCGAACAGATCGAAGCCACGCTGGCGCGGCTCTCCGAGATGGTGGGCCGGCGGCTTCGCGAGCACGGCCTGCACGCGCGCACGGTGCAGCTCAAGCTGCGCTACAAGGATTTCAGCACCATCACGCGAGCGCGCACGCTCGGACCAGCCCACTCAACTGGACACCGAACTGCACCGGGAGGCGCGCGCGCTATTCGAGAAGAACTGGACCGGCAAGCCCGTGCGCCTGCTGGGCGTCCAGGCTTCATCGCTCGAGGCGCAACCGGGCCAGATGAGCCTGCTGGAGCCGGCCAACCAGGACCGCTGGCGCAAAGCCCTCTCCGCGGCGGATCAGATTCGGGACCGCTTCGGCGAATCGGCCGTTTCGCTGGCCGCCGGACTGAAGGGAGGCTTCCGCGAGCGCATCCAGGAAAACCCCGCCGGGCTGCCGGGGAGACGCCCCAAGGGAGGGAAACCATGATAGAAAGGAAGAACAGAATGCTACGAAAACTGATTGCGACAACCGCTTTGATACTATTTACCGTTTCCTTCGCCGCGGCGAACCAGGGAAAAGGCAAAGGCAAAGGTAGAGGCAATGGTGGAGGCCCCGAGAGGAGCAATACCGCCGTCGGGATCGACATCTTTATCGGACAGGACCAGCGGGTCCTTCGCGAGTACGTCACGGCCCGGCCCGGCGGCCTTCCCCCGGGACTCGCCAAACGCGACGGCGATCTTCCGCCGGGACTGCTGAAACAGCTCAGGAGGAAGGGACACCTTCCGCCAGGACTGGAGAAGAAACTGGTGCCGTTCCCCGTCGAGCTTGAGAGGCGCATGACGCCACTGGGGCCCGGCTTGCAGCGCGCCTTCATCGGCGGCCGCGCGGTGATCTACAGCCCGGCGACCCGCGTCGTCTTCGACATCTTCATCCCGCTGGACTGAGCGCGCCTATACCGCCGACTGCCCCGGCCGCAGCCGCTCGATCTGGCGGCTGAGCTGTTCCATTCGCGCCAGCAGTTCCGCGTGGCGGGTCTCGGCCAGCGGCGGCAGTTTGCCCTCGATCGAAAACGTGCCACCCGGCTCCAGGACGCAGCGTTCCACGTCGTCCAGGCGCGTGAATCCCTGGCGATGCAGCACGGTGCGCAGCTCGGATTCGGTCAGCAGCTCTTTGGCCAGAGCGCCGCGGTGCACCTTGCCGTGCTCCATCAGCACGGTCGGGCTGCCCTCCAGGATCTGATCCAGCCGCCGGTGCTTGAACAGAAGCCGGACCATCAGGTAGTTCACCGCCATCAGGGCGAAGGCCCCGATGAAACCGCCGGTCACCGAGTTGTCGTTCCCGATGATGGCATTCTGAACGGTGTTGGAAAGCGACAGCAGCACCACCAGGTCGAACGGGTTCAGTTGCGCCAGTTCCCGCTTGCCGAAGATCCGCAGGAAGGCCACCAGGAAAAGGTATACGATCACCGGGCGCAGGATCTTCTCCGCCACGGGAAGCGAAAGCTGGAACATGTCATTCGTCAGGGTCCACACGATGTCTCCTCCTTACGAGGGCCGCCGTTGTTTCGCCCCCATTGTGCTACACTCCGGCGAGGCGCGCAGGGCGCCGTCCAATCTCCATGAACCGTCTGATCGCATTCTTCTTCTTGCTGTCGACAGCGACATTCGTTCTGCGCCGCGCAGGATTACCCGCGGGCAGACATTTCCAACGGTCTGATCCAGGCCGTAATCTACCTGCCGGACGCCGAGAAGGGGTTTTACCGCGCCACCCGGTTCGACTGGTCGGGCGTGATCTACAGCCTCAAGTACAAGGGCCACGAATACTTCGGCCCGCAGCTCGCAAAACACGACCCGCTGGTCAGCAACTCAATCACGGGACCGGTCGAGGCGTTTGAGACCACCGGCCTGGGCCTGGGTTACGACCAGGCCAAGCCCGGAAGCCCGTTCATCCGGATTGGAGTCGGCCTGGTGGAGCGGCCCAAGGATCCCTCCTCCAGGTCAACCTTCGCGTCCACGTTCAAGATCCTGGACCATGGCAAGTGGACGGTAAGGAAAGGCGCGAACTGGGTCGAATTCAAGCAGGAACTGCCCGACAAGATCGGTTACGGCTACGTCTACACCAAGCGCATCACCCTGACCAAGGGCAAGCCGGAAATGACCATCTCGCACTCCATGAAGAATACCGGGGCCAAGCTCATCGATATCAGCCAGTACAACCACAACTACACGACCATCGACAGGCAGCCGGCCGGCCCTGGCTTCGTGTACCGGTTTCCGTACCTCCCGCAAGCAAAGGAAAACCTGAGAGGGTTCCTGGAGGTGAGGGGCCATGAGATCCACTTCCTCAAGGGATTTCAGGGCAGTGAGAGCGCGGGCACGGACATCGAGGGCTATGGGCCGACCGCGAAGGATCACGAATTCTCGATAGAGAACCAGCAGACAGGCGCCGGCATGAAGGTCACCGCCGACCGGCCCCTGTCAAGGTTGTACATCTATAGCCGAAGCACCACTGTCTGCGCGGAGCCATTCATCCATCTGCGGATCGAACCCGGCCAGACCGACAAGTGGGAGCGCCGCTACCAGTTCTACACATTGAAGTAGCCGGCTCAGCGGATCTCCAGGCTGTAGGTGAGCGCGTCTTCCGCCTGCAGCCGGACCACCTTCACCTGCTTGGGACCGACGGCTTCGGCATTCGCAAGCACCGACGCGGCGCCGGATTTGCCAAACGAGATCGTGAAGACTCCGCGTGGACCGGTGAGCGTGGCGCGGTCCGCTAGGATCTCCAGCTTGTCGGCTGGCCCCACCAGCAGGGGCAAGTTCTCCAGGAACGGACCTTTGTGCCGGACGGTTACGGTGATCCCGCTATCGGCGAACGCGATCGACTTCTCCCCCGCGGCGCCGAGGCGGTACCGGACGACAAGATCCCCCGAAGGTAGCTCGACCGAACCTGGTTGCGGTGTCACGGGCTGCTCCCCGACACGGAAATTCGCTTCCACATCGCCGGCCTCGTAAACCAGCTTTGTGCCAGGGGCCATGGTCCCCCAGGCGGTGTCCTGCCCGGCGGTTTGGGACTGCAAGACGGCGCCCATGCGCGCGGACCAAAGCAGACCCAGGCCGTAGCGTTGCTGCGGCGTCAGGTGCTTCCCCGAATTGAAGGCCGCGTAGTAGGACGGCCTGCGTGCGAAGGTGAACACCAGGGGATTGCGGCTGTCCGTCAACTGGCGTGTGAACCGGTCGCGTGCCAGAAAAGGCAACCTACGCCGGGCCTCGTCGCGCTGCGCCTGGGTCGGACGCCAACTCAGGTGATCCCGATGCAGGAAAACATACGGCGAATAAGCCCAGAACTCGCCGACCCGCAGCGGTTCGACCTCCGGCCATCGCGCCTCAAGGGCTTTGCGGCTCGCGGCCTGCCGCCCGCGGAACTCCGCCTCCGTGGGCGAGAAGGCACGCGCGAGAGTGACGGCTTCAGCCAGCGGCGTCTCCTTCTCGGCGAGCCATCCCATCCTCTGGCGGGATTCGATGGAGCGATTCAGGAAGAAGCCCGACCAATCCGGCTCCGGCGTGGCGTTCCACGACAACCACTCGAACCAGCGCCGCTCGTGCTCGGCGAACTCCTTTCCCAGAGGGGTGCCCCGGCTGTGATGCCAGGCCATCTGCAGGTTGCTCTGGTGGGTGGAGAGATTGTATCCCCAGTCGGACCCGTCCGCTTCATAAAAGAAGCCGGCAGGGCTTTGATGGTCGCGACTGGCTTCCTCCACGCGCAGGCGCAGCAATTTCTCGATTTCGGGGTCCGGGTTCAGCTTCAGGAAAGCAACCGCGCCGGCGAAGGCGTTGCTGTACTGGTTGCTGTACTTGCGTCCGTGTTCCCGGAGCCCGTCATCGGTGAACACGATGCGGAGGGCCTTCCGGTCGGCCTCGAACACCCTGCGGTGCAGATCCTGGTCGATGGCGGGGCCTTTGCCGAGCAGGGTCAGCGTCTGCCCCATGAACTTCGTGGCGAACGCCGTGGCCGCCAGGTTCCATCCCTGCGGCGAGTACTCGCTGAACTTCCCGTCGGGAGCCTGGACACGGCACCAGAAATCGAGCGCCGCCTCCAGGCGTGCGCGCAACGCCGGCGAGCCGTAATAAGAATTCCACGGCCGGTCCGTCGCGTAGAAGAACGCCAATGACAGGATGCTCTCCATGATTCGTGCGTTGTATGGCTTGTTGCCATTGGCCGGCCGCCAAATTGGCAGCGTGATGAAGCCCCGGTCGGGCCCGTCCATCAAGACACTCCCCGCCAGCCGATGGAAATGGAAAAGATGGAAGGGAAGGTCCAGTTCGTTGTCGTTGAAGTCCGCCGGGCGAAGTTTGCTTAAGTCGACAGGCGGAAAACTGCCGTCTTGAGGCGCCGCCAGCCCGGCTTGCGCCAGAGTCCGGCAGCGAGCAAGGTCATCATTACCGCGCACAGTGTTCTGTTCACGCGGACTACGATAGCAGAAACGAAAAGCTCGAAGAAGCCAATGGCTGGCTATTTCCCTCCAGGCGCCGGCGGCGGCACCGTTGCCGCCGGCGGCGGCTGGCCGACGAATCGGGCTCTCCCTTGGCTGATTCGCGACCGAGGGAGCGCCACTTTCAGCCGGAGGCTGACTTCGCCTGACTGACGGCTGTAGGTGAGGCTGCCCTGGCGCACTTCCTCGGCATCCAACTGAACCACCGATTTCCTTCCGGCGTCGGTGATCTCCAGAACACCGCTCTGGGCCTGTCTCAGAGGCAGTGCCTCGGTGTTCCCACCGGATGGTGAGTTGACCATTCGCGTCGGCCAGATGCAGCGTGAGCGGAGCAGGCTCCTTCGGCCACCAATAGTCGCGCAGGGCGAAGGCGCCGGCGGCGACGGCCACGCACCAGGCCAGGGCGAACAGGCTCCACGGGAGCCGGCTCGAGCGGCGGGCAGGCGCTGGCATCGGCGGCGCGGCCTCGGCAGGGGTGGGCTCGACCGGCAATGTGGCCGCCGGGGGTTTCCGTCGTGTCAGCAATGGTTCCAGCGAGAACTCCCCGCCGGTCCAGACTGCGTTCATTTCTCGCCCTGCCCCACGGTAGAAAAACCGGGCCCGCGTGGGCTTCATCTTGTTCGGGCTAAGAACCAGGGAAACCTGCCACGGCTCGGGAAAGAATTGGTCGAAGATCGCCTGGTCCTGCGCGGAGAGAAGGATATCGCTCCTGGTGTGGGAGTGATACCAACCCACCGGTGTCAAGCCCTTCAGTCCAGGATCGGAGGCGGCCGAAAGCAGCAGCTCACCTAGAGCTGCCGTGTCCTTCCCGGACAGCACGAACGACGGCCCGAACGCATGCTCACAGGCCAGCGGGCGCGAGGCCAGGATGCGCATAGAGTCTCCTTGACGTTCGCCGAAGAGCACCCCGCCCACTTCCAGGCCTCCTCTGGCGAGCCGGTAGAAGCCCTCCACGACCTCCGCGCGCACGGCCTCCATGGCATCGCAAGCGTACTCGATTGTGAAACGCCCGTCTTCGGCCTGCCAGCGGGCAAACCCACTCTGCCATTCGACTCTGTCATCGGAGGTGGACATTGTACCCCAGCGCTCAAGGGCCGGGAGAGGCGCCCTGCGGGTCACTCAACCAAAGCCGTGGTGTAAGTAATGACAGGGGGCGAGTCGCTGGTCAGCGTCAGTCGTCCGGAGCCCTGAAGCTTCATCGCCCCGCTGATGATGCGGAGCGGGCCGGTGTAGTCCCCCGCAGCCTGCAGCAGGGTCCACGCGCCCCTCGGCTGGTAGATGAGTCCTATCAGCTTGGCATAGGGCGTGGCCCAAATCTCGAGCTGCGGCGAGGTGCTCGGATAGCTGGCGCCGCCGGGACACGGGGAATTCAATCCTCCAGGTCCGCAGCTTGCCACTACTCCTTCGTCTGTGTATCCTACGTACGAGTTCTGTTGATCCTGCCAGACGAGCGCGGGGCTGAATTGCTCCAGTTCCGTGCCCCGATTCGATTCGTGGTCCAATCCATAGAGCTCCACTTTGGAGCTGTCATTGTTCCCGGCTTTGATGGCCGCCTTTGAAAAGGAAAGGGAGTCGCCCGCGCCCCCCCAGACTTTCGTCTCTCTGAATGCTGGAAAGTTGTTTATGAGCCCCTGGTAGTTGGTATCTGACAAGATGAACAACCTGCCTCGGTCTGAGCTCGAGGTGCTCAGCAACTGGGCCCTATTCTCGTTGTCCCAAAGTGGGGTTCGGACTGGATCCTTGACACCGAAAAGCCCGTATCTGCCTGGACCGAAGGTTACAGTCGCCTGACCGATCTTCAGGCCGCCATAGAAATAGAAATCTCCAAACCCCCCGTCCCGGAAGGTCACATCACTTCCGATCGTGATTGGTTCTCCGGTAGCAACAGTCGCACAACTGCTACTGCAGTTCGGGTCGGGGCCGGTGGCGTAGTAGTTGCCGGAAGGACATTCGACCCCACCACAAACGGTGGCAGTGAGGTTGCCGCCAGGCACGGGTATCGCGGTGAGTGCGCTCTCGGTCAGCGGCGGCTGGCCTTTCCCGCTCATTGGGTCGTCGAACGCCGCACTGGAACTTGACTTCGCGCCCATCCACTGCCCTCCTCCAGAAATCGCATAGTTTCCCCCCGCGCGGAAAAGGGTGGTGCCGGTAAGCGTGTCGACAACTCCGCTTCCGGAAATGAATCCGGCCCAGGGATCATCGGGCACATCGGGCCCGTGGGCGCCTGACGCCAACAGGATGCCTCCTGGCACCTTGACGTTAGGGGTCCCACCGACGTACAGGTTGATGCCTGTCTCCTCGATCCACCGCTCGTTTTCACGATTGATCAGAATCAGAGCGCCATAAACCTCGGACTGGGCCACCGCGGCTGTCGCTCTGGCGGACGCCGTCGCTTCCCGGTTGCCTAGGATTGCCGAGAACAACTGAGGGATGGTCTCCGAGACCCTCACCGTCACCCAGTAGTAAGTGTCCACGCAACCGGTCGTCGGAGGGTGATGGACGGTGGCCCCTCCCTGCCCGCAGGCCGTCCGAAATCGTCGGTGACGTAGTCCTGTCCGAAGCCTGAACCGTGACCGTCTGCCTGCCCTCCCGTGAATCCGTGAAACCATTCAGCGCGGCAAAGTCACAAGCCGCTTTTAGATTCCCGTCCGCGACATCGGCGCAGAGCAAGGGTGTCGCGGAACACCGCGCGTTGTCGCCACAGTTGTAGTCAGAAAAGCTTGAAGCGTTGTTCTTCACCGTCTTCACAGCCACCAGCGCCGCGGCGTCGGCGGCCGTCTGAGCCCGACTTCTTGGTGAAATACGCCCAGCCCAAGTCCACGACCAGCCCCAGCATACCGAACATGACGAACAGCGACAGCGTGACCATGATGAGGATGGCCCCACGGCGCCGGCGAGTATGAGATCTATCCATCGTGTCCCCCTAGTACTGAATCGTCTCCTTGGAGCTAGCCGGGAGCATGAAAGTTCCGAAGTTCACACCTCGGCCGGCTCCTGGCCAGAACATGGCAATTGCCGATCGGAACGGATACACAGCACTGATTTCAACGTAGGACATCAGGCGCGTGCCGCCCGGATCTTCCGCGCCGCCTGGGGCGCCTGCCGGAAAATAGGTGCCATCGGCAAGAGCCTCGTTCAGACTGGCGTAGGTGGCCAGGGTCCGGCTGGACGTCGCGAATGTCACATTCTGAATTTCAGCGGGCGGCAAACCCACCGCATTGCTTCTGATCCTTGCAGCGATGTCACGAACTCTGATCGCGCAGTTGTTTGGAGCAAGGTTGCAGTTGTTGCCCCGCACGATGGAAAACCGCACCCCCTCCTTAAGGGAGTGCGCCAGCGTGTGGTAAAGCCACATGCCCCGCGATATTTCAAAGAGCGAAATCAACAAGAACATGAGCGGGATGCCGACGAGGGTGAATTCTATGATCGCGTTGCCTCTGCGGCGATTTCTTCCGGTTTTCATCTTAGTTTTCTCCACCACGCTAATCTCCAAACACACTCATGCCAGCGCTGCGCGTGATTCGCAGTTGCCCGGTTAGCAGACCCGGAATCGGGATGAGCGGCACCGTGTCGTAGCCCACGGTGACTCTGATCCCGGGAGTTGCACCTGGCCCCGTGAACGCGCTGACGGTTACATCCAGAGGGCGCGCGCTGCAATCGGCGGGCAGGTCCGAGAAATTCGGCATCTTCAGAAGCTCGCCTCGAACCGCAGGGCACGCCACGGCCAGTTCCAGCGGTGTGGGATCAGCCAGCGCCTGGTCGTAGTTGGCCTGGACCGCGGCGAGCTGCAGAGTGGCTGCCCGCGCCGCGTTCTGAACCGAGATGAGTGCGTAGGCGTAAAAGCCGAAGTCCAAGGCTCCCACGAACAAGAAGAAGATCCACGGCACCATCAGAGAGAACTCGATGATGGCGTTGCCACGTTGGGAGCGTCTTGCGCCTGTGCGCGCCGTGCTGGGCGGCGTCTCGCGCCCGCCTCTTAGAAGGTGTAGCAGCGATAACATCAAGCCCTCCCTTTCCCAGGAAAACAATCGAAAGTTCAGCTTAAGAGTGCACTCCAATGCTGTCAACAAACCAAAACCCGTTGTAGTCCTATAGGAAGTAGTACGTTAACTTGCCCCAATCGCCAATCTCAGCAGGCGGCGGCAGCCCTGGAGAGGACCCTCGATCGAGCCGTCATCTGCTGCAACATCAATGACTTCGCGGCACGCTCCGGTCAGCGGCGGGCGGCGGGACAAGGTCGTTTTTGGCGAATCAATAAGTACTAGGAGCAAACTCGAACACGATCACAGCCGCAGTTGTGCCGGTGTTATATTGAGTATGGTCCGATGGGCAAAGTTGTTCCCTTGTTGCTGTTGGTTGCCTGGCTCGCATCGGGTGCGCCCCCCCGAGTGATCGCGGTTGACATCGACGGTATCGTGCATCCGGTCACGGTCGAAATCGTAACGCATGCGCTGGAACAGGCGCAGCGAGAGAATGCCAGCCTGGTGCTGATCCGCCTCAACACGCCCGGCGGGCTGATGGACGCCATGCGCCGCAGCCATCGAGAAGATCGTCGCCTCGCCGGTCCCGGTGGTCACCTATCGTGACGCCCAGCGGCGGACGCGCGGCCTCGGCCGGGTTCTTCCTGCTGCAGGCCGGCGACGTGGCGGCCATGGCGCCCGGCACCAACACCGGCGCCGCCTCGCCGGTGTGCCATGGGCGGTCGAGATGGACGCCGTCATGCGCAGCAAGGTGGAAAGCGACGCCGCGGCCTGCCTGCGCAGCCTCGCCGCCAAGCGCGGGCGCAACAGCGCGCTGGCGGAGAAGACGGTGCTGGAAGCCAAGTCCTTCACCGAAAAGGAAGCGCTCGACAACCACCTGATCGAGTTGATCGCGCAAGACGATCGCGCCTGCTGGACGCGCTGAACGGCCGCGAGATCACGCGCTTCGACGGCACGCAAGCATGAACTTGCGCGCTGGCCGGCGCCGAGATCGTCGTCTACGAAAAGACCACCTGGCGCGAGAGACTCGTCGGCGGCCGTCAGCGACCCCAACATCGCCTTCGTGCTGTTGGTGCTCGGGCGCGCTGGGCGTGTACATCGAATTCACGCATCCCGGGCTGATTCTGCCCGGCGTGGCGGGCGGCATTCTGGTGCTGCTGGGACTGTCCGGCGTTGTCGGTGCTGCCCATCAATTGGGTCGGCGCCGCGCTGTTGATGCTGGCCGTCGCGCTGTTCGTCCTGGAAGCGAAGTTCGCCTCGCACGGCATGCTGGGCGTGGGCGGCGCGGTGGCCATGGTGCTGGGCGCGGTGCTGCTGGTGGAAGGCCCGCTCCGGAGATGCGCATCCGGTTGGGCAACGGCCATCGGGCGTCACGCTGCCGTTCGCGCTCATCACCGTGTTTCCTGCTTTCGCTGGTGCTGCGGGCGCGCGCCAACAAGGTGGTGACGGGCGAGGCCGGGCATGATCGGACGAGATCGGCGTCGCGCACACCGCGCTCGCGCCGCGCGGCAAGGTCTTCGTGCACGGAGAGTTTTGGGACGCCGTCAGTTCCCATCCCGCTGGAGGCCGGCGCCCGCGTCACGTGTTACCGCCGTCGAAGGGCTCAAGCTGCGAGTGGAACCCGAGTGCAGCCTGAAAGAGCCATCCAGGAGGAACGTCCATGCTATCGATCGATCCATGACCATTGCGCTTGATTGTTGTCGTTCATGTACCTGCTGTCGTTCGATCAAGATCCTGGCCGAGTACGAGCGCGGCGTCATTTTCCGCCTGGGCCGCGTGCTGCCGCAGCCCAAAGGGCCCGGGCGTCATCCTGGTGTTCGCGCCCATCGACCGCATGGTGCGCATCTCACTGCGCGTCGAGACGCTCGAGGTGCCGCCGCAGGACGTGATCACGCGCGACAACGTCACCGTGAAGGTCAACGCGGTGATCTATTTCCGCGTCATCGACCCGATCAAGGCGGTGATCGAGGTTGCCAACTATCCTCTACGCCACCTCGCAGCTGGCGCAAACCACGCTGCGCAGCGTGCTGGGCGAGGTGGAACTGGATCGAACTGCTGAGCCAGCGCGAGAAGCTCAACGTGCGGCTGCAGGCGGTTCTGGATCAGCACACCGGCCCCTGGGGCGTGAAGGTCGCCATGGTGGAGGTGAAGCAGGTGGACCTGGCCGAGCAGATGATCCGCGCCATCGCCACGCCAGGCCGAGGCCGAGCGCGAGCGGCGCGCCAAGATCATCCACGCCGAGGGCGAGTATCCTCGCCGCCGAGAAGCTGGCCATGGCGGCCGAAGCTGATGCAGAAGCAGCCCGCGGCCATTCAATTGCGCTACCTGCAGACGCTGGTCGAGATCGGGCAGGAGAAGAACACCACGGTTGTGTTCCCCATCCCCATCGACATCTTCTCCAGCATCGGCACAATGCTGGAGAGGGCGGCCAAGACTCCCGCAGGGCGAAGCCCCAAAGGGCTAGGGGCATAAGGTAATCTCGTAGAAGCGCGAACATGTCGACAGATGCAGAAGCCGGTCGTGAGATCCTGCTTGGCAACAGGCAGTTGCTCAGCATTTTCATCATTGTGGTCATCCTGCTGGTGGCGTTTTTCACCATGGGATACGTTTTGGGAAAGAGTACAGCAGGAAACATCGCCCAGGAGCGCGTCCCCGCTACGGCAGCGCCAGCCAGTGGTTTCGGCACGGCACAACAACCGCGCGAGTCGCCGGCTTCGTCCGCGCCTGTGACGCCTCCCCCGGTGGCCCAGACGGGTCGTGATGGATGCCCCCAAGGCTCCGGAGCCGGCAAAACCGGCCACACCTCCCGCCATCGCCGCCTCGGCGGGACCGGCCGCGGGCCAGGTCTACCTTCAGGTGGCGGCCGCGAAACGGCCGGACGCCGAATTGGTCAGCGGCGTTCTGAGGAAGAAGGGCTTCCGGACAGTGGTTGCGCCCGGACCCACGGATGCTGTCTTTCGCGTGCTGGTGGGCCCGCTCGCCGGACGCTGAGGCGATCGCCAAGACCCGGGCTGGTCTGCGAGACGCTGGTTTCAAACCCATCTTGAGAAAGTACTGATTCCTGCGTGTTGAACCTGCTCCTCGCACTGGCCAGCGCTGGTCTTCTGATCCTCGCCTTCCCTGGCGCCAATTTCGCGCCGCTGGCAACCGTGGCGCTGGCGCCCCTGCTGGTGGCCCTGGCGCGTGAACCGCGGCACGGGCGGCGATTCCTGCTGGGCTACGCGGCGGGGATCGTTTACTGGTTCGGAACCTGCTACTGGATTCAGTTTGTACTCGAAGTCCACGGCGCCATGGGGTTTGCGGGAAGCTGGGGAGCGTTCCTTCTGTTCTGCCTGGCGAAGGCGCTGCACTTGGGGGTGTTCGCTTTGGCGGCGGGCATAGTATTCGGCCGCTGGTATGCCGTGCCGGCCGTGGCTGCCCTATGGGTCGCTATCGAGAGAACCCACGGGCCCCTCGGCTTCGCCTGGCAGGCGCTGGGGAACGCGGGTGTCAACATGGGTGTGCCCATGCGCCTGGCTCCTTTCACGGGAGTCTACGGGCTCTCATTCGTCTTCGCCATGATGAGCACGGCCCTGGCGCTGGTGGCGCTCAGGCGGAAGCGGCGGGAATTGCTCTGGCTGCTCGCACTGCCGCTGCTGTATCTGTTGCCTGCCCTGCCCGAGCCACAACCCGGCACGGAACCAGCCGTTCTGGTGCAGCCCAACATCTCCGAGGGGCGGGAATGGACTTGGAACTCCGTGGTCGAAACGCGAGATCACCTGGCATCCATGTCTCTGCAGGCCGCATTGAGTGAAGCCGGCCGCCCCCCAGACTGCTGGTGTGGCCCGAGGTTCCCGCGCCGTTGTACTACGATGACGACCCGCAGTTTCGCGAGATGGTCACCGGGCTCGCGCGCGCCGGCGCGCACGAGTTTCCTGTTCGGAACAGTGACGCGCACGCCGGCGGGCGCGCCGCTCAACTCCGCGGTTCTCATCGGGCCTGGCGGCGAGTACCTGGGACGCTACGACAAAATGAACCTGGTCCCCTTCGGGGAGTACGTCCCTAGATTTTTCGGTTTCGTCAACAGGATCACCAACGAGGCGGGCGATTTCGAGGCAGGCAGACAGACCGTTGTTTTCCGGTCCGAAGGACGCCGCATCGGGGCTTTCATCTGCTACGAGGCGGTCTTTCCGGACTTTGTCCGCCGCTTTGCGGCGGACGGCGCCGAGGTCTTCGTGAACATCTCCAACGACGGATACTTCGGCCGCAGCGCCGCGCGACAACAACACTTGGGTATTGTCAGGATGCGCGCCGCCGAAAACCGGCGCTGGATTCTGCGCGCGACCAACGACGGCATCACCGCGCTCATCGACCCCGCGGGCCGCGTCATGAGCCGCCTTGAGCCCTTCCGGGAGGCGACTCTGCACGCGCGCTACTCTCCCGTCCGCGAACAGACACCTTACACGCGGTGGGGAGACTGGTTTGCTTTCGCCTGCGCGGTTGGCGGAATTCTAGCTCTGGCGGAGTGCGCCTACTTCTCCAGATGCTGATACTTTCGCCGGAAACGCTCGACGCGTCCGGCCGTATCCATCAGCTTCTGCTTGCCGGTGAAGAAGGGGTGACACTTGGAGCAGATTTCCACGCGCAGGTCGCCCTTGTGGGTCGACCGCGTCGGGAAGCTGCTGCCGCAGGCACAGATGATATTGATCTCGCTATAAGCGGGGTGAATCCCGGCTTTCATGCCTGAATGAGTCCTTTCGTTGGCCGTTTGAACTATCAGTATAGCACTTGGGAGGATGACCCCCGCCGAGCCGTCGCGGCACGGCGGGGGAATGGTAGCCAAAGGAGAGATCCTGAGGCTCGGCATATGGCGCCGAGGCGACCGGTCCACAGGAGCTTAGGCCCCGCCACTGCAACGAGGCCAATCACATGCGAACGGGCGCTCTAACAGTCGGCCACCTCGTGCTTGGTACTACTGCCAGATAACATTTTCCTGGACCACCCCCTTTCTCAGTGATGCCTCCATCCTAAGAGCAGTCCGGCCGGCTTGTCAACACAAATTCCGCGGGCGGCTACAGGTTGCGGCGGAGGAACCGGCACATCAGGAAGGCGTCGAGAAAATTGAACGGAAACCGGCCGAGCGTGTAGTGCGGCGCAAGGCAGGCAGGCCGCCTCGTGATGGTGCCCGCCGGCGCGCATGGCGGCGATGAACTGCCGCGAGTACTGGGGCAGGAAGCTGGTATCGTAGCTGGCCCAGATCAGCAGGCTGCGCAGATCCCGGCCCGCCAGCCGGGGCACATAGGTCGCGGGGCTGATGACGCTCCAGTAGTCGCGGAGTTCGATCCTGGGTGACGGCGTCGCCGAGGCCTTCCCGGACGTGCCGGGTCGCCAGGCCGGTCCACACCACGTCCCCGAAGTACATGGACACATGGTTGAATACCCCGGCCTTGACCCTGGCGTCGTGCGCGGCGACGATGAACGCGATGCACGATCCCAGACTGGTCCCCAGGATGCCGAGTCTCTCGTAGCCCTGCGCTTGCAGCCAGTCCAGACAGGCGCGCGCGTCGATCACGGACTGGCGCGACGCATGGATCGTACGCCCCAGGTTGCTGGATACGTGGCATTCGGCGCGCTGATGCCCCGCCGGCATGCGCCTGTCGTGATAAGCCAGGCTCATTCTCAGAGCGGACAGGCCGCAGCGGTTCAGCACACGGCACAAGGCGACATGGCCGTTGGCATCGGCATTCCACTGGGGGAGCACCACCACCGCCCGGGTCCGGTCGCGCCCGGCGGGAAAAAAGTCCGCGTGGACAATGTTGTTCTCCGGATGCGGAGAACCCAAGGGAGTGGTAAAGGTAAGGTGGCTGCCATCCAGCGCGAAATCACGCGGGCGCTCGTAGGCGAAGAACTCATCGGAGCCTTGGACCGCGCTCCGCACGTAATCTCTCAGTTGCCGGGAAGGATCGTCCGCGCAAGCCTTGCGTTCAAGCCACTCCAGGCCCCATTCGAAGGGATGCACGACGCGGTTCGGGTCTTGCTGGGCTAGGCCGCGCTCCCACCTGGCAATCGCTTGAGCATAGAGGCAAGACATCGGCGAGCGAAGGTCTCAGTGTAGCAGACCAGGGTGAGTGTCATCCAAGAAAAAGAAAACCCCGCGGCATGGCGCGGGGTCGTTGAATCACCCGTAGGGAGGCAACCCACCAAAAACGAAGAAACCTAAGCAGACCCATGCAGAATGCTGCAATCACCCTGCCACTCTCAAGTCCTTTTGATGCACCGTCGCGCCCACCATCACCTTCGCTTTTCCATAGAGACGGAGCGAGCGCATACCGGAATCCGAAAACCCGCCGTCATTCGGCGCTACAATACCCAATTGGCTCACCGCGCAGACCGCACTATGCAACAAGTTGTTCCAGCGGGCCGGTGCCTTTCCGGGTTCTTCTTGACCGGGCTCATGGTCGCATTCCTGGGCGCCATCACTCCCGCCTGGGGCTACCACATCGAGTCGCAGTTCCTCACCGTCGGCAATTTCTTCCTCGCGCTCAACGTCGGCATGCTGGCCTCCCTCAAAGCGGCGCTATGGCTGCTGTCGCGCCGGGGAATCCGGTTTGTCCTGGTCCTGGCATCAGCCCTGGGGTGCGCGGGTTTTCTGTACCTTGCCGCGGTGCCTCCCGCTGTTTCCCCCTTGTGGCGAATGGGCGGAATCTTCCTTTTGGGCGTGAGCTCCGGTCTGATGAGCACCGCTGTGTTCCACGCCGTTTCTCCCATCTACGCCAGGGACGCCGCCGCCACACTGAATCTGGGTGGCGCGTTCTTCGGGCTGGGTTGTCTGGTGACCGCGCTGCTCGTCGCCAGCGCCTTCTACGTCTATACCGTCCCCAGTATCCTGATTTTCCTGGCGCTGATTCCCGGCTTCTTCGCTGGGATCTTTGCCAAGTCGGGTTTTGAACGCCTACCCTTGCCGCGCCAGCGGTCGCTCCGGGAAGCCATTCACGACTTCAAGAGCCCCGGGGCCGTCTTGTTCAGTATTCTTCTGTTCATACAGTTCGGCAACGAATGGTCGATCGCGGGATGGCTGCCGCTGTTTCTAATACAGCGTCTGGGAGTCAGTCCCGCGGCGTCCCTGCACGTGCTCGCCCTGTACTGGCTTTCGCTGCTGGTGGGAAGATTCGCCATGCAGTCCATCCTGCATCGGGTGCGGCACGGAAGACTGCTTGCTCTCAGCAGCTTCTCCGCGCTGTTCGGCTGTCTCATCCTGTTCTCCACCAACAACCTGTTTGGGGCCGCCAGCGGCACGCTGTTCGTGGGCGTGGGTTTCGCCGCCATTCACCCATTGGTCGCCGAGATGATCGGCGGCCGCTTCCCGTACTATCACCCCGGCTTCTTCAACGGGATTTTCTCGCTGGCCTCCACTGGGGGACTGCTGGCTCCCTGGACCATGGGCATCTATGCCCACCTTTGGGGAATCCGGGTCGTGATGCTGTTGCCCGTGCTGGGCGCCTGCGCCGTCTTCCTGCTTACGGTTCTGCTCTGGATCTATGCCAGGCTCACCGGGAGGCCGGAGTCGAGTGGAGCCGCTGCCTGAGGCCGCGCGCCATGCGGTGGCTCTCTGTCCTGCTCATGGCGAACGCGCTGGCGTTTGGCCAGACACTCGCCGAAAAGATGGACGCCGTGCTGCAGGCCTCAGCCGCGGCGCAACAAAGTTTCTGGGGCATCCAGGTGGTCAACTTGACCACCGGCAAGACGCTGTTCGAAAGCGGGCAGAACCGGCTCTTTGTGCCGGCGTCCACGGCGAAGTTGTTTTCAACCGCCCTGGCTCTCCAGCGTCTCGGCCCTGACCACCGCTTCGTGACCCTGGTCATGGCTGACCATGACCCGGACGCCGCAGGACGAATCTCAGGCGACCTGCGTATCGTCGGCGGAGGCGATCCGACGCTGTCGGGGCGTCCCTTCCCCTACAAGAGCAAGTCCCTCTTCGGAGACCCGCTTCAGCCGATCGAGGAACTCGCGGATCAGGTGATGGCGCGCGGACTACGGCGCATCGACGGCAGCGTAGTGGGCGACGATACGGCCTATCCGTGGGAGCCCTATCCGGAAGGCCGTGCGCAAGAAGATGCAATCCGGGACTACGGAGCGCCCGTCAGCGCTCTCACGGTCAACGAAAACCGGCTGGTGCTCACGATCCGTCCGGGGCGTCGAGCCGGTGATCCCGCGACGCTGCGCTTGTCGCCGCCGCTCGAGTACTTCGTGATCGACAACCGCGTCCGCACTACAGCGGCAGGGGAGGGCCGCGTGGAAGTGGAGCGCATGCCCGGGTCACGCCAGTTGCGCGTTTGGGGAGTGCTGCCGGTCAAGGGCGGAGCGACCAGCCGCCTGCTGGCCATCGAAGATCCGGCGGAGTTCGCGGCCATGGCGCTGCACGACGCGCTGACTCGCCGAGGGGTGACGATATCCGGCAAGCCGGTCGCCAGACATCGCTTCGCCAACGAGCTCGCGAGCCTCAAGGGCGCTCCGGCGCCGCCCACGATGCCGAAAGGGGTCGAGATGGCGCGGCGCCTCTCGCCACCGCTGATTGAGATTCTGGAAGTCGTTAACAAGGAGAGCCAGAACTTGTTTGCCGAGCTGGTGTTGCGCGAAGTCGGCCGGGTGCGGCGCAACCTGGGCAGCCGGCAGGCCGGGATTGAGGAATTGCTCGCCTTCGCGCGGGAGGCCGGAATCGCCGATGGGGAATGCAGCCTGGTGGATGGCTCGGGCTTGTCGACACTCGACCTGGTAACGCCGCGGGCGATGACCAGGCTGCTGGCCTTCATGCAGGCTTCACCACACCGTGAGGCGTGGATGAATCTGCTCCCCGTGGGCGGCACAGACGGGACGTTGAGCCGCCGATTTGCGGCCAGCCCCGCGGCCGGGCGGATCCTGGCCAAGACGGGGACCATGTCGCACGTCAGCGCACTGGCGGGCTATGCCACCTCCATCAACGGCGACACGCTGGCATTTCTCCATTCTGGCGAACAACTACACCGTCCCGGTCGGCGAGATCCGGGCCATCATTGATAAGATTGGAGTGTTGCTTGTCCAATAAGGGGGCCTGGAATGCCGATCTATGAGTACCGTTGCGATGGCTGCGGAGCCGAGTTTGAGAAGCGAGTGGCCCGGTCCGCCGATTCGGAAAGCGTACTCTGCCCTTCCTGCGGAAAGGCACACCCCACCCAGCGCCTCTCCTCCTTCGCGGCCGTCACCGGCGGGACCAGGGCCGATGCCGCCCCGGCCTGCCCGTCCGCGGGCTGCTGCCCCAATCGGGGCGCCTGCGGAATGGGCTAGATTGACATCCTAGAAGTTGACGAGCGCGGCGAACGAGCTGGGCTCCAGGCTCGCGCCACCCACCAGCGCCCCGTCGATATCGGGCTGGGCCATCAATCCCTTTACGTTGTCCGGCTTGACGCTGCCGCCGTAGAGAATTCGCAGGTTGTTCGGCGGCCGTGAAGCTGCGCTGCCGCGCCGCCAGCGAGCGGATGTAGCGGTGCGCATGCTGCGCCATCTCCGGGGTAGCCGTCTTCCCGGTGCCGATCGCCCAGACGGGCTCATAGGCGATGACGATCTTGGCGAACTGCTCTTCGCTCAGCTTGCTCAGGCCGCCCGTAAACTGCGCCAGAAGCACCGGCTCGGTCTTGCCCGCCTCGCGCTCTTCCAGCCGCTCGCCGACGCAGACGATGGGATTCAACCCCGCCTCCAACGCCGCCACGGTCCTCTGGAACACGGTCTCGTCCGTCTCGCCGAAAGTACTGGCGCCGCTCGCTGTGGCCGACAATGACCCACTGGCAGCCCACCGCGGTGAGCATGGGGGCGGAAACCTCTCCGGTGAAGGCGCCTTCCTTCACCCAATAGAGATTCTGCCCGCCGATCCCGACTTTGCTGCCCTGCGCGGCCGAAACCGCCGCCGGCAGATTCACAAATGTCGGACAGATCACGATGTCGCACTGCTCGGATGCCGCCACCAGCGGGAGAAATTTCTCAAAGAATGCGGTCGTCTCGGCCGCAGTTTTGTACATCTTCCAATTGCCTGCTATCAAAGGTCTTCTCATAAGATTGCGCTCAGTGAGCTTGCTCCTTTTTCAACTTGCGTTCAGGGACCCGGCGCCTTCAAGGCCTCCTGGATCCTTTCCGTCAACATGTCCACGAACCGTTCCGCGATGTAGCCCTCCATGCGCGTCACGATTTCGCCGCCGCGGCTGGCGATGATCGTCGTGGGGATGGAGGAAATACGCAGCACCTGTGCCAGCCCGTCCTCAAGATAGACCGTGTTGTTCCAGTGGTTCTCCTCGAGAAAGGGACCGACGGCGCCGGGGTCCTCGTCGGTATTCACCGAGAGGAAGACAACATCGGCGTTGCCGCTGAATTTCTTCTTGACCTGTTCGTAGAGCGGATGCTGCCCGCGGCAGGGTCCGCACCAGGTGGCCCAGAAGTCGAACACCAGCACCTTGCCTCGCAGTGAGGAGAGCTTGACCGGATCTCCGCGAAAGGTGGTGAGGGTCCAATTCATGGGGTCCGAGACGTCCAGGTTGGGATCCAGCAGACGCATCTGCGCGCGGCGCTGAGCCCTGTAGGCCGCCGTGCGGTCATAGGCCTGCAGGATCAAATCGCCCAAACCTGTCTCCGAACCCTTCAGCTTGCGGTACAACTCTCCCAATCGCCGCCGGTCACCGCCCGGTTCGTCCGAGAGGGTAAAGGCATCGGCGAAATAAGGGAGCGCCTCAGTCTCCTTACCGTCGCGAGCCAGAGCCTCGCCGGCTTCCCGAGCCGCCTCAGCGGTCCGGTACGTGTCGTAGCTTTGGCGCGCCAGGTTCCCGGCGTCTCCGGGAGCCCCCGCAGCCACGGCGGCACGGGCTTCGAGCAAGAGCGCCCGGCCCAATTCACGATCCACCTCTTCACGCCATTCGGCCTGGCGCCGGCGGCTGGAGGGTTTGTCCTTCTCAAGGGCTCTGACCAGAGACTGATACTGGCGCGCGTACTTGAGCGCCCGCTCGGCGGCCGGCTTGTCGCCGCTTGTCAACAGCGCCTCCGTGACACGCCGGACCAGCTCCGGGTCGTCGGTGCCCAGGGCGAGAACGCGCTCGCCGTAAAGCGCGGTGCGGCGGGAGTCGCGCGTGGCGATGGCTGCTTTGGCCAGCGATCTCTCCAGGCTCGGCCGCCGCGATGCATTGGGGAACTTCTGCAGGTGCTGTTCGGCGGCCCGGATGAACTCGAGCGGGCTTCTGCCGGTCTCCGCCATTACGCGCTCGAAATGCTCATCCTCGGCCTCGGCAGAGCTGATTTTGCGCCAGGCACTGGCGGCAACAACCAGCAAAAGGCACGCCAGGATACGGCCCGTCATTTCGCGCCGCCCTGGTTGGCCCGGATGACATCGGCCAGTGCCGAAGCTCGCTCGCGGACGCGGTTGAAGTACAGCTTGTTCGCCACCACCCGATCCAGAATGGGCAGCAGTTGCCGCGCTCCCACCAGGCGGCCCCGGTCGGCGGAAATCTGAAGCTGCAGCAGGGCCTTGTCCAGACCCAGACGATCGAACTTGGCCGTCCGTTCCAGGTTGATGAGATGCAGGGCGGTCTCGGTGATCCTCTCGAACCAGTCAGCCAGCGCAAGGGCGTCGTGATCCGCTGAATAGTTGAACTTCACTTCGCGAGTGGCGTCCGGCCCTTCGTAGCGAAAAACCTTCGTGCCCGTGAAGGCGACCTTCAGCCCGGACTCGAGAGGCCGGGAAAAATTGTCCAACTTTCCGGCGAGAGAGAAGATGGCGGCTGTCTCGGAAGGATCCAGTTGCAGCCGCACGGGCTGCTCGCCACCGGGAGAGTCCGTGAATTCTCCGCTTCCGCTCTGGTCGATCCAAACGGAAACGTAGGCCGGAACGCTGCCGGGAAAGTCCTTTGAGTAACGGATTTTGGGCGGGGCGGCCGCCTGAAGGGCCAACGCCAGCAGGAGCAAGCAGAGCAGTCTCACCGGCCCGCCCCCAAGCGCCGTTCGATGGCGTGGGTGACGTGGCAGATGGCCACGGCCACGGCGTCGGCGGCATCTTCGGACGCTATAGGCTGCTCCAGCCCGAGAACGAACCAACCATCATCTGAACCTGGCTTTTCTCCGCGCGCCCATAGCCCACAACGCTGCTCTTGATCTCTAGCGGCGAATATTCACCCAGCTCCAGCCCGGCTTCGGCCACGGCCAGCAGGGCCACGCCCCGCACGTGGGCCAGTTTCAAAGCGGTCTTGGTGTTGGCGGCGTGGAAGACCTGCTCGACGGCGGCGGCCTCCGGCTGGTGCAGCCGGATCACGTCCCTCAGGCCGCGCGCGATTTCAAGCAGGCGGCTTTCGAACGGGGCCCGCGGCGCGGTCTGGATCACCCCGGCAGCCACCATGCGGTGCTCACGTCCATCGCTGTCGATGACACCGTAACCGGTGCGCGCGGAGCCGCAGTCGATGCCCAGAACCCGCATCCCCTCCCCGCCGCGCTGCTATCCGGCGAGCGCCTCCATCTCCTTCTCGTCGATGTCGAAGTTGGAATAGACGTTCTGCACGTCCTCGTGCTCCTCGAGGGCTTCGGCGAGCCGGAGCATACCGGCGGCATGCTTGCCTTCGAGCTTGACGGTGTTCTTCGGAATCATGGCGATCTGCGCCTCGACCGTCTCGATCCCCGCCTTGTGGATGACATCCAGCACCGCCTCGTGGGCCTCAGGCGGCGAGACCACCACCCATTGAGCTCCGTCATTGCGCAAGTCGTCGGCCCCGGCATCCAGGACAAGCTCCATGAGACGATCTTCCGTGGCCTTCTGCTCCTCGATCAGGATCTGGCTCTTGCGCTCGAACATCCAAGCCACGCAGCCTTGCTCACCCAGGTTGCCGCCCTGCTTGCCGAAGATGTGACGGATTTCGCTGACCGTGCGGTTGCGGTTGTCGGTGGCCACGTCGACCAGCACCGCGGCGCCGCCCGGCCCGTAACCCTCGAACATGACTTCGTCGATCTGGCCGCCTTCCAGCTCGCCCGTGCCGCGCATGACGGCCCGCTTGATATTATCGGCCGGCATACTGGCCGCCTTGGCGGCTGCGATCGCCGTACGCAGGCGCGGATTCATGTCCATGTCGCCGCCGCCGGCGCGGGCGGCAATCATGATCTCCTTGATGACCCGCGTGAAGACCTTGCCACGTTTGGCGTCCGTGGCGGCCTTCTTATGCTTGATGGTTGCCCATTTGGAATGCCCTGACATATGAATCCTCTGCTGGTGGGGGAAGGGCGCTGCTCCTCAGCCCAAGAGAGAGGATAGCATACGCGCCGAGTGACAAGGTCACGACGTTACCCTGTCTTCACGGGAGCCAGGCGCTCCGCCAGCGCGGGGATGGCCGCCGCCAGGACGTCTTCGATGCGCTCGGCGAAAACGAATTCCATTTCGGCGCGCACCTGTTCGGGAATTTCCCGGAGGTCCGTCCGGTTCGGCAGGGGCAGAATCACGCGGCGGATACCGGCCCGCCGCGCGGCCAGCACCTTCTCCTTGACGCCGCCGATGGGCAGAACCATTCCCGTCAGGGTGATCTCGCCGGTCATCGCGGTGTCGTTGCGCACCGGATTCTTGGTGTAGAGCGAGGTCATGGCCACCGCCATGGTGACGCCCGCCGAGGGCCCGTCTTTCGGGATGGCCCCGGCCGGAACGTGGATGTGAACGCCGTAGTCCTTGAAGCTGGCCCGGTCGATGCCAAACTCGTCGGCGTGCGACCAGATGAAGCTCTGGGCCGCCTTGGCCGACTCCTGCATCACCTCGCCGAGCTGCCCGGTCAGGGTCAGGCCCTTGCCGTCCGGCAGCAGCGTGCCTTCGATGTAGAGGACGTCGCCGCCGGCTTCGGTCCAAGCCAGCCCCGTGGCCACTCCCGGCGGCATGTCTTTGCGCATGTGCTCGGGGAAGAAGCGTTCCGGGCCGAGCATGTCGGCCAACTGGTCGGGCGCGACCGTCACGGCTTCGGTGTGCCCTTCGGCGAAGCGGAGAGCCACCTTGCGCGCCAGGCTGCCAATCCCCCGCTCCAGCTGCCGGAGGCCGGCTTCGCGCGTGTAGCCGGAGATGACCGCCGTGACCACATCATCGGAAATCACGCACTGCTCCGCGGTGAGGCCAGTCTCTTTGAGCTGTCGCGGAATCAGGTAGCGGCGCGCGATTTCGATTTTCTCTTCCTTGCTGTAGCCGGCCAGGCGCAGCATCTCCATGCGGTCGAGCAGCGGCCGCGGTATGGTGTCCAGGGCGTTGGCGGTGGTGATGAAGAAGACCTTGGAGAGGTCGAACGGCAGGTCCAGATAGTTGTCCCGGAAGGTCTTGTTCTGTTCCGGGTCCAGGACTTCGAGCAGCGCCGCGGCCGGATCGCCGCGGAAATCGCGCCCCAGCTTGTCGACTTCGTCCAGCATGAGAACGGGGTTGTTGACACCGGCCCGGCGGATGGCCTGGACAATGCGGCCGGGCATGGCCCCGATGTAGGTGCGGCGGTGACCCGCGCAACTCGGCCTCGTCGTGCATGCCGCCCAAGCTCATGCGCTCGAACTTGCGGCCCAGCGCGCGGGCAATCGACTGCCCCAGCGAGGTCTTGCCCGTGCCGGGAGGGCCCACGAAGCACAGGATGGGCGCCTTGGCGCCCGGGTTCATCTTGAGAACGCCCAGGTGCTCCAGAATCCGTTCCTTGACCTCCTTGAGGTTGTAGTGGTCCTCGTCCAGGATCTGGCGTGCCTGCGCGATGTCCAGGCGGTCTTCGGTCGTGACCTTCCACGGCAGCTCCAGCACGAATTCCAGGTAGGTGCGGATGACGTGGTAATCCGGGGCGCCGGCCGGCAGCCGCTCCAGCCGGGACAGCTCGCGCCGGGCTTCTTTCAGAACTTCTTCCGGCAGGTTCGCCTTTTCCAGGCGTTCCCTGAGCAGGTCGCTTTCGGCCTGTTCCGGATTCTTCTCGCCCAGCTCCTGCTGGATGGCCCGCAACTGCTGGCGCAGGAAGTACTCGCGTTGTTCCTTGCCCATCTCGGTCTGGGCCGTGTTCGCGATCTTGCTGCGAAGCTCCAGCACCTGAAGCTCGTGCGCCAGAAAGGAGTGGGTCAGCCGCAGGGCGTCGGCGCGGTTCTGCGCTTCCAGCAGCGCCTGCTCCTTGCTGACGTCCAGGCCGAACATGGAGGCCAGCAGGTACGCCAGGCGCAGCGGGTCGTCGGTTCCCACCAGCAGCCGGCCCAGTTCCTGCGGCGCCTGCGGCTGCGCCAACGCAATGGCCTTGGAGGCCAGCTCCATCACTTCGTGGTGCAGCGCCTCGACCTCGGGTCCCTGATCGTCGGGCAGCGGCAGCGCTTGCACCGCTACCTTCAGGTAGGGCTCCGCCTCCTCCAACCTCAGGATGTTGACGCGCTCGATGCCGAGCACGATCAGCTCCATGGCGCCCTCGTTGGGCCGCGTCACCCGCTTGACCACCGCCCTGGTGCCGACCTGATACAGATCGTCCAGGCTGGGCTCCTCGACCGAGGCGTCGCGCTGAGCGGCGATCACGATCTCCCGCTCTTCGGTCGCCAGCGCGGCTTCGACGGCCGCCAGCGAGGCGGGCCTGCCCACCGACAGCGGCATCAGCAGATGCGGAAACAGAACGCTGTTCTTCAGCGGAAGCAGCGGTAATGACTTCAAGGTTTCGCTCACGTTCGTACCCCCTCCACGGTTGAAAATGTCAACTCCCCCCGCGCCGTGTCCGCCCCGGCCAGAACCGCCTGGCCGTCGCGGACCTCGCCTTTCAAGATGAGCCGCGCCAACGGCGTCTCGATCTCCCTCTGAATGGCCCGCTTCAAGGGACGCGCCCCGTAACTGGGATCGTAACCAGCCTTGACCAGGTGACGGACGGCAGCGGCGTCAAGTTCCAGCCCAATGTGCCGCTCGGCGAGGCGCGCCCGCAGATGTTCAAGCTGTATGGCCACGATCTTTTCCAGGTTCTCCTCGGAAAGTGCGTGGAATACGATGACCTCATCCACCCGGTTCAGAAACTCAGGCCGGAACGAGCTGCGCATCTCTTCGAGCACCGCACTCTTCATGCGCTCGTACTCGGCCCCCTCGAAGGCGCCACGGTAGCCGAGGATGCGGTGGCTGCCCACGTTGGAAGTCATGGTGACGATGGTGTTCTTGAAATCCACGGTCCGGCCCTGGCCGTCCGTGAGCCGGCCGTCGTCCAGAATCTGGAGCAGCACGTTGAAGACATCCGAGTGCGCCTTCTCGATCTCATCGAAAAGGATGACGGAATAGGGCCGGCGGCGAACGGCTTCGGTGAGCTGGCCGCCCTCCTCGTAACCGACGTAGCCCGGCGGCGCGCCGATGAGCCTGGCCACGGTGTGTTTCTCCTGGTACTCCGACATGTCGATGCGGATCATGGCATGCTCATCGTCGAAGAGAAACGCTGCCAGCGCCCGCGCCAACTCGGTTTTGCCCACCCCGGTGGGCCCCAGAAAGATGAAGCTGCCGATGGGCCGGTTGGGATCCTTGAGGCCGGAGCGCGCACGCAGCACCGCCTCGGAGACGGCCGTGACCGCCTCGTCCTGTCCCACCACGCGCTTGTGCAATTCCTCTTCCAGGTGCAGCAGCTTCTGCAATTCGCCTTCCAGCAGTTTGGAAACGGGGATGTGGGTCCACCGGCTGACAACTTCGGCAATGTCCTCTTCGTCCACCTCTTCCTTGATGAGGCGTCCCTGGCCTTGCTTGCCCGAAAGGTTGGCCTCCGCCTCCTTCAATTGCCGCTCCAGGCCGCTCAGCTTGCCGTACTTCAGCTCGGCGGCCTTGTTGAGGTCGTACTGCCTCTCGGCCAGCTCGATTTCATGGCGCGTCTGTTCGATCTGCTCCCGCAGCGACCGCAGGGCCTGGACCGAGCCCTTCTCGGCCTGCCACTGCGCCTTCAGGGCATCGGCCTCGGACTTGAGGTCAGCCAGCTCCTTTTCCAACTTCGAGAGCCGTTCCTTGGAGGCGGCGTCGGTCTCCTTCTTGAGCGCTTCCCGTTCGATCTCGAGCTGCATGATGCGCCGGAGGCGTTCGTCCAACTCGGCGGGCATGGAGTCAATCTCGGTGCGCAGCCGCGCGCCGGCCTCGTCCACCAGATCGATGGCCTTGTCCGGCAGAAAGCGGTCCGAGATGTAGCGGTTCGAAAGCACGGCGGCGGAGACCAGGGCGCTGTCCTTGATGCGGACGCCGTGGTGCACTTCATAGCGCTCCTTCAGGCCGCGCAGGATCGAGATGGTGTCCTCCACCGAGGGCTGGTCCACCACGATGGGCTGAAAGCGGCGTTCCAGCGCGGCGTCTTTCTCCACGTGCTTGCGGTATTCGTCGAGCGTGGTGGCGCCGATGCAGTGCAGCTCGCCGCGCGCCAGCATGGGCTTGAGGAGGTTGCCCGCATCCATGGCGCCCTCGGCCTTGCCTGCCCCGACCACGGTGTGCAGCTCGTCGATGAAGAGGATGATCTCCCCTTCGGAGGTTTGCACCTCCTTGAGCACGGCCTTCAGGCGCTCCTCGAATTCTCCCCGGAACTTGGCTCCCGCGATCAAAGCGCCCATGTCGAGCGACACCACGCGCTTGTTCTTCAGCCCTTCGGGCACGTCGCCTCTGACGATGCGCTGGGCCAGGCCCTCGACAATGGCGGTCTTGCCGACGCCCGGCTCGCCAATCAGCACCGGGTTGTTCTTCGTGCGCCGGGAAAGCACCTGGATGACGCGGCGGATCTCCTCGTCCCTGCCGATGACCGGGTCGAGCTTGCCCTGGGAAGCGAGCTGCGTCAGATCGCGGCCGTAGCGTTCCAGGGCCTGGTAGGTGGTCTCCGGATTCTGCGTGGTGACGCGCTGATTGCCGCGGACCTCCTGGAGAGCCTGCATCAGGCGCTCGCGTGTGACCTTGAAGTCTTTCAGCAGGCGACCGGCGAGGCCGCCGTCATCGGTCATGGCCAGCAGCAGGTGCTCGACCGAGATGTAGTCGTCCTTGAGCCGCTTGGCTTCGTCCTCGGCCTGCACCACGAGGCGGTTCAGACGGCCGGTGACGTAGATCTGGTCCGGCGCGCCCGCTGGAGTGGTCACCTTGGGCAGCCGGGCGAGTTCCTGATCGAGGCGCTCGCGCAGATTGTGAACAGGAACGTCGGCTTTGTTCAGAATGGCGGGGGCCAGTCCGCCGTCCTGTTCCAGCAAGGCGGCCAGCATATGCTCGACATCGATCTGCTGATGGCTCAGGCGTGTGGCCTTGGTCTGAGCAGCTTGCAGGGCCTGCTGGGCCTTCTCGGTGAAGCGGTTGATGTCCATGCTTTAGCGCGTCCCTATCAGATATTATAAGCACACTTTTGTTAACTATCAAGATCCCTGTGCCCGCACCCCAAAATGGCTTTGTTTGGCAAAATCGCGAAGGTGTGAAAACCAGCAAATGAATCAATCAGTTAGGGGGGCCGCCTGCTGGCACTATTCTACACCACGACTCGCGGGGAAGCCGCTCACTCGGGCTAGCGGGAGGGGCGCCGGCAGCGCTCTCCAGAGCGCCGGTCCTGACGGTAGCGGTACGTATATCGATTGGAGTATAATACGTATTATGTCGAAGCTGACATTGAGTGTGGATGCGCCGGTGGTGGCACAAGCCAAGCGCTTTGCCCGCGAGCACGGGGTGTCCGTCTCCAAGCTCGTCCAGAGCTACCTGCGCGCTCTCGCGGAGCCAACTTCCAAAGGGGAGGAGCCGGCTGTTTTGCGAAGCCTGCGCGGCTCGCTGAAACGTGGGGAACCGGGTGATTACCGGAAGCACTTGAACGCCAAGTACCGTTGAGAAAAATCCTTTTCGACATCAACGTCCTTTTGGACGTGCTGCTGGACCGCAAGCCCCACGTGATAGCAAGCGCCCGCATCTGGGCAGCCGCTGAGACAGGCGCCGTCCAGGGAGTGCTCTCGGCTCACGCTCTGACCACCATCCACTACCTTGTTTCCAGGGAACGGGGCTCGGCTACCGCCGGGCGGACTGTGGCCGCCATCTTGAGCGTAATGGACGTCGCCAAGGTGGACGCGGAAGTAATCCGGGCCGCCCTGGCCCTGTCCTGGCCAGACTTCGAGGATGCGGTGACAGCTGCTGCGGCGGCCGCTGCCGGATGTTCATTCATCGTTACCCGAGATCTGCCGGGATTCACCCACTCGCCGGTGGAGGCCATCACGCCGGAGACAGCGGCGGCGCTGCTGTCCAACGGCCAGCCGTAAGATTCCCCCTACGGGGGAGATATGTCTTGGTCGAACTGTGTAGCGCCTGGAAACCGGTGGTAGCTGAAAGAATCCCGAACTGGGCGACCGCAAAAAGTGCCGGTTTGAGAGTTTGTCCGCTGAGACGGTACCTCACCCTTCGCGCGAAAGGCCAGCAATTGGGCGTCAGCAGTAGCGACGAAAAGAGAGGAGCAGCAACGAGCCAACACGTGGGGAGCATTCTGGCGAAGCTCGGCGCGGAGAACCGGGCTCAGGCGATCCTGCAGGCCCTCAAGCGCCGGCTGGTCTCATTGGACCAGTTGGACTGACTTGCTGGCCAGAGGCCGCGCCCAGCTACAATCGCAATAAGAAACCCATGCGGAACAGAGCTGCGTTTTGCCTGATGGCGGCAGTTGCCCTGCTCGGCTGCCGTCAGAGCACGGAACAGAAGAAGGTTCAGACAACCACCATGAAGGAACGGCTGGCGAAGTACGCCCTAGTAAGGCTGGAAGCCGACCCGAACGGTCTCACCCAGAAAGAGCGGCAGATGATCCCGCTGCTGATCGAGGCCGCCCAGGTGATGGATGAGCTGTACTGGGGGCAGACCTACGGGAATCGGGAGGTATTGCTCGGCAGGATTTCAGATCCCGATACGCGGCGCTTCGTGGAGATCAACTACGGCCCGTGGGACCGGCTGGACAACGACCGGCCGTTCGTTCCCGGTGTTGGTGTCAAGCCGCCCGGCGCGAACTTCTACCCGGCGGACATGACCAAGGACCAGTTCGAGGCAGCGGCCTCGGTGTCCCCGGAAGCCAGCAAGCGGCTCAGGAGCCAGTTCACGTTGGTGACACGGCCGGAAGGCGGCGGGCTGGTACCCGTCCCCTATCATGAAGCGTTCGCCGCTCAACTGAAACCCGTCGCGGACAAGCTGCGCCAGGCGGCGAAGCTGGCGGAGAATCCCGGCTTGCGCCGATACCTGCAATTGCGCGCGCAGGCTCTTCTCACCGACGACTATCGCGCCAGCGACATGGCCTGGTTGGAGATGAAGACCAACACGGTGGACATCGTCATCGGTCCCATCGAGACGTATGAAGACCAGTTGTTCGGCTACAAAGCGTCGTATGAAGCCTACGTGCTGTTGAAGGACAAAGCGTGGAGCCGCCGGCTGGCGCGATACGCCAAGCTGTTGCCGGGATTGCAGGCAGGCCTGCCTGTGCCGGAGTCCTACAAGCGCGAGAGACCGGGAACGGATTCCGATCTGAACGCCTACGACGTCCTGTACTATGCCGGCGACGCGAACGCCGGGTCGAAGACCATCGCCATCAACCTTCCCAACGACGAGCAGATCCAGCTCAAGAAAGGCACGCGGCGGCTGCAGCTGAAGAACGCGATGCGGGCGAAATTCGACCGGATTCTGGTCCCCGTCGCCAACGTCCTCATCGCCGAAGACCAGCGCCGGCACATCAAATTTGACGCTTTCTTTGCCGACACCATGTTCCACGAAGTGGCGCACGGCCTGGGCATCAAGCGGACGCTCACGGGCAAAGGGACGGTGCGGGAGGCCATGAAGGAGCAGGCCTCGGCGCTGGAAGAAGGCAAGGCGGACATCCTGGGGCTGTACATGGTCACCAAGCTTCAGGAGCAGGGCGAGTACCGGGACACCGAATTGCTGGACAACTACGTGACCTTCCTGGCGGGCATCTTCCGCTCGATCCGCTTCGGGGCTTCCAACGCGCACGGCGTCGCCAATCTGGCGCGGTTCAACTATTTCGAAAAGGCGGGCGCGTTTTCGCGCGACACGAAAACCGGAACCTACCGGGTGAACGTGGCGCAGATGCAGAGCGCGATGAACAGCCTCTCGGAGAAGATCATCCGGCTGCAAGGCGACGGCGACTACGACGGCGCGGTCCGCTTCGCTAAAGAGATGGGAACGCTCAGCCCGGCCCTGAAGGCCGACCTCGACCGTCTGGCGGGAGCCGGCATTCCGGTGGACGTAATTTTCGAGCAAGGAAAGCCGTTCTGAGCGCTGCCCTACGCCGTCTCACGCGTTTCGTGGATAATAGGCTGTTTACCTCAACCCTGGAACTATCATCGATGCCACGTCGCAACGATATCCATAAAGTCATGATTATCGGCTCTGGCCCCATCGTCATCGGCCAAGCCTGTGAATTCGATTATTCCGGCACGCAGGCCTGCAAGGCACTGCGCGGGCTGGGCTACGAGATCGTGCTGGTGAACTCCAATCCGGCCACGATCATGACGGACCCCGGCATGGCCGACATCACCTACATCGAGCCGCTGAATCTCAAGAGCATGATTCAGATCATCGACAAGGAACGTCCGGACGCCCTGCTGCCGAATCTGGGCGGCCAGTCGGGACTGAACCTCTGCTCGGAGCTGGCCAAGGCCGGAGTCTTGGAGAAGTACGGCGTCAAGGTGATCGGCGTTCAGGTGGATGCCATCGAGCGCGGCGAGGACCGCATCGCGTTCAAGGACACGATGAACCGGCTGGGCATCGAGATGCCCCAGAGCGATCCGGCCTACTCGGTCGAGGAAGCCGAGCGGATCGCGGCGCGGCTGGGATACCCGGTGGTCATCCGTCCGGCCTACACCATGGGAGGCACGGGCGGCGGCCTGGTCTACAACGTGGAGGAACTGCGGGTGATCGCCAGCCGCGGCATCGCGGCGAGCCTGGTGGGACAGATCCTGGTCGAAGAATCGGTACTGGGGTGGGAAGAGCTGGAGCTGGAAGTCGTTCGCGACGCCAAGAACCAGATGATCACGGTCTGCTTCATCGAGAACGTGGATGCCATGGGCGTGCACACGGGCGATTCCTATTGCACGGCGCCCATGCTCACCATCTCGCCGGAGCTGCAGGCCGAGTTGCAGAGGCAGTCCTATCGCATCGTGGAAGCGATCCAGGTGATCGGCGGGACCAACATCCAGTTCGCGCACGACCCGAAGACCGGGCGCGTGGTGGTGATCGAGATCAATCCGCGGACTTCGCGCTCCTCGGCGCTGGCCTCCAAGGCCACGGGCTTCCCCATCGCGCTGGTTTCCTCCAAGCTGGCCGCGGGCCTGACGCTGGACGAGATTCCCTACTGGCGCGACGGCACGCTGGAGAAGTACACGCCTTCGGGCGATTACGTGGTGGTGAAATTCGCCCGCTGGGCCTTCGAGAAGTTCCGCGGCGCCGAAGACAAGCTGGGCACGCAGATGCGCGCCGTCGGCGAAGTCATGAGCATCGGGAAGAACTACAAGGAGGCCCTGCAGAAATCCATCCGGTCGCTCGAGAACGGCCGTTACGGCTTGGGTTTCGCCAAGGACTTCCACAAGAAATCGCTGGCGAAGCTGCTGGACATGCTGACCCAGCCGACCAGCGAGCGCCAGTTCCTGATGTACGAGGCCCTGCGCAAAGGCGCCGGCGTGCAACAGCTCTACGAGAAGACCTACATCAAGCCGTATTTCATCGAGCAGATGAAGGAACTGGTGGAGCTGGAGGAGGAGATCCTCAAGTACCGCGGCAAGCCGCTGCCCGACGAGTTGCTGGCGCAGGGCAAAGAAGGACGGCTTCGCCGACCGGTACCTGGCGAAGCTGCTCGACATCAAAGAAGCGGAGATCCGCGAGCAGCGCAAGCGTCTGGGCGTGGCCGAGGCCTGGGAGGCCGTGCCGGTGAGCGGCGTGGAGAACGCGGCCTACTACTACTCCACCTACAACGCGCCGGATGAGACCGTGGCCAGCGCGAATCCGAAGAAGGTCATGGTGCTGGGCGGCGGCCCGAACCGCATCGGGCAGGGGATCGAGTTCGACTACTGCTGCGTACACGCGGCCTTCGCGCTGCGTGACGAAGGCTACGAGTCGATCATGGTGAACTGCAATCCGGAGACGGTCTCCACCGATTACGACACTTCCGACAAGCTCTATTTCGAGCCGCTGACGGTCGAGGACGTGCTCAGCATCTACGAGAAGGAGAAGCCGGACGGAGTGATCGTGCAGTTCGGCGGGCAGACACCGCTCAATATCGCCGGCGAACTGGAGGCCTGCGGAGTGAAGATCCTGGGCACCACGGTCGAGACGATCGACCTGGCGGAGGACCGGGACCGGTTCCGCAAGATGATGGCCAAGCTGAGCATCCCGATGCCCGAGTCGGACATGGCGGTGAGCGTCGAGGAGGCGCTGCAAGCCGCCGGGCGGATCGGGTATCCGCTGATGGTGCGGCCCTCCTACGTGCTCGGCGGGCGCGGCATGGAGGTGGTGCACGACGAGGAGATGCTGCGCCACTACATGGCCGCCGCCGTGGACGTCACCCCGGAGCGGCCGATCCTGATCGACAAGTTCCTGGTGAACGCCATCGAGGCCGAGGCCGACGCGATCTGCGACGGCAAGGACGTATTCATTCCGGCGGTGATGGAGCACATCGAACTGGCGGGCATGCACTCCGGCGACTCGGCCTGCGTGATTCCGCCGGTGAGCATTCCGGCCAAGCACCTGGAGACGATCCACGAATACACGCGGCGCATCGCCGTGGAACTGGGCGTGGTCGGGCTGATGAACATGCAGTATGCCATCGCCAACGACACGGTCTACGTTCTGGAGGCCAATCCGCGCGCCTCGCGCACGGTGCCGCTGGTCTCCAAGGTCTGCAACATCCAGATGGCGCGCATCGCCACGCAGTTGATGCTGGGGCGGAAGCTGGCGGAGCTCGGATTGCAGCACGCGACCGATTCCGCATTTCGGCGTGAAGGAGGCGGTCTTCCCGTTCAACATGTTCCCGGAGGTCGATCCGCTGCTGGGGCCGGAGATGCGCTCCACCGGAGAGGTGCTGGGCCTGGCGGACACCTTCGGCGAAGCGTTCTTCAAGGCCCAGGAGGCGGCGCAGCAGACGCTGCCGCTGGAAGGAACGGTGCTCATCACGGTGGCGGAGAGGGACCGGCCCGCCGTGGTCGAGGTGGCCCGCCAGTTCGCCGAGTTGGGATTCACGATCCTGGCCACCGACGGCACGGCCGCCTGCCTGGCGCGCCACGGCATCGAGGCGCAGATCGTCAACAAGATGCACGAGGGGCGGCCGCACATCGTGGACCTGATCAAGAACCGCGAGATCCACCTGATCGTCAACACGCCGGCGGGCAAGCAGAGCCAGTACGACGATTCCTACATCCGCAAGAACGCCATCAAGTACAAGGTGCCCTACATCACGACGCTGGCGGGCGCGGTGGCGGCGGCCAAGGGGATCGCGGCGCGGCGGCAGGTGGTGGCGGCGGAGGTGAAGTCGCTTCAGCAGTATCACGCCGACATCGAGCGAGGACGGCAAGCGGCGGGGGGCTAGTCCACCGCCTCCACTCGCCTCGCGCGATGCGCGGTGCACCCCCGCGCACGATCTGCGCCCTGGAGCCGGGCGGGCAAGTTGAAATAAGAGCTTCGGATGTGATTATCTAAGAGTTAACCTCGCTCGCAGGGAGTCCCCCAGTGGAAGAAGCGCAACTTCAACAGAAAGACCAGGATTTCATAGACGGCCTGATCGCCAAGCACAGAGATCGCCCGGGCATGCTGCTGAGTCTGCTGGAGGAGATCCAGGAGAGCCAGCCGCACAAGTACCTCCCCATGGCGATTTTGGACTACGTGGCCAGCCGAATCGACGTTCCGCAGGCGCAGGTCTACAGCGTCGCCACTTTTTACGCCCTATTCAACCTGAAGCCCCAGGGTGACCATACCATCTGCATCTGCCGGGGCACGGCTTGCCACACCCGGGGCAGCCGGAACTTGCTGGAACGGCTCAAGCTGCAATTGGGGTTCAAGGACAAAGAGGAAGAAGGCAGCGCCGACAAGGTCTCCGCGACGACGCCCGACCGCCGCTTCACCCTGCGCACGGTCGCCTGCTTCGGGCAATGCGCCCTGGCCCCCGTGGTCGAGGTGGATCACGCCATTCTCGGGCACGTGAACGAACACACCCTTGAAAGGGAACTTCAGGCCCTGAAGAAGGGGAAGCGGTAATGAAGATCACCGACCTTAGCAGTTTCAACGCCACTCGGGAGGCGGGGCTGGCAAAATTGTTGCCGCCCAAGCCTCGCATCGCAATCGGAATGGGCACCTGCGGATCCGGCAACGGAGCCGAAGGCATCTATCACGCTTTCGCCGACGCCATCGAGACGCTGGGCCTGGGCTACACGGTTTCCAGCACGGGCTGCTTCGGCTTTTGCGCCGAAGAGCCGCTGGTGAACATCTACATCCCCGGCAAGCCGCTGGTGATCCTGCGGCGCGTGCAGCAGAGCGACGTGGGAGCCATTCTGGACGAGATGGCCGAGGGCCGCGTGTCGCCCGAGCGGGCGCTATGCAAGATCGAAGAGTGGGACCACATCACCGGCTCGGTTCGATACGGAAACGGGCTGCCCGAGATTCCGCACTGGCACGAGGTGCCTTTTTTCAAGGGGCAGAAGAAGATCGTGCTGCGCAATTGCGGGCTGATCAGCCCCGACGACATCGAGCAGTCGATCGCGGTGGGCGGCTACCAGGCGCTTTACAAGGTACTGATCGACGGCCAGCCGGAAGCGGTCATCGAGCAGATTAAGGCCTCCAAGCTGCGGGGCCGCGGCGGAGCGGGTTTCCCGACCGGCAGCAAGTGGGAGTTCATCAGGAAGGCCAAGGGCGAGCCGAAGTACGTCATCTGCAACGCGGATGAGGGCGATCCGGGCGCCTACATGAACCGCAACGAGATCGAGAGCGACCCGCATGCCCTGCTGGAGGGCATGATCATCGGCGGGTACGTGACGGGCGCCTTCGGAAGGGATCTTGTACGTGCGGGCCGAGTACCCGCTGGCGGTGCATCGCCTGAACCGCGCCATCGAGCAGGCGATGGAGCACGGCCTGCTGGGCAAGAACATCCTCGGCCGCGGTTTCGATTTCAACCTGCACATGGTGGAGGGCGCGGGCGCGTTCGTCTGCGGCGAAGAGACGGCGCTGATCCGCTCTCTGGAGGGCAAGGCGGGAAGGCCGTCACCGCGGCCGCCATTCCCGGCCCAGAGCGGCCTCAACGGCAAGCCTACCAACATCAACAACGTCGAGACCTGGTACAACATCGCGCCGATCATCATCAAGGGCCCCGCCTGGTTCACCGAGACGGGGAGTCCCAAGAGCGCGGGCACCAAAGTCTTTTCGCTGGTCGGAAAAGTTAAGAACACGGGGCTGGTGGAGATGCCGCTGGGCACTCCGCTCAAGTCCTTCGTATACGACATCGGCGAAGGCTGCACCAACGGACGTTCGATCAAGAGCGTCCAGACCGGCGGGCCATCGGGCGGCTGCATCCCGCAGGAGATGTTCGACACCGCGGTGGACTACGAGACGCTGGCGCAGTTGGGATCGATCATGGGTTCCGGCGGCATCGTGGTGATGGACGAAGACAACTGCATGGTGGACGTGGCGCGGTACTTCGTCGAGTTCACGCATTCGGAGTCTTGTGGCAAGTGCGTTCCCTGCCGCGTGGGCCTGGACAAGGCGCTGGGCATTTTGAACCGCTTCACGCGCGGGGAGGCCAACGAGGAGGATCTGCAGACTCTGGATGAACTGGGCCGCATGATCCGGGACACGTCGCTGTGCGGCTTGGGCCAATCGGCGCCCAACCCGGTTTTGACCACGCTGCGGCATTTCCGGCACGAGTTCGAGGATCACATCCGCGCGCACCGCTGCCGGGCGGGCGTGTGCGAAGATCTGGCGCTCTCGCCCTGCGAAAACAGCTGTCCGCTGCACATGAACATCCCCCGCTTCCTGCAGTTATTCAAGGAAGACCGGCTGGAGGATGCCTTCGAGTCCGTGGTGATCGACAATCCGCTGCCGGCCTCCACCGGGCGCGTCTGCCAGCACCCCTGCGACAATCGCTGCCGCCGCACGGCACTGGATGAAGCTGTCAACATGCGCGAGGTGCACCGGCACATCGCCGACTCCATCTACCTCTCGGACCGTTTCGGCGCCGTGGCGGCGCGCGTCGCCGGCCGCCGGATGGCATCGACTGGAAAGAAGGTGGCGGTGGTGGGCGCCGGACCGGCCGGTTTGGCCTGCGCCTACTACTCGGCCCTGCTGGGGCACGAAGTCATGGTGTACGACCCCAACGAAGCCGCGGGCGGCATGCTGCGCTATGCGCTTCCGGAATACCGGCTGCCCAAGCCGGTGCTCGACCGCGAAATTGAATTGATCCAGCGCGTCGGGGTGCAGTTCACTTTCAACGTCAAGGTCGGCACGGACATCACGCTTAACGACCTCGACGAGCAATACGACGCGGTGTTTCTCGCCATCGGCACATGGAAAGAGACCTGGGTCTATTTGCCGGGAACGGAGCTGAAGGGGGTCATGCCCGCTTTGAGCTTCCTGGAGACGACCGCGAAGAGGGAGCCGGTGGCGCTGGGCAATCGGGTCGTGGTGATCGGCGGCGGCAATGCCGCCATCGACTCGGCGCGCACGGCGCTGCGCCTGGGAGCCAAGGTTACGATCGTCTATCGCCGCGAGCGCAAGGACATGCCGGCGATTGCGGAAGAGACGGAAGCGGCCGAAGCGGAGGGCGCCGAGATCGCGTTCCTGGCCGCCCCGCGCAGGATCGTGGGCGACGCGCAGGGGAATGTGCAAGCCATCGAAGTGGCCACCACCCGGCTGGGCGAATACGATGCCTCCGGACGGCGCCGGCCCATTTCCACCGACGAGATTTCGCGGCTGAAGTGCGACACCGTGATCCTGGCGGTCGGCGAAACGGTAGACGCGGACTTTGTGAAAGCCTCCGGGCTCCGGATCAAAGAGTCCGGCACCGTGGAGGTGGACCGGTACACGCTTGAAACCAGCCGCGACCGTTTCTATGCCGGTGGCGATCTGATCACCGGCGCGTCCAACGTGTCCAATGCCATGGGCTTCGGCAAGAAGGCGGCACGGATCATGGACGAACGTCTTATGGCCCGGCGCCGCTGGGAGGAGCTTTTCCCGGCCTTCGACTATGAGATGAACGTGCCCGCGCATCCCAGTGAGAGCGGGCGCCACACCACCAGCGAGTTGCCCGCCGAGGAGCGCAAGCGCAACTTCGAGGAGGCGGCGCTGGGAGTGACCTCGGTGGAAGCCATGGAAGAGTGCTGCCGGTGTTTGCGTTGCGACGTCCGCAACGGAGAACAGTAGGAAGGAGAGATCGAGTTGCCGCAGAAGACATCCATCCGCATCGACGGCGAGTACGTCTACGCCGCCGAAGGACAGTCGATCCTGGAGGCGGCCCAAGCCAACGGTAAGTTCATCCCGGCGCTGTGCCACATGAAGGGCCTCACGCCCGTCGGGGCGTGCCGCTTGTGCGTGGTTGAAGTGTCGGGCGTGGGGCGTCTGCTGCCGGCCTGCACAACCCCCGTGCAGGAGGGCATGTCGGTCACGACCCAGTCGGCGAGGCTCAAGGGCTACCGGCGCATCGCGCTGGAAATGCTGTTCACCGAAAGAAACCACTACTGTTCCATCTGCGTTTCCAACGGCCACTGCGAGCTCCAGACCCTGGCGCAGAAGCTCGGCGTGACCAGCGTGCGCTACCCGTACGCTTATCCCAACCTGCCGGTGGACGCCTCTCATCCGCGCTTCGTGCTGGATCACAATCGCTGCATTCTCTGCACGCGCTGCGTTCGCGTCTGCAGCGAGGTGGAGGGCGCGCACGTGTGGGACATCATGTCGCGCGGCGTCCACTCCAGGGTGATCTCCGAGCTGGAGCGGCCCTGGGGGCGCGCCGAGAGCTGCACCAGTTGCGGCAAGTGCGTGCAAGCCTGCCCCACGGGCGCGCTGGCAGAAAAGGGATGGGCCGTGGAAGAAATGACGAAGAGCACCGGCAACATCGGCCGCCTGGCGAGTCACCGGGGGGCGCAGCGATGAGCAAGATCAAACTGGCAACCGCCTGGCTGGACGGATGCTCGGGCTGCCACATGTCTTTCCTGGATATCGACGAGAGCATCATCGCCGTGGCTAAGAAGGTGGATATCGTTTACGGCCCGCTGGTGGATGCGCAGGAGTTTCCCGAAGGCGTGGATGTGGCGCTGGTGGAAGGCGCCGTGAGCAGCCAGGATGACCTGAAGCTGATCCAGACCATCCGCAAGAACAGCCGCTTCCTGGTGGCGCTGGGCGATTGCGCGGTCACCAGCAACGTGCCCGCCATGCGGAACTCGGTCCCGGTCCGGAAGCTGCTCGAGCGGATTTATGTTGACGGCGATCAACCGGGCAAGGGCGTACCCACCGACACCGTCCCGGCGCTGCTGAGGCATGCCGTGCCGGTACACGAGGTAGTGAAGGTGGATCTCCACATCCCCGGCTGCCCGCCGCGGCCCGAGGCGATTCTGTTCGCGGTCGGCGAGCTGCTGGAGGGACGCAAACCCGACATGGCCTCGCATGTGAAGTTCGGCTAGACAGGAGAAGACCTTGGCGAAAACAATCAGCATCAAACATGTGACCCGGATCGAGGGCCACGCCCGCATCACCATTCATCTCAACGACAGCGGGAAGGTCTCCTCCACGAATTTTCACGTGACCCAGGTGCGGGGCTTCGAGAAATTTGTCGAGGGCCGGCCGTACTACGAGATGCCCTCTATCACGGCGCGCATCTGCGGGATTTGCCCCGTCAGCCACCTGCTGGCGTCGGCGAAGGCCTGCGATTCCATCATGGCGGTGCAACTGCCGGAGACCGCCGTGAAGCTCAGGGAGTTGATGCACTGCGGGCAGTTCGTGCAGTCCCATGCGCTCAGCTTCTTCCATCTCTCCTCCCCGGACCTGCTGCTGGGGATGGACTCGGATCCGGCCAAGCGCAATGTCATCGGCGTGCTCGAGAAGTACCCCGACCTGGCCCGTTCGGGCATCGCACTGCGCAAGTTCGGCCAGCAAGTGATCGAGCGGCTGGCCAAGGAACGCGTGCATCCGTCCTGGACCGTGCCGGGTGGCGTGAACGAGCCGCTAAGCAAAGATAACCGCGACGCCATTCTCAGTGAACTGCCGATGGCCAGGGCCATCGCGCGCCACACCCTCAAGTTCTTCAAGGGCGCCATGGACGGGTTTACCGAAGAGATCGACACCTTCGGCAGCGCCCCCACCATGTACGCCGGCTTGACCGACGCCCAGGGAAACTTGCGGCTGTATGACGGCCAGGTCAGGTTCCGGGATGCCGAGGGGAAGCTGGTCGCGGCGATCGAGCGGCCGGGCGACTACCAGCAGTGGATCGGCGAGGCAGTTGTCCCTTACTCATACCTGAAGGCACCGTACTTCAAGCCACTGGGCTACCCGCAAGGCATTTACCGCGTGGGGCCGCTGGCGCGGCTGAATGTGGCCGACCAGTGCGGAACGCCCGAGGCCGATACCGAGCTTGGACAGTTCCGGGAGCGTTTCGGACGCGTGCCGCACAGCGCATTTCTGTACCACTACGCCCGCCTCATCGAAGTGGTCTACGCACTGGAACGGATGGAAGCGCTGCTGAACGATCCGGGGATCCTCGACGCGCGCGTGCGCGCTTTCGCCGGCGTGAACTCGCTCGAAGGCGTGGGCATCGCCGAGGCGCCGCGCGGGGTGCTCATCCACCACTACAAGGTGGACGAAAAAGGCGCCATGACGTGGGCCAACCTGATTGTGGCCACGGGACACAACAACCTGGCGATCGGCAACGGCGTCGAGCAGGTGGCCAAGCACTTCGTGGACGGCAAGAAATTGAAGGAAGGGATGCTCAACCGGGTCCAGGCCCTGGTGCGGGCCTACGATCCCTGCCTGAGCTGCTCCACTCACGCCCTGGGCACGTACCCGCTGCAGATCCAGCTCGTTTCGCCGGCCGGCGAAGTGCTGGACGAGCTGAGGGCGTAAGACTCACGCAAAGACTCCCAGAAAGACTCACGCCAAGGCGCTAAGGCGCCAGGAACGGCTCCCTCTTCGCGCTCTTTGCGTGTTTGAGACTGCCTCTGGAACCTTGCGGTCGGGGTCGCCAAGGCGAGGACGCCGAGGAGATAGACTCTACCTTCGTCGGAGCTTGCCGTCGTTCGCAGTCTGCTTTGCGAGCGACTTGGCCCTGGGAGCTTGAAGAACGCACCGCTTATCCCACACGCAAGGGAAGCATGTGAGGTGAGAAACACGGCACGCGGGACTCCATGACAATGTGGAAAAGGAGGGAGGTTCTCTATTCCCCTCCTTCTGCCATTGGTGTCTTCAGCGTCGTTGCGTGAGACTTGGCCCTGGGACCTTGAAGAACCCGCGCCAAGTCGCTAAGACGCCAAGGAACCTTTGCGAGATGATTACAGGAAGGAGGATTCCTGTGAACTGGACAAAGCTCTTGAAAAGCGAGATTGAAAGCACTTACGCGACTACGGCGAAACTTCTGGACAAAGTCGATCCAAAGAGCCTCGATTGGAAGCCCGCAAGCGGCAGCAACTGGCTGACCGTCGGCCAGCTCCTGGAGCACACCGCCAGCGCCTGCGGCGCCGCGTGCAAAGGATTCGTCACCGGCGATTGGGGCCTGCCGGAGGGCATGAAGATGGAAGACATGGCCATGGAGGAGATGCTGCCGCCCGCCGAAAAGATGCCCCGGGCAGAGAGCGTCGAAAAGACCAAGAAACTGCTGGCAGAGGACAAGGCTATTGCCCTCCAAATGATCGACCGGGCTGGCGAGAATGACCTGGCCAACAAAGAGGTCGCCGCGCCCTGGGCTCCCAGCGCAAAATTCCCTCTAGGCCTTCAACTCCTGCACATGGTCCAGCATCTGGACAAGCACAAAGGGCAACTGTTCTACTACCTGAAGCTCCAGGGCAAACCCGTCAATACCGGGGACCTCTGGGGCGGGTCGTAGTCACCTATGGTGCGGGTGCAACGACCGTATCGCTGGCTGGCGCAGTACTACGACCAGTTTTTCGCATTGTACCGGCCTTGGTTTGGGGCCGCCCGCCGCCACATCGTCGGCCCGCTGCTGCCGCGGCTGGAATCCGCTTGCGACATCGCCTGCGGTACGGGGACAACCGCACTGGAACTGGCAGCCAAGGGCTTGGAGGTGTCTGCGCTGGATCTCTCGCCGGAGATGTGCCGGCTCACACGGGAGAAGGCTCGACGCGCCAAGCTGGCTTTACGAGTCGAGCGTGCCGATATGCGGAAATTCCGCCTGCCGCAAGCAGTCGATCTGATCTTGTGCGAAGCCGATGCCTTGAACCATGTCCCGCGAAAGCCGGATCTGGCGCGGGTGGCAAAGGCAGCGGCACGGGCTCTGAGGCCGGGCGGCTACTTCTATTTCGATGTCAACAACCGGCTCGGGTTCGAGAAGTATTGGCAAAATACATTCTGGACCGAGAAGCCAGGGGTCGTCATGGTGATGCGCAACGGCTTCGACCCAAAGCGCGACAAGGCCTGGAGCGACGTCGAGTGGTTCATTCAGCGCGGGAGCCGCTGGGAGCGGCGCCAGGAACATGTCGAGGAGATTGTCTGGACCCCGACGGAGATACGCGGCGCATTGCGTGCGGCCGGATTCCAGGCAATTCGCACCTGGGACGCCGCGCCGTTTTTCCACGACGATTCGTTTTCAATCCCCAGATGCCGTACGTTCTATCTGGCGCGCAAACGCCTCGGTTGACACGATAGGTTCGTCGAGGAGCTTGTTGAAAAACCTGCCGTGCAGGCCAGGAGGCCTACTTTACGTCAGCGCAAATCGTTGATCGAACAGGTGGAATAAGCCTCCAGGCTTGTCATGGCCTCCATGGGGGGCAGGTTCTTCAACAAGTTCCTAGGTCCGCAGCTTCACGGACGTGCTGGGGCGCCGGCCTGGAATGTCACGGGGGTCGCGGCCTTCGACAAATCGCCGCCGTCAACCGTGATTCCCTGGCTGTCCGCGCCCTCCACCAGCAGGAAGGCGGCGGCTGGCGTAAGCACGCGCGGCGCCGTAAGCAGGACGTCGCGAGCGCCGGTGAACCGCAGCACGGATGCGGCTTTCTGATCGCCCTGCGCACTCAGACCGCTGACCGCGGCATCCTCGACATGGTCGAACACCACGGCTGGCCGCAGGTCGGGCGTCTTCACCTCAAACCGCACGTTGTTCAGAGTGAGACCTCGCACGTTGCGGGCGAACAGGCCATAGGCCGGAGGAACGCCGATCTGGTAATACTCGCCCGCGATCTGCGGAACATCCCGCACCGCCGCGTGCTCGGCCGTGCCGCCTCCGGGAAAGGTGACATGGACATCGTTGAAGCTGATGTTCTGCAGAAAGCCCTCGCCCATGCCGTTAAGGATGATGCACGAAAACATCTCGCCCGGATTGAAGGCGCTGATGAACGGCACATCGGGAGCCGAAACGGGCTTGGCCACGGTGGCCTTGATGTTATTGAAAGAGATGTTGCGGACAATGCCCGGCGGCTGCGGCTGCGTGCCTCCCCGAGCGCCGGCGCGGCCAGGCTCCGGCCCCAGACCGATCGAGATCGGCCCGGTCACATCCTTCATGACCAGGTTGGAGAACGAAATGTTCTCATAACGCGACCCTGAATCGCACCGCATCTTGATCGGGCAGCCGAAGGTCTAGTAGATCAGGCAATTGGAAACGGTGATGTTCTCCGACTTCCCCGCCGCCGAAGCGGAACACCGACCAGCGCGTGCTGAACGAGCAATTCGTCACTGTCACAAACTGGTTGCTCCCGAACAGCGCGCAGGCGTCGTCCTGGCACCGGATGTCGCAGTTGCTGACATGCACGTGCTCGGCTGCTGACGAAATGAAATCCGTCGTTGTTGCTGGTTGACACGGCTGTAAATGCGGATGCCGTCAAGCTTGACATGCTGCACACGCAGACCCGCATGGAATGATAGGCGCAAGCGGACAGGAAAATGTCGCGGACCGTGAGGTTCCGGCACTGATAAAAGAGCAGATGATGCGGGCGCCGGTTGCCGCGTGACCGCCGGCGGGCGGAATGGCGCCGCGCGTCGGTGGCCGGAATTGCGCGCCCTGGCCGTCGATGGTTCCCTGCCCTTCGATGGTGACGTTCTCCGCGTTGGCGGCGAAGATCACGGCGACGTTGCCGTCGCCCAGCGTATGGTGCCCGCTGAGCGGGATCGCGCTCGGCGGCGCGGTATTGCTTGCCGTCGGCGCTGCCCAGCAGCTTTCCCTGCGCCGCAATGTGCAGCGTGACATTGCTCTTCATCTCGACCGTGCCAATGACAAATACACCCGCTGGAACCAGAACGGTCCCGCCCTGGTCCTTGATGGCATGCGTCAATGGCCGCCTGCAGCGCCGCGGTGTCGAGCGTCGCGCCGTCGCCCTTGGCGCCGAAATCGCGGACGTTGTAGATGCGGGCTCCGAGATTCCGGTCAGCGGTGGCGGAAGTCCCAGGCGACTGTGCCGCAACGCCCGTGCCCAACGTAGCGGTTGAAATGAGGCCCAGGTATTTGCGTCTCGAAAAAGGCGGATCGTTTGAGTTGATCATAGCTCGTCCTTGATCTGGATGTTGCGGAATCGGCAGACGTGGCCGGGGAGCCAGCGGTCCGCTCCATACATCATAGTTGGCGAGGTGTTGTGGACCTCGAAAGCGATGTGCCCGCGGCGGCCCAGCAATTTGGCCACGGCCTCGCGGTCGTAGTTCTCGGCCTGGAGCGTGGCCGCATCCAGTTCCGCGATCTTCACGCCGTTGACCCAAGTCGTGATTCGCGGGTACAGGCCCACGCAGCGCACACGCATGGTGTTCCAATCTCCGAATTTCCAGGCGCGGAAGAAATCCTCGGGGGCCGAGTGCCAGGCGAGCCGCTGTATCTCGTCGCCGGCGGCGGGCTCCTGAATCAGGCCCACCACCTGACGGTTCGCGCTCATCTTGGGGTTGAAGCTGTAGTGGCGCGCGCGCCACATGCCGATGCCGTTTCCGAAAAAGGTGGCGACGGAGCCCATGAGGCGGTAATCCAGATGAACCTGAAAACCCTGTCCGCCCATGGGAGTGGTGCGGATCATGATTCCGCTATCCACGGCCCAGTCCGGGTTGACGTCGATGAGCAACTCGAAGTCACCGAAAGTCTCTTCGCTGACGAGATAGCCGCCGAGGCCCGACCCGACCGGCTCCTGGCAGCCGATGATGGCACCCTCCTTCACCACCCATCTGCCATGGCTGGTGAGCGTGCGCTTATATTCGTCGCTGTCCTTGGAAGGCTCCGGCCCGCCGGGGTAGCCCGCGGTAGGGACGCGCGGTAACGGCTGCCATCCTTTGAGCGTATTGCCGTCAAAAAGGGAGCGGAAGCCGTCGTCGGACTTCCGGCCGCATCCGAGAGACAGCGCGGAAGCGCCCAGCAGGAAGCCGCGTCGCGTGGATAACTGGTGGTGGCTGGTCATAGCGCGAAGTGCATTCTACAACACTTTGCGCGTGTTTTGAGAGAATAGTCCCATGAACCCTGGCATCGAAGATATTCGCAGGCGCGGCAGCCGCATTTTGACCGAAGGGGCGAAGATGCTGCCGGCCGCCTCGTTGATGAAGGCGGAGGGCGTGATCCGCTCGTTCGAGACCGGTCGAAGCCGTTCGTCACCATCATCAACTCCTATACGACGCAGATCCCCGGCCACGCGCATCTGGACAAGATCGGCGCGGTGCTGAAGGAGGAACTGGAGTCGCTCGGCTTCAACGTCTGGTACACCAACATCGGCGCGGCGGTCTGCGATGGCATCGCCATGGGGCACTTCGGCATGAAGTATTCGCTGCCGTCGCGCGAACTGATCACGGACCAGATCGAAACCATCATCGGCGCGCACCCCTGCGACGGCTGGATCGGGATCGGCAACTGCGACAAGATCGTCCCGGCCATGTTGAACGCCATGGTGCGCATCAATATCCCGGCCGTGTACGTCAGCGGCGGGCCCATGCTGGCGGGCCGCGGCAACACGGACCTCATTACTGTCTTTGAAGGCGTCGGCAAGCACAGCGTCGGCAAGATGTCCGACGAGGAACTGCGGGAAATGGCCGACAAGGCCTGCCCCGGCTGCGGCAGTTGCTCCGGCATGTTCACGGCGAATTCCATGAACTGCCTGGCCGAGGTGATCGGCCTGGCGCTGCCCGGCAACGGCACCATCGCCGCCGCGAGCTGGGTGGACGGCGCTCGGCACCTGGCGTAACTGAATCCGGATCGCCTGGCGCTGGTGCGCAAGGCCGCGCACGCGCTGAAGAGGTGCATGGAGCAGAACCTGCGGCCGCTGGACATCGTCAACCAACAGGCGCTCGACAACGCCTTCGTGCTCGACATGGCCATGGGCGGATCGACCAACACCGTCCTGCACGTGTTGGCGCTGGCGCATTCCGCCGGCATGGGTTACGACCTGAACCGCATCAATCGAGATTTCCGCAATCGACGCCGAACATCTGCAAGGTCTCGCCCAGCCGTCCGGAAGTTCACATGGAGGACGTGCATCGCGTGGGCGGCATCGGCGCCATCCTGAAGGAAATCGCCGCGCACGGCAAACCGCCTATCTGAACGCGCAGACCGTGGCCGGCAAGCTCGCCGACTACGTGAACGGCTCCGCGGAGCGCCGACGGCGAGGTGATCCGCACAGTCGAGAACGCGTTCTCGGCCACCGGCGGACTGGCCGTGCTGTTCGGCAACCTGGCGCCGCAGGGCGCCGTAGTGAAGATCGCGGGCGTGGCGCCGGCGATGATGGAGTACGAAGGACCGGCGCGCATCTATCGAGTCCCAGGAGGAGGCGCTGCACGGCATACTGGCCGGCGAAGTGAAGGACGGCGACGTGGTCGTCATCCGCTACGAAGGTCCGCGAGGCGGGCCCGGCATGCAGGAGATGCTTTCGCCGACCTCCGCCATGGTGGGCGCGGGCATCCGCGCCGCGCTGATCACCGACGGACGGTTCTCCGGCGGAACGCGCGGCCTGTGCATCGGACACGTGGCGCCGGAAGCCGCCGCCGGCGGGCCCATCGCCGCGGTTAAGGCCGGCGACCGGATTTACATCAACGCCACCCAGCGCAAGCTGGAACTGAAAGTCAGCGACGCAGAGATTCACCGCCGCCTGGAGGCGTTGCCTCCATTCGAGCCAAAGGTGAAGCGCGGCTGGTTGGCGCGCTACTTGCTGCACGTGACCAGCGCCGACACGGGCGCCGTTTTCGAGATCTAACAACCGTCTTTCTCAAAGCGACTCATGTTCAACCTCAAAGAGCACCCGCACCGGCGCCTCAATCCGCTGACGCGCGATTGGATTCTGGTTTCGCCGCACCGCACCGAGCGCCCATGGCAGGGGCAGGTGGAGCGCGTCCCGCCGCCGGAACAGCCCTCCTACGATCCGAACTGTTACCTTTGCCCCGGCAATTCGCGCGCCGGGGGCGCCCGCAATCCGGATTACGAGTCCACCTTCGTTTTTGAGAACGATTTCGCCGCGCTGCGCCCGGACACGCCGGCCGGCCAAAGCAGCGAAGGCGGTTTGCTGATCGCGGAAGCCGCCGCCGGCGTCTGCCGGGTGGTGTGCTTCTCCCCGCGCCACGATCTCACGGTCGCCAGGATGAGTCCCGAAGCGCTGCGAAAAGTAGTGGACGCTTGGATCGCCCAATGCGAAGAGCTGAGCAAGTCCGGCTCGATCCGTTACGTGCAGCTATTCGAGAACCGCGGCGAGATGATGGGGTGCAGCAATCCGCATCCGCATTGCCAGATTTGGGCCACCACGACTCTTCCCAACGAGGTGGCCAAGGAACAGCATTCCCAGCAAGCCTACCTTCAAGAGAAACGCACCTGCCTCCTCTGCGATTACCTGGCGCTCGAAGGCTCTGGCCGCCAGCGGGTGGTGTGCGAAAATGAGGCCTTCGTTGTGGTGGTTCCCTTCTGGGCTTTCTGGCCTTTCGAGACCATGGTGATCGCCAAACGCCACTTGGCCGCGCTGAGCGAACTTGACGAAGCCGAGCCGGGACGGCCTGGCGGACATTCTGGGCCGCATCACGCGGCGCTACGACAATTTGTTCGGCGTCTCATTCCCCTACTCCATGGGCTTCCACCAACGGCCGATCGATGGCGAGCCCCATCCCGAGTGGCACCTGCACGCGCACTTCTTCCCGCCGCTGTTGCGTTCGGCGACTGTCCGGAAATTCATGGTGGGCTACGAACTGCTGGCCATGCCGCAGCGCGACATCACGCCTGAAGCGGCCGCCGAGCGGCTGCGGGAGTTGAGCGAGTAGGCGCGCGGGCTATTTCCGCTGCGTGTCCCAGTCGTAGTTGATGCCAGGGTCGTTGTAAGGGATGCGGCCTTCGTCGCTGGGATCGTAGAAGCGGTCGGTCGCGTACACCAGCATGGCGGGCTCTCCGCCCACAACCTTGTAGCCGTGCCCGACGCCGGGAGGGATCAGAACCTGCGCCGGCCGGAGCGCGCCGGCGTAGATCGTGTTCCGCAGCCCGAAGGTCGTGGAACCTTTGCGCAAGTCCACCAGCGCGATTTGCAGCAAGCCCATGACGGGCGTGAAGCAATCCGTCTGGCGCCGGTGATAGTGAAAAGCCTTGATCGCGCCCGGATAGTTGTAGGCCGCGGAAACCTGGGTCGACCCGGAAGGGTAGCCCGCCACCAGGCCCTGGCCCCCGCGCAGGACTTCCAGGAAGTAGCCACGGTCATCGGCCCATAACTTCACGGGCCGCACCACCACGCCGTCAATCAGGCCGGCCGAGTCCGCCGGCTCGATGAGGTTGCCTAGCCCCTTCTCACAAGCGGGCAAGGCGATTTCCAAATCATGCATGGGTTCATTCTCTCCCGTAAACGCGCTCGTAGTAAGTGCGGTACTCCCCACTGGTGGCGTGCGCCGTCCACTCCCGGTTGGAGCGTGTACCAATCGACCGTCGTACGAAGGCCCTCATCGAGGGGAATCTCGGGCTTCCAGCCCAGTTCCCGCCGGATCAGCGAGCAATCGACCGCGTATCGCCGGTCATGACCGAGCCGGTCGGTGACGCTGGTCAGTAGCGATCTCCGGCTTGTCCATGATCCTCAGCAGCAGGCGCAACAGGTCCAGATTGGCGATCTGATTTCCGCCGCCGATGTGATACGTTGCGCCGGGCCGCCCGCGTTCGAGGACCGTCATCAGCGCGCGGCAGTTGTCGGAGACGTGAATCCAATCCCGGATCTGAAGTCCATCGCCATAAACGGGGATCGGCCGTCCTTGTGACGCATGGTCGATGGCCAGCGGGATCAGCTTTTCCGGAAACTGGAACGGGCCGTAGTTATTGCTGGTGCGGGTGATGACCGTGTCCATGCCAAAGGTGTGCGCCGCCGCGCGGACCAGATGCTCGGCCGCCGCCTTGCTGGCGGCGTAGGGGCTGCTGGGAGCGAGCGGAGAGTCTTCCGCAAAAAGTCTCCCGGCCGGGAAGCTGCCGCCGACTTCGTCGGTCGAGATGTGCAGAAACCGCTTGACACGCTTCTCGCGGGCCGCATCCAGCAGCACCTGCGTGCCCAGGACATTGGTCCGCACGAACTCCGCGGCGCTCAGGATGCTGCGATCCACGTGCGACTCGGCGGCAAAGTTCACAATGGCGTCGCAGCCCTCAGGCAGGGCGCCACGAACCGCCTCGGCGTCGCAGATGTCGCCTTTCACCATGCGATAGGAGGGGCTCCCGGCCACGGCGGCCAGATTCTCCAGGTTCCCCGCATAGGTGAGGTTGTCGAAGTTAGTAATGCTTTCGGCGGGGAATCTCGCTGACCCAAGCCCGCACGAACTCGGAGCCGATAAACCCCGCTCCCCCGGTAACGAAGATCGCCATTTCGCTTCCCTATGACTCTATCAAAAAGCGCCTGAGGCCTGATGGTAGAATCAAGTTCTGGGCGCAATTTCAAACCCGGGAATCATTGTGCTGAAAGAGGAGAACTGACCATGCGCGGAAACGAGAAGGTGATTGCCGTGTTGAACGAGGCGCTGAAGGAAGAGTTGACCGCCATCAACCAATACTTCATTCACGCCGAAATGAGCGAAAACTGGGGATACAAGAAGCTCGGCGCTTTCATCAAGAAGCAATCCATCGACGAGATGAAGCACGCCGAGGCGCTGATCGAGAGGATCCTGTTCCTCGACGGGACCCGAAGATGGCCGAGCTTCTGGCTCTGAACATCGGGCAGAACGTGAAGGCGCAGATCGAAAACGATCTGAAGCTGGAGCTGAACGCGGTCGGTGATGTACAACGCGGCCGCCAAGACGGCCGTGGAGGCCGGCGACAACGCTTCGCGCGAGCTGTTCACCCGGCTGCTGAAGGACGAAGAGGGGCACGTCGACTGGCTCGAGACGCAACTCCACATGATCAAGGAAGTGGGCATCGAGAACTACCTGGCCCAGCTGGCTTGAGGACCGGTGGGATTTGGTGAACTGTCCGGCGCCGGAGTCGCTCAGTGTGCTCGGCAGCGTGCTGCTGATCGGCGCGCATCCGGACGATGAAAACACGGCCCTGCTGACCTATCTGACGCGCGCCCGCAAGGTTCGCGCAGCGTATCTCTCTTTGACTCGCGGAGAAGGCGGGCAGAACCTGATCGGACCCGAGCAGGGCGATTTGCTCGGGGTGATCCGCACGCAGGAACTGCTCGCCGCCCGCCGGATTGACGGCGCGGAGCAGTTCTTCACCCGCGCCATCGATTTCGGTTTCTCTAAGTCAGCCCAGGAGACTCTGGACACGTGGGGGCACGATGCGGTCCTCGGCGACGTGGTCTGGACGATTCGCCGCTACCGGCCGGACGTCGTCGTGCAGGTCTTCACGGGAACGGCCAGGGACGGCCACGGTCATCACCAGGCTTCCGGAATCCTGGCCAGAGAGGCGTTCACCGTCGCGGCCGACAGGTCCCGGTACCCCGAACAGTTGCGGTGGGTGGAGCCCTGGCAGGCTAAGCGCCTGCTCCAAAGCAGTCATGCCCGGCCTGCCGGAAGCGGGCCGGCGATCGACATCAGCACCAGCGAGTTTGACCCCGTCCTCGGCCGCACCTATGCGGAGATCGCCTGGATGAGCCACGGCATGCACCGGAGCCAAGGCATGGGAGGGCCTGAGCGCCGGGGCGTGGCCTCCGCCTCGCTGTTCTACCTGGCGGGCGAACCCGTCACCCGCGACATCTTCGACGGAATCGACATCACCTGGAATCGTGTTCCGGGCGGCAGCGCGGTGCGGCCGGTTCTCGAGCAGGCGGTGCGGGAGTTTTGCCGGGCCAGCCCGACAAGAGCATCCCTCTATTGCTCCAGGCGCGAGCGCTGATCGCCGCGATGAAGGACCCGTGGGCGGCGGTTAAGCTGAAGGAACTGGACGAGGCGATCTTGCTTTACTCAGACCTGCGGCTGGATGCTTCGGCAGAGGTCTCAACCGTGTGCCCGGGGGCAACGCTCCGCGTGAACTTCGAAGCGGTGGCGCGGTCTCAGTCCCCGCTGACGTTGAAGAACGTGTCGCTCGAAGGAATGCCTGGCGTGTCCGCGAACGAATCCGCAAGCCGGCCGGTTCAGATTACTATCTCCGCCGACCAGCCCTACTCGCAGCCCTACTGGCTGCGAGAGCCCATGAGATGGGCCGCTTCAAGGTCGATGATCAGGAACTTGCCGGGCTGGCCGAATCCCCTGCACCGCTCAGAGCCCGCTTCCGGATCGAAGCCGGGTCGCAGGAGTTCGAAATCGTGCGCCCCGTGGTCCAGCGGTATGTCGATCCAGAAGCTGGAGAGACAGCCAGGCCGATAGTGGTGGCGCCGCCGGTGTCGGTCCGAATTTCGGAGCCGGTCCTGGTGTTCCCCGAGGCGAAGGCTAAGAGAGTTGACGTGGTGCTGCGGGGTCACTCCGCCTCCGTCTCCGGTGTGCTCAGGCTGGAGGCGCCATCCGGGCTGGAAGATCGAGCCGGCTTCCTCCGAATTCCGTATCGGGAACATGGACGAGGAGACGGCGCCCTCGTTCACCATCACTCCCCCCGCGGAAAACAGGCGGGCCGAACTGCGAGCAATCGCCACGGTTGACGGGCGCGAGATCACTTCGGACATGCTGGTGATCGCCTACCCCGGCATTCCTCCGCAAACAGTGTTCTCACCCAGTACCGCGGTGTTGGTCCGAACCGATGTGCGAACTCTCGCCCGCAGAGTCGGCTACGTGATGGGCGCCGGGGACGAGGCGCCGCGCGCGCTCCGGCAATTGGGCTGTGAAGTGACGCTTTTGACCGCCGAAGAGCTGGCAGGCGGGGACCTGAGCCGCTTCGAGGCCATTGTGGCGGGAGTCCGTGCCTACAACGTGAGGACCGACCTCCGCGCCAGTCAGCAGCGGTTAATGGACTTCATTAAGGCGGGCGGAACATTCATCGTGCAGTACAACGTGGCGGACGGCCGGTCGCCGCAGGCGGTGGCCAAGGTCGGTCCCTATCCCTTGCACTTGGGACGCAGCCGGGTGACAGACGAGAAAGCACCGGTCAGCTTCCTGAATCCGAAAAGCCCGTTGTTACTGGCCCCCAACAAGATCACCCCGGAGGATTTTGAGGGCTGGGTGCAGGAGCGCGGGCTGTACTTCGCGGCGGAGTGGGATTCGCGCTACGAGCCGCTGTTCGAATGCCACGATTCCGGAGAGCCTCCGCTCCAGGGAGCGACACTCTACGCACGGCACGGCAAGGGCGCGTACATCTTCACGGCCTATTCCTGGTTCCGGCAGTTGCCGGCGGGCGTTCCTGGAGCCTATCGGATCTTCGCGAATTTCCTGAGCGCCGCCAAGGCTGCGCTGTGATAGGGCGTCCGCCGTCAGACCAACAGGGTTCGCGATCGCCACCGGCGAGCGGCGCCCTTCGACGACGACGATGCCGCTCTCGGTGACGTGGTGATTGCGGCGGTCCTCCTCCAGGTCGTAGCCGATAACCGTGTCCGCTGGCATGTTGACGTTCTTGTCGAGGATGGCGCGGCGGATGCTGCGCGGCGGCCGATGTCGCAGTCGTCGAAAATGATGGAATCTCTCGATCGAGGCGCCGGAGTGGACGTGCACATAGCGGCCGAGCACGGAGTCGCGGACCATGCCGCCGGAGAGGATGCATGCCGCCCGAGACGATCGAGTCGATGGCCTGGCCGCGCCGGCCCTCCTCGTCGAAGGCGAACTTGGCCGGCGGGTCGGAGTAGCCGGCGGTGCTGCAGCGGCCACTGCCGGTTGTACAGGTTCAGTGCGGGCTCGACCGCGCGGAGATCCATGTTGGCTTCGTAAGTAGGCGTCGATGGTCCCGACGTCGCGCCAGTACGGCTCGACTTCCGGCGGGTCGCCCGGGATATGGTTGGTCTGGAAGTCGTAGGCGTACATCGGGCGCGCGGTCCGACCAGGGACGGCAGGATGTCCCGGCCGAAATCGTGGCTGCTCGGCTCGTTGTTGGCGTCGTCGATAGCAGCTCCTGCAGCAGCACGCGGCGTGGAGAAGATATAGTTGCCCATCGAGGCGAAGACGCGCTGCGGGATCGCCGGGCATGGTGGGGCGCATCGGCCTTCTTCTCGTGGAAAGCCGACGATGCGGCCGTCGGCGTTCGGTCTCGATCACGCCGAACTCGATGGCCTACTGCCGTGGCACGGGGATGGCGGCCACGGTGACTTCGGCGCGCTTCTGCTCATGGAATTCGATCATGTCGCGGATGTTCATCCGGTAGATGTGATCGGCCCCGAAGATGGCGACGACGTGCGGATCGGCGACTGCTCGATCAGGTTGATGTTCTGATAGATGGCGTCGGCGGTGCCCTGGTACCAGGTCTCGCCCGGGCGAGCGCATCTGCGCGGGCACGGGGATGATGAACTGGTTCTTCGAGAAGGCCCGCGAACTGCCAGCCGTCGCTGAGGTGCTGCAGCAGCGACTGGCTCTTGAACTGGATCAGAACGTAGATCGAATAGATGCCGGAGTTGATCAGATTGCTCAGAACGAAATCGACGATCCGGTACTTGCCCCCGAACGGCACCGCCGGCTTGGCGCGCTCCTTGGTCAGTGGGTAGAGGCGGGTCCCTTTGCCGCCCGCGAGGACAAACGCGAGAACGCGAAGTTGCATTCGGTCAGCTCCTCGGCATAGCGCTGGCAGACTCAATCTGCGATTCCCATTGTGTCAGCCGATCGAGGTGGAAGCAAGGAATGAAAACGCGGCGCGCGATTCGGGCGTCTGTGATATTTTTGGGGGCATTCCGCGACCGAAGGCTAGTTCATGACTCTTCCACAACAACTGGCGACTTTCCACGAATGCGCTATTGGACGATCATCGGCCTGCTGTGCCTGGGCATGATGATCGCTTATTTCGACCGGGTGAACCTCTCCGTCGCGATGGCGTCGCCCGATTTCAAGGCCTTCCTTAATCTGACCGATAGAGCGCGGCGTAGCTGAATTCGGCTTTCTTCTGGAGCTACGCGGTGCTGCAGATTCCCGGCCGGATGGTTCGTGGACCGCTTCGGCGTGAAGTTTCCGTATGCGCGTCGGCTTCTTTCTCTGGAGCCTGATTTCGGCGGGCACGGCGCTGGCGGGTTCCTGCTGGCAGTTGTTCGCGGTGCGTCTGCTGTTGGGCGTCGGCGAATCGATCTCGACGCCCGCCGGCATGCGCTGGATCCGGTTCAACTGCGCGGAAAACCAGCGCGGCCTGGCGGTGGGGCTGTACATGGCGGCGGCGAAGATCGGGCCGGGCCTGGGCGCATCCACTGGCCGCAATGCTGATCGCCGCTCTACGGGTGGCGGCACATGTTCGTCGTGCTGGGGCTGGGATGCATGTTCTGGCTGGTGCCGTGGATGGCGCTGGTGAAGAATGACGACCAGAAACTCGAGCGGGCGGCGGCGAAAGCCGCCGGCCCCGCCGGTTCCTTTCGCGCAGTCATGGCCAGCCCGGCGATCTGGGGCATCGTCATTGGCACGTTCTGCTATCAATACTTCGTTTACTTCTGCATGACCTGGATGCCCTCCTATTTCGTCGAGCGCCGCGGAACCTCTCGCTGAACACACTGGGGTTGTACACCATGTTCAGCTTCCGGGGATGGCCGCGGTGGCGACGCTGGCGGGCTGGGCGGCGGACCGCATGATCGCCGGGGCTGGACCCGGTAAGGTCGGAAGGGCTTTACTCTCGCGGGATTTCTGGTGGCCTCCACTGAGATCATCGGCGCGCTTGCCGGATTCCAACTCGGTGGCGCTGTTTTTCGCCATGTTCTCGCTGAGTGGGCTCGGGCTGACCACTGCCAACTACTGGGCGCTGACGCAAACAATCCTCCCGGGAACCGCGATAGGCCGGGTCGTCGGGGATTCAGAATTGCGCCGCGAGCCTGCCCGGCATCGCTGCGTCTCTGATGACCGGCTGGCTGAAGCAAGCCACGGGGAGCTATGAGGCGCCAATGCAGACCATCTGGTTCTTCCTGTTGCTCGGCATAGCGTCGTACGCTTTTGTAGTGCGCAGGAAATACGCGCCCAAGGTCTAGCCAGACTGAATTTTGGCACTCCGGTTGCTCCCCTCCCTGGGACTGAAAAGCTAAGCCTAATCAAAATCGGGCCTGGGGACGATTCATAGAGGGGAAGGTATGTATTTTTCTCTCGTGTAGGAAAAATCTTCCCAGCCTTTTGGGGGGCGTATGATACGGATTGCTCTATTCACAGACGAGCCCATCCTGGCTGCCGGGGTAACCTCTCTTCTATTCGCCGAAATGGATTTCCTGGTTGTGGGCGTCTGGAGCGACACCGCAAGCTTGGCGTACTTCGTCAGCCGGGAAAAGCCGGAGATTCTGCTCGCGGACCTGGAGGACGGCGTTTCCCTGCCTTTGATCTCGGACATCCTGCGAGCGGCGCCGGACTGCAGAATTGTCTGCTGGGTACGATCGTTGCCGGTTAACATGGCGCTTCGTCTGCTGGATTTGGACGTGGCGGGTATTCTGTCGAAGAGGATCGCCGGCGATCACATTACCAGCACATTGCGCCGGGTTGCTGCCGGAGAGCAGTGCGTTGACCAGACGCTGTTTACGCCCTCGCTGCAGCCGCACAGCCTCAAACTGACCGGCCGTGAGAGTCAGATTCTTTCCCTGGTGGCGTTGGGAATGCGAAACCGGGAGATGGCCTCGGCACTGTCTATCAGCGAAGGAACCCTGAAGGTGTACGTGTCGCGACTGCTTCAGAAAACTGGCCTGCGAGACCGCCGCCAGCTTGCGCTGTTCCGGATGAGGAACCCGGATGTGGCTGCGAGCGCCCCGCCGGCGAACGGAAGTAACGATTTTTGCACCATTCCGCGACGAAGCGGCAGGGCCACCCCCTGGTCCCAGTCCGTCCACCTGGACAGTCACACCGGCTAAGCGAGGGCCGCTCAGCTGAGAGGGGCGGGCTTAGGCGAACACTTCCTGAGCGCGGGCCAATCTCTCGGCCACGTGGACCCCGTTGGGACAGCTAATCGCGCAGCCCGAGCAGTCGCCGCAGCGCGCGGAAGCGATCTCGACTGGCAGTTGCTTGAACTGCTCGCGTCCCAACGCGAACTGGCCGTAGCCTTCCGCATACATCAGGTAGCGCAGGATGTCGGCCACGGGAAGCCCTTGCGAACACTTTCCGTCACAGTTTCCGCAGGCCCGGCAATAGAGTGGGCGGATGAACTCCAACTGCGCCGCGAGCGTCTTCTTCTCCGCTTCGGAGAACGGCTGCGCCATGGCCTTCAGGTTCTCGTCGAGCTGATCCATGTCGGTCATGCTGGGGATGGTGGTGTCGACTCGGGGGTTGTTGAGCACCCACTTGAGCGCCGCCAGCATCGCGCCCGGCTTTTTCAGCGTCTCGAACAGCTTTTCGCCTTCTTTCGCACGCCGGAAGCCGCCGGCCATCACTTTCATGGCCACGATGCCGACGCCCGCCTGGCGAGCCGCGGTGATGGCCTCGGTGATGGCGGGGTCGAGACTGAAGTTGTAAGCGCTCAGGATGACATCCGTCTGGCCGCCCTTGACCAGCGCAGGGATCAGCTGGGCCTGACCGGCATGGGTGCTGACACCGGCAAACCGGATCTTGCCCGCCTTCTTGGCGGTTTGCTGCGCGTCGATCAGCTCGGCGGTCACGTCCGCGGGGCTGCCTTTGCCGTGGAGATACCAGATGTCGACGTAGTCGGTCCCCAATTCTCTGAGGCTCGTCTCCAGGTGGTCCAGCGCTCCCGCCTTGTCCTTGGCGCCGGTCTTGGTGGAGATGATCAGGTTCTTGCGCCGGTTCTTGAGCGCCGCTCCCACCATACGCTCGTTATTCCCACTCTGATAGCTGCGAGCAGTGTCGAAGTAGTTAATGCCCAGATCCGCAGCCTTCTCGACCACGCTCTGATCGGAGGTGATCATGCAGCCGAAGCCCACGCTGGTGACCTTCAAGCCGGTCTTGCCCAGCGTGCGATAGCTGAGAGCTCCACCCGCCTGCACCGGGGGCATCGCGACAGAAGCCATGCCGGCCACGGGCAGCGTAAGCCCCGTAGCAAGAAACCTTCGTCTGGAGGAATCGACTTTCATAGTTGTCTCACGAGAATTAGGATTACAGCCTGCTAATGTCCTTATTATATGGCAGGGGACGCGGGCCTTCGTGTAAACTTTCGCGGCGCCGGCGTCGCTGGTTCGGCAGAAAAACGCTAGTTCTTCCGGGCGGCATCCACGGGAACCCGCCATAGATAGATCGTGCGCCCGTCGATGTTCATCTCTTTCTCCGGTTTCCAGTCGCCCATGTTAAAGCTATGAGAGACAATGCGTGTACCCGGCCTTAAGTCCCGCCACAACTTGGGCCGCAACTTGATGTTCAGCGACGTCAGCAGGTAGAGAGTGACCACGGTGGCCTCCTTGATGTCGGCCTCGAACAGGTCCTCGTTGCGGATGGTAACCAGCTTGGTCACGCCATTCTTCTCGGCGTTCTCCCGGGCTTCGGCGATTCTCTCGGGGTTAATGTCGATGCCCACGCCGCGCACGCCGTACTGCTTGGCCGCGGTCACGACAATCCGGCCGTCCCCGCAGCCCAGGTCGTAGATCACGTCCCCGGCATGCACGCCCGCCAGCTTGAGCATGGCATCGACCACCTCTTGCGGTGTCGGCACGTAGATCACGTCGGGCCCACGCAGTTGGGACGTCGCCTGCGCGCAACCGGAAACCGGCGCGATCCATAGAACCAGCGCCAGGCAAACGAAAGCTCCGATCAGTCGCATGTGTCTCTCCTTGAAGGCGCCCCTAAATCAGTGCCCTCTAGAAAAGTTTACAGCAAATCGCCCGCATGAGATCTGGCGAGAACTTCCAAAGTGGCGCAGATACAGTGTATTCTGAAAACGTTTGGGATCGCTGGAGACGCAATCATGACTAAGCACTATTCGCGCAGGACCTTATTTCAGATGGCCGGCTTGGCGGCAAGCTCCACGCTGGCGAGCCGGTATGCATGGGCCCAACAAGCCCAGACGCAGAACCCGCCCTCGGTCGGAGCCTCGAGCAGACGTAATTTTGGCGGAGCTAACCCCGAGCCGTTCCCCGGGCTGGCGCAGAGGTCGACCGTTTCCCTGGTTCAAGGCGAGAACCGGCGGAAGAACGTTTATGAATCGCTGATGGCGATTGACGAACAGATCCGGCCCAAGCTGAAGGCCAAGAAGTATGTGGTCATCAAGCCCAACAACGTCTCCACAGTCAACCAGCTGGCGGCGACTCATGCTGACGCTCTGCACGGGATCCTGGATTATCTCGAGACGCGCTTCAAGGGCCCGATCATCATCGCCGAGTCCTCAGCCGGCAACACCATGACGGGTTTCGAGAACTTCAAATACCCCGCGGTGGTTGCCGAGCACAAGAAGCAGAAAGTCAGCCTCCTGGATTTCAACGAAGAAGCCAAGTACGTGTTGCTGCCGCTGGTGGATTTCAACATGCACGTCGTTCCGGTCCGGCTGGCGGCCCGGCTGTTGGATCCCGACGCCTTCGTGTTGGGATCCGCGATCCTGAAGACGCACAACATGGCGATCGTGACTTTGTCCTTGAAGAACATGGTGGTCGGCGCGCCTCTGCACCAGGCGCCGAAGGAAACCACGCGCTGGAACGACAAGCGCCGGTACCATGTGGGCATCCGTCAGAGCTACTACAACATGTTCCTGACGGCTCAGAAGCTGCAGACCAATTGGGGCGCCACCATCATCGACGGTTATGAAGCGATGGAAGGCAACGGGCCCGGCAGCGGCACCCCGGTTTCCTCGCGCCTGGCCATCGCGTCCACCGACTACATCGCGGCAGACCGCGTGGGCACGGAAGTCATGGGCGTGGACGCAAACTGGCTGGGCTGGATGAAGTACTGCGGCGAAGTTGGCGTCGGGCAGTGGGATCTCTCCAAGATCGACATCCGCGGCGTCCAGATTTCAAAGGTCCAGAGGAAGTTCCGCCTGCACGAGGACGTCGACATCATGCTGAAGTGGATGGGGCCGATGGAGGAGTTGCCCCCCAATCTCGGCTGGGTGCGGCCGCTACGCAGTCACGAACTCGCTTGATTCCCCGATCCGGCTTGCGGGACTCTTGAGATCCGGACTCGGGCAATCCGGTTGTGGTCCATCTCCACGACGGTGAAGTGCCGGCCGCCTTCCTCCGCGTGGTCACCTGCACGGGGGATGTAGCCCAGGCGAAATAGCAGGAAACCTGCCAAGGTTTCGAAACCCGCGTCCACGGGCAGCTCGACGCCGTATAGTGTCTCCAGGTCGCGGATGCTGGTGGTCCCTTCCACATCCAGTGTCATGGCCTCGGCGGCGGGAACCTGCCTCGCCAGGTCCTGCTCGTCTTCGATCTCCCCAAAGATTTGTTCCAGGACGTCCTCGAAGGTGACGAGCCCGACAATGGTCCCGAACTCGTCCACGACCATGGCCATGTGCACACGGCTTTGGCGGAACTCCTCAACCATCTGACTGACGGGCTTGGTCTCCGGGACCACCGGCGGCTTGCGCAACATCGAGCGCAGGCGGAACTTCAAGGCGGCGGGGCGCGACGGCTCAAACGCCCGCAACTCCTCGCGGAAGCGCAGCAAATCCTTGTAGTGCAGAATCCCCACGATGTGCTCCGGCTTCTCTTCGTAGACCGGAACGCGGGAGTATTGATTCTCGCGCATGATCCGCAGGATCTCCTCGGGCTTCGAGTCAATGGACACGGAGACGAGGTTGTGGCGGGGCACCATGATTTCGCGGACAGAGAGATCCTCCAGGTCGAGAATCCGATGGATCACGTCCTCCTCGAACTTGGGCAACCCACCCTCGCCCCGGGCGGAGCTGACGATCAGTTTCAGCTCCTCGGCGCTATGGCCTCCTCCCCGCTGCTTGCCGCGCAGGCCAATCATTCTGGAGAGGCCCGAGGCGGAGCGCTCGATCACGTAGACGAAGGGCGCCGAAATCCGCGCGAAGACGAGCAGTGCTGGCGCCACCAGAATCGCCAGCCCGTCCGCTTTCTCAATCGCCAGGTTCTTGGGGACCACCTCGCCCACCACCACGTGCACGAAGCTCATCAGCAGAAACCCGGCCGCAAAACTCGCGACGTGGAGCCACTGTTCCTGAGATGGCCCCAAAAGAGGCTGGAAGAAAGATACGATGAAGCGGAAAATCGTCTCCTGCCCGGCCCACCCTAAACCGAGGCTGGCCAGCGTGACGCCCACCTGCACGACCGAGAGCAACCGCTCCGGTTTCGCCAGCAGACTCAGTGCCGCCTGCGCGCCAACTCCGCCCTCGCGGGCGAGCTCTCTCAACCGCGACGGCCGCACCGAAACCAGCGCCACCTCTGAGGCGGCGAAGAAGGCGTTGGCGCCCACCAAGAGCACCAACGCCGCCACACGGTAGCCGTAGTAGGTCTCCAGCATCCGTCGGATTCTAAGATACCGCCGATCAGTTCATCTTCACGCTGGCCGGCGTAGCGCCCCTGGGCACCACGACAACGGTCTCGCCCTTGGCGGTCGAGAAGGCCAGCGTCTTGCCGGAGAGGTCTTCGGCCTTCTTGCCGTTGCGATAGAGGGTCACGTCGCCGCCAGCCCAGGGACTGGCAAGCCGGAATTGACCGCCCAGTTGCGAGAGGATCTCCACCAGCGGAATCTTGCCGCCCTGTTGCGCCGAGCTGACCAGGAACCCGCCGCGAGCCAGGAGGGTGAAGGCCGCATCCCAGTCTTTCGGCCACTCGTTGATGATGGAGACCGGTTCCTCATTGGTCAGCGACTGAGGATTGCTGTTCAGCAGCGTCGTATGAATCCCGGCGCTCAAACCGGCGATGTGCTCGGCATCGATGGCGCCGGGGCCTTCGCGCAGCCGCAGCCGGTTGCGGAAGATCTTCGCGCCACCGATACCCTTGTCATCGATAAAGCTGTTCAGGCGGGTGAAGCCCAGGAAGCGGCTCTTAAGCTCCGGTTCGGGTCCGATCGGCGCGATCGTCCCGATCGCATCGGCGCCTCCATAGACGAAAGAGCCATAGGCGCCTCCGCTTCTGCCGCCCCGGCCGGCGGGCATCGGAACCAGATGGTCCTTGATCTCCTGCCAGACGGGCCGCAGTTCGGCGTCAACTCCCAGAGCCTCCGAGGCGCGAACCGCCAGTGGGAAGATCATGTGCATGCAGTTGACCTCATAAGCCGCATCTCGCGTGTTCCAGGCCGATTCGCCGCTGTTGGTGTGGTTGATGTGGTAGACGCCCTTCTCGTCCTTCGCGAGGTTCGGGAAGTGACGGTAGAATTCGGCCGCTCCCTTGATGAAAGGGTAGGCCCGCTCGCGCAGCCAGGTCTGATCGCCGGTGAACTGGTAGCGCTGCCAGGCGAGGTTACCGATCCGCGCAGCCACGCCCAGGATGTGCGAGGTGTGGCCGAACGCGCCAGAGCCTTTGGGTTTGAAGACGTAGTAGCCGTGTTGCCAGTCGCCGTCGTTTCTCCAATTCCAGCGGCTGTTATGACGGTTCTTCGTATAGATGAACGTGTCGAATTGCGGCGACCGTTGCTCGTACGGTTTTCTGACCAGCATCAGGTCCTGGTATTCCTTGGCGAAGTCTTCGGGGAGAGTTTCCGGGCCGTTGAAGAAATCCGTCTCCGGAATCCAAACGCCTTGTGTGCCCCACTGCTGGCGCGCGGCCACGGCGGCGCCGGGCAGCATACCCGAGTACATCTTAAACAGGGGATCCATGAGATCCATCCGGTTGGCGGGCATCAGGTTGTTGTAGTAGGCGCTGGTGTTGGCCCACCAATATTGCGAGCCCCAGCGGCTCATGTCGCCGTCCGTGAACCAGAGCATGCCACCGAAACGCGGCGGAAAGTCGCCGCGCGAGCTTGAACCCATCAAATAGAGGTAGTAGGTGTAGTTGGCCTCGACGAAGTCCGCCTGACCGGAGGCGCTGTGCATGTAGACCATGCCCTTGGACCAGAAGTCGCTCCACCAGGCGGCCGTCTCTTTGCGTAACCCTTCGAAGCCCTTGGGCACGGCCGAGGTCAGCTGCCCGAGCGCCAGCTTGGTTGTGTCCTGGGCCTGATCCAGACTGGCGGCGCTGGCGATCAGGATGATGAAGCGCCCCTTGCCGGCCGCCGCCGATAGTTGCACGGTCGACTGGTTCAGATAGCGCGCCCGCGAAGGCCGGCCGACCACGCCGATGGCGACCGCCGAGGAGCCGTAGAAGGCGCCCTCGCGAAACTGCTGCGTGAGCGTGATCTTTCCGTCCGGGATGCCTAGGATGGAGGTGGCCGTGTGCCCCGCCGTCCGGTACATCACAGCGTGCTGCTGCCTCAGCTCGTGGGTTCTGCCGACGGCGAATTGTATCTGGTAGCGCAGCATCCGAAGGTCGATGTTGATGGCCTCGGGCTGGGCGCGCTGGTCGTCGATTTCGATAGCCAGCACATCGCCGTTGGGCCAGGCGAGCGCACGCGCCGTGAGTCCCTTGCCCTGGGCGGTCATCAGCGCGTCATACAGCGACAGGTGCTGGCGGAACGAACCGGGGACGAACACGTCCTCGCCGCCGCCCGCCACGTTGATGTCAACGTAGCCACAGACGCTGCCGTAGTCGGAATCGGCACGCTGGAAGCTGGTGGTAGTGCTGTCCATGGCATGCACGTCCACGCGGTTGATCTGCATCTTCAGCGCGGAAGGCGAGGTCCAAACCAGGCTCCCTGTCCGTCCATTGCCCAAGGGCATGCCTTCCTCGTCGCGCGTGGCGGGCGTGTCGTAGTTCAGATCCGCCCTTGACACCTGGCTGCGCCGGTCCACCTGGATCAGACGTTCCGCCGCGAACGCGTCCGAACTCACCAAGGTGATCGCGATCATCACAACCACAATTAAAAACAAGAAGCGATGCATGATGTCCTCCTTCTAGGATTCTGCGTAGCTGCAAGTATACACAACTCCGATTGAGACCGGGCCGCCGAAATGCGACTTCGATAGAATTGCGGAATGGCGCTACAGCGGCTACTCAAGTTCTTCAATTACGGCCTCGCGGTGGCGCTGGTCGCCGTGCTGGCCTGCGCCTACTGGTTCGCCTGGAGGCCGCTGCCGAAAACTTCGGGGTCAATCGGCGCACCTGTCGCCGGCCGGGCCTCGGTTGCGCGCGACTCACTCGGCGTGCCTCACATTCTGGCCGCGAGCCAGCCCGATGCGCTGTTCCTCCAAGGCTATGTGACCGCGCAGGACAGACTTTTCCAGATGGATGCGATGCGGCGGCTGGCGGCGGGGGAGCTGGCGGAGGTGCTCGGCCGGGGCGCGCTCGAATCCGATCGCCAAGCACGCCGGCTGCGCCTGTGGCGGGTCGCGGAAGAGTACGCCCGGAGACTTCCCGCCGCGGACCGCGCCGTCTTTGCCGCCTACGCACGGGGCGTGAACTTCTTCCTGGAGACCAACCGCAATCGCCTGCCACTCGAGTTCAGTCTGCTCCGTTACGATCCGCGGCCCTGGAGCGTTGCCGATTCCGTGCTGATCGCCTTGCACATGATGAGCACGCTCGAGCGGAGCTGGCGTTCGGATTTGCGCAGGGAAATGCTGGCAGCGGGCGGGGATCCGAAGAAGGTGGACTTCCTGTTCGCAAACGGTTCGGGCGGCGAAAGCCGTCCGGGCTCCAACGCCTGGGCGGTCTCGGGCGCGCTCACCGCCTCGCGCCGCCCGCTGCTCGCCGGCGACCCGCATCTGGAATTCTCCCTGCCTTCGGTCTGGCACATGGTCCACCTGCGCGCGCCGAAGTTGAACGTCAGCGGCGTTTCGGTTCCCGGCCTCCCCGGCGTGCTCATCGGTCACAACGACCGGCTCGCCTGGTCCATCACCAGTCTTCAGTTCGACGTACAGGATTTGTATGTGGAGAAGTTCGACGCCACCAACGGCCGTTACCTCTTCCGCGGGCAAGTAGAGCAGGCGCGCGGCGAACGCGAGGTGATTCGCGTCCGCGGCGGCACTTCCGAAACGGCTGTAATCTGGACGACGCGCCATGGACCGATCTTCCTGGCCGAGGGAGGCCGGTTCCTTTCCCTTCGCTGGGTCGCGCTCGATTCCCCGGACTTTCAATTCCCGATTTTGGAACTGAATCGCGCCAGGAATTGGCAGGAGTTCCGGACTGCCTTGGCGCGATTTCCCGGGCCCGGCTCCAATTTTGTCTACGCGGACGCCGAGGGCAATATCGGCTACCAGGCGGCAGGCCGGCTGCCGGTCCGAAAGAACTTCGATGGCGGCATGCCCCTGGACGGAAGCACCGGCGAATTCGAGTGGGAAGGCATCATACCGTTTGAGAAGCTGCCCTCCGTTTACAATCCGCCGTCGGGCATGATTGTCTCGGCAAACCAGAGTCCCTTCCCGCAGGACTATCCTTACCGGGTCGGCGGCGACTTCGCCGCGCCTTATCGTTTTGAGCAGATCCAGGCCCGCCTCAAGACCCAGCGGGGATGGCGCCCCGGCCAAATGCTCTCCATCCAGACGGATCTCTACTCGGCATTCGACCGCTTTCTGGCGCGCGAGATGGTCGCGGCTTACGACCGCCGCGGTAAGGGCAACCCGGCACTCTCGGATGCCATTGGGCTTCTGCGGACCTGGAACGGCCAGATGACTGCCGGCTCGCCGGTGCCCTTGATCACGAACCTCAGCTACCAACACCTTCGCCGGGCCATTGCCGAGCGGGCGTCGCGCGGCAAGGGGCTGGCCTACCGGTCCTTGATGGCTCCGGTAGTGATCGAGAAGCTTTTGCGCGGCCGGCCCAAGGAATGGTTCGACAACTACGATCAGCTCCTGCTCGACAACCTGGCCGAGGCTCTGGAAGAAGGCCGCCGGATGCAGGGGCAGAATGTCGTCAAGTGGGACTACGGCCGTGCCAACCGGGTCGCGTTAAATAACCTGGTGTTGGGCGGGTTGCCTGTAGTCGGCAAGTATTTCAACATCGGAACCGTGCCCATGAGCGGATCGCCCGGCACGGTGCAGCAGTTCTCCATGGAGCAGCAGTGTCGGCCCGTCGATGCGAATGGTCGTGGACTTCTCCGATCTGGACCAGTCTCTCCAGAACATCACCATCGGCGAATCGGGCCAGGTGCTCTCCAGCCACTACCGGGACCAATGGAGCGCCTACCGGGCAGGGCGCAGCTTCCCCATGCAGTTCCATAAAATCGACGCGAGCGATACGCTGGTCTTCACGCCGGAACGCTAGCGGGGGTGTCCGCGGAACGGCCAGTTCTACTCGTCCGACTGGCCGCCGTCGCCGACATCGGAGGCGCGGTTTTCGAACTTCGTCAGGTGGTTCAGAAAAACCAGCGGAATCTTGCCGGTGGGGCCGTTGCGCTGCTTGGACAGCAGCAGTTCCGCCTCGCCCCGCAGGTCCTCGCGGTCGGGCTTGTAGACCTCTTCCCGAAAGATGAACGCCACCACGTCGGCGTCCTGCTCGATGGAACCCGAATCGCGCAGGTCGCTGAGCTGCGGGCGGTGATCGCCGGGGCGCGTTTCCGACGCGCGGCTCAGTTGGGACAGGACCAGCATCGGCACGTTCAGTTCCTTGGCGAGCAGCTTCAGGCCCCGGCTCAGCGCGCTGATCTCCTGCACACGGTTCTCAAACCGCCCGCGGCCGCCCATCAACTGCAGGTAGTCGAGCACCACCAGGCCCAGGGGCCTTTCGGCCTTGAGCCGGCGCAGCTTGGCGTGCATGTCCATCAGGTTGCTGCCCGAGGTGTCGTCGATGTAGAGCGGGGCCTCGACCAGCTCGGAAGCCGTTGCCTGGAGCCGGCGCCGCTCCTCGGCGTCGAGGTAGCCCAAGCGAAAACGATGGCTGTCCACGCGCGCTCCGGCGCAGAGCAGCCGGGTGAGCAGCGCCTCCTTGGACATTTCCAGGGAGAAGACCGCCACGGTCCGGTTCATCTTCGCCGCGTGCTGGGCGATGTTCAACGCCAGAGCCGTCTTGCCCATGGACGGACGCCCGGCCACGATGATCAATTCGCCCGGATGGAGGCCGCCGGTCATCTCGTCCAGGCGCTTGAATCCCGTGCTCAGACCCTGGATGCGTTTACCCGGGTCCAGAAAGGCGTTCAGGCCGCCCTGGAACTCGTCGATAATCTCCCCGGGGGTAGAGAGGCCTACCCGGGCCTTCGACTCGCCGAGCTTGAGCAGCGTCTCTTCGGCGCCGGCGAGGATGACCTGCGCATCCTCCTCCCCCGCCAGGCAGCGGTTGATCAGATTCTGGGAAGCGAAAATGACCCGCCGCAGCAGGGATTTGTCCTTGACGATGCGGACGTAGCTATCCAGGTTCTGAATCTGCGGCAGGCCGTCGTCCAGAGAGACCAGGTAGGTCAGACCGTCGCAGGATTCGAGCTGATTGTGCTTCATCAGCTCCTCGGCCAGGGTGACGCGGTCGACTTTCTCCCCGCGGGCGTTCAGTTCGCCCATCCGGAGAAAGATCCGGCGGTGCTTCTCCAGGCTGAAGTCGTCGGCCTCCAGCGTGGCCGCGACCTGAATGAATAGAGAGTCATCCAGAAGGATGGAGCCCAGAACGTAGCGCTCCACATCGACGTTTGTCGGCAAGCCCCTCTCGATGGAATAATCAATCGTCGCCATGGGAACCGTTCAAGCTTAGCGGCCAGGCCAGCCTCCTGTCCAAACTATTTTCGGGGCCGCACATCCTGAGGCTTGGGCAGTGGGTAACTCGTCCCTAAGCCAGTTCCGGACCTCCGCGCCGGAAACCTCTTAATGCCAACGCCTCACGTCCGTCGCCCACGCTTTTCCACAGGATATCCGAAAACAATTCACTCCCATTTTGTACTAATCCAGCCGCGAATTCCAGGGGGTCCCGGGGATTCCCGAGCTTTATGATAGACTTGACGGTTCTGAAAACCAGCTCATCGGGCGAGGTGCCGCGTGGTTCTCTCTCTCGTTGATTACCTCATCTTTGTCATCTACTTCGGGTTCGTGATCGGGATCGGCTGGCTCCTTCACAGGAAGGTCTCCACCAGCGCGGACTTCCTGACCTCGGCCCGCTCGGTTCCGCTCTGGATCACCAGCCTGGCCTTCGTCGCCACGAATCTGGGGGCCCAGGAGCTGATCGGAATGTGCGCTTCCGGCGCCAAGTACGGCATCATGACGTCCCACTTTTACTGGGTGGGGGCCATTCCCGCCATGCTTTTCGTGGGACTTTTCATGATGCCGTTCTACTACGGCAGCAAGGCGCGCTCGGTCCCCGAATACCTCAAGCTGCGCTTCGACGAGAAGACCAGGACCTTCAACGCCGTCAGCTTCGCGGTCATGACTCTGTTCTCCTCCGGCATTTCGATGTACGCGCTGGGGCTGTTGTTCCAGCTCGTGCTGGGATGGAGCTTCACCGCGTCGGTCTTGTTGTCGGCCGCCATTGTGCTCGTCTACACCTTCCTCGGCGGGCTGACCAGCGCGATCTACAACGAGGTGCTCCAGTTCTTCCTGATCGTGATCGGATTCGCGCCGCTGTCCATAATGGCGGTGGACAAGGCGGGCGGCTGGGAGGGCATGTCCGCGCGCCTTCCCAAGGTGATGACGAGTTCCTGGCAGTACATGTCGCAACCCCTCCCAGAACCCCATGGGAGTCGAGGTGTTCGGGATGGTGATGGGTCTGGGCTTCGTACTCTCGTTCGGCTACTGGTGCACGAACTACCTGGTGGTGCAGAGAGCGATGGCCGCCAAATCGATGGCGGACGCGCGGCTGACGCCGCATCGTCGGCGCTTTCCCGAAGATGTTCCTGCCGTTCATCGTGATTGTTCCCGGCATCGCCGCCATGGCCCTGACCAAGATGGGCGTGGGGTACGACATGCCGTTGAAGAGCGGGGTCCCCAATTATGACCTCGTGCTCACCACGCTGATGGCGAAGTTCTACCCGTCCGGTCTGCTGGGCGTGGGGCTGACGGGGCTGATGGCATCCTTCATGTCGGGCATGGCGGGCAACGTGACGGCCTTCAATACCGTGTGGACGTACGACCTCTACCAGGGCCACATCCGCAAGTCGGCGCCCGATTCGCACTACCTCTGGATGGGCCGGATGGCGACCATCTTCGGCGTGGCCCTGTCGATCGGCGCCGCCTACCTGGCAACGCTCTACAACAACATCATGGACCTGCTGCAGCTCGTGTTCAGTTTCGTGAACGCGCCGCTGTTCGCCACCTTCCTGCTGGGGATGTTCTGGAAGCGGGCCACCGGCCATGGGGCCTTCAGCGGGTTGGTGGCGGGCACCAGCGCCGCGGCGTTGACCCACGGCCTCACGATCGCGGAGGGCAAGGGAGGCGTGGATCGCCGAACTCCACACGTTCCCTTCCACGATGGCGCAGAACTTCTGGATTGCGCTTTTGGCCTGGACCTCCTGCTTCGTGGTCACCATTCTGGTGAGCCTGATGACGCGACCTAAGCCGGAGTCGGAACTGCGCAGCCTGGTCTACGGCTTGACCGAGTTGCCGCGCCAGGAAGGCGTGAAGTGGTTCCGCAGGCCCGCCGTGATCGCATCGGCCGCCGCGGTTCTCTGTATACTGCTGAACTTCCTGTTCTGGTGATAACTATGTGGGATCTTCGCACACCTTCAGGCTGGTTCTTCGTGATTCTGGGGGCGATTCTGTGCCTGACAGGAGTAGTCGCCCCATCCTTGCGCGCGCCTCTTACCGAGGTGAACGTCAACCTGTACACGGGTATCACGTCGCTGTTGTTCGGAGGGATTTTGCTGTGGATGGCCCATCGCGCTTCGTAGTGCAGTCGTTCGCCGAGCGGTACGGCTCGGCGCAAGGGCCGCGCGTATTCCGCGCCCCAGGCCGCGTGAACCTCATCGGGGAGCACACCGACTACAACCTCGGCTTCGTCATGCCCGTGGCTCTCGACCTGGCCTGCTTCACGGCTGTCGCTCCGGCCAGTGACGGGAGGTTCCACGTCTTCTCGAAGAACATGGAGCAAGCCAGGGAGTGGGCGATCAGCGAGATCCCCGAGGCGCAGCCGGCGCGGGATTGGAGCGACTACGTGATGGGCGTGGCGCGCGAACTGGTCCTGGCCGGCTACCCGGTCCCGCCCTCGAACCTGCTCATCTAGAGCACCGTGCCGGTCGGCTCCGGGCTGAGCTCTTCAGCCGCCATCGAGGTGTCGGTAGCCTTGGCCTTGCTCGGGGGCCGTCCCATGGAGCCGATCGAACTGGCCAAGCTCTGCCGGCGCGCGGAGAACAATTTCGTCGGGCATGCCCTGCGGCATCATGGACCAGTACATCTCCGTCTTTCGGCCGGGAGATGGCCGCGGTCAAGATCGATTGCCGCAGCCTGGAGCACGAGATCGTGCCCTTGCCGGAGCAGGCCGAGTTCGTCGCCGTCAACACCATGGTCAAGCACGAGCTCGGCTCGTCCGCCTACCGCCAAAGGGTCGCCGAGTGCGCCGCCGCGGTGGCGGTCATCCGGGAGAAGATCCCGCGGGTCGAGAGCCTGCGCGACGTTTCGAGCGAGATGCTCTCCGGGTTCGCAGGCTGTCATGAAGCCCGTTCCCATGCAGCGCGCCCGCCACGTGGTCAGCGAAGACGAGCGCGTGGAAGCCTTCGTCGCCGCCAGCCGGGCGGGCGAACTCAAGCGCATGGGAGCGCTCCTGGTGGCATCCCACCGCAGCCTCCAGAAGGACTACGAGGTGAGTTGCGAAGAACTCGACTTCCTGGTGGACACGGCCGTGGGGCTGCCCGGGCGTCTACGGCGCGCGCATGACCGGCGGAGGCTTCGGCGGCTGCACCGTGAACATGGTGCGCCCTGACGCCGTGCTGAGGTTCCAGGCGGCGATCTCGCAAGCCTACCAGTCCCGCTTCGGCCTGACCCCGACATCTACCCTGCCGGCCTTCCGCCGGCGCGGGCGAAGTCACGCGCTTGACTAACGGGCGCAGGCTACCGGCTGGCCTGCCGGAGCCGCTCCAGGTGTAACGCGTGAGCCCCGCCAGCAAACGAGATCCCGTTGTACAGATGGTAGAGAAGGTGGAAGGGGACAGGCCGCCAGCGCGAAGAACCTCCCCTGCTTGACGGCCAGGAAGAGGTAGAACTGGTTGTTCAGGATCACGATGAGGGCGGCCACCACGAAGAAGGCGAAGACCAGATAGTGATTCGGCAGACGCGCAACCATGTAGGCCGTGGCTAACAGAATATAGGTGGTGAGAATAATCCCCGTGACCTTTCGCCTTCGCTCAGACTCATAGCCGTAGCGGTGACGCAGGAAAAGTAGAAGGCAGCCCAGCAGCAGCGGCGGCGTGATGCGAGTTCATATGGTGCGCGTGCGCCAGCCAGACGATTGCCCCGACACACAGCCCCACGCGTGATCAGCACCAGCTTCGAACGCGGACCGGAAGCGGACTCCAGCCAGTATTGCGACAGCAGGAAGATCAGCAGCGCCAGCAGCGGCGTAAGGAAATACCCACGCCAGTAGATGGAGGCCGCCACGCAGATGCCCAGCAGCAGGAAGGCCAGCGCCACGCTCACGCGCTGGCTCAGCTCCAGGTTCAGATCGTTGGGCATGCAACGGTCCCGGAGAATCAGCTCGGTCCAGGGGATTCCCCGGTCCAGGACGTCCGTCTTCACCAGACCCCAGAAGGTCCATCGCTTGAGGTGCTTTACCTGCAGTCCCTTGTCGAGGAGCACCTTCCGGCCGGCCATGCGCAGCCGGTAGCCCAGTTCGATGTCTTCGATGGCCGGGCGCTCGTACGATTCGTCGAAGCCCGGCATGCTCGAGAAACACTTCGCGGCGGATGGCCCCGCAGCCGCTCCAGAACGTGCAGGCGTCCTGCCTCCCGTGCTGGTGCACGAAGCAGTGCATCAGGTTCTTGTACTGCGACAGGAAATCCGGGGAGGCGGGCGATGGCGTCGTAGGAGCCGATCAGGGCGTCGAGGGTAGGGATCTGTCCTGGAAATCCTGGCGCACGCGCTCCAGCGTGTCCGGGATGGACGCACACATCGGAGTCGAGAAAGAAGAGGATCTCCCCCCGGGCCTCGCGCGCTCCGAGATTGCGCGCGCGCGCGGGACCGGCGCGCCCGCCGGTGGAAAGCACCTTCGCGCCGTACCGCCGCGCTACCTCGGCTGACCCGTCCGTCGAGCCGTCGTCGACCACGATGCACTCCAGCGGCGCGACCGGAAACTCGGCCAGATGAGTCAGGCAGGCTTCCAGATGCGCGGCCGCGTTGTGAACAGGAATGATGACCGAGATGGACATTGCCTGCGCCGGAATATGCAATTGTGCGGGAGACGGCGCCGAATGTCAACCGAAGTTCCCTGCTATTGCGACTCAGACAGTACACGTCAGAATGCGCGCCGAGTGCGGCGCCACAGCGGCGAGCTGGATCTTGCCACCGCTGTGGGCCACGGATGCGCCGGACCAAAAATCCTTGACCGCCGCTCGGGGCGAAACTGTGGCCTGAAACACTTCGGGCCGGTCGCTCCAGTTGAAGAAGAAGATCAGCTCCCGGTTGGCCTGGCGAAGACGTCCAACCCTCAGGTCCCGTCCAAAAACGGCCGCGGCTCCGGTTGGCGGGCTGAGCTTGCGAAGCATCTCGAGACGGGCCGCCGGCAACCTGGGGAGGTCATCGCTCGAGAGCAGCATACCGCCACTGGCGTAAACCGACGCCGCGTGGAAGTGGTACTCATCGTCGCTCAGCGAACCGCTAAGCGTGACGCAGTCCGGATCGTTCCACCAGAGCCGCCCGTTCTGCCAGTCCCCGGCTCAAGTTCTCGCGCGCTACTTGCCGGAACCTTGGCCAGGTCCTGTCAATGTCGTTGGAGGAGCGCGAGCCGCGGATCACTCCGAGAGACGGCCACAGCGGATGGTTGCCCGCCAGGATGAAGGCGTCGCCAGCCCCGCGCATGACCGCCTCCATGCCGCGGCGGTAGGCCTCGATGCGCGTGGCCCGCGGATTGTGGAGCCTGGCTCCATGCATGGCGCCCCAGAAAGTTCCCATCCAGCTTGAAGTAGGTGACCCCCCACTCCTTGCGCATGGTGCTGAAGACGTTTTCCACGTGACGCTGCACTTCCGGCAGGGTGCTGTCCAGCGCATACCACGGGCCCCGCCGCCAGCCGCCGAAGGTGACCTTGTCGGAGGAGAGCGGCCGGCCCTGCCCGTCCATCATGAACCAGCCGGGATGTTCCCGGAAAACTCGTGAGCCGGCCTCGGCGATGAAAGGAGCAACCCAGATGGCGGGTTCGAACCCGCGCTTCCGGATTTGCTGGAGCACCGAACGAATGTCGCCGCCGAAGGCCTTGCCGGTTTCCAGCCAGTCGCCCATGGCCGCCTGGTAGCCGTCGTCGATCTGGATATAGCGCAGGGCCGGGAAACGGCTCGCAATGAAATCCAGATTCTCGATCACCTGCTGGGCGGTAACTTCGGGGCCGAAACAATACCAGGAACACCAGCCTTGGGGGGGCTGCGGTCCGAGGATGGGAGGATGGTTGGCGCGCAGCCGCCCGGAGAGACTCTCGAATAAGGGACCGGCTTCGCTGCCCTCAAAGACCCCGAACTCCTCGAGATCGATGGTCTGGCCGGGCGCGAGTTCGAGGTCTTCGATGTCGAGCGAAACTTCAATCGACGTGGGGCGGAGATGGAACCTGCCGCTGAAACGGCGGCAACTGGTGTAGGCGAGAAGCAGGTTATTCGACGGCTCCGGTTCGAGCAGGACCAGGTTGTAGGCGGTGAAAGCTCCCGGAGGCTGCGGGATCCGGTAGTGTTTCACGTCGGTGTAGGCTCCGATGTCCTCGGGTTTCCCCAGCGTGCCGCCGGTTTGCGACAACATCTGAAAGCCCTCGGCATAGACCGGCATGTTCGCAGACAGGTTGCTGCGCAGCTCGAATGCCACGGCCTCCCGCACGCGCTGGGGTTTCTTGGAACGGTTCTCCAGCCGCAGCGTGCAGAGAGCCCCATTCCAACTGCGCAGCACATGAACATCGGGAAGCGGTTCGCCGCCAGGGCCTGCCACCCGGCTTCCGGAAGACTCAACGGTCTTGAGCCACGAAGAGCGTGCCGCCGCGGCCACCGCCGCGGGCGCCGCCAGGAAAACCCTGCGCGTCAGTTTGGACATAATCGCCTCACATTACTTTGCAGCAGAACCGAATTTGGCGAGGATCTTCTTCTGCCAGTCGAAGAGCTCGCTCAGGGGTTGGTCTTTCGAGCACTTGAACAGAACGTAAGCCGAGCGTTCCTCGAACCGGTCGCCGGGCACGAGCGGCGTTTCCCGCCCTGAAATCATGTGGCGGGACCAGTATTTTCCGTTGGCTGTGCCGAGGCCCTCGGCGAACCGTTGCTCCATCTCCGCTCTGGCCCACACGCCGTCGGAAATGCTGGTTCCAGGATTCACAGTCTTGCTGTTCGTGGAGTCGACCATGACATAGCCGTAGCCGAAGCCCTTGTCGAGATTCAAAAACGCCAGCCAGGGGATCTCGGCGGACAGCGGCTCCTTTTGCAGCAACGGGCGGCGCTCCTCGAACGTGGCGATGTGTGTCTGGCCGTCGCGGCCGGGCCACGCCACGTGCGTGAAGAACAGGTTCATGGTCATCTCGTTGTTGCGGACCAGGACCACCGTGATCGGCTTTTCGACGGTCATGCGCGTCATGACCAGGAAGTAAGGCGCATCGGCGAAGAAGCTGTAGTCGACTTCCATCTTCACTTCGGGGTAGTCGGCGAAGTAGCCCGCGCGGTGGTGCATGTAGACGCCGCCGGTTTCCTCTTCGCGAATTTCCTGGACCGGATCCCACGTGCCGAGGTCCTTGTAGCCCGGGGCTCCGGCGCGCTGCAGGCTGGCCCCTTTGTGCATGCGGCCGTTGGCGGGGTGGCGGAACAAGGTGACGCCGGACGGCTTGAAGGTCAGGGCGCGCAGCGTCCCGCTGTCTTCCTGCTTTCCATTGATGACGCGCTGCGAAAGGTCGGCGACGAGGTATTCGGTCTCTATCTTCCGCCCCACCCGGCCGGTCTTCTCGACGCGCAGCGTGGCGGCGCTGGCAGCTACCGCCAGAGCCATCAGAAGCATGGTACGCATCATTTTGATAGTCTACCCGTTCAGCCCCTTGAGCAGGCCGAGGACCAGCGCCTCGATCTCGTCCCGAACCCGCCGGTAGACCTTGTCACTGCGCCCGATTGGATCGTCCACCACCCACACCAGATTGGGCGCCGCAATCCCTGCCGGCAGAGGATAGCCGCTCATGTTTACGATCAGGTCGAAGCTCTCCGGCTTCACCCAGTCCAGAGGCTTGGGAAATTGGTCGCCCAGATCGATCTTTTTCTCCTCCATCACTTCGCGTACGGGCGGGGCAATGATGTTGGCCGGCATCAGACCCGCGCTCTCCACCTCCCATACACCTTGGCCATGGGCGCGCGCGAAAGCCTCGGCCATCTGGCTGCGACAGGAATTGCCGATGCAAACAAACAGTACACGGGTCATGGCTTGATCTTGGCGAGAAAAAGTCTGTGGACGCGAGCGTCGCCGGTCAGTTCGGGATGGAACGTCGCTGCCATGTGGATGCCCTGCTCCACCCATACCGGGTCGCCGTTGTAGCTGGCCAGTACCCTCACTTCGGAGCCGGCCCGCCGGATGATGGGCGCCCTGATAAACACCGCTTCCAGCGGTCCGTCTTCCGTCTCCAGGTGCGTGACGTGGCTGTCCAACTGCCGGCCGTAGGCGTTGCGCTCGACGTCAATGTCCATCAGCCCCAGGCATTCCTGCTGGGGATGGGTTACCCGGCTGGCCAGCAGGATTGCGCCGGCGCAAGTTCCGAAAATGGGGCGGCGCTCGCCGAACTGGCGCAGCGGCTGGAACAGTCCTTCGTCCCGCAGCAGCTTGAGCATGGTGGTGGTCTCGCCGCCAGGAAGCACCAGGGCATCCACGCCGGCTAGTTCCAGGGCGGTGCGCACCTCGACGGCACGGCCTCCGGCGCGCTCCAGCGCCTTGCGGTGCGCCTCGAAGTCGCCCTGGAGAGCCAGTATGCCGATGGTCTTCTGAGCCATCACCAGCCGCGAGTCTGGAGCAGCTCGGACTCCGGGAGCTTGGAAACATCGATACCCGGCATGGCCAGGCCGAGATCCTCGCAGGCCTCGAGCAGCTTGGCCGGATCGTTGAAGTAGGTGGCGGCCTTGACGATGGCGCGGGCGCGCGCGTCCGGGTCCTCGCTCTTGAAAATGCCGGAGCCGACGAAGATGGCCTGGGCGCCGAGCTGCATCACCAGAGCGGCGTCGGCCGGCGTGGCGATGCCGCCCGCCGAGAAGTTGGGCACGGGCAGCTTGCCATGCTCGGCCACATGCTCCACCAGTTCCAGAGGCGCCTGCAGTTTCTTCGACTCGGCGACCAGCTCCTCCTTGCCCAGCACCGTGAGCTGCTTCATCTCTTTCTGGATGGTGCGCATGTGCCGCACGGCTTCCACGATGTTGCCCGAGCCGGCCTCGCCTTTGGTGCGGATCATGGCGGCCCCTTCGGCGATGCGCCGCAGCGCCTCGCCCAGGTTGCGCGCGCCGCACACGAACGGGACCTTGAACCCGCGCTTGTCAATATGGTGCTCTTCGTCGGCGGGGGTGAGCACTTCGCTCTCGTCGATGTAGTCGACCTCCAGAGCTTCCAGAATCCTGGCCTCCGTGAAATGGCCGATCCGCGCCTTGGCCATGACCGGGATACTGACGGCTTTCATGATCTCGCGGATCTTGCTGATGGGCGCCATGCGCGCCACCCCGCCCTCCTTGCGGATGTCCGCGGGGACGCGTTCCAGCGCCATCACCGCCACGGCGCCCGCGCGCTCCGCAATTAGCGCCTGCTCGGCGTTGGTGACGTCCATGATGACGCCGCCCTTCAGCATTTCCGCCAGGCCGGCTTTGACACGAAAAGTGTCGTCCAAATACATATCTTCCTCCCAACCTAAACCATCGCCGGAGCCGGTTCATAACGCCTGGTGGCGCGCGACCGCTCCAACTCGTTCGAAAAGACTTCGCCCAACGCGGCCACCCCGGCCCTGATCTTGTCAGGGGCCAGCCCCGCAAAACTCAGCCGCAAGCTGCCAGCTTCGTGGTGTATCACCTCGAAATAGCGGCCGGGCACATACGTCACGTTTTCTCGCTCGGCCCGCGGCAGCAGTTCGGCGGCATCCAGCGGCTCGGGCAGCCGCACCCAAAGATTCATGCCGCCCTGCGGACGCGTGAACCGCGTAGCCGGGGGGCAGATACCGCTCGCAGGCGGCCAGCACCGCCGCCAGACGCTCCGCGCCCGCGGCCAGGATCTTCTCCCGGTGCGCCGCCAGGCGGCCCGATTCGGCGAACCGCAACAGCACCGCCTGCGAGAGTTGATCGGTGTGCAGGTCCGCCAGCAGCTTGGCCTCAACCAGGCGCGCCACCAGCGCCTTGGGGCCAGTAATCCAGCCCACCCGCAGCCCCGGAAACGCGACCTTGGAAAAACTGCGCAGCAGGACTGCGTCACCCGATTCGTCCAATTGCTTGATCGGCGGAACGGGCTCGCCCTCGTAGCGCAGCTCTCCGTAGATATCGTTCTCGACCACCACGACGCCCGCTTCACGGCACTGAGCGAGGATCAGCCGGCGCGCGGCCAGAGGGATCGTCGCTCCCGTGGGGTTCTGGAAATTCGGAGTGACCACCAGGAGTTTGGCCTTCTCGCGAGCCAAGGCACGTCCCAGATGCTCCATGTCAATTCCCTGCGCCCCCACCGGTACTCCGACGACCCTGGCTCCCGCCCGGCCGAGCAGGTTCTTCACTCCCGGGTAGATGGGGTCCTCGACCAGGACCGTGTCGCCGGCCCGGACCAGCACGCGTTGCAGCAGGTCCAGCCCCTGCTGGCAGCCGTTGGTGATCAGTATGTCGTCCTGAGAGCGCGCGATTCCCGCCCGCCGGGCCTCGGACAGCAGGTACTCCCGCAGCGGCGGGTAGCCGCTGGGCGAGCCAAGCTGCAGTATGACCGCGGCTTGCGCGCCGCCCAGCACCTCCCGGCAGGTGGTCCGGATCTCCTCCAGCGGGAACAGTTGTTCGGCAGGACGGGAAGTGGCGAAACTGATGGCGGCCTCCGAGGGAGTCTGCGAAGGCGTGGACCAGAGCCAGTCCTGCCCGTCCAGCAGCCGGTCCCAATCCAGTCCGGACGACACCTTCTGCGCCTCCCCGATCACGAAGCTGCCCCGGCCCACGTGCCCCCGGATGAAGCCGTCGGATTCCAGCAGGGAGTAGGCGGCGGAGACAGTGGTTCGGTTCAGGCCAAGCAGACCAGCCATTTCCCTAGTGGATGGCGAGCTGCTCGCCTTCCCCGAGGCGGCCGCTTTCAATCCAGTCTTGCACCTGGCTGTGCAGTTGCCTGTACAGCGGGACGCCGGAACTCGGGTCCAACTCGGGTCGCGGGAACATGGCCGATTCTCTAGCTCGGAACCATACCATATTGGACTGGTCACCTTCAAGCCATTGGAAATGCGGGAGACTTTGCTACAATCGACTCCGAAACGCTATGAGGATTCTCGTGCTGGCCTTGCTCTCCGGTTTCGCCTTGAGCTGGGCGCGTGGGCCGCGCAGCAAGGCAAGCAGGAAGAGGAACCGCGCACGCAGGTCCTGGCTGTCCCCAAGGAACCGCCCCAGGCCGTGGTGGCGGACACCAACCGGCTGGTGTTCTTCGTCTCGCCGCTGTCGGGCAAGGGGCTCCTGTCGCAGCAGGTCCGCGACGGGTTGAAGGGGCTCCTGGGACAAGCCAGACGGAGCAGCCATTGTCAGGGTGCGAGCCTTCGTCGCCGGCAGTGGAGACATGCGCCGCGTGAGCGCCATCGTGAGCGAGGTTTTCACGCAGCGGCGGCTTCCACTTCCGGTGTTGACTGCCGTGCAGGTGGGCGCGTTGCCGGTGGCCGGGGCGCAGGTGGTGATGGAAGCCACCGCTGTGGCCCGCAAGACCGTCAACCCCAACGGCCTGGCGTTTGTCTCGGCGCAGGCCGCCGAACAGGATGGCCTCCCGCCCGGCGTCGTCGCCCTGACGAAGAAGTCGGTGCCGATGCTGGAGGATGCACTGCGCGGCGCGGGACTTGACCGGCTCGGATGTGCTGCGCGCCACCTGTTTTCTGAGCTCCTTGGAAGATGTATCGGAAGTGCGAGGCGTCGTTGCCGCGGCGTTTCCCAAGGCAGCGCTCAACTTCGTTCAGCCGGAACGGGCGCCTTCAAAAGCCGTGGCCGCCTGCGAGGCGGTGGCGCGTCTGCGCACCCCGCGTGGGCGCTCCCTTGCGCCTGCTGACGCGCGCACGCTCCGCCGGCTCCGCGGCCCGCTCCGATGTGGCGCTGGTGGGTGCGCCGCGCGTGGTGCTGACCGGCGGCCAGATGTCCTTTAACTACGCCGATGAAGACGCGCGGCTGGCCTTCCAGCGCTTGGGCAAGACCCTGGAGCAGGGGGATAGCTCCTGGGAGCGTGTCGCCTGGAGGGTTTCTACGTGCTCTCCCGTCCTATCGGAGAGCAGGTGCAGAGGATCGCGGCCGGCTTCCTCGACCCCGCCAAACCGCCGGCGGGCACACTGCTGCCATGCGTGGGCCTGCCCTCGCTGGACGCGGGCTTCGCCGTTGACGCGGTGGCCGTTCCGGCAAATTCGCAATAGGAGATACTGAAGAATCTATGATCAAACCCGTCGTTACTTTCGGCGAAATCATGCTGCGTCTGGCCCCTCCGGGATTCGAGCGGTTCCTGCAATCCCCGCAGTTTGTGGCCACTTTCGGAGGCGGCGAGGCCAACGTGGCGGTCTCGCTGGCCGGCTACGGCGTGCCGGCCCGCTACGTCACTTTTCTGCCGTCCAATCCCATCACGGACGCCTTCGTCGGTGAGATGCGGCGCTTCGGCGTGGATCCGTCCTATATCGTCCGCGGCAAGGGACGCTTCGGCATCTACTTCGTGGAACCCGGCGCCAATCAGCGGCCCTCCAAGGTCGTCTACGACCGGGAGCATAGCGCCATCGCGCTGGCCAAGCCGGGCGACATCGATTGGGGCAAAGCCTTTGAGGGCGCCGGCTGGTTTCACGTCACCGGCATCACCCCGGCCATCAGCCAGGGCGCGGCGGATCTGGCCATCGAGGCCGTCCAGAAGGCGCGGCAAGCGGGACTGACCGTCTCCTGCGATCTCAACTATCCGCAAGAATCTCTGGAAGTACGGCAAGACGGCCAAGGAGGTCATGAGCGAGCTGTTCCAGTACGTCGACGTCGGCATCGCCAACGAAGAGGACTGCCAGAAGGCGCTCGGCATCCAGGTGGACGTGAACGTCGAATCCGGCAAGCTCGAGGCCGCCCAGTACCAGAAGCTGACGGAGAAGGTGCTGGCCGCAGTATCCCAACTTGAAGATGCATGGCCATCACCTTGCGGGAGTCGGTGAGCGCGTCGCACAACGGCTGGTCGGCATGCCTGAACGACCGCCGGGAGTTCCTGCTCAGCCGCCACTACGACATCACGCACATCGTGGACCGCGTGGGCGGCGGCGACGCCTTCGCCGGAGGCTTGATCTACGGACTCCTGAATCTGCCCGCGCACAAGGACGCGCTGGAATTCGCGGTGGCCGGCTCGTGTTTGAAGCACTCGATCCCCGGCGACTTCAACCGCTTCACCGTGGATGAGGTGAACGCGCTGCTCAAGGGCGGCGGTTCGGGCCGGGTGCAAAGATAGCGGGCGGCGGCTCCGCTATAATCGGACAAGAGTCCCTACCATGGTGTTGCGTGTGCTCATCGGTCTGATGTTGGCCTCGCTGGCTTGCGGCGCAGGCGCCTGCTCCCGCCGGGCAGACGCAGCCAGCCAGCCAGGAGCCACCCATATTCCGCGGCCAGGCGACCGAGGTCATCGTACCGGTCACCGTGACCGACGAGAAAGACCGCTTCGTCAGCAACCTGGATGTCAAGGATTTTCGAGTCTTCGACCAGGGCCGGGAGCAGAAGATCACGCTACTTTAGCCGCGAACGCAACCAGCCGGTGGTGGTGGGCTTCCTGATCGACATGAGCAACACCAACCGCCTGCACTGGGAGAAGTTCCGGGAGGCGGCTCTGGAGCTGGTCTTCAACCTGCTCCCCGGCGACCCCCGCTTCAGCGGCTACCTCATCACCTACGGCAACGAGGCGGAACTGGCGGTCAACACCACCACGGACTCCGAGAAGCTGGCCGACAGAATCCGCAAGCTGAAGGCCGGCGGAGGGGCGGCTCTCTACGACGCCATCTACATGGCCTGCACGTCGCGCAGCCTGGTGGTGGGCGAGCCAATCGAGCCGCGGCGCATCCTGATCATCATCGGCGACGGGCACGATTCAGCCAGCAGCAAGACGCCTGGACCAGGTGCTGGAACTCGCGCAGCGGAACCTGGTCACGATTTACGGCATGAGCACGGTGGCATTCGGTTTCAACGCTCCGGGCGAGGCCAACCTCAGGCGTCTCTCCGAGGATACCGGGGGACGGGTGGAGTACCCCTTGCAGGGGCTCTACAAGGACGTCTCCGGCTATCTGTCCTCGCCTTCCGATGAGGGGAACTACGCATACAAGGTAGGGACGGGCCAGTACGCAGCGGCCATCGCCAAAGGCATTTTCGACTCAGTCGCCGCCCTGGCCGGAGAGGTAACAACCCAATACATTCTGCGCTACGCCCCCGACGGCAGCAGCCCGGGGAGAGACTGGCGTGAGATCGTGGTACAGGTCGAATCTCCCCAACGTCAAGATGCGTCACCGCCGGGGATATTACGCCTCGGCCCCCTAGCCACGAAACATTTTCGGCCGATAATGTAAAGAGATGACCGCGCTGGCATTCGGGACCGCACGCAAGGCGCAGTACCTGGTGGTGGAACTCGCTCTTCCCGGACGGCCTACGGTAAATGCCGGAGTGCTGCTTCTCGACCCGGCCTCCGACGCGCTGCACATCAAGTTGCGCCGGGATTGGGAGCAGGTGGCCGGCGCCGACGACGTCGAGGTGTTGGAGCATCTCGAAGAAGACCTTCGGAACCAGGGCAAGACGGCGGGTGGCGAGCAGTTGCTGCAGCTCGCTGGAAGAGACGCTGTCGAACACGCTGCGGATCACGGACCGCGAGGACATCGCCGTCAGCGACTTCGCCAAGGCCCTGGATCGCCTCTACTTGCGGCACGTTGCGGGCGAGCCACAAGCCGCCGTGGCGGTTCTGCAGTTCCGGACGCATCTCCCGCTGTACTCACTGCAAGCCGCTGCCACGCGATTCGGCGCGGACATGGAAGTCGAGGCCGAGGATTGGGTTCGCGCTCCCGGAGAACCTGCGGCTCACCCCTGACATGTTCATCGCGCGCGTGGTCGGCCGGTCCATGGAACCGCTGATCCCGGATGGCAGCCTGTGCGTCTTCCGCCACAGCGTAGTCGGCTCGCGCCAGGGAAAGCTTTTGCTGATCCAGCATTCCGCGGCCTCCGGCAGCGGCGGTGAATTCACGATCAAGCGTTACACCAGCCGCAAGACCGCTACCGAAGAGGGCTGGCGCCACGAGCGCATCCGGCTTGAGCCGCTGAATCCCGACTTCCAGGCCTGGGATCTTGATCCCTCCGAACTGGAGGACGGCCCCTACCATGTGCGCGGCGAATTCCTCCGCGTGCTCCCCTACGAGGAACTGTAGGGCCTGTCTCAAAAAGAAATATGCGTCACCAGGGTGGCGCCGGCGGCAGCTTCGACGCGGATGTGGATGTTCTCCTGCCGCGCGTCGTAGTACCAGGCGCCGGAGCGCAGCAGCTTGCGCTCTTTCACTTCCACGCCGGGCGTCTCCCCGGTCTGCACCTGGCGGGGGGCCGGCATGTGGTGAACGATCCACTCGCAGGTGCGCGCCTTCTTTGACGTTGATCTCCAGCCGTATCAGATCCAGGGCGGGTGCGGCGTGCAGCTGCGTGTACTCGGCGGACGTCGGGCTCGTACAGGAAGAACTCGGCCGCCAGCTTCGGCAGGTAGTGCAGGATCATCGGGCCCGCTGCTGCCTCGCCCTCCATCGGAAGGATCGATCCATTCCTCACGAAGAGCGGCATCTCGTCGGGCGCGGCCTCGATCTCGATCCGCTGCCTTCCCGGATACACCTTGTTGCCGCGCAGGTCGGTCCAGTTGCCCATCGGGAAGGTAGACGCTCCGCCGGCCGCTTTCCGCGCATAGCGGGCGCGGCCAGGATCTCGTCCCCCACCATGAACTCGTCGGTGATCGCGCCCGCTGCTCGTCCTTGGGGAACTGCATGGCCAGGGGATGGATCGATGGGCAGACCGCGATTGTTCGTCTCCTCGACATAGGCCAGGAAGAAGGGGATCATCCTCCGCCTCCAGCGCATCACGGTTCTCCTGGATCGCTTCGCTTCTCGTCATCCGGCGCTGCCGCCGTGCGAATCGAACACCAAGGGAACGACGGCGGCGAACTTGCATGGCGCGCCGGAACAGCGCGGCGGGGCCGTGGCGGTAGGAGCCAGGTCGAAGGCGGGATTCAGAGATCGCCGGAAAGTGATGCATGCACCAGCGAGCGTACAGTGTCCGCCAGCGACGCCCACGAGCCAGCCGCCGGCGCAGGCAGCAGCGCCGCCGTGCGCGGCAGTTTCGCCTCGCTCAGCAAGTCGAAATCCTGCGAGCCGTCGTGGCGGGCACCACCAGCGCGTGCTCTTCGAGAATCGCCTTGGGCGTCGGCCCGTAAGTAGAAGTAATACTCGAACCGCAGGCCGGGGCGCGAGCGTGATCGCGATAGCGATCCGGCTTGGTGCGCGCCATGTCGAACAGGTAGCTGCCGGGCTCGCGTGGTGCAGGCCATAGCCCCGGCTGGAAATGAGGAACGGCCGTGCGGGCTCTCCACGACCAGCCCCCTGGCATCCGCGCCCGTGTCGGTCCGTGCGCCCAGGCCGTAGAATTGCTCGTCCGGGCGCCGCGACGCGCTCGACTCGAAATCTCCTGGCCGGTCCGCTGCGCACGGGGACCGTCTCCGCCATCAGTTCCTCACCGTCGCCATCCAAGCACGCGCAAGGCGGCCGCTCTGCTTATCGATCTCCATTCTGAAGTACGTCGTGGTCGAGACCGGATCTGCGACGGCGTCTCGGACCTGGTGACCTGCACCGTGTCGCCGCTTGCACCTCTGCCGCGGTGCGCACTTCTGCTCGCCCCACGCGCGGCAGAATCGGAAAGACGAGGGGCTGATCCAATCCAGCCATCGCCTGGCCGTCCGTCAGATCGAAAGCGTCTGTTCCTGCTGGGCGGAGTCGTGGGAGCGGCAGCATCAGCGCGGCCAACGCTACCGAACACGAAGCGCGCGCTAAACAAGGACCAACTCCTGCTGCATCTCGCCCGTCACGATGCGCTTCCTTCTCACCCACGAAGACATTGACCTCCAGCCGGATGCCGAAGTCTTGCAGGTAGATCCCCGGCTCGATGGAGAAGCAGGTCCAGGGGATGACTCTCCGCTCGTCGTGCGTCTCCAGGTTGTCCATGTTGGCGCCGGCGCCGTGGACCTCCTCGCCGATGGAATGGCCGGTCCGATGAACGAAATGGTCGCCGAAGCCTTGCTGCTTGATGTAGCCGCGAGCGGCGTCATCCACTTCGAATCCGCGCAGCGGTTCGCCCTTCTGCAGCCGCCGACTGCACGCGGCGGATCGCCCGGTTCGCGCGCCTCCCGCACGACATCGAATACGCGCTCCACTCGGCGGGCGGACCTGCGGCCCGCAGAAGCCCGTCCAGGTGATGTCGTAGTACACGCTGCGCGGCTGATCGAGCTTCGCCCACATGTCAATGAGGAAGAGGTCCCCACGCTCGATCCCCCGGCTTGCCTGTTCGGTCGGCTCATAGTGGGGATTGGCCGCGTTTTCGTTCACGCCCACGATGGGCCCGTGATCGGTGACCAGACCCGCGGCCTCGAACCTCGACCGGATGAACTGCATCAACTCCCACTCCGTAATGGGCCGCGCCCTGCGCGAATCCGTTCGCCCACCAGCCGGAATGCCTCTCCGCGGATTCCGTCCACGCGGCGCCCGGCTTCCAGATGGCTCGCCAGCTTGGCTTGGTCCCAGCGGGCTTCGAAGAACTGGATCAGATCCGCGGAACTGACAACCTCCGACGCCGAGACTGCGCACCAGTTCCACCGTGCCCCCGTCCACCATGGCGACATACGGAACGGCGCAGCGTGGCGAATACTGCATCGCAATCCGCCGGCAACCTCTCAGCAGCCGCGTCAGTCCATCCACCTGCGTCGCTCCAACTTGAATAGGCGGCCTTCGCGCCCGGCAGGCGTCCAGCACGGACGGCTTCGATACGATGAACCAGCCTCTTCGGTTCGCCTTCGGCGGGGATCAGGTAGATACCAACGGCGCGTGTTCGGCCGCTGGGTCCAGACCGAGCACGCGGTACGCCAGCGGATCCCTGCGGTGATGATCGAAGAACAGCCAGCCGTCGAGGCGCTGCTCGCGCAGCGCCTGCTGTATCTCGGTTAGCTGCATGCTCCCCTCCCTATTCACGCCACCCATCAGGGCCTTGGTACGGTCTTCACCAAGAGTGCCAGAACCAGGCCCGCGCCCAACCCCGAACGCCGCAATCAGCCAGAAGACAATCGGCCAGCGGCAACGCTTCATAATGGATGCGATGCGCCCGCCGAGATAGTTGCCGACGGACAAGCGAAAGAAACCACACCCCCATCAGAGAGACCGCCGATCCTCGGCGGCGCCAGCTTCGTCATGGCGCTCAGCCCCACCGGACTCAGGCACAACTCCCCGACCGTGTGCAGCAGGTACACGGCCACCAGCCACATCGGGCTCACTTGAATCCCCGCCCGTGGCCCGCGCCGCGCCCGACGGCCAGCACCGCGAAACCCAGCCCCGCCGCCAGCAGCCCAAGCACGAACTTCGCCGGGCTGGACGGTTCGCGCGAGCCCGAGCCTCACCCACAGCCAGGCGAAGACCGGCGCCAGCGCGATGATGAACAGCGCATTCAAAGATTGCAGCCAGCTCGCCGGGAAAGCGAATCCCAGGATGTTCTTGTTCGTGCTTCGTTCGGCAAACAGGTTGAGCGTGGAGCCCGCCTGCTCGAACACGCACCAGAACAGCGCCGAGGCGACGAAGAGCACCCCGATCACGAACAGCCGCTTGCGCTCGGCTGGCACTCCAACCGCCGGCCGAGAAGAGCCAGAAGAAGAAGACCACGACTGTCATCAGCAGGGCGATCCCCAGCGCGTTGGACAGGGCCTGCGCCGTGACATCGACGGCGCGCCGTCAAGTCCAGCACCACCAGCGATGCTGCCAGAGTGCCGAGCAACGCCAGACCCATCCGCAGCCAGCGCGCCTGCTTCGCCGCCTTCCGCGGGAGTCGGCGCGGCGCGACGGGCTGCAAGCCGGCCTCACCCAGATGCTGCCGCCCGCCACGTACTGGATGAGGCCCAGCATCATGCCCAGCGCGGCGACGCCGAATCCGAGGTGCCAGTTGATCTTCTGGCCGAGCCAGCCGCAGACGAGCGGCGAGAGGAACGCGCCGAGGTTGATCCCCATGTAGAAGATCGAGAAGCCGGCGTCGCGGCGGTTGTCCCCGGCTGCGTAAAGCTGCCCCACCATGACGCTGGCGTTGGGCTTCAGCAAGCCGGTGCCCGATCATGGACAGCGCCAGTCCCGCGTAGAAGGCTCGCGAGTGCGGGAACCGCCAGGCACAGATTGCCGGCGGCGATCAGGATGCCGCCGTAGAGCACGGCCTTGCGCTGCCCCAGAAACCGGTCGGCGATCCAGCCGCCCGGCAGGCTGAGCATGTAGACCATCGCGGTGTAGAGGCCGTAGACCGCGCCCGCCTTCGCCACATCGAAACCCAGTCCGCCCGAAGCCGCCGGCGCGTCATGAAGAGGATCAGCAGGGCGCGCATCCCGTAATAGCTGAAGCGCTCCCACATCTCCGTCATGAAGAGCGTCGCCAGCCCGCGCGGGTGCCCGAAGAAACCCGTGGCACTCGCGGCTGCGGCGGGCCTCTACCTCTTCCGCCATTCAACCTCTGTGTGGAGATTCACGAGACCGGCCGCCCCTTCCGAATCCACGACCTTGAAGCTTACTACGTCGTCCAGCCAGTCCTGGCTGGAGCCGTCCCAGTGCTGCGTTGCTACCGTCAGTGTATACTCCTGCTCGCGTCAGCAGGCAATCGAAGTGGAAAGTCACTTCCAGTTCCTGCCCCGCCTCGAGGTCGCCGAATGTGCCCCTGCAGCAGTCTCGTGTTCGTGCCGAACACATCGATTCCCAGTCGATTCCGGACCAGGATGCCGACCACCGGGTTGCTCACCCGCCGTCAGCGGCTCGGGCCGCGAACCCTCACCGCGACCTGTTCGCCGCTGTGAAAGGTCGTGGCCGGCTCCCATCCCGGTTTGTCAGTATGAACTTCGCACACCCGGCTGGCGCCGTCTCCGTGCCGGAAACTGCTCTCCAAATCGCCGGCGTCCGGCTGGCGGAACGTCGCTTCTGCCGCTCCAGCACGTGTCCCACATAGCGGTTGACGACGTCGCTGGGCTGCCCTCGGCGGCCACCCGTCCCTTGAGCATCAGGATCGCCCTGTCGGAGAGCCGTTTCACCAGACCCAGATCGTGAGAGACAAACAGGACGGTCACTTGCCTGCTCTTCAACTCCTCGAACTTGTGGATGCAGCGGTTGGCAAAGGCGGCGTCACCCACCGCCAGGGCTTCGTCCACGATCAGGATCTCCGGCTCCACGTGAATGGCTGTGGCGAAAGCCAGCCGGACGTACATCCCGCTGGAGTATTCCTTGACCGGCCTGTCGATGAATCTCCGATGCTCGGCGAAAGCCTCAATGGACGGAAAGACGCGTTCCAGCGCCTTGCGCGAAAGACCCAGGATCTCGCCGTTGATGTAGACGTTTTCGCGGCCGGTGGATTCGGGGTTGAAGCCGGCGCCCAGCTCCAGCAGCGCCGCGATGCGTCCCGTCGGTGATGACGCGGCCGGTGGTGGGTTGCACGATCCCGCATGAGGATCTGAAGCAGCGTGCTCTTGCCCGGATCCGTTCGGGCCGATGATCCCCAAGAAATTCGCCGCGCTCCGCGCTGAGACTTACGTCGCGCAGCGCCCAGAAATCGGAACGATGTCTTTTGGATTGGAACGGCAGGACCTCGAGGATTCGATCGGAGGGCCGGTGGTAGAGATGGTAGACTTTCGAGACCTTTTGGACGGCGACCACGACGAAGCGTCAACTATAGCGCGGAACCCCGGTCGCGCTCAATCGCGGAGCGGAACCCCGCTTCCTACAGCCGCATCGTACCGTCAGGTCGCGTCCCGGCGTCCCGCTCCCGCCTTGCGGGACGGACACGATGTCCAGACTGATCTGCGCGCCCGCCATCAGCGGCGGCAAGCCCGAAGCCGTTGACCACGTTGGAAACCGTGGCGCCCTCCGGAATGTCAACAGGCAGTAAACTCGTCCCCTCTGTCGCACGCGCAATTGATTGGCGCTCCCGCCGGCGCTTCCGCACCACCGCGAAGATGTCTCGCGCACAATGCGATCTCCTCGATCACCAGCGGCGGCGCCACGTCGGATTGAATTGCCAGGTAGCCTTCCACCTGGATCGAGAGCTGGCCGCCGGACAGCGTCCGCAGGCCGATCCGTGGTGGCCGTGAGGCAGACTTGCGACGGCTCGCTGTTGCCGCGCATGTTGGTCACGATCAGTTCCGCGCTGGCGATCCGCACATCTGGCAGGAAGATCGGGAAGCTGTAATTGCCGCTGGCCGGGCTTCCGAAGAAGTCTCTGCGAAAGGCAAGGACGTAGACCTTCTTGCTGAGATGGTAGACGGGGCGTGCCCTGCGCCGTGCGCCGCGGCCGTGCTCCCGTGCACGCCTCGAACCACCCCGTACCGCAACCCGCCGTCGAGACTTCGGTCACCTGCAGAACTTCCGCCGTCGAACTGAATCAGGCTTCCGGCTTGACGCGCTGCCCGCCGAGGATAAGCTCAGGACTGAATCCTCCGCGTCCCATGTCCTGGCTCCAAGAGCACCTGTGCGAGGGCCTGGCCAGCTCCTCCCAGTAGTTGAGTGTCAGTGTGCCCGGCCGCGATGGTCCGTGTGTTTGTCAAGGTCCTCGAATCCGACGCCCATCACCTCAACGGTGCCTTGGCCCGTAGGATGCATCCCGAAGACCGGCTTCCCGGCGGGTCGCAGCGTCCAGTGGCGTCCCGCCCGCGCCGCCGATCCTCCACCGCGTCAAGGGCGACAGTTCGTAGGCGCATTCCTTGTCGTTTACGTTCGCCGCCCGGCCGGAAATGTGGACCGTAGCGCCGACGCGGTTGGGGACGTCGAACTCCACCGGACTCGTGCGCGCCCATCGCGCCGAAGCGCCAGCCTGCCTCCGCCACCACGAAGATGCTCGTCGCGTCCGGCTCCGTCTCCCAGCGCCGGCGTCACCGTCAGTGTCGTCGCGCTGTTGGCAAGACCGTCCGTTCCTGCCCCTTCCCTTGCCCCTGGTGATCCGAACCACGGCCCCGCGGTGACCGTTGACCGGCATCTGCAGAGTCTCGTTGCCGATCGTGTCCTCCGAATGGACCGTGGCCGCCGTCCTCGGGCTGCAGTTCCAGCCGCCAGTAGAAGTTCGCGTGATCGTAGTTCTCGTCGGGCGGCGCCGCCAACTGGTTCGGCAACCCGGTATCGACGAAATCGCTGGCCACGGGCTGCGCGGAGGCGATGCGAAACAGGTGCAGCGGGTTCTTGCCTCGATAGACGTGGAACCCCGTCGTTCCCGGCGCGAAGCTGAGCCCGTTGATTCGCACGCTGTTGGTGCTCGTGCCGGGCGGGATCGTCGCTCGCACCAGAAAGGACAGCGGGCTCTCCGCATCGTCGGTCCCCAGCGCGCTGACCGCGTAGTAGAGCGTCTGGTCTCCCGCCAGGGTGCCGCCCGAGTCCGAGACAACCGGGGACAGAGTTCAGCAGAGGGATTCCCGACGCCCGTTGCCGACGGCCGCCGTGGAGCCACAAAGCCCGCCTTGAGCCACACGTTGGTCTGGCCGTCCAGCGCTTCGTCGGTCCGTTCCTCAATCTCGAACTGCGGTCTCGCCCTCTTCGTCCAGAATGTTCCCCAACAGCGGCCGCGGCAGCTCCGACCTCGAATCCCGGCTGCCTCCTCGTGCCGTGGCTTGCTGCCGTCCTGCCACATCGGTGTACCAGTCGTCGTCGTGGATCTGCGCCGTGATCGCGACCGTCCGGTAGTTCAGTCCCGGAGACGACGCTCTTGATGCGGAACGGCTGCCGCAGGAGTCCTTCCTTCAGGTAGGTCAGCGTGATCAGATCCCCGGGCTTGAGCCCGACTCCTCGCACGCTGGTCTCGAACTGCACGTACGTGTTGCCGCGAAGGGACTTGTCGAGCTGAAGCTGGATGATCCTGGCCGCTTGATGGAAGTTCGGGATTCCCAGCGCGCTGAGAGGAACGCTGATTTCCTGCCCCGTGCGCAGCACGTCGTCGACGTCCACCAGGGACAGGCTGTCCTGCTGGTATTCGTTGAACGCATCCTGAAACTCGACGCTGAAGCGATTCGGCGTGTCCGCGGCGCTCCGGCTCCAGAAGCGAATGGCCGGCTCGCCGTTCTCCTTCCGCAAAATGCCCCGAGAACCCGGCGGTGCCGTCGCCGAATTCATAGCACGGCCAGCCGCCGTCCAGGGCTCCTGGCTGTTGCTCCCCGCCGGCTTCGACGGCTGCTGCAGGGCCAGCGTATTCTCGCTACGCGGAGTCTGCAGTGCCCGCTATCGTTGTAAGACAGGTACAGGCGGCTGGCGTTTCTGATTCCGCGAATCACGTCGGCGACGCTGCGTCTCCGCCGCAACACCAGGTTGCACTGAAAGCGCGGGATGAGCGCCGGATTGCCGTGCAGATCCTGCGCCGGAATCTGCTGCGCCGCAGTACGCCGCCGCCTCCGCGAAGCTGGCCAGATCGATCTCTTCCGTCGCCCAGCCGCTGCGTCTGCAGGATGTCCAGAATGACCCAGGCCGGGTTGTTGTCGAATTCGTCGCCCAAGGTACGCGCCGTTGGAGGCATAGCGGGCCAGCTTCAGACCCTCGAGCAGAACCTGCGACCGTCGGCAGCTTCTGCCCGTCGTTCACGCGGTTTGGCACCACCAGGGACAGAAACGCCATGCTGCCGTAGGGATCTCCCAGCGGGTTCCCATCCGCGTCGCTGAAGTCCGAATTGAATGCGCCGTTTCGGCTTCCATGGCTCGCCACGGCTGTACCAGCCGGTGGCGGTCATGTTCGACGCCCGTGCGCCCCGGCGGAATCTCGATGTCGTTGACCACGACCTTCAGCACTCCTTGGATCTCTCCCATCCCCAGCAGGACTTCCATGCGCGTCAGGTTGCCGTCGTTCCGGGCGAACACGATGGGCGGCGCGTACCAGCCCGTCCCATAGACGATGGGAACGAAGTCGTTGTAGCGCCCTTCATTCTCGACGACCGCCGACGCGTGGAAGGACTTGTCGCCGTAGGTCCGTACCTGGATGGACGGGGGCACGAACTCGATGCCGCCGAAGCGGCGCGTGGGGTTTGCCGCGGCGTCCTGCTTGAACATGCCCCTCTGCTCGCATTGCGGCCGCGTGTAGTCGCAGAAGGTGTACGGCGCGCTTCCCTCCAGGTTCCCTGCCCCGCCTGGCACATCCGGCGAGTAGCCGCAACGGAAGAACGGTGAGTACTTCCCCGCGGTCCCGCCTGTCAACGCCTCGGCCCGTTGCTCGGCCGTGATCGGGAATTTCCAGGGGCAGCGGCGCTGGATGCGAACCTCGGGCAGCAGCATGCCGCTGCAGGTTCATCCGGTTCGACACGCGTGAGGCGCAGCGTCGTTTCGGTGATCTCGTCGGCGGAGTTCGCCACGCCCCGGAAAACCACCGTGCTCTCCGAAGCCGGCGCTGCCGTTCTTCAGGTCGAAGAACAGGAACCGGACCGTGACTTTGGCGCCCTTCCAGCCGGGGTTCCGTTCGATCTGGGAACAATAGGAGTCCGCGTTGGCCAGCGTGACCGTGAGCTTCGAGAGGCTGTCGATTCCCTCCTCCGAGTCCGGAGCGCATCTCGAAGAGGTTGTGGCCGACGACGCGCGCCTCGTAGACCTCTCCGTCCACCTCCACCTGGTGCGTGCACCACCTCTCACGGCGCCCGGCGCAAGCTGGAAGGTGAACAGGAACAGCGGAGTCTGGGTCGCGCTCAGTTCCTTCATGTCGGCAATCGACGGCATGGTGCTCCTAACCCGCGGCAGGCGCCACGATGCGCACCCTGCAGGAGTGCTGCTCGGGGCCCTCTGAGATCATCGTCAGCAGGTCGTCGTCGAAGCGCGCTCTCCTGTAGACACCGCTGCGGGATGTCGTCCTCCGGTAGGCCGACGGCGCGGGTTGCGCTTCGGCCATGCATCCCATACACATCCACCGTTGCTCCGGCTTCGAACCTGATGCCGAAGGTGACGCTCTCTCCGGCGCCTTCGCTCTTCCCGGAGAGCGCCAGCTGTCTCCATCCCGAATCCAGCCGGCAGGTCTTCGCCTCTGTGCCTCTCCCCCGTGGATCGAAAGACCTCGACGCTCGGTTGGCGCCTCGCTCCTGCGCATACAGGCTGAAGCAGTAGTGGAACCACCCCGGCGCATCAATTGTCTGTTGCAGCGCCTGAGGCGCGATGCCCGCGTTGAAGATCCTTGTCGCTCGCGTTCCACCGTTCGGATCGGCTGACGCCGGCGTTCAGTGCAGGAACGGATCCTTCGTCCACGCCGTCGCGTCCAGGTTCTCGCTCCACAAGAGCAGGTTATCCGCGGGATCGAGAAAAGTGAACTCCCCCAGCCTTCCCTCCACCTCTCCGAAGAATTCTTCCAGTACCCCCCGCTCCTGATTCGTCAGCGCCTCGAAACTCGAGTTCCCACTCCACTAACATCGCACCGGGGTCCGAGCAGCTTGATGGCCCGCCCGTCCATCAGGCTGTTGACGGCCGTCCGGTGAACCCGGCGCTTCACGAAGGGGTACTGGACCGTCGCCCCGCTCTGAAGTTGCGGAAAGTAGAGCATCTCAGCCCCTGTTCTCCATCACGACCAACGTTGTCCGCCCTCTCATCAGGCCCTCAAACTCCAAGTGCGGATGATGTCGCCATCCAGACTGCAGTTCGGATACACGGCCCGTCCCAAGGGTCGGTGAACGAGAAGCTCCCGAACCTCCCCTGCTGCGACAGGAAGAAATCCTCCACGCTCGCCATTTCGTCCTCGTCCAGAAGCTCCAGCCGGATCGCCCACTTGCGGACCGGACCTGGGTATTCGCGGAATCGTTGCTCGGTTCCGTCCAGAAACCGCAGCACGCAGGTCGAGTGCTGGATGACCCTGTGTCGCTGGGTACTGCGGAACGGCCCCGGTCTTCAGGAGTGGAAAAGTGCTCATCTTAGAGCTCGCTCATGACGTCGTTCAGCGAGTGCGCATTCAGCAGCGCCTCGCGCACGGCCCGTGCGATATCGTCACTGTGGTCCATGAAGGACCGGCTGTCCATCGCCTGAACCTGAACCGTCACCGCAGGCGCGTAGAAAGCCGGTGTCGCCGACGAAGCCCGCGGCCGCCCGTCCTGGCCGTAATCGACGGCCGCGATGGGTTGCCCGCCCTGCTGCGGCGCCGATCCCAGGAATTGGACCGCTGGCGGCGCAGTGTACGTGGGAAGCGCCGGTGGCGCCTCGGACTTGCCCCCCGTGAAAAGGCCCGCCAGCGATGACACCAACGGCAGGAGGCTCAAACCTCCTCCCAGCGTCTTGGCCGCGGTCCTGGCGACGCTTGCCCGCAATCGACGCCGCCCCTCCGCTGTTCTGTGCCGCCGTGTTTTGCGCCACAGCCTGTGTATTCTCCGCCACCGCCTCGGCCTGCTTCTGCGCCAGCCCGCGCAGTTGCTCGAGTTGCCTGGCGATTGTCGCCACGCTGTCGGTGAAACCTGGCGCCACCGGAGGAATTGCGTCCTTCACCGCCTCGCTCAGCGACGTGGCCCGGCCGCCTGCTCCCGCCACCGTCAAAGCGTCCGAAACGACTCTTTGTGCATCACCCATCCGAGCTGTTCCTCTCCGCTGCCATTTCCCGCTCCAGCGTCCAAACGCATCCAGTTGACGCGCGGTCAGCCTCTGGTAATCTCCCCCGCCCGCCAGCTTCCACGCGTAGTACTCCTCGATCCAAGCCATGCTCTCCGCCGAGATCAACGATTTTGGGCAACTTGTCGCGACCGTGCGCTTTCTCGCCCAAACCGCCCCCTCGGGAGTGTCTCCTGCCCGCGCCAGGAAGCCGCAGCGCCGCTTGCGTCTCCAGGCCGGCCTCTCTGCATGTTTCGCACTTCCACCCGGCCTGGTCTGAGAACTGAAAGTGGAAGGCGAGAATCAGTTTTTTCGTTCGGCCTCGGTCAGCCCGCACTCGGCCTTGATCGCGGCCACGATCTCCCGGCACAGGTCCTCGGGCCCTGCGGCCGCCAGCGCCTCGGGCGTCGGCTGCTGCCCGTCGACGTCCAGGCCCGGATACCTCGGCGAGCCCCCACACCAGGTACTCCCGGTCCACCTCCGCCGCCAGCAGCGCGGCTTCGAGCTTCTCCCTCGGGTCGTTGCCTGCCTCCAGAAACTCGATCTTCTGGATTTGCCCCAACAGACGCCGCGTCAGATCCGCGCGCCGGTCCAGGGACATCCTGCGGATGGTGAACACGACTCCCGGCCGGCTCGCCGAAGTCACTGTCGTATAGCTTTCGTAGTTCATGCGGCTATCCGAATGCGACGACCATCTCGTCGTCCAGCGTGCCCTGCGCCCGGCAGCCGCGGAACCGCCATTGAAGGCGCGTCTCGCTGTCGTCGAATTCCGGCACTTCCGGAACAACGCTCTTCAGGTACATCCCGAACAACTGCCCCGCGTCCTGACCCAACTGGAACATCACTTCGATCGGAGACCGCTGCCGCGCCGCCTGGTACAGCGACTTCGTCGCTTCGTCCTCCCGCCCGTAAAGGCTGATGTCCACGAGCACGGATCGCGTGCCCGCCGCCATGCATCGGGGCAGGACGGCTCCGAATTCCCGCGCCCGCAGGTCCAGCCCGTTGTCCAGCGTGACCTCCGCGTCCGTGATCGTGAAGAACCGGTTCGCGGAAGTCCCCAGCCACGCCTGGCCCAGGTGCCCCGGAATGATCGTGTAGTCGAAGTCGGCGCTCTCCGGTTCGGTCGGGAAGCTCGCCAGTTGACCCTCTCCCGCCTCGAAACTGCTGCTGTCGATCACGTCCACGGCCGAGCCGCTGAACCGGAACTCGTGGTAGTCGCCGTTCACTCGCAATTGCATCTTGTCGATGCCCGCCCCGCACAACACTCGCTGCACGGCCTCTGCCGGCGACCAGTAGTCGAAGATGCTGGCGCTCTTCAGCCGGGTCGCCGGCGAGTAGGTCACCGTGCGCCCGATCGGCGATCCTTCTGCCGGCGTGATGCTGAACGGCGCGTTCAACACCACCGTCTGCTCATCCGCCATCCCCGACACGAAGCGCAATTCCCCCCCGAACGTGACCGCCTGCCCTGCGGCCAGCCCGTGTGGCGCGGAGAAGACCAGGGCACTGTCCGCCGAACCCGCCCCTGCCGTGCCTCCGTTGAACATGCAGCGCATCTCCCCCCAGCGCAGCCTGGAAGAGCGGTCCATAACCCGGCTCCTGTGCCTGCTCCTGCCAGCCCGTCATGTAGCTCCGCAGCTCGAATGTGGTCTGCTTGCGCAGGCTCGCCGGCAGTCCCAGAAAAGTCCGCGTTCCGGTCTTGTCTTTGCGCGCCGGCTTCTCCAGTTCTTGCCGGATTGCCAGCTTCACGGCTGGAAACCGGTTGCTGGCGTCAATAAGAGGCACGGCCCCGAAGGCGGACTCTACCGCTGCATAGAACCGGTTGTTGTTGGACGAAATGTAACAACTCATGTGATCCCTTCCACCTTTCTCAGCCGATGCTCACATCGACGTCGAAGGTCACCTTTGCGGTCTGAATGAAATTCTTGCCGCCGTGTTTGGTGCCGCCGAAAATGACCTCGTACCCGCCCGCGTGAAACATGCCCCCGCCCCAGTCCCCCCGGTGCGCGTCCAGCACGTCCGTGACGGCCTCCACGTGCAGTTCCAGCAGCCGTGCCAGGTCCTCCAGCCGGTCATGCGTGACCCGTACGTCCACCGCCAGCTTGGCCTTGCCTGAGAATGTCCTGAACTTCTCCCGCAGCTCGTTCGTCAGCTTCTCGCAGTAGACGTAGAATGCCGGGTACTGCACTCCCGCCGTCTTCTCGGCCAGATCGGGCGCTACGTTCTGCGGCCGTACGTGGTCTGGCGTGATCTCGCCGAGCGCGACGTTCTCTCTTCTGGCGACTGCCGCCAGGCTGTAGGACAATCCCGTCGGGCCTCCTAGCAGTGCGGCCAGCCGGCTAGTACTAGCATTCGCAACTTGAGCCACGGTTTCTATCCCCTTTGCAGCACCCGTTCAAATCGTTTGTAGAAGGATGGAGTCTGCCCCTTGCCTGCGGGCTTCCCCGCCACCAACCCTGACGGCCCCATGACCCAGCTCGCGCCCGCTGAAATCGGGGACGCGTTCTGCAACCGGGCGTCGTCCAGCGCCAATCCCGCGTACACGTTCCACCCCGTCGCGTTGGGCGGCGGTTCCAACACTTGCGCCGTCGGAACACTGCCCTGGGGCACCGAAACCACGCTCGGGTCGCTGGCGCACCCTTCCTCCCCGCTCCGCCCGACCCACGCCGCCCTGACCCAGTACGTGGCCGCCTCTGCTGCTCCCGCGGCCGTACTCACAACCGGCGGTTGCGCCTTCGGCACCGGCTCGCCCACCATCCCGACCCCCATGTCCAGCACGTGGCTGCAGGCCCACTTGGCCAGCCGTTCGTACTCGCGCCACTTCCCCTGATAGCGGTCATTGAGATGGCTGTTGTAGGCGTCCCGGTAGATCAGGGCCAGCGTCTGAAAGAGGTGCCAGGACTGCAGCGCCGGCGTCGCCACCGCCCTGTTTAGGTCCTCCGGGGTTCTCGCGGAAGAAGCGGCTGGTCAGCTCGATCCCCAGCTCCTGCTTCGCCAGCAACAACTTCTGCGACAGGTCGATGCGCTCGGTCGTTGCCACATCGTAGATCGCGCTCTCGTAGCCTCTCAGCTCCTCCAGTGTCGAGATTGTGCCGTCGGTGAATAGTGCCATTTTGCCCTCGGCTCGGCCTTACTCCTGCTCGCTCTTGCCCCGTGACTTCTGCCTCCGGCCTTCTTCTTTGCTCGCCCGCTACGACCGTCACTTGAATCCGGCTCGCGGCAGCCGCCTGCTCCGCCAGGCGCCGCCGTTCGCTGTTCTGCTCCCGAAACTGTCCCGTCTCTTCCTCGGTCGCCAGCCGGGCGCCGCCCTCCACGATCAGCTTCGCCGCGATGGCCCGGGGCGCTTCGGTCACGACCCCAGCCCGTCCGCCGTCTGGCGTTTTCAGGCTCACGATGACTGCGTCCTGCTCCGCAGGCTGCCTTCCGCTTGCCGCAGCTTCTGGTAGTACACTTTGAGGTCCATGTCATCTCCCCCAGACTCCCGGGACCCCGGCCGCGTGGCCGAGGCCCCGAGTCTCCCTGTCCTGTTAGCTGCTGACCTGCACGCCGAACGAGTTGCGAAGCACACCCACGCCGTACAGCACGTCCACCGTGAACTGCTGCGCCAGCGTGTTCGGCTGGTAGCTCATCACCACCCGCATGCCGAAGTTGCCCATCTCGGCGTACTCGGCGATCGCGCCTGTGCCGGGCAGAGGCTGCGGCAGTCTGCGCACCACCAGTCCCAGCGCGCTGCGCGCGAACGCCACGTTGTGCGTCGAGACGGGGCCGCTGCCGGTCTTCTTCACGAACTGCGACCGGAACACGTAGAAGTCCTTGATCTTGCCCACCGAACCCTCCACCAGGGCCCGCAGGCCGGCTTCGCCCGCCGTCTGGTATTCGCTGAAACGCGAGATCTGCCGCAACTGCGAGTACGCTGCCGAATCGACCACCAGGTACTTCGGCTCGCTGGCCGGCACCTTGGCCTCGAACAGCTCGGTCTCGGCCGTGTCGATCGTGCTCTCCGTGATCGCCGATCCCCGCCGAGCCTACTGGCGTGTTCGCCGTGAATCCCGCGTACAGCCCCAGAAGGTCGCTCTCGATCTTCTCGGCCAGGGCCACCAGGGCCGGCTGCATGTACAGCCTCAGCAGGTCCGGCACCGCCAGAATCTTGGTCACGTCCGGTATCTGGAATGTGGCCTCGGCGTGCGTGTTCAGCACGATCTGCGCGTTCCCCAGACTCGGGTTCTGCGTCTGCACCGTCCCGCCTTCCGCGAGGTTGTTGGCGACCAGGATCGGCGGGATCGGCACGTTCACCGTGTCCCCGGCCTGTCCCAGCGACGGCTCGAAATCGCGATTGACTAGGTTGCCCATGACGAGGTTGCCCATCAGGGCGGGCAAAGCATCGACCGCCACTAATTTCACAATCGCGTTGGCCAAGTTTGCTGATGTTATTGCTGGCATGTAGTTTCTCCTGTCCTTTCTGATTCCGCCTCTGAGGGCGTAGTGTCCGCCTCCGCACCCGCTGTGCATCCCGCCCCGGCGCGCTGTCAAGCTCCTACAGGCTGCCCAGCGTCTGGGAGGCAATGCGTGCTATCTCCTGACGAACCCTCTCCAGGTCCTCAGGACTCATCCCCGGCTTGATCTTGTCCAGATCCACCGCCGTACTGGCTGGCGCCGGATTTCGCTGTCCCGCCGTCACCCCGGACCCGCCCAGGTTGCGTGCCGGCAGGAACTCCGGGTTCTCGTTCACGAACTGCGTCAGGTAGTCGCGCAGGCCGACCGTACCGTTCTCGCCCGCCGCCACCAGCCGGCCGTCCTCGGCCCGCCGAATTTCGTCTTTCACTGCCTTGAACGCCAGGTCCACTTTTGCGACGCCCAGCCTCTGCAGTTCCGACCGGATTGTCGCGCTGCGGTCCGCCTCCTCGGCCATCTGGCGGCTGCGCGCGTTTTCCTGGATCAGTTCATTCACCCGGCGCTCCAGTTGCTCCCGCCGCTTCCGCTCCTCGACCAGCTCGTTCTTGTAGGCCGGTTCGGCCTTCGAAGCCTCCCTTCGCGTGTATTCGTCGATCGCATCCCGGATGATCCCGCGGATCTCCGCTCCGCTCTCCGCCGGTGTTCCGGTGCCTTCCTTGGGTCCTTGCTCCATCCTTCCTCTCCTTTGCTGTCAAGACCGATCGCACCATTCGTCGATCTCGCCGACAATCTTGTCTTTGGTCTCCTGCCGTACGTCGCACAGGTACTTCAGCGAAAGCTTTTTCAGAACCTGCTTCTTCAGCGTCTTCGACCCCGCTCCCAGGCTCAGCAGCTTGATGGCGTCCTCGAGTTCGCCGCTGAAGTCGCCGATGTCGAACTCGTCCAGCCCCGATACCTCGATCGCCAGCCCGTCCTCCCGGGCCGCTTCGATCGCGCGCAGCACCCGTTTCATGCTGTCCTTGACCGTGTCCCCGTACGCCCGCAGAACTTCCTGCGTGATCGTGAAGTCCCTCTGCTTGCTGAGCCCCGACTGCGGCGCGCTGCTGGCCAGCGTCCCGCCCGCCTGCGTCATCAGGTAGCACACGCGGTAGATCTCGTCCTTCAGCCGGTTCAGGTTCTCGGCCGCAATCTGGTAGACGTGCCCCTCTGGTTCCGTCCACCCGAACCTGTCTTCAGGTCCGAGCTGGATGTAGTAGGACTCGCCTACGATCTGGTTCCATTCGCGGTCTGAGTACACCACCGGCGAGGCGAACAACCCCATCGTCAGCGCCCAGCTCAGCGCGTTGGACTTGTTGAAATGCTCCAGTTGCAGCGACGCCGCCTTGTTCGCCAGCCACATCCCCTCGCTGACCTGAAACGGAAAGACCGGAACCTTGCCCAGCCTGCGCCAGACCGTGCCGCCCCTGGTCCCTCAGTTCCGGGCTCGCGTCCTTCCCCTCGCCCTTCAACCTTTTGGTAGGTCTTGAATTCCTCTTTGTCGTAGTGGACCCACTTGGTCTCCCGAATCCAGCGCCGGTCCCCCGGCTCCTTCTGCCGCAGACTCGAGGTGCGTGTCACGACCCATTCGAAGTTGCCCTCCTCGTCCTTGCTCCAGTTGATGACCTCCGGCGCGCTGTAGTCGACCAGGTACGCGCGGGCCCGCCCCGCCGCTTCCTCCTCGGCCCGGTTGGCGGCCGGCGCCATGGACCTTGGAAAGTCCACCAGCACGTAGGCCGTTCCGTATACCAGCGCGTCGATGAGCACCTTCCGGAAGAAGTCCGAGAGACAGCGCCCCCTCTTGTCGCAGTCCTCAACGAAACTGCGGTAGAACACCTTCGCGCTCTCGTTGGCTCCCTCGAAACTCAGAATCGGCTCCCGCCGGAACAGCGTCGCCGCGTACCAGTCCACAATGGAGCCCAGGTAGTTCTCGTAGAAGACCCGCTGCAACCGCTCGCTATACACGTCCAGTGGTTCGCGGTGTCTCCGGACCAGGTACTCGCTCGCGTTGCTTGTGAACTGGTCCCCGCCCGCGTAAAGGTCCTTGCACTTCTTCCAGTTCGCCTTGTTCGCCGTGTAGTCGGGATGCTCTCGATCGATTTCGAACACTGTCTTGCGTCCTTCCCTCTTCTGCGCCCTACAGCAGACGATCTGCCACGCTCCCCTGCACGCCCTTGAGGCCGGCACTCCTGCCACAGCAAGTACCCCAGCGCGTCGGAAAGGTGCGTCCGCCGGGAATCCCTGTCCTTGTCGATCATGGAGCTGCCCTGCTTGTAGACCACCTGCTCCATGTCCATAACCAGTTCTGTGCACCGCGGCCCGATCAGCAGCCGCGTTTCGTCCTTGGCCGACCGCAGCATCGCGTTGACCAGGTTCACCCTCTCCCTGACTTCGGGGTTGCTTCGGGGAATTTTGTAGCTGACATGCTTGTGCCCGCTGCTGCACAGCGCCTGCCGAACCATTTCGAAGTCGCTCCGGCCGGTCGTCTGCCTGCGGCTCCCGGAGGCGTCGCCGTAGATCACGATCCCCCCTCCGTGCTCCGGATAGCGCCGCATGAACTCCTCGCACACCTGCGGCGTGGAGGCGCGCGGCATCACAAACTCGTCCATCACATGCACCACGCCATCCCTGATCTGCGCCACCACGGAGCACATCGGATCCACGTTGAAGTCCAGCGCCCAGCGCAGCGGAAGCTTCGGCGTCGATCGCCGCTTCCGCCACGTTTCTGCTGCGGTCGAAGGCGTGATAGACCTGGCCCTCGCTCACATTCAGGTACTTCCCCATGACCTCCTGCTCGAAGAACGGGCTGTCGTAACTTCGCTGCAGCCGCTCGTAGTAGTCCGGCACCTTTTCCAGCAGATGCCGGTTTTCGTACGGCTCGGCGAATACCAATCCGTAGCCCTCCACCGGCCGCTCCAGAAACTTCCGGTACACCCAGTCGAAACCCTTCGGCGTCCAGACTGCGAAACCGCACAGCCGTTTGGCCTTCGGGTCCCGCAACCGTCCTTCCAGCCGCAGCCACGCATCCTGCGCCGTGTATGTCAACTCGTCCAGCCCGAACCAGGCCAGGTTTGTCCCCCGCAGCCGCTCGTAGTCGTCCACCGGCCGGAAGATCACCTTGGACCCCGTGTCACCCAGCACCAGGGTGTTCTCCGCCTTGTGGTACTCATGTGGAATCCGGCTCTGCCCCAGAATTTCGAACAGGATGCTCTGCGTGGCGTCTCTCAGCATTGGATAAGTGGGTGCTCCCAGCAGCCCCGCTCTGCCTGGGTTCAGATAGCTCAGCCGGAGCGCTTCCTGGCAGAGGGCTTGGCTTTTCCCCGAGCCCACCGGGCCCGAGAAGCCTTTGAATCGCGCTGTGGATCTGTGAAACCGTTCCTGAGAAGGCAGGGGGCTGTACTCTATGTCTCGGTAGCAGGTTCCTTCTCTGTCGGTTCTACCCACGTGACTTTGATCTCCTTGGGCTCCTCTGCCTGCATCTCTTCGCGGAGCTGAACCATCCGGATGTACTCCGCGACCGTCAGCTTCACATCAGCCTTCTCGGCCTTCACTTCGAATCCCCGAATCATCTTGTCCAGCGCCGCTGCCTGGGCTCGCTTCCTTGACCCGGTTCCCTTCTCGCCTGCCTGTTTCCGGGGGCTCATCCCGTTTCCTCCAAAGTTTTAGAAGAATAGCTTTCATTCAGGCCGCCCTGGATTTGCGGAACCTGTGCTCCGGTTCTCTGCCAACAAACTAACACCCCGGTTCCAGGCCCGGCCCTCTCCTCAGAGGCTTACCAACTCAAAAGAAAAGACTTTCTCCTCCTCAGGTGTCTGTGACTGGCTTGCGCCCCCACCCCTAAATCCAAAGGAAGTACAATCGAGAATCACTGAACCCTTGCGATCCTCAACCTGCCGCGCCATTGCGCACGAGATTCTGAGCCACTGCCTTGAAGGACAGGCGTGGCCTGCCGGCATCCTGGAACAACTGCTTTTCGCAACCCGGGACCCGGATCCGAACGCGGCGCGGGATGCATGCGAGGCGCTTTTTCGGGTGCTCGCAGAAGGGCTTGCCGACCGTTTCGAGCCGGGACTCTCCCAACCGTATGCGGAGATCTTCTCGCAAGCCATCGCTATGGCGACTCCTGCGCTCAACGCACAGGCTCTGACTTCTCGTTACCACCGGATCCGCCGCCTGCGCCCGTTCCGCGGAAATCCGGATCATATCCGGGAAGTCTTTGTCCTGTCCCGGGTGACGCTGGGGGCCGACATCGCCGTCACCAGCGTGGTCCTCTCCGCGGCCAAGCGCCGGTTTCCAACATGCGGACATCATCCTGGTGGGCGGAGAAAAGAGCCGGCAACTTTTCGCGGCCGATCCAAGAATCCGGGGACTGGCCGTCTCTTACAGCCGTGGGGGCACCCTGCAGGAACGCCTGGCGCTCGGGCCGGAGCTCCAGGCCGCACTGGCCCGTCCCGACAGCATCGTGATCGATCCCGATTCCCGGCTCACCCAGCTCGGGCTGCTGCCGGTCTGCCCCGAGGAGGATTACTTCTTCTTCGACAGCCGCTCCTACGGCGGCGATGGCTCGGATTCTTTGACTACCCTGACCCAGCGCTGGGTTGGCGAAGTCTTCGATGTCGCTGACGCGGCGCCCTACATCGCTCCGGCCGAAGCTCCCGATGTTGGGCCGGAGCCGGTCGTCGCAGTCAATCTTGGCGTGGGCGGGAACCAGGCCAAACGCGTGCCGGACCCGTTCGAGGAGGGACTGCTGCGCGCCCTGGTGCAAAAGGACACCCGCCTGGTAGTCGACCTTGGCGCGGGCAAACAGGAAGAAGAGCGCGTTCGGGAAGCCATCCGGCGCTGCGGCGCTCCTCGATCAAAAGTGCAAACCTGGCACGGTTCTTTCGCGGGATTCGCCTCCATCATCGCCCGGAGCAGTCTGTACGTGGGTTACGACTCCGCGGGCCAGCACGCCGCGGCGGCCTGTGGCACGCCGCTGGTCACGGTCTTTGCCGGCTTCCCTTCCCCGCGAATGTTCGCCCGCTGGTATCCGACCGGGCCCGGCCCCAAGGAAGTGGTCCGCGTCGGCAGCCCCGACCCGCACCAGGTGCTGGAGCAAACGCTGGCGGCGATCGAGCGGCTGCAGCCTCCTACATATACATCCCGCCGTTGACGTTGACCACGTGGCCGGTGATGTAGGCCGCGTCGTCGCCCGCCAGGAAGTTCACGGCGTTGGCGACATCCTCCGGCTGGCCGGGGCGCCTGAGCGCGACACCGGCCAGCATGCGGTCCTTGACTTCCTGCGGCAGCTTCGCTGTCATGTCGGTCTCGATGTAACCCGGCGCGACCGCGTTGACTGTGATGTTGCGGCTGCCGACCTCCTGGGCCAGAGCCTTGGTGAGCCCGATAATACCCGCCTTGGAGGTGACGTAGTTGGCCTGCCCGGCATTACCCATCTGGCCCACGACCGAGGCAATGTTGATGATGCGGCCCCAACGCTCCCGTAGCATCCCCGGCAGGATCTGCTGCGTGGTGAAGAAAGCGCCATTCAGATTGATCTCCAGAACCAGCCGCCAGTCGTCCGGTTTCATGCGCATGGCCAGGCCATCACGAGTGATGCCCGCGTTGTTGACCAGCACCTCGATCTTTCCGAACTCCTTGAGCGCCGCGGCCACGCCCTGCTTGATGGAATCGAGTGAAGTGACATCGAAATCGAGCGTCAGCGCCGTCCCCCCCGCGTCCCGGATCTCCCCCGCCACCTTCTCGTTGTTTTCCACTTCCGGGGACGCGACGACGATCCGGAAGCCCGACCGGCAGAGCCTCAGCGCAATCGATCTTCCGATCCCGCGGCTGGCGCCGGTCACGAACGCAACACGATCAGTCATGAATTCTCCTTGGAATTTGCCTTAAACCTCAATCATAGTAGAAAGAGAGAATCCCCTATGGCCTATTCCGACCTGCGCGAGTTCATCGCCGCCCTGGAGAAGCACGGCGAGTTGAAGCGTATTCCCTTTGAGGTGGACCCGGTTCTGGAGATCACCGACTTCGCTGACCGGGCGGTGAAACGCGATGGCCCCGCGCTGCTGTTCGAGAAGCCCAAGGGCTCGAACGTTCCGGTCTTCATCAACGGCTTCGCCGGTACGCGGAAGATGGAGATCGCGCTGGAGGTCTCCTCGGTCGAGGAAGTCGCCCGGCGCATCTCCGATTACCTTGAGATGCGCGCGCCGGAAGGGCTGATCGGCAAGCTGAAGATGCTGCCGAAGCTCTCTGAAATGGCTTCTTTCTTTCCGAAGACGTGTTTCGAGCGGGCCGTGCAAGCAGGTAATCCGGCGCGACGGCTTTTCCCTCTCCGAGTACCCCATCCTCAAGTGCTGGCCCCAGGACGGCGGCCGCTTCATCACCCTGCCGCTGGTGTTCACCAGGAATCCCGACACCGGCAAGCGCAACTGCGGAATGTACCGCATGCAGGTCTACGACGAGCGCACCACCGGCATGCACTGGCAAACCCACAAACAGGGCGCGGAGCACTACCGCCGCCAGCTCAAGGCGGGCGGGTCCGGGCGCATGGACGTGGCGGTGGCCATCGGGTCGGACCCGGCCACCATGTACTCCGCCATCCTGCCTCTGCCGCCGGATCTGGACGAGATGATGATCGCCGGTTTCCTGCGCGGCAAGCCCGTCGAGATGGTCAAGTGCGAGACGTCGGACCTGGAGGTGCCGGCCAATGCCGAGATCGTGCTCGAGGGCTATGTGGAGCTGGGCGAACTGCGCACCGAAGGCCCGTTCGGCGACCACACCGGCTTCTATTCCCTGGAGGACCAGTATCCGGTCTTCCACGTCACCTGCATCACGCAGCGGAAGGATCCCATCTACCCGACCACCATCGTCGGGCCGCCGCCCATGGAAGACTGCTTCATGGGCAAGGCCATCGAGCGGATCTTCCTGCCGCTGATGCGCCTCCAGCTTCCCGAAGTCCGCGACATCTCGATGCCCGCCGAAGGCGTCTTCCACAACCTGATCCTGGTTTCGATCCGCAAATCCTACCCGCTGCACGCCCGCAAGGTGATGCACGCCATCTGGGGGCTGGGCCAGGCGATGTTCTCCAAGTGCATCGTGGTGGTGGACGAAGACGTGGATGTGCAGAACTCGAGCGAGGTCGCCTGGAAGGCGCTGAACAACATCGACCCGCAGCGCGACATCGAGTTCGTGATGGGGCCGGTGGATTCGCTCGACCACTCCAGCCGCCTCCCCAACGTCGGCTCCAAGATGGGTATCGACGCCACCCGCAAGTGGCCGCAAGAGGGCTTCACCCGGCCCTGGCCGGACGTCATCGAGATGTCGCCCGACATCAAGCGCCGCGTCGACGAGCTTTGGAAGCAGGCGGGGCTGTAGAATGGTCCATGTGCCCACTCTGGAAGAACTGGCTCGCCGGAAAGCGGTCCTGAAACGCGCCCTCCAGATACGTTCCCGCCGACCTTCCTCGCCCGGCCCTTTTCCCAGCTCGGAGGAAATGCTGCGTGAGGACCGCGGCAGGTGACCGCCTCGCGGGGTGGAAAGCCTTGCAGTGTCTGCGATGGAGTCTACGTCGTACTCGCGGTGTCTTCGGGCGCGCCGCTTTGAAAACGCGCAGGGCTCTGGAACTGGCCCGCATGTTAAAATGGATTGTCCCCACGGTGGGTGTAGCTCAGCTGGTAGAGCGCTGGATTGTGGTTCCAGTGGCCGAGGGTTCGAACCCCTTCACCCACCCCACCCTTTTAAACCGTCTCGCAAGGAAGTAGACTCTGGGAATGGATCGTGACATTCTCCCACCCTTGAGTATCGTTCTCGCACTCCTTTTGCTTTGCGCGCCGGCTCTGGCGGCGCAAAAAGTGGCCGTGATTACGGACGGCGCCATCATCCCGCCCGCTGCGCACGGCCTCGCTAAACTGGAACAATCCTTGCGCGCTAAGGGATACGAGCTGGCAGACCCCGCCGGCGCGGATTACTTGATTCTGGCGGGAGTTCGATCGCCCAACGGCGAGATCACCAAAGCTTTGAACGGCCTGAAAGCGCCCCTGCCCGATGGTCCCGAAGCTCTCACGATCCACCGGGCAAACTATCGTGGCAAGCCCGCCGTTTTTCTGTGCGGCGCGGACGCTCAGGGGCTGATGTACGCGGCGCTGGACACAGCGGAGCGCATCTCTTGGACAACCGGGACGGGCAGCCCGTTCCAGAACCTCCGGGACGTTTCAGAGAAGCCCTACCTGACCGAGCGCGGCGTCTCCATCTATACGATGCAGCGCGCCTATTTCGAGAGCCGCCTCTATGACGAGCAGTATTGGAGGCGGTACTTCGACTTGCTCGCCGCCAGCCGGATCAACACCTTCATCGTCATTTTCGGCTACGAGAACGGCGGTTTCATGGCCCCGCTGTATCCCTACTTCTTCGACGTGGACGGCTTCCCCGGCGTCCAGTTGGTAGGCATCACGCGCGAACAGCAGGCGCGCAACACAGCGGCGTTCAAGGCCATGATGAAGCTCGCGCATGAGCGGGGAATCGATGTTACCGCCGGCATCTGGGACCACATCTACCGGGGCGGCGTGCAGGGCGGCGGCATTCCCGGCGCTTCCGAAACCGCCGGCAAGCGCGTGCCGGGCCTGGTGCTGGGGCGTAACGGCGTGAGAACCTTGGCGCTTACACCAAGGCGGCGCTGCGACGCTTCCTTGAGGTCTTCCCCGAGGTCGACGCCATCCAGTTCCGCATGCACGACGAATCCGGCCTTAAGCCTGCTGAGATGGCCGGCTTCTGGCACGAAGTATTTGCTCTGATCAAGCAGGCGCGCCCCGACATGCGCATCGACCTTCGCGCCAAGGGCTTGCCCGACGCCGTGATCGAAGACGCGCTGGATCAGGGCCTCAAAGCGCGCATGAACACGAAGTACTGGATGGAGCAGATGGGGCTGCCCTTCCATCCCACGCACATCAACGTGCAGAACCAGCGCGAGCGCCGCCACGGCTACGCCGACCTGCTGCGCTATCCCCAGCGCTACCGGGTCCACTGGCAGGTGTGGAGCGCAGGCACTACGCGGCTACTGCTGTGGGGGGATCCGGACTATGTCCGGCGCTTCGCCCAGAGTGCGCGTTTGTACGATGGCAACAGCTTCGAGGTCAATGAGATGCTCGCCACCAAGATGCTTGGCGAGCCGCACGAAGCCGCGCCGCGCGATGTCTCAATCCCCGCTACCGCCACTACGACTACGAGTTCGAGCGTTACTGGCACTTCTACCAGCTCTGGGGCCGTCTCACGTACAACCCGCAAACTCCGCCTGAGATCTGGGAGAAGGAGTTCACGCGGCGCTTCGGACCTCAGGCCGGCCCGCGCGTGATGAACGCCATGCACCTCGCCAGCCAGGTCCTGCCGCGCATCGTGGCGTCCAGCTATCGCTACCAATACTTCCCGACCACGCGCGGCTGGCCCGAGATGCAGCGGCAAGGCAGCCTGCCTGAGTTCGCCACAGAGGAAGGCAGCGATACACAGCAATTATGAACCTGCGCGACGCGGCCAAGAGCATCCTTCAGAAGACTGACACTGCGATGCGCCGCCCGGAGGAGACCAGCCTCTGGTTCGCCCGATTGTCAGACAGCATCCTGGCCGAGGTTTCGCAGGCGGAAAAGGCCATTGGTAATCGCGCCGGCAACGAGTTTCAGACCAGCGTCGCCGACCTGAAGATCCTTGCCGCACTGGCGCGGTACCATTCCTGGCGCCAATTGGCGGGCCTTTACTTCAACCTCTACAAGGAATCGGGCGATCTGACCTCTTTCGACGGGGCCATCGCGAATGAGAAGCGCGCGATTCAGGCATGGAGCGAAATCGTCGGCGCGGCTGGCGACACTTACAGCGAGAACCTGGCTTTCGGTGTAGAGGATAAGGGCTTCCCGCGTCATTGGAAGAGAGAACTCGGGTTTCTAGAGCAGGATCTCCGCAAACTGGAGGCAGAGCGACAGACGGCTAAGGGACGCGCCGGCGCCGCACCTGTCCGCATCACCGTGCGAGGCCCCAATGACAAGCCGCCGCTGGCGAAGCTGGAGCCTGTCTCCGCGGCTGAGCCGGGGCGCGACGTCGTGGTCCGCGCCAAGGTCACGGCCGCGGCCGGGGTCAAGTGGGTCCGCTTACGCTACCGCCATCTCACGCAGTTCGAGGACTACCAGACCGCCGAAATGCGCCTGGATCCGCAAACCGGCCTCCATGTGGGCCGCATTCCCGCGTCATTTATTGACCTCAAGTGGAACTTGATGTATTTTGTCGAAGTGATGGACAACACAGGTTTTGGGAGAATGTATCCAGATCTGGAAAAGGATATCCCATACGTCGTGGTGTCCGTGAAACGTTGATCCGGCCCGATGGGAGAAGAACCTATGGATAGCCACAGCAATTCGAACCGACGCGGTTTCCTGCGAGGGGTTGCGGGAGCCGGCTTGCTCTCGGCCGCCCAGGTCGAAGGCGCACAGCCTGCTCGGAAAAGCCTGCGGATGAAGATCACCAGGGCCGAGCCGATTTTGACTGGAGCAGACGTCTTCGTCAAGATCGAAACGGACGCAGGCATCGTGGGCTACGGTGATGCGACCAACGATTTCCTGCCCTACTCCGCGGAAGGGGCGCTGAGGGACCTGATCCCGTTCCTGATTGGCGAAGATCCGGAGCGGGTCGAGTACCTGTGGCAGGTCTGCTTCCGCCGCCGGTTCATGCGGGGCGGCCCGTCGATGGGAACGGCGATCAGCGGCATCGACATGGCGCTCTGGGATATCAAGGGCAAAGCCTACGGCGTGCCCGTGTACCAATTGATCGGCGGCCTCGCCAGGACCAAGGTCCGCGTCTATGGGCACGTCAATGCCAATACCGCCGAAGCAGCCGCCGAGCAGGCGAAACAGCGTGTTGCCAGGGGTCTCACCGCCATTCGGTTTCGGGCGTTCCATAGCTATGACGCGATCGATCTGCATGACCACCGGCTGGCTGTGCAACAGCAGATCGAGTATCTCGCCGCCATCCGCAAAGCCGTGGGCGACGAGATCGACCTGATCCTGGAGTGCCACGGACGCTACGATCCGGAGTGGGCCATCGAGCTGGCCAAACGCGCTGAGCCTTACCGGCCCTTCATGATCGAAGATCCCATTCGCCACGAAAATCCTCAGGCCATGGCCCAGGTCCGCGCGCACACCAGCCTCCCGCTGGCGATCGGCGAACGTTATCACAGCAAGTGGGAGTTCCGGGAGACGATCGTCAACAGCTACGTCAACTATCTCCGGCCGGATGTGTGCCACTGCGGCGGCATCAGCGAGATGAAGAAGATCGCCGCCGCGGGCGAGCTTTTCTACCTCAACCTGATCCCCCACAACAACGCCGGGGCCCTGGGGACCGCTGCCACGATGCATGCCGCCTTGGCCATCCCCAACGTCACCATGATCGAGGCGCCGTTCGCGAACTCCGATCCCGAGCCGGAGGTCGTCTCGCCCTATCCCAAGCTCGAGGCCGGCTACGCCTTGCCGCTTGACGGCCCGGGTCTCGGCATTACCTTCGACGAGAAGATGGCGCGATCCAGGCCATTCCGGGATCGGGCTCTTCAGCCGCGGTTGAACGCACCGGATGGTTCTGTTCGCGACTTCTAGCCAAAAGCGATGACGCCTCAAACCGCTACCAAGCCTGACCTGGCGGACCGTGGGAGCGCCTTGTATGTCGCCCTTGTGTCTTTGGTGGCGGCGACTTCCGGACTCTTGTTCGGCTTCGACATCGCCGTGATCAACGGCGCGATTCTCTACCTGCGGCAACAGTTCCAGCTCACCGAGGTACAGACGGAATTGGCGGCCAGCAGCCTGCTGATCGGCTGCATCTTCGGCGCCAGCGTCGGCGGCTGGTTGAGTGACCGCTTCGGCCGGCGGAAGATCCTGGTCTTGTCGGCGATCCTGTTTGCCGCTTCCTCGGTGGGCGCGGCGCTGCCCCGCAACCTCAACGAGTTCATGGCGGCTCGATTTGTCGGGGGTCTCGCCATCGGGATGGCCTCGTTGCTGGCTCCGCTCTACATCGCCGAGGTCGCCCCGGCCCGGAACCGCGGGCGTCTGGTCTCACTGAACCAGATGGCGATCGTCACCGGCATCCTGCTGGCCTACTTCATCAACTGGGGCCTTTCATTCGGCGGGCCGGAGAACTGGCGCTGGATGTTCGCCTCCGCGGCCGTCCCCTCCATCGTGTTCCTGATCGCCCTCTTCTTCGTGCCGGAGAGCCCTCGCTTTCTCACCGAGGTGGGGCGGGAAGAGGAAGCACTGGCGGTGCTTACCAGGGTGAACGGCCGATCCTCCGCGCTGCTGGTGCTGGGGGATATCAAGCGGGCGATCAGCGAGGAATCCGGCACGCTCAGGGAATTGCTCCAGCCGGGCCTTCGACGTGCGACTTTCCTGGCCGTGGCGCTCGCTATCTTGCAGCAAATCACGGGTATCAACACCGTGCTGTTCTACGGCTCTGTCATCTTCAAGGAGCAGGTGGGGGGCCAGAGCGACTCGGCGGCGATCGGCGTCAATGTCGCGGTGGGCTTGGTCAATTTCCTAGTGACGATCGTGGCTTTGTGGGTGATTGACCGGCTCGGACGGCGGCCCTTGCTGATGATCTCTGCCGCGGCCATGGCCCTCTGCCAGGCCGCGCTGGGAGCGGCGTTCCTGATCCACCCGCCGCCTGCTTATCTCGTGCTCGGCATCATGCTCGTCTGCGCCGCCTCCTTTGCCGTGGGGCTGGGGCCGGGGGCGTGGGTGCTTCTGGCGGAGATCTTCCCGACGAGGGTGAGAGGGCGCGCCATGTCGATCGCGACAGTTGCGCTGTGGGCGGCCTGCTTCGCTTTGACCATGACGTTCCTGACGCTGGTCAATCTTCTCGGCCCCACGGGCGCGTTTTGGCTCTATGGCACGATGTGCGTGATCACCTTCCTCATGGTCTGGAAGTTGCTGCCCGAAACCAAGGGCAAGACGCTGGAAGAGATCGAGGCCCTCTGGAAGCGCGGCGCTCCTGCCACTGGGGCGCTCAAGCCCGGCCGTTGAACTCGCGCACCGCGTCGATCATCGCCACGATGTTCGCGACGGGGGTGCCGGCCTGCACGTTGTGAATCGTATTGAAGACGAAGCCGCCGTCCCTGGCGAAGATCTCGCAGCGGCGCAGCACCTGTTCACGGACTTCTCCAGGCGTGCCGAACGGCAGCACCTTCTGCGTGTCCACTCCACCGCCCCAGAACGTCAGGCGGTCACCATACTTCGACTTGAGACGTTCCGGTTCCATCCCCGTCGCCGAACATTGTACCGGGTTGATGATGTCGAAACCGGCTTCAATGAATGAATCGAAAAACCGCTCCACGGAGCCGCAGGAGTGTTTGAAGATCTTCCAGGGCGTGTTCTGGTGAATCCAGTCATTCAACCGCTTGTAGTACGGGAAATAGAGTTCCCGGAAGGTTGCGACAGAGCAAAATGACGAGGTCTGCGTGCCAAAATCGGTTCCGCAGGAGAACACGGCGTCCACGTTGCCGCCCAGCGCACCGCCGATTCGCTCTAGATTCTTCAGGGCGATCTCGCACTGGCGCTCGAAGATCTGGTGTATGTAGTCGCGCCGCGAACTGGTGGAGATGTACCACTCGGCAACGTCGCGGATCCCCTTGGGGTCCTTCAGGAAGGGAGCAGGCACCAGCGCGATATCGCCCAGGGCTGTGCCGGGCAGGCCGGTGATCACGGCCCGGCCGGTCGCAGCCGCGTTCGCAGCGGCGGAAGCGAGATGGTTCAAATCGTCCTGCGACATCGGGCCGAACTCTTCGAGGTTGTCTTCCGGATTCAGACGATCCTCGTCAATCGGTTTCTGCCGGATGATAGCGTCGAAGAACTGTCCTCCCTCGGGCATCTTCCCGCTGGGCGGAACAGTCAGGTCGCCTTCGGGGTAGATCAGCGTGTTGCCCTGCGAGTCGACCGTGGTGTTGAACTTCTCCGGAACCAGCAACTCCATGCCTTGCCAGCGCCAGGGCTTCCAGTTCTCGTTCGGGAAGCCGAAAAGTGTCCGCCCGGCGAATACGCCCTCGACGTCGATGCCCAGGGCGGCTTTGAGATCGTCATCCACCCAGCCCAGCATCTGGAATGGTTCGTGCACCTTGATTGGGCGCGGCTCCAAACCGTAGTGCGCCCGCAACTGCGCGACGCAACTCACGTGGATACCCGTGACCGAGGTCCCGCCTAAGTCGATCGGAACCCGATCCGGCTGCCTGTGGCTGAGGCTTGCGAGAACTCGTGCCTTGCTGTTCATAACGGCCTCCGCTAACCTTCCAGGATGCGCAGGATCGCCTTCATGGAGTCGTGAGAAGCCTGGATCTGGCCTGCGCCGAAGATATGTGTCTCCAGGCCGAAGTTGCCGGTGTAGCCGTCCTTGGTCATGGTGTCAAAGATCGCCCGCCAATCCTGGCGCTCCGGATAGTCGAGCACGCTGCGTCCCTTGATGTGGACGTTGCCGATCCTGTCCTTGGGCAGCAGGTTGTAGCCGTCGGGGAACGGCACTTCCTTCTGCCCCATCCCATTGGTGATGTCCCAGTTGACGCCGATGTACTTCGAAGGCATCAGCTTCATCAGCGCAGCCAGCTCGGCGGCCGTGGCGACGTTGCAAGACCCCTCGTTTTCAACCAGCAGTTGGATCTTCTGAGCGGCGGCCAGATCGACCATGGGTTGTAGGACCTCGGCGATTCGCGGCATCAGCTTCAGCGGCTCCGCCACGCGCCCGAAAGCGAACACGCGCACTTTGTCCGCACCCAGGATCTTGGCGGCGTTCAGGGCCTTGCGCATGTGCTCCATCCGCCGCTCGTACTCCTCGCCCTCCCGCGCCAGCCGCTTGGCGCGCGCTTCGTCCGTTTCCTGGCGGACCCGCGCGGACTGCGTGCCCGGCAGCATGTATTTCATCGACCCCGCGTCCAGGAAGGACACCCGTATTCCAGCATCCTTAAACTCCCTGGCCGCCGCACGGAGCTGCTCATCGCTCAGCGCCTCGTCGTAGGTGCCCCCGCCGCCCGGCACCTCCCGCAATTCGGCCAGCCTCAGCCCGTATTGCTTTAGAAACTCGATTGCGCCCTGCGGTGTACGCGCGATTTCATCGGTGAGCGCGCTGATGCGCGACCGATCCACGCGGCGCGGGGTCTGGCTGTAGAGCGCCAGCGGCAGGCTCGATGCCAGGAACTGCCTGCGGGTGGTCATGGTGACCATCATACCGGAGCCGGTCCCCGCCAAAGGGGCTGAGGAGCTGTGCTACTATCTCTCTCGGCGGATATATGCGATACCTAACAGCGTTGTTGATTCTGGCCCTGGGGCCGGCTTTTGCGGCAAACGTGGATTTCAACGGGCGGTGGGATATCAGCTATCCAGCCGGCGCCGACCGGGCCTCTTGGCTTGAAGTTCGGGGCGCCGAAACATCTGCTCCCGAGGTGCGGTTCGTCAGTGCCTACGGCGGCGACTTGAACCGGGCGGATGAGGTCGCCATCAAAGACGGCGAGCTCGTGTTCGGCTTCCGCTACAAGCGGCGCCTGCAACGCGGGGCAGAGCCGGTGGATGCCCGTACGGTCTGCAGGGCGAGGTTCAGCGGGGCACAATTGAGAGGCACCACGGCAACGGAAGGATCGAACGCATCCTCCGGTTGAATGGATTGGTGTGCGCGCCCCTGAGATCCGTGAGAAGGATGACGGGACTTGGCGCGAGGGCAAACCGATCCGGCTGTTCAACGGAAAGGACCTCTCGGGCTGGCAGCCATTGGAGAAGGATCGGAAGTTCGGCTGGACAGGCCGAAAACGGAGTCCTGAGGGCTCCCGGCGGCGGCGCCAACCTGGTTTCCACGGAGAAGTTTTGGAACTTCAAGCTGCACATCGAGTACCGGGTGGACAAGGGGAGTAACAGCGGCATCGGCCTGCGCGGGCGATATGAGATTCAGGTTCTTGACGACTATGGACAGCCGCCAAACAGTCACAGCAACGGTTCGCTGTACAGCCGAATCGCGCCCAGCGTCAATGCCAGCAAGCGCCCGGGGGAATGGCAGGTTTACGACATTACCCTCATCGGCCGCGACGTCACTGTGGTACTGAATGGCAAAAAGCTCATCGACAGGCAGGTGATCGAAGGGCTGACGGCCATGGGGCATGATCCGAACGAGGGCGAGCCGGGACCCATTTCGTTACAGGGAGACCATGGCCCCATCGCGTTCCGGAACATTCTGCTCACGCCACTCGTGAAATAGGAATCGCGATAGGAGGATTCAGATGCACGGGCAACGAAGAGCACTTCTGATCCTGGTGGCCGCTGCCCTGACGGCAGCGAGCCTCCCGATCTGCGCCCAACAAGGCGATTTCGACAACTGGCCGAAGGGGTCTTCGCCGCTGGAGGTGGGCAACCGTGTGGCCGCGCGTTTCGTGGTTACCCCGCACACCAACTTCATCAGGCCTGGGCCTCCCAAGTTCATCACGTACCCGGAAACCTGCACCTGGTACGGCGCATTGAGGTTTGCGCAAATTTCAGGCAACAAAGAGTTGACGGCGCAGCTCATCAAGCGCTTCGATCCCCTCCTGACGCCCGCTGAAGCCCACCTCATTCCCGAGCCCTCGCACGTGGACCTCTCTGTGTTCGGCGCCGTGCCTCTCGAGCTCTATATCCAGACCAAGGAAAAGAAGTACCTCGACATAGGCCAAGGCATCGCCGACAAACAGTGGGAGAAGCCCAACCCGGACGGCTTTACCAATCAGACCCGCTGGTGGATCGACGACATGTTCATGATCACGGCCGTGCAGGTTCAGGCCTACCGCGCCACGGGCGAAGCCAAGTACATCGACCGCTCGGCTGCCATTATGGCTGCCTACCTGGACAAGCTGCAGCAGCCGAACGGCCTCTTCTACCATGCGCCGGACGTCCCCTTCTTCTGGGGCCGCGGCGACGGCTGGGTGGCCGCTGGAATGACCGAGTTGCTTTGGTCGCTGCCGGCCAACCATCCCCAGCGTCCCCGCATCCTGGAGGGCTACCGAAAGATGATGAACTCGCTGCGCCAGTACCAGGGCAAGGACGGCATGTGGCGGCAGCTCATCGACAAAGAGGAAGTCGTGGCCGGAGAGCTCTTCCACAGCCATGTTTACCTTCGCCATGATCAGTGGGGTGAAGAACGGCTGGCTGGACGCCAAGACCTTCGGCCCGGTGGCGCGCAGGGGTTGGCTCGCAGCTCGTGGGTTACATCGACCAGAACTCCGACGTCACCAGCGTTGGCGAAGGCACCAACAAGCTGAACGACATGGCGTACTACCTTGCTCGGGCCCGTCGCACCGGCGACTTCCATGGCCAAGCGCCGGTACTATGGTGCGCTGCCGCGCTGCTGCGCTAGCCGAGCCTGGGGGGCAGATCTTCCATCGGCCCCATCCACATCTTCTGCTGGTCGACGTCTGGTGCAGTTGGTAGGTTCGGCGCACGTCCGCGACCTTCTCGCCGCGAATGTCGATCTTTTCCATATCGTATTGCCCGAGCCCCGCTTGGTGGCAGAAAACAAGGCTGCCAACCCAGGCTCGGATCGATCCCCATCGCTTCGACCCCAATGCGGTCCGCGGCGATGTAATCGGTTGAGGCGATGGCAATGCGATGGGGCACGGGGGTCCCGCGATGCGGACCGTTCCCCTCCATGCCCTCGTAACCGTCGATCACGGCAGCGCCCCAAAACGGCCTCAACTTCTGCGCGGTGAGCATCATGTTCACCTGCATCATCCGAATGCCGACGTGGTACTTGCTCTTGTCGTTCCAGCGCGGCGTCGTCTTCGGGGCATTATGGAGTGGCGCGCCCAGGACCATGTTCTTCACCGACATGGTGACCAACTGGGCGTTATGCGTCTTCATGCATCGCGGAGCAGATGATGTAGGCGTCGGGGTCCTGGAGGCGTGCTGCCAGGCGGATCGGGGTGGCGTGCGCGTGGTAGTCGAACGCCAGCATTACCTCGTATTTCGCCTCCGTGTTCAGGTCCAGCAGGCTCACGTTCTGGCTGCGGTGCTGATCGACGACCTTCTGGTATCCGAGCGCCTCGTAGCTCCCTAACGTATTGCCGGAGGATTCGGCGATGATGACGGGGCCCTTGTAGCGCGGGGCAAGGTAGTCGAGGATGCCCATCAACGCCTCGGCGTTGGTGGTTCCCAGCGGCACCGTGCTGACGCAATTAGGCTTGAGGATCACGTACTTCTTCCTCTTTAGGACCGGCAGGATCTGGTCGTCGATGGCAACCAGCGCGTCGGTTATGTTCTTGCGCCGGCTCTCGCCCTTGACCAGAGACACCGTCGACCGGCCCGTGTAGTACGGAAATGGTTGCGGTTGCCTGGTCCAGGGCTCCCCACCGAAGGCGCGGCGTTGCGGTTGCTGCTCCTGTTGTTGCGCGGCCGCGACCACGTCCCTGGCGGTGATCGCGGCGCCTGCGCCAGCCGCTATGTTCAGGAAGTTTCTGCGAGAGAATGACATGATATCCAATGACCCCCTATATGACGAGCCGGGAAGCCCGACCGTTACTGAGTATACCCCAGCCGTCTTGACCCTACCGGGCTATACTTCGGACTTGAGGCCGGATCAGCTTCCCCACCCACACCTCATCGGTGTCGCGGGACCGTCCTGCGCGGGCAAGAGCGAGATCGCCCAGCGTCTGGCGGCTATCCTCAACGCGCCCGTGCTTCTGCTGGACTCCTACTATCACGACCTGGCCCATCTGACGCCCAAAGAGCGCCCGCTGGCGAACTTCGACGTCCCCGAGGCCCTGGACGTTGAGTTGTTGACCGGTCATCTGCGCCGGCTATCACAGGGACGGGAGATCGAGGCGCCCGTCTACGACTTCACCCGGCATGTGCGGACCAAGAAGATCCGCCGCGTCCCCGTGGCCGCCTTCGTCATCGTCGAGGGTCTGTTCGCGCTCTATTGGGAGGCCATACGGGATCTGCTCGACCTAAAGATTTTCGTGGATGCCCCCGATGAGGTTTGCCTGCAACGGCGAATCGAACGTGATGTGAGAGAGCGCGGACGCAGCCCGGAATCCGTGGTTGAACAGTTCAGGACAACAGTCCGCCCCATGGCCGACCGGTATCTCCTGCCCACGAAGCGCTTCGCCGACCTGGTGCTCGATGGGACCCTGCCTCTCGAACAGTCGGTGGCTGCGGTCCTGAGTCACCTGAGAATGCCTCTCAGCCGGTGACTTACAATCGATAGCAGCTAGCCAGACAATGGCGCCGGTATGCAGGTTCTCGCGATAGCGGACGACACCACGGGCGCGCTCGAAGTGGGAGCGCAGTTTGCCGCGGATGGAGTGCGCTCTCTCGTCACCGTGAAGTTGAGGCTTGCGGGCGAGGCCACCGCACTGGTGGTGGACACACAAACCCGCCATGCCAACCCCGCTCGAGCGAGGCGCCGTGTCGCACAGATCGCGGCGATGGCCAGAGAAGCAGGCATTCCCTATCTCTACAAGAAGACCGATTCCACGCTGCGGGGCAACATCGCGGCCGAGTTCCAGGCTCTGCTGGGCGTCTTCCCGGAGAGACTGCTGGTCTACGTCCCGGCCTATCCGAAGATGGGGCGCGTGGTGGCGGGCGGCGAACTGTACGTGGATGGGCTGCCACTGGCCAAGACAGCCTTCGCCGGCGATCCCTTCAACCCGTGTCGTGAAGGCTCCATCCCGCGGCTGCTCGCTGCGGGGACCAAAGCCCCTGTGCTTCTGGCCGCCACGCGGAAGCAGTTTGAAGCGCTGCTCCAGGACGCCGTACCGGGGTCGATCATTGTTTGCGACGGAAGCTCAGACGACGACCTATGGGCGGCGGCAGAGGCCGTGGCGCGCGCCAAACGGCCGTGCATCGTGGCTGGGACCGGCGGGTTCGCGGGTCCCTGGGTTAGTACCCTCACCGTGAAGCGAAGCCGGCTGGCCCCCAATACACCCATCAAGCGCTGCCTGGTCCTCAGTGGCAGCCTTCATCCGGCATCGCGTGGGCAGATCCAGGAGGGCGCGGCGGCTGGAGTCCCAACCGTCTATCTCGGCAAAGACCCGCACCCCTTCTCAGCGCTGGCCTCCGAGCTTGCCACGCGCGGCTGGGCGGCGCTCGCAACGCCGGGCAACTGTCCGCCGGGGGTCTCGCGGCGGATCGGCGCAATCGCACGTCGTGTGCTCGATCGCCGTCTTGTGGACGGGCTCGTGATCTTCGGCGGCGATACAGCCCATGGCGTCCTGCAGGCGATCGGTGCCACGATGGTTGAGTCACGGGGAGAGCTGCTTCCGGGAATCCCGAGATCATCGATCCAGCACGGCGGCCGGGAGCTGGCTCTGGTCACCAAGGCGGGCGGCTTCGGCGCGGCGGACACTCTGCTCAACATACGGAAATTCTTGGAGAACGGACGATGACGTTTGGTATCACGATGGGCGACTCCAGCGGCGTGGGCCCGGAGATTCTGCTCAAGGCGTTTCGGAACGGCGAGCTCCATCATAGAGTGGTCGCATTCGGCGACCTGGCGATTCTCGAGCACTGCAACCAGAAGCTGGGCTTCGGCGTCGCGCTTGAGACAAGCGGCCGCCCCGACGGATCACGCGGAGGGCTTCCTCAACGTAGTGGACCTCAACCGCCTCTCGGTTGACGATTTGTCCATCGGACGGATCAGCGCGGTCTCCGGTGCGGCGGCTCGGGACTATGTAGTGGCGGCAACCCGGGCGGCTCTGGCTCGCGAGATCGCCGCGATGGTCACGCTTCCTATGAACAAGGAGGCCACCGAGTTGAGTGACCCGGGCTTCACGGGCCACACCGAACTGATCGCTTCCCTGTGCGGCGCTGCGGACGTCACCATCATGCTGGCTTCCGAACGGTTGATCGCGACGCACGTGAGCACCCACGTCTCCATGCGCGAGGCCATCGAGCGCGTGAAGCGTGATCGCGTCGCAAAGATCATTCAGCTCACCTGCGAGGCCGTGGCGAGGTTGAAGCCGATCCTTTCGCGTCGCCGTCGCCGGCCTCAACCCGCACGCCGGGGAGAACGGTTTATTCGGCCGGGAGGAGATCGAGGAGATTCAGCCCGCCATCGCCTGGGCCCAGGCCCAGGGACTTCCGGTGGAAGGGCCGTTTCCGCCCGACACGGTGTTCTACATGGCCGTCGTGAAGAAACGCTTCGATGCCGTGGTGTGCATGTACCACGACCAGGGCCACATCCCGCTAAAGCTCGTCGACTTCGAAGGCGGCGTGAACACTACCCTGGGCTTGCCGATCATCCGCACGTCCGTGGACCACGGGACTGCGTTCGACATCGCTTGGAAAGGAGTGGCTTCCACCAAGAGTCTGGTGGCCGCGCTGGAGATGGCGGCCAAGCTGGCGGGAGGCTGAGACTGGTATGCGAACTGATCCGGCACTGAATCGAGGGTGGCGCATCAGCCGCCGCCTCTTCCTGCAAGCCTCCACGGGCGCGTTGGCCGCGGGTGGCTTCGCTGCCACTGGTCCGCTGCGGTTCGGCGTGGTGACGGATGTCCACTATGCAGACCGGCCGCCGGCGAACAATCGTTACTACCGGCTCGGGACGTCGAAACTGCGGGCATGCGTGGACCTGATGAACTCCCAAGAGGTCGAATTCCTCGTCGAACTTGGGGACTTCAAGGACCAGGACATCAAGCCCACCGAAGATGGCACTCTCTCGTTCTTGCGCTCCATTGAGAAAGTCTTTCAGTCTTCTCCGGCCCCCGCTACCACGTCCTCGGCAACCACGACATGGACAGCATCACGAAAGAGCAGTTCCAGTCGGCCGTCGTCAATTCGGAGATCGATCCGGCGCTCACATGGTTCTCCTTCGACCGCGCCGGCTGTCATTTCGTGGTGTTGGACGCGAACTTTCGCGCGGACATGACACCTTACAGCCGGGGCAACTTCGACTGGCGCGACGCGAACATTTCTCCCGCACAACTGGAATGGCTCGCCAAGGATCTCCGGCAATCGACACGACCCTCGACCGTTTTCGTCCATCAGCGGCTGGACGAGGGCGGCGATGCCAGTGTCCGGAACCGGCTGGCGGTCAGGCAAATTCTGAAGGACTCGGGCAAAGTGGCGCTGGTCCTTCAGGGGCATGAACACCAGGGGGGATATCAGCAGATCGACGGCATCCATTACTACACCCTCGTTGCGTCCGTGGAGAGTGAGGACCCTGCCGACAACACATGCGCTGTCGTCCAACTTCACCCGGATGGCGCGGTGGAGATTAACGGCTACCGGCGAGCGGTGAGCAGGCGGCTCGCCGAACGTTAAGGGAAACCTCCGGCGTTCCGGCGACGCCTTTATATCAAAGGCCCAAAAAGGTCACGCCGATGCTCAACAGAGGAAACTACGCCTGTGGCGTGTTGATAGCCGCCTTACTCGCCGTGGCGGAACTCTCCGCTTCCCCGCACCAGGGAGTCGTCAAGTCGAACCGTCAGCCTGTCCCCGGCGCTAGCGTTACCGCCACTCAGGGTGAAAAGAAGTTCATTACCACCACCGACGACAAGGGGTCTTACTCGTTCGCGGACTTGGACGAGCGGCGTCTGGACATTGCAGGTCGAGATGCTGGGCTTTGAGGCAGCGAAACGCGAAGTCCGGGTCGCGCCTGGCGCTCCCCCCGACGAGTGGGACTTGAGGTTTCTCTCGGAGCAGGAAATCGTAGCCTCGCTCGCGCCCAAGCCGGTGCCCTCTCCGGTCACGGCCAGCCCGGCGGCCGCCAGAAGCGAGCCGGCAAGGAGCCGCCGAAACCAACAGGCCACCAACCAGGAGACGTACCAGCAGGTCGGCGTCAGCCAGTCGGCCAACACCTCTCTCTTCGACCAGGAAGGCGTCATCACCAGCGAGATGAACACCGAGCTTGCGCCCAGTGCCAACCAGGCTTACGTTTTGCAGGGGAGTATGAGCAGCGCGATGGGCCTTCCAGGACAGAATGATTGGGGCCCTTTCGGGGGCCGCGGCCTTCTGGGTGGCCCCGAAATGATGGGCACGGGAGGTCCCGGCCTGGAAGGGCCGCTCGGGATGGGCGGCGTGCAAGGTCTGGGCGCGGATGGCCAGAGTGCCGCCGGCGATCAGGGCACAAGGGCCGCAGGCGGGCGGGGCGGCTTCGACGGTGCGCGCGGCGGTGGCGGAGCCATGCTGGGCGGCGGACGGGCGGCGGCGGACGCGGCGGCGGCGCCGATGATGGGCGGCGGGCGGGGCGGTCCCGGCGACCGCGGCGGCGCGCCCGGGTGGATGGGACGGGGCGGCGCTCTGGCCTTCGGCAACAACCGCAGGAATCCGCGCATGATGTACAACGGCAACCTGATTGTCACCGAGGCGAACTCGCTGCTGAACGCGCAGCAGTACTCTCTGAGCGGCCAGAACATTCCGAAGCCCTACTCGAACAGCACCAACATCAACGCGTCGTTCGGCGGACCGCTCAAGATTCCCAAGCTGCTCAGCGGCAACCGGGGCCAGTTCACCGTCAACGTCGGAATCGGCCGCAGCCGGCTCGGCCAGCAGGGCACGCTCACCACCATGCCTTCCGCCCTGGAGCGCAGCGGCGACTTCTCGCAATCCGTGGCGTCGAGTGGAAAGCCCGTGGTAATTTACGACCCCACCACGGGCGCCCCGTTCCCCGGCAACAAGATCGACCCGGCGCGCATCAGCCCCATCGCGGCGGCACTGCTGAGCTACTATCCTATGCCCAATCTGCCGGGCCAAACGCGTAACTTCCAGCTCCCCACCACGCGCTACAACAACACCCACAGCGTCAACGCGCGCGTGAACCAGACGCTCAACACCAAGAATCGGATCTCCGGCGGCCTCGGCTATTCGGGCAACAACAGCATCACCCCCGACATATTCGGCTTCACCGACACCGGGAGCGGGCGCGGCATCAACGCGAACATCTCCTATGCGCACAACTTCGCCAGCCGCATCATCAGCACCGTGAACTACACCTTCAGCCGGAACCGGAATCTCGCATCCCCATTCTTCGCCTTCAAAGACAATGTTGCCGCCAGGCTGGGGATCCAGGGTGTCTCGACCGACCCGCTAAATTGGGGGCCGCCGAATCTCAATTTCACGGATTTCGCCGGCCTCTCCGACGGGGCCGCGTCGCTCATGAGCGATCTCAGACCAGCGCGGTCAACGCCGGCCTGCTGTGGGTGCACAAGACGCCACAATCTCTCGTTCGGCGCCGGTTTCCGGCGGCAGCAGAACAACCGCAACTCCGACCCGAACGGACGCGGCTCGTTCGCTTTCAATGGATACGCGACCAGTCTGATCTCAGACGGCGTGGCGGTCCCCGGGCACGGGCTTCGATCTGGCGGATTTCCTGTTGGGGACGCCGGACACCGCCACCGTGCGCTACGGCAACCCTTCGCTCTATTTCCGCAGCTCGGTCTACAGTTTGTACATGCAGGACGATTGGCGCCTGCATTCGCGCTTCTCCGTGAACTTCGGCCTGCGCTGGGACTACCAGAGTCCGGTAACGGGAGCTCTACAACCGCATGGTGAACCTCCAGATCGCGCCCAATTTTACCGCGGTCACTCCCATCCAGCCGGGAATTTTTGTGTTGGCGGGCCTACCCCGCGGCGTTGATGAATCCTGACCGCAACAACATCTCGCCGCGCCTGGGCCTCGCCTGGCGGCCCAGCGCCAAGAAGTCCACCATCATCCGCGCCGGCTACGGCCTCTACTACAACACTTCGGTCTACAGCGACGTCGCTTCCCAGATGTCGCAGCAGCCGCCGCTGGCAACGGTTTGGAACCTGAACATCCAGAACAGCCCGCAGCTCATGCTCGGCGATGCCTTCACCAACCCGGCGAACATCAGGGCCAACGCGCTGACCGCCAACACGTTCGCGGTCGATCCCAATTACAAGATCGGTTATGTGCAGCAATGGAATTTCAGCATCCAGCAGAACCTGCCTTACTCGTTCCAGACCACCGTGGCCTACCAAGGCTCCAAGGGCACACATCTGGTTCGCCAGTTCCAACCCTGGGTCACGCCGCCTAACGCCCCCCAGGCGCCTTATCCCTCGGGCTACGTCTACGAGACCTTCGGCGGGAATTCCAATTACAATGCCGGCTCCATACAGTTCATGCGGCGCTTCCGCGGCGGATTGAGCGCCGGCGGCAGTTACGTCTTCTCTAAGTCAATCGATGACGGCGGCGCGGGCGGAGCCAGCCTGGTGCAGAACTGGCTGGATTTCCGCGCCGAGCGCGCCCTTTCGAACTTCGACCAGCGGCACAGCGTGAACGTCAACTTCTCCTACAGTACCGGCCAGGGCAGAAGGGGCGCGGGCCTGGCAACCGGCTGGAAGGGGCACTTGGCTAAGGACTGGACCGTCACCAGCCAGATCCAGGTGCATAACAGCAATCCGATGACGGCCACACTCGGCGGGAACCAGGTTTCGACGGGGTCGGTCTCGCAGACCCTTCGCGCGGATGCCACCGGTAGCCCGCTGAACCCCGCTCCCGCGGGCCGGCTTTTCGACGCGGCGGCGTTCGCCGTGCCGGCCGCCGGCGATGTGGGGCAATGCGGGGAGGAACACCATCCCCGGACCGATGATCGTCAGTCTGAATGCCTCGGCGGGAAGGGTGTTCCGGTTCGGAGAGCGCCGCAGCCTGGATTTGCAGCTGCGCGCCACCAACGCGTTGAACACGGTCGTGATCAACCGCTGGAACACGCAGCTCAATACCAACACCTTCGGCCAGGCGACGGGCGTCAGCGGAATGCGCACCGTGACCAGCGCCTGCGGTTCAGGTTCTAGCCATGAGAACTTCAAGATCGATCGTCGCCGTATTTCTGGCGTGGCTGCTGGCCGCTTTCGACCGCAGCAGCAAAACGCCCCTCTTGCGCCGACCGCGGTGCAAGTTCGAGGCAACCACGCAGTTGGTGGTCGTCAACGTTTCGGTGAAGGACAAGGACGGCAAACCCATCGAGAATCTGAAACCTTCCGACTTCACTTTGAGCGAAGACGGAAAGCCGCAGCAGATCAGAGTATTCGAGTACCAGCGGCTGGAGGAAACCCCGTTGCCGCAACCAGCGCGCACGCTGGCCACCCGGCACGGCGGCCCCCCGCGGGCCCACCCCAGTGGCTGCCGCGGCCGTTCAGCCGGTCATCACCCGGCCAAGCCCGGCGAAGTCAAATACAAAGACAGCCGGCTTCTGGTGCTGTACTTCGACTTCCAGGGCATGCCGCCGGACGATCAGATCCGCGCCCAGAGCGGCGCCCTGAAGTTCCTCAGCACCCAGATGACGCCCGCGGACACCGTGGCCGTCATGAGTTACACGGGCGAATTGAAGGTCCTGCACGATTTCACCACCGACCGCGACGAGCTGACCAAGGTGGTCAAGAAGCTGGTGGTCGGTGAAGCCAGCGAGATGGCCAACACGGTTAGCGACGACAGCGCCGAGGACACCGGCGCGGCGTTCACGGCGGACGACTCCGAATTCAACATCTTCAACACCGATCGCCAATTGACCGCTCTGCAAACCGCGGTGAAGATGCTCTCCAGCCTGCCGGAAAAGAAGGCGTTGGTCTATTTCGCCAGTGGCGTGACCCGGAACGGCATCGACAATGACGCGCAACTGCGTGCCACCGTCAACGCGGCCCTGCGCAGCAACGTCGCGCTCTATCCGGCGGACGCGCGCGGCCTGGTGGCTACGGCCCCGGCGGGCAATGCCAGTCGAGGGTCCGGAGGCGGGGCTGGCAATCAGGGCAATTTCTCGGGCGGCGCGGGGCGCTCCATGATGAGCAACCTCAGGGCTCGCAGGATACCCTTTTCGCCTTGGCGGCGGACACCGGCGGCAAGGCGTTCCTGGATAACAACGACCTTTCCATGGGCATCGTGCAAGCGCAAAAGGATATCGCCAGCTACTACATCCTCGGCTACTACAGCCCCAATACCGACCCTGGATGGGAAGTATCGCCGCATCAAGGTGCAGATCAGCAGTAACCTCAGCGCCAGGCTGGACTACCGCACCGGCTATTTCGCCTCCAAGCAGTTCAAGCAATTCAACTCCTCGGACCGGGAGCGGCAACTCGAGGAGGCCTTGATGCTGGGTGATCCTGTCACGGATCTTACTCTTGCCCTGGAGACGGATTACTTCCGTATGGCACAGGACCGCTACTACGTGCCGGTTTCGGTCAAGCTTCCCGGCAGCGATCTCGAACTCGCCAAGCACGGGGGCTCCCAGAGCACGCGGCTGGACTTCATCGGCCAGGTCAGGGACTCCAAGGGCAGGCTGGCGGCGACCGTGCGCGACTTCATCACGGTCAAACTGAAGGCCGACACCGCCGCCGAACTGGCCAAGAAGACCGTCGCCTACGATGTTGGTTTCGTCTTACAGCCGGGGACTTACACACTCAAGTTCCTGACGCGCGAAAACGAGACCGGCAAGATGGGCACGTTCGAAACTAAGTTCACGGTCCCGGACCTGACCGCCGACAGCGGGATCCTCCCGATCAGTTCAGTGATCCTCAGCAACCAGCGAGAGAAGTTGAGTAACACCGCCGGCACCGCCGGGCCGAACATGCGCCTGTTCAACTTCAGCCCGCTGGTGGCGAACGGCGAGAAACTGGTACCCAGCGTGACGCGCGTCTTTCGCAAGGACCAGGAGATGTATATCTTTTTGGAGGCTTACCAGCCGAACTCGGAAAAGACCCAGAGGCTCGTCGCCACCCTGAGCCTCTATCGCGGCAAAGTGAAGGCGTTCGAGACCGAGCCGCTGCAGGTCACCGACGGGCTGAACCCGATGACCAAGGCCGTGCCGGTAAGGTTCGCCTTCCCGCTGAGCAAGCTCGAGCCGGGCAGGTACCTCTGCCAGGTGAGCGTCCTGAATCCGGCCGCGCGGCGCTTCGCCTTCTGGCGAGCGCCCGTGGTGCTGCTGCCGTAGGGGCGCGACGACCGAACGGATGTCTTCACATAATGAGCTAAGGCCCGGGTGGCGAAACTGGCAGACGCAAAGGACTTAAAATCCTTTTCACCGCAAGGTGAGTGTGGGTTCAATTCCCACCCCGGGCACCACGACTCGCGCAAGTGCGCCTCAGAAATTGTGCTCGCGCGCCCCGCGTGCTAGCATGGTGTAGAAATCCTCTTGACACAGCGGGGACGTAGTTCAGTTGGTTAGAACGCCGGCCTGTCACGTCGGAGGTCGCGGGTTCGAGCCCCGTCGTCCCCGCCACTCCTCCTTTGGTTATTCGAGTCCCAGCGCCCGGCGCAGCGCGCTCTTCATGACTGCTTCGGGCGGGTCCTGCCCGGTCCACAACTGGAATCCGATCACGCCCTGGTAGACCAGCATCGAGAGCCCGTCGAGAACAGGCAGCCCGCGCGCCCGCGCCGCAGCCAGCAGCCTGGTCTCTGGTGGATTAATCACCGCGTCGCTCACCAGCATGTCCGGCCGCGCGCCGCTTAGGTCCACCGGCGGCATCGCGTCCACGTCCGGGTATAGACCGATGGAGGTCGCGTTCACCAGCAGGTCCACATCGCCGTGCACACGGTAGATCCCCTGCCACGCCTGGAACCTGATAGATGCTTTCGTCTTTGCCGCCAGGTCCGCCACCATCTGTTCACCGCGCTCGATGGTGCGGTTCACCACCAGCACATCCGCCGCGCCCGCCAGCGCCAGTTCCGTCACGATGGCTCGCGCCGCTCCACCCGCACCCAGCACGACGGCGCATTTGCCCTTTGGGTCCATCCTGGCGTCGACGCGCACGCCCCGAAGGAAACCTTTGCCGTCGGTATTCTCGCCGATCAGCCGGTCGCCTTCCCTGCGTACGGTGTTCACCGCGCCGATGACCGCCGCATCCGGCGCGATCGCGTCCAGATGCTCCATGACGGTGACCTTGTGGGGAGTCGTCAGGTTGATTCCCCGCATGCCGAAGGCCCGCACGCCCTCAATCGCTTCCCGCAGTCTCGCCGGGGCGACCTCCACGGTGAGGTATCGCCAGTTTAACCCGAGCGCGGCGAACGCGGCCTCCTGCATGGGGCCCGTCGGGTTCTCCGCCACTGGTTGTCCGAAACAACCCACCAACTCCGCCTTGAAATTCGCTGGCATACGCGCTACGGTACCACGCTCCGATCGCCAGGCTGGCGTCAGTTCTTCTCTACGTCGAGATAACGGCGGACGCCTTCGAGGATGCGTTCATCTTCGGCAATGGCGCGATTCCTGTTGAGCACGTCGCCCGGCGCATTGTTTTGCATGCGCCAGCGCATTTCCAGGACGAAGTGGTCGATGTTGTGCCGGTGGCCGGTCCTGGGGTTCAATCCAAAACGGGCCGTCGGGCTGGCGTCCAGTTTCTCCATTTCCGCCAAAGCAGTGTTCGCGATGCGCTCGGCCTCGGTGTCGCGCGGATTCAGGACAAACATCCGCTGCGCGAAATACGCTCGCGTCCAGGCGTGCATGAGCTGGGCGGCATCCAGGTTGAACCTGAAGCCTACCCATAGTGACTCCGCCTGCGCCGGTGTGAGAAACGGCACCGCGGCCTCCATGTCCGCAATCGAGAGCTTGGCCTGGCGGATGACCTCGTCCTTCTCCGCCACCAGCTTGTCAAACGTGGCCCGGTCCGGATTGTAGAGCGCGTCCAGCATCTTCTTGTCTTCAGGATCGTTGGTCCACTTGGATCTGGATCGCATCAGCAGGTGCCCAAAATAATACTCGTAGTCGTTCCACTGGACCCCGATCTGCTTCATGAGCCAGAACCGCAGGAAGTACCGGCCGTGGTGGTTGACGAACTGCGTCCGGTTCAGCGCCGAGACGATGTGCGGGACGGCCTTGGCCGGGTACCGCTTCGAGGCCCAATCGGTCATCACCTTCTGGAGGTCCTCATCGGGGTTCTGCATGAAGCGGGAAAAGGCGTAGAGGTTGGCCTCGTGCGTATCCTCAAAGGGGTGGTCCCATAACTGGCAGCGGCCGACCATCCCCGCCAGCTTAAGGTCCCGCACGTGCTGCACGGCGCGCTTGACGTACTCCGCCTGCACGTAATGCGCCTGCGGCCGTTCGAAAGACTTCTCCATCCCCAGGTCGATTTCGACGATGTGCTTCTTCTTGCCCATCTTCCCGTGCATCGGGTCCCAGGGGTAGAAGGGATCGAATTCGTGGGGCGTGTCCTTGCTCATGATAGTGACGTCGTCGGGCAGGCGGGCGATCGCCTGGCTCATCCATTCGAATTCCTTCGGTTCATACAAGAACGTCCGCAGGATGAACTGCTTGTTGTGCCTCTTGGCAACGTCGTAGATGAGCTTGACGGTGCGGTACATCCGCTCGGGGACCGGGTACTTAGAGCGCACGGTTGCGTTACGGAAGAGCGGGTAGTCGGATTCGTGCAGCGTCAGCACGAACCCGGCGGTCCCCGGTACTGCTTTCAGCAGCCGCTCGTAGCGGTCTTCGATATACGGGAAGAGCCCCGGGTTGTCGAAGTCCACAATCCGGCCGTCGATCAGGAAACGGTCGGGGATGTCGTCGAACTCATGGATCCACATGTAGTACGGGATCTTCACCTGATCGGCCAGGCGGCAGAGACCCTGCATCTTCTCCCAATAGCCGGGGCGTATCCGCGAGCCGCCGGGGCCTCCGCCGGCGCCCCGGAGCTTGGGTATGGATTCCATCGGCCGTTTCGGATCGAGGCTGGGATCGGATTGGAGATAGCCTTCGACGGAACGAAACAGACCATGCGAGAAGATGAAGAAGTTGACCCCGTACTCGGGAGCCTTGCGAATCGCCAGCTCCACCTTCGGGATGTCGTAGGAATGAAACTGCCAGCCGTTCATGGCAAACGGCGACGCCGGCTGGGCCCAAGCGGGGACCATCGCAACCGCAATGGCAAGAAGCAAGAGACGATTCAGCATATGTATTCCTCCTTTTGAATGGCGCGCCCGCAGGGACTCGAACCCCGCCCGTGGGCCACTACGACAGTAATACCTTCAATCACTTGTGAATGCAAGGTAGCATAAGGATTATGAAGCGCTCTTTCTTGCTAACCGCACTCAGCGCCGCCGTTTTGAGTGGCGCTGGCCTCAACCAGGTTCGGACGGAAAGCGGCATCGTCTCCGGAACGGCCGGCCTCAAGCCTGGGGTCCAGGTGTTCAAAGGCATACCTTTCGCCGCGCCTCCGGTGGGAAATCTGCGATGGCGCGCGCCTCAGCCGCCCGCTCCGTGGCAGGGGGTACGCAAGGCCGACCGCTTCGCGGCCATTTGCCCGCAGAAAACCGACGACTTGGATTCCATCTACTATCTCGATCCCGGCCCGCAAACGCTCGACGAAGATTGTCTCTATCTCAACGTTTGGACCTCCGCTAAGTCCGCCTCCGCGCGCTTGCCGGTCATGGTCTGGATCTTCGGTGGGGCCTTTGATCACGGCTCCGGCACGGAGAAGTACTACTGGGGCGACGATCTGGCCGCCAAAGGCGCGGTCGTCGTCACCTTCAACTATCGCGTGGGCGTCCTCGGCTTCCTGGCGCATCCGGATCTCACGCGCGAATCCGGCCACAACGCATCCGGCAACTACGGACTGATGGACCAGGTCGCCGCGCTGCAATGGGTGCGGCGCAACATCGCGGCGTTCGGAGGCGATGCGGGCCGCGTCACCATCTTCGGGCAGTCCGCCGGCGGAATGGCCGTCGGCCAATTGATGGTGTCGCCCCTGGCCCGTGGCCTCTTCCACCGCGCCATCGGGCAAAGCGGAGGCATCGGTCTGGGCGGCCGCAAACTCGCCGATGCGGAACAAGCCGGCGTGCAGTACGCCGAATCCGCCGGCGCCAGCTCGATCGCCGAACTGCGCGCCAAGAGCGTTGATCAGTTGCGCAACGTGCCGGGCCGTTTCATGCCTATCGTCGATGGCTACGTGGTCCCTGCTGACCCCGCTTCCATCTTCCGCGAAGGTAAACAGAACGACGTGCCACTCATCGCCGGCTCAACCGCCAACGAGGGTGGCGCCCGCAACATCACAGCCACCGCCGCTGAAGCCGCCCGCCAGGCCCGTGCCGCCTACGGAGATGAGGCCGGCGCGTACCTGAAGATCTATCCCGCCGAATCCGATGCCCAGGCTGAAGCCTCCGCCTATGCCGTGGCTGCCGACCGCTCGGCCGCGGGCCAGCGCGCCTGGGCGCGCCTCCAAACCGGGACGGGCAAGCACAAGAGCTATCTCTACCTGTTCAGCCGCGTCCCGCCGTTCCCCCCCGGCGCCAAATTCCGCGAGGCGCCCACTTCGAAACTCGGCGCCTATCATGCGGTCGATTTAATTTACGTGTTCAACCATCTGTATCTGAAAGACTGGCCGTGGCAGGAAGCCGACCGCCGAGTCGCCGATGTGATGTCTTCCTATTGGGTGAACTTCGCCACCCGAGGCGACCCCAACGGCAAGGGCCTGCCACCGTGGCCGGCCTACAACGATTCCAACCAGCAGTGGATGATCTTTGGCGACAAGATTGGCGTCCAGCCCGTGAAGAAGACCGCACTCGATTTTCTGGAAGCCCATCCTGCCGCCGGCGGCCGCGGCGGCCGTTAAGCTGAATGCGGGAGGCCGTTGTCTGGTCATAGAATGCCCCGCGGAAGTGATGGAGGCGGTGCGGGCCGCCGTCATTGACGGGTACTCCCAGCTGACACGTGGTGGCCTGGAAGTGGGCGGCGTTCTGTTCGGCCGCAGAGATGGCGAGACGCTGCACGTCGCAGCCTCGCTGCCCATCTCCTGCCAGCACGCCTACGGGCCCACATTCACACTATCGGACAGCGATCTGGTGGGGCTGGCAAAGTCGTTGAAGTCGTCTTCCGCCCGGCCCGGGTTGCGAGGCCTTGAGCCGGTCGGGTGGTACCATTCGCACACTCGCAGCGGCCTGGAGTTTTCGGAACATGACCTTGAGGTTCACAATCGCTGCTTCCCCGAAGCCTGGCAAGTAGCGTTGGTACTTCGCCCGGAGTGGATGAAGCCTACCAGGGCGGCATTCTTCGTGCGCGACGCCCAGGGAATTCCGCGGCAAGATCCTGAGTTCGTGGTGCAGCCTCTTGCCGGTATACGCAGGATAATCCACGCGGCTCCAGCCGCTCCGCCCGCGGCCCCCCCGCCTGCCCCGGCGGCGGCGAAGGGGCCGCCGCCGGCTGTCGAACTCCCGTTGCCCTCGTTCGCCCAGAGTCCCATTCGCGCGGCAGGGCCGAGCCGCAGGTGGTGGGTGTGGTTCGCCGTGGCGTGGTCCGTGGCCGGGTGAGTTCCGCCATCGCCCTTCGCGACTACTGGTGGCCCCAGCCTCCGGCTGCGCTGCAGGTCATCTTGCAGGACCTCGGTGGCCAGCTTGCCATTCAATGGAATCAAGAGGCACGGACCATTCAGGACGCCGAAAGTGGCGTTCTGGAAATTCAGGACGGAGACCGCAAGCGGGTACTGAACATGAGTGCGTCTGAGATTCGCGAGGCGAGCGTCGTGGTCAGCCGCCAGTCGGGACGAGTTAAGGTAAGGCTTTGGGTCAAGTTGCCGCGCGGACGTACCGCCGAGGGGTGGGCACTGTTTGAGGGCGAGCCGGTGGAACGGCAGCCTGCCCCCTATTAACTAAGTCAAGGGGACCACGAACGATTGAAAACTGGCGCGCCCGGAGTGGTGTCGGCTGACTGTTAGGATCTGGCATTCAATGGAGAAGTCGCGTTGTACTCGTCATGCCGGACCTGCCTTCGGACTAGCCGCATGTCGGCGGCGAGGGATGGGTTAGACCGCCTCAGTTCGGCAAAGGGCACGATGCTACTTTTAACGGTTTCGACAATCCTCGCGAGCATCTGGTCGTGGCTGACGCCCCGGGGCACGTATGATGCTGTGTCCTTAGCCAATTGGTACATCCGGTCGTCATCGAGATACAAGAAGAGGCTGTTCGCGGTCAGGAAAAGGTCCAGCGCGAGTACGGCCGTGCGTTTGTTGCCATTCTCGAACGGGTGGTTCGCGATGAGTGAGTGAAACAGAGCCGCTGCCTTTTGCGGAGTGGTTCGAAAGAGGGGCTTCTGGTCGAACGTCTGAAACGGCCTTGCCGCCGACGATTCAACCATCCACCGATCTCTGTACTCATCTGCATCCACGGGCTCCATCGGCCACAAAACCGAGACGAAACTGTCGTGGATGATTTCGATGGCCACGGAGCAGCGAGGGCGAAAACCCGTCATTCCCGGGCAAGCCGCTCCAACGCCTCGTGGTACTTCGCCGCGGAACGCAGGATGGCAGGATCGGGCTTTTGGCCAATGGGCATTTTCCGCTCAATGACAGGGATATTCCTCTCCATCTTCTGGCCGATGGAGCGGACAGCCCTCTTAACGTGCTGAGTCATCTTGCGCTTCCTCCCTGCCGCTACCGCAACCACCATACCTCTTGGATGCATCCTCAAGGGTCTGGGCTACGGAATACCCGTATTCAATCGGCAAATCCGGAAAGCCGAAACAGGCTCTAATGGAAGTATACACGAGAAGAGAAGACGAATTGGCGTAAGCCATTGAAAAATCAACAAATATTATCCCGGCAGAAGCAAACGCCGAGCCGCCAATCAGCTGCTGCGTGCGGCTGGAAAGCAGTCGGAGTTACTTCAGTGAAAGCCCTTTAGAATGTGGCGCGCCCGGAGGGACTCGAACCCCCGGCCTACTGGTTCGAAGCCAGTCGCTCTATCCAGCTGAGCTACGGGCGCGTGTTTCAACAAGCGGCGGGATCACAACTCCAGTTTACCGTTAAACAGCATGTCCTTCAGGTTGAACTTCCGCGATATCTGGCCCGACGGGAGTTTCAACGTCACCTCCACCTCCCCGTCTTCGGCCGTAATGACGCGCGCTCCGGGCTGTGTCCTCGGGAAAAACAGGAAGATGACGGTTTGATCCGGGCCCTGCGCCTCGGTTCTGACCTGCAGAGGCTGAATGGGAGGTTGATTCCTGATCTTGAGCTGCGCCTCCGCCTTCAACTGATCGACCCCGCCTTTAATGGCCTTCGCTGGCGTACCGAAGATGCTGACAGCGTACACGGGCTGCGGCGCCGCCAGCATGTCGGCCGCTTCCTTCGACGTTCCAGCCTCCTTGCCGAAGCGGCTGCGGGCCCTGGCCTGACGGATCGGCAGCGCCGTGTGCCAGCACATTGTGAACGTGAGCTCCGGACCGGTCTTGAGTCCCATGACGTTGCTGACGCGGCCAAATCCCTCCAGCGTGACCTTAAAGGTCTTGGCCCAGGGGGATTCGTTCAGCATCCTGGCGACTTCCTTGTCGCTCCACTCGGGAAACTTCTTGCTCTCCCAGAAGTCGGCGGCGAGAACCGCGCCGGCCCCCAGAGCGAGAAAAGCGCAGATCGCGATGGTTCGATTCGTCATAGGTTCAGCCTCGAGGGAAAATCATTCTACCACCCCGAGAAAGCAAACTGGATTGACGTAGCAGCCGGGCCGGATTGTTACCATGGAGAGCGATGTCCAGCGCGGGGACGAAACAGGAGATTGAGATCAAGCTGCGTTTGGAAAGCGTTGAGCAGGGGCGGCGCTTGCTGCGCCAGGCAGGTTTTCGAATCGTCCGGCGACGCGTACAGGAAGTTAATTTCGTCTTCGACTGGGCGGATCTCAGCCTGCGCGCACAGGGCCTGTTACTCCGGCTTCGCCGCGCCGGTCGACGCTCGACTCTTACGCTAAAGGGCCCAAGCCAGCGCGGCCAGTACAAGTCCAGGCTGGAACACGAGACTGTGGTCTCCGATCCTGACGCCATGGAGACCATTCTGAACGGGCTCGGGTTCCGGCGTGTGTTCCGCTACGAAAAGTACAGGACCGAATATGCCGGCCCGCGCCCCGGCGGCGTCGCCATGTTGGATGAGACAGTGATCGGGGTGTTTCTCGAACTGGAGGGTACCCCAACCTGGATAGAGCAGGCGGCACGCCGCCTCGGGTTCGATAAATCTTCTTATATTACAAAGAGTTATGGGGAGTTGTACGAGGACGCAGACGCACCTTGAAGTCCTATTCCCGTCATGCTATAGTTGCGTAGGATCTCAGTACTCCTGGTACGACTGAACATTTGGTCCTAGGAGGTGTCGATGCACAGGGAACTGAGAGCGGAAAGCAACATTATGGTTGCGAGCCTCCTGATCATATGTTGTTTCGGCGATATTGCTGGTTTACTGGTTCCGCTACACCTGCCTCTTGATGCTGCGCGCTCAGACGGACAAAGAGCACGCGGCCGACCTGGCGTCCATCAACCAACTGAGTTTCGCCGACACACTTCGGCGGGGATTCCGCGACTTGCCGGCCGGGGAACTGGACAGCGTGGAGAAAGCCCTGGAACGCGATTACCGCCTGCTGACGCATCTGCTGAGGCACACCACCGGCCTGGAAGTCAGCGGCATTTCGCTTGAGCAAAGAATGTTGATGGCGGACTTCATGGTGATGCGGCTTCTGTCCAAAACCGGCCGGATGTTGGGCTATTCCGGCGCCCGCGCCGCCCTGGAGGAGATGTCGCTGGTGCTGAACCGCCTGGCCGACGCCATGGCCGAAAGAATCCACGCCGCCCGCGCTCACTACCCCGGTTGACACGCTGTTGGCCATTCCGCTATATTTATAAAGTTTGGCGAGTTAGGTCTTCTGCTCCTAAGCTACCCCTGCCGTGAGAGCAGGCCGGCTAGGGGCGGGCCCCGAGGTTCCGCCTGAAGTCGCTTTGGCGGAGCATGGGCTTGTCCGAAGCAGCTACCTTCGCATTCAATCGCGGATTTAATTCCGCTTGTTTTTCTGACAGCCTGGCGAGAGCGGCCTTTTTTGTGTGGTTCGTGCCGTCACGCCGTGCGGGACCGATCTAGGGTTGACTGATTCTTTTTTTGTGAGGAACTGAGGTAGACTCGTGCCGACCTTCAACCAGCTCGTGCGCCTGGGCCGCAAACCGCCGAGGTACAAGACTGCGAGCCCCGCTCTGCAGGCTTGCCCGCAGAAGCGCGGCGTTTGCACTCGCGTGTACACCACAACTCCGAAGAAGCCGAACTCCGCGCTCCGGAAAGTCGCGCGCGTAAGATTGACCAACGGGATCGAAGTGACAACCTACATCCCGGGAGTTGGCCACAACCTCCAGGAGCACTCCATCGTGCTCATTCGGGGGGGCCGCGTAAAGGATTTGCCGGGCGTCCGCTACCACGTGGTTCGCGGGACGCTGGACGCCGCCGGCGTGGACGGCCGCAAGCAGGGCCGTTCGAAGTACGGCGCCAAGAGGCCGAAATCGTAACCAGCTATGCCACGACGACGAAGGACTGAACCTCGCAGACTCCAGCCGGATCCGGTTTACACCTCCACTCTGGCGGAGAAGTTCATGAATTGCTTGATGTGGGACGGCAAGAAGACCGTCGCACAGCATGTGTTCTATGACGCCCTGACCAAGATCCAGGAGCGGACGTCGGACGATCCGCTGAAGGTATTCAAGAAGGCTGTCGAGAACGCCAAGCCGGTGCTGGAAGTGAAGACCAGGCGCGTGGGCGGAGCCAACTACCAGGTTCCCGTCGAGGTGCCGCAGAACCGCCGTGTCAGCCTGGCCATCCGCTGGCTGATCTCGAACGCGCGTTCGCGTCCCGAGAAGGGGATGCCGGACAAGCTCGCGGGCGAACTGGCCGACGCCGCCAATATGCGGGGCGGCACCATCAAGAAGAAAGACGACGTGCATCGCATGGCGGAAGCCAACAAGGCATTCGCGCATTACAGGTGGTGATCGGGCTGAAAGCGTAAGCCTGCGACCCGCCTGTCTTTATATATATGTCCCGGACTGTAGCGCTCGAAAAAATTCGCAACATCGGCATCATGGCCCACATCGATGCCGGCAAGACCACTGCGACCGAGCGCATCCTCTATTACACCGGCCGTACCTACAAGATCGGCGAAGTGCACGACGGCACGGCCGTCATGGACTGGATGGAACAGGAGCAGGAGCGGGGCATCACCATCACTTCGGCGGCCACCACTTGCGAATGGCGCGACTTCCAGATCAATATCATCGACACTCCTGGCCACGTGGATTTCACCGCGGAAGTGGAGAGAAGCCTGCGCGTGCTGGACGGCGCTGTCGCCGTCTTCGATGCCGTGGCGGGGGTCCAGCCGCAGACCGAAGCGGTTTGGCGCCAGGCCGACAAGTATCAGGTTCCCAGGATCTGCTTCATCAACAAGATGGACCGCGTGGGCGCCGACTTCTATCAGTCGGTCAACTCCATCATCACCCGCCTGAAGTGCAAGCCCGTCCCCATCCAAATCCCCATCATCGCCGAGGAACAGTTCCGGGGCGTGGTGGACCTGGTGGAGATGAAGGCCCGCATATGGCTGGATGAGACCCTGGGCGCGGAGTACAACGATATCGATATTCCCTCCGAGATGCTCGAGCAGGCCCGGCAATACCACGAGAACCTGGTCATCGCGGTGTCGGAGTCCGACGAGCGGTTGTTCGAGCGCTACGTGCACGAGCATGATCTGAGCACGGAAGAACTGCGCGACGGGATCCGCCGCGCCACCATCGCCGAAAAGATCTTCCCCGTGCTGTGCGGCAGCGCCTTCAAGAACAAGGGTGTCCAGAACCTTCTGGATGCCGTGGTCGATTATCTTCCCTCCCCCGTTGATATCCCGCCCGTCAAGGGCATTGCAGTCGACGCGCCGGATCAGACCCTGGAACGAAAGGCCTCCGATGAGGAGCCCTTCTCCGCTCTGATCTTCAAGATCATGACCGATCCCTACACCGGTCAGCTCGCCTTCTTGCGCGTCTACTCCGGCCGCCTGCAGAGCGGCGATTCCATCTACAACGTGGCCAAGGGCCGCCGCGAGCGCGTGGGCCGCCTGGTGCGCATGCATGCCAACAAGCGGGAGGAAATCCAGGAGATCGGCGCGGGCGACATCGCCGCCGCGGTCGGTCTCAAGAACGTCTCGACTGGCGACACGATTTGCGACGAGACGGATCCGATCATCCTGGAGTCGATTGAGTTCCCCAACCCCGTCATCCACCTGGCCATCGAACCCAAGACCAAGGCGGATCAGGAAAAGCTCGGCGCGGCCATCGGCAAGCTGATCCAGGAAGACCCCACACTCCGCTTCTCGACCGATCCGGAAACTGGCCAGACGATTCTCGCCGGCATGGGCGAATTGCACCTGGAAATCATCGTGGACCGGATGCAGCGCGAATTCGGCGTGGGCGCCAATGTCGGCCGGCCGCAGGTTGCCTATCGCGAAACGATCCGGGCCGCTGCGGAAGCCGCGGGCCGGTTCATCCGGCAGACCGGCGGACACGGCCAATACGGCCATGTGCAGCTGCGCGTTGAGCCCATGACGGATACCTCGGCCTTTGAATTCGTGGACGCGACCAAGGGCGGATCCGTGCCCCGGGAATACATCCCGGCGGTGCAAAAGGGAGTCGTGGAGGCGCTGGAGGGTGGTGTGCTGGCGGGCTACCCGATGTCGGGCCTTACCGTGACGCTGCTGGATGGCAGCTACCACGAGGTGGACTCGTCGGAAATCGCGTTTAAGATCGCCGCGTCGATGGGATTGCGGCAGGCCGCCGGAAAAGCCAAGCCGGTCATGCTCGAGCCGGTCATGAGCGTCGAGGTGGTGGTCCCGGAGGAGTACATGGGCGAGGTGATCGGAGACCTGAACTCCCTCTTCCGGGACCACCACCTCGACGCTTCCGTGACCGGCTCGAGCATGACCGGCTTGCTTTTTGCGGCCTGCCGCAATCCCATCGACGCGGCTATCTTAAACGCGATTTCCGACGAGTCCACCTCGTGGTAGCTGCCGTCCAGGGCAGCGGGGGGTAAAGCCCGACATCGGGTGGGGAGCCACACGCCACCCTCCAGCGCCTCCAGGACTCCCTTTTTGCACCGCCGGGATGTATTCCCTCGGTACTGATCCGCCCTTGGTCGCGTCCGCGGATTCAAAGGCCAACGTATCCGTCATGGGCTCAACGCGCAACTGCACATGGCCGTATTGACAGTGTCCGCCGGTCTGGCGGATAAAGCGGCCTGCGGCCTCCGCGGAGGGCCCGGATGGTCTCGCGGTCGCGACCTCGGCCGGCCGACATTGACGCCCATCGCGAAACTCGAGCTGGGTCCGAGTTCATGATGATTTCCAGGTGCAATTCGCCCATGCCGGCGAGAATGGTCTGGCCGGTTTCGCGATCGTTCGAAATCGGAACGTCGGGTCCTCCTGCTTCAGCGTGCCGAGGGCCTCGCCGAGCTTCTGCTTGTCGGCGGCGGTCTTGGGCTCCATCGACATGCTGATGACCGGATCGGGGAACTTGGACTCCAGGATGATCGGATCCGTCTCGTCGCAAAGCGTGTCGCCAGTCGAGGCGTCCTTGACCCCGACGCCGCGACGATATCGCCGCTCGGCCAATCCTGGATCCCGCGATCGGCGGCGTGCATCCGGAACATCCGGCTGATGTTCCTTGCGGCTGCGCTTGGCCCGTTGAAGACGCGGCTGCCGCTCTGCAGGCGGCCGCAGTAGATGCGGATGAAGGTCAGGTCCCCATGCTGGTCGTTGATGATCTTGAACACCAGGCCGGAGAACGGCTCCTCGATCGGAGGCCTCGTCATGATCTGTTGTGGCCCCTGGACCCAGTCCCTTGACCGGCGGCATATCCACCGGGCTGGGAAGATAATCGACCACGCCGTCCAGCAGGCGCTGGATGCCGATGTTCTTGAGGGCGCAGCCGCACAGCACGGGAAGGATCTTTTCCGATCGTGGCGCGGCGGATCTCTTCGCGCAGTTCTTCCTGCTCAGATCGTTCTCGTGCACGTAGCGTTCGGACAGCCGTTCGTCGGACTCCGACATCTCGATCATCAGGCTCTCGTGGTACTCCGGGCCTGCTCGGCATCTCGGACGGAATATCGATTTCGTCGCCTGGGCGCCGACCGTCTCATCCAGTAATAGAGGGCCTTCATCTCCATCAGATCGATGAGCCCGAACTGTTCATCGGCGAGATCGGAAGCTGCATGACGACGGCCTTGCGCTTCGGCGAGTGACCATGGAGTTGACCGACTTAGAAATCGGCGCCCACCCGGTCCATCTTGTTGATGAAGCCGATGCTGGGGAACGTTGTACTTGTCGGCCTGGCGCCAACCGTTTCCGACTGGGGCTCGACGCCCGCCACGGCGCAGAAACGGCCACGGCCCCGTCCAGCACGCGCAGGCTTCGCTCCACTTCGGCGGTGAAATCCACATGGCCCGGAGTGTCGATGATGTTGATCTGGTGGTCGCGCCAGTGGAAGGTGGTGGCGGCCGAAGTGATGGTGATGCCCCGTTCCTGTTCCTGTTCCATCCAGTCCATGATGGCCGTGCCGTCGTGGACTTCGCCGATCTTGTAGGTCTTGCCGGTGTAAAAGAGGATGCGCTCGGTGGCAGTGGTCTTGCCGGCATCGATGTGGGCCATGATGCCGATGTTGCGAATTTTTTCGACGCTACAGTCCGGACATATATAAAAGACAGGCGGGTCGCAGGGGGGGTTTTCAGCCTGATCACCACCTGTAATGCGCGAATGCCCTGTTGGCTTCCGCCATGCGATGCACGTCGTCCTTCTTCTTGATGGTGCCGCCCCGCATATTGGCGGCGTCGGCCAGTTCGCCCGCGAGTTTCTCCGGCATCCCCTTCTCGGGACGCGAACGCGCGTTCGAGATCAGCCAGCGGATGGGGGGTTGACACAGGCGGTTCTGCGGCACCTCGACGGGAACCTGGTAGTTGGCTCCGCCCACGCGCCTGGTCTTCACTTCCAGCACCGGCTTGGCGTTCTCGACAGCCGTTTTTGAATACCTTCAGCGGATCGTCCGACGTCCGCTCCTGGATCTTGGTCAGGTCGTCACGGACACTAGCCGTTGTGCGACGGTCTTCTTGCCGTCCCGCATCAAGCAATTCATGAACTTCTCCGCCAGAGTGGAGGTGTAAACCGGATCCAGCTGGAGTCTGCGAGGTTCAGTCCTTCGTCGTCGGGGATTAGCTGGTTACGATTTCGGCCTCTTGGCCCCGTATTTCGAACGGACGGTTCTTGCGGCCGTCCACGCCGGCGGCGTCCGACGTTCCGCGAACCACGTGGTAGTCGGACGCCCGGCAAATCCTTTTACGCGGCCCCCCCGAATGAGCACGATGGGTGGCCCTGGAGGTTGTGGCCGAGCTCCCGGGATGTAGGTTGTCACTTCGATCCCGTTGGTCAATCTTACGCGCGCGACTTTCCGGAGCGCGGAGTTCGGCTTCTTCGGAGTTGTCGTGTACACGCGAGTGCAAACGCCGCGCTTTTGCGGGCAAACCTGCAGAGCGGGGCTCGCAGTCTTGTATCTCGGCGATTTGCGGCCCAGGAGCACGAGTTGGTTGAAGGTCGGCACGAGTCTACCTCAGTTCCTCACAAAAAAAGAATCAGTCAAACCTAGATCGGTCCCGCACGGCGTGACGGCACGAACCACACACAAAGCCGCTCTCGCCAGGCTGTCAGAAAAACAACCGGAATAAAATCCGCGATTGAATGCGAAGGTAGCTGCTTCGGACAAGCCCATGCTCCGCCGAAAACTCAGCGGGAACCTGGGGGTCCGCCCCTCCAGCCCGGCCTGCTCTCAGCGGCAAGGATGGTTTAAGAGCAGAAGACCTAACTCGCCAAACTTTATAAATATAGCGGAATGGCCAACAGCGTGTCAACCGAGGGTCGTGAGGCGGCAGCGTGGATTCTTTGGGCATGGCGTCGGCCGGGCGGAGCGACATCTCCTCCAGGCGGTGCGGCACCGGGAATAGCCCTAGGGCCGGTTTTGGACAGAAGCCGGCATCGCCGTCAAGTCCGCCATCAACATTCTTTGCTCAAGCGAAATGCCGCTGACTT
>CAVUVG010000014.1:0-150592 GCA_963744775.1 Bryobacterales bacterium
CGGCCGCATAGACACAGATGCCGGCGGCCATCATCCATACCAGCAGGCCCCTGTAGGCAGCGTAGTCCGGCCGGTAGAGGACGCGAAGTACGAGACCGCCCAACAACTCCGCCAGCAGGACCCCAGCGGCTCCCAACAGAACCGCGAGTCCCGTCAGTCGCCACGCCAGACTTTTGAACCGCTGCAGGTTCCCCTCGCTGAAATAGCGGGCCAGGCGCGGCGTGGCCGATTGGCCCAGGGCGTTGACGATTGTGCTGCCCACCGTAAGGAATGCGGCGACTGCCGCGAAAATGCCCAGGTCCGTCGCGCCAAGACTCCTTTCGATGGCGTAACGCGGCACGTTGCTGGTGAGCGAAACCAGCATCAGGACCACGCCCAGGGGCAGCGCGGTGCGGAAGATCTCGAACTGGGCACCCGTCCCCGAACACCGCAAGCTCTGTCCCGCCGAGCCGCGCGGGCGGTCATAGAGGAGCAGAATCAGGAGTCGGCCGCCGCCAAGGCTGTCACCGCCGGCGCCAGGCTGCGCGTGACGTACAGAACGGTGCCGAATGCCGCCAGCGAGAGGAAGCCGCGCGCGGTCATCGATCGCGCGATCACGTCCATGCGCTCGTTTCGCTGCAGCGCGCCATAGTAGATGTCGCTGACATTGTCCGCGCTCAGCGACACTCCCAGCAGGACGATCGAGGCCGCCACAGGATAGGCGTAGCCGGATAAGCCGGCCATGGCCGCAATGGCCGCCAGCGCCAAGACCGTCGTCGCCAGGCGCACGGCGAGGTAGTCGCCGAAGGCGTGCCTGTGTTCCATGTCCGTCGCCAGCACGGCCCTCAGGTTCAGGTGGGACAGCATCGCCACCGGCGTAGTTACCGCCAGCGCCAGCGCATATTGCCCCAGCATCTCGCCGCCGCCCAGTTTCGCCAGCAGGCTCAGGACGGCCCACTGGCTGGCGCCGAGCAGCGCATTACCGGTGAACGTCCACGCGAAGTTACGCCGCAGGGAGACGGGTCGAACGTGTCCGGACTGCGCGCCGCGCGGGGCTGTCTGCACTGTCCCCCATTTTAGCCCGGCGCTCTCAGAAACCTTCAGTTAGAAGTTGCGGCGGACCGGCGCTCAGCAACTCGCCGTTCCCACCGACCACGGCGTCGCCTCCCTACTTCCCGCGTGCCGCTGGGTGGTGCGTCAGTTCTCCCGCGGGGATGCGCACGGCGAGCCGGTTCTGCGGCGGCGGAAGGGGGCAGGTCGCGTACGGAGTGAAGGCGCAGGGGGGATTGTAGGCCGTGTTGAAATCCAGGATCACGTGCCCGTTCCGTGGCCCGTCCGCGTACAAGAATCGGCCCGCTGGATAGGTCTCCTTGCCGCTGGTCTGATCCCGAAAGATGAAGAAGAGCTGGTTGCCTTCGGCGATCGGATCCAAGCGGTACTCCTTGCCGTCGATTTGAAAGGAAGCGTAGCCGGGACAGAGTTCCTGATCCGTGTTCCCCAGAATGTTGGGCACGGCGATCTTCTTCGCCGGGTAGTAGGGAACAAACTTGGCCCGGATGCGCCAGGCTTCAGCCACCGGGAACCAGTGCAGCCCTTTGAACTCCCGCCGGAAGCGGCTGTTGCTGTCGCGCAGCCGGATGCCGTAACGGTTGCCCCGTTTGATGACCTGCATCGAGAGGCCGCCGATGGCGATGAAGTTCGCCGGTCCCGGAACGTCGGGCTGCATTTCCAGCGACTGAACGGGCTTGCCGCCCGAAGTCACGCCGGCGCCGGGTTCCGCGCGAAAGAGCGTCTTGCCGCCACGGAAGACGAAGGCGCCCACGCGCGCGGGCGCGGAGCCTGGCGGCAACACGATCCGGTTGGAGGGGGCCGTCCCGGCGGTGTTTTCCCCTTCCTTCAGCCAGAACAATCCGGCCACGCTGAGCCACCCGCCGTCTCTGGTGAGGTTTGCTTCGCGGCTCTGCCGCCACTTCTCGATCTGGGCCTGGTAGGGCGCTTGCGCGCAGAACAGAACCGCCGACCGATCAGGAAGCAGAGATGCTCAGAATGCGCGCGAGGCGTGGCATCACTTGCTCTTGTTGGCCGCGGCCGGAGCCTCCCGGACCAGCCCCAGCAACTTCCGCAGCTCCGTGTCGAGTTTCTGCCGCACCTCGGGGTTGTCCTTCAGGAACTGGCGCGCGTTCTCGCGGCCCTGGCCGATGCGCTCGCCCTTGTAGCTGTACCACGAGCCGCTCTTCTCGATCACGTTGTTGGCGACCCCCAGGTCCAGCAGGTCGCCTTCGCGCGAGATGCCTTCGCCGTAAATGATGTCGAACTCGGCCTCACGGAAGGGCGGCGCCAGCTTGTTCTTGACGATCTTGACCTTGGTGCGGTTGCCGATGACCGCGTCGCCTTCCTTGATGGCGGCGATGCGGCGGATGTCGGCGCGCACCGAGGCATAGAACTTCAGCGCGCGGCCGCCGGTGGTGGTCTCCGGATTGCCGAACATGACGCCGATCTTCTCGCGGATCTGGTTGATGAAGATCAGGCAGGTATTGGACTTGGAGACCACGCCGGTCAGCTTGCGCAGGGCCTGCGACATCAGGCGGGCCTGCACGCCCATGTGCGCATCGCCCATCTCGCCGTCCAGTTCCGACTTGGGCACCAGCGCGGCCACCGAATCGATCACCAGCACGTCGATGGCATTGGAGGAGATCAGCGCGCTGGTGATCTCGAGCGCCTGCTCGGCGTAGTCCGGCTGCGACACCAGCAGGTTGTCCACGTCCACGCCCAGCTTGCGCGCGTAAATGGGGTCCAGGGCGTGCTCGACGTCGATGAAGGCCGCCATGCCGCCGGCCTTCTGCGCCTCGGCGACGACCTGCAGCGCCACGGTGGTCTTGCCCGATGACTCCGGACCGAAGATCTCGCAGATCCTGCCGCGCGGCAAACCCGCCCACGCCCAAGGCCGCATCCAGCGAGATCGAGCCGGTGGAAATGGCCGCCACCGGAACGATGGCTTCCTTCGAGCCGAGCCGCAGCACGGAACCCTTGCCGAACTGCTTCTCGATCTGGCCCAGGGTGATGCCCGAGCATGCGCGTTCGTTCTTTTTCGTCCATGGTTTTGTGCGACCTCAGCGTCGCGGGGTGGAAAGCCGATTATACCAGCCGCGGGCGCGTGTCCCCGTATGTCATCGAGGCGGTACGCTTGCCGAACCGGCCACAGGCGTCGCGTAGTAGCCCTTGCGGGCCCGGACCACCAGGTTGCCTTGCGTCATTGACACGGATGTCGACTGCCTGATAGGATCCGTCCGTCTTCAGCGGCTCCGGCCGGTAGAGAATGCTGTACTGATGGCGCAGCTCGTTGGCGATGTTCTCGAAGGATTGCGAGAGGTCTTCCACCTTGAAGGGGAAGAAGGCCACGCCGCCGGTTTCGGCCGCGAAGTACTTCAGAACCTTGTCGCCGTCGGTCTCGTTGCGGGTGATATTGGTCGAGATGGTGTAGATCACCACGTCGGCCTTCTGCGCCATCTCCAGCGCCTGGTCGCGGCTGTAGCGGCTCTGGTTGTCCTCGCCGTCGCTGAGGACCACCATGGCGCGGCGGAATTGTGGCGGGGCTGGTCCTGCATCAGCTTGTCCCGGCTGGCGAAGAAGATCGCGTCGTAGAGGGAGGTGCCGCCGCCGGCCCGCAACTGCCGGATCACCCGGGTCAGGTTATCGACGTCGTTGGTCAAGTCGGCCTGCAGCTCCGCGGCGGTGTCGAAGCTGACGACGGCGGCCCTGTCCTGGTCCGGCCGCATCACGCTGTTGATGAACTCCACGGCGGATTCCTGGATGAACTTGAGCCGGTCGCGGATGCTGTTGCTGCTGTCGACCAGGATCGCCAGACGCAACGGCAGGTCGATTCGGCAACGAACTCCAGGATCTTCTGCGTCGTTCTTCCCTTCGCGGACGGAGAAATCGTCCTTGCCCAGGTTCGGTCACGAACCGGCCCCGCTTGTCGGTCACCGTGAACAGCAGGTTCACGCGCGTGACGTCCAGGAGATCCTGGTGCGCGCGTCCTGGTCCGCCGGGGAGGGCGGCGGGGCGGCGTGGAGCCTGCGCCTGACCGAAGCCCAGCGAGCAAACCAGCAGCAGACAAATGCAGCAAAGTCTTCATGACGCTTATGACCTGATTATAGAAGTCCTTCCATCCAAGCCTCAAGCTCCGCCGGGAGGGGCGCTTCGACGGTCGACCGTCTCCCCCGTCGAGGGCTGCATGAAACGGATCCGCTGGGCGTGCAGGAAGAAGCGGTCCAGGGGCGGCCGGCCCTCCACACTGGCCGGCGCTCCGTAGAGCCGGTCGCCCGCCACCGGGTGGCCGATGCCGGCCAGGTGCACGCGGATCTGGTGCGTGCGCCCGGTGCCGATCCGCACTTCGAGGAGCGTGAAGGCCCGGAACCGCTTGAGCACCCGGTATTCGGTGAGCGCCGTGCGCCCGCGGCCCAGCCGCGCCGTCATCTGACGCGCCGGACCGGATCGCGCGCGATGGGCTTGTCGATCTTCCCCTGTTCCGGCCTTCACCACGCCGTGGACCAGCGCGAGGTAGACCTTCTCCACCTTCCGGCTGGCGAACTGCTCCGCCAGGTGGCGGTGCGCGGCATCGTGCCGCGCCACCAGGATCACGCCGCTGGTGTAGCGGTCCAGGCGGTGCACGATGCCCGGCCGCAGCTCGCCGCCCAACTCCGGACAGCGCTTCGAAGCGGTGCAGCAGCGCGTTCACCAGCGTCCCCGACCGGCAGCCCGCGCCGGCATGGACCACCATTCCGGCCGGCTTGTTGACGGCGACCACGTCCTCGTCTTCATAGAGGATCTCCAGCGGGATCGCCTCGGGCTCGGCGCGGAGCGGCGGCAACTCCGCCGGCTCCACTTCCACGGTCTCGCCGCCCCGCAATAGGTAGGATGGCTTCCCGGCCTTGCCGTCGACCAGCACGCGCCCGCCTCGGATCCAATCCTGCAGCCGGGTGCGGCTGTAGGCGGGGAGCTGTTCCTGCAGGAAGCGGTCGAGCCGCTTGCCGGCGTCGGCGGCTTGTGCCTGGAGCGTCAACTTGTGTCTATCATGAATCATCGGGAGGCCTTGATGCAGGACTATCAGAATTTCATTAACGGGAAGTTCGCCGCCTCCAGCGGCAAGGATCGGATCGAGGTCACGAATCCTTCAACCGGCAAGCCGATCTGCACCGTCCCGGAGAGCAGTGAAGCCGATGTGGACGCGGCCCTGTCGGCGGCCGAGGCTGCGCAGCGCGAGTGGGCCAAGCGTCCCGCCATCGAACGCGCCAAAGCCCTGCGGACCGTTGCCGAGAAGATCCGCCAGCAACGTCGAGCCGCTGGCGCGCATCATCTCCGAGGAGCAGGGCAAGATTCTCGGGCTGGCCCGCGTGGAGGTCGCCTTCACCGCCGATTACATCGACTACATGGCCGAATGGGCGCGCCGCATCGAGGGCGAGATCCTGGAGAGCGACCGCCCCGGCGAGACGATCTTCCTCTTCCGGCATCCCATCGGCGTGGTGGGCGGCATACTGCCGTGGAACTTTCCCTTCTTCCTCATCGCCCGCAAAGCCGCGCCGGCCCTGGTCACGGGCAACACGATCGTCATCAAGCCCAGCGAGGAGACGCCGCACAACGCCGTCAAGTTCTGCGAGCTGCTGGCTGAAACGGACCTGCCTCCGGGGGTCATCAACATCGTTCACGGCCGCGGCCCCACGGTCGGCAAGGCCCTGGCGGGCTCCCCGCGCGTGGGCATGATCAGCTTCACCGGCAGCGTGGAGACGGGATCGGCGGTCATGGCCGCCGCCGCCGCCAACATCACCAAGGTGAATCTGGAGCTGGGCGGCAAGGCGCCCGCGATCGTCATGGCGGATGCCGATATCGGCGCTGGCCGTGAACGCCGTCAAGTCGTCGCGGGTCATCAACAGCGGCCAGGTCTGCAACTGCGCCGAGCGCGTCTACGTCCAGCGCAAGATCGCCGGCGAGTTCGTCGACAAGCTCACCGCCGCGATGAAGAGCACGCGTTTCGGCGACCCGCTCGCCGACGAAACGGTGGAGTACGGCCCGCTCATCAACGAAGCCGGCTTCCGTAAGGTCGACGGTCTGGTGCGCCGCGCCGTCCAGGCCGGCGCCTCGGTGGCGACCGGCGGCAGCCGCGGGCCAGGCGAGGGCGGCTACTATTACGAACCGACCGTGCTGACGGGGGTCCGGCAGGAGATGGAGATCATCCGCCGCGAGGTCTTCGGCCCGGTCGTGCCGGTGGTGACCTTCGAGGATCTGGACGAGGCCATCGCCTATGCCAACGACTCCGATTACGGCCTGACATCCTCCATCTACACCCGCGACATCAACGTCGCCTTGCGGGCCTGCCAGGAAATCCGCTTCGGAGAGACCTACATCAACCGCGAGAACTTCGAGGCCATGCAGGGCTTCCACGCCGGCTGGCGCAAGAGCGGCATCGGGGGCGCCGACGGCAAGCACGGCCTTTACGAGTTCACGCAGACCCACATGGTCTACATGCAGCGCTCTTGACAGCGAACCCCGCGGACCCGGCGCCGCACTGCGTGGTTGTATATTCAGAAAGTGATCAAATGCGCCATCGTGCCGGTCGCCGGATACGGCACGCGCCTGCTTCCAGCGACTAAGTCCCAGCCCAAGGAGATGCTGCCGGTCGCCCGCAAGCCGATCGTGCAGTATGTCGCCGAGGAACTGGTCGCCAATGCGATTGAGGAAATTCTGCTGGTCACGGGACGCAACAAGGGCGCCATCGAGAACCACTTCGATCACGACCCCGAGTTGATGCGCTTGCTCAACGCCGGGAACAAGCAGGATCTGCTGGAGGAGTTGCGGTTCGAGGAGTTGCAGGCGCACTTCTACTACACGCGGCAGCGGTTCCAGCGAGGGCTGGGAGACGCCGTGCTCTGCGGCGAAAGCTTCGCCAGCGAAAGGCCCTTCGTGGTGGCGCTGGGCGACTCGATCCTGGGACTCCACGGCAACTCCAAGTCCTTGGCGCGGATGGCGGAACTGTTCGAGTCCCGCCACGCCAGTTGCGTGATCGCCGTGGAGGAAGTGCCCCCCGGCCAGACCAGCAATTACGGCATCGTCGCGCCCGCCAGCGGCGACGGCGAGTGCTTCCGCGTGGCGGACCTGGTGGAGAAACCCTCGCCGGAAAAGGCGCCCAGCAACCTGGCCATCGCCGGGCGCTACATTTTCTCCCCCCTGATCTTCGACATGATCCGCCGGGTCAAACCCGATGCGCGCGGCGAGATACAGCTTACCGACGCCATCCGGGGGATGTGCGAAGAGGGCAAGCGGGTGCTGGCCGTGAAGCTGCCGCCCGGGGAGAAGCGGTACGACATCGGCAACTTCCCCAGCTACTTCGAGACCTTCGTGGAGTTCGCTCTGGCCGACCCGGTGTTCGGCGGCGAGTTCCGGCGCGCCCTGGAGCGCTTACTGGCGAAAGGCTGCAGAATCCAAATGAGGAAGATCCTGGTTACCGGCGGCGCCGGCTACATCGGCTCACAGACCGTTCACCTGCTGACCCGGCGGGGCTTCGAACCGGTGGTAGTCGACAACCTCTCCAAGGGCCACCGCCACAACGTGGACGCCAGGCGGCTGCACGTCATGGATATCACCGACACCGGCGCCCTCGGCGAACTCATGAAGCAGGAGGGCGTGGAAGCCGTGATCCATTTCGCGGCCTTCATCGCCGTCGGCGAATCGGTGAGGGAGCCCGAACTCTACTTCTCGAACAACGTCGGCGGTTCGCTCTCTCTTCTCAGCGCCATGCAGCAGGCCGGGGTGTCGCGCCTGGTCTTCTCCTCCACAGCCGCCGTCTACGGCACTCCCCCGCGCACCCCCATCACCGAGGATATGCCCATCGCGCCCGTCAGCCCGTACGGCGAATCGAAGGTGATGGTGGAGAAGGTCCTTAGCTGGCTGGACCAGTGCCGGGGGCTGCGCAGCGTCGCGCTACGCTATTTCAACGCCTGCGGGGCCGATCCCGAGGCCGGACTGGGGGAGGAGCACGACCCCGAGACCCACCTTATCCCACTGTTGCTGCGTGCCGTACGCACGGGCGAGCCGATCACCCTGTTCGGGGATGACTACGACACCCCCGACGGCACCTGCGTTCGCGACTACATCCATGTGCGCGACCTGGCCGAAGCCCACATCCTGGCGCTGGAGGCGCTGATCGGGGGCGGCCCGTCGGGCGCCTACAATGTCGGCACCGGTTCCGGGCATTCGGTAAGGGAGGTGCTGCGGGCCGTGGAGGAAGTCACGGGAAAGCAGGCGCCATTTGTGATGGGGCCCCGGCGCGCGGGCGACGCGCCCGTGCTGGTGGCCGACGCCGGCAAGCTGATGCGGACCCTGGGCTGGAAGCCGCGGTTCACGGACCTGCGCGACATCGTCGCTTCAGCCTGGGAATTCGAGAAGAAGCGCCGCTGAATCACAAACTGGGGCACCGGGCGCGCGCCGGGTCCCCATTGGCAGCCTGCGGCGGGGAGCGCTCAGATCACGCGACGCGAGCTCCGAGGCGCGCCCAGCGAGACCGGACCGTTCCCGGTGGAAAGACTCACGGTGGCGTTGCGGCCGTTCAACTGGAGCACACGCCGGTTGCCGGGCGCCCCGCGAGATGCTTCGACGCGGACGCCGGTACGGAACGAGCTCGGGAAGGCCGCGCTGAGCGGGCCGTTCGTGGTCCGGGCTTCCAGTCTGGGCCCGTTCCAGTCTTCGCCCAAAAGCCGCAGTGCGATCGGCCCATTGGCCGCCCCCAGCGTCACATCCCCCGAGCCACCGGCGAACGAAATCGGCCCGTTCGCGGACTGCGCCGCGATCGTTCCCGAACAATCCTGAAAGGACACCGGCCCGTTCTTGACCCGCACTTTCAGACTCCCGTTCACCGCCCGCAGACTTACCGGCCCGTTATTCGTTTCCAAGTCAAGCGCGGCGCCCTTGGGCGCGTGGACGATGAAAACCACCAGCCATTGTTCGTCCTTCGCGCCGGGTCGCCACTGCTCGAAAAGCGTGCGCCGCTGCGGGTGACGGAGATGCTCTTGAGCAGCCGGTCGGCCGCGAGTCGGTCACCGGCGGCCGCGATGCGGCAGGCCTCCACGGAATAGTCCGGCTGGTCCCAGCCGCGTACACGAATGTTCCCATGATCGGCCCCGTTCACCTCCAGCACAGAAACTTCCTTCCTGGAGAGGGTGAACGTCTCCTCAGCCCGGGCCATTTGGCCGCTTGAGCTTGCCTTCACGTCCGCGCAGCGGTCCGCGCTATCCGGGAACTGAATATTGAGGTCTTGCCGGGCCTGAGCCGGCGCGGGAATGTGTGTGCAGAGGGCCGCGAGCAGCGCAGCGGCGGCGAAACAGAGGTGGCTCTTGGTTTGCATGTTGCGTCTCCAGTCGGTTTAGACGAACCGCAAACGCATAGGTTAGCCGGGCTGTAGGGCGGCGCCGTTCGTGTAGAATCGTGTCTACACGCTATGGCTAAGTTCCTCTTCGGCTTGTTGGCCGGCCTCGCTCTGGCCGTTCTTTCCGTGTTCATCGCCGCCTTTACGATTGTCCGGTTGGGCGAAAGACCGCCCCAGGTGAAGGATCGGACGGTTCTGGTTCTGAACCTGGAGGGTGAAATTCCCGAACAAGCTCCTTTCGCCATTCCCCTGCCGTTCTTCCAGGAGAGGGCGCCGCTGGCCGTGAGTGATGTGTGGCGGCTGCTGCGCCGGGCTGAGACCGATGACCGGATCAAAGCGGTGGTACTGATGCCGGCCGGCATCGACGCCGGCTGGGCCAAACTTCAGGAACTCCATGCGGACCTGGCCCGCCTGGTCAAATCAGGCAAGCCCGTGGTTGCGTATCTGCGTACGCCCTCGGTGCGGGAATACTATCTGGCCACAGCGGCCAGCCGCATCTACATGCCGCCCGAGGACATGCTCGATCTGAAGGGCCTGCGCGCCGAGCTTACCTATTTTCGAGGGACCCTGGACAAACTCGGCGTGCAGGTGGACATCGAACACGCCGGCAAGTACAAGGACTACGGCGACATGTTCACCCGGACGTCCATGAGCCCCGAGACCACGGAGGTCCTGAATTCGATCCTCGACGAAGTCTATGGCCACCTGATCGAGACCGTCGCCGCAGGCCGGAAGAAGCAGGCGGACGAGGTTCGCGCGGTTATCGACGAGGGGCCGTTTCTGGCCCGGCAGGCCCTGTCCAAGGGTCTGGTGGATGCGCTCCTGTACGAGGACCAGGTATTTGGCGACCTTGAGAAGAAGGCTGGCGCGGGCCGCCTGGAGCGCCTTTCCGCTCGGAACTACCTGCGGGCCACCTCGCCTGATGAAGCATCGCGCGGGGAGCACCGCATCGCACTGGTGGTGGGAGAGGGCGCCATCGCAGGCCGCCAGGGCGGCGGGCTGGATGCGGACATGGGCTTGAACGCGCCTTCCTTCATCCGGCTTCTGCGGCAGATCGGCGACGACACCGCCATCCGCGCCGTCATCGTCCGCGTGAATTCCCCCGGCGGGGAGTCCTTCGCCTCCGACGAGATTTGGCGGGAGATGTCCAACCTCAGCCGGAAGAAGCCCATGGTCGTTTCCATGTCCGACGAGGCGGCTTCCGGCGGCTACTACATCTCGATGACGGGGGATCCGGTTCTGGCCTACCCCATGACGTTCACCGGTTCGATTGGCGTGTTCTACGGGAAAGTGAACCTGCGCGGGCTCTACGACAAGCTCGGCATCCGCAAGCAGTTGCTCACGCGCGGCCGGTATGCCGACATCGACTCCGACTACAGTCCCCTCAGCGAGGCTGCCCGGGCCAAGCTCAGGGAAGGCGTGGACGACAACTACAGAGTCTTCGTCCAAAAGGTCGCCGCGGCGCGGAAGCGGAAGTTCGAGGAGGTCGAGCCCCTGGCGCAGGGCCGCGTCTGGCTCGGAGCGCAGGCCAAACGAAACGGCTTGGTGGACGAAATGGGCGGCCTCGACCGTGCCATCGAGCTGGTTCGCGGCAAGGCGAAGATTCCGCGAGGCGAGAGCGTTGACCTGGTGGTCTACCCGCCGCAACGCAGCCTGCTGGACCGCCTTCTGAGCCGGTCCGCGGAAGCCCGCACGCCGGCATGGCTCGGCGCAGCCCTCAAGCGCTGGCCCGTGGCAGCCTTTTCCGGGAGTGGCTACTTGCGGCTGGCGCCCTACTCCCTGGAAGTGAAGTAGACCCGGTGGCTCCTTAGAACGACGACGCTGGATTCGATCCCCGCGGCCTGCAGCGCAACGGCCAACTTCTGCAAAGCCGACTTGTGGATCTGTGAGACCCGGCTTTCGTTGATGCCCATCTTGTCCCCGATCTCCCGCATGGTCATCTCTTTGGTGTAGTAGAGCTGGACCACCTGCCGGTAGCGTCTCGGAAGGGCCTCCAGCGCCACCTGGATGTGAATGCGCATCTGCTCGCGCGCGCACATGTGGTCGGGCTGCGTTCGCGCCTCCGCCGGGAAATCGGGAAAACTCGGCTCGTCGGAATCCTGGGGGCGGCCGGAGGCGGAGACCAGGCCCACGTTGCGCAATTCCATCATCATCCGGCGCCAGCGCTCGTCTCCGACGCCCATTTTTTCGGCGACTTCCGCTTGCGTCGGATTGCGCTGCAGCACCACGGCCAGGTCCCGGGTGGCGGCTTCGATCTGCCGGTGGCGCCGGCGAAGGTCGCGGGAGGCCCAGTCGAGCTGGCGCAAGCTGTCCAGAATCGCTCCCTTGATGCGATGCTTGGCATAGCTGGAGAAAGCCACCTGCTTGCCCGGGTTGAACTTCACGGCGGCGTCGAACAGTCCCAGGATGCCCGCGTGCACCAGGTCGTCCAGATCCACGTGAACCGGCAGGTTCTCATGGACCCGAACCGCAATGGCTCGCACCAAAGGCAAGTGTTCCAAGACGAGCTGGTCTCGCACATGGTTTTCGATCTGTTCCAATTCGGACACACTGGTAGCGGGCATCTGGGCTTCCTTGTTCTTTCAGCTCTTTTTGAGTCGTCCCTTTTGGCCTTGGGGGACTCATCGGCGGGCGACGCGGCCGACGTCTGAAGGAATGCAAGTGCGCGGCCACAACGATGCCGCTATCTGCGGGATTCCACTAAGGTGAGTTACTTACAGGGATTAAAGGAGTTACCTGATGGTGCCGCTGCCGGCGCAGCCGCAATAGACGGATGCGAGTACCAGTATGAATTCCAGCGTCTGCACCGAGTCCCGTTTTGGAACACCCGGCGGAGGCGCTTCACAATGCGAGGGCGCGGTAGTTGGTCAGTTGGACGCCAGCCTCCAGGACGGCTTGGCGGGCCTCCGGCGAGACCAGTGCCCGGAATTCGCGCTCGCGGCTTTCCTTCAGCCGCGTCGGCGCCGCGCGGAGCTCCTCGCGCAGGTAGCCAGGGTGGCACATGAGCTCGGTGGTCCCTTCCGGAAGGCTTCGAATGAGGCTAGCCAGCGAGGGAGTATCCAGCAGGCCGGTCAAACGGTAGCCGGCGAAGTGGTCCGTCATCCGGCAGCCCTGCCGCCGCAAGATCCACCGCAGTCCCGCCCCCAGTACGGGGACGGCCATCGGCCGCCGCACCCAGCGTATGTTGAACTCGCGGGCGAGGCGCCCCACCGCCTGCGCAACCGGCGGCAGCATCTGTGAGTGTTTGTGCGTGTCCAGGTGCGAGGGCGTAAGCCCCGCGTCGAGGATTCTCCGCACCTGCGCCCGCAACTCTTCGTGCAGGCGCAGCCTTCCCGCGGCGACCGCGCGCATGAGGCCGCCGATGGAAGCCGGCAGCCGGTCGTGCGGCGGCAACAGCGAGACGCCCCCGATCAGCACCAGGTGGCAGCCCACATCCAGGGTCGGATTCTCGCGGGCCAATTGGGCGGCGTGCTCAAAAGCCGGGGCGCATGCCATGAGCGTGGTGGAGGTGAGAATGCCCGTGCGGTGGGCTTCCAGGATGCCGTCATTCACGTCGCGCGTGAAGCCGAAGTCATCCGCGTTGACGATCAGCAGCTTGGCGCGCGCTCAAAACAGCCCCAACTTGATGCGCAGGAACTTCTTCGGGTTGGCGCGGAAGTCCTTCATCAGCCCCCGCATCTCCTGGCTGGCGCCGTCCAAGGACTCGTAGAGGCTGGGATTCACCAGCAATTGGCCCAGCGTGCCCTGGCCGGTGTTGACCTTGTCCAAGGTGGTCTCCAGCTTGGCCACCGTGCGCTGGATCTGGCTGTGAAGTTCATCGTCCTTCAGCAGCTTGCCGGCCGTGCCCTTGCCCGCGTTGAGCTCCTCGATCAGGCGCCGCAACTCGGCCACTGTCTTCCTGGTGTCATCGTAAAGAGCAGGATCTTTAATCAGCTTCCCGGCCGTGCCTTGTCCCTCCTGGATGCTGGTGAGGACGTCGTCCAGGCGGCGCACGGAAGTGCGCACATCGTTGTAAAGCGTATCGTCGTTCAGGAGCCGGCCCACCGTTCCCTGGCCGCTGGTGACCGCCGCGGCCAGCCTCTGCACCTCCGACACGGCGGAGTTCAAGCGATCGTAGAGCGTCTTGTCGACCAGCAGCTGGCCGATGGTGCCCTTGCCGGCCTCCATCTCGCTGACCACGCCGTCGATCCTCTTCAGCAGGGAACGCGCCGCGACCATCACGTCGTAGCCCGACTGCACGACCTCGTCGAACTCGCTGACGTCCTTGCTCCGCACCTCGCCGCCGTTCTGCAAGGTCTGCGGGCTCTTGCCCTTCTTGATGTTGATGTACTTGGTGCCCAGCACGTTCTCGGCGCTGACCGTCGATTCCGAATCCACCGGGATGCTCTTCAGATCCTCGGCGCTCCACCGACATGTCGATGCGCACGATCCTTCGCGGCACGTTCTCCCCCGACAAGCTCACGTTCGTCACGTTGCCGATGATGATGCCGTTGAGCCGCACGGGGGCGCCCACGGCCAGCGCCGCCGAGTCGTCCATAAAGGTGTAGATCGTGGCCTTGGCGACGAACAACTTCTTGGTGCCCGTGAGCAGCAAGATCAGGACCGCCGATCAGCGCCATGGCGATCACCGTCATCAGCCCCACCCGTAGCTGCGCCCACTTGACCTTCTTTGCCGATGGCATAGTGTCTCGCTCAGTGCTTCACGAACTTGGCCACATAGGGATCGCGGCAGGCCTCCAGCTCCGGCGCGGCTTCCCTCGAAGACGATGCGCCCTTCCCGCAGGACCATGAACCGTGTGCCCGATTTCTCCGGCCCGCCGTTATGCCGCGCCGGTTCCAGCCGCCCACTTCTGGGATTGTATCGGAAATCGTCGAGCCAGGTCCCGTCCTGATAGCGATGGGTGACGATCACGGTGGTCGTATTCCTCAGGTCTCTGCCCTTGATGATGAGGGAGATGATGGTGTGGGCGGTGATGGGATCCAAGCCGGCCGTTGGCGAGTCGTAGAGCACCAGCGGCGGCTCGGCTGACCACGGCGCGCGCGATTCCCACCCGGCGGCGCATGCCGCCGGAAAGCTCGCTGGGGAACTTCTCCAGCGTGTGCTCCAGTTCCACGAACTGCAGGGCCTCCTCCACCCGCGGCAGAGCCTCGGCAGCCGGGACGCGGAGCAGCCGCTGGTTGAGCAGGGGGTAGGCGACGTTCTCCTCGATGGTGAGCGAATCGAAGAGCCCGCCCTCCTGGAACAGGATGCCGACCTTGGCCCGCATGTCGAACAGTTCGGCCTCGCTCATGCGGGTGATGTCCTGGCCGAACACGAGCACACGGCCGGAATCCGGGCTGAGCAGGCCGAGAGCGGTCTTCAGCAGCACGGTCTTGCCGCTTCCCGGCGCCTCCCAGAATGATCCGGGTCTCTCCCTCGCTGGATCTCGAAACGACACATCCTCCAGCGCCGGCGTCTGGTCGAAGGCGAGCGAGACGTGCTCGAACCGGAGGACGGACTGGTTGTCGTCGCCTGGCATTGGGCGTTCAGAGATTGCACAAAGAACCGGGTGATGAAGAAGTCCAGCACGAAGATCCAGACCGACGCCACCACCACCGCCTGGTCGTGGAATGGCCCACGCCCTGCGTTCCGCCGGTCGTCCGCATGCCGTAGTGACAGCCGACCAGGGCGACCACGAAGGCGAAGGCGAAGGGCTTGACCAAACCCTGGAAGATGTCGCCGTACTCGATAGCCTGCCAGGCGCTGTTCCAGTAATGAGCCGGCGTCATTTGCAGCAGGGTGTAGGCGATCACGAAGCCGCCGAACAAACCCAGAAAGTCGGCGATGATGGTCAGCAGCGGCAGCACGATGCCCGTGGCGATGAGCCGCGGCGTGACCAGCTTCTGAACCGGGTCCGTGCCGAGGGCGCGCATGGCGTCGAGTCTGCTCGGTGACCTTCATGGAGCCGAGTTCGCTCGCCATGCCGGAGGAGTTGCGGCCTGCCACCATCAGCGCGGTCAGCACCGGGCCCAACTCCCGGACCAGGGAGATCGTCACCAGCTCGCCGGTCTTGCCCACCGCCCCGTATTGGGCCAGCGCCTTGGACATCTGCAGCGCCATGACCGCGCCGGTGAAGAAGCCTGTCAGGACCACAATCGGCAGGCTGCCGAAGCCGATGACGTCCATCTGCAGGACGATGTCGTCCAGGTAGTGCGGGCGGCGGACGACGTTGCGGATCGCCCTGCCCGACAGTGCGTAGAACTCCTGAACCGAGAGGATCGGCGCCTTCAGGAGATCAAGCAAGCCCTCTGCTCCTCAGATTTTCGATGCTACCATACGGGCCGCGCGGTTCCTTCCGGCGGGGATCACACTCCCGTCCGGGGGGACCTGCGGGCGCGTCGGCGGCCGGCGCGCGCGAGGCTTCCGCGCGACGCCCGGCTGCTGATCGGGGGGCTTGCGCCGGCGCGTGACGCGGCGTGGCGCCGGTTCCGGCACCGGGTCGGCAAAGGCCGAGGGCTGGCCGGCCACGATCGGCTGGGGCTCCTCCACTTCTTCGGCCTCTCCCTCCGCCGCTTCCGGCTCGCGTTCGGCCGGCGCGGGCGGGTAGAACTCAGCGCCCAGATACACCAGCAGCCCCTTCTCCTCGTCCGGCTCCACGCGGACCAGCAGCTTGTCCTGCGCGAAATTCAGCAGTTCGGCGAACTCCTGGAAGCCGTAGGCGGCGCGTGGCGAACTCCGGATGCACCTCCTGCACCCAGGCCTCGAGCTGCTCGGCCAGGCAGCCGGTCTCCATGTCCAGCCGGTGCGTCTCCAGGACGTCGCGCAGCGGCGGCAGGGCCTCCTCCGGCCTGAGCGCCGGCGCTTCAGGCGGCGAGGCCGCGCCCTTGCGCTCGATGAAATAGCGGCCTTCGCTGCCGCTCAGGTTCACGTAGCCGGCGTGCTTCAGCCTCTCCACGAAGTCCGAAAAACTGCCGCAGCCGTAAGCCTTCTCGCTGAAGGTGGCGTCCAGTTGCAGCATGGTGGACTTCAGCAGCCCGAGCTGCGGCTGCACGGCGCGGCGCTCCAGCACCTGTAGCGCCCGCTCCACCAGCGGCATGGCCTGCGCGATGTCCAGCGGCGCCGCTCTGCGCCGCGGCGGGCGCTGCGACTGCTGCTGCTGCTGCGGCTGCTGCTGCGGCTGTGCTGCGGCTGCTGGCGCTGGCCCTTCTGCGGCTCGTCCAGCAGCGACTCGTAGCTGATGAACTCGTGGCAGTTCTGCTGCAGGATCGTGCTGGTGAATGCCTTGCCCCCCAGCACGTAGACGGTCTTGCCGAACTCCTTCAGCTTGTTGACCAGCGGAATGAAGTCGCTGTCGCCGCTGACGATGGCGAAGGCATTGACGTGGGCGTGCGTGAACGCCATCTCCAGAGCGTCGAGGGCCAGGTTGATGTCGGCGCCGTTCTTGTCGCCGCGCGGCGAAGGGATGCGCTGCACCATCTGGACGGCATTGGCGGCCATCTGCCGGGTGGCGCCTTCCTGCCGGCCCCAGTTGGCGTAGGCGAACTTGGCGACGATGTCGCCGCGCTCCTTCAGGGCGTCGAGCGCCACCGAAACATCGAATTCGCGCTGCAGCGTCGACTTGACGCCGATTTCGATGTTGTCGTAATCGACGAACACCGCAATATTCAGCTTGTCTTGCATGTTGTCCTTGTGCCGCCCTCGCGCGGCTCGCATGCCAGCGCCCCCGCAGGGACGCGGGCAATCCGCCCCGGGCAGTCGTCCCTATTCTATCGCGGCTGCAACAAGGTTGTGGCGTGGCCTTCGGGCTGGGGTGGCGAGAGTCGTCTCGAGCCGCCGGCCGGGCGCGTCTTTGGTACTAGGCCGAAATGAGAGCGCTATAGCCCAAACGGACCTTGTTCCCCCTGCGGGCCCATGACAGCATAGCATCACGGTGCGCCGTGGGCGCCGGAAGTTATCGCATTGAAAGAGGGAGTATGCGCAGGGCCAAAACTTACATCGTGATTGCAGTGGTGTCATTGTTGGCAGCGGTCGTATTTGTCCGCGGCTCACTGCCAACAGTTCAGGTCAACCAGTGGTCGGACGGTTCCGTCATGGGGCAGGTTCGTGACGGCGCCTGCGCGGCGTTGTTAGGCGACGGCCGCATGCTGGTCACCGGCGGGACGGACGGCTCCGGCGCGGCGGCGGCGAGCACCGAGTTCATGGACCCTCTCACCGGTGAGTTTTCGGCGGCCCCCCCCATGGCCATCCCCCACGCCCGCCACGCCTGTGCGGCGCTTCCTGACGGCCGCGTGCTGGTCGTCGGTGGCGTCACCACCGGCGGGCTGCTCACCGGCGCGGCCGAGATCTTCGACCCGGCCAGCAACTCCTGGGCGGGAGCCGGCGTCATGAGCCCGGCCCTGGCGGGCATGGCTGCCGCCGCTCTGCCTGGCGGGAAGGTGCTGATTACCGGTGGCGAGGATCTGAGTGTGGACATCGCCTCCCGGATCAAGAATTCCGCGGAGATCTACGACCCCGAGACTGGTCTTTTCAGCCCGGTTCCGGCGGCGCTGAGAGAGGCGCGCAAGGACCATGGCGCGGCGGCTCTGCTGGACGGCAAGGTCTGGATTGGGGGCGGGACGGGCGTGAAGCCGGCTGCCGAGGGCGTCCCCGCCCAGGCGCAAGAGCTGGCTTCGGTCGAGATCTATGACCCAAGTACTAGTGTGTTTTCAGATGGGACGGCGCTAGCTGCCCCGCGCGGCGGCTTTGCGGCCTTTACCCTGCCCTACAACGGCCAGGTCCTGATCGCGGGCGGCCTTTCGGGCGGCCAGCCGGCCGGGACGGCGCTGCTTTACAGGGCCTGGGCTTCGTCGTATGTGGCGGTGGGCTCAATGCGCCAGGCGCGGTCCGGCGCGGCGGGCGCTGGGCTGAAGGTGGATGGCTACGCCGTGGTGGCCGGCGGAGGCGAGCTGAACTCCTCCGAGCTCTTCGGTTTCAACACGGTAAAGACCGACAAGGACGACTATGCCCCAGGCGAGCCGGTGACCTTCAGCGGCGCGGGCTGGGAGCCGGGCGAGCAGGTGAGCATCACCCTGAGTGAAAATCCGAAGACCCACGCCGACCTGGTTCTGTTTACCACCGCGCGCGCCGACGGCACGCTGGACAACCCGCCGACAGGCTTCGCGCCGGAGCATCACGACGTGGGGGCGACCTTCTACGCCACGGCCGTGGGGGCCACGTCGGGACGCCAGGCACAGGTGAAGTTTACGGATGCGCCGAAGGTAGGCTCGGTGACAGTTGGAAGTCAGTTACCGAGCCCCGTCACGGCCGGCAGTTTCGCTACGTACACGATTACCGTAGTCAGGGGCTCCGGAGGCGGGTCCAGCGGCGCATTCACTGCGGCCCTGAGCGTTACGACGACGCTTCCGGCGGGAGTGACTGCCTCATTCTCGCCCAATCCGGTCGTCTTCGCATCCAAAGAAGACTCAGGGGCTGCAACGCTCACGCTAACCACTTCAGGCTCGACTCCCGCCAGTACATCGGCGTTCACTGTCAAGGCTGCCACCTCGGCGAGCGATTTTGCGACAGGCGGCGGTACGCTCGTGGTTGAGGCCGCGTGCACGGCGCCGGCCGTCACCGCGAATCCAGCCAATCTGGCGGTCACCTACGGCAACGACGCCACTTTCTCGGCGGCGGCAAGCGGAAATCCCACGCCAAGTGTTCAGTGGCAGGTGAGCGCTGATGGCGGAGCTAACTTCTCCGATATCGGAGGCGCTACAAGCACGTCCATCACGGTCACGAAACCCACCGTCTCCATGAGCGGCTACAAGTACCGGGCCGTCTTCACAAACACCTGCGGCGGAACCCAGACTGGCACTACGAACGCCGCCACCTTGACGGTCACCCCAGCGACGGTGACCGCCGGCGTCACCGCCTCGGATAAGACGTACGACGGCACGACGGCGGCGACCATCACCGGGCGCTCGCTGACCGGGGTCTTCGCGTCCGATGCGGTAAACCTAACGGGCGGCACAGCGGCGTTCGTGGACAAGAACGTGGGCAACGGCAAGACGGTGACCGGAACGGGGTTCAGCCTGAGCGGGGCCGACGCAGGCAACTATGTGCTTTCGCCGGCTTCGGCAACGACTACGGCGAACATCACGCCGCTGCAGATCACGGGCAGCTTCACGGCCCAAAACAAGGTGTACGACGGCACCACGCTGGCGACCATCGCCACGCGCTCGCTGAGCGGCGTTCTCGGGACCGATGTGGTGAGTCTGACGGGGGGCACGGCGGCGTTCGTGGACAAGAACGTAGGCGACGGCAAGACGGTGAATGGCACGGGTTTCAGCCTGAGCGGGGCGGACGCAGGCAACTACACACTGGCGTCGGCGAGCCTGACAGCCACGGGGAACATAACGCCAGCCTCGGTCGGGCCGGTGATCACGGCACAGAACAAGGTGTATGACGGCACGACGGCGGCGACCATCACCGGGCGCTCGCTGACCGGGGTCTTCGCGTCCGATGCGGTAAACCTAACGGGCGGCACAGCGGCGTTCGTGGACAAGAACGTGGGCAACGGCAAGACGGTGACCGGAACGGGGTTCAGCCTGAGCGGGGCCGACGCAGGCAACTATGTGCTTTCGCCGGCTTCGGCAACGACTACGGCGAACATCACGCCGCTGCAGATCACGGGCAGCTTCACGGCCCAAAACAAGGTGTACGACGGCACCACGGCGGCGACTATCGCCACGCGCTCGCTGAGCGGCGTTCTCGGGACCGATGTGGTGAGTCTGACGGGGGGCGCGGCGGCGTTCGTGGACAAGAACGTAGGCGACGGCAAAACGGTGAATGGCACGGGTTTCAGCCTGGGCGGGGCGGACGCAGGCAACTACACACTGGCGTCGGCGAGCCTGACAGCCACGGGGAACATAACGCAGCGGGCGCTGACAGTCAGCGCGACTGGCGTGAACAAGGTGTATGACGGCACGACAAACGCCGCGGCCACGTTGTCCGACAATCGGGTCACGGGGGACATCCTCGATGCGTTGAGTTACGCCAGCGGCAGTTTCGCGGACAAGAATGTTGGGAACGGGCAAAGACGGTGAGCGTGAGCGGGATCTCGACTCAGCGGGGCAGACTTGGGCAACTACACGTTCAACACGACGGCCTCGACCACGGCGGACATCACGCCGCTGCAGATCACGGGCAGCTTCACGGCCCAAAACAAGGTGTATGACGGGACCACGCTGGCGACCATCGCCACGCGCTCGCTGAGCGGCGTTCTCGGGACCGATGTGGTGAGTCTGACGGGGGGCACGGCGGCGTTCGTGGACAAGAACGTAGGCGACGGCAAGACGGTGAATGGCACGGGTTTCAGTCTGAGCGGGGCGGACGCAGGCAACTACACACTGGCGTCGGCGAGCCTGACAGCCACGGGGAACATAACGCAGCGGGCGCTGACAGTCAGCGCGACCGGTGTGAACAAGGTGTATGACGGCACGACAAGCGCCACGGTCACCTTGTCCGACAACCGGGTCTCGGGGGACGTTCTGGCCCTCAGCTATTCCAGCGCGAGCTTTGCGAGCCCCTACGTGGGGCCCAGCAAACCGGTGACTGTGAGTGGAATCTCGGTCGCCGGCACCGACGCGGGCAACTACACCCACAACACGACGACCTCGACAACGGCCAGCATCACTCCGTTGGGCGTCACTACCGTAGTTTCGGTCTCCCCCGGTTCACAACAATACAGCGACCTGGTGACCTTCACGGCAAGCGTCAATCCAATCGTGGTTGGCGACAGACAGGCTGCCACGGAGGTTGACTTCTACGTAGGAACACAGAAGGTAGGCTCCTGCATACTGCCAGCCGCCTCGGGTACTTGCAGCAACCCGATCCCCCTGCTTGAGCCCACGCCATTCGGCACATCTCCTACCGGACAGATGGCGCCTGGTGGGCACACAGTTACGGCAGTGTTCAATGGGGTCGATCCTAATTTCATTGTCGTCAACCCGACAGCGGACCTGACCATCACCAAGGAAGACGCGCGGGTGACCTATACCGGGTCGTTGTTTGTTAACACCGCGTCTGCTACGTCCAGCGTGGCCACGGTGACCCTATCGGCGACCATTCAGGACATCACGGCTGCGGCAGATGCGGCCGGCGACACCTACCCCGGCGACATCCGGAACGCGACGGTGATGTTCGTGAACCGGGACACCAACACGCCGATCTGCACTCCGACAATCGGCCTAGTCAATCCCAGCGACACCAAGACCGGCGTCGCGAGCTGTGTATGGGAGGCAAACATCGGCTCGGCCGACTCCGTGCCGTTTACGATCGGAATCGTCGTCAACAACTACTACACGCGGGACTCGTCCGAGGATAACGAAGTGATCACCATTTCTAAGCCCCTCAGCACGAACTTCATCACCGGCGGCGGTTACCTGGTGCTTGCGACCTCGGCGGGCCAGATGGCCGGAAACCCGGGGAGCAAGAACAACTTCGGGTTTAACGTCAAGTACAACAAGAGCGGCAAGAACCTCCAGGGCAACATGAACATCATCTTCCGCCGGACCGAGCCTGCCGACGGCAACAAGCTGCACGTTTACCAGATCAAGGCCAACGCGATGGATACATTGGGTGTTGACCCAGCCAACGGTTGCACGACTGGAACCCCCACAAAGCCTTGCTTCGCGGCCTTCACCAGCAAAGCGAACTTGAAGGACATCACAAATCCGCTGGCCCCAATCTCCATCGGCGGCAACAGCCAGCTCCAGGTCACCATCACGGACAAGGGTGAACCCGGACGATTGGACACGATCGGCATCACCTACTTCAGTGACGCCGGCGGCATCCGCTTCTCCAGCTCGTGGACCGGGACCGCGACCGGCGAGCAGCCGATAGGCGGCGGAAACTTGGTCGTCCACTAATCCTTCTCCGATTGAGGCGCGCGGCCCGCCGCGCGCCTCAATCACCTTTTTTCAGCTGAGTCCTGCACGCCCGAGTCAAAGCTGACTCTCCAGGCGCCATCGGGCTGCTTCTTCCAGATCGTGATGTACTTGCCGCTGCCTGCCAGCGTTTTGTTCCCGCCGGAGGTCTTCGTCACCTCGTAACTCCCCACGGTGTAGCCCATGTCGCCACCGTCCGAAATCACAGCCTGGAGAGGCTTCCAGGTGATCGACATCGCCGGATCGTTCAGCAGTCGCGCCCAGCGGTCCGTCAGTTCCTTTCTGCCTTTGATCACCGGTGAATTGGGTCGGATGGTCACCACGTCGTCCGCCAGGAAAGACGCGAACCCCTCCAGCCGGCGCTCGGCGGTCGCCTGCGCGAAGGCGAGGTCCGCCTGGATCAATGCCTTCGCATCGGGTCTTCGCCTGCCGGGCCCCGGTGCAAGCGCCCAGGAAAAGAGGAAGTAGAACCGTTACCCACGCCTTCTGTACGTGCATGTGAGTATTCTAGAGCCAGGAGAGATGGAAGACGAGTTCTTCATGGCGGAGGCGCTGCGCCTGGCGCGGCTGGCCGAGCGCGAGGGAGAGGTTCCGGTGGGGGCCGTGGTGGCGATCGGTCAAACCATCCTCGGCCGGGGTTACAACACGCCGGTGTCCCGGCACGACCCCACCGCCCATGCCGAGATCCTCGCCATACGGGAAGCAGCGGCGGCGTCCGCGAACTACCGGCTCGAAGACGCCGTGCTGTACGTCACGCTGGAGCCCTGCGCCATGTGCGCCGGCGCGCTGGTGGCCGCCCGCATCCGCAGGCTGGTGTTCGGCGCCAGGGACCTGCGCTTCGGCGCCGTCCGCAGCAAGTTCCGCATCGCCGACTCCGACCTCCTCAACCACCGCCTGGAAATCGTCGAAGGGGTGCGGGCGGCGGAGTGCACCGAACTGCTCCAGTCCTTCTTCCGGAACCGCCGGGGAAGCGCTCCCGCCTAGACGCAGGCAATTCGCTCCAGCAGCGGAGGCCGGACCGGAACCGGGAGCATGACGGCCGCACGATCCAGGCGCGGAAGCGGCACCGCGTGGCTCACATTAGGACGCCGCGCCCCCCGAAAGTATTCATCCAGCGGATACAGCCCGTATGGCTGCAATTCCCGGAAGACACGCCCCAGCCTCTGCTCAATCCGATAAACGGAATGGAAGAAAGTGCCGCGGTCGATCTTCATTTTCCGGGTGCAGAGCCTCCAATCCGCGCCCAGCAGGAAATGATATTTGAAAACTCTGTGCTCAAAATCGTCCAGCGCCCTCCGGCTCACCAGGCAGAAATCGGCGATGTATTCCTCGTCCTTCCTGCCCCACATAAGCTGCCCGTCCCGGCCCGCAATTAATTCCGGAGAGGCCTTGCTCATGTGCTTCTCCTTCGTTGCGCAGTGCCGGAACCGCGCGTAGCAGGCGCGGAAGACCGCCCTCAAAACGCAATTGCAGGGATTCGAATGCTCTGTCAAGCCGCCCCTCGCTCCCAGGCCATGGCAATGGGTGCAGGAATGCTTGGCCAGCGCGAGCGTGTCTGATCGGGTCCATTGCATCATTGTCTTGACGTCTCCTGAAGGCGTCTCTCTATCGAACCGACGCCGTCCTATTCCGCATCCCAATGTAAACGCAGGTTGAAAACAGTCAAGAGTTTGAATTCAGTTTATTTTTAATTTGAATTCGATTTTTTCAGAATTCTGGCAAGTTCCTTATTTTCAATGAAGTATGGATAGGTCCCCCTAGTATCATACGTCCTATTACCATCAGAACTATGATACTATTGCGTAGGATATTCGTCCTATTTCAGGCGGAAATATCCTGCCCCATGGCGCAGATGTACTTCGATGACTTGCAGAGGAGACTGCTGGCAGCCTTGCGCAAGCGCCTCCACAACGGTGAGCTGAGCGAGCGCCGTCTCGCGCATCTCACCGGAATTTCACAGCCGCATGTACATAATGTGGTGAAAGGCGCTAGAATTCTCTCGCTACGTGCCACGGACAAGATTCTGCTCAGCCTCGACCTGACGGTCCTGGACCTGATCGAGCGGCAGGAAGCCACCCTCAGGCTGTGCCCCGAATGCAGCCGCAGTGAGCGATACGTGGAAGTTCCCGTTCTGGAAGGGTGGCTCGGACCCGGGTTGCCGCTGCCTAAACAGGCCAGCAAGGTGAATTGGTATCCTTTCCCGCGGTCTTCCCTTGCCTCTGTGGATCATGGCGTGGTCGCCCGGCTAGCCCGGGACGCGCGCATGGACGGGATTTTCCTGGAGAACGACTTGGCCCTGCTGGATCAGTCGGCCGGCAAACGGCTGCGTCCGGACGGGGACGCTCTGTACGTCGTGAACCGGCAAGGGGAAGGCGTGGTACGCCGGGTGCATCTGGAGCGTCCCGACCTGTTGCTGCTAAAAGGGATCTCCCGCGACCGGAGCGAGTGCCTGGAAGCTTTGCCCCTAAGGGGATGTCATCTGCTGGATGTGGTCAAGGCAAGGGTGACGTGGATCGGGCGCGCTCTGTAGTCTCCCCCGCGGCGGGCTGCGGCCACTTCCCGATAGATCTCCAGCACCTGCCGGGCGGTGGACTCCCAACTGAAGCGCCGCGCCTGCTCGAGTCCTCTCTCGGTCAGCGTGGCGCGGAGGGATTCATTGGTCAATACCTCCCGCAGTCCCTTGGCGATTTCGAACACATTCTCGGGATTGACCAGGACGGCGGCGTTGCCCACCACCTCCGGCAGCGAGCTGATGTTGGAGGTGACCACCGGTGTGCCGGATGCCATGGCCTCCAGGGGCGGAAGCCCGAAGCCCTCGTACAGCGACGGAAAGGCGAACGCCGACGCCGCCGAGTAGAAGGTCCGCAGGGTGTCGAAGGGCACAAAGCCGAGAAACCGGACAAACGGCTCCATCCTGGTCTGGATCACCGTGCGCCGCACAGCCGGATGCCGGGAGATCTCGTCCCCGATGATGATCAGCCGAAGATCTCCGTAGGAAGGGTGCCCTTCCAGTTCACCGCGCAGCACGGCGAAGGCCTCCACCAGCCGGGGGATATTCTTCTGCGGCCGGATGGTGCCCGCATACAACAGGAACGGATAGTGAATCTGGTACCGGTCGAGGATGAGCTGGCGGCCGGCGTCGCCGTGGGCGGGGCGGCCCTCCAGAAACTTCGGATCCGGGGCGTTGTAGATCTGGCTGATCTTCCGGGGCGGCGTGCCGAACAAATCCTCAATGTCGCGGCGCGTGGCGTTGGAAACGGCAATGACTCGCGCGGCCCTCTCCAATCCCCGCCGGAACTGGTACCGGCGGAAGCGCCGCTGGCGGCCGGGCGCGGTCTCGTACAGCAGGCTGCTCATGTCATGAACCGTCACGACAAAAGGTTTGGGCATGAGCAGTGAAACGACGTTCAGCGGGACGTGATACACATCGGCGTTGAAGCGCCTGAGGAAGAGCGGGAACGCGACCTGGTCGAACACGGCCGAATCGCTGCGTTCATAGAGCGCGATCTCGAAGTTGGGGGGCAGTGGTCCCAGATCCTGAGAATCCGCCGGATAGCTCACCAGGAAGTAGCGGTTGTCCTCATCCAGCCGGGCGAGCGCGCGGATCAGGTTCCGGATGTAGGTCCCTATCCCGAAGTCCCGGAGGCGCCGGGTGTCGATGACAATGCGCAGGGACATTCAGCCCGTGGCGACAGCGTTCAGCTTCCAACTGTACAGAGGAAAGCGGTCCGTGAGCGCGGCGACGCGCTGGCGCACCGCCGCAAGCTTCTCTTGCGAACCGAGGTTGCTCAGAACTTCGGCGATCAGCGATGCCACCTCGCGCATCTCGGGCTCCCGGAAGCCGCGAGTGGTGACAGCGGGAGATCCCAACCGGATGCCGCTGGGGTTCAGCGGCGGGATTCACGTCGAACGGGATCGTGTTCTTGTTGGCCGTGATGTAGCGCCTGGTCCAGCCCGATCTCCGATTCCTTGCCGCGCAGGCCCTTGGCGAAAACGTCCACCAGCAGCAGATGGGTGTCGGTGCCGCCGGATACCACCCGGAAGCCCTCCTGCGGCCATCCCCGCCGCCAGCGCGCGGGCGTTGGCCAGCACGCACTTCTGATACTCGACGAATTCGGGGGTCATGGCTTCGGCGAAGCACACGGCCTTGGCCGCCACCACATGTACCAGCGGTCCTCCCTGCATGCCGGGGAAGACGCTCTTGTCGATGGCCGGCCCGTACTTCTCCTTGGCCAGGATGATGCCCGAGCGCGGGCCCCGCAAGGTCTTGTGCGTGGTGGAGGTGACGATGTCGGCGTAGTCGCACGGGTTCGGGTGCAAGCCCGCCGCCACCAGTCCCGAAAAGTGCGCCATGTCCACCAGCAGAATGGCGCCCACCGAGTCGGCGATCTGCCGCATGCGGGGGAAGTCGATGATGCGCGGGTAGGCGCTGCCGCCGCCGATGATCATCTTGGGGCGGTGCTCTTCGGCCAGCCGGGCGAGTTCGTCGTAGTCGATGACCTCGTCCTCGCGCCGCACGCCATACGGGATCACCTTGTAGGTCTTACCGGAGAAGTTCAGGTGATGGCCGTGGGTGAGGTGCCCGCCGTGCGACAGGTTCATCCCCAAAATCGTGTCGCCCGGCTGGAGCACAGCCGCATAGGCCGCCTGGTTCGCCTGGGAGCCCGCATGCGGCTGCACGTTCGCGTATTCGGCCCGGAAAAGCTGCTTCGCGCGGTCCCGCGCCAGATTCTCGGCGATATCGACGAACTCGCAGCCGCCGTAGTAGCGCCTTCCGGGGTAACCCTCGGCGTACTTGTTGGTGAACACGCTGCCGGTGGCTTCCAGCACGGCCTGGGAGGTGAAATTCTCGCTGGCGATCAGCTCCAGCCGCGAATTCTGGCGCTGCAGTTCATCTTGGATGGCCTGGTAGATGTCCGGATCAACCTCGGCCAGCGGCCTGGCCATGCGTTCCTCAAGTGTCATTCTCTTTCCCCCTGTGGTCCGCTCCCGCGGGAGGCTTCCTCTTCAATGGCCATCATCTTGCCGACGCGCCGTGCGTGCCGCCCGCCCTCGAACTGGGTGCCCAGGAAGGCATCCACCATGGCCTCGGCCTCTTCGGGTGGCGCGAACTTCGCGCCCAGGGTGAGCACGTTGGCGTCGTTGTGACCTCGCACCAGGCGCACTTCTTCACGTTGGTGCCCAGTGCCGCGCGAATGCCGCGGACCTTGTTGGCGGAGATGGACATCCCCACGCCCGTGTAGCAGACCAGGATGCCGCGGTCGGCCGCGCCGGAGGCGACATCGTGGGCCACCGGCGCGGCATAGTCCGGATAATCGGTGGAATCCGCGCTGCGGGTGCCGTGATCGATCACCTCATGGCCCTCACGGACCAGCTTCTCGCGCAGGCGCTCTTTCAAGGCAAAACCGGCGTGATCGGCTCCAATAGCGATTTTCATGGAATTTCGAACTAATTCTAACATGCTAGAATGGCTGCTTCGTCCTGTTGTTCCTTCGAGATCTCCCATGCACTGGAGCGCTTGTTTATCCCCACTCTGCGGGAAAATCCCGCCGAGGCTGAAGTCCCGAGCCACCAGCTTCTGCTGCGCGCGGGCTATATTCGCCAGCTTTCGGCGGGCATTTACAACTATCTGTTCCTGGCCCAGCGGTCGCTTCTGAAGATCATCCGCATCGTCCGTGAAGAGATGGACGCCATCGGCGCGCAGGAAATGTTGCTGCCTGCTTTGCATCCGGCCGAAGTCTGGCAGGAATCCGGCCGGTGGGAGGTGATGGGCGCCAACATGTTCCGCCTCAAGGACCGCTGGCAGCACGATCTCTGCCTCGGCATGACACACGAAGAGATCATGACCGTCGTGGCCCGCGGGGAACTGCGCAGCTACAAGCAATTGCCGCAGATCTGGTACCAGATCCAGACCAAGTTCCGCGACGAGCCGCGTCCCAAGTCCGGCCTCCTCCGCGTGCGGCAGTTCATCATGAAGGACTCCTACAGCTTCGACATGGACTCGGCGGGCCTGGACGCGGCCTACGAGAAGCACTACCAGGCCTATTGCCGGATCTTCGACCGCTGCGGTCTCCAGTACGTTGCCGTCGAGGCCCACTCCGGGGCCATGGGCGGCAGCCAGTCGCACGAGTTCATGGTGGCCACCGACGCCGGCGAGGACCATGTCGCCATCTGCCCTGCCTGCGGCTACGCGGCCAACCTGGAGAAGGCGGAATCGGTACCGTCGGCGCCGCTGTGCCGAAGACCCGGCCGGCGACCTGTCGCCCGAGCAATTCCATACCCCCGGCCGGAAGACCATTGCCGAAGTGGCTGAGTTCACCGGACTCCCCGAAACCTCGCAGATGAAGAGTCTGGTCATGGTGGCCGACGGGGAGGTCATCCTGGTTCTGGTGCGCGGCGACCATACTCTCAGCGAAACGAAGTTCGCCGGCGTGGTCGCATGCCGCCGAGGTCCGGCCGGCTCACCCCGAGGAGATTCGCCTGCGGTTCGGCGCCGAGGCGGGGTCGCTGGGGCCCGTGGGCCTGCGCGACATGCGCATCCTGGCCGACCTGGCGCTGCAGGGCCGCCGCAACATGATCGCCGGCGCCAATAAGGACGATTATCACCTGCGCCACGTGACGCCCGGCGAGGACTTCGCACCCGAATGGCACGACCTGCGGCAAGCGGCGGAAGGCGACGCCTGCAAGAGCTGCGGCAAGCCGCTGGAACTGAAGAAGACCGTCGAGATCGGGCACATTTTCAAGCTCGGCTACAAGTACTCCGAGAGCATGGGCCTGCGCGTACTGAACGCCGCGGGCCAGGAGATCGTGCCGATCATGGGCTCTTACGGGATCGGCATGGAGCGCATCCTGTGCGCCGCCGTGGAGCTGTATCACGACGAGAACGGCATGGCGCTGCCGCCTTCGATCGCGCCTTTCAGTGTGGTGATCACGCCGGTGAACAACTCTGACCAGGCCCAGCGGGCGGCCGCCGATAGATCTATGAGCAGTGCTTGTCGCTGGGTCTGGACGCCCTGCTGGACGACCGCGACGAGCGGCCGGGCGTGAAGTTCAAGGACGCGGACCTGATCGGCATCCCCTACCGCATCACCATCGGCAAGAAGCTGAGCCAGGGCAAGGTCGAGGTGGTCAACCGCCGCACCAGGCAATCGGCCGACGTGGCCGTCGAGGACGCGCCGGGCTACGTGGCGGCCGCAACCCGTTAGACCTCTGTCCCGGAGCCCAAAAGTCCTCGCTGAAGTGTGACAATCACAGGCATGTCCGACCATCCTGTGAAGAAGGCTTGCGCCGCTCTGGCGTCCATCGTCATTTGCATTCTTGGCCTCGCTGGTCCGGTCTTCGGGGCCGGACAATACTGGCAGATTGAATATCCGCCATCGAGCGCCGCGGGCGAACTGCAATTGGGCGTGGCTCACACCCTGTGGATTCCTGACGGCGTGAAGACCATCCGTTGCGTGATCGTCCACCAGCACGGCGCGGGCCTCACGGCGGCGCAGTACGGCGCCACCGCCGCTTATGACCTCCACTGGCAGGCGCTGGCGAACAAGTGGGACTGCGCTCTGCTCGGCCCCTCTTATCGCGTGCTGAACGACAAGACGGACGCCTCGCCGGGCAGCGCTGGGCTCTGGTTCGACGCGCGCAGAGGCTCGGACAAGACATTCCTGAAGGCCCTGGGCGAGTTCGCCGCCAAGTCCGGCCATCCCGAACTGGCGACAGTTCCCTGGTGCCTGTGGGGACACTCCGGCGGCGGCATCTGGTCCGACCTGATGACCACCCTCTATCCCCAGCGCGTCGTCGCGGTCTTCCTGCGCTCCGGCGCGGCGGCCATGTTCCGCGACAGGCCCGACTTTCCCCAGCCCAAGCCCGGCAGCGCAGTCTACGGCGTCCCCATTATGGGTAATGCCGGCGTGAAGGAGAAACCGAACGGCGCATGGACCGGCCCGCTGGCCGTCTTCCAGGAATACCGCGCCAAGGGCGCGCCGGTGGGCTTTGCTCCAGATCCCCTAACCGGCCACGAGACCGGCGATTCGCGCTACCTGGCCATCCCGTTTTTCGACGCCTGCCTGGCCATGCGGCTGCCGGACAAGGGCAGCCGGGCTCAAACCCTGAAGCCGGTGGACATGAGGGGAGCGTGGCTGGCGCCGTTGCTGGGCGACACCGCCCAACCAGCCGCATCGTTCAAGGGCAACCCGAAGGAAGCGGTCTGGTTGCCGAACGAAGCCGTGGCCAAAGCCTGGATGGAATACGTGAAGACGGGCGCGACCAGCGACACCACTCCCCCGCCGGCTCCTTTCGATGTGCGGGTATCGGCCCAGGGGGATCAGGGGACAGAGATCGTCTGGGAGCGCCGAGGCGGATTTCGAGAGCGGCATTGGCGCTTTCATCATCCTGCGCGACGGGCAGGAACTGGTCAAATTGCCGGAAAAGCCCCCGGCCAGGGTATTCGGCCGCCCGTTGTTCCAGGCCATGTCCTATCACGACACGCCGTTTACGCCGCTGCCGGAGATGCGCTACCTGGACGCATCGGCCAAAACCGGGCGAAAAGCACAACTACGCCGTCATCAGCGTGAACAGCGTGGGGCTGAAGTCGAAGCCGGCGGCCGCGCTCCAGGCAACTGCTCCCAACCGTGACCTGGCACTCTGGCTCACGAAACCCGCCACAAATTGGCTGGCCGCGCTGCCGTTGGGAAATGGGCGGCTCGGAGCGATGGTCTTTGGCGGGGTCACCGACGAACAAATTGTGCTGAATGAAGACACGCTTTACGCCGAGGAGCCGGGCGGGCGTGACCTGCCGCTCGACATCACCAAGGACTTCGACTCCGTGGTGGGCATGATTCGAAAAGGCGAGTATGTGGAGGCGGATGATTTGGTCACCAAGCACTGGCTCGGGCGCTCCTGGCCTTGCTACCAGCCGCTGGGCGACCTGCACTTGCGCTTCGATGGCGACGGCGCAGTTTCCGACTACGTCCGCGATCTCGACTTGTCCGACGCCACCTCCCACGTGCGCTATCGCCGAAACGGGGTTAACTTCGAGCGCGAGGTTTTCGCCACACACGCCGACGACGCCATCATCATCCGTCTGCGGGCTGACAAACCCGGCGCGCTTGGGTTTCAGGATAACGTTCGATTCGCAGCACCCGACGGCCAGGATGACAAGCTCTGGAAACAAGGAGGTTGTGGTTACCGGTCAGTTGCCCGGCATCGCTCTGCGGCGCACTCTGGAGTGGGTGGAAGGGCTTGGCGAGCAATGGAAGTATCCGGAGATCTGGAACAAAGACGGATCCCGCAAGCCGTTTGCCAAGCAGTTTCTCTATGGCGACGAGGTGGCCAACCGCGGCATGCGCTTTGAAGTGCGGATCCGGGTGTTGGCGGGCGACGGCAAGGTGACCTCCAGCGATACCGGCCTGAAGGTGATGGGAGGGCAGGAAGTAGTGCTGGCGGTCGCTGCGGCTTCCAGCTTCAATGGTTATGACAAGAGCCCTAGCCGGGAGGGAGTCGAGCCGAGCTCCAGGACACTTCCCGTCATCAAAAGAGTCGCCGGCAAGTCCTACGAACAGCTCCGCGCCGCACACGTGGCCGACTACAAACGGCTGTTTGACCGTGTTTCCCTGCGACTGGGTGAAAGGGGCGAGCGCAGCCTGCTCCCGACGGATGCGCGGCGTCTTGACTATTCCGGCAAGCTCGATCCGTCACTGGCCGCGTTGTATTTTCAGTTCGGGCGTTATCTGCTTATCTCCTGCTCCCGCCCCGGCGGGCAGCCCGCCAACCTGCAAGGCCTCTGGAACGTGGACCGGATTCCACCATGGGCGGGCGCTTACACGGTGAACATCAATATCCAGATGAATTACTGGGGCGCCGAGACAGCCAACCTTTCGGAGTGCCACGAGCCCCTGTTCCAGTTTCTGCGTGAAATGGCGGTCACCGGCGGCCGCGTGGCCCAGCGGATGTATCACCGTCCGGGCTGGGTCATGCACCACAACACGACCATCTGGCGCGACGCGCAGCCGGTCGATTGGCACGGCTACGTGGCGTTCTGGCAGATGGGCGGCGGATGGTTCTGCCAGCATCTCTGGGACCACTACCAGTTCACCCTCGACCGGCAGTTCTTGCGCGACACCGCCTATCCCATCATGAAGGGCGCGGCTGAATTCTACGACAGTTGGCTCACCGACGACGGCAACGGCCGCCTGATCACGCCGGTGTGTGGTTCTCCGGAAAACACCTTCGTCTACACCAACCAGAATGGCCAAGAGACGACCGGCGGTCTGGCCATGGGCTGCACGCTCGACATGGCGATCATACGTGAGTTGTTCCGTAACACGATCCAAGCCGGTGAGCTGCTCAACGCGGATCGGGCATGGCGCCAGCATTTGGAAGAGCGGCTCCCCAAGCTGTTGCCCTATCAAGTTGGCAGCCGCGGCCAGTTGCTGGAGTATTTCAAGGAGTTCAAGGAATCTCCTCCCCGGCACGACACTTCGCCGTTCTATCCGCTTTATCCCAGCGACCAGGTCACGCCGCGCCGAAATCCTGAGCTGGCCGCGGCCGAGCAGAAACTGCTCGAGGAACGTAAGAGATCCGGAGGCGGCTGGCCCGCGGCCTGGTTAGCCAGTTGCTGGGCGCGGCTGGGCCGGGGTGAGAACGCCCAGACCTATATCGACCAGTTGATCAAGCGCAGTCATCCCAATTTCTTCAACGGCAGCGGTGACGTTTTTCAAATTGACGGGAATCTGGGCGGCGTGGCTGCCATCCCCGAGATGCTGCTTCAGAGCCACGCCGGTGAGATCGAACTGCTGCCGGCTCTTCCCCAGGCCTGGCCCAGCGGCAACGTCAGGGGCTTGCGCGCGCGTGGGGGATTCGAGGTGGACATCGCGTGGCAGAACGGCAGCCTGAGTTCCGCCACCATCAGGAGCGTCACCGGCAGCCGCTGCAGGGTGCGCTACGGCGAGAAGACAGTCTCCCTGACCTTGAAGCCCGGTCAGGCCAAGCGGCTCAGCGTCAATCTTGACTGAGGGGTAGGAACCGTCGGCGTCAAGGCCACATGGTACAACCGCATCAACTCCCCGCCTTGGATATCGATGGGACGGATGGCAACCTCGTGTTCGCCCCTCCCGAGGCGCACTTGTCCGATGCGAGCGGTGCGCATTTCACGGACGCTGGGTGTAGGTTCCACCGAAGCGCTGAGGGTCTGCCCGCCGGCCGAGAGCGCGTACTTGCCGCGGCACGCAGCCGATCCGGTGGTGTATTTGAGAGACACATCGAACAGACCGGGCTCGTTTACGCGCACCTTCCACCCCATCCACTCGGCCGGGTCGCTCCATCCGAACACGTAGGCAGTTGGCGCCTTGCCGTCCCCGTAGCGCAGTTTCGCGCCGTGGCGCTCCCCATCGAAACTGCGCAGAACGTTCGCATACCCGCTGGATGCGAGGAGGCGCACGGGGTCGGTTTTCATCTCGCCCGTGACCTCAATCGCCACAACCGAATCGGCGGCATCCGGAGCCTGGGCGGGCAAGCTGACGGCAATGTCCTTGTCGTTCAGCCGTGAGACCTTGAGCGGTCTCTTTTGACGGTCGGTGAGGAACCACGCGCGCGCGGCATCACTCCTCACTCCGCCTGACGACAAGACGCCCGTCTCGCGGCCAATCAAAAACGTGAAGGAAGAGGGTATTGCTTTTTCGCGTGGATTCTCCCCACGCCTGCACGGCCAGCGGTGATCGCGCGGTGCCGTATACGCTGGCGCCGTTGACGGCGAGCCATTTTCCAACGGCGCCGAAGATCTCGACGTCCTTGGGGTCGATGCGTCCATCGCCCATCGGTCCGATGTTCATCAAGATGTTGCCGCCGCGGGCCGCGGCCTTCGCCAGCAATCGAACGAAGTGCGCGGGCGGCTTATGGCTGTGGTCATGCTTGTGATAGCCGTAGGACTCGTTGGTGGTGGGTATCGATTCCCAGTCGCCCGCGACGGGCGGGAATCGGCCGCGCGATCACCCGTGTTCTGATAATCGCCGAAGTGCCGGCCGTAGCCGCGGGCGCATCGCCCGTTCACCACTACTTCGTCTCGAAACCTCGCGCAGCGCCTTCAGAACGCGAAGCTGCTCGGAGACGGGCAGTTTGTGCGGCGTGTCGAACCACATGAGGTCCGGCTTGTACATCTCCACTAGTTCCCGCACCTGCGGGATGGCCTTGGCGTCGACATACCTGCGCGCTTTGGCGAGCAACTCGGGGTGCTGATCGTACCAGGTGAGCCCGCCGTGCAACAGGTTGTCGCCACCGGGGTTGTCGTAATCCCAGTCGTTGCCCGGGGCGTCAGGGTGCTCCCAGTCGAAGGCGTGGGAGTAATAGAAACCGAAACGAAGACCATTGCGGCGGCAGGCGGAGGCCAGCTCGCGCATCGGGTCGCGCTTGAAAGGCGTGGCATCAACGATGTTGTACTTGCTGGCCTTCGAGGCATACATCGCGAAACCGTCGTGGTGTTTGGCGGTGATCACCACGTACTTCATCCCGGCGGACTTGATGATGCGCACCCACTCCTCGGCGTCGAACCGGACTGGGTTGAAGACCGACACCACGTCCCGCCGGTATTCGGCGAGGGGAATTTTCCTGATGCGCATCAGGTGCTCCGCGTAGCCAGTGAAGGGTTTGCCTTTCCATTCTCCACCGGGTTCCGCGTAAGCGCCCCAATGGATGAAGCACCCAAAGCGCGCCTCGCGCCACCAGGCGAGCCGCTTCTCGCTGGACTTCATGGACCGGGCCCACCAACCGTCCAGGGCTTCCCGGATGGCATCGCCGTCGCGGGTTCCCGCGGGCGGCAAAGGTTCGGGCTCCTGTGCCGCCAGCCTCAGACCGCGCGCGGCCAGCGGCACGAGGGCCATCTCGCGTCGAGACAATATCGTCATGGCTTGAGCTCCTGTCTGCGGGCAGTAGCGGTGCTGGATGCCGCGCACGTCAAGACAGCCCCGTACGTCACTAAGCCATTGTGCCTAAAAGCGATAGTCTTGACAATAGTTTTCGGTTTCAGAAACTGGGAAGCAGCCGGGGCGTTCGCCAGTACCTGTAATATCACTCCAACGCTGTGCCCAAAATACAGCCCTGACTGTATTCCAGTACAGCCGGAGGCTGGCGCATAATCGTTCGGGGTTTTGCATTAAAAAGACTTCAGGAAGGGATTTATGAGATGGCAAAGCACATACAGACAGTACTAGTGTTGTCACTGCTGCTGCTCTTTGCGGCCGCAGCGCCGGCGCAGATCCTGTCAGGCTCTCTGAGCGGCTCGGTGGTTGATCCCAGCGGCCAGCGAATCCCGGGAGCCACGGTCAGGGTGACTTCCGAGGTCACCGGGGAACAGCGCTCAGCAACAACGAACGAAGTGGGGGACTTCATCTTTGCGGGTCTGGCGCCCGCTGCCTACACGCTTCGAGTGGAAGCCCAAGGATTCCGAGCACTGGAACGGAAGAGCAACGTCGTCCTTGCGGCGGGCAGGTTGTCGGTGGGAAACCTGCAATTGGAGGTAGGGAGCCTGGCCGAATCAGTCACGGTAACGGCACAGGGACAGGACGTGGCGACTACCACTACGGCCCACCAGGCGGTCATCGATAACAAGCAGGTCGCCATGATCTCCCTGCGCGGCCGCGATCCAATCTCTTTGTTGCGCATCCTTCCGGGTGTACAGCAGGGCGTGGACACAGACAAGTTTGGAGGCGATTACTCCACAGCGGTGCCGACGTTTCAGGGCCGGGGTGGAAACACGCTGTATGTTGACGGAGTGAACGGCGGGGATGGCGGCGGCGGCGGCAATTTCAGCGGCGCCACCAACATCGATGCTATTGCCGAAGTCAATGTCCAGATGGGCGCCTACACGGCCGAATATGGGCTGAAGGGCGGCACCCAGGTCAACTTCATCACCAAACGAGGCAGCGATCAGTACCACGGCTCTGGCTACTGGTACCTCCGCAACGAGTGGTTCAACGCGAACAGTTGGCTGGGCAACCATACTAGTCTTCCCAAGGGTGTCCCCAGAAAGATGTACCGATACTCGACGCAGGGCGGAAACATCGGCGGGCCCGTACCTCTGAGGATTCCGATTCTGAATCCCAAGGGCCATCAGATGTTCTTCTTCGTACTCGCTGGACGACACCCAGTTGAAGGAGCCGTCGGAGATCCGGCAGTGGACTCTGCCCAGCATGCTGGAAAGGACGGGGGACTTCTCGCAGTCAGGTTTGACACGAAGGGGAAACTTGATTACGGTCAACGATCCGCTGAACGGCGGCAAGGCGTTCCCGAGACAACAAGATTCCCTCGGACCGATTGAACGCGGCTTCGGTGGCTATGATGAATCTTTTCCCGGTGCCGAACTCGCAAGGCTCGGCGGGGTACAACTTCGTCATGAATGAGGCCAGTCTGCCCCGTCCGCGGCGGCAATGGCTGTACCGGTTTGATCTGCGGCCGACGGAAAAGGACAGCTTCAGCATCAAGCACCAGACGTGGTACACCCATAGCGTGGGAATCGAGGTGGCCGGACGGGCCTCGACCTGGGGCGTGTTGCCGGCGCGCTACGACTTCAGCGCGGACATTGCGAACCTGAACTACACGCGAATCATCAGTCCCGAGCATGGTGAACGAGTTCTCGATAGGGGTGTTCTATAGCACAGAAAGCCGGACCGCCCGCGAATGACGCGGCATTGAAGGCCATCCAGAGGTCGACTTATCCCGCCATCGCAGCTTTGAAGCAGTACGCTCCGCAACACAACCCGCTGGGCACGATCCCGTGGATCAGCGTGGGTTCGCGTTCAAAACGCCAGCTTTGAGGGTAGAACATCGGGTACTGGCCGCTCGGCCCTTCTGTGGTACGACGGCCGCTTCCCGCTGAAGGGCGCCGACACGGCCTTCCCTATCAGCGACAACCTGACCTACATGCGCGGCGCGCACTCCTTCAAGTTCGGCGCCATGCGCGAGAACGAGCGCTACGGCCAATCCCGGTCAGGCACATTCCCCGGCCAGTTCTATTTCGACAACAACTCGAACGATCCGGGCAACACGGGCTACGCCTTCGCCAACATGTACATCGGCCACGTCTACAACTACCAGGAAACGCTAGGCCGGGTGCCGAACAATCGCTACCAGACTACCTGGGCGTTTTTCGTGCAGGACACCTGGAAGGTGCACCGGCGGTTGACGCTGGACCTCGGCCTGCGGTTCTACAAGTGGAATCCCCCGCTTAATGGCGGCGGTGAGGCCTCGGCCTTCACCTTCGACCGCTACGACAAGACCTGGGGCGGCAAGCCTCCCGCTGCTGTTCCAGCCGACTTCGACGGCACAAGGACGCCGTGCGCTGAACCCGCTGACCAATGAGATCCTCCCGGCGAACTTTATCGGGTTGATCGTTCCGGGGACAGGGTATGCCTGCTGCCGATCCGATCACGCCGCAAACCCCCTGCAAGATCAATGGCATCGTGACGCAGAGACGACCCAACCTACCTGGGCGGCAAGGAAGGCTTCTTCGACCCGCTGCCGCTGCAATGGGACCCGCGCCTTGGCTTGGCGTGGGACGTGTTCGGCGATGGCAAGATGGCCATCCGCGCCTCGGTGGGCGCCTACCACGACGCAACGGGCGGCAGCCTGACCGAGGGCGGGCCGGCGTTCCAGCTTCACCAAGATCGATCTTCTTCACCGACATGAACTCGTACTTGACGGGGACTGGCGCCACCAGCGTGACCGGCGTCAGCGGCGTGTGGAAGAAGGGGCAGAAGCGGCCCGTGACCTACAACTACACGTTCGGAATCCAGCGGGAACTCGGCTGGCACACCGTGCTGGATGTGGCCTATGTGGGCAGCAACACGCACCACAACAGCGAGAGCTGGGACTTCAACGCGCTGCCCGCTGGGGTGCGGTTTCTTCCGTCTAGCCAGGATCCGACTTCTCCGGGGAAGCCGTTGCCGGACCAATTCCTGCGTCCGTTCGTGGGATTCAACGACATGAGTATCAGCGGACCGGCGACGACGTCGCGTTACGACTCGCTGCAAGCGCAGGTGAACCGGCGCTTCGTGGGCGGGGTTGAGCTGGCGGGGACGTTCACCTGGGCCGGCGGAACTTCCAATGGCTGGAACCAGAACAACCCGCTGCCGTCGAGCGTAGCTCGCAGCCGCAATCGGCGTTCAGCAACTCGTCTTCAACCTGAGCTACGTGGTCGACATTCCGGGCGGCAGCAAGCTGATCAAGGTGCCGCGGTTCCAAGTGGGTGCTGGACAACTGGCAGTTCTCCGGCATCACAACTTTTGCTAACGGCTGTGCGCATCGGACGTCAGCCTCTCCACAACGGACAATTTCGACTTCACGGGAGGCGGCGAATCGTGCGGCGTGGTGCAGACCGGCAACGCCAAGCTACCGCGCGGCGAGAGAACGGACCAGCGTTGGTTCAATACGTCCGTCTTCCAGCGGCCCAGAGGGCGCGGGGACATCGGCAACAACTGCATCGGCGCTTATTTCCTAGGCCCTGGGTTCAACAACCACGACTGGTCGCTGTTCGAGAACTTCCCGGTGCGGGAAGGCAAGATATTGCAGCTCCGCTGGGAGCTGTACAACGCGCTAAACCATACGCAGTTCAGCAGCGTGAACACGACCGCGCAGTTCAACCCGGCGGGCGTGATGACCAACTCGAACTTCGGCAAAGTGACCGACGCGCGCGCTGAGCGCCGCATGCAGCTATCTTTACGCTTTAACTTCTGACGCGCGGGGCGCCAACCCGCCGTCAATTGTGGGCCTCTTCTCAATACCCTCCGAGAAGAGGCCCTTTTTGTGGCAACACAGGGGGAGACTTGGGATCTCAAGCGCGCCTTCCGGCTGTCGGGCGCCTAGCGCGCCGTTTTGGCGCGCCGGGCGTACAATTAGCTGGTTATGAAGCAGCGCGGTTGGCCGGTTGTGCTGTCGGCTTTCGCGATCTTGATAGCCTTCATCGTGATCTCCGGCAGTCTGATCTATCGCTACGTTGGTGGCGTCCAGCGTCAGCTTCAGCAGACTCAAGACGAGTACTTGGAACGAGATCGTGTGCTGACCAGCTTGCGGTTCGATACCTTGTCCCTGGCAATCGAGCTTCGCGACCACCTGTTGAATCCCTCGTCGACTTCGGACGCGGAGCGGCAGGCTCGCCTACTCGAGTTTCGTGATTCGATCATGCGGTCTCTGGTGCGAGTGGAAGACCTGAAGATTGCTCAAGATGACGATCACGTCCGCAACCTTCGAGATCGGTTTGATGAGCTCTGGGGGTCCGTCGATACCGTGCTGAAATGGTCGCCGGAGGAAAAGCGAGCCAGCGGGCCTAAGTTCCTGATGACCAGGGTCTTGCCATCGCGGGAGGCGCTCGTATTGGCCGCGCGGGAGATTGCCGAACTGAATTCCGCGTTGCTTGAGCGCCGGCAGGCGAGCATTCGCCAGGCGTTGAACGATATCCAGGCGCGCCTGGTTGCCGTGCTTGCAATCACGGCTTCATTCGGACTGATTATCGCTCTGCTAACAACCATTACGATGAGGGCTCTGGAACATCGCGCTGAACGCCACCGTCAGCAAACCGAGGAATCCGCCGACGAACTGCGCCGGCTCTCGCAAAGACTGGTGAAGACCCAGGAGGACGAGCGGAAAGCGATTTCCCGTGAATTGCACGACGAGGTCGGCCAAATGCTCACCGCGCTCAGGATGGAGCTTGGGCAAGTCCGGGAGCGGGTGCAATTCTGCCAACCTCGAGAGTGGGGCGCACGTCGACATGGCCGATGGGCTGGCGGAGCGGACTTTGCAGACCGTGCGCGATATGGCTCGAGGTCTCCGGCCCGCGATGCTTGACGAACTCGGCCTGTCGTCGGCTTTGAGATGGCACGCCCGGCAGTTTTCCCGGCATAGCGGAATTGCAGTGAACTTGGAAGTCCATGGTGAAGTGGATTCCCTTCCGGACAGCCACAGAACCTGCGCTTACCGCGTGGTACAAGAGGCGCTCACGAATTGCGCCAGGCACGCCAATGCGAAAGAGGTTCTTATCACGCTTCACGGGAGCAGGGAACTCCTGTCCCTGACTGTACAGGATCACGGGAGCGGATTTGGCTCACAGCCCGCCTCCCGAAAGGGGCTGGGATTGCTGGGGATAGAAGAGAGGGTGCGGGAATTGGGAGGGACGGTGAGCCTCATCTCCCAGCCGCAAAAAGGCACACTGCTGAGCGCGGAGATTCCCCTCCCGCCGGAGTCGCGGACATGAACAAGGTTCGAGTGATTCTAGCTGATGACCACGGGATCGTCCGGGAAGGCATCCGGCACCTTCTGGAGGGCCAACCGGACATGGAGGTGGTTGGGGAGGCAACGGACGGACGGGAGGTGGTTGTCCTCGCGGAGAAAATGAGTCCCGATGTGGTCGTCATGGACATCGCCATGCCGAACTTGAATGGCATCGAGGCGGCGGTCCAGATTCTTCGGCGCCGCCCTAAAGTCGGCGTCATCATATTGAGCATGCACGAGGACGAGGAGTACGTGGTCCGTGCCGTCTCTGCCGGCGTGAAGGGTTATCTCCTCAAGGACACCGCGCAGATCGACATGGTGCGCGCCGTTCGCTCGGTGGCTCAAGGAGAATCCTTCTTCAGCCCCGCTATCGCCCGGAAGCTCCTCGATGAATTCGCACGGCAGTTGCAGAGCAAGCGTCAGGGTGACTCCTACGATCTGCTGACCGACCGTGAAAAGGAAATCCTTCAGCCTCTGGCCGAGGGCAAGTCCGCCAAGGAGATCGCTGCGGCGCTGAACATCAGCCAATACACCGTCGAGACGCACCGCACGCACATCATGCAGAAACTGAACCTGCACAGCGCCGCCGAGATCGTCCTTTACTCTGTGAGGAAGAAGATTATCTCGTAAGCCCGGCAGGCGCGCTATGCTCGAAGCATGGAGATTGAACCGGAATCCTCGCAGCCTCTGGACACGTCCGAGGACCTTGACCTGGTGACCATTTTCGAATCCGGCGACACCGACGGTCAGATGGAAGCCCAGTTGATACGCGGAGTCCTGGAATCGAGCGGGGTGCCCGTCGTGATCGTGGGGGATACAACCTTGCCGTACCTCCCCTTCATGGTGCGCGTCCCGAAGTCGCGTGTGGAGGAGGCCGAAAGGTTGATCGCCGAATCGCGGGCGGCCGGCGCCCAGGGGGCTGATGAGGCGGAACAGTCCTCGGAAAGCTCCTAGGGGAGCAGGCTAGGCCAAGGCCCGCCCCCCTCGGAGAGCCTGATTAGAAAATGAACTTCGCGCTCAACTGGATGCGGCGCGGGTAGTTCGCCTGATTCGACGAGGTGCTGCCGCCGCCGACCCAGCCGAAGTCGGCATTGGCCGGATTCGTGGCATTGCTGGTCGGTAGCGGAAATTGCGGGTGATTGAGGGCGTTCAGGATCTCGGCCTTGAACTGGATGTTCTTGCCTTCCGCAACCCGCGTGTTCTTGATGACTCCGAGGTCGAAATTGTTGACCCGATCGCCGCGCACGTTCCCCAGCCGTAGCGGGAACGTTCGTATCTGCCGGGTCGTATCGAGCTGCTGGGCCGAGTTCGTAACGAAGCCGCCGATATTGAACCAGCGGTACGGAGCTCCGCTGATCCTTGGAGAGCGGAATGTCAGCGAAGCTGCCGTTGAAGATCACGCTGTTGATCGGTGGCTGTCGCGCCGAACGGGATGTTCGAAGTCGTGCGGCCGAACGTGATCGGCGCGCCGCTCTGAAGGCTGTAGGAGCCCGAAATCTGCCAGCCGCTTACGAAGCCCGAGACAACGGGGTTCACGTTCGCCAACAGCCCGCGCCCTCGGCCGAAGGGCAGCTCCCAAATTCCGCTCACCACGAAGCGGTGGCGGAAGTCCATATCGGAGATCGTCTCGGTGGGCTTTGCGTCGGACTGGTTGAGCAATTCGACGGCCTCCATGAACTTCGAGTAAGTGTAGTTGGTGTTGACGGTGAAGCCTTTGGAGAACCTCCTCTCAAGCCGGGTTTGGAGCGAGTGGTACCAGGAGTATCCGTCAAACCTCTCCGACCAGATGTTGTCGAAGTGAGGATAGGGACGCAGCAGGCGCTCCCGGGCGATATTGGTCCCGATGAGCGAGCCGCTGGCGCCCGCCGGCAGAAGGCCGCCGGTGAACGGGTTGGGGATGTTCGCGCTCAAATTGTTGATCGCGGTCTGGTCCCGCACCGGACTTCTGCTCAGGTACTTCTGCGGCGTGGTGTTGATGTTCTGCAGGAACTGGATGTGGGTTCCCCGGTTGCCGACGTAACCGATCTCGGCGAGAAAGGCGCCGGGGAGCTCCTTCTGGATGCCGATCTCCCAGCGCTGCATGTAAGGCATGAGCGGCTTGGGGCTATACACATTGATCGACTGGCCGACAAACGTCAATGCCCCCTGCGCTGATCCCAGAGGCTCCAGGATGCCAGTTGGGTAAGGGTTCGACAGGGTGTTGGTGAAGTCGATGTTGTTGAGAGTTGGGACGAAGGTGGTGTTCCGGCTGAATCCGCTGGTGATGACGTCTCCGCGGCGCTGGCCGAGGAAGCCGTAGAATGTCCCGTAGCCGCCCCGCAGAACCGTCTTCTGGGTGAGCTGGTAGGTGATTCCGAACCTGGGCATGAGGTTGAGCTTGGGCGTGTCGTAGACTCCTCGCGGCTGTCCCCCGACGGCCACGAAGTTCAACCCGCCCTTGGCCGCAGAACTGGGAGGCGGGGACTTCGGGAGTAGGGTTGCTGGCGTAGTTTGCCTGCGCCTGCGCTTCGAACGGCTGGGCGGCTGTGGGATCGAAGCTGCGCACGCTCCTGTTGTACCGCTCGGTCAGAGGCCCCTCGAATTCCCACCGCAGCCCCATGTTCACGGTCAGCTTGTGAGTGGCCTTCCAGTCGTCCTGGAGGAAGAAGCTCCACGAAGTGGACTGCTCGGCGTAGCTGGCGCTGCGCGCGACGTAAGTGTTGGAGGACGACGGCAGTCCGAGCAGCAAGGACGCAACGGACTGGCCGATGCTCCCCGGGGCGGCCGTAGCGTTGTCCAGCGGTCCCTTGGTCCAGGTGGCGTCGAAATTGAACCGGCCGGTCTGGTCGCGGCTGGTGGGAAAGCTGTTCTCGCGATAGGCACGGAACTCCATGCCCGCCTTGAGGAAGTGCGTCCTCACCGACTTCTGCATCGCCGCAGTGAAGGCGTGGATATCGGTCGGGCGCAGGTCATTGCCGAACGCGGTGTCCTGGTACCCCGTCATCTCAACGCGAGGGAAGCTCCGCACGCCGGGTGAGATGGCGTTGTTGTAGGCCGCGGGGAATCCGAGCGAGGTCAGATCGAAGCCGTTGGACTCCGGGATTCGGCTGGTCGTTGCGGATGAACCGGTTGTAGCCGTACCTCACGTTCAGCACGGTTGTCGGGCTGAGCGTGTAGACGTCGTCGATGACGCCGGCGCGGGATAGGAACTGGAACTTGGAGCCGGTGGCCAGGTTGTTGAAGTAGTTGTTGTAGTCGGCATCGCGGCGGTACCAGCTCACGCGCGCATACAGCCTTTGTCTATCGCTGATCGTCTGGTCGCCCCGGATGGTGTGTGTGTAGTACTTGATCACTTCCTGCATTTCAGGCCGTTCGTAGTTCCGCGTGCCATCCGCGAGTCCGGCGCCGATCGGCTTGGGATAGAAGGAAAGGATCTTCTTGGCGACGGGATTGATCAGAGAATCCGGGATCTTGTTGCCCGCGAAAGGCTGCGCCCGGAAACGCGATCCTTCGGCGACGCGCGTGAACGGATTGTAGATCTGGTAGTTCGCGCTGACCCCCAGCAGAGATCCGAGAAGTCGCCGGTCTTCATCTTCTCGGTGGGCACGGTCGGCGTGCCGTTGTTGCGCGGCCGCCCCTCGTGGATGCCTTCGTATCCCCACTGGAAGAACGTCCGGTTACGGCCGTCGTAGAGCTTCGGAATCCAAACCGGACCGCCGGCCGAGCCGCCCCAACGGTCGTAGTAGAAGTCCGGCTTGGCGACTCGCCTGGCGTTGGCGAACCAGTCATTGGCGAACATGCTGGGGGCCATCTTGGTGTAGTAGGCCGCGCCGTGCAGAGAGTTCGTGCCGGACTTGATGCTGATGTTGGTGACGCCGCCTTCGGTCTGGCCGAAGCTGGCATCGAAGGTCGCGGTCTGCACCTTGAATTCGGCGATGATGTCGGAGGGGGGAACGTAGGACGCCGTGACTTCGTAGGCGTTCGCGGTGGAGGTGCTGGGCAGCCCGTCGATGGTGACGTCACTTCGATTGGCGCGCGTCCCGTCCATCGCGTAGCCCACGATGTGCGTCGGCTCGTGGGGCCGGTCCAGCCGCGGGTCCCTCGCAAACGTCACGCCGGGGGCCAGGGCGATCAGGAAGTACACATTCCCGTGGGGGATAGGCAGTTCCGTGATACGGCGGCCATCCACCACCGCGCCCAAGGAGGCGGTGCCCACTTCCAGCAGCGGCGTTTCGCCGGTGACCGTGACGCTTTCCGCCGCAGCGCCGACCTCCAAGGTGAAGCTGAGCGCGAGGCGGTCGTTAACTCGAACTTCGACCCCCTCCCGCACTATCCTCCTGAAGCCCGGCGCCTCGATCGTAACGTTGTATGCGCCGGGGATGAGATACGCCGCCTGGAAGACGCCGGCCTCATTGGTCGAAAGGGCGAGTTTGGTCCCCATGGCGACGTTAACGACCTGCACGCTTGCCGCCGGAACGACGGCGCCAGTGGGGTCAATGACCGTTCCCACGATGGTGCCGCGCGATTCCTGGGCCGCAAGCTGGGCCGCGCCGGCCAGCAGAAGCAGAATCGCAATGAGCGGGAGAATGCGTTGCATCATAGTTTCTTTCCTTTCGCTTCGACCGGGACCTCAGCTCCTGGCGGGACGGGGATACACAGCCCATCACCTCTATCCCTCAGCCCTGCCAGATGTTTCTGAGCCCCCTGATCATCGGGAGTATATTGCCAGTGCGCCTCCCTGTCAATGTCTTGAGGGGTACAAGCGGCCGGGCTCCTGGTGATCCACCTGGTGACTAACGGTGTTAACATGAACACACTGTGAGACTTGAGGCCGAGGCGGTTCAAGCGCAGGTCGACCGGCTCCTTCAGAGCAAGACGTTCGAAGCCTCCGAAGCCCACCGCCGCCTTCTTCAATACCTTGCCGAAAAGACGGTCGAGGGCAGTGCGGACCGGCTGAAAGAGTACACGGTCGGTCTGGAAGCATTCGGCAAGCCCGAAACCTACGACCCCAGACAAGACTCGATTGTGCGCCACCAGGTCGGGCGGCTGCGGCAGAAGTTGCTGGCCTACTACCAGGATGAAGGTCGTGACGACCCCATTCACATCGAGCTGCCCAAGGGGGGGTTCAAGCTAAGCATTGAACCGGCGTCAGCGGCGAGACACGGGGCGGCAGCCACCCAACCGCGTACCGGGCTGGTAATTGCGCTAGCCGCTGCACTCGCCGTCGCCGTCGCTGTCGCCGTCTACTCGACCTCCAGCATGGTCCGGCTGAAGAGGGAAGTCGCACCGGTCGCCGAACGGTGGAGCCCCGAGCTGGAGCAGCTGTGGGCGCCGTTCCTGCAAAGCAACCGGCCGCTCCTGGTGTGCCTTGGAGCACCCCTGTTCGTGAGGATACCTTCCCTGGGCTTCTTTCGGGATCCAAAGGCAAACGACTGGGAAGAGGTCACAAAGTCCGAGAGAATGGCGGCCGTCCGAAACGCTCTCCGCGACAGTCAGGCGATACCCTGGTACGCGTTCACGGGAGCGGGAGAGGCAAGCGGCGCGTTTTTGCTATCGAAGCTTCTTTCGTCGCGGAAGCGGGAGCTGCTGCTGACCCGAAGCAATCTGCTTTCATGGCAGGAGATCGTCGATAACGACATTGTTTTCGTCGGCCCTCCGAAGTTCAACGTCCAATTGCAGGGCGTACCGCTGGAACAGGATATTGTCATCGAGCCGGAGGGCATACGAAACCTTAAGCCAAAGGATGGAGAGGCTGCCTTCCTTCCCGATCGCATCGTGGCAGGAAAGCAGTCGGAGGGCGAAACCCACGCTCTGATCAGCCGTATGCCCGGACTTTCGGGCGTCGGCGAATTCCTGGTGCTGGCAGGCAATGCGTCAGCCGATACCTTGGCCGCGGCTCAGTGGCTCACGCAGCCGCGGCGAGCCCGTGAATTAACGGATCGTCTGCGCACACAGTCCGGGGAAATCCCGCGGCATTTTCAGGTGGTTCTGAAGGTTGCGTTCAAGAACGGCATACCGGTCCAGAGTTCATACGTCTTTCATCACGTCCTTAAAACGTCGGGCCGATCCCCCGGCTCGAAATAAGGGTCACAAGGTCCCGCGCAGGCCGCCGTAACGCGCCGATCCGACCTCCAGGCGGCGGCCGTCGGTGCGAATGGTGACCATTCCGCGCACGTCGGTGCGTAGCGGTGTGGCGCGCCAGTTCTCCAGGCGCTGAAGTAGTGCCGGATGAGGGTGCCCGTAGGAGTTCTCGAATCCCGCTGAAATCACGGCGAAGGCGGGCCGGAGCTGTTCCAGCATGGCATTGCCGGTCGAGGTGCGGCTGCCGTGATGCGGGACCTTCAAGACGTCCGTTGGGGGGAAGGCATTGCGCTCGGCCAGCTCCCGCTCGACTCCGGCTTCCAGGTCGCCGGTCAGGAGAATGGACCTCTTCCCGAATAACAACCGCAGCACCAGGGAGTCCTGATCGCTCACCGTCTCCGCGGCGAAGTCCTCCGGCGGAGGGGCGAGAACGGAAATTTGAGTGAGCCCGTAGGTGAACCGGTTCCCCCCGACCATGGTTCGTACCCCGGCGCCTGCCTGGTGCGCGAGTTCCCTGAGCCGGGTGGCTTGATGAGTGTTCGGCAGGTGGCCGGTCCACACTTCTCTCGGGTGGAAGTTGCGCAGGACGGCAGGGATGCCGCCGGCGTGATCATCGTGGAGGTGAGAGACGGCGACCAGATCGAGCCGTTTGATCGAGCGGCTCCAGAGGTAGGTGGAGACCACGTCTTCGCCGATGTCCAGACGGCTCTTGCGGCCGCCGTAAGCCGGCGTGCCTCCGGCGTCCACCAGCATGAGTTTGCCGTCGGGAAAGGCTATGAAGAAGGCGTCCCCCTGGCCCACGTCGATGGCAGTGAATTCCAGAACTCCGGGCTGGACCCGGGGCGGGAAGGGATGCCAGACCAACAACACGAAAAAGAAGGCTGTCGCCAGGCCCGTCAGCCACCGGCAGGCCTTGGGCCATCTGCCGCAACAAGCCAGCAAGACCAACGAAACCGAGAGGCACACGCCCAGCCACAGCGGGGGGTCCGGAATGCGTCTGGACGGTTCCCACCCGGCGTGCCAGTCCACCACCTTCTGCGACAGCCCAAGCAACCAGCCCGCCACCTCCGCGGGTAGTCTCCAGCCGGTGAACACGCCTAAGAAACCGGTTGGCACGGCGAGCGACAGCAGCGGCACTACTGCCATGTTCGCGGACAGCCCGGATACGGACACGCGGTGAAAGTAGGTGGCCATGGGCAGAGCGAGTCCCACTTGCACCGCCGCGGAGATCACCGCCAGCTCGAACAAGTACGACCACGCCCGGAGTGCCAGTGCGCCGGCCCGCAGCAGCCAGTGCTCCGGAATACGCGTCCACAGAGATACGGTTTCGGCTAGCAGGCGCAGTTCGACACGGAACTGCGCCGTGCGCGGCGGCAGGTGTAAGTCGCGGCCGCGCTCCTGTAAGCCGGGAAGTCCGCGGACATAGGGGACCGAAGTTCTCTCCAGGACGGGGATGGCCAAGGCGGCGATGGCGACAATGCACAGGAACGAGAGCTGGAAACTGGCCTCAAAAAGCTGGTGCGGCTCGAGGATCAGGAAAACGATGGCGACGGCGCTCAGCACATTCAACAGCCGCTGGCGCCGGTAGAAGTAGCGCGCGGCCAGAAAGAGCGTCAGTCCGGCGGCAGCGCGCACCAGCGGCGTCTGCCAGCCCGTGACCATGGTGTAAAGCCAGGCGCAGGCGGTGGCCGCCGCGGGCGGGACCATTTCCCCCAGGGGACAAAGCCGCAGCGCGAACAGAATGATGACCGTCAACGCCGTCAGATGCATGCCGGAAATCACCAGCGCGTGATAGGTGCCGGTCAGACGGTACTGGTCGGTCCAACTTTGGTCCAGCTTGGACTGCTCGCCGATGAGAAGGGCCTGCATCATGCCGATCTGGTAGGGCCGCCCGGCGTAGAGCTGCTCCATGCGTTCCAGCGCCGAACTTCGGAGTCCAAAGACGATCTGTCCCAGCCATGTGCCGCACTGCCCCGGCAGAATGCGGACGCGCGCGCCGGATGGCACCGAAGCCGTCCAGTAGATCTGCTGGCGCGCCAGGTAGCCAGCGTAGTCGAACGCGCCGGGATTCTGGAAGTTGCGTGGGCGCCGCAGCCGGGCCTCCACTTGCACCCGCTGTCCGTAGCGGAGCTGGGGCGGCGGCTCGCCAGGGCGGGGGTACAGTTGCGCGCGCACCCTGGCGCCCGGCTCCAGTTCCAGCACGAACTGTTCGCGGTCGGGGAACAGCGCGGGCGGCTCCACCACGCAGCCCTCCAGGATCAGGATCTCGCGGGGCCGGGCTTCGATTACAGGCGGAGGACCGGGCCGCTGGAGCAGCTCTACAAGCCCTCCGCCGAACAGGATGGCCAGCCAGAGAGACAGATAGACCAGGCGTGGGGCACGGGCCAGGCGGGAAAGAATGGCCAGCACAATCAGCGCGCAGATGGGGAGGGCCAGTTCGCGAGTCTCGAACCCGACGAGCCGCCCGGCGGCGATCCCCGCGGCCAGGCAGATCGCCGGCACAAGCAACGGATGACGCAGATATCCTCTGGAGTCTTAGTGGCGGAAACCTGGTCCCGGCTCTCCGGGAATCTTCAGCGGATTTCTCGGACCTCCACACGCTCGTAGATCGCCCGGGTCTCGTCGAGAGAGGCGAACGTGACACCGGGAAGCCCGGCCGAGGCTGTTCCGGCCGCCACCCCCCAGCGCAGGGCGTCGGCGAAATCGTCCTTCTGCGTCATGGCCCAGGAGAAGGCCGCGACCAGGGCATCTCCAGCGCCGATCGGACAGACGGCTTCGATGCGGGGTCCGATCGCCTCCAGCATTCCGTTTTCCCGGGCTGCCATGGCGCCGCGGCTGCCGAGTGAAAGGATGACCGACTCGGCCCCCATTTGCCGGATGCGATCCGCCGCTTCGATGAAATGGGGTCTGGTCAGCAGTACCCGGCCGAGAAGCCGCTCGGCTTCCTGCTGGCTGGGCGCAACCACGGTCGGACCCGCCTCGATACCCTCGCGCAGCGGGTCGCCGTCGGTGTCCAGCAGCGTCTTGACTTTGCGCTCCCGGGCCATGGCCACCAGCTTTGAATAGAAGCTCGGCGGGACCCCCGGGGGAAGGCTGCCGCAGATCAGAAACCAGTCGGCGCCGGCCAGCTTTTCTTCCACCATGCGCTCCAGCCGGCTCACTTCCACTTTGCTCATGGGAGGACCCAGCTCGTTCAACTTTACCGTCAATCCGGCTTTGTCCGAGATGGTGAGGTTAGTGCGAATCCCGTTCTTGATTCTTACGATGTGTACGGGGAAGCCGCAGCCGCCCAGGAGTTGTTCGAACAGCACGCCGCGCTTGCCACCCAAGGGGACGACGGCGGCCGTATCCCCTCCGAAAGAGTGAATGACGCAGGAAGCATTGATGCCGCGCCCGCCGGGGGACTCGCGGCTGGAGAGGATGTAGGAGCGGTCCTCGAAGACCAGTCTGTCGGTCGTGACGTTGCGGTCGACGGCCGGGTTTGCTGTGAGGGTGAGAATCAAGCTTTCATTCTACCAATCGCTATCCATGCTAACCTGTTTTGTTGTCCCGCCATCCACTTTTCAAAGCCTATTTATCACTGGGCGCTATCTGCTTTTTTTGGGGCACGACCTACCTGGGGATCCGCATGGCCCTGGAGTCTTTCCCGCCGATGGTGCTGGTGAGCACGCGCTTCATTCTTTCGGGCGGAGTGATGCTGTTCGCATGCCTGATCGCGAATGTGCAGCTGCCCAGAGGGAGGGAGTTGCGGGCCACCACCTTGAATGGTGTGCTGATTCTCGGCATCGGAAACACTTGCTTGACCGTCGCCGAGTTGTGGATTCCCAGCGGGCTTGCGGCCCTGATCATCACGACCTCTCCGCTGTGGATGGTGGGGATCGATGCTGCCATGCCCGGCGGCGATCGTCTTCGGCCCGCGGCCATGGCGGGCATTCTGATCGGGGGCGGAGGCGCGGTGCTGCTCATGGCTCCGCGGGCCGCCGGCGCGGAATTGGGCTCTCGTTTGTGGGGCGCGTTCATCCTGCTACAGCTCGCTAACTTCGCCTGGTCTTTCGGCTCCATCCGGCAAAGGCGGATGCCGGCGCTGGCTCACCCCATCGTGAGCGGGGCTATCCAGCAATTGGCGGCGGGCCTGGCTTGTCTGCCGTTTGCGCTGTTAACGGGTGGACAGCCCATCACCTGGCAACCCCGGGCCACGTTCGCGCTGCTGTACCTGTCGGTCTTCGGGTCGATTGTCGGCTACAGCGCTTACGTCTACGCCATGGACAAGCTGCCCGTGGCTCTGGTCTCGCTCTACACTTATGTCAACCCCGTGGTCGCCCTGCTGCTGGGCTGGCTGTTCTACAGGGAGACTTTCGGCTGGCTGGAAGCCTCGGGGATGGCTGTCATATTTCTGGGAGTGGCCATCGTGAAGCGATACAGCCCCGCGCCTACAGCGGTCGAGTTGGACTAGTTCCGGCTAAAAAGCCTCGCGCCGAGGATCCCGCCCAGCGCTGGCACAAAAGTGGAAGTCACGAACAGCCAGACGAGCATCCCAAAGAGTTGGCCGGGATTCTGGAGGACCTCCATGGCCTGTTGGATCTTATCCGTCGACATGCCCATGGCGCCCAGTTGCTCGCGGTAGACAGAGGCCGCGCTCCCATCGCGCACCAGCATGGCGAGGGCCGCGAAGCTGATGGTGAACAGCACGATGAAGATCACGAAACAGAACAGGCCGGTGATCCAACCCATCCTGGCTCCCCCGCGAAATTCGACCGCGTGCCCGCTGCGCCGGCGATACAAGTAGACCGAGAACACACCCGCGCCCAGCAACAGAAATAAGCGCGCTATGGGGTGCAAGGGCAGCGAACTGGCCACGAACGCCAGACTGCCCGCCAGGAAACCCACGCGCAGCGCGAGCGAGTTGTGGAACCCAATCTCCGGTGGTGCAGCCAGCTGCGGCAAAGGTTCTTCGATGTGCGCCGGCAGTTCCCGCGCAGGCTCCTCGATGTCAAGAGCCGGTTCCTCGCGTTGCGGCTTCCCGCACTTGTGACAGAAGCGGGCGTCGGGAGGAAGCTCGGCGCCGCAGGTACAGAACTCAGGCACAGCACCAGTTTCCCCCAACCGGGGCGGCCGAGGCAACGCAGCGGAAATGCCATTCAGCGCAATCCTCGTAACCGTTGCAGTATCATTCAGGAAGTGCGGCTTGCCGGCTACCGAACCTGGAGGGTGCTCATCCCGCTCGTCTGTCTGGCCGCCGGAGTTCTGTCCGGAGCGGTCGAGGACCTGGAGGGCAGGCCGGTTGGGACGATCGTCTTTGACCCCAAGCAGCAACCGATCCCGGCTTCGGAGCTTGCCGCCCTGCTTCCCCTCCAAAGGAACCGTCCACTCCGGGCCTCAGACGTGCGCGAGGCCATAGGCAAGCTTTACGCCACGGGCCGCTACGCGGACATCGTCGTGGATGCGACGGTGCTGAACGGCCAGGTGACGGTCCGTTTCCAGACGACGGGCGCCTGGTTCACCGGCAACGTATCGGTGAGCGGAGTTCCTTCACCACCCGGCATCGGCCAGTTGGTGAATGCCACTAACCTGACTCTGGGGTTTCCGTTCTACGAGGAGGACCTGGAGCGAGCGACGGAGAACCTGAGCCGGGTCTTATCCGCCAACGGCTTCTTCAAGCCGAAGATAGACTATCTCGTGACCCGCGAGGCGAGGACCCAGCAAGTGCATGTGCGGTTCAACGTGGAGCCCGGCAAGCGGACCCGATTCGGGCCTCCGGTCATCAAGGGAGAACTGAAGGGGCCCGCCTCCGAAATCGTCAGCGCCACGCACTGGAAGGGTTGGTTTGGGTGGCGCCCCCTGACGGAGAACCGCGTTCAGAACGGACTGGAGCGTATTCTCCGGTTCTATCGGGAGAAGGACTTCCTGATGGCCAGGGCGACGTTGGAGTCAATCGATCCAAAGACGGGGAGCCCGACGCTGGAGGTGAGCGCCGGGCCCAGGGTGTTCATCGAGGCCAAGGGCGCGAAGGTCTCCCGCGGCCGCCTCAGGAGTCTGATCCCTGTCTTTGAAGAACAGTCGGTTGACCGGGAGCTATTGCGGGAAGGAGCGCGCGATCTGACGGAGTACTTCCAGACAAAGGGATACTTCGACACCAAGGTCGATTTCGCTTTGGAACCGGAGCGCGACGGGCAGGTGCGGATTGAATACACCATCGACCGCGGCGAGCGGCACAAGCTCGTGGACCTGTCGATCAAGGGAACCGCTACTTCGAGACGAAGACCTTGCGTGAACGCATGCTGGTGGCGCCGGCCTCCCTGCAGTTGAGGCGTGGCCGCTACAGCGCGAATTTGCTGGAGCGCGATCTGGAGGCCATCTCCGAGCTCTATAGGACCAACGGGTTCAGAAATGTGAAAGCGACGTCCGAGATCACCGCCGATTACCGCGGCCACAGGGGCGACGTCGCGGTTTCAATCCAGATCCAGGAGGGAGATCAGTGGTTTGTCTCCAACCTCGAACTCGACGGCGCGAGCCCGGAGAACGAGCGGGCCATCCGGCCCATGCTCCAGTCCAGCCCCGGCCAGCCGTTCAGCGAAGCCAACGTGGCCTCGGACCGCGATAACATCCTCGCCTACTACTTCAACTTGGGCTATCCAAGCGCCTCCTTCGAGTGGAGCTTCAAGGAGGCGCGCGAGCCCAACCGCGCGGAGCTGAGCTATGTGCTCGTGGAAGGGACCAGGAACTTCGTGCGCGAGGTCCTGATCAGCGGCCTGCAGACGACTCACCCGCAACTGGTCAACCGCCGCATCGGCATCAACGTCGGTGACCCCATCTCGCAGGCGCAGATGCTCGCGACCCAGCGCCGGCTTTATGATCTTGGCATCTTCGCCAAGGTCGACATCGCGCCCCAGAACCCGGATGGGGAAGAGCGGAACAAGTATGTGCTGTTGCAGGCGGAGGAGTCCCGGAGGTATTCGGTCGCCGCGGGATTCGGCGCTGAGATCGCGCGGATCGGCGGCAATCAGACCAGCCTGGAGTCCCCAGCGGGGGAAGCCGGTTTCAGCCCGCGGGTCTCGTTCGACTTCAGCCGCCTCAACTTCCTGGGGCGGGCGCACACGGTCAGTCTTCGCAGCAGCGTCTCTAGCCTGGAGCAGCGGGGCCTGATCACGTACCTGGCGCCTCAATTCCAGGGGCGCCAGAACCTCGATTTGTCCTTCACGGCGCTGTTTGACTCTTCGCGCGACGTGCGCACCTTCTCGTCCAGGCGCTGGGAAGGCTCGACGCAGATCGCGCACCGGTGGACGCGGTCCAAGACGCTCTTCTACCGGCTGGCTTATCGCCGCGTGAGCATAGATCAAGGGACTCTGAAGATCCGGCAGGACCTGATCCCGCTCCTTTCGCAGCCAGTTCGCGTGGGCGTGCTATCGGCGGCTTACGTGGACGACCGCCGCGACGATCCTACCGACTCCCGCCGCGGGACCTACAATTCCCTGGACATTGGCACGGCCTCCAAGTATTTCGGTTCGGAGACGGATTACTTTCGCCTGCTTGGACGTAACTCCACATACCATCAGATTCGGCAGCAAGCTGGTACTGGCCCGCACGCTCTCTTTCGGTATGATGCAGACGCTGCGCACCGACCCGGGCTTGCCGCCCAGCCCGCAGGATATTCCTCTGCCGGAGCGATTCTTTGCGGGCGGCGCCTCCACGCATGCGCGCCTTTCCCGAGAACCAGGCGGGCCCTCGCGACCTGGTCACGGGATTCCCGCTCGGCGGCAAGGCCCTGCTGATGATCGGGACAGAAATCCGCTTCCCCGTACTCGGCCAGAACATCGGCGGGGTTCTGTTCCACGATGCGGGCAACGTTTACACGGCGCTCCAGGATATTTCGTTCCGTGTCCGCCAGCGCAATAAGACAGACTTCGATTACATGGTGCATGCGGTAGGCTTGGGGGTCCGCTACCGTACCCCGGTTGGGCCCGTGCGAATTGACCTGTCTTTCGGGCCCAACAGCCCGCGTTTCGTCGGATGCCAGGGCACGCAGCAGGAACTGATTCAAAGCGGGACTTGTGTGACCAAGGACCAGCGAATCAACCGGTTTCAGTTTCACTTCTCGCTGGGGCAGACCTTCTGATGAACGGGCGGCTTTATCTCATGATTCTGTTGCTCGCGGCTTCGGGCCGGACGGAGATCATCGACCGTGTGGCCGTGACTGTAGGCAAGGGAGTGATCACCGACAGCGACATCCGGCTTGAGATCCGGTTGAGCTCCTTCATGAACGGCGCGGAACCGGACCTGCGGCCCGATGCCAGGAGAAAGACCGCTGACCGGTTGATCGAGCGCGCTCTCATCCAGATGGAGATGGAGGTCGGAAGATATCCTGCTCCGCAGGCGCAAGATGTCGAGTCTGACCTGGCGGAACTCGAGAAGGAGCGGTTCCGCGGCGATGACGCCTACCGCAACGCTCTCGCGAAGTACCGGATCAACGAGGGCGACCTCAAGAAATACCTTCTCCAGCAGAGGGCAGTCCTGAGCTTCATCGACGCGCGCTTCGGCCCGGCGGTGCAATTCACGGAGACGGAGTTGCACGAGTACTACACCGAGCGCTTCCGCAAGCAGTGGGAGAATAAAAGCGGGAAGCCGGCGCCGCCGTTCGACGAGGTTCGCACGGCGATGGAGGATGCGTTGCGCGCGGAGCGCGTGGACCGTCTGCTCGAGGAATGGCTCAAAGAGGGGAAGAGCCGGACCCGGATTGAAATCAGGGACGAGGCTTTCCAGTGACGCGATCTCGAAAGCTTCTCTGGTCGGCGGGCGGCCTGGCCGGCCTGGTTCTCTTTCTGCTGGTGTGCGGTTTGGTGGTGCTGCGCTCCGACTGGTTCCGGGAGCAGGTCCGTCAACGGATCGTCAGCGAGGTCGAATCCGCCACGGGAGGGCAGGTCGAAATCGGGGAGTTCCGGTTCGACTGGGCCCTGTTGCGGGCTGAGGTCAGACCGTTCGTCCTGCACGGGACGGAGAAGGCGGGCGAGCCGCCGCTGTTCAGCGCCGGCTCCGTTCAGGTCGGCCTAAGAATCATTTCGATGCTGCGGCGCGAAGTGGATATCGATTCACTGACCGTCGTCGAACCTAGAGTGCGGGTTGTGGTCTATCCGGACGGACGAACCAACCTTCCGCAGCCACCAGTGGTGCGGCGGCATCGGAAGCCCATGGAGGCATTCCTCGCACTGGCCATCGGCCGGTTTCGCGTCGAGCGCGGTCTGATCGAGATCGATACCAGGCGAATCCCCCTGGAAGTTCGCGGGGAGAATTTGTCCGCCCATGCCAGCTACGATGCATCCGGACCACGCTACGACGGCGACCTCTCCTTTCGGAAGCTGTATGTGACGGCCCCCCCTGTTCTATCTGTGGGTGTGGATGCCGACATCTCGGCCAGCCTGGAAGCCGATCGTGTGTCGATTCGCTCGGCCCGCTTGGTTGCGGGACGGTCTAGCGCTCAAGTGACCGGCGCCGTCGAGGATCTCCTTTCCCCGCGCGTGAACCTGAACTTCGATGCCAAGGTTTTTCTGGCGGAACTCCGCTCCTACCTGAAGTCGCCGGTGGCCGCGGCGGGGACCCTGAACCTGACTGGTAAGCTTTCCTACGCGCGCGCATCGGGTTACGCGATCAACGCGCGCGCTTCAGGCGCCGGACTCAGCGCGGAGAGCGCCGGGGTAAAGCTCACAAACTTTCGCATCTCTTCGGATGTGGAGGCCCGTCCGGACAGGCTGACTTTGTCCCGGCTCTCGGTGGGGGCGCTAGGCGGCAGTTTCTCCGGCAGGGCCTCGGTGGACAAGCTGAAGCGGTTCCGGCTCGGCGGCGAGTTGCAGGACATTTCCATCGCGGAAGTGGCGCGGCTGCGGAAGATCCCAGCCGAACAATGGGATGGACAGATCTCCGGCCCGGTGGAAATCGAAGGCGAGCTGGCCTCGGCGGGTGCGCGCAACCTGAAGGCCACGGCGAAGCTCGCCGTGCACGCATCCGGCCAGGGGCGGCCGGTCGAGGGGCTCGTTGATCTGTCCTATGACGAGGGCGCAAAGCGGCTGGAGTTCGGGAACTCCTACCTGTCGACGCCTGCTTCCAGAGTCGAATTCCACGGCGCGCTGAACCAGCGGATGCTGGTGGATTTCACATCCACGGACCTCAACGACCTTCTCCCGGCAGCCGCCTTTCTGGGCGGCGCCACTCCCGCGTCGCTGCCTGTCACCCTGCGCAATGGAACCGCGAAGTTCAGCGGCACGGTCACCGGCGGCCTCGACAAGCCGCTGGTTGCGGGTCAGTTGCATGTGTCCAACTTCTCGTTTCAGGGCCGCGCTTTCGATCGTTTGGACACTTTCGTCTCGTTGTCTGAGTCCGCGGTGGAGGCGAGCAAGCTCACGCTGGACCAGGGCGGCGCGCGTCTTCAAGGTTCCGGACGCGCGGTCGCTTAGGAACTGGAAGCCGGACGAGACGGGTTCCGTCGCGGGCGCCTTCACCGTTGCCGGATTGCAGGTGGACAAGCTGGCGGCTGAGGCGGGCAGCAAGATCCAGGTGCGCGGCGTCGTGGCCGGAACGATTCAGTTGGCGGGCACGCCCCGCGAGCCGGTGGTGACGGCGGGACTCACCCTGACTCAGGCGGAGGCGTTCGGCCAGCGGCTGGACCTCGTCCGCGCCCAGTTCCGTTACGCCGCCAGGTCTCTCTCCGCCGAATCCTTTCAACTGAACTCCGGCACGGCGCGGCTCCGAGGCGCCGCCGTCTATACGCATCGCGCCGAAAACTGGAAGAGCGGTTCGCTGAAATTCGAAGCCTCCGGCAAAAGCTTTCCGCTGGCCGAGGCGCAGGCCCTGGCCGGATTCCCCAAGGGTTGGAGGGTGGCCTCGATCTTCAGGTGCACGGGGAAGCGTCGGTCCAGGAAGGGAAGCTCCTGCCGACCCTCCTTCAGGGGACATTCTTCCTGCGCAAAGTCTCTGTGGACAAACAGCCTCTGGGAGACCTGCAACTCACCGCGGAGACCAAAGGCGGTTGGCTGGAGATTGCCGGAGACGGCGACTTGCCGGCTCGAAGATAAAGGGGACGCACGGTGCCGCCTGCAGGGGAACTATCCCACCGAGGGGAAAGTCAGTTTTTCCAGGACGCCGCTTTCTGCCCTGGGGCCGTGGTTGCCGGCCTCCGCCGGTGGCAAGTTTCCGCTGGGGGCTTTCGCCGAAGGGACGTTCACTTTCAGTGGAGCGGCTTTGGAGCCGGGCAACTGGAGCGCTCGTCTGGAGATGCCCACCGTGGAAATCGTTCCGCCGCCCGAGCTGGTGACGCCGGTGACAGGCCTGCGTAATGACGGTCCCGTGCTGCTCGCCGTAACCAGGAAGGAAATCCGCCTCCAGAGCGCCCGCTTCGTCGGCACGGGAACCAACCTCGAGGTGAGCGGCCGGATCGACACCGCCACGCAGTACAACGCTTACGATGTGCGCATTCGAGGCAGCGTAAACCTTGCCATCCTGCACAATTTCGACCCGAACGTGACCGCGTCGGGCGACTCCTCTATGGATGCCACCGTCCGCGGCCGCAGGTCCAGGCCCGAGATCTACGGGCGGCTGGAGCTCAAGAAGGCTTCGCTGTACCTGAGCGGCGTTCCCAACGGCATCGACAACGCCAGCGGAGTCATTTTCTTGTTCCGCGACCGGGCGACGATCGAGAACCTGACCGCCGAGACCGGGGGCGGCAAGCTGACGCTGAAGGGATTGGTCGGGTTCGGCGCCGAGGGGCCGAGCTACCGTCTTCAGGCGACGTCAACCACGTGAGGGTGCGCTACCCGGAAGGAGTCAGCACGTCCTTCGATGCGGCGCTTGAACTTACGGGCACGGCCCGCCGCAGCCTGGTGTCGGGAACGGTAACCATCCTGCGGTCCAGCATGTCTCCCAACGTGGATTTGGCGGGGCTGCTGGCGCGCGCCTCGCAGCCGCATGATTACTTCCGCGACACAGAACGACCTGCTGCGGGGCATGCAGTTCGACGTCCGGGTGGAGACCGCGCCCAACGCGCGGTTCGACACCATGCTGACCCGCGACATCCAGGCCGAGGCCGACCTGCGTCTGCGCGGCACGCCTTACAAGCCGGTCCTTCTGGGACGCGTCATCGATCAACCAGGGCGAGATCAACTTCCTGGGAAACCGGTACCCATCAGCCGCGGCGAGATCTCGTTCTCTGAACCCGGTGCGGCTGGAGCCCATCCTGAATCTCGACTTGTCGACTCGTGTTCGGGGCATCGACGTCACGATGACCTTCACCGGGCCGGCCGACCGGTTAAATGTGACCTATCGCTCCGACCCGCCGCTCCAGATCAACGAAATCATCCCGCTGCTGGCCGTCGGGACGGGCGCCCACCTCCGATCCGGCTCTGCTTGCCCGGCAATCGGAACGGGATCAGAGCTGGCAGCAGATCGGCGCCAGCACGCATGTCGGGCAGGCGCTGGCCGCGCCGGTCGCGGGCCGGCTCCAGCGGTTCTTCGGGGTCAGCCGCATCAAGATCGACCCCAAGCTCACCGGCTTTGGAAACAATCCCGAAGCCCAGCTCACCATGGAGCAACAGGTCTCCAAGGACATTACGTTCACCTACGTCACCAGCCTCGCGCAGGAGCAGCAGCAGCTCATCCGGGTGGAGTGGAACGTCAGCCGGCAGTGGTCCCTGCTGGCGGTCCGGGAAGAGAACGGGCTGTTCGGAGTCGAGGTTCAGTTCAGAAGACAGTTCAAGTGAACAGGGGGCCTGAAGCAGCCGTTGATTGGGCCGCGACGGCGCCGCCAGATGGTGGAGCGGCAGATCGAGGCCAGGGGAATGCGCGATTCGCGGGTTCTGGAGGCCATGCTCGAAATTCCCGCGAGAGATTCGTCCCTCCAGAGCACCGTCACCTGAGCTACAGCGACGAGCCCATCTCGATCGGCTTTGGACAGACGATTTCACAGCCGTACATGACGGCTTTGATGGCCGAGTGCCTGAATCTCACGGGCGTCGAGACCGTGCTGGAAGTTGGAGCGGGCTGCGGTTATCACGCCGCCGTGCTGGGAGCGCTGGCCGCGCGCGTCATCACGATCGAGATCCTCCCGGAGCTGGCCGAAATGGCGCGAAGAAACCTCGCGGAAACAGGCTGGGGCGCGAACATCCTGGTGGTATGCGGCGACGGTTCGCGCGGCTAGCCTGCCAGCGCCCCTTATGACGCGATCTCCGTGGCCGCCGCCGCCGCGGAAGTGCCGGCTGCACTGCTGGAGCAACTCGAGCGATCCGGGCATCCTGGTGATTCCCGTCGGCTCGTCCTGGGACCAGGAGCTCCGCGTCATCACCAGGCAACAGGGCGAAACCGACTATCGCGTACCCACCCGCTGCCGCTTCGTGCCTCTGCGCGTCGGCACGGGCGGGGAGTAGGACGCTATTGAGCTTCGGCGTTCGCCGTCTTCAAGTACTCTCTCAGCGGACGGAAGTATTCGACCAGGGCGCGTGAGCTGATGTCTTCGCCGGTCTTTTCGCGGATCACCTGCCGCCAGTCCCGGGTGGCGCCCAGACTCAGGATCTCCCAAAGCCACTTTCCCACTTCCTTGTTGCCGTAGTAGTTGCAGTTGTGGGGATCCTGGTGCAGGATCTTGCGCGCGATGTAGTCGTGCAGTTGGTACTTGATGAGGTAGGCCAGCGCGTAGTCGTAATACTGCGCGGCGTCGTCGATGATATGAGTCTTGGTGCACGCGTCGCAGTACTGCTCCCCTCGCGGCGGCCGGAGGCTGGATGCCCTGGTAGCGGGAAGCCAGAGCCCACCAGCGCCGGTTGAACTGCTCCGGGGAGAGCTTCCTTTCGTACAAGTCATGCTCAAAATGCGTCATGGTGCCCGCCGAGAAGGGCAGAAAGACCACCGCGCTGTCCAGCGCTTCGTCAAGAAGCCACTGTGTACTGTCGATCTTGCGATCGGCCGGCAGAATCCCGATCTCGCGAAGATAGGGTTGTTGCCGGGCCGCCATCCCGATCAGATCGCCGATCGCTTCATGGAATGCGCGGTTGGCGCCCTCTCGCAGCACCACCGGCACGCGCGGGTTCGAATAGGCGAGGTAGTAGTAGATGTGCCCCAGTTCGTGGTGGCTGGTTTCGAACCACCGGAAGTTGGGCGTCACGCTCATCAGACTGCGGACATCCTGGTCGTGGTCAATGTGCCAGGCCGAAGCGTGCGTGTTCTTCTTCCGCTTGGAGCCGGGCGGAAGCTGGTACAGATCCGACTTCTCCCAAAAGCTGCGCGGCAACGCCGGCCATCCCAGCGACCTGTAAAACCGCTCGGATTGTTGCACGATCCATTCGGGAGACTTGCCGCGGAATAGGTCGTCCAGATTCGACACTCTCCGCCAGTCCCGGCCATTCCTGCCCCCAGCGGTTGGGCAGCCAGTGGGCGGGAATCTGCTCCGGCACGGGCTGCCTGTAACGCCGGGCCAGCAGCCTGCGGGCATAGAGGTGCAGCGGCCGGTAGAGCGGCTCGGTGTCCACCAGCATCTTGTCCATCAGCTGCATCATCTCGGGCACGCTCATGCCGTAGTCGGCCACCTGCAAATGGAAGTAGGAGGAGTAGCCCAGCTCGGTGGCCACGCGATTCCTGAGGTCGCGCACCTCAACCAGGCCCTTTTTCAGCGCCGGGCCGGTCTGTTTGGAGGCCTCCCAGACCCTGAGCCGCTCCCGCAGATCGCGGGACATGAGCAGCGAATCGTCGATCTGGTTGGGGGTGATCGGCTTCAGGCACTTGTCGCCCTGGCTTTCCAGGCAGAACGTAAAACCGTCCAGGATCGCGCTGAGACGCGCCTCGGTTTCGATCTTGGCGCGGACCACCTCGGGGATGGTGCCCGGGGATTCCGCCGCGTTGAGCAGGATCTTATCCAGTTGCCGGAACTCGATGTCACTCAACGACTGTCTGGAAGCCAGGAACCGGCGGCTGTTTTCGATGACATAGCGGCTGCCCTGAAAGACGGCCAGCGCCCTCTCGGCGCCGATGCGCTCGCCGGTATTCTGGTCGCTGACGTCCGTGGAAGCCTTCCACTCGGCTTCCGCGGCGACGGTCTCGAGCCTCTGGATTATCTCCACGTACATCCGGAGAAACTCCTGCGCCTGGGACCTGGAGACTGGGTTGCTGCCGGCACAACCCATCATCAGGCAGCAGGCCAGACCAAGGACGGCAAGTGTCGGGCGTTTCACACCGCGATTGTATCAGTGAGCGGGCACGGCTGAATCGGCGGCGCGGGTCAGCGCGGCCAGTCTTCGCGGCCGGGCGAGAAGATGTCGAGTACGACGGTCTCTTCCAGGGCCAGCACGCCGTGCTGTGTGTCGGGCGGGATCAGGAGGATGTCGCCCGTCTGCAACACCTTCTCTTCACCACCCACGAAAAACCGCAGCCTCCCGCTCTGGATGAAGCTCAACTGTTCGTGGGGGTGCTGATGCAGGTCCCCGCGCGCGTCCTTGAGCAGATGCATGCGGGCCACGGTCATCTTCTCGCCGTGGATTGCCTGGCGTTTGAACAGCGGGCTCAACGGCTCTTCTGTAACGCGATCCCACCTGAAAAGCTTCATGGCCGAGTATTCTATCACGGCGTTGCGCCGGCGGCGGCGGGAATGGCGAGTGCAGTGCCGGAGAGCTTATCGGAATAGAGGACGAACAACCCCCTCTTCCGAATCAGCGCGCGGTCCTCTTCCAGAAGGATGTAGTAGCCGGCATCCCGGTCTGGTCCTTTGCGGTCGAGCGGCTCCATCCAGTCAAGCTTGTACAGCTTTCGATAGAAGTTCACGCTGGGCTCAAGGGGCCAGGTGGCGCCCACGCGCACTTTGGCGCCGCCCATGTTCTCCTGACGGTCGCGGATCAGTCCCACGATCTTCTTTGTTGACGCATCGAAGCGCCACTCTGCGTAGTGCGTCGTCTGGAATTGCACCAGGAATTGACCCAGGCACGCCACGCCGACGATCCAAATGGGCAACCCCGCGACGATCCAGGCGATTCGGCTTTTGCGAAGCGTCGATGGGAGGACCAGCGCCGTGAGGATGAACAGCGGAATCAGGTAGAGTCCCGTGCGGCCGTAGGGATACAGCACCCGGAACAGGCGGTTGGCCAGTATCAGCCCGGCCAGCGACAGGAGCAGCGTGCCTGCGCCGAGAAACAAGTACTGGCTGGTCCGGTCGAGGGCGGCAAAGCTCCTGCCCCGGATCCAGCGATACAAGACAACCAGGACATGCCAAGGCCGCGGCGGCCACGACCGCGGGCACGAACACATTTCCTAAGAACGCCAGCCAGAACCGGGGCGGGGGAATGAGAGCCTCCCGCCAATGGCTCAAGGGGTGATGGTACAGAGAAGGCGCCAGCAGGCTCTGCAACGACGCTGCGAGCGAAGATTCTCCGACATAGAAATTCCCTCTCTGGGCTTTGGTCAGGGGCAGGATCACGATGACGAATGCCGTGACGATGGCGGGGAGAAGAAGCGTATCGAAGGCCCATGACAGGCGGCGGCGCACGGTGCGGGCCGCGCCCAAAGTTGGATCCCCGGCCAGCACGACCACGAAGAGCCCCGCCAGAGCCGCCGCCGGCACCAGCAATGTGAGATTGGCCGCTACGCACAACCCCAAGCCGATCCCGGCCTTCAACACCAGAGATCGATCCGGCGAGCTGCCTTGCGAGGGCGCCCCGGCTCCCGTGTAGAGCAATATCTGGTAGAGCGCCCAGAGGAACAATCCCAGCGCCAGGCCGTAGCCTCTGGCCGCGGACAGCATGTCCAGGATCAGCGGATTCAAACTCAAGAGCCCCGTGGAGAGAAGGAACAGAGGGCCCTCTCCGAATAGATGCCTGGAAAGGCGGAAAGCCGCAAGCAGGTACAAAAGGCCGCCCAGCAAGCTGGGGAGGCGCAGGGTGAACTCCGACAGGCCGAACAGCGAAATGGAGAGCTTGCAGAGAATCGTGTGCAGAACGTGATGACAGGCGTCGAATGAATTGAACAGCGCATCCCAGAAGCCGCCAAGGAACAGGCCGTGGGTGAACGCCTCGTCGGCGGTGATCGATTGCGTCCACGCCCGGAACACATTCACCGAGAAGACAACGACCAGTAGAATGATGGCAGCGCGACGGTACATGAAAATCGCTGAGCCTTGTCAGGCAAGGTGTCGGCGGTATTGTATCATGAGGTTTTGCGTGGACCGGAGGTGCGAATGAAAGGTGTTGTGCTCGCGGGTGGAACCGGCAGCAGGCTGCTTCCGCTCACTAAGATCACGAATAAGCATCTCCTGCCCATCTACGACAAGCCGATGATCTACTACCCGATCCGGACGCTTGTCGACGCGGGTATTCGGGAGATCCTGGTCGTGACCGGCGGCAAGACCGCCGGGGATTTTCTCCGGCTTCTGGCGAACGGCAAGGAATTCGGCCTGAAACAGATCAACTACGCCTACCAGGAAGGCGAGGGCGGCATCGCCGAAGCGCTGAGTCTCGCCGAGCACTTCGCCGACGGCGACAAGCTCTGCGTCATCCTGGGCGACAACATCATCGAAGGCAGCATCCACCACGCCGTGGAGGACTTTTGCCGGCAGCCGGCGGGCGCCAAGATCCTGCTCAAGGAAGTTCCCGACGCCAACCGCTTCGGCGTCGCGGAACTGGAGGGCGCGCGCATCGTGGGCATCGAAGAGAAGCCGGATAAACCCAAGTCGAACTACGCCGTCACGGGCATCTACATGTATGACGCCACGGTGTTCGACCGCATCCGCGGGCTGGTCCCCTCCGCCCGGGGCGAACTGGAAATCACGGATGTCAACAACGCCTACATTCGGGAAGGGACCATGTCCTTCGCTTTCCTGGAGGGCTGGTGGACGGACGCGGGCACCTTCGAGTCCCTTCTGCGCGCCGCGAATTTTGTGCGGGAATCGCGCCGGGCTTCCGATGAAATGGCGGAGGCCGGCCTGAAGCAGTAAGTCTGTAGCGGGCTCTCCCATGAAGGTGGCCATCGACGCCACGCCCCTGACCCTCTCAAGCGGCGGCATCGCCCGCTACACGCGGGAACTCAGCCGGGCTCTCGCCGAACAATTCCCCGAAGACGAATACTTTCTGGTGTCTGATCAGCCGTTCGAGATGCCTCGCCCTGGCCCCGGCAATCTGCGGCGGGGCGCCGGTCCGTGCGGGTGGCTGGCCCGGCGGTGGTGGCTGTATGGCTTGCCGCGGGAACTCTCCCGCACGGGGGCGGACGTCTTCCACGGAACGAACTTTGTGACGCCCTGGTTGCCACTCCACCCCAGCGTCGTCACCGTGCATGATCTGTCGCCATGGCTCGATCCGGCCTGGCAGCGCGACGCGGCCTTCGTGCGCCGGCGCGCCCCCTACGTGCTCGGGCTAAGTCTGGCGACCATGATTGTGACACCCAGTGAGGCGGTTCGCCGCCAGGTGATGGAGCGCTTCCGGGTCCCCCCGGCGCGTGTGCGAGCCGTGCCGCTGGCGGCGTCAGCGCATTTCCGGCCGGTTGCGGGGCCGCACCGCACGGCGCCGTATTTCCTCTATGCCGGAGTCCTTGAGCCCCGTAAGAATCTCGAGATGCTACTGGGCGCCTGGCGGGTGGCCTATCGGAAATGCGGCGTGGAACTGGTTCTGGCGGGCCGAGCCAGGGCGGACTTCTCGCCACCTGCGCCCCAACCAGGACTTCATGTGATCGGAGAGGTCCCCGAGGAAGATCTGCCCGGCTGGCACTCCGGCGCCGTGGCCTGTCTCTATCCTTCCCTGTACGAAGGATTCGGGCTTCCGGTGCTGGAAGCGATGCAGTGCGGCGCTTTGGTGATCGCCTCGCGCGACCCGGCCGTGAGCGAAGTCGCCGGCGACGCCGCCGTGTTGCTCGACGCCCGCGACCCCGGCTCCTGGGTGGCGGCCATGAATGCCGCGGCACTGCATCCCGAACAGTTGGAGTTACTCCGCGCCAAGGCGCTGCAGCGCGCGAAGCTATTCTCCTGGGAGCGGACGGCCCGCCTCACGCGGGACGTCTACCTGGAAGCCGTGCGCTGCTTTGGAGGGTGAACGATTGAGCGCCAGCGCCAGACCGTCCGCCTTGTTCCTCACTCCGGAGGCGCCCTATCCCCTGGAAGGCGGCGGCAGGTTCCGATCGGCTTCTTTGCTGGAGTATCTCGGGCGCAGGTATGACGTGGATGTCATTGCGTTTAGGGAGCCGGGCGCGCCCGATCCTGCCATCTCCATTCCCGCCGGGCTGGTTCGAAGCGTGCTCGTGCTCGGCCTGTCGTATCACTCCAGGCGCCCGCTGGCGCGGGTTGCCAGGAATCTGCGGCGCTTTCTGCGCGGGATTCCGCCGCTGAACGACCGGTTCTCCGGCTTCGATCCGCAAATCCAGCGCTTCATAGAGGGCCGCCAGTACGACCTTGCGCTCATCGAGCACTTCTGGTGCGCGCCATACTTCGCGCAGCTTGCGCCGCACAGCCGCAAAGTAGTGCTGGATCTGCACAATGTCGAGTCCGTGCTGTTGGGGCGGCAGGCTGAGATCGCCGGCTTACCCGCCGCCCAAGTTCTGCGCCGCTTCCAGGCGGCTTCACGGGAGCTGGAACGGCTTTGGTTGCCGAGATTCGCCGTGCTGCTGGCGGCCTCTGAGACAGATGCCGGGCTGGTGCGCGCCATGGCGCCCGGAAACGCTGTGCATGTCTATCCCAACGCTCTCCCGCTGCTCAATTCTCCGGTTGTTCCCGAAGAGCACGTGGTGGCCTTTTCCGGAAATTTCGGTTACGAGCCCAACATCGACGCCGTGCGGCATTTTCGGGGACAGATCTGGCCCCTGCTCCGGCAGCGCTGGCCGGAATTAGTTTGGCGCTTGATCGGCAAGAACCCCGAGGCGGTCAGCAAGTACATTCAAGGCGACCCGCGCATTCATGCCACCGGACCCGTGGCCAACGCCCTGGAGTCGCTGGCCTCCGCGCAGGTCGCGGTCGTGCCTGTGCGCGCCGCCAGCGGGACTCGAGTGAAGATTCTGGAGGCGTGGGCGGCCTCACGCCCGGTGGTCTCGACCCGGGTGGGCGCGGAGGGACTTCCTATCCTTGACGGGGAGACGGCGCTCCTGGCCGACGCGCCGGACCAATTCGCCGCCGCCGTGACCTCCCTTCTCGAGTCGGCGGGGTCGCGCCAGCGCCTGGGGCGGCTGGGGCGCGGGCTCTATGAGAGGGCAATTCACGTGGGAGGCCGCCTGGTCGCGGCTGGCCCAGGCAGGCCTGTGAGAACCAGGCCCCCGGTTGCCACTATACTGTTAAGTATCCAATGCGTTTCTCGGTTGACGCCCACGCCATCGGACGCAAACTCACGGGCAATGAAGTTTACGTGAGGAACCTGCTCGCCAACTTCGCGGCGCTGGGCTGCAACGTCGGAGTTCATCGCCTACCTCTCTGAATTCGAGGTGGATGGCTGGGTTCCGCCCGGAATTCGCAAAGAGACCGTGGCGCGCAACCCGTTTATCAGGCTGGGTTACGGCCTCTCCCGAAACCTGCGGCGCGACCGGCCCGATCTGATCCACGTGCAGTACACGGCGCCTTTGAACTGTCCCGTTCCGGTGGTCGTTAGTGTCCACGACGTCAGTTTCATCGAACACCCGGAGTACTTCCGGTTCCCTCGCGCCAGCCAGTTGCGCCTGACGGTTAAGCGGACGGCGCTGGCCGCGGCCAAGATCGTCACCGGCAGCGAGTTCTCAAGAGCCTCCATCGCTCGCGCCTACGGCCTGGATCCCGCCGGAATCGCCGTCATACCCAATGCCGCCTCGTCCATCTTCCGGCCGATGGATCAGCCAACAGCCGTCCGCCGGGTAGCGTCCAGGTTTGGCATTTCCGCCCCATTTTTGCTGACCGTGGGCGATCAACAGCCGCGCAAGAACCACGTCGGGTTGATCCGCGCTTTCTCGGAAGTGGTTCGTGCGCACCCCGGGCTGCGTTGTGAACTGGTGATCGCCGGCAAGGAGACGTGGTTCTCTCCGCACGTACGCGCAGCGGCGCGGGCGTCCGGCCTGGCGGATCGCATCCGCTTCACGGGCTTCGTCACGGACGAGGATCTCCTGCTGCTGTACAACGCCTGCGACGTGTTTGTCTTTCCGTCTCTTTATGAGGGCTTCGGGTTGCCGGTGCTAGAGGCCATGGCGTGCGGGCGGGCGGTTGCCTGCTCGACGGCCTCGGCGCTGCCGGAGGTGGCCGACGCAGCCGCCGTGCTTTTCGATCCGTGGTCTACGGATGAAATGGCGCGCGCCATCAAGGATTTGCTCCTGGATCAGGAATTGCGGGCGCGCATGCAGAGGCTTGGGTTGAACCGCGCGGCCCAGTTCAGTTGGCGCAGGACTGCCGAGCGGACCCTGCAGGTCTACGATGAAGTGGCCAGCCTCCGGAAGTCCCCTGCTGGCGCCCGCCAGTCCGTCCACGTCACGCCATGAAGTGTGCTCTGCTCGTGCTGGCCGCCCTGCTGGGGTGCCATCCTCAGGCAAGAGCGCAGGCGCAGTGGCCGCAGAGTGACGAGACCCTCAGCTACAGCGTGCAGTGGCCCAGCGGCCTGGAGCTTGGGGAAGCGCAGATGCAGGCCAAGAAGGTGAAAGCGGCGGCTGGCGCTGAGGACAAGTGGGATCTGCAGTTCACCTTGAACGCGGCGGTCCCCGGCTTTACGGTCAAAGATCGATACCACTCGCTGACAACATCGGAGCTGTGCTCGATCGCATTCGATAAAGAGTCCCTGCATGGGAAGAGGGTCGTCAGCGAGGCAACGACGTTTGACCAGCAGACGGGCTCGGCCACTCGGGAAACCAAGGGGGGCGGCGGGAAATCCGAACTGCGGATTCCCCAGTGCGCCAGGGACGCTCTTAGCTTCCTCTACTTCCTGCGCGGGGAGCTAGGCCAAGGCCGCCTGCCTCCGGCCCAAACCGTTTTCTTCGGAAGCCCCTATCAGGTCCGTTTCGAGTACGGCGGCCGGCAGCGGCTCACCATCGGGGGTGAGCAGGTGGAGGCGGATCGCATGACGGCGTCGGCCAAGGGTCCGGCTTCCGAAATCACGTTCGAGTTTTTCGTCTCGCTGGATCCGGCCAGGCGCCTGGTTCTGGCGCGGGTTCCCCTGCCGCTAGGTCTGTTCTCCATGGAACTGGTCCCCTGACCATGCGTCTGGCGCTTGTTTCACCCATGCCGCCATCCAAGAGCGGCATCGCCGACTATTCGGCGGCGCTCGCGGCCGCGCTGGGTGGCTTAGCCGATCTCACGATTGTCGCCGGCCCGGACCCAGGCTTTGACCCCTCCGGCTTCGACCTGGTCCTCTACCAGATCGGCAACAACCCCTGCCACGGCTTCGTGTATGAGCTGGCGGCCAGGCATCCCGGCGTCGTCGTACTGCACGAGCCGAATCTGCACCACTTGCTGGCGGACTTGACGATCAACCGTGGCGACTGGGACGGCTACCTGCGCGAACTGGAGTACGACGGGGGCCCCGAGGCGCTGGCTTATGGCCAGCGGGTTCGCGCCCTAGAGGTTGCTCCCGACTACGATGGAGTGCCCATGATTCGCCGCCTGCTGGAGCGTTCCCGCGGCGTGATCGTCCACAGCCGTTTCGCCGCCGCGCAAGTCCGTAAAGCTGGATTTCAGGGGCCCATGGCGCGCATCCCGCACGGCGCGTGGATCCCGCCGCAGGTGGATCGTCTGGCGTACCGTCAGCGTTTGGGGCTGGACGAGGCTACGCCGCTGGTGGGCATCTTCGGTTTCCTCAAGCCGTACAAGCGTATCGCCGAATCGCTGCGCGCTTTCCGCAAGCTGGTGCGTCTGAATCCCGCGGCGAAAATGATTTTGGCGGGAGAGCCGCACGCCGGTCTTCCCCTGTCCGCCCTGATTCGGAGGCTGGGCCTTGCCGCCAACGTGCGCCGGCTGGGCTTCCTGCCGATCGACGATTTCACCGGCCACATGGCCGCCTGCGACATCGTGCTGAATCTTCGATACCCGACGGTGGGAGAGAGTTCCGGCACTTTGCTGCGGGCGATGGGGCTGGGCAAGGCCGTGCTCGTCTCCGACGTGGGCTCCTTCCGCGAGCTGCCGGACGACGTCTGCCTGAAAGTTCCGGTGGACGCCAGCGAGGAGGAAGTAATTTTCGAATTCCTGAACCTGCTGGTCTCGCGCCCGAATTCGGCCCGCGCCATGGGCGCGCGAGCCCGCCAGTGGGTTGAGCGCGAGTGCAGTTGGGAACTGGTGGCCCGGCGCCACGTCGCATTCCTGGAAGCCGTGCGCGAGGGCTCGGAATGGCAGGCGGACATTGAAGAACCGCCGCCCAGTTCGCGGGACATCCTGGAATGGGTGGAGCCGCGGCCGGAGCCCCAGGCATACGTCGAAACCCATCTGACACGGCTGGAAAAGACGCTCGCCATGATCCCGCCGGGCGGCTACGAGGACAGGATTCTGGAGATGGGCGCCTATCTTCAGATGACCCCGGCTCTCAATAGAAAGCTGGGCTACGGGCAGGTGCGCGGCTGCTACCACGGGCCGTTGGGCGGCGTGGACCACAAAGTGGTCACCTCCGAGAACGGGGATGTCTTTGAGTGCGACGTCGATCTGTTCGATGCCGAAAAGGACATCTTTCCTTATCCCGACGCGCATTTCTCCACGGTGCTGTGCTGCGAGTTGATCGAGCACCTGGCCGCGGATCCGATGCACATGATGACGGAGATCAACCGGATCTTGAAACCCGGCGGCCACCTGGTGCTGACCACCCCGAACCTCGCCTCCCTGCGTTCGATCTCCGGCCTGCTCCAGGGCTACCATCCGGGGCTGTTCTCGGTCTACCTCAAGCCCTCCGCGGCGGATGTGGGGGCCGTGCGGCACCATCGCGAATACACGCCCATTGAAATCCACCTGCTGCTGAAGGACTCGGGCTTCGATGTGGTCCGGCTGGAGACCGGCCCGTTCCGCGCCGCGCCGCATCCGGGACTGGCCTGGGTGACTCATCTGCTCAAGCGCTACAAGCTTCCCGCGGACCTGCGGGGGGAGGGCATCTACGCTGTCGGCTCGAAGATTGGACCGGTGCGCGAGCGCTACCCCGCGTGGTTGTACAGTGGTTCGGAGGAATGAAGCCAGCCTACAGCCAGGTGGAGGTGGTGCCGGAGGGCCGGTCTCTGCGGGTCCGCTTCCGCATCGAGAACCGCTCGCCGCAAACCTGGCGAGCCTGCGGAAGGATTCCGGATCGGGGCGCAACTCATCGATCCGGAGACGCACTCCTACATCGAGGATGGACCGCGGACCGCGCCTTCCACGGAGATCGCCGCCGGGGCCGCCTGTGATGTGGATTTGCGCCTCGATCTTCCCGGGCCAAGGGGACGCTACCACGTCTACGTCTCGCCCATGCGCGAAAATGTGGGCTGGTACTACGAGCAGGGCGGGCAGTTCCTCCTCATCGATGCGGTGGTCGAAGATGGCGCGGTGAAACTGCTCGGCTCTCGGGTGCTGACGGCCCGTAGGCTGCACGCCGGCGTTTTTCTGCGCGCTCTGGGACGTGCGGTCGTCTATCCGTTCCTGACGATCTGGCGTAATGGCGGCCTGATTCGCTCCATGGTGCGCCGCGACATTCTGGGCCGCTACCGCGGCTCGCATCGGCGGCGTTTTCTGGACAGTGCTGAACCCGCTGCTGCTGATGCTGACTTACTGGTTCGTGTTTGGCGTGGTGCTCCGCACCAGGTTTGCCGATGACCCCAGCCGCTCCGGGTTTGTCCTCTATTTCCTGGCGGGCATGCTGCCCTGGCTGCCTTTCAGCGAGGCCGCCGGGCGCGCGCCAACGGTAATGCTGGAGCACCGGAATTTCGTCAAGCGGCTGGTGTTCCCCCTGGAGACGCTCCCGGTCAACCTGACGGCGGCGGCTTTGGTGACACAGGCCTTCGCGCTGGGCATCTTTCTACTGATGCTGGTGGTGCTGCGCGGCTCGCTGCCGGTCTCGCTGGTCTGGCTTCCCGCGCTGCTGGTTCCGCAGATACTGCTGACGCTGGGCGTCTGCTGGTTTCTGGCCGCGCTCGGCGTTTATGTGCGGGACCTGGGCCAGATCAACGGGTTCCTCCTGACCCTGTGGTTCTTCCTGACGCCCATCTGCTATCCCGAGGCCTCGCTGCCCGCCGAGGCCATGGGTCTTCTTTCGAAGAATCCGCTGCTGGTGCTGGTGCGAGGCTATCGAGCGATTCTGTTGGAAGGGAGCGCGCCGGCTCTGGGCTCACTATGGAAACTCTGGCTGCTCTCGATCGCCATCTGTATCTCCGGACACGCCTGGTTCTACAAGCTGCGGCGAACATTCGCGGACGTGATTTGAAAGATGCCTGAACTCCCGGAGGTCGAAACGGTAGTGCGGACGGTGGCGCCGCGTCTGAGGGGGCGGCTGCTGCTGGAGGTGCGTTGCTTCACGAAGAAGGCGTGGGCCGGCACCGTCGTGAAGGCAGCGGGGCAGACCGTTCGGGATGTTCGCCGCTACGGCAAGTACATCCTCCTCGACCTGGACCGGGGCCTGCTGGCGATTCACCTGGGCATGACCGGCAAGCTGTTAACCGGCGCTGCCAAGGGGCCGTACACCCGGGCGATCCTGGTGTGCGAGGGGGCGACGGTCTGCTTCGAAGACGTGCGGCAGTTCGGCTCGGTCCGCTGGCTGGCCGGCGAACCTGGCGGATTGGGACCGGATGCGCTGGCGATAACAGCCGAAGAGTTCCTGCAGCGGCTGGGCAAGAAGCAGGCAAGACTCAAGGCGCTCCTGTTGAACCAGTCCTTCATCCGGGGCGTGGGCAACATCTACGCCGACGAGGCCCTCTTCCGTGCCGGCCTTCACCCTCTGGCGCTGGCCGCCCGGCTGAGCAAGCCGCGCGCCCTGCGGCTGCACGGTGCCATAGTCGAGGTGCTGTCGGAGGCGGTCGCCAAAGGCGGATCTTCCATCTCCGACTACGTAGACGCGAATGGACAACCGGGCTGGTTTCAGCTCGAGCACAAGGTATATCAGCGGACGGGAGAACCTTGTCTCGCGTGCGGTTCTCCGATCCGGCGTATTCTTGTGGCTCAGCGAGGCACTCACTACTGCCCGCGGTGCCAGCGGCGGTGACTCACGCCTCCACGGCGTTCAACACCGCGTCCGCGACTCCCGCGACCGCGCGCATCTCCTTGACGTCATGCACGCGCACCAGGTGAGCGCCCGTCATGATGGCCACGGCCACGGCGGAGGCTGTGGCGAAGGCGGTCTCCTTTTCGGTGGGCTGTGTTAGAAACGACTTGCGGGATGGACCCACCTGGATCGGGTAGTCGAGTTTCGCCAGTTGGCCCAGCCGCGCCAGGATTTCGGAATTCTGCTCCTTGCGCTTTCCGAAGCCCAGGCCCGGGTCGATCACGATGCGCGAGCGATCGATGCCCCCGTGACGGGCGCGATGCACGGTGGCATCCAGGTCGTGCAGGATCATGCCCATCACGTCGGGCAGCGCCGGAAGTTTGGCCCAGCTTTCCGGCGTGCCGCGCATGTGGTTGAGAATCAGCCCGGCGTTGTGCTGCGTCACCGCCCGTGCCAGTTGGGGATCGAAGGTGAGCCCGCTGGGGTCGTTGATGATCTCCACTTCCAGTTCCAGCGCGCGCTCGGCGACCGTGGCCTTGTAAGTGTCCACGCAGATGGGGATGGAGAGCTTACCGCGCAGGCGCTTGAGCACGGGAATCAGACGCCTCAACTCCTCTTCCTCGGACAACCGCGTGGAGCCCGGCCGCGTGGATTCGGCGCCGATGTCGATCACATCCGCGCCCTGCTCCTCGATCTCGATGGCGCGCGCGAAAGCCCGGTCGGGGTCGAGATACTTGCCTCCGTCCGAGAAGGAGTCCGGCGTCACGTTGAGGATGCCGACAATCAGCGTACGTTCGCCCAGAGGGATCTCCCGGTTGTTCAGTTTCCACTCGAAGTGTTTTCGCGTCATGCCATGCCTGTCATCTTCAGAATGCGATGCGCCGCCAGTTCTTGCCCACCTGTATGACCCAGTCGCCGGATGTTTCCGTGAGGACGATCTCGGAAACCTTTCGGTCGTTCACCATCACGGCGCCGGCCTTGAGCTTCCGTACGGCGTCGCTGACTGAATCGGCGAGACCAACTTTGGCGAGCAGCTTGTCAACGCGAATTCCGTTCGCGTGCCGGACGCCATCCGGCAAGGGCACAGACTGGATGCCGGCGGGGACCTGCCCCTGGCGCACCACGCGGTTGAATTCGTCCGCGGCGCGCGTAGCGTCCGCCGCGGAGTGGAAGTCGGTGACGATGGAGCGCGCCAGGTTGATCTTGGCCTCCATGGGATGCAGGTCGCCGCGCCCGATGCGCTGCCGCATCTGCCCGATTTCGGTGAGGCTCATGTCGGTGAGCAGCTCGTAGTAGCGGAACATCAACTCGTCGCTGATCGACATCAGCTTGGCGAACATGACTTCGGCGGGCTCGGCGATGCCGATGTAGTTGCCCAGCGATTTCGACATCTTGTTGACGCCGTCGGTGCCCTCCAGCAGCGGCGTGGTGGCGATGATCTGGGGCAACTGGCCGTAGTCCCGCTGAATCTCGCGGCCCACCAGCAGGTTGAACTTCTGGTCGCTGCCGCCGAGTTCCACGTCGCATTCCAGGGCCACGGAATCGTAGGCCTGGGCCAGAGGATAGAGCAGCTCGTGAACCGAGATCGGGGCGCCCTCTTTGTAGCGTTTGGCGAAGTCGTCGCGTTCCAGCAGCCGGGCCACGGTGTACTTGGCGCAGAGGCGGATCATGTTCTCGAATCCCAGTGCGTCCAGCCACTCGCTGTTGAAGCGGATCAGCGTCTTCTCGGGATCGAGGATCTTAAAGACCTGCGCCTGGTAGGTCTCCGCGTTCTGGAGGATTTCCTCCTGCGAGAGCGGGGGCCGCGTCATGTTGCGGCCGGTGGGATCGCCGATGCGGGCGGTGCCGTCGCCCATGACGAAGATCACGGTATGGCCCATGTCCTCGAAGTGCTTCATTTTGCGCAGGAGCACGGCGTGGCCCAGGTGGAGGTCGGGCGCGGTGGGGTCGAATCCGACTTTGACCTTCAGCGGGCGGCCCCGCTGGATTCGCTCGCGGAGCTCCTCTTCGCGGATGATCTCCACGAAGCCCTTCTTCAGGTACGTGATCTGGTCGTCTACCGAGTGCAAGGCCACCTCATCATTGTAACGGGGCTAGAGACTGATGCTGAGCGGCTTGCCGTCCTCCACGACCTGTGAGCTGAGCCGCACGCCGTCCCGGAGCGTCTCCACCTGCAGCTTGTCTCCGGCCCTGGTCACCACCAGGTCGAACACGTTCCCGAATGCGTGTATCCTGCCCAGCTTCATCGTGTCCCAGTTGCGCGGCAGCCGTGGAGTGATCTGGAAGGACCGCAAGCCCGTGGGGCGGATGCCAAACAAACCTTCCGTGAAGATCCGGCAGTACAGCGCGCTCTCGGCGGAAAGGTGCCGCTGGTTTCCCTCGGGCCAGGCCTCCACGGGATAGGGCACGTGATCGCCGAGCAGCCGGCGGGTGGAGTAGCGGGTCAGGAAATCCATGGCGCGCTGGGTCTCGCCCGCCGCCAGCACGCCCCGCAGCGCGTAGAGCGTCGCGCGGTCCCAGAAGGTCTTCTCGCCGGATTGCGTCGCCAGCCCGTCAGGGGTCCACAACGCGGGCGAGAACAAGGCGCTGATCGTGCCGTCCTTGCGGTCGAAAATGCCCATGGTCAGGGGGATGCAGATCCAGGCGCGCAGCACGGTGTTCTGGTCGTAGTAGCGGTAAGTGTCGAAGCCCTGGACGTTCGCGCCGAAGTGGCGCTCGATGGCGGCGGCCGAGTCTCCTTGGCCTGGGCCTGGTAGCGGTCGAGGTCCGCCGCCGGTTTGCCGAGGTCCCGGCCCAGCAGCACGGCCGAGTTCAACGCATCGAAGTACAGAGACGACGTGGCCAGGTTGGCCTTGCCCGCCGGGAAGCGGTTTTCCAGTTCGTCGCTGTCGGATGTGACGACGCCCTGCGCGTTGACCTTCCTGCGGCAGTATTCGAGGCACCAGCTAATCAGCGGCCATAACTCGTCCGCGGTCTTCCGGTCGCCATAGGCGAGCGCGAACCGCGACGCGCCATAGGCGATCATCGCCATGTCGCCCCGGTCGCCGGCGCCATTCCAGAAACTGGTCCCCTCCGCGATGATGCGAGCTCGGGATCTGCTTGTAGTCCGGATTCATGTAGCGCGCGAAATGGCGGTACGAGTTGATGGCGGACTCATTGGCGATGGCGTCTCCCAGGAACGGGAAGAACGGGTTGGCATACTCGGCCTGGTCGTTGGCCCAGATCGCGGCGTAGTAGGCCCCGCCGCCGGGACTGTGCATGAAGCCGCCCTTGGTTTCATAGATGCTTTCGGTGGCGCGGATCTTGGCGAAAGCGAACGCCCGGTTGAGCACCGGATCCGGCGTCTCCAACTGGAGTTTGGAAAAGAAGCTGTCAACGCGCTCGCGCCGTGCCTTCAGCTCGGCGTCTATCTGAACGGCCGGCGCGTTCCGTCACGGGCCTCTCTTGCCGTGAAGATCACGGCGAAAGTCACGCTCTGGCCCGGCTCGGCGGTCTTCACGCCCTGCCTCCAGGACTTGTGAGGAGATGACATACTCGCCCGTCACGCCGCGCGCCGGGAGGGTGCGCGCGATCTTCTCGGTGTTCTCCACCTCGATGCTGGCGGCGGCCTTGCCACGATTGGTGAAGGTGTATTGCTCGATGAGCAGCGGCTTGTCTGTCGAAGGGAAGATTGTGCGGGTCAGGGCAATCTCGCCGCGGTTGCCGATGGCGCTCTCGATGCCGATCATTCCGCGATGCCGGATGCGTGTCACGACTTCGCGCGCGGGCCTGCCGCCCACGAAAATGCGCGGCGTGGCGTCCTCGCCGAAGATGTAGCTGAGGCTGGCGTGCGTATCATTCGGGATGGTGCGCAGCGTGGGGAACACCACGTGGCGTGAGAGGGTGAGGGCGCCGTTCTCTCGGACGCCGTAGGTGACGATGGCCGACACCTTTCTGCCGCTCATCTCGATGTGGTCCTGATGCGCGTCCCCCCGCTTCACCTCCCAGGCGATGCCCCCGTCGCCATCCAGCGTCCAGCGCGACTGCGCGGACGCGAAGGTACAGCCCAGCATCACGCCAGCGGCCCAGATCCCAAGTCTCAGGATGATGTTCATCTCTCTTTCACTCCTATCTGGACAGCGAGAATTCTACAACAGATCGACACGGCGGATGCCGGGGACGCCGTCGAAGCCGGCGTCGAAGGTGGCGATTTGTTCCACATCGTGGTTGAGCATGACGGCGGCATGCACCGCATCCCGGGCCGAGATGCCAGGCGTGCTACAGAGAAGGTCGCGCGCGCGGTCCGTATCCGCGAGGGTGACGTCCAGGACAATGGGGCAAATCTCTACGAATAGATCATAGACTTCGCGCGCCACATCCAACCGCCCGAGAGAAGCGTACCGGTACAAGATCTCTTGCAGAACCTCGGTGCTGGTGCAGGCGTCAACCTTGCCCTTTCCAACCCGGTCCAGGAAACGGCGGGCTGGCGCCCGGTTCTCATGCTCCGCTCCCGCAACATACATCGGGATGTTGGAGTCGATGAAAACCCTCACGAGCGGCCGGCCTCGATCTCGGAGAGCATCTGTTCAATGTCCGCCGTGGGAGCGCACAGCGACGCCAGTCGCGCCAGGGGATCGGAGGCGCCTGCGCCTTTCGCCGGACGCGCCAGGGACTCCTGCAAGACGCGCCGCACCCACTCGCCTTTCGACACGCGGCTACGCTGAGCGGCCTTGCGTAGTTGGGCGTCAAGCTGCGGAGGAATCAGCACCTGGAGCCGATAGCTCATATGAGTATACTAACATACTCAGCGACTCAAAACCCCGCCGCGTGGCCTTCGGCGGCGTGGTAGGAACTGCGGACCAGCGGGCCGGATTCGACGTGTGCGAAGCCCATTTCCAGGCCGGCGCGGCGGAGATCGGCGAACTCCTCGGGCGTGGCGTAGCGGATGATCGGCAGGTGCTTCTGCGAGGGCCGCAGATACTGCCCGATGGTCAGGATGTCCACATCGTGCGCCCGCAGGTCGCGCATCACTTGCAGCACCTCATCGATCAGCTCTCCCAGGCCGAGCATCACGCCGGACTTCGTGGGGATGTCGGGCCGCACCTTCTTCGAGTAGGCCAGGATGTCCAGCGACCGCTCGTAGCGCGCCCCCAGCCGCACCTGCCGGTAGAGCCGCGGCACCGTCTCGGTGTTGTGGTTGAGCACGTCCGGCGCGGCGTCCAGGACCATGTCCATGGCGGCGTGGGAGCCCTGGAAATCCGGAATCAGCACTTCCACCTTGCAGCCGGGCACCCGCTCGCGGATGGCGCCGATGGTGAGCGCGAACAGTTCGGCGCCGCCGTCTTTGCGGTCGTCGCGGTTGACGCTGGTGACCACCGCGTAGCGCAAGTTGAGGGCGGCCGCGGCTTCGGCCACGCGGCGCGGCTCGTCGTAGTCCACGGGCAGCGGCCCCCCCTTGCTGATGGCGCAGAAGCCGCAGCGGCGGGTGCACACGTTGCCCAGAATCATGAAGGTGGCGGTGCGATGGTTCCAGCACTCCCCCACGTTGGGGCAGCGCGCGCTCTCGCATACTGTGTGCAGCCGCAGGCTTTCGATGAGAGTGCGCACGTCCTGGTAGTTCTCGCCCGTGGGCGCGGGCGCGCGAATCCACTCCGGCCGCTTTACGATGGGTGTGAGACTGACCAGCACTATTCCAATTCTAGCGCCGCCAGCCGGTTTTCGAGCACCAGCTCCGGCCGGAAGTTCTCCGCGCGGAAGTAGAACTCGGGACTCATCTCGATCGCTTTCCTGGGAACCATGCCGATGATCTCGCTGCCGGCGATCCCCACACCGTCGCGGGCGGCTTCGCTTCGTACCGCTTCGAAGACGCACTCGACCGGCGTCTGCTCGAAATCGGTGAGGTTCATGGAAACCTGCGCCAACTGCCGCGAGGCGAGCATCAATCCCATGGCTTTGACGTGGGGGAAGCCTCCCGAAGAAGAGCGGATCGCTCTGGCGATCCTTCTGGCGATGGCGACGTCGGGCGTCGCCAGGTTGATGTTGTAGGCGATCAGAAACTTGCGCGCGCCGACGGCCGTGGCCCCGGCGGTGGGATGCAGCCGCGCCTCGCCGGCGTCGGGCATCAGGTCCGGATTGGACTGCACCTGCTGGCGGAGGAGCTCGAATTGCCCGCGGCGGACGTTCTCCAGCCTGACGCGGTCCGGGCGCCGCGCCGCCGCCTCGTAGAAGTAGACCGGAACGCCGAAGCGTTTCCAGATCTCCTCGCCGGCCCGCCCGGCCAGGCGGACGCAATCCGCCAGGCTGACGCCCTCGACAGGCACGAACGGAACCACGTCGGCGGCGCCGATCCTGGGATGCTCGCCCTGGTGCCGGTTCAGGTCGATCAGCGCCACGGCGCGCTCCACGCCGCGCAGCGCCGCCTCAGCCACCGCGGCCGGTGGGCCGGCCAAGGTGACCACCGAACGGTTGTGGTCGGCATCGAGGGAATAATCCATCACGGCCACGCCCGGGACCGACCGGATCGCCGCCACAATCGCTTCCACTTTGCCCGCGTCGCGGCCCTCGGAGAAATTGGGGACGCACTCCACTAACTCTCTCGCCACTGCGCCTCCGGCTGCCTGCAAAGGATTACACCACGTTTCATGGTCATGGCGGCCAGGTTGACTCCGAAGTGGTACGGGATCTCACGATAGTCGGAGACGTCGAACATGGTCAGGTCCGCGTACTTGCCCACTTCCAGCGAGCCGGCGCGGTCCGCGCATCCCAAGGCAAACGCGCCGTTGATGGTGGCGGCCGAAATGGCTTCGGCCGGGCTCATGCGCATCTGGGTGCAGGCCAGCGACAGGACCATCTGCATGTTACAGGTGGGGCTTGTGGCGGGATTGAAGCCGGTGGCGAGCGCCACCGCGGCTCCCTGGTCGATCAACGCCCGGGCCGGAGCGTAGCGGGTGAGACCCAGGTGGAACACCGGGCCGGGGAGCAGCGTGGCGATGGTTGAAGACTGGGACAGCGTGGCGATGTCGTCCGGGTCCGCGTATTCCAGGTGCTCCACGCTGACAGCGCCCATCTCCACCGCCAGGGGAATGGCGCCGGAACGGGAGAACTGATCGCAGTGGATCTTCAAACCGAAACCCAGCTCGCGCGCGGCCGTCAGATAGCGCCGTGTGTCATCGACCCGGAAGGCTGCCCTGCCGCAGCAGGCGCCCGCGAAGCGAGCCAGCTTCCGGCGCGCGATCAGCGGCAGCATTTCGCTGCATACCCATTCGACGTAGTCGTGCGGCCTTTCCTCGTATTCAGGCGGCACGGCGTGAGCCCCCAGGTAGGTGGGAATCACGTCCAGGGGAGACTGGTCCAGCCTTTCGAGAACCCGCAAGGTTTTCAGCTCACCGGTGCGGTCCAGCCCGTAGCCCGACTTGACTCCCAGCGTGGTGGTGCCGTTCCGGACAAAGAAGCTCAGCCAGCGGCGCGCCTGCTGTTCCAGGCTGCGGGCCGGCGTCGATCGGACGGCCGCTACGCTCTGCAGAATCCCCCGGCTTGCCTGGGCCATTTCCTGATGGTCCCGGCCGGCCGATCCGTGATTCGTAGCCGGCCAGAAGCGGCGGACCGGTGATCAGGTGCGTGTGGCTGTCAACGAAGCCGGGCAGCACCACGCGGCGCGTGGCGTCAACCTCAATGGCGTCGCGTGCTTCGGCCAGGTTCTCCACGCGGCGGCCCTGGCCGACGGCCAAGATGCGCCCGTCCCGAATCAGCACGGAACCGTTCTGGATGAGACCCAACTCCTGGAGGGCCGTGCCGCGGCGCGGGTGATCGAGACCGCGCATCGTCAATAACTGGCGCGCGCCACGGACGAGGATCGTGTTTCTCATGAGAGGCGGCGAGTTCCTTCGCCCGTGGGCGCGCACTAGATTGCTTCCAGTTCCTCTTCCAGAAGTTGCTTCTGGTGCAGGTCGGCGTAGTATCCGTTCAGGGCTAGTAACTCCGCGTGCGTGCCCTGCTCGGCCACCTTGCCCTTCTCGAGTACGAAGATGCGGTCCGCGCTCCGCACGGTGGAGACGCGGTGGGAAATGAGAATCGTGGTCCGGCCCTGCATCACCCCCGCGAGCCCTTCGAGAATTCTGTCCTCGGTGACGGTGTCCACGCTGGAGAGCGCGTCGTCCAGGATGAGGATCCGCGGATTCCGAAGGATGGCCCTGGCGATTGCGGTTCTCTGCTTCTGCCCCCCGGAGAGCGTGATGCCCCGCTCGCCGATCATGGTCTCAAGGCCATCGGGGAAAGTTTCGATGTCCGGCCCCAGGCCCGCCAGTTCCGCGGCCCGGCGAATCTCCTCGCCGCTGGCGTCCGGGGCTCCGAAGGCGATGTTTTGGGCCAGGGTGGTGCTGAACAGGATGGTCTCCTGCGGGACGAAACCGATCTGGCGGCGCAGCGCGTTGGGGGAGACCTCGCGGATGTCAACGCCGTCCACTCGAACGCTGCCCTCCGCGGGGTCGATCAGGCGGGGGATAAGCTGGACCAGCGTGGTCTTGCCGCTGCCGGTATGGCCCACGATGGCGACGGTGGCTCCGGGAGCGATCCGCAGGTTGATGCCGCCGAGGGCACGGCCGGTCGGGTGCTCGACGACCACATCCTCAAATTCAATCTCGCCGCGCAACGGCTCGGGCAGAGAACGCGGGACCGGTGGCTCGCCGATCGAAGGGGTTTCCTTAAGGACCGCCTGGATCCTCTTGAGCGAAGCTGTTCCTCTTTGGGTAAGGTTGACCACCCAGCCGAACGCCATCATGGGCCAGATCAACATGACCAGATAGGTGTTGAACATGACGAACTGGCCCAGCGTGATGCGTCCCGCCAGCAGCCTGGCGCCCCCCACCCACAGCACGATCAATAGCGTCGCGCCCACCAGGGCATGCAGCAAGGGCGAGAACGCTCCGGAAAGCTTGGCCAGACGGATGTTCTCGCCGATGTACGCCAGATTCAGCCTCTCGAATTGCCGCAGCTCCGCGTCCTCCTGCACGTAGGCCCGCACCACGCGCACGCCCGCGATGTTCTCCTGCGCGCGGCTGCTGATGTCGGAGAACATCTTCTGAATTTGCTCGAAGCGCGTGTGAATGTGGCGGCCGAAATAGCGCACCGTCAGGCTGATCAGCGGCGCTGGCGCCAGCGCCAGCAGCGTAAGCTGCCAGTCCACCGTGAGCATCACGCTTACAACCAGAAGGACCGTGAGGAGCGTTTCGGCCGAGTACATGATCCCCGGCCCCAGCATCATGCGCACCGCCTGCAGATCGTTCGTGGCGCGCGCCATGATGTCGCCGGTGCGCAATCGCCCATAGAAATCCGAGGAGAGCTCGGTCAGACGCTGGAAGAAATCATTGCGGAGATCGTATTCCATGTCCCGGGACACGCCCACCAGGATCACGCGCATCCAGAACTGGAAGACCCCCTTGGCGAGTGAGAAACCCACGATGGCCGCCGAAAACCAGAGCAGCGTTTCCAGCCTGAAATGCGTGGCGCGGATGGAGTCCACGCCGCGGCCGATGAACACCGGCAGGGCCGCGGTCAGAATGTCCTTCAAGAATAGGGCGCTGAACCCGAGCGCGAAACTGCGGCGGCGGCGCAGCAGGTACGGCCACAGCATTCGCAGGCTCTCATTCATGCGCTCAGATTCCGAACCATCCGGCGACGGTCTTCAACCATTCCAGCACAAAACATTTCCAGCCCTCGCGCGTGCGCCACCAGGCGGCGGGATTGTAGGCCCGGTCCGCCGCGGCGATCACGCGGAACTCCACTTCGGGCGCCGCGGCGCGGAAAATCCGGCCGGCGCGGCGCGTGTGGTAGTTGCTGGTCACCAGCAGGCACCGGCGCACGCCCAGCCGGCGAAGCTCCGGCGCGATGGCCTCGGCTTCCTGGCGGGTGGAGCGAGACTCATGCGGAAACGGGGTGAACCAGGACAGCGGATAGCCGTGGCGCACGGCGAAAGGGATCGCCAACTCGGCCTCATTGTATCCGTACATGCCGTCGGGCCCGCTCACCAGCACCCGGCTCGTGAAGCCCTGGCGCGCGAGGTCCGCCGACTTAAGGATGCGCTGGCCAAAGCCGTCGCCGGCCAGCACCAGCGCCATGTCGGCCCGGAACGGTTCCTCACCCCGCACCAGATAACCCCCCATGGCGCGCAGCCAGATGGGATGGGAAAGACCAATCGCCACGGCGAGCAAACCTGCAATGATCCACCTGCGGCGGGGGGAACTCATCGCCAAGGACTAGGTCTCATCCGTGGAGCTTCGCGCGTCCAGGCGGCCGACCGACTTAAGCCGCTGGTACAGCCTCTCGACTTCGGCCTCGTCTTCCGGACGCAACAAGCGGTAGCTGGGCGCGGGCAGGCGCCTCGGCTCGGGGGCCGCGGGGAGCGCCTCGCCCCAGAACTCCCGGTATGGCCTGCCGTCGATCAAAGCCATCCGCGCGGAACGCCGGATGTTGCGGAGCAGGCTGTGTGCCGAATCCAGAGTGCCGGCATAGACCACCCGCAGGTGGCTGCCGTCGTCCAAGGTCAGGCTCACCAGCAGTGGAAAGCGCCGCCCGGTGTAATCCACGCGCCGGATCTCCGCCCACGGGATGGCGCGGCTGCCGACGGTCAAGCACTGTTCACGAAGTTCAATGGGAGGAGTGAGGCCGAGGAATACCAGCATCATGGAGCAGGCAAGGAAAATTCCCATCGCGAAGATGGCGGGCAGCCATCCAGTCGCAACCCAACCCGCGACCGCCGCCAAGCCCCATGCCCCTACGCCCATCCAGACAAAACGGCGCGACGGACGGTACCTTGTCATCGAAGCACCCACCAACTTAAGCCTACTCTGGCCGGGCCTCGTCGTCAATCCGTAACCGGGAGTCAGCGATCCCCGCAATGCCGCGCCAGGCGTAGTGGATCCCGCTCCAACTGGTCGTAACCGCGGTGATCGCGGGCAGGAACGCTACCCAGTAGGAGAGCGCCGGGGAGGGGAAGGCCCGGCTGCCGATCATGGCGACACCGGTCACCATCTGAACCAGGGTGCTCAGCTTGCCCCACACGGAGGGCTCGAATTGGCGGTGCTTGGTCAGCAGCAGCGCCGCGCCGGCCATAGCCAGAATCAGAACGTCGCGCCCCACCACGATCACCACCAGCCACCATGGGACCATTCCCGCGCTCCCCAAGGCGACATAGACGGTCACCAGCAGCGCCTTGTCCGCGATCGGGTCAAGGTAGGCGCCCAACCGCGTGGACCACCCGAAGCGCCGGGCCAGCCACCCATCGAGGGCATCCGTCGCTCCGGCCACCGCCAGCAGCAGCAGGGCCTGCCTGTAGGCATGGTTGAGCAGGCAGACGGCCACCCAGGGAGCCATCAGCAGGCGCGCCAGCGTCAGCAGATTCGGGAGGTTCATGCTAGGCAGGCAAAGATGCCCGGCCAGGAAGCCTTCAGGATACCAGCGCCTGGGTTACCCTGCCGGCCAGTTGATCGAAGCTCAGCATCTCGTAGAGCGAAGGGTCCGACATCAGCTTGGCCACCAGCGCCACGTGCATGGCGTGGCCGGCGCGCTCCGCAATGACGTGGCCCAGCAGCGGCCGCCCGATCAGCGCCAGGTCGCCGATCAGGTCCAGCGCCTTGTGGCGGCAGCACTCGTCGGGGAATCGCATGCCCTCTGGGTTCATCACGCCCGTCTGATCGAAGCAGACGCGCGTTTTCGAGCGACGCCCCGCGGATCAGCCCCATGTTGCGCATCTGGTCGAGTTCGTAGGAAAACCCGAATGTGCGCGCCGGCGCGATCTCGGAGGCGTAGCGCTCCGGGCTGACCTCCATCTCGAGCGTCTGCCGGCCCACCAGCGGGTGATTGAAGTAGATGTCGCAAGTGAGCATGAAACGGTCCGACGGGCAAAATCGAGATTCTCTTGCCCTTGTCCTCGACCGTCACCGGCCGCCGGATGCGAAGGTACCGTCGCCGGCGGCGGTAGGTCTTCAGGCCCGCGCTGGCTGATCATGCGCACGAACGGCAGGCCGCTGCCGTCCAGGATCGGGACTTCCAGGTTGTCGATCTCGACGTAGGCGTTGTCCAGCCCCATGCTGTGGAAGACGCTGAGCAGATGCTCCGTGGTCGAGATCAGAACGCCTTGCTTCATCAGGCTGGTGGCGTAGCTCACGCGCGCCACATGCCGCCAACTGGCCTTGATCGGGAACCGGTCCAGATCGGTGCGCAGGAAGACGATGCCGGTGGAAGGCGGCGCCGGGAGAATCCGGATGCTCACCGGAACGCCGCTGTGCAGGCCTACTCCCGTGGCCTCGACCGGCCGCTGGATCGTCGTCTCAAATCGCAATCGACAACTCCGCTCTCCATTGCACGCTCCGGTTAGACGTGCCAATTCCACCTTCAGTTTAACCCCTTTATTTCCTAATGGGTTGCGTGAATCGCTGTGTTGTAAAAAAGCCACACATTCGAGGATTAGTGTGGCTAGAAATACCGCTACTGGCCCCCTGGAGTATGATTGGGAAAGCATGGCCGACCCCGCGTTGTTCCTCGTCGAATCTTCGGCTTCATTTTCCGCGCCTACCACGCCCGCGCCCGCAGCGGCGCGCCGCCCATGCGGACCCGGGCGGGCCTCTCCACCGAGGCGGTCTACATCTTCCACAACATGCTCCGGCGGCTGATCTCCGTTCACCATCCCGAGTACCTGGCCGCGGTGTTCGAGAGTGAAGGCCCGACGTTCCGGGAGCAGGAGTTCGCGGACTACAAGGCCAACCGCTCCGAGACTCCGCCGGAGCTGCTGGAGCAGATCCCCTGGGTGCGCCGGCTGCTGGAGGCGATGCGCATCCCGGTCCTCAACTACGCCGGCTTTGAGGCCGACGATGTCATCGGAGCCATCGCGCGGAAGGCGGCGGCCGGCCGGCATGGAGCGTGGTCATCGTTTCCAGCGACAAGGACATGCTGCAACTGGTGGACGAGCGCGATCTCGATGCTCAACCCGATGAAAAGGACGAGCGCTGTACGACCCGGCCAAGGTGAAGGAGTTCATGGGCGTGGAGCCCGCCCAGGTGGCGGATCTGCTGGCGCTCAAGGGCGACGCCGTGCGACAACATCCCCGGCGCGCCGGGCATCGGCGACAAAGGGCGCGCGGGACCTGATCGCCCGCTTCGGCTCGGTGGAGAGTGCGCTGGAGCGGGCCGCCGAGGTCGAGCGCCGCACCTATCGCGAGAGCCTGCAGAACAACCGCGACCAGATCCTGCTGAGCAAGCGGCTGGCGACCATCGACAGTTCGGTGCCCGTCGACTGGGAGCCTGGAGCAGGCCCGGCTGGAGCCGCCGGACCAGGCGGCGCTGCGCGAGATCTTTAAGCAACTCGAGTTCTTCAGCCTGCTGAAGGAACTGGAGACCGAGGAGCCGCGCGGGCAGGATTTCAAGACGCTGGAGTCCGCCGGGGAACTGGAAGCGTACCTGGCAGCGATCCCTCCGGGCGCCCCGGTGGCCGTTGCCGCCGCGGCCGATGGCGAGCCGGGCCTGATGCCGCCCGCGTTCGGCCTGGCCTGGAAAGCCGGGGAAGGGCGGGGTGTCCGCTTCGCCTGCTGGAGAAGCTGCGCCCGCTGCTGGAGGACGCGGCGCGGCCGAAGATCGCGCACGACATCAAGACCGAGCTGCTGCGGCTGGCCCGCTTTGGAGTCGAGGCGCGGGGCTTTGCCGAGGACGTCATGCTGTGTGCCTTCCTCCTGGACGCCGACCCCGCCGGCTGCGCCCTGGAGCACGCTCGCCCAGCGGCGGCTCGACCGCAAACCGGGAAGCTCGCCGGAGGAACAGGCAGCCTGCGCGCTGGAGCTGGCGGGGATCCTTGGAAAGGAAGTCGACGACAGAGGCCTGCGGGAGTTTACCGGACGCATGGAGCTGCCGCTGGTGCCGGTGCTGGCGCGCATGGAGCGCACCGGCATCCGCGTCGATCCGGCGGCGCTGAAGGGCCTCTCCGACGCGCATGGAAGCGGAAATCCAGCGGCTGACCGAGGAGATCTACGGCCTGGCCGGCCACGCTTTCAACATCAACTCGCCGCAGCAGCTCGGCAAGGTCTTGTTCGAAGAGCTGGGCCTGCCCGCCCCGGCGAAATCCGGGAAGACCAAGACGCTTTCCACCGCCGCCGACGTGCTGGAGGAGCTGGCCGCCGAGCACCCCATCGCCGCCAAGGTGCTCGAATACCGCCAACTCGCCAAGCTGAAGGGCACCTACGTCGGATGCCCTGCCGTCTCTGATCGACCCGGCCACCGGCCGCCTGCACACCAGCTTCAACCAGGCCGGCGCGGCCACCGGCCGGCTGTCCTCCTCGAATCCCAACCTGCAGAACATTCCGATCCGCACCGAGCTGGGCCGCGAGATCCGCGCGGCGTTCGTGCCGCGCGAGGGCTGGAAGCTGCTGGTGGCCGACTACTCGCAGATCGAGCTGCGGCTGCTGGCGCACATGTCCAGGGACGCGCTGCTGCTCGAAGCCTTCCGCAACGGCGAGGACATCCACACCCGCACCGCGGCCGAGGTGTTCGGCGTCCCGCCGCTGATGGTGACGCCCGAGCTGCGCCGCAACGCCAAGGCGGTCAACTTCGGCATCGTCTACGGACTGAGCCCCTTCGGCCTGGCCGCGCAGCTCGGCATCCCGCAGAGCGAGGCCCAGCGCTACATCCAGGACTATTTCGAGCGCTACGCCGGGGTCAGGCGGTTCATCGACCGCCAGATCGCCGAAGTGCGCCGCACCGGCGAGACCCGCACGCTGTTCGGCCGCCGGCGGCCCATTCCGGACATCAACAGCCGCAACCCCAACGCGCGCGGCTTCGCCGAGCGCACCGCCGTGAACACGCCGCTGCAGGGCACCGCCGCCGACCTCATCAAGCTGGCGATGATCCGCATCGACGCGCGAACTCCAATCCCGGCGCCTCGAAACCGCCATGCTGCTCCAGGTCCACGACGAACTGGTCTTCGAGGCGCCGCCGGAGGAGCTCGATGAAGTCAAGCGCGCTGGTGAAGCACGAGATGGAGAACGTCGCACCGCCTGGAAGTGCCGCTGGTGGTCGACGTCGGCATCGGCGCCAACTGGCGCGACGCGAAGTAGGGCCTGCCAACGGCGGCGCTGGTGGAAAGGGCTGTTCCCGCCAGTGATCCCTAAATGCTGGGCGACCACCGGGGAGTTGTCCGCCACCCTGCGATGAATCGGCTCTATTTTCTTGAGATTGCGTCGGAAACGAGCGAGACGAAGTCGGGCGCGGTGGCGTTCAGAATATCCAGGAGTTGACGCAAGCCACGGCTGCGGTCGGCTGCCTGTTGCTCCAGCTTCGTCATTACCACGGCTTGTTCCTGGCGGAAGATCTCGATCAGGAAGTACTGAGGGTGCAGCACGCGGACACCCCACATCGCCAAGTGCTCTGGCCTGAAGTGGCGAAGGTTGAGGGTTAAGATGATCGCTGCCTCACCTCGGACCGCGGCGGCGACTACGTGGCGGTCTTTTTCATCGTTCGTCATCTTCGGAATCAGCGATTCGTAATCGCTGATCCAGGCCTCGCTGAAGTGGGCGCGCAGCTCCTTTTCAAAATGAGCGGTCAGAGAGGAGGGCCACCCAACTTTCAATTCCAACGTACGGGTAGTCTCTCGAATAATCTCCTCTGACCATTTCGGCTCAAAGAGCTGGGGCGGTTCCGCAAGGCGCAGGAGCGTATCGCACAAAGAGAAGTTGGCGAGGACGCAGGCGTCCAGTACGACGAGCGGTGCACCCGTCATTGCTGGTCTGGGATCAGCACTCGCTCGTACAGGCCGGCTTGGTCAACCGCCTGGCCAATCCTACGGAGCGCATCGAGCCGCTGCTGGCCACGCTGGCGCTCGTCGAAGAAGTGTCGAACCGCCTGCTCGATCAGTTCATCGCGGCTCCGATAATGGCCGCTAGCAAGTTCTTGGTCGACCTGGGCCCTCAGATCGGCTGGTAGCGTGACGTCCATGGCGGTTTTCCCTTGCTTCATTTTACGCTTGTTGATCGACGGAGTGGTGAGGGCATAACGAGGATGGCGGTCAAAGGAGGCCGCCATCTATGTCGAAGTCTCGCAAGGAGAAAAAATCGCCGAAGCGGATCCTTGCACTGCCGGATCTCGAACAAGCTAAATCTGCGGTCCTCAGTACCCTCACATCCCTGAGCGGGCAACGAACGTTCGTGACCGGTGCACGACGTGCTCGGCATTACCCGCGACTGAGGCCGCAGCGTTTAGAAAGATCGATTCCTGTCGCGAATCGCGGACGGATGACGCGCCACACGGAAGTTGAGCCAGCGCACCGCGGCCGAGGTGTTCGGGGTCCCGCCGCTGATGGTGACTCCCGAGCTGCGCCGCAATGCCAAGGCGGTCAACTTCGGCATCGTCTACGGATTGAGCCCCTTCGGCCTGGCCGCGCAGCTCGGCATCCCGCAGAGCGAGGCCCAGCGCTACATCCAGGACTATTTCGCGCGCTACGCCGGGGTCAGGCGGTTCATCGACCGCCAGATCGAAGAAGTGCGGCGCACCGGCGAGACCCGCACGCTGTTCGGACGCGCGCGGCCCATCCCCGACATCAACGGCCGCAACCCTAACGCCCGGGGCTTCGCCGAGCGCACCGCCGTGAACACCCCGCTGCAGGGCACCGCTGCCGACCTGCTCAAGTTGGCGATGATCCGCATCGACGCGGAACTCCAATCCCGGCGCCTCGAAACCGCCATGCTCCTCGCAGGTCCACGACGAGCTGGTCTTCGAGGTCCCCCCGAGGAACTCGACGAAGTCAAGCGGCTGGTGAAGCACGAGATGGAGAACGCCACCGCCTGGAAGTGCCGCTGGCGGTCAACATCGGCATCGGCCCCAACTGGCGCGACGCGAAGTAGGGCAGTGCTATGGACGGGAAATCCCACTATGGCTCAAAGACGACGCGCCCGCCAACCACAGTCAATCTCACCTGCACTTCACCAAAACGGTGAACTGGTGTTCGTGTCAGATCTCTATCCAACAGCACCCAATCGGCCAGCTTACCCCGCTCCAGCGTGCCCTTGTCTTTCTCGGCGAACTCGGCGTAGGCGGCGTCGTGGTAAAAGCTCTCAGCCCTTCATCGAGAGTAATACGGCGGCCGTCCCGGCCCCGGCCGCTCCAGTGCCATCTGCAGTGCCTGCAATGGAGAAACGTACTCCCTCCACGGCGTTGCGTCGGTGCCGAACGCAATCCGAACACCGTTTTCCAGGAGACCGCGACAGTTGAATAGATGTTGTGGAGCAGGGAGTCCGGACGCTGTCCTTTGATCAACGTGCGCCAGCAGCGGCGGCTGCCAGCTGACGACCGCACCCACTTTGGCGATCAGAGGGATCAGATCGGGGGGCATGTCATGTGCATGCTCGATGCGGAAACGCGGGTCCTGAAGGTTCTGTTCTTTCCGTACGCGCTCGTACACCGCCAGCAGCGTCCGCAGCCCTTTTTCGTCTCCCACATGCGCCATCACCTGCAATCCCGCTCGAGATGCGTCCACCACCCAGCGGTAGTAGCGGTCCTCGATTATGGCCCCGTAGCCCTTCATCCCGCCCCAGTGCAGCCAGGCATCGCCCCGTCCGTATGTGGTAGATGTAGTCCCGCAGGCGCCGCCAGCCGGGAAACGATGGACAGGCATAGATGCGAACCCGCAGCTTTCCGCCTCCTGGAGGCGGCGGAAGATGATCAATTGATGCCAGCTATTGTTGTGGTGAACCGAAGTGACGCCGGCCCGCACCAGCCTCTCCATGCCCTGTTCTATGAGGCGATCGTCAAGGATGCGGGTTTTCTCGATCAGCGCCGCCTCGATCCGCCACATAGGCCCCCCGCGGATGAGGCCGGTCGGCTCGCCGCGGGCGTCTCTTACGATTCCGCCTGTCGGATCGTAGATCGTCTTCGTGATTCCGGCACACCTCAGTGCGGCGGTGTTCGCGATTCCGGCATCGCCGGATTCGCTGGTGAGCCAGACCGGGTGGCGAGGCGCCACCTGATCGAGCCAGCTCCGCGTTGGCGGCCCTTGCTTGCCCCAGGTCGCGTCCACCCAGTCCCGGCCCCAAATCCAGGTTCCTTCCGGAAACATTTCTGTGCGGACCGCGATTCTCTCGGCGACATCCTCTCTGTTCTTCAAGAACCGCAAAAATAGGGGCGGCAACGGCAGGGCGCCATCGAACTGGTGCATGTGTATGTGGGCGTCGATGAAGCCCGGCGTGAGCATCCCGCCGCGCCCGTCAACCACTCGCGTGGAGGGGATCAAAAAGGGGCGGATTTCCTCCTCCGCGCCCACGGCCAGAATGTGCTCTCCCGCGGCGGCAATTGCAGTGGCCCAAGGTCGGAAGGCATCGCCGGTCCAGACCCGCGCGTTAACAATGGCGAGGCTCGCCACCGGGGCGTCGGCGGCCGCCACTATGCCGGGAAAAGAAGAAGGGCGAAGCTCTTCACTCCTGAAGTAGACGCTTCCGTGCGCATTTTGTTCCCGGCCACGCTCCCAATCCCGGGCACTGAGATATATTCGAGGAAGCTATGAAAATCGTCAACCTCGCTAGTCTCACGCTGGTGTTCCTGGCCGCGATCGCTGCGACGGGAGCCGAAAACGACGGCTGGATCTCTCTTTTTGATGGAAAGTCCCTCCAGGGTTGGCACGTTGCAGCCAAGCCGGAGGACGTCGAAAAGAAATACTGGAGCGTGCAGGAGGGCGTGATCACCTGCGACTCGCGAGGGCGTAGGCAGCACAACTACGTCTGGCTCCTGAGCAACCAGGAGTTCGCCGACTTCGATCTGAAAATGAAGATCCGGAGTTTTCGCGAGTCGGGCGGCAACTCGGGCGTGCAGGTACGCAGCCGCTATGACGTGGAATCCTACTGGCTCGACGGGCCACAGATCGACATTCATCCCACGGGGCCATTTCGCACGGGCCTGATTTACGACGAGACCCGCGGCGAGCGGCACTGGATTTTCCCGGTGTTGCCGGGTTCGCGGATGGAGCCGGAGCAGGGAGTCAAGGGCTGGAAGTGGAAACACTCGGATGAGGGCGACGGCTGGAACGACCTTCTGATCGAGTGCCGTGGCACGAGAATCAAGACTTCTGTGAACGGCATGCTGGTCGCCGACTACGACGGCGCGGGCGTCCTGGATGACGATATCCACAAGCGCCGCAACGTGGGGATGCGCGGGCACATCGCCTTGCAGTTGCACAACGGCGACGACCTCTACATCCAGTACAAAGATATTTACGTCAAACCGGCAGCCCCCCGCAACTAAAGGTTTTCACTTATGTCGATCTTCATCGTTCAACTCGGCACACCTCGAAAGCCCGGCGAAGGGTTGCGGCTCGGAACGGTACGGCGGCCTCCGCGCGGCGTTCCGAAGTCCGACTTTGCCCGGCTCGACTACTATGACGTCTGGTTCCCGAACCTGTCGCCCAGCGCCGAACTGGTGCAGGAGGCACTGGGAGCGGTGGACGAGCGGGCGTGGGGCGCATTCAGGCGGAAGTTCCGGCGGGAGATGAGCGAGCCCGACCGGAGCCGCGAACTGGACGTGCTGGCGGCGCTGTCGCATCACACGAATCTGTCGCTGGGCTGCTACTGCCAGGACGAGAGCCGCTGCCACCGGTCCGTGTTGCGGGAACTTCTGGCGGAGCGTGGCGCCGACGTCGCAAAGGGAAACGGTCGTGCAGGAGAACGGATTCATGCAAAACGAAGCGAACCATCTGAGCCGAAGGACATTGGTTCAACTGGCCGGGATTACGGTGGCCGGCTCTATGGTGGGTGTTGGAAACGCCGAGGCAGCCTCGCCAGGGGCGGTCTCTCTCTTCAATGGCAAGACGCTCGGTGGCTGGATTCAGATCGAGAATAGTGCTGCATCGCTCGGCAGCGGCGGCATTACTGATCCGGCGGCCTTTGCCGGCAAGCTTACGAATGGGTCGGACGCGGTGTCTGTATTTCTGCGCGGCCGGCTGCAGGATTCGGTGAAGGCGGATCTGGCCGCGTATTCCCCTTCCAAGGCCAATGCCCGGCCTGTCATATCCGCGCTGGTGAAGGAGCTGAATCAGGTTATCTCCGGGCCGTCGATCTACGACAAAGTGCGTTTCAGCAAAGTGGTTCTGCGGCCCGAGACCAGGCAGTTGCTCAAGCGCAAGCCAAGCGGCCAGCAACTGGCGCGGCTGAACAAGCTATTGCTGGAAGATGCGTATCCGGCGGAGCTGGCCAAGAGCGTGTCCACCGGTTGGGTCGTGAAGGACGGCGCCATGGCTTCGACGGGGACCGGGCGTGGGGTCATCTACTCGGCGAAGGACTACGGCCGCTTCCGGCTGATGTTTACGATGAGGCACGTCTCCGGCAATCCGGATCATGAGGCCTGCGTCCTCATCTTCTGCACTCGCCCGCAACCCGGCGAGAGGCCCCTCGATGCGCTGGGCGGGATTCAGTTTCAGGTTCCCCTGGGCGGACACTGGGATTACCGGCCGGGAATGAACAACGCTGGAGATAAGCTATTTAACCGGCTGACGAAGCCTCCATTCAACAACCACGAGTGGAGCCGCGTCGAGATTCTGGCGGACGCCGCCACGGGAACCGCTCGCATGGCCGTCGCTCAGCCGGTTGGGAGCAAGGCCGTCGAGGTGCTGATTTTCAAGGACCCGACGGCGGGCAAAGTGGGCCCGATCGCCTGGCAGATGCACAACGCCGGTTTGATCGACGAGTTCAAGGACGTCACGATTGAGGTGGACCCCAAGGACGACGAGCTGATCACGCTGAAGTAAACGATCTTGTTGACGAGCTCCCACCTTCACGGGGTTCAGCAGCTTGAAGTTCAGCACGGTTTCACTCGGCAGGACGGCTGCCTTTCCCCTGGTGGCGAGGACCGCGCCGGTTCCTGCTCCTCCGCCCGCTGCCGCTCCAATAGCCGCGCCCTTGCCGCCGCCTGCGATCGCGCCAACGGCCGCTCCGATACCCGCGCCGATTTCGATTTTCTGGGCATCCTGGCTCTTCGTGGTCCTGGCCTGCCGCGCTACGCTGCCGGTGGAAATCTCAATCTGCTGTCCATCGTCGGTGCGCAGCCCCGTCAATTGCACCGCAATCCTTGCCACGCCCTTGACACGGCCGCCCGGGTCGGACTCGACCACCACACCCGTGACGCTGGCCCCCTTGGACGCGACCGTCCGCGACCCCACAACCAGAGGCTCCACCAACGTCGCATCGGAAGTATCACCGGTCTTGCGCGTCGCGGTGGACAAAGTGGGAACCAGGCGCACCCGGACCGGAGTGCCCTCGGGCAAGATTAGCGGTTGCTGTGCCCGGGTCTGGCTCTGTGCCTTGTCAGAGGCACGCTCCTGATCAGCGGAGCTGCGGGCAGATTCCCCTCCCGGTTTGATCGGGGTGCATACCGCGGTGCTTAGCCAAACAACGGCACCCATTCCCAATAGCACCAACACTCTGAACGCCCTATCTCGCATAGGTTCACCTCGCTCCACCAATCTGCGAAGCAAACACACTGCCAGAGCGCTTCAACTTCAGAACACGAGGGTTAGCTCCCCATCAAGCCACCGCTACGGGTAGCCGTGCAATTCCTACACGGTCAGATCCTACACACACAGCGCGAATTCCGCGCCGTCATTTCACGGCGCGCTGGCTCTGTTTTACTCCCAGCGCAGGGCGGATATCGGGTCCGCGCGGAGCGCCTGGCGCGCCGGGCCCAGGGTGGCGACTGCGCCCACGGCGGTGAGAGTGATCACGACGGCGGCGACGCCGGTCGGATCGATGGGCTGTAAACCGGGCACCAGAAACATGGCCAGGGGACGGGCGGCGAACCAGGCGATCGCCAGGCCAACGCTCACGCCTAAGGCGAGCAACGTGAATGCTTCGCGGCCGATGAGTCGCACGATATCGCCGCTGTTGGCGCCCAGCGCCATGCGCAAACCGAATTCGCGGAGGCGGCGCGCCACGCTGTAGGCCATCAGTGCGTACAAACCGACGGCGGCCAGCAGCAGACCCAGGAGCCCAATACTGCCAAGCAGCGCCGCACCGGCCTGGCTGGGTAGCAGCGCGAAGCCGAGTGCTCGTTTCATCGGCTTGACTTCGATCGCCGCGGTCGGGTCGAGCGCTCCCAGCGCAGAGCCGGCGGTTTTCACCAGGCTCTCCGGCGGTTGTGCGCAGCGCAGAATGATGTTCAGCGTGTCCCGGCGGATGCGCGGCGTGATCGGGCGGTACATGGCTTGCACGTGCTTCTCGCCAAGCGTGAAATACTTGCTGTCGGCAGCGACGCCGGCGACGGTGAGCCGTTCCCCGTGCATGGTAACTGTCCGCCCCACGGCGTTAGTGTCGCCGAACACACGCCGCGCCATCGTCTGGTTCATGATTGCTACCGGAGAGCGGCCCTCGACATCGGCCTCGGGGAACTCGCTACCGGCGAGGATGGGAATGCTCATCGTGCGGAAATAATCGGAGCCGACGGCGTTCGTCTTGAAAGCCACGTGCATCGTCTGCCCGGTGTCGTCAACCGTCAGTGGGCCCCCCGTGCCCATGTTGTCGTTTAGCGGCACGACTTCAACCAGCGCCGCCGACTCGACCCCGGGCAGAGCGCGCATGGCCTCGAGACTCGCCTGCGAAATGACCCGCTTAGATCCCTCGTTGGGATAGCGCTCGGAGACCAGACGCACTTGCGCCCAGAGCGTCCGTTGAACGTCGAAGCCAGGGCTGAGCGACGTCGCGAGCATCAGGTTGCGCAGGAACAGGACGCCGGTGGAGAGCAACAGCACGGAAACCGCGATCTGCCCGGCGACCAGCACGCGTCGCATCCGCGCTCGTCCCGCCACCTGCCGCTCGCCGTGTTTAAGCGCGGATTGGACGTCGTGGCGGGCGGCGCTGACCGCCGGCATCAGCCCCGAGACTACGGCGCACACCAATGCGATGCCGGCGGCGTAAAGCGCGAGGCGCCAATCCGGCTCGACCACCAAGCGCAAGGGAATCGGCGCGGCAATCTCGATCCTTTCGACGAACCGCGTGGCCCAAATGTTCAAAGCCAGGCCTGCCGCTGTTCCAAGCCCGGCAAGCAGGAGGCTCTCGGCGAGGAACTGCCGCGCAACCCTCGACCGGCCCGCGCCAATGGCCATGCGCACCGCGATCTCATGGCTGCGGCTGGCAGCGCGCGCAAGGAGCAGTCCGGCGACATTCGCGCAGGCCACCAAAAGCACTAGACCGACCAGTGCCATCACCAGGCCGAAGAAGACTGCGATAGAGTTGAGCTCGCCTGACGCGATGCGGTCGCGGCCGGCAATGCCGTTGACCTCAACGCTCTTCGCCCACGTAATGTTCCGGTTCGGATAGACGCGATCGATCCCGGCCGCCGCGGCCTTCAGGCGGGCCAGCGTCTCGGCCCGCGAGGCGCCCTGGGCCGTGCGCGCGAAAATCGCGAGCGAATCGGTCTCGCGCGAAGACACTTTATATAGGTGCGGCGACAGCCCGAATCCTCGGACGGTGCGATGGTTTGGCGGGAGAACCCCGACGACGGTGTACGGTTTCCCGTCAAGGACCAGCACGTGTCCGAGCACGTCCGGTACGTTGCCCAGCCGCCGGTGCCGGAACCAGTCGCTGATGACCACGGTGTCGGTTTCGCCTGTTCGAATCCCACGCCCGGCCGCCACCGGTACGCCGATCACTTCGAAGAAATTGTCGGAGACGATGAGGGGGTTGAGGCGTGCGGTTTCCTCACCGTTACGCCAGTTCACCTCGGACTCTTCGCGCATTCCGGCGATGGCGGCCAGCGGCCCCGCGTCGCGGAGAAGGCGAAACTCACGAACGGGCATGTGACTGTTGCCGCCGAGGCGCGCCTCGATGAGCGTAGAAGCGTCGCGGCAGGACGGCTGGCTGAACAGAAACTCCATCGTGAAGCTGAAGATGGCGGTATTGAGTCCGGTGCCGAGGGCGAGCGAGAGGATGGCGGCGCCGGCGAATCCGGGGCTGCGGCGTATGGCGCGGCCGGCGTAGCGCAGATCCAAAGCGAGGTCTTCGAGCCATCGGAGGCGCCAGGCTTCGCGTGTGTCCTCCGAGAGTCGCAGTCTCGAGCCGAATTCGCCGCGCGCCTGGGCCGTCGCCTGGTCACGCGGCATGCCCTGCGATTCGAGTTCCGCGGCGCGGCTGTCGATGTGGAACTGCATCTCGTCGTTGAGTTCTGCATCGAAACTGCGTCTTCGGCCCAACTGCAGCACGCGCCGCCAAAGTTCTCTTGCGCGCTTCATCGCCCATCGCCTCCTCACGCCCTCTTCAGGACAAGGCGAATCGCGTCGACCAGGCGCTCGAACTGCTGTGTCTCTTGCGAGAGCCGCTTGCGGCCCTCCGGGGTCAGCTTATAGAAGCGAGCTTTGCGGTTCGTCTCGGTGAAACCCCACTCGGCCAGCAGCCAACCCTTCACCAGCATGCGGTTCAATGCCGGATAGAGGGAGCCTTCCTCCACATCCAGCACCTCGGCGGAAGTCTCCTTGATGCGCTTCGCGATCCCGTAGCCGTGCATCGGTCCCGTGGCGACGATCCGCAGGATCAGCAGGTAGAGTGTGCCGGGGAGCAGTTCTGGTGCGCTTCTATCCACGTGATTCTTCTTCCCTTGTCCAGACTATATATAGTCCAGACTAGGGTGATTGTCAACCCTGATCCCGCGCCGCGCTACCCCCTGCGTCGCAGCACTGCCCTGGCCGGGGCGCCTTCGCCGTCGGCCATCCGGAGCGGGAGGCAGATCAAGTCGTAGCGGCCGGGCTTCACTCCATCCAGATTCAGGCCCTCGATCACCCAGATCCCCGCGCCGAGCAAGGCGCGGTGCGTCTCGGCGGACTCCTTCTTATAGCCGCCTACCGAGAGGTAGTCGATCCCCACCGTGCGTACGCCGCGTTCAGCCAGATACTCTGCTGCTTCCGGCGAGATGTAGACGTACTTCTTGTCGAACTCAGGGTTGCGCCAGCGCGCGGCCGAGCCGTAGGTCTTGAACAGAACTCGCTCGCCTCGCCGGATGCGGTGGCCGCGCAGTTCCGCGGCCTTGATCGTGTCGCGGTCGCGAATCTCGATGACGCGGGCGGGTCCTATGGTCGCCTCGAACGGCATGGTCTCGATCCCTTTTCCATCCACAAAGAAGTGCATGGGCGAATCCATGTGCGTGCCGGTATGGGCGGTCATGTTGACGGCGGACACGGTTGAGGAATCGCCGTGCGCGAGATCCTTGAACCGCTCGATTGAGACATCGGCGTCTCCAGGCCAATGCACCATGCCTGTCCGCAGGGGGACGGAGATATCGATCCACTTCTGCTTCATAGCCCCTTCATCTCCTTGCTCCATACCGTGTCGGGAGTCTTCGGATCGTAGCTCAGGCGTCCCCAGAGCATGTAGAAAAGACGGTCGGCTTCGTCCGGTGGCTCAATCTCGAATCCCGCACTGCCGCCTTGGGCGAGTGAGGCGATCGTCTTCCGCACGAAGGCCGGATCGCTCCACGAGCGCTGCGGTGCGCCGCCCCCGGTCTCGATCCGCCAGAGCAACTCCTCCGGGCCCGGCTTGGCGGCAGCCGTTCTGTCGCCATATTTCGCAACGATGCGCAGCGGTTGCCCGGCTTGCCTGGCCGCTTCGATCAGCTCGCCTGTCAGTTCCGAATCGGGGATTTCGACGACAACTCTGCGCCCCGCTCCCCGCGTTGTCGTGAAGAGCCACTCGCGAGGTGCGGTGGTCTGCTGCGTATTGGCGCCGAACGACGCTTGGACGACGCGGATCTTAGGAAATGTGTCCAGCAGCCGCTTGAGTGGGTTGTCTGTGCTCAATTCGGTTGGAACCGTCTCGACTGCCAGGACCAAATCGACGGCATGCTCCGCCGCGGCTTCCGAAATGTTGCGCAGCATCGTGAGGCCGGGTTCCCCGGCCAGCTCCGCCAGTGGCTGACCGCCGTAGACCAAAGTCAGCCGGTTAATCCGGCTGCGGGCGAGTGTCGCGAAAAACTCTTGCCAGTGCGCGGGTGACTTGGACCTGTCCGCCTGAAGGTCACTCGGTTGCAGGCAGAGCCGCACACCACGAATGGCCGTAGTTGGAGCACCCTTCGCGGCTATGAGCTGCCCGCGCTGCCGCACCTGCGCGGCGGCCTCGATCAGCCCGTACATCAGGCCGCGCAGGTCTCCGCCGGAGACCCGGCCGGGCGCGATTCGGAAGGATTCGGGAGCTTCTGCGGAGAGTTCCACCTGGACGCGGAAGCGCGCGGGCGAAAGTCCCCGCTCGGCGATAGCCCGGTCCAATTCCTGCCTCCCGAAATCGACCGGACCGGCCCAGGCAGCCCAAGCCAGCGCCGCGCACACGCCTAATCTGAGTGTTGTCCACATTAGCAAGTCCCGCTGAACACGGCCATTATAAAACGGTTCAGGTGGCGCAGGCGATCGTCTTCTGTCGCCTGCGTCGGCTGGGCTGATCGGGATGCCGTGTGCCTTTCGGCTGCGGCGCGGGCGGCTCTGGCGTGATTCTGCCGGCCGGTTTCCACTATCCTGGACTGTGATGCGAATTCCGAAATGGCCGATAGCCACAGAACGCGAACTGCGGCTGGTGCGGGAAGTCCTGGAGAGCAACCAGTGGGGTGGATTCCACGAGTTCGTGGACCGCTTCGAGAAAGCCTTCGCCCAATTCCAGCACTGCGAGCACGGCGTGAGCGCGGCCAACGGAACACTGGCCCTGGAGATGGCCATGGCCGCGGCGGACATCGGCCCCGGAGACGAAGTGATCGTCCCGGCCATCTCCTTCGTGTCCAGCGCCACGGCTGTATCCCGCGCCGGGGCTACGCCGGTCTTCGTGGACATCGAGCCGTTCAGTTTCAACATGGACCCGGAGCGTGCCGCAGCCGCCGTTACCTCGAAAACCAAGGCCATCATGCCGGTGCATTTCGGCGGCCCCCTGGCCAACATGGACCGCTTGATGCGGCTCGCCAGCGAGCGCGGTCTGGCGGTGATCGAGGACGCCGCTCACGCGCACGGCTCGGAGTGGAATGGGAAGCGCGCCGGAAGTTTCGGGGTGTGCGGGGCCTTCAGCTTTCAGAACTCGAAAGTGATGACGGCGGGCGAGGGCGGGATCCTGCTCACCAACGACGCCGACTTTGCCGAACGCAGCCGGTCCTTTGCCAACCAGGGCCGCGAGACGGGGAAGGGCTGGTTCCACCACTACACCCTGGGATCGAACTACCGGATCACCGCGCTCCAGGCGGCAGTGCTGCTGGCGCAACTCGAGCGCCTCCCGCAGCAGATCGAGGTGCGCGGCCGCAATGAGCAACTGCTGCGCTCGGAATTGGCCGGTGTCAGCGGACTGACGTTTCAGGAAGTTCCGCCGCAGGTCAACACCCACTCTCACTACCTTCTGTTGGGCCGCATCGACGCGGGCCAGTTCGGTCTGTCGCGCGACGAGTTCCACAAAGCGCTAGCCGCGCAGGAGATTCCCTGCACGCCCTTCTACCCGCACACTCTCTACGGCAACCCTCTGTACCAGCAGGGCGGTTGCCGCGTTGAGCCGTGTCCGGTGGCCGAGGCGTGCATCCACGATGCTTTCTGGCTGCCGAATCGCGTCTTACTGGCGGAAGAGGAGACCACGCGGGAGATCGCTTCCGTAATACGCGGCCTTCAGCGCTAGGGCACAGCATGCTGCGGCAGATCGCTCTGGTTATCGCCGTCGTACTCCTCATCCGGCTGCCGTTTCTGAGCCAGGCGATCCAGGGTGACGACGTCTACTACCTGGCCGGGGCCCAACACGCGCAGATCGATCCTCTTCACCCCAACCACGCGAGCTACGTCTTCCTGGGCGAGCAGGTGTCCATGCAGGGGCACCCGCACCCGCCGCTCAATATCTGGTGTCTGGCCGGGCTGCTGGCCCTGCTGGGCGACATACGCGAAGTTCCATTCCATGCGGCGTACGTGGTGTTCTCGCTCATCGCCGCGCTGTCCATGTTGTCGCTCGCCAGGCGCTTTTCGACCCGGCCGCTGCTGGCCACCCTGCTGTTCGTCTCGGTGGCCGCTTTTGTCGTCAACGGGAACTCGCTCGAATCCGACTTGCCGTTTCTGGCGTTCTGGATGGCCTCCGCGGCTCTGTTTGTGAGAGCTGTGGATGCCGGCTCGCTGCCCGGCCTGGCGGGTTCCGTGGTGACGCTGGCGCTGGCGGCGCTGGCCGCGTACCAGTCGGTTTTGCTCGTTCCGATTTTGGCTGCGTATCTCTGGATGAAGCGACGGCGCTGGTGGCCGGCGTGGGCGGTTCTGGCCGTGTTGCCGGTCAAGCTGGCCGGTTGGCAACTCTTCGAGCGCGCTTCAACCGGGAGTCTTCCCGCCTCCGTGCTGGCAGGCTATTTTCAGACGTATGGCCTGCAGAGCCTGGCTAGGAAGGCCCTGAGCGCCATGGCGCTGACGGGGCACGCCGCCTGGCTGGTCTTTCCGGCGCTGGCCGTGGCCGCGTTCTGGAAGGTGGGCCGCAGATTGTGGGTTGTGGTCGTGGTGGCCGCCGCGGCGGCGGCGTTCCGCGATCCGAATCCGCTGTTTTGGGCTTCGATCGGCGTGGGAGTTTTGCTCCTGGTCTGGTGCGGCCGCCACGTCTGGCGGGAGCCGGACGAAGACACGCGTTTCCTTTCGGCCTGGGTGCTCATTTTCTTCGCGGGCGCGCTGATTCTGTTCTTCGCGGGTTCGGCCAGATACCTGTTGCCCATGGCCGCGCCGGTGGCTTTGCTCGCCACGCGGGCGCTGGCCCGGCGGCCGGTCTGGATTGCGGCCGGCATCGGGCTGCAACTGGTCTTGAGCCTCGGCCTCAGTGTGGTGAACTACCAGCACTGGAATGCCTATCGTCAGTTCGCCCGAACGCTGCGGAAACAGTCCGAGACCGGGCGTGTCTGGATCAACGGCGAATGGGGGCTGCGCTACTACTTTGAAGCCGAGGGCGGCTTGCCCCTCCTGCGCGGGCAGGCCGTGCGTCCGGGCGACCTTGTGGTTTCGAGCGAACTGGCCTTTCCGATACAGTTCTCAACGGGTGGAGGCGTGCTGGCGCCGCTGGCCGAGCGTGAAATTCGCGCTTCCCTGCCGCTGCGCCTGAGCGGGTTGAGGCGCCCGGTCGGCCTACTCCAGCGTCTCGCTCGGAGGCCTGCGCCCGTTTGATGTTTCCCGCGGCGTCATCGACCGCGTGCGGGCGGAAGTCGTCCTGGAACGGAAGCCTTCCCTTTCATACCTGCCCATGAATGCGCGCGAGGCCGAACAGCAGATCGTGAGCGGGATCTACCAACTGGAGGCCGGCCAGTGGCGCTGGATGTCCGGCCGGGGCGTGGTGCTGTTGAAACGGCCTCCGCAGTCCGCAGCCGTGGAGATCGTCATTCACATTCCCGAGCAAAGCCCCGCGCGGCGGATTAGTGTCGCCTTGGACGATGTGCCGGTAATGGAAAGAACCTTCGCGGGCCCGGGAACCTACACGCTGACCTCGGGGCCGGTGGCCATCCACTCGGAATCACCCGCCCTGACCATCACCGCCGACAAGACGTTCTCCGTCCCAGGTGACCAGCGCCAGTTGGCGATTGTACTTATCGCAGCCGGCTTCAAACCGGCGCCATGACGCCGGTCACTTCTTCGCCGCGGCCGGCCTGTAGATGCGTTCATACATCCAGGCGTTGCGAAGAACCGCCTGCACGTAAGTGCGCGTCTCGGTGAAGGGGATGGTTTCGATGAACTCGGCGGGTTCCTTGTAAGTGGCCCACGTCAACCAGTTTTCCGCCCGCAGGCTGCCCCCGTTGTAAGCCGCCAGGGCAGCTTCCCGCGAGCCCTCATGGGTATCGATCAGGTCGCGAAGATAGTAACATCCGAATTGAATATTAAGATCGGGACGAAACAGCGAGCTGGTCCGAAAGCCACGGGTCTTCAATGTTCTTGCAAGCTGCCGGCCGCTGGAGGGCATCACCTGCATGAGCCCGCGGGCGCCGGCCACCGACACCGCCCGGGGATTGAATTCGGACTCCTGCCGGATCAACCCCGCCAGCAAGTACAGATCGAGTTGATGCGCCTTGCCGTAGCGCTCCAGATAGGGCCGGAAGGGCAGAGGGAATGCCAGCCGCCAAAACTCGGTGGGCGCAGCGTCGAGCGGCGTTGCCAGGTAGTCGGGAAAAACGGCCTTGATGTAGCGCAGGCCCTGATCGGGCGCGTCCCGCGCCGCGGCCTGCCGCGCCAGTTCCAGGGCCATCACCTGGGGCTGGCCGTCCTCCCTGGCCGCGAAGCGCAACTCACTTTCCGCGAAATCGGACAGACCCGCCGAGGAGAGCAGTCGGGCCCGGCTGATGCGGCGCAGATTCATCGCGCTGGGCTCGAAGCTCAGGGGCGCCGCTTTCACCGCTGTCTCTCCCCCGCGTCTGTCGGCGGCGAGCAGCGCATAGAAATTATTGGGGTGTTGCGCCAGGATTTCCGCATAGAACGGTTGTGCGGCACTCAGGCCCGTCTGACGCTTCCGACAAGCGGCCCAGAAAGTACAGGCGCCGCGGCGCGCTTGTCGGATTGCGGAAAACGTTTCAGGTGATCCCGCAGCAGCTCCCCCGCTTCCGCGCGCCTTTGGAGATAGGCGTCCCAGGCCACCTTCCAGTGGCAGTAGGAAGCTTGCGGATCCGCGGGGAAACCCTCGTAGCAGGCCCGGTACAACGGGACATAAGAGGCCGGCTCATTCCGCAGTAAGTAGTAGTTGCCAGCCCAGATCAAGCGCGCTCAGACGCCACTCCGACGCAGGGTATAGGAGGTCGAGGCGGCTGACGAACTCCAGCATCGCCGCCGGGTCTTCCACGCTTCGGGCGCACTCCACCAGGTAGTACAGCCGTTCTGCGTCGGCCTCCGGCGAACGAAGGGTCAGTGCTTTCAGATAGGCGAAGGCGGAGTCGGGTGCTCCGCCCGCGCGGCACGCTGCTCCCGCCCGAACTTGCGCGAGTTCTCTCTGGGCGCCACCCAACTGGGGTACCAGCGATTCGTACTCGGCTCTGGCGCGCCGGTAGTCGCGGGCCTCCAGCCACCTTCCCGCGCGGCTGAGCATCGCTTCGGGCGCCGGAGGAGGAAAAGACCGCCCGAGTTGCTCCCGCAACCTCTCCAGCATTTCTGCCGCCTCGACGGCCTGCTTGGAGGCCGGATAGCCGTAGTAAACCCGCTGTGCGCAGGATGCGGCCATCGCCAGGTCGCCTGCGGCCTCATACGCCGACGCCAGCGCCAGGTCCCCGTCGGGCTGCGGCAGTCTGCCGCGCGTACTCTTTGAGCACCGCGAAGGCGCTGGGGGGCGCCCCCGACTTGAGGTGAGCCGTCGCCGCCAGCAGCGCGGCTCGTCCCTGGAAGGGCGAGGCGGGCACGGCTTTCAGGACGCTTTCGAGTCTGCTGACGGCGGGTCCATACTCCTGGAGCGCGAGCAACGCCTGTCCGAGTTGAAACGAGATGTGATCGGCGAGCTGCGGCAGCCGTTTTTCGGCGTCCTCCAGGTGGCGGATTCCGTCCTGGTATTGTGCCTGCTCGATTTCCACGACCCCGGCGGCGAGCAGGGCCAGCGCCCCGCTGGAGTCCTTGGGGTGCGGGAAGCGAAACGCAACAGGGCTTCTCGCCGGGCTGGCGTTGGGGACTCGCGGTAGGCGCGCGCCAGCGGCGCCAGTGTCTGCGCCCTCAGGCCCGCAGCGCACACCAGGAGAAGGAAAACCGCGGCCCGCCGGGTCACGCTAGGCCAACGGGCCCGGATAGTTCGGTCCCAGTAAAGAGGCGTCATCGTTAGCCAAGGCGCGAACCAGTTCCAGATGCAGGTAGTCCGTCATCGAAGCGCAATGTTCGACAAAGTCGAGCCGGAAGGCCTCCCTTGCGGCGTCTATTTCGGTCTTCAGCGACGAATATAGATCCTTTTGCGCGCGCCCCGTTCTGACCGCCTGCGCCTGGTACAGACGAATCTCGGCAACTCTGACGCGAGCCAGACGCTGGGCGCGAAGGTGAATCTCCCGGTCCTCCGCGGTCAGTTGCGACCAGCCGGGCTCGTACGCCACGATCCGAATCACCTGTTCCGCCGCGGGTGTCTCGACGGCGGGGGCGGGCGGCGGAGGCGCCGCCGCTGCGCGCGCGTCCAGAGCGGCGCCGGCCAGCATCACCATGAGTTCCAGGCCGCCGGTTTCGGCATCCCCCTTGTCGCCGTCGGCGCACAGCAGGGCTGTCACCTGGCCGCGCGAAACCACGGGAAGGATGGCGGCCTTCCGGTCGGGCGCCTCCCCAAAGAAAACTGCAATCTGCTCGGAGAGTTCCTCCGCGCTCCGCACCGCGCTAACGGTATCCTTACTCTCCACGGCGCTGAGCAGGGCGGGTGCGGAGGCCAAGGGAACCAGGGTGTCGGTGAGCTGGCCGCTGGAATCGGCGGCGAAGTCGCGCGAGCCGGCGCACTTCAAAATCTGGCCGTCCACAAGAAAGAGTGCCGCACGGCGGCAAAACATGCTGGAGTCTTCGAGTAGACACTGGTACAGGTCGGCTTCGGAGTCGCTCTTCCATAGACGCCGCAGCAACTGGTTGAGTCGCTCGCCCAACTCCCGGCGCAGACGCTGGCGCAGTTCCGAAACCCTCGTTTCCAGGTCCCGCGCGTAGGCTTCCTCCACGCGCGCGGTGATCTCGCCGAAACGTTCCTGGATGACGTGCTCGACGTGTTCCCGCCACCCTGTGGAGACCAGCTCTTCGATGCGCGCGACGTGCAACTGCCACGCTGCCGAAAGCTGTTCCCGCGCGGTGGCATGCTGCTGCTCGAGCGTCTCCCTCAAGCTGGGGCTGGCTGGCGAATTGGGGTTGTCCATGGCTTTGATGACCTCAGGCCATTCTAACAGTGCCGGGCGGCGTCAACGGCTCTCGGAGGCTTCCAGCAGAATTGGCTGGAGGCTGCCCGACAGGCGCAGATGTCTTTCCCCGTGCGAGAGGTCGATCTGCAGACGCCGGTCCTCGGTGGTCGCACCCTGCCCCGTGAGCACGTCCTGGCCGTCAACGAAGCGCAAGTCGTTCAGCTCCAGACGCGGCGCCTTGCGGTCCCAGCGCAGGCCCCAGGAGCCCGACATCGCGCGCACGGGAAGTTCAGGGCCAAGGTTCACGGACAGCGCCTGGAAGGAGCCCTCCGCGCGTAGGTTCCAATAGAGGTCGTCGCCCGCCCCTGAGGTCCTGAGGGTGGCGTCTCCCTCCAGCCGGCCCCCGCGCCAGGCCACCGACTCGAAGCGGCCTCCGGCCTGGAGAACCGGCTGAGGACCGCTAAAATCGGCTGTAAAGTGACCATCCACGCTTCCGCCCTGCACCCTGGCCCTGAGCCGCGCCACATCCAGCCGCGGACCGTCCCAGAAAAATTCCAGGCGCACCGACTCGAACTGTTGCCCGGCTATCAGCAAGGAACCGATCTCGACGCTCCCCGCCGCATGCCGGCTGGCCAGCCACTCGGGTGTGGTTCCGCCGGTTAGCCGCAACGCCCGGGAGATCAGACTGCGCGGACGGCTGATGGTCGGCTCCGACAAGCGCTCCAGTTCGGAAGAATCGAGCTTGGGTATCCGGCAAACGATACGATGCGGCCGCCTGGCTTCCGGCACGTAGGTGTACTCACCTTGAATCGTCACCTCACCGGCCGTGGCCTGAAAGCGGTCGGCTCTGATCCGGTCTCCCTTGGCGGTCACCTCCGCCGAATGAATCGTCAAAGGCTGCGCCAGACCGGGCAACGATAATTGCGTTTGGTGAAGCCGGACTGCGCCCGACCATTGGCCCGGCGACTCTTTCTCTTTCCGATAGCGCAGCGATCCGTTCCAGGAGCCGCCGCGAAACCGGGAGACGAATTGCGGTTCCGGCGCGTCCGGCAGCCAAACGCTCTGGGCCTGGAGCGCCGCGATGCTCATCTCCTGGGTAGTGAGCTTCAAGTCGAACTGCTGCTCGCCGAAGGAGTAGTCAAACTCCAATGTCGCTCTCTCCTGCTCGCCTACGCTAACCAGAGCAGGGGAGAGCCGTACGCGTCTCCCGTCCAGAATGAGCAGCGCATCGAGGAGCCGCACGGGAACAGAGCCGGGAATACTGATCGAGGAGCCGTTCAAACTGACTCCACCATGGAAGCCATCTTCGGGCGAGTAAACGATCGCTCCGGAGGCTGCGCCATCCATCCGGGCTGCCTCAACCAGCCCAGCCCCCATGTGCCGCGCCATTTCGACCAACGGCGGAATCGGGACGCCATTCAAGGTCAAGGCAACCGCCCAGCGCGGGTGCGTCAGGTAGTCGGATGCCCGGAAGCGAACGCCGAGCGCGGTGTTACGGGAGGGAACTGTTTCGATTTCGAGGCTCTGCGTCACGAGGTCCATCTGTCCCCGGAAGTTCAGCGGTCCGCCTTCGGCGTAGGGCGGCAACAAGTCCCAGCGGTGGATTTCGCTCAACTGCAGGGCGCCGGTGATGTCCAGATTGGAAAGCGTCCCGCGGAACCGTGCCTGCCCCGCGATCTGGCCGTGTACCCCGACGTCCTCTCCGTGAATCAGCCGGACCACTTCGCCCATGGAACTCTGCTCGAGGCTGACCTGTATGTCCAGCTCCCCTCCGGGGATCGCCGACGGACGCCAGCGGCCCTGGCCGCGAAGAGATCCGAACGCCCGCCCGGTTCTGTCGCTTCTGGCCGGATCACCGGAGAATTGGATGGTGAAGGTTCCCCCCGGGGTGGTGGAAGGCATGACATCCAGATCGGTGTTGGCGAAGTAGAAGGCCGATTTTACGGTGCCGAGCTTGAAGTTCAGCCGGCCCCCGCGAACGGAGATCGCCGGCATTCGTGCCGCCGAGGACTGGCGCAGCAGGGGCTGGAAGCTCCACGGTCCCGCCGCAGTCTTGACCAGGTTCACGCTCGGTTCCTCCAGCCGGAGCGCGGAGAATTCCAGGCGTCCCTTCCATAAGCTGGCCAGGCTCAGTCTGGCCTCGATGGCGCCCACGTAGATGAAGGGCTCCAATCCCGCGGCCGGATCGTCGGAAATCACGACGTTCCGCAAGGTGAAGCCGGGCCCGCGGAACAGGCTGAAGCCGGCTGACTCGATCGTTACCTTGCGGTGGAGTGATTGCTCCAGGGAAAGCCGGATGCGCTCTCCGAAACGGTCCGCGGAGAGGTGCGGGGCAACCAGGCCGATGGTCAGGACTACCAGAACCCCCAGGAAAATTGTGCGGCGAATCGTCATCTCTCCGAGTCTTGCATTGTACTAGTCCCGTCCCGGCGCGGGGTAGAAGGCGGCTGTGTTATGATCCCCTCCTAGTGCACTCCGCGCCCCATGTGCAGCAAGGCTTGGCGCTTATCCTCGACCTGGACGGTGTCATCGTTGACTCCAACCCCGTCCACGTGCAGGTTTGGGGGGAATACCTCCACCGCCACGGCGTGGATGACTGCGCAACATTGCCGGAGAAAATGTACGGCCGGCGCAACGATGAAATTGTGAGGGATCTGTTCGGCCAGCATCTCGGCACCCAGGAGGTCCTGGCCCACGGCGCGGCCAAGGAAGCGCTCTACAGGCAGACCATGCAGGCTCAGTTGGCCCAGCGTCTTGTGCCAGGGGTCAAATCGTTTCTGGAGCGCCACCGGGGGACCCCGACGGGCTTGGCCTCCAACGCCGAACCAGCCAATGTGGAGTTCGTTCTGCGGGAAGCCGGCCTTCGGGACTATTTTTCGGCCGTCGTCGACGGCCACCAGGTGGAGCGGCCCAAGCCCGACCCGCAGGTCTATCTCCGGGCTGCAAGTTTGCTCGGCATACTCCCGCGGGACTGCATCGTCTTCGAGGATTCCGAGGCAGGGGTGCAGTCGGCACGCGCCGCGGGTGCGCGGGTGGTCGCTCTTAAGACGACCCACGCCAGCTTTCCCCAGGCGGATCTGGTTATCGAGAACTTCCTCAGCCCGGAGTTGGAACTATGGCTTGGGCGTCAGCAAGCTCAGCGATAAGTTTGCCGTGGGCGGTCGCGACGGCACTCTGGATTCTGCTTTTCTTTCTGGCGATCGTATGGGCGCGGGAACGTCGCATGGCCGTCCAGCGCCGTACCACGCAGCGCCTGTATCAGTTGGGTGAAGAGCTCACGGCCGGCCGCACTTCAGGCGAGAATCTGCGCTTGCTGCAATCCGTGCTGCCGGAGTTGCTGGAGGTTACCGAAGTTCGCGTATATGTCGTTGACCGCGCTTCGAAAACGCTATGCCGCATGGAGGCCGGCGTTTCGGCCGAGCCGGTAGTGACGCCCATCTTGATGGACGGCTCGGGAACGTTCCGCGAAAAGACCTTGGAGTTGTGCTTTCGCAACCGTAGCTTGATCTCGATTCCGGACACCCGCCGCAGCCCCTTCTTCGATCTCAGCTCTGGACCCGGTACGCCGCGCTCGGCGATGTTCATCCCCATGTTCGCCCAGGAAGACCTTCTGGGCGTGCTGGAGGTCTCTCACGCAAAACAGGAACGCAGTTTCAGCGGGGACGAACAGGCCGTCGCGCAGCATGTGGGAAACCAGCTCGCCATCAGCATGAAGTTGTTGGATCAGAAATCTCTTCGCGAGCAGGCCCTCGGCGCCGAGAAACAGGATGCCACCTGCCGGCTCGTCATCGCCGCTGCCGAGGAGATCAAAGAGCCGCTCTTGGCCATCGCCGCGCACGCGCAAGGGGCGCTTGCCGCCGAAGCCCAGCGGGCAGCCGGCGCACTGGGCCGCCTGTTAAGGTATGGCCGGTTCCACGAGGAAAAGAAGCAGCCAGTGGATCTGGTGGTCCTGGTGCGCGGAATGTTGGAGCTTCGTAAACAGGCATGGGCGGATCGCGGCATCTCGATCCGCGGCCTGCTGGCGGCGGAACCAGTCATGATATCGGCCCGGCCCGGCTTGATGGAGCAGGTCTTGCTGAGCTTGCTCAGGCATGTCGAGGACGCTGTGGCCGGCTCAGCCGAGAGGGTGGCTACTCTGCGCGTCTCTTGTTTGGCATCCATGGCCGACTTGGACATCAGTTGGCCGGGACCGGCTCCCGGCGATGAAGAGGCCGACTGGCTGGCAGGCTCGCGGCAGCCGGCGGATGACCTGTTCAGCCTGGCTGGCTGCCAGGATCTTATCCACAGCCAGGGCGGGCAGATCCGGCTCGCATGGGACCGCAGCGGACACTGGCGCATGGAGGTGGAATTGCCCCTGGTGCAGCCGGCGCTTCCAGGTTCCGCCGGCACTGCCGGAGTTCGTGGCCGTCCGAGCCTGCCTCTCACCACCCTGATCCTCGAGCCGGAAGCAGCTTCGCGGCAGTCTTTGATCTCCGCACTCAGCGATCTGGGCCACCGCAGCGTGCCGGTTTCGAGCGCGGAAGAGGCCATCGAGTTGGCCGGCCGCATGCACTTCCATGTGTTGTTCTATTCCTCTTTGCCCGGCGCCCGGTGGCTGGAGTGCTTCGAGAAGACCCGAGGTGTTGTGGACGCTTTCGTGGTGCTGACTCAGGGTCATGATCCGGCGCTATCCTCGGCCCTGCCGCCGGGCGAGGCGCACGCCTTGGCCAAACCGGTGCAAGCCGGCGAACTGGAGCGGCTGCTGGCGTTGGTAGGGGCGCGCGCCGCCCGGCGCTGGACGCTAGAATTAAGGAGAATGTCCATGCTTCACCGCGCGCTCCTGGTTGCTGCCCTGATCTTGGTCCAATTTCCGCTGGGTGGGGCGGATCGAGAAGTACTCCGGTCCTTACCCGCCCAAGCCCGACGTTCCCTACCTGATGCACGCGGACGACCTGGTGTGCGACCGAGGCGCTCGAGGCCAAGCAGGAGGATCGCGGCCGGGATACCGTCGCCTGGGTGCCGGGGACCAGCTCGCCGGTGCGCACGCCGCTGGCCGAGCCCATCTTCCTCATCGATTCCCAGAAGCTGGCGCCCGAGAAATTCGAGCTCTACCGGTTGGAGGTCAGGCGCGACCGGCGGGAAGTCGTCTTTTCCAAGAAACAAAGTAAAGGCGCGGGACGCCCTATCCGGGTCATGGTCAAGCCGCTCCAAGGCAAGCTCTACCGGATCGAGGCCAACGAGACGCTGGCCAACGGCGAATATGCGCTGAGCCCCAGCGGCTCTGACGCCGTATTCTGCTTCCAAGTGTACTGACCGGGACGGATCTGCTTCGTGGTGGCCAGGGTCTTCAAGGCATTCCAATATCGCGATTTCCGCTTGTTGTGGTTTGGCGCCTGCACGTCCAGTGTGGGCACCTGGATGCAGAAGCTGGCTCAGAGCTGGCTGGTCCTGCAGATCTCCGGGTCACCCTTCCTTCTAGGCCTGGATGCGTTCTTGGGGGAGATCCCCATCTTCCTGTTCTCGCTGGTCGGCGGCGTTGTGGCCGACCGCACCGACCGCCGCCATCTACTGCTCGCCTCCCAGCTCTTGCAGATGAGCTGCGCGTTTGTGCTCGCCGGCCTGATCGCCTTCCACCTGGTCCAGGTCTGGCACATCTTGACCCTGTCCTTCGTGGTGGGGCTGGCCCAGGCCTTCGGAGGGCCGGCCTACCTGGCGCTGGTGCCCTCTCTGGTTAAGGCGGAGGACCTGTCCAATGCCATCGCCCTCAATTCCATCCAGTTTAATGTCGCGCGCGTTCTGGGTCCGGCGCTCGGCGGGCTGGCTCTGACCAAGCTGGGGGCCGCCTGGTGCTTCGGGCTGAATGGCGTTTCTTTCGTGGCGGTGATCATCTCGCTGCTCCTGCTGCACGTCCGCTTCGTTCCCCAGACAACGGCGCCTCCGTGCTGGCCAGCATGCAGGAAGGCTTCGGGTTCATCCGGAAACGAGGGGCCATGCAGCCCCTCATCGCGCTGGCCTTTCTGATGACGCTGCTGGCCATCCCCCTGGTGGTCTTCCTGCCCGTGTTTGCCAGGGACGTCTTCCGCGGCGGCGCCGGCACGTATACGCTTCTCCTCTCCATCTCGGGAGCGGGCTCCATCGTGGGGGCACTGGTGGTCGCGGCTATGGGCAACATGCGCCATCAAGGCCGGACGGCGCTGATGATGCTGGTCGCCCTGGGCGCCTGCATCGTGGGCTTCGCCCTCTCGCGTTCCCTGCTGCTCAGTTGCGCGCTGCTGTTCACGGCGGGTATCGCGCTGATCTCGGTATTCTCGCTGGTGACTTCCCTGGTGCAACTGTTGACCTCCGATGAAATGCGCGGGCGGGTCATGAGCGTCTACAACGTGGCGTTCCGCGGCGGCATGCCCATCGGCAGTCTGGTCACGGGCTACTCTGATCCCCATCTACTCGGTCTCCGCGGTGCTCGCCTGCAATGGCTTGCTGCTGGCCGCGCTGGGCCTGTACTTCCTGTTCATGCACCGCCGCGTGGCATCCCTATAGAATTGAATTTATGATGCCGATCCTGTGGGAGTCCTGCTCGCATTGCTGGCGGTGGAGCCTTCGACCCTTCGGAACGCCCGCGACCGGCAGGACAAAGCGGCGCTCCAGGCGGCCGTGGCCACGCTGTCAGACGCCGCCCGGAAGACGCCGAACGACCCTGATGCACAGTACGCCCTGGCGCGGGCTCAATCCTACCTGGCCGAAGTCGCGCTGGAGGCCGGGGACAAGGCGGGAGCGCGTGAAGCGGCCGAGACCGGCATCCGGGCCGCCGAGCGCGCGGTGGCGCTTCGCGGAAATGCGGCGGAGAATCACAGGATTCTCGGCACCCTCTGCGGGCAAGTGATTCCAGCCAACGTGCTGCTGGCGCTCAAGTACGGCAAGTGCGCCTCCGAATCCGTCCGCAAGGCGATTGAACTCGACCCCAAGAGCGCGGACGCCTACGTCAGCCAGGCCGTAGGCAATTACTATTTGCCTCCATCCTTCGGCGGCGGCCCGGAACTGGCGGTCCGGGATTGCCGCAAGGCCATCCAGCTCAATCCGAAGTCCGCGGAGGCTTACCTTTGGCTTGGACTCGCGCTGCGCAAGATGGGGCGTATGGCGGAGGCGCGAGCCGCCATTCAGAAGTCGCTGGAGCTGAATCCCAACCGCGTCTGGGCGAAGCAGCAGTTGGATAAGACGCCCGTGAAATAGACCCAGTCGCTGGATACCATGCCGAAGGTTACCAACTACCCATCTCCTGATCGCCGGTTCGATCCTTGCGCTGACTCTGGCCGGCTACTTCCTGTTTCCAGGGCACACCTATCTCCAATCGGACTCGCAGATCTATGCGCCGATGCTGGAACGCATGTGGGACCCGGCCTCTACCCCCGCGATTTCATGGTCCAGCGCCCGCACAATGCGTTCACGGCCTTCGACGAGATCGCGCTGGCGCTGCGGCGATTGACCGGTCTGGGTTTCGAACAGGTTCTGACCATCCAGCAGCTACTCTTTCGCGCGCTCGGGTTGCTGGGGATATTCCTGACTGGCTGGCGCCCTGAAATTGAACACGCGGATGGCGCTTCTCACGACGGCCGTTTTCGCCCTCGGCGCCACGGTCTGGGGGCCCACGGTCCTCACCATCGAGTATGAACCCATACCCCGCGCCTTCTCGGTCGCTCTATTGCTGCTGGCGCTCGGCCTGCTGGCGCAAGGCCGAAACCTGGCCGCCGGTCTGGCGGCCTCGATTGCTTTTCTCTACCACCCCACCACCGCGCTTCCATTTTGGGCGATCTCGGCCGCTCTGGCCTGTTGGCCGGCCGAGCCATCAGTCCGAAGGCGCCGCCTGTCTGCGCTCCTGCCGCTTCTCCCGGCGGTGGCCCTGCTTCTGCTGCTGGCACGCCTGCAGGCCGGGCCGCCACAGCCACTGAATGTGCTGGGCACGCTGGGACCGGAGTGGGAGCGTGTGCTGCGGCTGCGTGCCACCTACATCTGGGTTTCCCTGTGGTTCCCGCGGTGGTACTGGCACTATGCGATTCTGTGGGGCGTCTCGGTCGCAGCCTGCTGGAGATTACGGAAGCTGGTGGGTCTTGGATCTTCGCGCCTTCCTGGCGGGTCTCCCCTTGCTGGGGATGCTGAGCATTCCGGCCTCGTACTTGCTGCTGGAGGTTCTGGGCTCGCCGCTGGTGCCGGGAGCTCAGCCTACCCGCGCTCTGCTGTTTGTGACGGCTGTGGCGGGAGTGCTGTCGTCGGTGGCCGCGATCCACGCGGCGCAGGCCGGACGCCGCTTCGAGGCGTTCTTATGGTTCCTGCCGGCTTTCATCATCCCCACCGGCAACGCTATACAACAGATTCTCTTGCCGGATCTTACGAACCCCCTCGTCCGGCGGCGTTTGCTGCTGGCGGTTCTGCTCGCGGCCTGCGCGGCGCTGGTGGCCTGGGCCGACGCCACTCGCCGTGCCTGGCGCCTGCCGGCCTGGGGCGCCTTGGTGCTGCTGCCCTTGCTGCTCTACCCAGGCTATGGGAAAGTCGAAAACTACCCGCAGCTTCACAGCCGGGAGATCGATGAACTGGCCGAGTGGGCGCGCACCTCCACGGCTCGGGACGCCGTCTTCCTTTTCCCGGATGCCGGGCGCGGCCTCTACCCGGGCATCTTCAGAGCGCGTGCGCTGCGCGCTGTGTATGTGGACTGGAAATCCGGAGGCCAGGGTAATTACATGCAGGACATCGCCTCAGAGTGGTGGACGCGCTGGTGGGCGGTGATGGCCCCGAAATACCGGCCCGGCAATCCTGAGCGCTATCGAGGCTATGGGGTGGATTACGTCGTCGTGAAGAAGGAACACCGGACCGCGCAGCGGCAAACCGTGTTCGAAAACCCGTCGTTTGTCGCCTACCGGATCCGGTAAAGACGGGCGCGCATCAGCGCGCGACGTCGATGCCGAGTTTCTTGAGTTCGTCGGCGTAGTAGCGGCGGTGCAGCAGGTCCCACTCCTCGGTTCCCTCGGCAATCTCGCGCTTCTGGCTGCGGATCTTCTGCCGTGCCGCCTTGTCGACCCTCTCCTCGAGCTGCAGGAGTTCGGTCATTTCCCGCACGATTTCCAGGCGCACGTCGTTCATGTCCCGCTTCAGGCGCGCGTCGTGCGACTTTCGCAGCGCCGCCACCATCTTGTGCGAAATGTCGTTGATCTTGTCGCGGGAGAGCTTCATGTGATCGCCCGTATCGCGGCCCGAAGCCCGGATTACCTTGCGCTGGGCGATCATCGTATTCTTGATGCGGCGGAACATCTCCTGGTAGCTGACGCCTTCCCGCCGCATGTACTCGCTGTACTGGCTCAGGATCTCCCGCACCTCTTCATTGAGGCGGTCCTCAACCTGCAACTCTTCCAAAATGACGCTGGAAATTAGTTCGGAAACGGCCTGAGGCTTCGTCGTTTCAATAATTTGCGGACTTAGCTTGGTGACTAGTTGGCGGGCGAGATGGACGATCAGTTCCCTGGGGAGAAGCATCCGTGAGCTGTTGCGCTCCTGCGCATTCCAGATCCCAGTTTACTTTTACCCCCGCGCCCTGTCAAACCAAAGGGGGATTTTCCTACTGAATTACTCTGGCCCTCACCCCCAGCGCGACAAAAACGCTCAGGTCGGCGTTGACGGGGCGATTCTCGTCAAAACCGGGCTGAAATTTCATTCCCAATCCTGCGTACTTCCCACCCGCCGCCGCGTTGTAGGGCAAAAGTTCCACGCCTTCCAGGCCTGGGGCCGCCCGCACCGTCCGCGCAATGGCCTGCAGGTTCTCACGGGTGTCGGTGACTCCCGGGATCAACGGCACCCGCACCACAAACGGCACGCCCGCCGTGGAGAGCCACTGCAGGTTCTTCAGAATCAGCGTGTTTGGGACGCCGGTATAGCGGGCGTGCGCGATGGGGTCGATCAACTTCAGGTCGAAGAAAACCAGGTTGCAGGCGGAAGCTACCTGTTGGAACACCTCCGGATCGGCATGGCCCGAGGTGTCGAGCAGAATGTGCAGGTCGTGGAGCTGGCCGATCACTTCGCTCAAAAACTCGCCTTGCTGCAAAGGTTCTCCGCCTGTGAAAGTCAGGCCACCCATGCCCGCCGACAGGATTTCGGCCTGCGGCTGGAGCAGGGAAGCCAGTTCCCCGGATGAATATTCCCGGCCGATGGTCCGGTCGCCCGCCGCGCCGCGCATGCGCTGGGGTAAAGGCGAGATCGTCTCGGGGTTGTGACACCAGGAGCAGCGCAACGGGCAGCCCTTCAGGAACACGCTGGTCCGGATGCCCGGGCCATCGTGCAGGGTGAACTCACGGATGTCGCTGATCATCCCGTAGCGCATTTCACACCGTGTACTGGCAGCGCGCGATGACGTGGTCTTGGTATTCCGGAGCGAGCTCGCAAAAGTATCCGCTCCAGCCCCAGACGCGCACGATGAGATTGCGGTGCCGTTCGGGATGCGCCTTGGCGTCCAGCAGGGTTTCGGAATTCAGCGTGTTGAGCTGTAACTGCTGGCATCCGGTCTGCGCGAAGGCGCGCACCAGCATGGCGCACTTCGCCAGCGATTCGTCGCTTTGGAAAACGGCGTCGGAAAGCTCCAGCGTGATGGGGCCGCCGTTGCAGATCTTCCTGTAATCGATCTTCGCGAACGACTGCAACACGCTGATCGGGCCGTGAACCCGGGCATTCAAGGCCGGGGCCAAATTGGCGCTGAAGAACTCGCCCCGGCGGCGGCCTTCCGCCGTCGCGCCCAGAGGCAGTTCTTTATCGCCCGGCTTGCCTTGGGAGAGCCACACGTAATACATCGCCGATCCGGACCCCGGCCGGAATCGCCCGCCACGCCCGTTGTCCGGCAGCCCGGCGCAGGCCGCGGCCAGCCAGTCGTAGAGGCGCTGCAGGAACACGTCCGCGCTCCCGTTCTGGCCAACCTTGGGAGCATCGTTCGACAGCCGCTCCCGCAGCGGCTCGAATCCCTCGAAGTTGGCGTCCAGGGCCTGAAGAAGTTCGTCCGGCGCGATACTGCGCTCGGTGAACACGAACTGCTCCAGGGCGGCTAGTGCGTCGGCGGCGTTCGCGGCGGCGGCGCCATGGATTCCGAAGTTGTTGTAGCGGAGTCCCCGCGAAAGGTCCCGGCCCGTCTCCAGGCAGCCGTCCATCAAGACCGAATAGTACGGCGCCGGAGGCAGCAACAGCCGCAGGTAGGGAGCGGCCACCTCTTGCGTCTGCCCGGTGATGTCCTGTTCGACTCGGCGCAGGATGGCGTCCATCCCGTCACCGCGCGCCAGCCCCTGCCGGATGGCGCGATCCACCGCCAGCGGGAAAGAGACGGCGCCGATATTGACGACTTCCATCCCCCGGCCCGGCACGATGAACTCCCAGCACGCCGCTACGGTGTAGTTGCGGGCGTCCTCCAGCGCATAGCCCTGGCCCACCAGCGCCGGGATCACGATCTCGTCGTTCGAGTATTGTGGAAAGCCGAGCCCTTGCCGGGTCAGCCGGCCCGCCAGGTGCAACAAGTCCAGATCCGTGTCCCGCGAGATGCGCAGGTTGATCTTCGGATCGATCATGCGGGTATACAGCGCCACCCGCAGCACCATGCGCGTCAGTTCGTTCACCGCGTCGGCGCCGTCCGGACGCACACCGCCCAGCATCAGGCTTTGGCCGTTGTCGCCTTGCTGTACGCCCGGATACAGATCGCTGTCCTTGTTCAGGGAGATGAAGAACTCCGCCAGCAGTTCCTCCGCCGCGGCCAGGTCCAGGCGGTCTGCGCGCAGATCGGCCTCCAGGTACGGCCACATGTACTGGTCGAAGCGCCCCAAACCAACGTGATAGTGACCGCCCATCCAGACCACTGCGTGCAGCAAGCGCAAACTCTGTAGCGCCTCGCGAAAGCTCCGGGGGGCATGCGCGGGAACCTGAGCCAGGCTCTGCGCCACATCCTCCCGGCCCAGGCAGCGGGCTTGGGCTTCGTAGCGCGAAGCCAGGTCCAGCACCGCATCGATGGACTCGACGGCACTGTCCAGGAACTCGACCGCTTCCGGGTCCGGCGCCATGCGCCGGCGGGTTTCCAAGGCCACCCGGCGGCGCTCCAGCCAGTCCTTGACTCAGCGCCAAGCCCCAGCCGGCGCAGATGTTGCTGATGGGGCCCAGCTCATGCAGCGTCCTCCCGCTCGTCTGGCGCGCCCAGTCCTCCGGAGAATAGATCGGAGGGACCGCGGGCACCGTGCGCGTGAACACGATGCGCTCGTCGGGCTGGATGACCGGCTGCTCGGCTTCGCACATCCGCCTCACCAGCCGGCTGGCCCTCTTCTGCCACGAGAGGTTCTCCGCGTCGCACTCGACCACCAGGTTCGGAACCGCGGAGGTTCGCAGCGATTGTTGCTCGCGGTTCCGCACCCGTTCCTTCATCCGGTCGAGTCTCCGATGGTCGAAGAGAACCTCCGCCCTTAACATCAGCTGATACCCAGCTTCTTCTGCATCTGCTCCAGCGAGAGCCGCTTGGTTTCCGGGAACAGGAATAGCACGACGAAGAACTGGAGCGCCATCATGCCGGCGAACCAGGCGAAAGGCGTCTCCGCGCCCGAGGAAGCCGTGAGCAGGGGGAACACGATCGAGAGGATGGCGCTCATGATCCAGTGGGTGAAGCTGCCCAGGCTCTGTCCCTTCCCGCGGACCCGGTTGGGAAAGACTTCGCTGATGTAGACCCAGATGACCGCGCCCTGCGAAATTGCGAAGAAAGCGATGAAGCCCACCAGCGGGACGATGAGCAGATGCCCGTATCTGCCGGTATGGAACACATAGGCGCACATGCCCAGGCAGGCGGATGTGCCCACCGAGCCGATCAGCAGCAGAGTTTTGCGGCCGACCTTGTCGATGACCGTCATGGCCAGCATGGTGAAGAGCAGATTCGTGGCGCCGACGGCCACGGCTTGCACGTCGCCCGAAACCTTGCTGAAGCCGGCGCGCTCGAAGATGTCATTCAGGTAGTAAAGGATGGCGTTGATCCCGGAGAGTTGGTTGAACAAGGCCACCAGCACCGCCAGCATCACCGGCTTGCGATACTTCCGGGAAAAGAGCCGCTCCGCGGTCTCGCCTGGTTTCACTTGCACGGAGTCCGCAATGTCCTGTAGTTCCCGTTCCACGTCCTGCACGCCGGAGCGCGCCAGCACCTCCCGGGCTTCCCCCAGACGCTGCTTCACCACCAGCCAGCGGGGGCTGCGCGGGATCCCCAACAGCAGCAGCAGGAACACGGCCGCGGGCGCGGCGGCGACGCCCAGTTTCCATCGCCATTCCAGCGCCCCTGTCCCCAGCGTCCCTATGACGTAGTTGGAAAAGTAGGCCAGCAGGATTCCGAACACCACGTTGAATTGGAAGAAGCCCACCAGCCGCCCGCGCCATCGTGCGGGTGCGATCTCGGCGATGTACATGGGGCCCAGCACGGAAGACCCGCCAATCGCCAGGCCGGCGATGAACCGGAACAACACCAGCGAACTCCAGTTCCAGGCGAAAGCGCATCCCAGTGCGGAGGCCAGATACAACACCGCCAGGCCGCGCAGGCTGTCCCGCCGCCCGTAGCGGTCTCCCGGGAAGCCGGCGAGCAACGCGCCCATCACGGTACCCCACAGCGCGCTGGCCACCGTCCAGCCCAGCGCCGCCGGGGTCAACTGGTAGACGTCGCGGAGCGCGCCGGTGATGCCCGCGATGACGGCCGTGTCAAAACCAAAGAGCAGACCGCCCAACGAGGCGACCACCGTACTCTTGACGATAAAGAAGTTGAGGTTCTTGGCTTCCGCTGAGCCGGTGAGAGAAATGTTCGATTCCATCACGGTCCTTGTCTGGCATTCAGGTAACGCACCACATTACACCGGCCCGCGCCCGTCCGCAAGGCGTCGCCAAGCCAACCAGGGCGGGCCACATTGACACGGACCCGGATCTCTGACAGAATCCGTCCCAGTAAGAAATTTTTCTCCGAAAGACAACCATGGAAATCAAGACTGCGGAAATTTTGTTTGCATTGAGCTTGGTGGTGTTGGGCATTCCCGATCCTGAGCGCCCAATCCGAGTGGGAGAACCCAGTGAAGAGAAGTCTGCGCGAGGGCAAGCCGGTGGTCGGCTTGACCGTCAGCATCCCCAGCGCGGACGTGGTGGTGCAGGCCGCCAGCCTGGGTTTCGACTTCGTTTGGATCGAGACTGAGCACAGCCCGACGACGCTGGAGTCCGTGCGCAACATGATCCTGGCAACCAAGGGCGAGAAGATGGTGCCGATCGTCCGCGTCCCGGTGAACGAGAAGTGGACGGCTAAGCGCGTCATGGACGCCGGGGCGCTGGGGGTGGTCTTCCCCTTCACCAACAACGTCGCGCTGGCCAAGCAGGCGGTTCAGGCATGCAAGTACCCGCCGCTGGGCGATCGCGGATCCGGCCCGGGACTGCCCACGCTTCGCTGGCCCGCTCCCGGAGGCTACGCCGACTTCGCCGACAAGAACATCATGGTCATCGTCATCATCGAAAGGAAGGAAGCGATTGACCAGATCGACGAGATCGCGGCCGTGCCTGGCATCGACGTCCTCTTCATCGGCCCCAATGATCTCTCCTACTCCTACGGCAAGCGCGGCAACATGAAAGATCCTGAAGTGCTGGCAGCCATTGCCAAAGTGGTGGCGGCCGGCAAGAAGCACAACGTGCCGGTAGGCCGTACCGCGGGCGCTGCCGACATCGCCGGATTCGTCAAGGAAGGCTTCACGTTCTTCCAGGCTCCCAGCGAATTGGTCATGATGGGACTCGGGGCTCGCCCGCTCCTGGATGCGCTTGGCAAGCAAGGTGTCGATCCCAAGACCCGGCCCATGTACTGAGCTGGATGATAGTCGAGGAATAAAGGTAGGGACCAGCCCATGAGAAGAACTGCTCTTGTTGGCATCCTGGTGGTGCTGGCTGCGGCAATCTGCGGCGCCGCAACCAGAAAAAAGGTTGTCATCGTGAACCGCGGTCCGTTCTACTCCCAGATCGGGGAGCAGGAACTCGCCGATTTCAGGGCCGCCGCGCCGGAAATCAACCTTGTGGTCGCCGTCGAGCCCGACAAGATGCTGGCGGAGGTTGCCGACGCCGACGGCATCATCGGAAATTTCACTCCGGCGGTTCTGAAAGCCGCCAAGAGATTGAAATGGGTCCAGGTCCATTCGGCGGGCATCGACCAGTTTCTGACTCCCGAGTTCATGGCCAGCGACGCCATCCTCACCAACTGCAAGATCACGCAGGGACCCGAGATCGGCGATCACGCCTTGGCCATGCTGCTGGCTCTGACGCGAGAACTGCACCGCATCATTCCCGCGCGCACCAAGGAGGAATGGGTGGCGAAAGAGTACCGGCCCATCGAGTTGCTGGGCAAGAGGGCGGTCATCATCGGAATGGGAGGCCTGGGGACCAACATCGCCGTTCGGGCCAAAGGTTTCGGCCTGCATATCACCGGGTTGGATGTCCGTGAAATGGTGCCCTCGCCTTTCCTTGACCGGTGGCTTCCGCCGGACCGCCTGGACCAGGTGCTGCCCGAGGCCGACGTCGTCTTCACCGCTGCGCCCGTTACGGCGTTGACGATGAAGATGATGGGCGCGCGGCAGTTCGGGCTGATGAAGAAGACCGCTTACTACATCGCCGTGTCCCGGGGCCGCCTCTATGACATGGACGCCCTGGTGAAGGCCATCGAAACCAAGCAGATCGCCGGCGCGGGTATCGACGTCACGGACCCCACCGAGCCGCTGCCCAAGGGGCATCCGCTCTGGAAGTTCGAGAACGTGATTATCACGCCGCACATCGCCGGCCGCTCGGACGGGGAGCACGCCCGCTACATGGCGCTGTTCCGGGAAAACCTCCGCCGCTTCCAGAACGGCGAGCCGCTCATCAACGTCGTGGATAAACAGAAGGGATACTAGGCGCAGGCCGCGGGCTGTTCTGGCCGCACGCCGGGGATCGCACCGGCCAGGGGGCGCGCGGAAAGGGGCCCCTGTGTTCGGAATTCGTGCGCGACAATCTCCATGGCCGCCTCCGTGGCTAGGCAGCGCGTGATCCTCCCCCTGGCGACGAGCTTCAATGCGCACTTCCCGTCCAGCTGGGCCGGCCAACTGATCGACAGCTCCAGGCTATCGCCCGGCTGCAAAGGCGTTTCGGCCAGAAACAGCACGCCGGAACTGCTGATGTCGATAGTACGGCCAAAGAATAATTCCGGACCCGCTTGGCGGTCCACGATCCTGTAGCTCACCGGGCACACAATTGGAAAGCGTTTGTGCCCCCGCCGCTCGTCTTGGTTATTGGGTTCCATCGTATACACCTAATCCTCGCTGTTTAAGCAAGTGGAGGACCATCCGCGTGGCTGCCTCCACGGGATGGTCCGCTATCGGCTAAGAGAAACTTCTGGTTGAGGTTCCAGCGCCGTTCGGCTTTCCGGGCCCCGCCACCCGCGTGGATTAAGGGTTGCCGTATCTTGCGCCGCAGTGCAGCATTTTCGCTCGCCTACTTCGTGAACCGGGCGATGAAGCCGCCGCCGGAGCGCAGGTTGATGTACAAAGAGTCGCTGCTCCTGAGCGTCAAGTTCTCGGTCTTGACCGCCGCCGCTTCTCCGGTGTCCCGGACCAGCAGGGAAGTATAGGATCCCTGGCCCAGGAATGGCAGATCCACGCGGATGTTTCTGGCATTGGGGCCGTTGGTGATCGCCAGGAACCAGGTGTCGCCTTTGCGGCGGGCGAATGCCGCCACTTCACCGATCGCCGAGACGGGCAGCACCACGGTCTCATCCCAAACGCTGGGGATGCTCTTCACCATGTCCGCCGTCGGGTTCGCCAGGATGTTCGCCGGATGCGCCGAGTAAACTTGCAGCGGGGCCGTGAGAATCACGGCATTGGCGACCTGGTGGGCCCAGGTGGTGTCACCCATCTTGGCGCCGAAATGAATCGGCGTATAGTCGCCTAATCCCGCCAGCATGCGCGTGAACGGGAGCACCACGTCGTGCTGCGCCCACGGCGGACGCGACTCCATGCCGCGAATCCCTTCGTGGCCGAGCTCGTTGGGCCAGGTGCGTTCCGTGCCCGCGGCCTTGCTCACGCCGTGCAGGTCCATGATCAGCTTGTTCTCCGCCGCCGCCCGCAGAACCTTCTCGTAGAGATCGATCATGATCTTGTGCTCGTGGTTGAAGGCGTCCAGCTTCGCCCCTGCCGCGCCCGTCCGCGCGCACATCTCGACAAACTGCTGGAGGCGCTTCGGATCCTGGAACGGCGCGCTGTAGCTCCACAGAATGATCTTGACGCCGAACTGGCGCGAGTAATCCACCAGTTCCTTCACCTGGCTCTCCGGCCACCGCGACCAGAAGCCCTCGACGATGTTGTATTCGAAGCCGAGCTGGCCCGCCAGCCGCGAGAACTCCTTCATGCCCTCCAGGGTCCTGTCGCCGCCGTCCGACCAGCACCAGACGGCGCGCCCAGGCTTAATCCATTCCGTTTTCGCGCCGTCCGGAAAGAGCTTCGGATCCGGCGGGGCCGAGACGTTGTGGATGATGTCGGTGTTCACCAGCGCGTTGAGGTCGGCCGCCAGCAGCACGACTCTCCAAGGCGTGGTGATCGTACCGGTGATGGCCGCCGGCGTGGTAACGCGGACCTCGTCCTTCTTGTCCTTGTAATCCCATCGGAAAATCCAGGTGATGGGCTCCGAGTGAGCCAGGCGGGCGTAGAATCCGTTCTGGCCATCGGCCTGCAATGCCATGCCGCTGTAGTTCCGCAGATCCGCTTCCGTGATCGAGGCGTACCCGGAGTTCTGCGGCAACACAAACGTCACCGGAGGCGCCGCCCAGGCGCCGGGCTGGAACGCGGTGATGTTCCGGCGTTTGTAGATCCCTTCGTAGAGATCCTCCAGGTCGTGACACCAGGCGACCGTCCCGGTGGGGAGGCGGAACTGCGTGGCTTCATCGGGCACCCGGCTGCCCTCGCCCGGCACCACGTGCCGGAAGGCAATCCCGTCGTTGTAGGCGCGGATTTCGAGTGTATAGGCCGTACGGGACTGTGTATGCGTCACGCCAATCCTGATGCCGTTGCAGTTGTCGGTAGCGGTGGAGCGGTTGCCCACCCACGGGTAGGTCTCTTTCACCGTGTAGCGGTCCAGCTTGCCGATCTCTACGCCTTCGGCGATGTTGACCCGGTCCACCGTGATTCCCAGCGCCGAGGTCTCGATGGCCGTCTTGCCCTTGAACGCGACACCGTACTCAAGACGGCCCTTGTCGCCCAGGGACAGCCTGAACTGCACCTGTCCGTCGGGACTGGCCAGCGTGACAACGTCTGCCGCCCAGACCGGGCCGGCCAAACAAGAAAGCACAACCAACACCACTATCATTCGAATATGCATGGAATCCCTCCGCGCCGTGCCCCTACTTTACGAATCTTCCGACGAATCCGCCGCCGGAGCGCAGGTCGATGTACAGCGGGTCGCCGCGGCGGGCCGTGGTGTTCTCAGTCTTGAGGGCGGTGGCTTCTCCCGTGTCCCTCAATAGTGTCGACGTATACGAGCCGTCTCCCAGGAACGATAGGTCAACACGAATTGTCTTGGCGACTGGACCGTTGTTCACCGCCAGGAACCATGTATTGCCCTTCCTGCGGGCGAAGGCCGCCATGTCGCCGATTGCGGAGACCGGCAGCACCACCGTTTCATCCCAGGTGCTCGGAATGCTTTTGATCACGTCCGCGGCCGGGTTGGCCAGGATATTCGCCGGATGCGCGGCATAGACCAGCAGCGGCGCGGGAAGCAGTGATGGCGTTGGCGACCTGGTGCGCCCAGGTCGTGTCGGCCAGCCTTCTGCCGGTGAAGTGCGTGGGGGTGTAGTCGGCCAGTCCCGCCAGCATGCGCGTAAAGGGGAGTGTCGCGTTGTGCATGGCGTAAGGCGCGCCCATCTCCAGGCCGCGAATGCCTTCAAAGCCCATCATGTTGGGCCAGGTGCGTTCATTGCCCGTGGGCTTGTTTGCGCCGTGGAAGTCTACCAGCAAGTGATACTCGGCGGCCAGCCTGAGGATGGTGTCGTACAGGTCGATGATTTCCTTGTGCTCGTGATCGAAGAAGTCGATCTTGACCCCCGCGACACCCGTGCGCCGGAGGACCTCGAACATATCCCGAATGCCCTTCTCGTCCCTAAATGCGCTGCGGCTTCTCCAGACGATAATCTTCACGCCGCGCTGGCGCGAATAGTCGACCAGGTCCTTCAACTGCGCCTCGGGCCACCTCGACCAGAAGCCCTCCAGCAGGTTGTACTCGAAGCCGAGTGTCTTGGCGTAGTCCGCCCATTGCTTCATGCCCTCCACCGAGTTGTTGCCACCATCGAGGTAGCTCCACAGCGAGCGCCCCGGCTGGAGCCAGTCGGTCTTCAGGCCGGCTGGAAAGAACTTGGGGTCCGGCGGAGCCGCGACGTTGTGTACGATGTCGCAGTTCACCAGCGCGTTCAGGTCCGCGCCGATCATGACAATCCTCCAGGGTGTAGTGATCGTCCCGGTGATGGACGCCGGCTTGGTCAAGCGTTCCACATCCTTGGGATAGCGCAGTCGGAAGGGGTAGGATGCCGGCACCGCGTGGCCCAGGCGGGTGTGGAAGCCGCCGGCGCCGTCGCCCTGCAGCACCATGCCGCTGTAATTCACCAGGGCGCCCTCGGTGATCGCAATGTAGCCGGTTTCGCCCGGCAGACGGAAGGTCACCGGCGGAGCCAGCCACTGTCCCGGTGGAACGGCCGCCAGCGACTTCTGCATGTGCTGCGCCTCGTAGTGGTCCTCCAGGTCGTGGAACCAGATCCTGCTTCCGCTGGGGATGCGGAACATGGTGGCTTCGTCCGGCACGCGCGTACCTTCGCCCGGGACGACGTGACGGAAGGCGATTCCATCGTTATACGCGCGGACTTCCAGCGTGTAGGCGGTCCGCGATTGCCGGTGGCTCATGGCGATTCTGACGCCGTTGCAGTTGTCCACGGCCGTGGAGTGGTTGCCGTACCACGGGTAGGTCTCGTTCACCTTGTACGCATCGGCCTTGCCGATATCCGCGCCTTCGGCCAGGTTGACGCCACCCACCGTGATGCCGATGGCCGAAGCCTCTATGACCGGTTTGCCCCCCAACGTGACGGTATATTCAAGTACCTTGGCGCCGGGGGAAAGCTGGAATTGTACGCGGCCGTCCGGACTGGCGACGGTGACGTTATCCGCTCCCCAAACGGGGAAAGAGAAAAAACAGGCCAGCAGCAACGCTATAAGAGTTCGCATATCCACATGTCCTTTCTTAAGTACTGTACACCGTGGGGCAGCACCTGCGATTTGCGTACAGCCAGAACAGGTACCCAGCGGCCGGGGCGACAGCCGCCAATAGAAACGCCGTGTCCCAACGGCCCAGGTCGATCAGATGGCCGAACAGGGGCATCGCCAGGGCCACGGCGGCTGACCAGGCTCCCGCGCCCAATCCCGCCAGCAGGCCGGAGTGTGCCGCCGAATAAACATGGGTGGCATAAGCCACGGTCAATATGATGAATCCGCCGGCCACAAACATCGCCAGGAACATCAGGCCGAGCGCCAGGGGAAGCGACCCGGCGCGCGGCACCAGAGCCAGCGGCAGGCTCAACACGGTGGCCGCCGACATCAAGCGCCGCAGCAGGCCTAACTTGCCCTGCGCGGATCGCGGCGTACGGTCCGACAGCCAGCCCCAGAAAAAGTAGCCGATCTCCCAGCCCAGCGGCGGGATCCAGAGCACCTTGCCGACCAGGGCCTGCGACGCTCCCAGCGCCCGGTTCAAGTACAGAGCGGCAGCGTAGATCACCAGCGCCAGCGGCAGCGCGCCCAGCGCGTAGGCGAGCATGAAACTCCAAAGCCGCACATCGGTGAAGCGCGGCCTTTCGCCCGGCCCTTCCATCGCCACCTCGCGCCGGTGCTCCCTCACATCCGCCCGGCGGCTCACCATCAGCCAGAGCGCCAGCCATGCCAGCCCGAGCAAGCCCGTGAACAGGAATGCGGCTCGCCAGCCCCAGGCCAGGGCGATGGGAGTAATGATCAGCGGAGTCACCACGGCCCCCAGCGATCCGCCGCTGTAGGCCACGGCCACGCCGCGAGCCCGCAGCGACGGCGGCAGGGTCTGCATCACCGTGCGCAGCCCGCCGGGGAAGGTTGCCCCCTCCCCGAATCCTAATATCGCCCGGGCCGCGGCGAAGCTGAGAAATCCGATGGCCAGGGCGTGAGACGCCGAGGCCAGCGACCACACCCCCACGGCGGCGAGCATGCCGGCCCGGACTCCGAAACGGTCCAGCCAGCGCCCCCACAGCGGATTCGCCAGCATGTAGGCGATCGAGAAGGCGGAGATGACGTAGCCGTACTGCTCGGCGCTGAGGCCCGTCTCCTTGAGAATGGTGGGGGCCAGCAGGGCCAGCGTGTTCCGGTCGATGTAGCTGATCAAAGACACCAGCAGCATCGTCGCGGCCGGAATCCAAACCGAGAAACGCCTCACGCACCGTCCCAGCGGCGCAGAGCGATGACCGCGTTCAGGCCCCCGAAGGCGAACGAATTCGACAGTGCGCAATCCACCTCGGCGTGTCTGGCGTGGTTGGGAATCACGTCCAGGTCGCACTCCGGGTCGGCTTCGGTGAAGTTGGCGGTCGGTGGCAGAATCCCGTGGTGCAGCGCCAGCGCGGTGGCGACGGCTTCAAAGGCGCCCGCCGCGCCCAGGCCGTGCCCGTGCATCGACTTGGTGGAACTGATCCCCAGCCGCTCGGCATGCTCCCCGAAAACCAGGCGGATGGCGCGCACCTCGGCCGGATCGTTGGCTGGAGTCCCGGTGCCGTGGGCGTTGATGTAGCCCACCGCCTCCGGCCTCATCCCGGCGTCGGCCAACGCCGCCGTCATGGCGCGCGCGGGGCCCTCCGCCGAGGGCTGCGTAACGTGGTGAGCGTCGCTGGACATGCCGAACCCGGCGATTTCGGCGTAGATATGCGCGCCTCTGGCCAGCGCCGCCTCCAGCGGCTCCAGGATCAGCATGGCGCCTCCCTCGCCCAGGATCATGCCGTGCCGGTCCTTTGAAAACGGCCTGCAAGTGTCGGGCGACACCACCCGCAGCGCCTCCCACGCTTTCAGCAACCCCAGGCTGAAGGGGGCTTCGCTTCCACCTGTGACCGCCACGTCAGCCATTCCCTGGCGGACCATCCAGAAGGCGTGGCCGATGGCGTGGTTGGACGAGGAGCAGGCGGTTGAAATGGTGAAAGCCGGACCTGTCAAGCCGAACTCCATCGAGATGAAGCTGGCTCCGGCGTTGGCCATGGTGCGCGGGATGGACAGCGGATTGACCCGCGTGCGCTTGTCCCGATATAGACCCACGAACCCCTCGTCCTGCGTTGTCTGGCCGCCCACGCAGGAGCCGGTGACAATGGCGCTGCGCTCGCGCAAGGCCGGGGTCAACTGGATGCCGGAGTCGCGGATCGCTTCCCGGGCGGCGATCAAGGCGAACTGCGTGAACCGGTCCAGGAAGCCGGCCTGTTTGAAGTCGAAATGGTCCTCGGGATTGTATCCATGGACTTCGGCCCCGTTCTCGAAGCGCAGCTCCGTGCGGTCCACGGCCTGTAGGGGCGCGATGCCCGGGCGGCCCTCGCTCAACGCCCCCCAGAACGCGCCCCGGTCGCCTCCCAGGGCCGAAATCACACCGATGCCGGTTACGACGACCCGCTGAACCGCCATGCTCTAGTTCACCCCGCCGGACCCTGCCCGCAGCTTCTCGATTCCGCTTACGACGTCGCGGATGGAACGGATTCCGCGCGACTCTTCGTCAGGAACGTCGACGTTGAACTCCTCCTCCAGCGCGAACAGAAGGTTCACCGCGTCGAGTGAGTCCAGCCCCAGTTCCTCGAATGTGCTCTCTGGGGAGATCTTCTCCAGCGGAATCCGCTGTGTCTTGGCTATGACGGATATTACTCGTTGGGTCAGCTCGTCGGACATAGAATTTGGCTCACAGTCTCAAATCGAAAGCCCCTGGCGGAGAGCTCGGGGATCAGGCGGCCGACGGCCTCTACAGTCGGCTGGATATCCGGGCGGGCCTGCGTCAGCCTTCCGTCGTGCAGGCAGAATATGGCCCCGTTGCGAGTATTCTTCAAGAGGCGCCGGCGGATGGGGTCGGCCGGCAGCTTCCAATCCAGGCCGTTGCACGTCCACATGACGCCGAGAAGGCCAAGCTGCCGCTGGACCTCGCGCATCCCGAACCAGCGCACCCCGAACGGCGCGCGGAAGAGCACCGGGGCGACGCCGGTCGTTTCCGTGATGGTCCGCTGCGCCCGCCAGACTTCGTCCTTCACGAAACTGGCCGATCGCAGGTACAGCCGGCTGTGCGAGTCCGCGTGATTCCCAATCTGGTGACCCGCCTTCACCACGTCCCGGGCGATTTCCGGAAGCCGCCTCACGTTCGCCCCGCACCAGAAGAATGTGGCGGGGACGTGGAAGCGCTGGAGCACCTCGAGCAGTTGCGGAGTCGACTCGCTGGGCCCATCGTCGAAGGTGAGGGCGATGGAGGCGCGGTCCGGCGCTCCCCGGTAGACGGATTTCCCGAAGATGGACGAGGAGCGGCCACGCACGGCCCAAGCCATCGAGCACGCGCCCAGGCACGCCGTCGCTCCCGCGATCTCCCACAGCATGCCGCGCATTGTATCACGCAAACCGGGACAGTCAGCAATTGCACATTTTGTCGAGGGCTAGTGCTCTGACGCGTCGGGACGCCGCGATCGCCGAAGGAAGCGTTCAGACGTGGTGAGGCTAAGAAACCTTCCGGAGGCCAGTCCGAATGGCACGCTTAAGCACCGTCTGGTAACCAACGCCACCTCTCTCTGCGAGCTGTTTGGCGCGTTCGAGATCGGCGATAGGGAGCCGGATGGAGATCGCCTTCGTGGCGTTGGCCTTGGCTTTCTCCACCAACGCAGCGAGCAGCTTTGTGTCGGTCAGCGGGATCGTCGAGCCCTTGGAGCGCAACACTTCACCGCGTTTTATGGCGCGTTCGAACTCCCGTTGCGTCTGCCGGCGCCCCTCCGGCGTGGCGTGCCAAACAGCCTCCGCCGTAGCCGCTTCCATCTCAACCTTCGATTTCCGGGCCATAGATCCGCCTTTCCGCCTTGTTCATGGTGTACGCCGTCACTGCGCGAAACCTCCTGCGCCGTATCGTGAACACGACCACAAGGTAACGTCCCGCACCGGTTCGCCCCAACAGCTTCCACCGCCTCTCGCCTCGTTGGGGCGCCGCCGGGATGACGATGTGACGGCGTTCCCCCTCTCTCTCACGCATGGAGCGCGACGTGACCAGCATTGTGCACGTCCCACTCGAAGCCGAGCAGGCCATCCACGCCATCTTAGTATATACGGAAACTGTATATACGGTCAAGTAGCAACCCTGACGGCGGTCCCGCCGGGCCGAGTCCTAGCAGAGCAACCCGCCGTGGCCCAGGCCGCCCACTTCCCAGCCGGTGATCCGGTACCGGGCCAGCAGCGGCGGCAACAGCACGTCGACAACATTGGGCTTCACCGAGCGGTAACAGCCGGGGGCGCACAGGATGGGGACTTCGTCCTTGTACGCCAGCAGCAACAGGTTGCCCGGCTCCACCGGCGCCAGAAATCGCTCGATGTGGCAGCCGATGTTCAACAACGCCCGGCCCACGGTGTCTTCCGGTCCCGCCGGAGCGGTGGTGGACGCCACCAGGATCAGCGCCGGCTTGGACCGGACCAGGTGCTGCAAAGAACGCGCGACGATCTCCTCCTGCTCGGTCGAGCCCAGCGAATAGCTGGCCGAGACCCCGAAGCGCTCCAGCCTCTGGCGCATGATGCTGTCGAACAACTGCCGGGCGCGGTCGCCCGAGGCAGGGTCGGAGTACAGGACCGCCACCGCCGGATCGCGAATCGGGCGCCCTTGCAGGATCGGGCCACGCTCCTGGAGGATCGTGGTCATCGCCTGCAACTGGGTGCGGGCAATCGCGAAGGGCGCGCTCTTGACGGTGGCGACGCGCTGTTCCGCCCTTACATAGCTGAAGTTGGGCAGCGTCGCGGTCACCGTGCTGCCGGCGCAGTTGATCTGGCGAAGCAGTTCGTCGTCAACCAGAACGCAGCAGTCCTCGGTGGCCACCAGGTTGGCGCGCCCCCCCGCCGCCGGCCGGATCTCCAGGGAGCCGCACCCCACGTGCTCGGCGACGGTCATCACCACTTCGTCCTCGCCGGCCTCGCCGTCCTCCAGTTCGGTCACCCAGACGCGCTGCATGCCCTCCGTCTCCAGCAGGCGCACGTCCTCCTCGCTGATCTGGTGGCCCTTCGCCAGCAGCTTCTTGCCTCCGGCCCGGAAGACGGTGGAGCATAGAATCCGTCCGGTGGATTCCCTGACATCTATGGGTTGCGCTCGCATTGGGTGCCGACAGTAGAGTGGCTGCAGGGGCGCCTACTTCTCAGGGAATCAGCGGGGGCGCTATCGTTTTGCCACAGTGGGGAGGATTAAAGCCCCGTTGGTGCCGGCATCGGCCCACTGGTCGTCCCCGCCGCGGGGGGCATCCACCTCGGGGACGGCGAATATCTTCTCCATGGCGACCTCGTCGCAGCAATGCAGCTTCGGGCAGCGCAGGCAGTCCTTCCAGACCTTGGAGGGCAGCCGGTGCCGGTCCACCTCCAAGAACCCCTGCTTCCCAAAAAAGTCCGGGATGTAGGTAAAGGCAAAGACCGATTGCAGGCCGTGGGCGGTGGCCTCCGCTTCCAGGGACTCCATCAGAAGCGTGCCGACGCCGTGCTTGGTTTGGCTGGGGTCGACCGCCAGCGAGCGGATCTCTCCGGTCTGGGGCCCATAGAAATGCAGGGCGGCGCAGCCCAAAACGTCTCCGCCCCGAACGGCGACCGTGAAGTCACGGATGTTCTCGGACAGCTCGAATTCGGTGCGCGCCAGCATGATGCCCTGCGAGGCGTAGTCGTTGATCAGCTTCAGCAGGGGCCCCACGTCCGAGAGCAGAGCCTTGCGCGCCACGATCCCGTTACTCATCTCCGGCTCCCCTCATCATGCGTGTGCCCAGCGCTTCACCGTCGAGGATTCGCCGGATCCCGCCCTCCGCGCTTCCCGGAGCGATGACCACCTGCCGGATGCCGTTCCGCAAGGCGTCCCCCGCGGCGTTGAGCTTCGCCTGCATCCCCCCGGTGGCCAGGCCGCGGTCGATGAGAGCCTGGCTCTCGGCCAGGCTGAGCCGCGCGATCGGCCGCTTGTCCTCGCCCAGCACGCCGTCCACGTCGGTCAGGAAGATCAACTGGTCCGCCTGGAAGCCCGAGGCGCAGGCCACCGCCATCTGGTCCGCGTTGACGTTGTAGACGCGGCCCTGCCGGTCGCCGGCCACGCAGGCCACCACGGGCAGGTAGCCCGCGGCGGACAGGCAGTCGAGCAACGCCGGGTTGCAGCGGACGGGCCGGCCCACCTGCCCCAGTTCGTCTCGTATAGGCTCGGCTTCCACCAGGCAGGCGTCGATGCCGCTCAAGCCCACGGCGTCAGCGCCGGCCGCGATCAAGGCGGCCACCAGTTGCTTGTTGACGCTGCCGGCCAGCACCTTCAGGACGGCGTCCATGGTTTCCGGCGTGGTCACTCGCAGGCCGCCGATGAAGCGGCTCTCCACCCCACGCTCGGTCAGAAACCGGGTCATCTGCTTTCCGCCGCCGTGAACCACCACCACCTGGCGCCCCTGCCGCGCCGCTTCCACGATCTCGCCGCAAAGGCGGCGCAGGGAGGCCTCGCTGTCGAGCAGTGTCCCCCCGAGTTTGACCAGCAGCTTCACAGCAGACCCTCCGTTTCGGGATAACCCAGCATCAGGTTCATGTTCTGGATGGCCTGCCCGGCGGCGCCCTTCCCCAGGTTGTCGATGACGCTGACCACCACGGCCCGGCCGGTGGCGGCGTCCACTTTCACGCCAATGCCGCAGAGGTTGGTGCGCTGCACCGAGCGCAGGTCCGGCGCATGGCCCGCGTCGTACAGGCGCACGAAGGGTTCGCCTTTGTACCGGTCTTCGTAAATCCGCAAGAGGGACTCGCCGTCGCTCCCCGGCTTCACCCGGAAATAGATGGTTTCCAGAATCCCACGGTCCAGCGGCAGCAGGTGCGCCGTGAAACTGAATTGGGCTTCCTCCAGCCCGGAGGTCAGCAGGACTTCCGGCACGTGGCGATGGCCCAGGATGTTGTAGGCCGAAAAATTCTCCGTCACCTCGCAGAAGCTGGTCTTCAGCGTGGGCTTGCGGCCCGCTCCGCTGACGCCGGACTTGGCGTCGCAGACGATGCCCGCGGCGCGGTCGATGACGCCGCTCTCCACCAGCGGCCGGATCGCCAGGTTCGCGGCCGTGGGGTAGCAGCCGGGGTTGGCCACCAGGGGGGCCTGGCGCACCGCGTCCCGGTAGAACTCGGGCAAACCGTAAACGGCTTCGGCGAGCAATTTGGGCTGGGTGTGCTGCTCCTTGTACCACTTGGCGTAGTTCTCGACGGTGCGCAGCCGGAAGGCTCCGCTGAGGTCCACCACCAGGGCTCCGGCCGCCAGCATGGCGGGAGCCAGTTCCATGGAAACGTCGGCGGGCGTCGCCAGGAACACCAGCCCGATCTTCTCCTGGCGCGCCGCTTCCTGGGTACAGGGGATGCGGGGAGGGCCAGCGTGCCCGCGCGGCCGCGGCTGATCCGCCGAATCGGCGCGATGCTCCATGAGCCACGGCTCTACGGACGAATGATGCTCCAGCAGCCGCACCAGCTCCGCCCCGCTATACCCCCGAAAACCGACAATCCCCACGCGCGTCTTCATCTGACTAGATATTCACCCCAATGAATAAATATACCACGATTTCGAGGTAGTGGCAATCTCCACACATATGCGCTTGCTTTCTGTCGTTAAATCAGATAATATCTGATACAGGGACAGAAAGCAAATGATTTTCTCCACCCCAGAACTGCTTCCTGAATGCCGGGACATAATCCAGCAGGTGGATTCCATCAGGGGAACCCTGAAATATGCCCTGAGATCTCCCCAGCGGTGGCTCGGGCTGCTCAGAAGAAACACTCTAGCCCGCTCGATTCGGGGGTCCAACAGCATCGAGGGGTATAACGTCACCCCAGACGACGCGATCGCGGCCGTTGATGGCGAGCAGCCGCTGGACGCCCGCAGCGAGACATGGGCGGCCGTGACCGGATATCGAAATGCCATGACGTACGTGCTTCAGCTCTCCGATGATCCGCACTTTCAATACGGCGAGGGCTTCATCAGAAGCCTGCACTACATGATGCTCAACTATGACCTGGCGCGGCATCCTGGCAGTTGGCGCCCCGGACCCATATACGTGAGGGACGAAGAGAAGCGGGAGATCGTATATGAGGGACCTGATTCCACTATCGTGCCGAATCTCATGAGGGAACTCGTTGATTCTCTCAACAGAGCGATGGCACTCCGTCGATAATCCGTGCCGCAATGGGGCACCTGAACCTCGTGATGATCCACCCCTTTTCTGACGGCAACGGAAGGATGGCTCGCTGCCTGCAAACCCTCATCCTTGCGCGAGAGGGAATTTTGGACCCCTGGTTCTCTAGCATTGAAGAGTATCTCGGCCGCAACACGAAGGAGTATTACAGCGTGCTGGGGGATGTTGGGGGGCGAACCTGGCTGCCCGGGAACGATGCCAGGCCGTGGATTCGCTTCTGTCTTGTCGCTCACTTCAACCAAGCCACAACGCTGCTCAAGAGAACCAAGGAGCTTGAGCGCGTATGGAACGAGCTGGAGAACCTAATTCAACTGCGTGGGCTGCCCGACCGCGTGATCAACGCTCTCTCCGACGCAACGTTCGGCTACAGGGTCAGAAATGCCACGTACCGCTCAGTTGCCGCAATCAGTGAAAACGTCGCAAGTCGAGATCTGAAACTCCTGGTCGATAATGGCCTGCTCATCCCAGCCGGCGAGAAGCGAGGCAGGATCTACGTGGCGTCCGACACACTCAAGTCTCTCCGGCAGCGCACACGCGAACCCAGACCAAATTACAAGCCCACGCTCCCACAGTAGTGCTGAATGGATTTCTCCTACTTCTGCTCGGCCACGGAGCGCGTGGCGAGCTCGCCTACCAGCGGGAGCTTGTAGGTTGCGCCTTGGCTGGTCTTGACCAGCATGAAAATCCAGGTGAACAGGAGCAGGCCCTTCAGCAGAACCGCCAGGGAGATTCCCGGCAAAATCCACGGCCGGGGGCCTCCATGCATGAGCGGAAAGCCCATCATCGGGCCGAGCGCCCAGTCCACGATCAGCCAGGCCACGAAGATGTAGACGCCCTGGAAGGCATGGAACCGCACGGTGGCATTCTGCCGGAAGCGCCCGGAAGCCAGCACAATCACGGCGGGAATCCACCCCAGCCAGGGAATGTAGCAGAGGGTGGAGGCGGCGCCGGGACTGATCCCGCCGCCGGCGGTGGAGGCGGCGGCCGGCTGCGCGGCCCCGCACTCGCCGCAAAAGCGGTCCACGTCCTGCGCCGGTTTTCCGCATTGGCAGCAATAAGCCATTTCCGAGCGTCCCTGCAATCTCTTACGTTACGGCAGACGGCATTGTTCCGACAAGCCCCCCGGGTTGACCCTTGTCGCGTGCATCGCCTAGAATACGGTTCGGGGGTTGGCCCCTGCGCGCTATGGGTGGAGAATTTACATTGTCGCGCCGCAAGGCCGAGATCCTGCAGTCGATTGTCCGGGCTTACATCGAAACCGGCGAGCCCGTGGCCTCCAGGACAATCTCGAAGCGGCAGAGACGCGAGCTGAGTGCGGCGAGCATTCGCAACGTCATGGCCGACCTGGCCGAGGAAGGCTACCTGACCCAGCCGCACACTTCCGCCGGCCGAATCCCCACCGGCAAGGCATTTCGATTCTTCGTCATGGAACTGATGGCGCGGCCTCGGGCGGCCGACCGGAGAGCGGCGCCTCCTGGCCGGTTTCAGCGGCGTCGAGAACCTGGAGCAAGGCGTCGAGCGCTCCTCCCGGCTATTGACCGACCTCACCCGGAATGTAGGGATCGCGGCCTCGTTCCCCGCCGCCAGCGTGACGCTGGACCAGGTCGAGCTTCTGCCCCTGGCCGACCACCGCGTGCTGGCGGTGCTGGTCACCGGCGACCACATTGTCCGGCACAGGGTGGTGACGCCGGACGAGCCGGTTTCCCAGGCGGATCTGGTTTCGATCCGCAACTACATCAACCAGAACTTCAGCGGCTGGGTGCTCACCGACGTTCGCCAGGAGTTGGAGCGCCGGCTGCATCTGCAAAGCGCTTACTACGACGCGCTGCAACGGCGGCTCAACGTCCTGTTCACCCGAGGCTTGCTGGACATCGACCTGGCTCCCGCCGTTCACATGGGGGGCGCCTCCTACCTGATCGCACTGGATCTCCACCTCACGCGCGAGAAGATGCGGGAGTTGCTGCACGCCCTGGAGGAGAAGAAGCGAATTCTGCAACTGCTGGACCGCATCCTGGAGCAGCCGCCGGGCGAGGTCAGCGTGCAGGTGGGGCTGGGCGATCTCCACCCCGCCATGGGGGAGCTCTCCTTGATCGGCATCAACGTCGCCGCGCCGGGAGGGATGGCCGCCAAGATCGCGGTCCTCGGCCCCATGCGCATGCACTACGAGAGAGTGATGGCCGCGGTGCTGGGCGTCGGGCGGACCCTGCAAGACCTTCCCTCCTGATCCAGTTTGTTAATCTGAGAATAGTAAGAGTATGCGTAAGAAAGACGGAGAGACGGCCGCGCGCCGCAGAAGAGCAGCCCCAGGCAGACCAGGCAAGCGTGCCGGCCACGGACCCGGCCGCGGAGCTGGCCGCGGCGTTGGCCGAGCGGGATCAGTTGGCCGCCGACAAAGCGGATCTGCAGGACCGCCTGTTGAGGCGCATGGCCGAATTCGAGAATTTCCGCCGGCGTGTCGAGCGGGAAAAGTCGGAAACCCGGGAATTCGCGACCATGGAGGCCATCCAGCACGTGCTTCCCGTGCTGGACGACTTCGAGCGCGCCCTCAAGGCCGAGACTGCCGATAAAGAATATGCGCGGGGCATGGAGCTGATTTTCCAGCGGTTCGCCGGAGAGCTCGAAAAATTGGGACTGGAGCCCATCTCCACCGAAGGCCAGCAGTTCGATCCGCACATCCACCACGCTCTGGAGATGCGCGAGACCACCGAGGCGGAAGATCACACGATCCTGGCGGAGTTGCAGAAGGGGTACAACTTCCAGGGCAGGCTGTTGCGCCCCGCGCTGGTGAGCGTGGCGGTCGCGCCAGCGTCTGAAAAGCGGTCGGACCAGTGAGCAAGCGAGATTATTACGAGGTCCTGGGCGTCGGCCGGGAAGCCGAGTTGCAGGAGATCAAGAGCGCCTACCGCAAGATGGCGCTCCAGCATCATCCCGACAGGAACCCCGGTAGCCCGCAAGCCGAGGAGCAATTCAAGGAGGCCGCGGAAGCCTACAGTGTGCTCGGCGACTCCGAGAAGCGCGCCGCCTACGACCGCTTCGGCCATCAGGGTGTCAGCGGCCAAGGCGGCTTCAACGGCTTCGACCCGAACACGTTCTCCGGCTTCGAAGACATCATTGGAGACTTCTTCGGCTTCGGCGATCTGTTTGGCGGAGGCAGCACCCGCCGCCGAACGCGCGTGCAGCGCGGCGAGGATCTGCGCTATGACCTCGAAATCGATTTCGAAGACGCGGTTCGCGGAATGCGGGCCGAGATCCTGATTCCCCGGCAAGAAATCTGTTCGCGCTGCCAGGGAAACCGCGCCGAGCCCGGCTCCGGTTCGACGACCTGTCCCACTTGCCGGGGCCGCGGAGAGGTGCTTTACCAGCAGAGCTTCCTGTCCATCCGCCGTACCTGTTCGCACTGCGGGGGCGCCGGCAAGGTGATTCGCCAGCCCTGCACCCAATGCCACGGTCAGGGCTCCGTGCGCGCGGAGCGCAGGCTCAAGGTCAACGTTCCTCCCGGGGTGGACAACGGCACGCACCTGCGCCTGTCACAGGAAGGCCAGGCCGGATACAACGGCGGGCCGCCCGGCGACCTGTACGTCGTGCTGAAGGTCAAGGAACATCCCATCTTCGTGCGCGACGGCCGCGACTTGCATTGCACCGTGCCGGTCAGCATCGCCCAGGCCGCGCTGGGCGCCGAGATCCGCATCCCCACTCTGGACGAGCCGCAGCCGCTCGCCATCCCCGAAGGCACGCAGCACGGCGCGCAGTTCCGCCTGCGAAACCTCGGCATGCCCAGCGTGAACGGCGGAGGGCGTGGCGACATCTACGTCCACATCGAGCTGAGGGTGCCGACCAAGCTTACCCGCGAGCAGCGCAAGCTGCTGGAGAGCCTGGCCGAGACGCTGCCCGCCGACAACAAGCCCAATGAGAAAGGGCTCTTCGAGAAGGTGAAGGATTACTTCGGCTAGCGCCGGGCCTACGCCGTGGCGATCCCCGCCACGTTCTCCAGCCCGCGCTCGCGGATTTCCTGCTCCCGGATGAGGTACTTCTGCACCTTGCCGTTGGCGGTCATGGGGAAGCCGTCCACGAAGCGGATGTGCTTGGGGATTTTGAAGTAGGCGATCTTGTCGCGGCAGAATTTCCGGAGCTCTTCCGGCGTGGCCGCCTGGCCATTCTTTAACTTGATCCAGGCCAGCACGCTCTCGCCCAGCCGCTCATCGGGCAGCCCCACCACGTAGACGTCGGCCACCTTGGGGTGCCGGTGGAGGAACTCCTCGATCTCGCGCGGGTAGATCTTCTCGCCGCCCCGGCTGATCATGTCCTTGGCCCGGCCGGTGATGCGGAAGCAGCCGTCGGGCCGCATCATCGCCAGGTCGCCGGTGTGCAGCCAGCCCTCGGCGTCGATCACCTGCGACGTGGCCTGCGGGTCGCCGTCGTAGCCCTTCATGACCAGGTAGCCCCGGGCGCACAGTTCGCCCTGCTCGCCAACCTCCAGCGTCTGGCCCGTCGCCGGGTCCACGATCTTCACCTCGGTGTTCGCCAGCGCCCGGCCCACCGTGGCCACACGCAGTTCCAGCGAGTCGTCCGTCGCCGACTGGGTGATGCCCGGCGAAGTTTCCGTCTGCCCGTAGACAATGGTGATCTCGGAACAGTGCATCTCATCGGCGACCCGCTTCATGAGCTCGATCGGGCAAGGCGCCCCCGCCATGACGCCGGTGCGGAGCGTCGACGTATCGAAACTGCTGAACTGAGGATGCTCAAACTCGGCGATGAACATCGTCGGCACGCCGTAGAGCGCGGTACAGCGTTCGGCTTGCACTGCTTCGAGCGTGGCCAGGGCGTCGAATTGGGCGGAAGGCAGAACCAGCGTGGCGCCGCGGGTTAGGGCCACCATCACGCCGATGACGCAGCCGAAGCAATGGTAGAGCGGCACGGGCGCGCAGATGCGGTCCTGGGGGCCGATCCGCATGTTGCTGCCCATCAGGTAGCCGTTGTTGACCAGGTTGCGGTGTGTCAGCAACACGCCCTTGGGCGCGCCGGTGGTTCCGGAGGTGTATTGAATGTTGACGACGTCCTGGGGGCTGACGGCAGTCGATGGGAACTCGCATCCGTCCTCCAGCATCCGGTCCCAGGCGGCGGAGCCGAGCGCGATCGCGTGGCCCAGCGTCAGGTCGTGCGTCGCCAGCGTCTCCTGCAGAATTCCGGCGTAATCCGCGCGGTGGTCCTTCTCGTGAAAGAACAGAGCTTTCACCCCGGACTTGCGCAGGATCGAGCCGCAGGTCCACGACGCGGTAGGCGGGATTCATGTTCACCAGCACCGCGCCGAGGCGCGCCACGGCGGTCTGCAGGTAGATCCACTCCACACAACTGGTGGACCACATGCCCACGCGGTCGCCTGGGCGGATGCCGAGCGCCCATAAGCCGCGCGTCACCCGCAGGGACTCCTCCCGGAGCTGGCGGTAGGTCAGCCGCACGCCCTGTTGACAGCGAGACGACCGCCTCCTGGTCCGGCGCGCGCGCCGCAGCCTCGTCCAGAATCTGGTGGATGGTCTTCTCGAGGATCGGGAGATCCGGTCCCCTGGTGTAGCTCAGCATGGCCAAACTGTCCAATGTAGCACCTCCTCCCTCAGGGCGAACAATGGCACCGCAGGATCCGTGCTAGCTCAGGCCCCTTGCGGCCGGGACCTGCTCGTCACGGCTTCTCACCGGGTTCGCACCGCCTGATGTTCGGGATAAGAAAACCTGGTGGCGGCAGCAGCGGTGGCGCATCGGTCAATTTCGTCATCAGCGAGGAGAACCTCGAGCTTGCGCAACTTTGGAGCGCCCCCTGAGTTTGCAGGGCTCCATTGTCGCCGCGGAGGGAGCGACACTACCGGACGTTTCGCGGATCAGCGCCCGGCTGGGGCCTGTCAGTCACCATGTTCTAATGATGAGCGAACCTGTGAAAGCTGACGCGGCGGGGAAGTTCCGAGTGGAGGCTCTTGCCGTCGAGGCGCACGAGTTGACGTTGGTTGGCATCGGAACCGCTCACTACGTAAAGGAGATCCGCTACAACGGAATTCCCGTGTCCGGCAACGTCATCCTCTCGACGGCAGCGCTATCACCCAGTCGCTGGCCATCGTCCTGGATGATAAGCCTTTGACTGACCGGCAGGAATGAGGTATCGTTAATCGACGATAGGCGATGGAAAACGACAGCCCCGAAACCACATGTTGCCCGCCCGCCCAGGCCGAGGCGGAGTCCGAAGAAGACCTTGCCGCACTGGCTAAGGCTATCGGACATCCGGTCCGCCTGCGCATTCTCCGGACTCTCGCCAGGGGGGATTCCCGGGTGTGCCGGGACATCGTGTGCGAGTTGCCCCTGGCCCAGTCTACCGTCTCCGAGCACCTGCGGATCCTCAAGGAAGCGGGCCTGATATGCAGCCGGGAGGCGGGAACGCGCGTGCTGTACTGCGTGAATCAAGACGCGCTGGGGCGGCTGAAGCGCCTCATTTCGAATCTTTGAGAGAGAGTCCTTATGCCAAAAGTGCAGGTTTTTGATCCTCCGATGTGCTGCAGCAGCGGCGTGTGCGGGCCGAAAGTGGACCCGGTGCTGCCCCGGTTCGCCGCCGATCTCGACTGGCTCGCCGCGCAGGGCGTCACAGTGGAACGCTACAACCTGGCGCAGCAGCCCGAGGCATTCACCGGGAACGAAGTGGTGATGGCCGCCCTCTCGCAGGACGGCGTGCCCAGTCTGCCCATGATTTTGGTGGACGGGAATACCGCCAGTTGCGGCTCCTACCCTTCGCGCCAGGAGCTGGCCGTGCTGGCCGGGCTCTCGCCGGAGGCGCCGCGGGAAGCGGACAGGCCGCGTGCGGCCTTCAAGGTCGTGCGCGGCAAGTGCTGCGGGTGAGCCGTGCGAGTGCTCTTTCTCTGTACTGGCAACTCGTGCCGCAGCCAGATGGCGGAGGGACTCTTGCGCCGACTGGCCGGGGATCGATTTGAAGCTGCCAGCGCCGGCACGCACCCGGCGGGCCTCAATCCCACCGCCGTCGAGGTCATGCAGGAGCTGGGCATCGACATCTCCGGGCAGCGGTCAAAGAACGTGAGTGAGTTCCTCGGCCAGCCGTTCGACTGGGTGATCACGGTCTGCGACGCGGCCAAGGAGGCCTGCCCCGTTTTCCCCGGCGCGGTTTCTCAACTGCACTGGAGCTTCCAGGATCCTGCTGCCGCGACGGGCACGGCTCAGGAACGGCTTGCCGTTTTTCGCCGCGTCCGCGATGAGATCGCCGGCCGAATCCAGGAGTTTATTCAAGCCGTCCGTTAAGACAGCCGGGCGCGCACCTGGTCGCTGAGAGCTTTGCCGTCGACGCGCTTGCCCGCCGAGCTTGGCCTGCGCGGCCTTCATCACCACGCCCATCTGCTTCAGCGACGTGATGCCGGTCTCGGCCAGCGCGGCGGCGATGGCGGCCTCCATCTCCTCCTCGGCTGGGCGCCGCGGGCATGAGGGCCTCAATCAGGCGCAGTTCGGCCTCTTCCTTGTCGGCCAGCTCCGGCCGGCCGCCCTTTGCGGAACATCTCGGCGGCCTCCTGGCGCTGCTTGACCAGAGACTTCATGATCTGCATCTCCGCGGCTTCGTCCAGCGGCTTCATGGAGTCGATCTCATGCTTCTTCAGGGCGGTTTTGACCATCCGCAGGGCGCCCAGGCGCACTTCCTCGCGGGCCTTCATCGCCTCTGTCATTTCCTTCTGAACCCGGTCGAAGAGAGACATGATGTCTGATATTCTAGAGGACTACCCAACGCCATGCACATCCGCAAGACACGACTATTGACTCCAGGGCCGACGCCGCTGTACCCGCCGGCCCTCCACGCCATGATGGGGTCCGACATCCATCACCGGACCGAAGATTTCCGCAATATTTACCGGGCGACCCTCGCCGACCTGAAAGAAGTAATGGGCACGTCGAACGACGTGCTGGTCGCTGGTGGCTTCCGGCTCCGGCGCGATGGAGTCTTCCATCTCGAACCTGTTCTCCCGCGGAGAGAAGGTGATCGTTTGCTGCGGCCGGCAAGTTCGGCGAGCGCTGGGTGGAAATGGCCAAGGCCTTCGGCCTGGATGCGGTCGTGCTGAAGGCCGAATACGGCGAGCACGGTCAAGCCCGAAGCAGGTGGAAGCGGCGCTGGCCGCCAACCCCGACGCCCGCGGCGTGTTCGTGCAGGCCTCCGAAACCTCGACCGGCGCCGCGCACGACGTTCGCGCCATGGGGCAAGGCCATCGCCAAGACCGGACGCCATCTTCGTGGTGGATGCCATCACGGGCCTGGGCACCATGCCGCTCGACATCGACGGCTGGGGCCTGGACGTGGTGGTGGGCGGCTCGCAGAAAGCCTTCATGATCCCGCCCGGCCTGGCGTTCCTCTCGCGTCAGCCCCAAGGCGTGGAAGCGCGCCGAAACGGCCAGCCTGCCGCACTACTACTTCGACCTGAAGAAGGAGAGGAAGAACGCGGCCCAGGGCGAGTCGAGCTGGACCCCCAACACGTCGCTGATCATCGCGCTGGGCGCCGCGCTGAAGTACATCAAGACCATCGGCATGGACAAGCTGATCGAGAACGCGCAGTTGCTGGCGCGGGCCACGCGCGCCGCGGCCGCGGCGCTGGGCCTGGAGCTGTTCTCGCCCGGCTCGCCCGGCTCTTCCGTCACCGCCATCAAGGCCCCGGCCGGCATGGATTCCGGCGTCATCGTCAAGGAATTCCGCAACAGGTTCGGCGCCATCATCGCCAACGGCCAGGGCTCGATGAAGGGCAAGATCTTCCGCATCGCGCACCTGGGCTATTTCGATTTCGCCGATCTGTTCGGCGGTGGTGGCGGAGCTGGAGATGATCCTGGCCGCCAACGGCTCCCGGTGCGTGTTCGGCGCGGGCGTGGCCGCGGTGCAGAAGGTTTACGCCGAAGCCGCCGGGCTGAAGCTGCGGCGGCGCGTGAGGGACCGCATGAAGATACTCGTCGCTGAACCCATGGCCGCGGCCGGCCTGGAGCTGCTCGCAGGCCAGCCGGGCTGGGAGGTGATCGTCTCCAACCCAAGGAGTACGCGCAGCACCTGGCCGATGCCGACGCGCTGATCGTGCGCAGCGCCGTGAAGGTGACCACGACAGGTGCTGGAGCAGGCGCCGAAGCTGCGCGTGATCGGCCGCGCGGGCGTCGGCGTGGACAACGTGGATCTTGCCGGCCGCCACCGCCGCCGGCGTGCTGGTGATGAACACGCCGGGCGGCAACGCCGTCTCGGTGGCCGAGCACACGCTGGCGCTGATGCTGGCCATGGCGCGCGCCATCCCGCAGGCCAGCGCCTCCACCAAGAGCGGCAAGTGGGAGAAGAAGAAGTTCATGGGCAACGAGCTGCGCGGCAAGACGCTGGGCGTCATCGGCCTGGGCAGCATCGGCCGCGAAGTGGTGCGACGGGCGCGCGCCTTCGAGATGAAGGTCGTGGCCTCGCGACCCCTATGTCAGCCCGCGGGCGCGCGAGGACGTCGAGCGTCGAACTGGTGATCTCAACGCGCTCTACGCCGCCTCCGACTACATCGCGCTGCACATGGCCGCTGACGCCCGAAACGCGCGGCATGATTTCCGCGCGAGGCCTTCGCCAAGATGAAGACCGGCGTGCGCATCGTCAATTGCGCCCGCGGCGAACTGGTCGACGGCGCGGCGCTCAAGGAGGCCATCGAATCCGGCAAGGTCGCGGGCGCGGCCCTGGACGTGTTCGAGACCGAACCGCCGCCGGCGGACTATCCCGCTCTTCGGCTCGGATGCCGTGTTGGCCACGCCGCACATCGCCGGATCCACCGAGGAAGCCCAGGAGATCGTCGGCGTGCGCATCGCCGAGCAACTGGCCGAGTACCTGCTGAGCGGCGTCGCCATCAACGCCGTCAACATGCCGGCGCTGGCGCCGGAGCAATACAAGGCGATCGAGCCTTACATCGCCCTGGCCGAGCAAGCTCGGCGCCTTCGCCGCCCAGATCGCCACGGGCAGCCCGACCGGCGTGCGGCTGGTCTACCTCCGCAAGCTGGCCGAGGACAACACGCACCTGATCCGCAACGCCGGCCTGGCCGGCGTGCTGAACCGTGGCTCTCTCGAAAGGCGAACCTGGTGAACGCCATGCAGATCGCCGCCGAGCGCAGCCTCGATGTGGACGAGCGGCACGAGAAGCGCACCGGCCACATGGATGCGATCCGGCTGGAGTTGGAGACCGACGCGGGCCTGACCACCGTGGAGGGCGCGGTAGTGCTGGGCAAGGCCCGGGTGCTTCAAGTGGACGGCATCCACTGCGAGGCGCCGCTCTCCGGTCACTTGACCTATATGCGGAACCACGACGTGCCGGGCGTCATCGGGCACGTCGGCACGGTGCTGGGCCGCAACCGGATCAACATCGCCAATTTTTCGCTGGGCCGGCGCGACACGCCGCTCAAGCCGGGCGAGCCGCTGGAAGCCATGGCCGTCGTCGAGACCGACGGAGAAGCTCAGCGAGAGCGTGCTGGCGCAGCTCCGCGAGAACCCGGCGGTGAAGCTGGCGCGCGCGGTCGAGTTCCCCGCGTAGGCGGAAACCAGGCCGCGCGCGGCGGATGAACGTTCTTATGTCAGTCAAACAGGTAATCTGTCTGATGGCCCTGGCGGCTGTCTGCACGCCGGCTGAAGAGTTCTCTGTCGTCAAGATCAGCGATAAGTCCGGCATACGGACCGATCTCCGGCCGATCCCGATCGGCTTCCACGCGCCCGAGGTCAACAAGACTTTCGTGACCTGGATGACCGCTGACAGCCACGCGGTCGTGAAGGCCTTTGATCATGCCACCGGCGTCTGGAGCGAGGACAAGATCGTCGGCAGATCCACCTTCGCCGACAAGCACAACTACCCGGGAATGCTGCGCGGCGCGGACAACCGCATCTACATCTTCTACGGCTGTCACAACTCTCCGCTGCGCCTGTCGGTCTCGCCCAAACCGCTGAGCATCGACGGGCAATGGGCTGACGTCTCCATTCCGGAAGCGGCGCACGCCTCCTATCCGGCGCCCATCATCACCACCAACGGCGACCTTTACGTCTTCTATCGCGAAACCCGCATGACCAGCGGCCACCAGGACGACCGCCCCTTCATGTACGTCAAGTCCACCGACAACGGCAAGAGCTGGTCGGCGCACATGGCGATCAATCCCTATCCGCGAGAGGACAATTTCACCGAGATCTACAACGGCATGGTGACCTACGAGCCGCCGCGCAACGGTCACAAGGGCCGCATACACATGGCCTGGACCTTCGCCGGCGGCGGTTTCGGCCGCCACGCCCACGCCACTTACGGGCGCAACGCATACTACGCCTGGTTCGATCCCTCGACCAGCCACTTCCACAGTGTCGACGGCACCGACCTGGGCGATTGGATCGACAACACCGAGGCCGACAGCCACTGCGTCGTCCTGGACACCGGTCATCCCACACGCGGCCATCTGGCCGGTCTGCAGGTGTCGGCGCACTACCGCGACAACGGCTTCCCCTTCGTTCACTTCCAGAGGCAGGCCGGCGGGGGGCTGAGTTCGGCTACTTGGAACGGGTCGGCCTGGGTGGTCACCGGCATCCCCAAAGCCACCGGTGAGCCCCGCGGTCTGGAGAAGATCGGGCCCGACTCCTTCCGTGTCTATAATCCATCGGGCCGCGGCGTCAACGTTTACCGGACCGACGACGCAGGCGCGAACTGGAGGGTGGAGTCGACCATCGACGCCGGCCAGTCTATCGACCGCTGCCTGGTGATCACCAGCTATCACCCCGACGCCAAGCTCCTGCTCACGGGCGGCGGCAGTCAAGCGATCGAAAAGGGCAGCCGCGACGTCCTCATCGGGAAGGTCATGGCCGCCGCGAAGCCGGCCAGTGTCGTGGCCAACCAGGCCGAACTCGACGCGGCCATCGCCTCGGCCAAGCCGGGAGACACGATCGTGATGCGCGACGGGATCTGGAAGGACGCGCGCCTCGATCTGAAAGCCGCGGGCACGGCCTCCGCGCCGGTCACGCTGCGGGCGCAGACGCCCGGCCAAGTGGTGCTGACGGGCGCCTCCAGCCTGGTCTTCGCGGCGCCGTATGTCACGGCCGAGGGCCTGGTGTTCCGTGATGGGGCGCTGAGCCAAGGGTCGGTGATCACATTTCGATCCGATTACGGCCGTCTGGCCGACACGGCCATCGTGAACTACAACCCGCCCGTGCTGAACACCGCCTACTACTGGGTCTTTTTCGAGGGCAGTCACAACCGCGTCGAGCGGTCGCTGTTTGAGCGCAAGAACCACATGGGCCCGCTCATCGGCAACGCCATTAAGGGCGCGCGCTACAACTCCGTCTCCGGATCTCACTTCCTGAACATCGGCTCCAGCCGCGGGCAGAACGGAATGGAGATCTTCCGCGTTTGGGGCTACGGCGGCAGCGAGGAGATGGGCGATGACGGCGCCTTCTTCACCATCGAGAGGAACCTCTTCGAGCGGGCCGACGGCGAGAGCGCGGAGATCATCTCGCTCAAGTCCAACCGCAACCGGGTTCTCAACAACACGATCCGCGCCACGCTGGGCGGCATCACCAACCGCAGCGGCAATTTCAACACCATCGCCGGCAACATCATCTTGTGCGAGGGCCGCAAGGGATGCTACGGCATGCGTGTGACGGGCCAGCGCCAGCGCGTTCAGGACAACTACATCGCCGGCTGCGACTACGGCATCATGCTGATCGCCGGTGAGTTCATCGAGCGTGACCTGACCGGCCGCTACAGCCCGGTGAATCGTGAAGGGACTCCGCTGGGCCGCGTGCCGCGCTACAACTGGCCCCGGCAGACTGAACTGCTGCGCAACACGCTGGTCAATAATTCGGGGGCTGACCTCATTCTCGGGGGAAACTACAAGAGCGGCTGGCCGGGGTCTCAGCGCGTCCTGATACCCGAAGATAATTTCATTGCCAATAACGTGATCGTCAAGGCCGGCGGCGGCACGGTGGCCGAAGCTCCCGCCCAGGACAGCAATCCTCCTCTGGATATTTTCAAGTTCAAGCCCAACCGGTTTGAAGGCAATATCGTCTTCGGCGGCGAGATCCGGCTGGACCCGCGTCCCGAAGGCTTCATCAGCAAAGATCCGCGGCCCGTCGCCGCGCCCCAGCCGCTGAGCCCGGCCGATGTCGGCCCAAGTTGGGCCAAATAGAGGGAGACATTTTCCATGACTAGTCTTCGCAGATGCCGTGCAGTGCTCATTCGTTCTGATGGCGCTGGCCAGCCTCTCCTCCGCCTGGGCCGCCGCCTTTCCCGAGCTGGGCGTGGTCCCGCGCAACGGCGGTTTTCGCATGGATGGCTATTGGGTGTGGTGCGGCTCGGTCATCAAGGCCGATGACGGGCGATACCACATGTTCGCCTCGCGCTGGCCCAAGGGCCTGACGTTCCATCCCGGCTGGATGACCAACTCCGAGATCGTGCGCGCCGTGGCGGATAAGCCGCAGGGGCCGTACACATTTCAGCAGGTCGTGCTGCCCGCGCGGGGAGCGGAATACTGGGATGGCCGTGCCACCCACAACCCCTCCATCACGCGTCACGGCGATACCTACATCCTCTTCTACATAGGCAGCACGCATCCGTTCGACGATCCGCCTCTGGGCGTGCCCTTCGCGCTTACAGATCCCCGGGCCATCGTCGCGCGCTCTCACAAGCGCATCGGAGTCGCCACGGCGAAGAACATTGAAGGGCCTTGGACGAGATCAGACCGCCCGGTTCTGGACACCCAGCCGGGGACGTTCTACAGCTTCCTTACGTCGAATCCGGCGCCAGTGGTGAACGCCGACGGCTCGGCCCTGGTCGTGTTCAAGGCCCGCAGATACGAAGGCGTGAAGTACGGCCGGATGACACTGGGCGTGGCGCGCGCGAAACACTACCTCGGTCCCTATGAAGTGGTGGGCAAAGAGCCGATCTTCTCGGTCGAGCGCTTCGGAGAGGTCGAGGATCCGTTCGTCTGGCGATCCGCCGATGGCTACGAGATGATCGTCAAGGATATGACCGGCAAGCTGGCCGGCGAGAAGCACGCGGGCGTCCGCGTCCAGTCCAAAGATGGTGTGCGCTGGGAGCTGGCCCAGCCGCCCAAGGCCTGGTCACGCACCATCCGCTGGGACGACGGCGCCACCCAAACCATGGGCCAGCTCGAGCGGCCCTTCCTGCTCATAGAGAACGGCCGCCCCGTGTTTCTATTTGCGGCGACCGGCGACGGCCCGGGCGGCTTCGCCAACATGACCACCAGCTTCAACGTCGCGATCCCCCTGGTGAGCCGCTAAAATCGGGACAGCCTGATCTGTCCCCACCGGAACGGATTGCAGCCTGTTCAGCCGCTGCGGGGGTGGACAGATTCGTCTGTCCCGATTTTGCCCTCGTCCCGCTGACACGCCGAACAGGTCTACGGCGCCGACTTGGCCACGAAGACCAGGTACATGTGGCAGTCTTTCGCGGCGGCGTCGGGTGCGTTCGAGCCAAGAGTGAGACTTCCCGCCTCCGCGAAGCGCCGCTGGAACAGGGTCATCGGGCGCCCGCCCACCTTGAGCGCAACAGCGGCGGGCTTAAACTGCTCCGTCAGCCAGGCGGGGCGGGGAAGGCGGTCGTCGTGCGCCACGAACACAACGGACCCCGCGCTCACCGCGATTTCCATCAGGTCCACCGCGCTGTAGAGACGGTCGTTGTTGGACGCCTGAACGTAGTCGCTGCCCCTCAGAATCAGCGGCAGCGAATCGAAAAACGCAGATTCGGAGTCCGTGTAGACTCGCTTGCCATCCCCGGCGCCCTGTTCGACATGGACGCTGGTGGTGGGACCGGAATAGGAGAACCTGGTGATGAAGCGCCCCGCGGCCTGGGCCTGCGCAGCCCGGCAGCGCTGCCTGTGCGGCTCCGGCCGCCACGGCCGGTCCCTGTGGCAATGCCACCTCGGGAAGCGCGGGGACAGCGCTGGAATAGCCGTTCTGGACTTTCACCGCCAGCTGACTCCACCGTGAGCACAGCGGGCTTCAGATTCGCGCTGGCGGCGCGCACCGTGATCTTCCCCGGCGTGCGCATGGCGCGAACGGCCACGCGATTGATGCCGGCTTCCAGGTCCAGGTAGGGGTTATTCGTGGAATTGATCTTCCCGCTGTTGTAGCCGCCGCGCCACTCGCCCGCGCCCTCGGCCGCAAAATCGACGCGCTGCTGGAACGTCGGGCAACGCTGGCCGTTGGCGTCCACCGCCTCCACGTCGATCAGCAGCACGTCCGATCCGTCCGCGTGCAGCCCGCCCGGGCCTGTCATCGGCGTCATCCGCAAGGCAACAGGGGGACCCGCCGTCCGCTTGCTCTGCGCGGCAACTTGCTTTGCCGCCGTTGTAGGCCACCGCCCTTGATCTCGCCCGCTTCCCACGCCACATCGGGGAAGGTGAACAGGTACTTCCGGAAACGCTGCCGCGCCCTAGCGACTTGCCATTGACGAACAACTCCACCGCCTCGGCGTTGGAGGCTACGTAGACAGTCTTCTTTGTTTTTGCCGGATAAGTCCAATGGCCGATGATGTGTACCTGCGGTTCGTCGCGGAACATCGTCTGGCAGACGTAGTACGCTTCCTTGGGCAGCCGCACGCCGTCCACCTCGCCGCTGGCGCGCGCTACTTCCGTGGCCACGCGGCCCCCGCTGGTCGAATCCGAGAAGATCCAATTCGCGCCGCCGCGAGTGGTTCGCGGCCCCGAGCTTGTCGACGTACTGCGTCACCTGGTTCACGGCGTACTGCTCGGAGGTGAGCTGGTAGGTCTGGCCTTTGGCTTCCGGGATAGCCGAAGTTCGGCGGCGAAAAGTCATCCCACACGCGGCGCGGGGACTCCTCGCGGTCGTACTCGCCCTCCACCACCGGCAGGCGCGCGATTTCGCGGCCGCCTTCGGTGCCGATGCCGACGTCCATGAACTCAGCCGTAATCTCATCGGCGCGGCGGTGAGCGTAAACGCGCCCGCCGTGGGGATCGTACTGATCCACGTAGCCGCGCAGCTGCTTGGCGTGCTCGCGGGTGACCTTCTGGTTGCCGCCTTCCCAGATCAGGATCGAGGGGTTGTTGCGGAAGTAGATGATCGTGTCGCGGAAGGCCGAGGCGCGCAGCTTCCACGCCGCGCCGCGGTGTCGCCTTCGCCGTCCACTCCGGGCTGATCGGTGATGATGCCCAGCCGGTCGCCGGCGGCGATGCTCGCCGGGCCGCCCGCGCAGTGGCCCCAGCGGACGAAGTTGCCGCCGGCCTCCTTCATGAGCTGCAGCGTGTAGAAGTGCATCCAATCCGGCTGCGCGTCGCCGAGCCCCGGCCATTCGTCGGTCGGCTTCTGGCCCCAGCCGCGCAGTTTCAGATGACGGCCGTTGATGTAGAAGCCGGACTCGGTGTCCCAACGCGCTGTGCGGATGCCCAGCGGAATCTCGCGCGAGTCCACCACTTTTCCACCCGCCATCAGCGAACAGACCACGCGGTAAAGATAGGGAGAGGCCGGTTCCCAGAGCTGCGGGTTCGCTAAGGCGCCCGCCAGTTTGATCTCCGTCTTGCCGCCGGAGGCGACTTCACTGCCCTGCTTCAATTCAACTACGGTCTTGCCGGCGCGGTCCAGCACCACCGCCCGCAGTTCCACCTTAGCAATACGTAATCTGTTCGCCGTCAAAAAA
>CAVUVG010000015.1:0-55971 GCA_963744775.1 Bryobacterales bacterium
TGGTTCTGGGGTATGTAGTCACTAGCGCCCGGTCTTTTCTGGCGCAGATGCCGCTGCTGGCCGTCGTGGCAGCGGTTTCGGCTATGGGAAGCTGGGTTCTTGTGCCCAGGATGGGGCTCGGCGGCGCGGCGCTGGCCGTAGCGCTGGCGGCCTGTGTGCAGATCGCGGGGGAAGTGTTGATCCTGAGAAAAGCGCTCCGGCGTCTGGAGGCGGCACGGTGATCGAGCGCCGCATCGCCTGGCCGCTGCTTTGCGCCTTTGTTTTTTCGATTCCCTGGGAAAAGAGCCTGGTTGTACCGGAGATCGGCACCGTGACCCGCTTGCTCGGCCTGCTGGCGTTCGCGGCCGGGGTAGCCGTGGCGCTGCGCCGCCGGCCGCTGCGCGCCCCCAACCTGGCGCTGATCGCCGCTTCGACGTTCGCGGCCTGGGAGGTCCTGACGTACTTCTGGAGCATCGCGCCGGCCGAAACGGCAGGCCGCGCCCTCACCTTCGCTCAACTCGCCTTCATGCTCTGGCTGATCTGGGAGTTCTGCCGGACGCCGGGGCAGCAGACGGCCCTGATGCGGGCCTACGTGGCGGGGGCGGGGGTGGCTTCGGTGCTCACGCTGATCCGCTACGCCCAGGGACAGCAGACCTACTACCGGCGCTACGCGGCCACCGGGTTCGATCCGAACGATTTGGGCCTCACGGTTGCGCTCTCCATCCCGCTGGCGCTGTACCTGGCGCTGCGAGGGCGGGGCCCCGAGCGCTGGGCGTGCCGCGCCGCCATCGTGCTCGCCATTTCGGCGGTTCTGCTTTCGGCCTCGCGCACCGGCTTGACCACGAGCATCGTCGCTTTCGGATTCGTGTTGTGGACCTGGCGCGAGTCGGACCGCTCGCACAGAATCTCGAGCCTGCTGCTGTTCGGCCTTCTGCTGGCGGGCGGGCTGTGGCTTGCGCCGCATGCGTCCCGGCAGAGATTGGCGACCCTCCCAAACGAGGCCATGCAGGGCACGTTGCACGGCCGCACCCGGATCTGGAAGACGGGGGTGAAGGTCTTCCGCGGTCATCCTGTTCGGGGCGTCGGCGCCGGCGCCTACCCAGAAGCGGTGCGCCCGTGGCTGGGGGTCCCGGCCCTGGCCGGCCACCAGTACGTCGCGCACAACACATATTTGTCGGTGCTGGTTGAGAGCGGGCTGATTGGTTTTGCGCTGTTCGCCGTGTTGCTCGGCGCGCTGGCGGCATTTGTATGGATCATGCCGCTGGCCGAGCGCGCTCTTTGGTCGGTGATGCTGGCGGTGTGGGCCTTGGGGACGATGACGCTCACCTGGGAGCAGCGCAAGCCTGGCTGGCTGCTGTTCGCTCTCATCATGACCGAGTGGGCGCGGTCGTTCCGGTCTTCCGAGGGGGCGCGGTGAAGATTCGCGTTCTGGAAATTCTGCCGACACTCAAGCGCGCCGGCGCCGAGAACATGGCGGTCTCGCTGGCTTGCCGCCTGGACACCGCCCGCTTCGAACCCGCCGTGGTCTCGTTGTTCGATGCCTTCCCCGGCGGGCTGGAGCCGATCCTCGAGGAGCGCGGCATCCTAACCTGGCATCTTGGCAAGCGGCGCGGATTCGATCCCCGGATGTGGCCGCGGCTGGCGCGGGTGCTGCGGGAATTCCGGCCGGATGTCGTCCACACGCATTCCTATCTTCTGCGGTACGCCTTGCCGGTGCGCAGAGGAGCGATCATACACACCGTCCACAACCTTGCGGCGCGGGAGTCGGACGGATTGGGCCGTTTCATCAATCGCGTTGCTTTTCGCCGTGGCGTGCTTCCGGTCGCTGTCTCCAAACAGGTGGCGCGTTCGTTTCGGGAGGTCTATGGTTTCGAGCCAGTGGCCACCATCCCGAACGGGATCGACCTGCGCGCATGCGGCAGGCCGGAGGCGCGACAGATTTGGCGCCGCTCTAACGGATTCGCCGAAGATGACGTGCTGATCGTCTCGGTGGCGCGGCTGGAGCCTCAGAAGGATCCCGAGGCTCTGATCCAGGCTTTCAGCCGGGGCTTATCCGATGATCCGCGCGCGCACCTGCTGCTGGCCGGCGACGGCAGCCTGCGCGACGCCGCTGGTGAGTGTGCCGCACGCTGCGGAATTGCCGGTCGCGTTCATTTTCTGGGGGTGCGTAGCGATGTGCCGGAAATCCTGGCCGCTGCGGATCTGTTCGCTCTCGCTTCGCGCTGGGAGGGTTGCCCGCTTTCGGTGATGGAAGCCATGGCCGCGGGGTTGCCGGTGGTGGCGGCCGCGGTAGGCGGCGTTCCGGAACTGGTCGAGGACGGCGTGACGGGCATCCTCGCGCCGTTGGACGACACGGATGCGCTGGGGCGGGCGCTGGCCTTGCTGGCAAATGATCCCCAACGGCGCCGGGCAATGGGGGATGCAGCACGCGAGCGCGCCGCAAGTTTCTCGCTGGAAGTGATGGTCGCCTCGTACGCTGATCTCTTTGAGAAGACCGCGGGAGGCAGGCGATGACCGCGCGCGTGGCGTTGTTGACCACCAACCTGGCGCGCGGAGGCGCGGAAACGCAAGTCGCGCTGTTGGCCCGCGGCCTGCGCGCGCGCGGCTGGAGCGTGAGCGTGATCTCCCTGCTGCCGCCCACCGCCTTCGAGCACGAACTAACCTCCGCCGGTGTGCCCGTCTTCTCCCTGGGTATGGAGCCGGGACGCCCCGACCCGCTCGGCTGCTGGCGCCTGTTGCGGATTTTGCGCGACCTGAGGCCGCACATTCTCCACAGCCACATGTTTCACGCCAACCTGTTGGCGCGGGTGGTGCGCCTGCTGGCTCCGGTGCCGGTGCTCATCTCAACCGTCCACAGCGTGGCCGAGAGCGGGCGCGGCTCGGACAGCATGTTTTGGCGTGACTGGCTGTACCGGATCACGGGCCCCCTGGCAACCAGACCGTGGCCGTTTCCAAGGCGGTGCCCGGAAGGAATCTCCGCGTGATTCCCAACGGGGTGGATACGACCCGGTTCCGGCCGAACCCCGCGGTGCGCCTGAAAATGCGGGAGCAGCTCGGCCTCGGGCAGGAGTTCGTGTGGCTGGCCGCGGGGCGATTGATGTGGAAGAAGGGGTATGAGACGATGCTGCGCGCTTGGGCGCGGCTCGACGGCGGTGTTCTGCTGATTGCAGGGGCGGGGCCGCAGGAATCCGAACTGCGTGGACTGGGCTCCGGCGCGCGTTTTCTGGGCGAACGGGAAGACGTGGCGGACCTGATGGCCGCCGCGGACGGTTTCGTTCAGTCCTCGCTGGTGGAAGGATTGCCGGTGGCGCTGCTGGAAGCGGCCTCGAGCGGACTTCCCTGCGTGGCGGCCGATACGGGGGGCGTGAGCGAAATCGTCCTTCACGAACGGACGGGCTACCTGGTTCCGGCCGGCCGATGTCGCCTCCCTGGCGGCGGCCATGTCGCGAATGATGAGCCTCGCTTCCGAGGAACGGCGGCAGATGGGCGTCGCGGCCCGCGAACACGTGAGCGGGCAGTTCGATCAGGGCGTAGTTCTATCGCGCTGGGAGGAGCTCTACCGGGAGCTGCTTGAGCCATGGACGTGACCAACCGTTTCGTGCTCGATTTCGCCGAAAGGCTCGCGCGCAACCGGCCGGAAGCCAAGATCCTCGACTTCGGCTGCGGGGCCGGGGAGCTGGTGGCGGCAGGCCGCGCCGCGGGCCTGGATATGATCGGGGTGGACGTGTTCTATGGCGGCTCCCAGGCGCGCCAGGAAGCGGAGCGGGCCGGACGGTTGGGGACCATCGTTCACGAGATCCGCGACGGACGAATGCCTTTTGCCGACGGCACCTTCGACTTGATCGTGAACAACCAGGTGCTGGAGCACGTGGAAGACCTGAGCGCCGTGCTGGGCGAGCTGCACCGGGTGCTGAAGCCGGGCGGGCAGTTGCTCAGCATCTTCCCGTCGCGCGACGTCTTTCGCGAGGGGCACATCGGAATCCCCTTCGCGCACTGGTTCCCCAAGGATTCGCGGCTGCGCTTGCTCTACACCTGGGCCCTGCGCGCGGCGGGCATGGGCACGTGGAAGGAACAGGCGCCGACCTGCCGCCAGTGGGCCGAAGACAAGCTGCGGCTGGATCGACACGTATACCCGTTACCGTTCCCGGGAAGAGATCTTCTCCACTTTCGGGCAGTATTTTGTCAGCGAACTTCGCGAGCCTGACTACATCCGCTATCGTCTGCGTGACAGCCGGCGGCTCGCCCCGCTGGCGGGCCTACTCACGGTTCCGGGCATCCCGGCGATGGCCAGCGCGGTCTTCCGCAAACTGGCGTTTCTGGTGATCGTGTCGCGCAAGGAGACGGCGTGAAGATCGCCTACGTCATCACGCGGGCCGATGCCGTCGGGGGCGCCAGCGTACATGTCCGCGATTTGGCGCGAGCCATGCTCGGCCGCGGGCACCAGGTGATGGTCTATATCGGGCGGCGAGGGTCCGGTGACCGAGCAACTGCACGCCGCCGGGGTGCCGTTTCGGGCGCTGCGCTTCTTAAGGCGGCCGATCCGGCCGGTTCGAGATCTGCGCGCCATGCTGGAGCTGGCGGCGGCGATGCGCGAGTTCCAGCCGGACGTCGTGTCGCTGCACACCGCCAAGGCGGGCTGGATCGGCCGCGTTGTCGCCTCGCGCCAAGGCATGCCGGCGATCTACACGCCGCATGGCTGGTCGCTCGGGGACCGGTTCGCGCCGCCGGCGGGTCTGGCCTTTCGCTGGGCGGAGAAAGCAGCGGCACGCTGGGCGCGGAGCCATCATCTGCGTCTGCCAGTACGAGAAGGACCTGGCGCTGCGCCAGCGGGTGGCCGGCGCGGAGCATCTGCACGTCGTCTACAACGGGGTACACGACATTCCGCCCGAGCTGCGCGCCCAGCCCGGGGCCAGTCCTGTCCGCATCGTGTCGGTGGCGCGCCTGGATGCCCCCAAGGACCACGGCACGCTGTTCCGCGCGCTGGCTGCGATTCCGGCCGCAGGCTGGCAACTGGACCTGGTCGGCGACGGCCCGCTGGCAAACGGCTTGACGATCCTTGGCCGACGAGCTGGGAATCGCCGCCAGGGTTCGCTTCCTGGGCTACCAGCAGAATCCTGCGACTACCCTGGGACGGGCGGGGATCTTCGTGTTGTCCTCGCGTTCGGAGGCTCTCCCGCGCAGCGTGTTGGAGGCCATGCGAGCGGGCCTGCCTGTCGTGGCCACGCGTGTCGGCGGCGTGGCGGAAGCCGTGGCGGACGGGGTGAATGGACTTCTGGCGCCCGCCGGCGAGCCTGGCGCCCTGGCGGCGGCTCTGGCGCGCCTGTTGGGCGATGCAGACCTCCGGACGCGGTTTGGGTCGGAGGCGCGGCGAACTTACGAACGCCGCTTCGGCTTCGACCGCATGGCCCAGGAAACCGAAGCGGTCTACCGCGCTGTGTTGTCAAGATCGCTGCAATCTCCCTGAGATTTCCCGCTCCCTGCCCGCACCTGAGGAGTGAAGGAGATTCTTTCTATGTTGGACGACCGGGAGCGGCAGCGCGCCATCGATCAGGCGCTGGCGGCGATGGACAAGCAGTTCGGGAAGGGCGCCGTGTTGCGCATGGGGTCGCGCACCATCGTCCCCGTCGATGTGATTCCGAGCGGTTCCCTGTCGCTGGACGCCGCGCTGGGCGTGGGAGGCTTCCCGCGGGGACGCGTGGTGGAGATCTTCGGACCCGAGTCCTCGGGCAAGACCACGCTGGCGCTGCACGTCATAGCCGAGGCGCAGAAGGCAGGCGGGACAGCGGTTTTCATCGACGCCGAGCACGCCCTGGACGCCGTCTATGCGCGCAAGCTGGGGGTGGATGTGGACAACCTGCTGGTCTCCCAGCCGGACCACGGCGAGCAAGCCCTGGAGATCGCCGGGGCCTTCGTAGCCTCGGGCGCGGTGGACGCAGTGGTCATCGACTCGGTGGCCGCGCTGGTTCCCAAAGCCGAGCTGGATGGCGAGATGGGCGACAGCCACATGGGGCTGCAGGCGCGGCTGATGTCCCAGGCGCTGCGCAAGCTGACGGGATCTGTCTCACGGACCAACACCTGCCTGATCTTCATCAACCAGATTCGCGAAAAGATCGGGGTGATGTTCGGCAACCCGGAGACGACCACCGGAGGCCGGGCCTTGAAGTTCTACAGCTCGGTGCGCACGGATGTCAGGCGCGCCGCGACCATCAAGGACGGCGACAAGGTCATCGGCAGCCGGACCCGGATCAAAGTGGTCAAGAACAAGGTAGCGGCGCCATTCCGGGAGGCCGAGGTGGACCTGATTTACGGCGAGGGCTTTTCGCGCGAGTTCGACCTGCTGGACCTCGGGGTGGCCAACAAGCTGGTGGAGAAGAGCGGTTCCTGGTTCAGCTACAAGGGCGAGCGCGTCGGTCAAGGCCGCGAGAACGCGTGCGGATTCCTCAAAGAGCACCCCGAGACCGTCGAGAAGTTGGAGAGCGACTTGCGCAGGATGCTGGATCTCCCGCAGCGCCCCGGCCTCCGCAACGCGCAGGCCCCGGCGGCGGCCCAGGGCTGACCGCGTCACTCCTTGGGAGCGATTCCGAGCGCCTTCATCTTCCGGTACAGATTGCTGCGCTCCAAACCCAACAGTTCGGCGGCCCGAGTCACATTCCCGTTGGTCTCGTCCAGCTTCCTGAGAATATAATCCCTCTCCACGGAGGACCGCATCTCCTGCAGGCTTCCGAAGCTCTCGGCGAGCCGGTCGGCGGGTGGACGCGCACGCGGCAGCGGGATGTGGCGCGCATCAATGCGCACCTGGGGGTTCATGATGACGATGCGCTCCATAAGGTTGCGCAGCTCCCGTACGTTTCCGGGCCAGTGGTATTCCTGGAGCACACGGCAGGCCTCCGGCGTCAGCTCCTTCGGCTTGCGGCCATAGGCCGTGGTGAACTCTTTGACGAAATGATCGGCCAGCAGCGGGATGTCCTCCACGTGCTCCTTCAACAGCGGCACCTGGAAGGGGATCACGTTGAGCCGGTAGAACAGGTCTTCGCGGAAGTTGCCGCGCTCGATCTCCTCCTGCAGGTTCTTGTTTGTCGCGGCAATCACGCGGACGTCCACCTGAACCGATTCGAGGGCTCCCACCGGCTCCAGGCGCTGTTCGTCAAGAGCCCGGAGGACCTTGGCCTGCGTCTTGAGGCTCATGTCGCCGACCTCGTCGAGAAAAAGGGAGCCGCCGTCGGCCTTCTGGAACTTGCCGGTCTTGTCTTCGTGCGCGCCGGCGAAGCTGCCCTTGCGGTGACCGAAGAGCTCGCTTTCGATCAACTCCTCCGGGATGGCGGCGCAATTCACTTCCACGAAAGGCTCGCCGGAGCGAGGGCTCAAGGCGTGGATGGCGCGCGCCACCAGCTCCTTGCCGGTGCCGCTGGCGCCGTAGATCAGGACCCGGCCGTTGGTGCCCGCCATGAGAGCCAGTTGCTGGCGCAGCGCCTTCATCGGGACGCTCTCGCCGATGATCCGGTACCGGGACTCGTTCGCGCCCCTGAGCCGCACATTCTCCAGCTCCAGCCGCCGGTGCCGGAGAGCATTCTTGATGACCACGGCGATCTTCTCGATGGTCAGCGGCTTCTCCAGAAAATCGAAGGCCCCCAGCTTGGTAGCTTTGACGGCGGTCTCGATAGTCCCGTGGCCGGAAATCATGACGGCCACCGGGCGTTCGGCAAACGGGACCTCCTGGATCCGGGCCAGCGTCTCCATCCCATCCATGCCCGGCAGCCACACGTCGAGCAGGATCAGGTCGTATCCTTTGGCCAGCTCCTCCAGACATGCCTCGCCGCTCGCCACGGCGGCCGCCTGCGTATCCTTCGTCTTTCAAGACGCCGCACAGCGATTTCCGGATGCCCGGCTCGTCGTCAACCACCAGGATGCGAACCGGGGTCACGCGCGCGCCTCCGCCGGCTTGTCCTCGGACTCCGTGGCGGACAGCGCTGGGATCTCCACCACGAACCGGGCGCCGGACGGACGGTTATCTTCCACGCGGATCTGAGCGTTGTGCTCCGTCAGAATGTGGTTGACGATCGCCAGCCCGAGGCCCGTGCCGCGGCCCTTGGTGGAGAAGTACGGCAGGAAAAGCTTCTCTTTTTCTTCGGGCGAGACGCCGCAACCGGTGTCCGCAATGACCAGTTCCACGGTGTCCCCTCCGGCAGCGCTGGTCGAGACAAGAAGCCGCTTGACGTGGGCATCCTGCATGGCCTCGGCGGCGTTATCCACGAGGTTCACGACCACCCGTTTGAAGTGCTCCTTGTCGATGTTCACCTGCGGCAAGTTCGGCGCCAGTTTCTTCTGAATCTCGATCCCATCGAGGCGCCCGGAAAACACCCCCAGGGCGATCTCCACGACCTCATTGAGATCCGCCGGCGCCGGTTGGGCCGCCGGAAACCGCGCGAACTGCGAGAACTCATCGACCAGGGTCTTAAGCGATTCCACTTCCTGGATGATGGCCGAGGCCGCTTCACGCAGCTTAGGGGCCGCTTCGGGAAGGCTGGACGCGCGGTCCAATTGCCGCAGAATCCTTTCGGCGGAGAGCGCGATCGGCGTCAGCGGGTTCTTGATCTCGTGGGCGATCCGGCGGGCCACCTCGTGCCAGGCGGCGGACTTCTGGGCGCGCAGCAATTCGGTGGTGTCCTCCAGCACCAGCACATAGCCGGAGCTGAGCTTGGTTTCGAGGGCGGAAACCGTCACCGCCAACTGCAACGTCTGCCGCTCCCGCTTCAGCTCCATCTGGCTGGAGGCGAGGCCGGTGCGCCGGGCGCGCTTCATCAAGTACTTGATCTCCGCGGCATCGTCACGGCTGAACAGGTCTTCCAGTTTCTCCGCCCGCACCACGATCTCACGCGGCAAGATGTTCTTCAGAGCCTCGTTGACGCGCAGGACACGGCCTTCCGGGGAGAGCGAAATGACGCCGGTGGGGATGCTCTCCAGAATGGCTTCGGTGAAACGGCGGCGGCTGTCCAGTTCGCGCCGGTTGGCCTCCAGGGCCTCGGTCATCTCGTTAAACGAACGAACCAGCGTAGCCAGCTCGTCAATCGCCTTCACTTCGACGCGGTGTCCCAAGTTGCCCTTGCGCACCTCGCCTGCCCCGGCCAGCAAGGCCGAAATCGGCACGCTAATCTGGCGAGACAGAAACAGAGCCAGCCAGGTGGCGATAAACAGGATGAAGAGCGTCAGCAGGAACAGCAGTTGCAAGTAGAAGCTGCGTGCGCTCTTGCGGTTGAGCGTCAGCTCATCGTAAGCCTTCAGGTAACCGTCAATCTTACGCTGCGTCTGGGCCAGATCGACCGGCACTCGAATGGAAAGCGTCAGGCTGGCGGCGCCTCCGCTCGGAGCGCCCACGGGGGCCTCGGCCGTCACCGTTTCTCCGGCGCCTGCCGAGGGATAGCAGACCAACAGGTCCGGCCCGCCCGCGCGCCTCAACCGCGCCTCGACTAAGCCGTTGTCCTTGCAGATGCGATCAAAGAATTCCCGGGGACGCACCCCGATGCCAGGTATTGTTGCGTCTCGGGGAGCGAGGCGAGCCAGCCGGCCTGCACTTTCGCCCTTTGAAGCACCTCGCGTTTAAGCGCGGGCCCGATGCCCGCCAATTCACGGCTGATGCCTTCGGCGGGGCGGCTAAACCACTTGTCCAGGTTCCTGTTCAGAACGTAGACACTCCACAGAACCAGGAAGAAGACCGGCAGGAAGCTGAGAGCCAAGGCCCCGATGACCATCTTGGTCCTGATGCGCGAGCCTTCCCTGTTCGAGCGCCGCTCGATGTACAGCTTTACCGCGGTCCGAAACAGGATGAAGCCGAGGGTCAGGGTGAACAGGAAAACCAGCGTCGAGACGGCCCAGTAAAGAGAGGTTTGAGCCGGGTTCTCCGGCCCGAAGTCTCCGAAGGAGAAGGAGCCCTGCCAGACCACCAGCGTTACCAGGATCGCTAGCGCCGCAACGCCGGAACCATAGAGGAGACGCTTCTTCATAGGGGCGGACGACTCTCATTATAGGGTAGTGGGTTCTGCAAGGCTCGCCAGGGAGCCCCGTGATTGGGGCCCCTGGCGAAGAGGTTGACTCTGAAAGAGGTTAGAACTGGAAGCGCGCTACAAGCTGGATGGTTCTCGAGTTGCTCGAAAACACCTTGTCCGGCCGGTTGAAATCGGGGTGGCCGGGGATCAGGTTGTTGCGCGTGTCCCGGCTCTCGTGGAACTGCACGTTGTTGACGTAGCCGGGTGTGTACTGGGGGTGGTTGAACAGGTTGAAAAACTGGGCCGAAATCTCAAACTTCTTGCTCTCGGTGACCGAAAACACCTTCTTGAGGTTCAAGTCCCAGTTGTTGATTTTTCCCATGGGCAGTGTCATTCGGCCGGTGTTCGTCAGTGCCCCATAGCCAGCCTGAATGTACTGCGCGTTCGGGATTTTGTGCGACGTAGGCGACCGTTGACGTCATCACCCATTTCGACGATGTTGCCGAGCCGGTCGATGGCGTCCACCGCGCTGCCCGTGCGCGAAACCCCATTGACATTCATGATCGCCCGGTCGCCGGCGGAGTCGAAATTCAGATTCGAGTCCAGACCGCTCTGGACAGTGGCATATTGTGGAGATTCGTCGTGTATATGCCGCTGATCGTGTAGTTCCCCACCAAGTTCTTGAGGAACCAGTTGTCGTTGCCCCTGTACCACGGAGCTTCGTAGACCCAAGCCATGGTCATGCGATGGCGGCGGTCCAGGAAGGAGGTCGACCGCTCATTCCGCATATTCTGGAAGTCCTCCGGGCGTCGAGGGGAGAGCGTCGTTGAGAACAGGTCTGCCGTGCTGTCGTCAATGTTGTGGCTCCAGGTGTAGGCGCCTTTGAACATCAAACCGCTCCGGAAGCGGCGCGTCAGTTCAACCGCCAGACCATGGTAGCTGGAATTGCCTCGATAAGGGAAACTCGTGATGAGAGTTGTTCCCGAATCCGGCGGCCTCCCATTCCGGCAGGATGGGACTAACGGCAAGCAGATCTCCCAGCGTGGTGTTCAGCCTGCCAGCGTGGAAGTCGAGGGACTTCTCAGGTACGTTGGCAGGAATCGCTCCGGGGTGACGACGGACCGCGCGTTGATGCGGCTCTGAGTTATCAGGTGAACGCCCCGGGTACCCAGATAGCTGACCTCCAGCGTGTAGTCGTTCTGGATCACGTGCTGCACACCCAGATTCCAATTGATGGAGTAGGGGAGTCGTTGGTCCACCATGAACGAAGAGGTGGCGTCGCGCGCCTCCTGCGGCGTGCTGAACTGAGCACCGGCGCCACGCGGCGGCTCATTGAAGGCCGGCACCGAGCCATCAGGTCTGGATTCCGCCCTGAGCCAGGAAGCTCGACACGGTCTGGCCGAGCGGCGAATCGACGGTCGTCTCCAGTTGCGGCGGCTTCGAATTCAAGCCGAGGTTATCGAAGTACTTGTCGTAGGCCAGGCCGAAGCCCGCGCGGATCGAAGTCTTGCCGCTCCTGCCCGGCGAATAGGCGATGCCCACCCGAGGCGCGAAGTTGGTCGTCTGCGCCTTCGGCTCGCGGAACTCGATCAGCCCCGGAACGCTGGCGATCGAGTTCAATGCCTGCAACTTGTCGCCCGCGGGTACTCCCTTGTATTCGTAACGGATCCCCAGGCTGAGCGTCATGTTCGGCCGCAGCTTAAACTCGTCGTTCGCGAACCAGGAGAAGTTGATTTGGTTCCCGGCATACGGCGCCGCGCCCACGTTCCGTTCGGAGAGCACGTCTGGGTTCTGATCGAGCAGGAACCGGCCCAGGGTGGTGTAGTTGTAGTCGCCTCGCTTGCGCTGCGTGAAGAACTGAGGGGCGATGTACTTCCGCCCGTCGGCCCCGAACTTCCAGTTGTGGCGCCCTTTGACCCAGCTGAGGTTGTTCACGATCTGGTAGGTGTTGATAATCCCGGACTGGGGAGCGTTGTCGAATGGTCCGATCTGCATGTTCAGGTCGTTCTGGATCAGAATGTTCGGGAACACGTCCAGACCAGGGTATTGGAAGCTGCCCGCCGGGATGTTGTCGTTGTAGCGGTTGTAGCCCAGCCGCAACTCGTTGATCAACGACGGCGAGAAGTTGTGGAACTCCGAGAAGGCGAACAGTTTCTGGGTCGTCCGGCGGCCCAGGAAGAACAACGGCAAATCGGGCAACGTCGTGTCGCTGAAACCACTCGTAAGCTGGTCGATATATCGGCCGCGGAAATGGTCCTTCTCTGAAATGTAGTAGTCGCCGCTCGCCAGCCAACTGTACACATTGGTGAAAAGCGGCTTCAGAAGGGGCAGGACTCCGAGGGGAACGCTTTGCCCAGCCACGGTCGTTGTGTCCGTCTGGGAGGGGGCCGCCGGGACATACTGTTTCAGGATGCCCAGGTTCGTTTGAGAAACCCCCGGGATCGAGCCGAGCATGTTGAATCCTTCGGCAGTCGGCGCCAGCCTATCGCTGGAGGGAGTGCCCTGTTGTCCCAGTGGATTGTATTGGAACAACCCGTAGTAGAAGAGTTTGTTCTTCACGACCGGGCCTCCAACCGATCCGCCCAGGGTATTCTGATCGTAACGGGGATTGCTTCAAGATCCCCGCACGTGCCGAGGTCTGGTCCACCGCGTTGAGCTTGCGGTTTTGAAAGTACTCCTAGGCGGAGCCGTGGATCTGGTTGCCTCCGCTTCGCAACGCCGTGTTGAATTGCCCGCCGTTGCCGTTGCCAAACTCCGCGGAGAACTGGTTCTGCAAGATCGGAAAACTCCGCGACCGCCTCGTTGGGGACATCGATGTTGTGGCCCGTGACGTCCTTGCGATTGTTGTCCACCCCCTCCACGTTGTAGTTGTTATTCCGCGGCCGCTGGCCGCCGACAGCAGGCCCGTCGCCCAATCCGATTCCCCCGCTACTGGCGATTCCGGCGCCCAACAGCGAAAGGTTCAGTACGCCCAGCGGGGCAGATGCAGATGGCAGTTCGATGACCTCGCGCGCCTGGTAACTGGACCCTACCTGCGCGGTAGTGGTGTCGATCAGGACGCCGGCGTCGGTCACCTCCAGGGTGGTCGCCACCTGACCGAGTTCCAAAATCACGTTCGCGGTTCCGGTCTTATTCAACTCAACAGTAACGTTCTGAAGCGTCGCCGAGGCGAAGCCGGCTGGCGGCGACCCGCAGGTGGTACTGCCCGGCTGGCAGGTTGCTAAAGCGGTAGTCGCCCGACGCACCGGTTTGCGCCGTGTACTTCACCCCAGTGGCCTGGTTCACCAGTTCTACCTGGGCGACTGGTATCCTCGCCCGGCTCTGATCAGGCTACGGTGCCCACCAGGTTTCCTCCAGTGGCCTGTGAATAGGCTGACCACGGGAGGCACACCAGCGCCCCCAGCAGCGCTGCAGTACAGACTACCAGCCTCTCTTGTTACGAATTTACTCCTCATTGAAGAACTCGCCTCCTCTGTTGCCCTATTCGTATCAGCAAGTCGATTGCCAGATTAAAGCGTCCAACAAGTATCAGCAGGCTGGGGATGTTCCGCACAGGTATCCCGACTGTGGAAAAGCGCCATATGGCTACTGGAAGGTAGGCCTGCGGAGATGGCTCAGGCGGTTGAAGCTCGAGAGCCTTGAGTGCGGAACTCGTACTTGTCGATCTCGATGGCCACTTCACTGCCTGGCTACGCGTGACTCGCCCTCGGGCCACCAGTTTAAGGGCGCACCTTCCGTCCAACTGAGCAGGCCAACTGATGGAGAGTTCTACCCGTCGGCCGGGCGGAAGAGGTGTTTGCGGCGGAAAACAGAACTCCCGTGCTGCTGAAGTCGATCGTCTTGCCGGTGCCGCGCCTGCGGGGTGCCTCGACTCGAAAGAACTCTGTAACGCAGGTCCCGAACGATGGGAAACCGCTCGGTCCCGCGCCGCTCCGTGGCGAACCCATCCGGGGCGCGGCGTTTTGCGAGTTCCTAACAACACTTTGGCCACCTCACCTCTCATAATGTCGGGGATATTGGCCTGGGCAGCGACAATAGGAGGATAGTCACAATTCTGATAGGCGTTACGTACTAAACTATCGTTACTATCCCCTAACCTACCGTCCTCTCTTTTCTTGCGGATCTCCTCCAGACGTTCAGCAGCTCTTCTTTCAAGGCCCCGGTCCGAAGGGAAGTAGAACCTCTTGCCCGCCAGCGAATCCGGCAGGCACGCCATGTCTGTAAGGGCCTCTTCGAAGTCGTGGGCGTGGCGATAGCCTTCCCCGTAACCCCAATCCTTCATTGGTCTTGTGACAGCGTTCCTCAGGTGCAGGGGAACCGGATCCGGCATCCCTTCCTTGACCTCACGCTGAGCCCGGTTCAGGGCTTGGTAGGCGGCATCGGACTTCTGGGCGAGAGACAGGTAGATGGCGGCTTGGGCCAAAGCCTGATCCCCTTCGGGCATGCCAAGAAAATGAACGGCTTGCATCGCGGCCACGGCCTGCTCCAGGGCGCGGGGGTCGGCCAGGCCGATGTCCTCCACCGCCATCCGGATCAGCCGCCGGGCGATGTACAGCCGGTCCTCTCCGGCCTCCAGCATTCGTGCCAGCCAGTACAACGCGGCGTCCGGATCGCTGGATCGGACAGACTTGTGGAGCGCCGAGATCAGGTTGTAGTGCTCCTCGCCCGCCTTGTCATAGAGCAGAACCTTGCGCTGGATGGCGTCTTCGACGGCCTGCTTGGCGAGGACGCTGCCGCCTGAGGCGGCCGCCGCCGACTCCAGCGTGTTGTAGGCGCCCCGGGCATCGCCGCCCGAGTAGACCGCGATCTGCTCCAGCAGATCCTCGGGAGCTTCCAACCCCAGTTCCCCCAGCCCGCGCTCTTTGTCAGCCAGCGCTCGCTTGAGGAGGATGACCACTTCGGGCACGGTAAGCGCCCGCAGCGCATACACTTGGGAGCGAGAAAGCAGCGCCGCGATGACCTCGAAGGACGGGTTTTCGGTGGTCGCGCCGATCAGAATCACATCGCCATGCTCTACGTAGGGGAGAAAAGCGTCCTGCTGTGCCTTGTTAAAGCGGTGGATCTCGTCGATGAACAGGACCGTTCGCACGGCCGACGCGGCGGATGCGTTCGGCCTGAGCCATGACCTGCTTGATTTCCTTGATCCCGCTCAGGACCGCGCTGAAAGGCACGAATTCGCAGCGGGTGAGACGGGCCACCAGCAGGGCGAGGGTGGTCTTGCCCGTGCCGGGAGGGCCCCACAGGATGGCGGAATTCAGTTCGTCCCGCTCGATCGAGACCCGCAAGGGCTTCCCCGGTCCCAGGATGTGCTCCTGTCCTACAAATTCTTCAAAGCTCCGGGGACGCATGCGGTCAGCCAAAGGGGACCGCTGTTGCTGGTCTGGGCCGGGAGGTGGGGCGTCGAACAGGCTCATGGCCGGCCACTCCTCTGCCGCCGTGCCTCGTATAGCAGTATGCCTGCCGCCATGGCAGCGTTCAGCGATTCGACGCCGGCCGTGGGTACATGCACCCTGGCGGCGGCTGCAAAATGATCGTCTGCAATCCCGTGGCCTTCGCTGCCGACGACGATGGCGCAGCCCGCAGTCAGGTCGGCCTGGGGGGCGGGAAGACCCTCCGCGGCGTCAGCGGCGTAAACCGTCAGCTTGCGCCGGTCCAGTTCCAGGCCCAGTTGGGCGATATCCACGCCAGAGAGCAGCGGGAGCCGGAAAACCGATCCGGTGGAAGCTCGCACGACCTTCGGGTTGTATGGATTAACCGTGCCCTTGAGGAATACTACCCCGCTCGATTCGAAGGCCTCGGCCGCCCGTATGATGGCGCCTGCATTGCCGGGGTCCTGCAGGCCATCCAGAATCACCAGCAATGGCCGGGCGCCGAACAGGTCGTCAAACTTCCAGGCTGGGGGCCGGACCAGCGCCATGACCCCCTGGCCGGTGTCAGTCGCCGAAACTCTTGCGGACAGGGCGTCGGGCAGCACGATGAGCCGCAGGTTCGGATGGGCTAAGAGCCGTGTCTCCACCGCAGCCTGCGCTGAGGCCGCGGCCAGCACCGCCTTGACTTCGCAACCGCTCCGCAGCGCCTCGTCCAGCAGATGAAACGTCTCGGCAAGGCAGCAACCATCCGCGGTCAGCCCCCCCTTGGCGACGGCCTTTCGGACGTCCTTCAGGAGGGGATTCTCAAAGCTGGTGAGTCTTTCTACCCGCGCCATGGATGCTTGTCGTAGACTTGCTAAAGGAGCTAGGGACGTTCTGAATCATACCGCAAGATTGAGATGGGTAACCTGGATCTTGGCAGCGCTGGCGGTGGTCCTTGTGGGCGTGCATCTTTGGAAGGTAGCCATTCAGATCCAAGAACAGTCGACCAGGGATGAGGCACGTCCGGCAGACGTGATTCTGGTCCTGGGCGCCGCCGAATACCGGGGACGCCCGTCTCCGGTCTTCAAGGCCAGGTTGGATCATGCTCTGGATCTCTTCCGCCGCGGTTTCGCCCCCCGCATTCTGACCACGGGCGGAGCTGGCGGAGACCCCCAATACACGGAAGGCGGGGTGGGACGGGCCTACCTGGTAAGCCACGGCGTGCCCTCGGAGGCCATCATCGTGGAACCGGAGGCGGCCAGCACCGCCCAGAGCACCAGCGCCGCGGCGGAGATCATGCACCGCATGGGACTCGGCTCCTGCCTTCTGGTCAGCGACGGCTACCACATCTTCCGGGCCAAGAAAATGCTGGCCGATCAGGGGCTCACGGTCTACGGCTCACCACGTCCCTCACCGCCCGCCGAGGAGTCCCGGCTGCGGTGGCTGTACTTGCGCCAATCCGTCGGTTATCTTCTTTGGGAAGTAGGGATCCGATTCTGATCGTTAGGGAGAGGAGTTCGGAATGAGGCGTTTATCGCGTCGCGATGTACTGAAGAGCAGTATGGCGGCTCCCGCCGCAACCGCTATGGGATTGCCCGCTAACGGCAGCGCTGGCCCAGTCAGCGCAGCTACAACCGGCCGCTGGCTCGCCGTCGCCGCGAGAGCGCGCCTTGCTGGATTTCGGCTGGCGTTTCCATTTCGGCCACGCCAACGACTCCACCAAGGACTTCGGCTTCGGCGCCGGCAGGTCGGGTGGCTTCCAGAAGACCGGCGGTTTCCTGTCACCCAGCAACCTGGCCTACGACGACAGCGATTGGAGCCCGGTGGATCTGCCCCACGACTGGGCCATCGGGCTGCCCTTCAAGAACGACCCGGCGCTGGCCAGCAAGGGTTCCTACCCGCTGGGACGCGACTATCCCGAGACCAGCGTGGGCTGGTACCGCCGCGTCTTCGACCTCCCCGCTTCCGACGCGGGCCGGCGGATCTCGGTCGAGTTCGACGGCGCGTACCGGGAAACGATGGTCGTCTTCAACGGCTACTACATCGGCCGGCACAGCGGCGGCTACGATCCTTTCAGCTTCGACCTGACGGATTTCGCGCTCCCCGGCGGCCCGAATGTGCTGCTGGTCCGCGTGGATGCAACCCTGAGCGACGGCTGGTTCTATGAGGGCGCCGGAATCTACCGGCACGTCTGGCTGGTGAAGACCGCTCCGGTCCACGTGAAGAAGTGGGGCACGCTCGCCGCGCGCCAAGGTGCAGCCAGGGCACGGCAGCCGTCTCCATCCGGACGGAGGTCGAGAACCACGGGCAAGGGCGCCGCCAACGTGCGCGTCATCTCGACCATTCTCGACCCCTCCGGCAAGGAAGTCGGGAAGACCGCCAGCACGCCGTCCCCCGTTCCGGTGTCGGGCGAGCGCACCTATGAACAGCAGGTGATCGTCCAGCAGCCGGCGCTGTGGTCGCTGGAACAACGGAACCTCTACAAGCTGGTCACCGAGGTCGAGTCCGGCGGGACCGTAACGGATCGCTACGAAACCCGCTTCGGGATCCGCGACCTGAAGTTCGACCCCGACCAGGGCTTTCTCCTGAACGGCAAGCCGGTCAAGGTCAAGGGCACGTGCAACCACCAGGATCACGCCGGCGTCGGCGTGGCGCTGCCCGGATGCCGTGCAGTACTTCCGCGTGCGGAAGCTCCAGGAGATGGGCTGCAACGGCATACGCACGTCGCACAACCCGCCGACCCCGGAGCTTCTCGACGCCTGCGATGAACTCGGCATGCTGGTGCTCGACGAGACGCGCATGCTGTCTTCCAACCCGGAAGGCATTGCGCAGTTCGAAAACATGGTCCGGCGCGACCGCAATCATCCCAGCGTCTTCATCTGGTCGATGGGCAACGAGGAGGGCGTATCGATTACGGCAACCGGTTTGAAGATCCTGACCTCGATGAAGCAGGCCGCGCTGAAACACGACAACTCGCGGCCGATATCGATCGCCCCGCCGCCCGCCGGAGACTATATGGGCAGAGGCGGGCTGGTCGTCTGCGACGTCATGGGCTACAACTATGCCGACCCGCAGGCCGAAGCGTGGCACAAGAACAACCCCAAGATCGCCATTCTCGGCACCGAGAACGTCAGCGCCGTCGGCACGCGCGGCGCCTACGTTACGGACCGGACCAAGGGATACGGTCAGCTCGTACGACCCGTACACCACGACGGGCCGCGCATCGGCGGAAGGCTGGTGGCGCTTCGTCAGCGCGCGACCTTATATTTCCGGCGGCTTCGTGTGGACCGGCTTCGACTACCGCGGCGAGCCGTCGCCGTATCAGTGGCCGAACATCAGCTCGCAGTACGGCGTGATCGACACCTGCGGCTTCCCGAAGGACACGTTCTACTACTACCAGTCGTGGTGGACCAACAAGCCGGTGCTGCACGTGTTTCCGCACTGGAACTGGCCGGGGCTGGAAGGACAGGAGATCGCCGTCTGGGTCCACTCGAACCTGGACAGGGTGGAGCTGTTCCACAACGGCCAGAGCCTGGGCGCCAAGGAGATGCCGAAGGATCAGCACCTGGCCTGGAACGTGAAGTACGCTCCCGGCACAATCGAGGCGCGGGGCTACAAAGACGGGCAGGCAGGTGCATGACGGCCAGGCGCGAGACCACCGGACCGGCGGCGAAGCTGGCCCTGCGGCCGGATCGCCAGGAGATCGCGGCGGACGGCGAGGACGTCGCGGTATTCGTGGTCGAAGTCCAGGACGCCCAGGGACGCGTGGTGCCGATCACCGAGAATCCGGTCACCTTCAAGGTCACGGGGCCGGGCGAAGTCATCGGCATCGGCAACGGCGATCCCACCAACCACGAGCCGGATCCCGGCTCGACGCGGAAGGCGTTCGCAGGGCTCTGCATGGCGATCGTGCAGTCCACCAAGACCGCCGGGAGCCTCAAGGTGGAGGCGACGTCGCCGGGATTGACCGCGGCGACGGCTACGATCACCAGCAAGGCGGTGGGACTCCGTCCCCAGGTTGCGGTGTGGGAACGTGCGGTTCCGACCGGCCCGGGTGTCACGGGGCTCTGGAGACCGGCGGTCTCGGCCGCTGCCGCCGCAACCGGCGATCCCATGGCCCTGGCGATGGCCAATGTGGATATGGTTTTCACATTCCGCCAGGACGGGAACACGGTCACCGGTGAGGTGGAAGCGGCAGGCGGCAGCGGTTTCCGGGGGGCCGTGACGGGCGGGGCGATTGAAAACGGAAGAATCGAGGGCGCTAACATTTCGTTCCGGGCAGGAGGCACCACGTATTCGGGAACGATCGGCGGAGAGCGGATTGAGCTGCAGCGGAGCGCCCCTCCCGGACGCCGGGGCAATCCACAGCCTCCCGCCAGCCGAGACGGGCCCGCGCCCGGCAGTCGGTCCGCCGCCAGCGGGCTCCGACCCATCATTTGGCGCCGGGCGCGGGGCGCTCAGGCGCCTGCGCCCTTGGTGCTACGGCGGGTGACGCGCTGAGAAGTCCGGCTGGCCCGCGGCTTGGTTCAGGATCGGCTTTCTTGTCTGAAACCGGCCGCTGCGGCGAACATCTGAAATGATGAAGGGAGACTGCGGCTGTTGACACGCGGAGGAACCGTATCGGTTGTCCTGGTCTGGGGACGCGACCTGCTGCTGGCGGCGATCATCGCTTCGGTCGTCATCCTATTCATCTACCAGCCGGTTCAAGTGGAGGGGACCAGCATGATGCCGGCCCTGCTGGATCAGGAGCGCATCTTCATCAACAAGTTCACTTACCGGCTCGGCATCGAGAATATCCAGCGCGGCGACTTGGTGGTTTTCTACTTTGCCGCCGATCCCGGCAAGTCCTACATCAAGCGGGTAGTCGGCTTGCCCGGAGACGCGGTTAGAATCGCAGGGGGCGTGGTTTATGTCAATGGCCGGAGGCTCTCCGAGCCCTACGTCGCGCCCGAGTACAGGGATTCGGCGTCGATGCCCGAGTTGCGGGTCCCGAGCGGCCACTATTTCATGTTGGGGGACCATCGCTCTTCATCCAGCGACAGCCGCGCCTGGGGTTCGGTGAGCCGCCAGGACGTTTACGGCAAAGCCGTATTCGTTTACTGGCCGCTGGAGAAAATGGGACCGGTGCGGTAGCATAGCAGCATCATCGGGCGGCGCAAAGAGGGGAACTGAGCAATGAGCCAGGAACGCGTATACCCACCGAGTGGGGATTTTGTCCGCGGGGCGCAGGTTCAAGGATTGGACGCTTACCGGGACCTGTGCCGGCGGGCGGCTGACACCCCCGAACAGTTCTGGGGTGAACTCGCTGGGGAAGCGCTGGACTGGTTTCAAAGGTGGTCGAATGTTCTGGAGTGGGAGCCGCCTTTCGTGCGGTGGTTCACCGGGGGCAAGATCAACGTCGCCCACAATTGCCTGGACCGGCACCTGACGACTTCCCGCAAGAACAAGGCCGCCCTGATTTGGGAAGGCGAGCCGGGCGAACAGCGCGTTCTCACTTACCAGGAACTGCACCGGCTGGTTTGCCGCTTCGCCAACGTCCTTAAAGCCAGAGGCCTGAAGAGCGGCGACCGGGCGGTCCTCTACATGCCCATGGTCCCCGAGCTGCCCATCGCCATGCTGGCCTGCGCTCGTCTGGGCATCACGCACAGCGTGGTCTTCGGCGGTTTTTCCGCGGAGGCGTTGAAGGCCCGCATCGAGGACCTCAGTCCCCAGGTTATCGTCACCGCGGACGGCGGATGGCGGCGCGGCAAACAGATCGCGCTGAAGGCCGTGGTCGATGAGGCGCTGGAGGCGGCTGCCGTGCGCGACGTCATTGTTCTGCGCCGCACCGGCTCGCCGGTTTCCATGCAACCGGACCGCGATCGCTGGTGGCACGAACTGGACGAGGGGGTGAGCGAGATCTGCCCGGCCGAGCCGCTCGATTCCGAACACCCGCTGTTCGTCCTTTACACGTCCGGGACTACCGGCAAGCCCAAGGGCATCGTTCACTCTACGGCGGGCTACCTGCTTCAGGCCCTAATGACGATGAAGTGGGTCTTCGACCTCCGCGATGAAGATACCTACTGGTGCACGGCGGACATCGGATGGGTGACCGGCCACAGCTACATTGTTTACGGCCCGCTGGCGGCCGGCGCCACCACTGTCATGTACGAGGGCGCACCCGACTACCCGCAGTTCGACCGCTGGTGGCGCCTTGTCGAGAAGTACCGGGTGAACATCTTCTACACCTCCCCGACGGCCATCCGCGCCCTTCTGCGCCAGGGTGACCAGTGGCCTGACGCCCACGACCTCTCCAGCCTGCGTCTGCTGGGGACGGTCGGAGAACCCATTAATCCGGCCGCGTGGGAATGGTATGACCGCGTGATCGGAAAGGGGCGTTGTCCCATTGTGGACACCTGGTGGCAGACCGAGACGGGGGCCATTCTCATCGCGCCCATGCCCGGCGCGGTCCCCGCCAAACCGGGTTCCGCAACTCTCCCCATGCCCGGGATCATTCCGATGGTGGTGGACTTCGGCGGCCAGCCCGTGGCGGCAGGCGAAAAGGGCTTCCTGGTGATCCAGCGCCCCTGGCCCAGCATGATCCGGAATATCCTCAACGATCCCGCCCGCTACCAACGATCAGTACTGGCGGCGGGTGCCGGGCGTCTATTTCACGGGCGACGCCGCGCGGCAAGACGAGGACGGCTACTTCTGGATACTGGGCCGGGTCGATGACGTCATCAACGTCAGCGGCCACCGCCTGAGCACCATGGAAGTGGAGTCCGCTCTGGTCCGGCACCCCGCGGTGGCGGAAGCGGCGGTGGTCGGCCGGCCGGATGAGATTGTGGGGCAGGCGGTCTGCGCCTTTGTGACGCTGAAGCAAGGCCAATCCCGGGATGGCGATCTGGCGGCGGACGCTGCGCCAGTGGGTGGCGCACGAGATCGGCGCCTTCGCCAAACCCGCTGAGATCCGCTTCACCGACGCCCTGCCGAAAACCCGCAGCGGCAAGATCATGCGGCGTGTCTTGCGCGAGATCGTCACCACGCATTCGGTGGCGGGCGACGTCTCCACGCTGGAGGATATGGCCGTCGTCAACCGCCTGGCCGCGCAGCAAGACGAGGAGTAGGGGCGCGCTTGTGGGGCAGCACTTCTGTGCGGCGGCCGGGCTTCGGTCGCGGCCGCCTCTCCTGCCGCCCGCCTGAAACCGACCGACATGCGGCTGAAGCCGAAGCGAGTGCCACCGAGGAGGCAACAGCCCTAGCTTCCGCATAGGGCGTCATCCGGAAGTAGCGCCGGAAGACATGTGGTTTCCGGTAACGCCACTTGAACGAAGCCGCTCGCGCGGCAGACGCTGCGCGTGGCGTATCGGTGAGCAGTCGAGCAGCTGAATCGGAGTATCGTGCGGGTCACAGGAGATTCCTATGACCCGCTTACGACAAATGATGCTCGATGAACTCGAGCGTCGTAATTACTCCCAGACTACACGAAGAGCATACCTGCTGGGCGTCGAGCAGTTCGCCAAGCATTTCCACCGTTCGCCCGACCAACTCGGCCTCGACGATATCCGCGACTATCAGGCGCACCTGTTCCGCGTCCGCAAAGCTGCGCCCGCCACCGTCGCCGTACGACTGGCGGCGCTGCGCTTCCTGTTCGTCGCCGTGCTCAAGCGGCCCTGGACCGTGGCCGATACGCCCTATCCGAAGCGGCCCGACAAACTGCCCGCCGTGCTCAGCCAGGACGAAGTCGCCCGGCTGATCGACGCCGCCCTCACGCCGCTGCATCGCGCCGTGCTGATGACGCTGTATGCCACCGGCCTTCGGCGCGCCGAGTTGACCCGGCTGAAGGTCAGCGACATCGACACCGAACGCATGGTGATCCACGTTCTCGGCGGCAAGGGCCGCAAGGATCGCGACGTGATGCTCAGCCCCAAACTGCTGGACGCGCTGCGCCAGTACTGGCGCGGCCTCAGGCACAAGCCGCGCACGTGGCTGTTTCCCGGCGGGCGCTGGCACGGCCGCACGGAGCAGCCCATGACGGACAAGGTCGTCTGGTACGCCTGCGAGCAGGCCGCCAAGCGCGCCGGCATCGACAAGCCGGTCCACCCGCACACGCTGCGGCACTCCTTCGCCACGCACCTGCTCGAAGCCGGCGTCGACCTGCGCACCATTCAGCTCCTGATGGGGCACAGCGACCTGAAAGCGACGACGGTGTACCTGCACCTTTCGCACCGCCATCTGCAGGCCACCGCCAGCCCGCTCGACGCGCTCGCCGCTCGGCAACCAACGACCGACGGCGTAGACCGCATGGACCGGCCGCCGCTGGAGGTGGCCGACGTGATCCGCGCCGCCGGGCCGGCGTTTCTCGAACGCGCCCGGATGTGTTTCGACCGGCAGCACTGAAGGCGCTCAACGCCATTCAGCGCTGCCGCACCGCCGCGCTCGGCGGACACATCGACGAATGCTCGCGGTGCGGACAACGCGTCCTCTCCTACAACTCGTGCCGCAACCGGCACTGCCCGAAGTGCCAGGGCAACGCGCGCCACCGCTGGCTCGAAGCGCGCCGCGCCGAACTGCTGCCCACGCGCTACGTCCACGTCGTCTTCACGCTGCCGCACGAGCTGGCGCCGCTGGCGCTGGCACAACAAGAAGGTCATCTACGGCCTGCTGTTCCGCCTCAGCGCCGAAACGCTGATGGAGTTCGCGCGCGACCCGCGGCTGCTCGGCGCGGAGATCGGCTTCTTCAGCGTGCTGCATACCTGGAACCAGAAACTGGAGCATCATCCGCACGTGCACTGCGTGGTTCCCGAGGGCGGACTCGCGCCCGACGGCTCGCGCTGGGTGCGGCCGCGCTACGACTTCTTCCTCCCGGTGAAGGCGATGGCGAAGGCGTTTCGCGGCAAGTTTCTCGATGCGCTCCGAGAAGCGTTCGCCGCGGGCGAGTTGCGGTTTCCCGGGCAGATGAAGAACCTGGCCGCGCCGCGCGCCTTCGCCGCCCTGCTCCGGCAATGCTGCCGCCACAAGTGGGTGGTCTATGCCAAGCGGCCTTTCGGCGGCCCCGAACACGTTCTCCAGTACCTCGGCAACTACACGCACCGCATCGCCATCTCCAATCACCGGCTGGTGGCGCTGGAGGACGGCAAGGTCAGCTTCCGCTGGCGCGACTCGGCGCACAAGAACAAGCAGCGCGTGATGACGCTTGCGCGTGGAGGAGTTCCTGCGGCGCTTCTTCCTGCACGTGCTGCCGCCGGGCTTCGTGCGCATCCGCCACTTCGGGTTGTTCTGCCAACCGGCTGCGGACGGTCTCGCTGGAGATTTGCCGGCAGTCTGCTCGCAGAGGCGCGGCGCCAGCGGCCGGTAGCGCTCCGCCGGCAGCCAGACGCGCACCGACCAGTTTCTGGTGCTGCCCGGACTGCGGCGGCGTGATGGTGCTCGATCGAGCGGCTGACACCGGCGCAGACTTACATGCGTCCGCCGCCGGCATGCGAGGTGGCCTGCATGATGATCGCGCGGCCCACAGCTCGAACACGCTGCGCGCTTCGGCGCGACCGGCACTCGTGTGCGCTCGCAGCACGCCGTCCCAGATGCCGCGCGCATCGCGTTCAGCGGCCGCCGCATCGCCGCTCGCGCTCGCCACAGCACCGCGAATCACACTCGTCTCCGAGCCCACTCAGATCCCGTCGTCGAGGCGATCTGCCAACGACGCATGCCCGCCGGATTCAAACCCCATAGCGCCGCCGCGTCTGCCGCAAACGCGAGCGGCTTCCTTCAAGTGGCTCTATCGAAAGCGACCCGGCCCCGGACTTCCATCTTCGCCCCGCAGCCTCACCTGCCGGGTCGCTTCCGATACAGCACTAACACTTACCAGGCGCTTGCGACCAGCCCCCAATGCGACTGGCTTAGTAGACTTCAAAGAAGGCAATATGCAATTCCTGGCGCGGCACAAAATCGCGCGCCCGCGCAACGAGCCTATCCGCATCTAGCCGGGTCACCGGGGCGCTCCAGCAAAAGCTCGTTAACCAATGTGTCCTCTTTATCGAAAGGTTCCGGCTTGGGTGGCTCGACGATCAGCTCGAAGTCCTTTATTGGCGTCTTCCAACTGTTTGCAGACGTGAGGATGTAGTCAACCCATTTTGACGCAACGTATTCCCCGTCCTGCTTACGAGCTTGTTCGATGAGCGTTTTCTGAAGAGCCAAATCCGCGCATGATGTACGTACTGCGTTCTTGAACTCCTGCGCTTCTGGGCTTGCTTTACGCGACTGGGCACCAGAGGCAAGCCCGGGTTCCAGAAGCCCGTACCCGGTTTTCGGCGAATATGTGTGTTTGATCTTGACGACCTGGCGGGCTGCGAAGGTCTGGGTCCAGTGATACTTCTTGATGGCGGTCCACCCGGTAAAACCATCTTTCCGAATCAGGCCGAGACGCCGAAGTTGGGCGCGCTGCCCCTCGGAAAGCCTATAATCCGGCGAACCCGTATCGGTAAAGTGCCCAAATGACGCGATGTCTACACCCAACTTCTGAAGCAGAGCAGTATAGTCAACGCCTCTTAACATCGCCTATGACGGAACTCCCATACTTCTTCGTCCGGGAACGCCTGCTCGGAAATCCTGAACCCAAGCGGAGCCGTAGGAAAATCGCTGTTGTAGGGAGGCACGGGGAACGCCACTTCGACCGTTATGTCCCGATCCGTGTTGTTCAGAAACTCAAACTCAACAGTCACCCTCGTTAGGCTGATTGTTAGGCGTTCCCTCTCCATCGATACGCCCTCTTCCAAGAGTCCGACAGCCTGCACCGGACGCCAGCAATCGACACAGAGTGCGGGCGTGCTGCAAGCGAATGCTGCTGCCAACAGAGCTACTAATCGTATGATCGTGGTCGGTGCTGACTGCGCAGGCACTTTCCAGTTCGATGGTCGCCGAACTTCGTGATTTCCGGCTGGGAAACGGCGTTACCGGAAACTGCTCCCCCTAACCCTCAGCCCTTTGCGTCTTGGCGCCTTGGCGTGAGGTCACGCCCAGGTGATCAGGCCCGGCACCAGGGAAACGGGGAGATCCGGGTGGTACGGCAGGACCCGCACTGTGAAACCGTGCAGCCCGCTGTCCGAGCAGGAAACGGGGCTAGCCTCGTAGGTGTAGGCGCCGGCGTCGCCTGCGCCGTCCGGTTCCATGGCTGTCGCCACAGCGTCCACAATCTCGCCATCGGCATTCAGGCGGCCGTGGTAAAGCTCCACCGCGACGTCGTCGGGGGTCAGCGCCCCCAAGTGCACGCGGACACGCGCATGAATCGGCTGGCCGATCGGCAAGTTGACCGGCGAGTGGTTCTCCACTCCCCAATGCGAACCTCGGACCAGCTCCTGCGTACGCGCTCCTTCCAGGCGGCGAGCTTGCGGGCTCGCGCTGCATCGTCGGCGCCCAGAGAGCGGAATTGGTTGTGCGCCGGAAGGTAAAAGCTCTCGGTGTACTCCCGCACCATACGGTGGGTGTTGAAGAGGTGGCACAGGCTGGTCAGGGACGCTTTCATGCGCTCGGTCCAATGCCGCGGCACCCTGTCCGAGCCCCTCAAGTAGAAGGTAGGAACCACGTCGCGCTCCAGCAATTCGTACAGCGCCTCAGCCTCAACCTGATCCTGGGTCTCCTGATCCGGGTAGGTTTCACCGCGGCCGATGGCCCAGCCGATGAGGTGCGAATCGGCTTCGCGCCAGGCCTCATCCCACCACCCGTCCAGCGTGCTCATGTTCAGCGCGCCGTTGGCGGCCGCCTTCATGCCGCTGGTGCCGCTGGCCTCCAGGGGCCGCAGCGGCGTATTGAGCCATACATCCACGCCCTGGACCAGCGAGCGCGACATGGCCATGTCGTACTCTTCCAGGAAAACCAGCCGGCGGCGGAACTCCGGTTTGCGGGCCAGCGAAACGATGCGCTGGATGAATTCCTTCCCGGCGTTGTCACGGGGATGGGCCTTGCCCGCGTAGATGATCTGCACGGGCCGGTCAGGGTCGTTCAGGATGCGCGCCAGCCGGTCCGGGTCGCGCAGCAGCAAGGTTGCGCGCTTGTAAGTCGCGAAGCGGCGCGCGAAGCCGATGGTAAGAGCGCCCGGATCGAGTACCTCCTCGGCCTCCTGCAACTCTTTCGGGGAAGCGCTCCGGCGCTCCACCTGGGCGCGCAGCCTCCGGCGGGCTAAAGCCACAAGCCGCTCCCGGCGCCGCTCGTGTGTGCGCCAGAGCTCCTCGGCGGGAATCGTCTCGGCCCGCTTCCAAAGGGACTGATCGCCGGGCTCCTCGCGCCAGTCCGGCCCCAGGTAGCGGTCGTACAGCAGGTTCATTTCGTTTGAGATCCAGCTCCGGAAATGAACCCCGTTGGTGACATGGCTGATGGGGATCTCGTCGCTCGGCACGCCCGGCCAAAGAGACTGCCACATTTCCCGGCTAACACGGCCGTGCAACTTGCTGACTCCGTTGTTGAAGCCCGCCATGCGCAGGGCCAGGACCGTCATGCAGAAGTCCTCGCCCTGGTCAGCCGGGTTTCTTCTGCCCAGCCCGAGAAACTCCTCGCGGCTGATGCCCAGCGAACGCGCATAATCCCCGAGATAGCGGTCAATCAGGCCCGAGGGAAAGAAATCGTGACCCGCTATGACGGGCGTGTGGCCGGTGAAGACCAGGCCGCAGCTCGACAACTCGCGCGCTTCCGCGAAGGTGAGCCGCCTGGTTTCCATCAACCGCCGCACACGCTCCAGGGACAGAAAAGCGGAGTGGCCCTCATTCATGTGATAGACGCCGGGATCCAGCCCGAGCGCCTCCAGCGCGTGGCAACCACCGATGCCGAGGAGAATCTCCTGCTTGAGACGCGTCTCCGGATCGCCTCCGTAGAGCTGGTCCGTCAGGTCGCGGTCTTCCGGCCGGGAGTTGGCGGAAATGTTGGTGTCCAACAGGTAGAGAGGAACCCGGCCCACCTCAACGCGCCAGATCTGGGCGACAATGCCTCGTCCCGGGTAGTCTACGGTAATGGTCCTGGGGTCCCCGTTGGGCTGCCGAACCAGGGTCAAGGGAAGATTGTGAAAGTCGTTGTCCTGGTGTGACTCCTGCTGCCAGCCCGCCTCGTTCAGGTATTGCCGGAAGTAGCCCTGCTGATAAAGGAGCCCCACGCCAACCATGGGCACACCCAGGTCGCTGGCGGACTTGAGGTGGTCTCCGGACAGAATCCCCAGGCCCCCGGCGAAGATGGACAGGCATTCGGTAAGGCCGAACTCCGCGGAGAAATAGGCAACCTGGCAGGTGTCCGCTTCTTTGTGGGTGCGCTGACACCAACAGGACTCGCTGCCGAGATAAGCCTCCAACTCCTGGGAGACGCGCGCCATGTTCGCCATGAAAGCCTCGTTGCGCGCCGCCGCCTCCAGCCGATTCTGCGCTATAGCCCCCAGCATGCGAATCGGGTTGTGGCCGCTGGATTCCCACAGCTCGGTGTCCAGCCGGCGAAACAGCTCGATGGCGTCATGATCCCAGCTCCAGCGCAGGTTGTACGCAATCCGCCGCAGAGGCTCAAGCACGGGCGGCAGCAGCGGGATGACCGAGAAGGTATGAATGGGCTTCATAAGACACAAAGCTCCCCACCCAAATCTACGGCGCTGGGCGTTACGAAATCAAGAGAGAAGAATCTGAATTCGTAATTAAACATCGATGGCCCCCTCCAGATATCGCACGGCATTTCCTTTGATAATCACCCGGCCGCCGCTGTCCTCGCACCACAACTCGCCTCCTCGGCGCGAGACCTGATAGGCGTGCAGGCTCCGCTTTTCCAGGCGCTTGGACCAGTAGGGGACCAGGGTGCAATGGGCCGAGCCGGTCACCGGATCCTCCGCAATACCGCCCCGGGGAGCGAAGAAACGCGAGACAAAATCCGCTTCCTTGGCCGGCGCCGTCACAATCACCGCGAAGGCCTCCACCTCGGCCAGCACGTCCATGCGCGGTTGCAGGGAGCGGACTTCGTCCTCATCGGCGAAGACCGCCATCAGATCCCGGGACATCAGGGTCTCCAACGGAGGGATGCCCAGGGCCTCGACGAGCTTGGCGGGGATGGCGCATGCGGCGGGGGGACGCGCCGGGAAGTCCATGCATAGCAGGGCGCCGTCGCGCCGCACGACCAGTTCGCCGCTCTGGGTGTCGAAGCTCACCGACTCCTGGCCCGGCTCCAGGTAGTTGAGGATGACGAAGGCCGAGGCCAGGGTCGCATGGCCGCACAGGTCGACCTCCAGGGCGGGCGTGAACCAGCGCAAGTGGTAGCGGTCCTGGCGCCTCACGAAGAAGGCGGTTTCCGAAAGGTTGTTCTCGGCGGCGATGGCCTGGAGGACGCTGTCCTCCAGCCACCCTTCCAGCGGGCATACTGCCGCCGGATTTCCAGCGAAAAGCCTGGACGTGAAGGCATCGATCTGGTAGAGGGGGATACGCATCCTACCTTTGTACCGCGGCGCCGAAACCTTGGCTGGGCCAACTACGCCTTAAGATATTGAGAGGGGAGGCAATTTCGTGCGCCAGGTGTTCTTCACCGTTCTCTTTCTGATTGCCGCGATGGGGTGGGGCCAGGCACCCGGACCCGGACAGATGGGCCGCGGCAGGACGGGCGGGCCGGCTGCCGTCGCCGCACCCGAGCCCGTTGACCCCAAGAAACTGTGCAAGATCGAGGGCCGTACGTTGAGCGCGGTCACCGGCGAACCGGTTCCCAGGGCGGGGGTGACGCTCATGGGGTCGGGCCAGAACGCCGCTGCTCGTTCGGCCAGGTCGGACAACAACGGGTCTTTCCTCCTCGAAAACGTTCCGCCCGGTACATACCGGCTTACGGCGGAACGAGTCGGCTTCCTGCGCCAGGGGTACGGCGCGCGCACACCGGGAGGCGCGAGTAATCCTCTGACGCTGGCCGACGCGCAGGTCTTGAAAGGTGTTGAATTCCGGCTTACGCCTCAGGGCGTCATCACCGGGCAGGTGTTCGACGATGAAGGCGACCCTCTGCCTCGCGCCAGCGTCACCGCTTACCGCGCCGGAACCTTGGGAGCGGTGCAGCAGGAGGGCCGCGGAGGGCAGCCCTTCCGGCAAGCCACCGGCGGAGCCGCCATGACCAACGACATCGGAGAGTACCGCATCGCCGGCCTCAGCCCCGGCCGCTATATCATCGTCGCCTCCAGCCAGGGCGGACGCGGCCCATTTCAAGGTGCGACGCAGAGCGGGGCCCAGGACCAGGCGCTGGCGCCAACCTACTACCCTTCCGTGACTGATCCGTCCGCGGCTCTGCCCGTGGATATAACGGCTGGTCAAGAACTGGGGGGCATAACGATTGGGTTGAAGCGGGGACTGCTGTATCGCGTGCAGGGCAGGGTCATGGGCGGATCGGCTCAGGATCTGGCAGGCCTGAATGTCACTCTGATCGCGCGCGGGGCCGCCTCCATGATGATGGGGCGAAGCGGCTCCGGAGTGAGACCCGACGGAACTTTCGAGATGAACCGGGTGCGGCCAGGATCTTACTATGTCGTTGCCCAAAGGATGGGCCGGCAGGGAACTGGCGGCCTGTACGGGAAAACCATGATGGATGTCACCAGCTCGGACATCACGGGCCTGCTCGTGCCTGTCGCGGAACCTCTCGCGGTATCGGGCGTGGTCAAAATGGAAGCAGAGCAGAAGGCGGAGCTGCCGCGTCTGACCTTGTCCCTCATCCCCGCCGACAGCCTGCCTGGCGGCACGCCGAGCGGCCGCGCCGCCGCCACGGGTGCGTTCACGATCGCGGCGGTCCCTCCCGACAAGTATTTCCTGAACGTGAACGGCCTTCCCGAGGGCGCCTACGTCAAGTCCGTCCGGCTGGGCAACCAGGAGGTCATCGACCAGGGCATCGATCTTACCGGCGCCAGGGGGAGCGCGACCTTCGACGTCATCCTGAGCGCCAAGGGCGCCACAGTGGAAGGCGTGGTGACAGCCGGCGACAAACCCGCGCCCGGCAGCACTGTGGCGATCCTGGCCGACCCGCTTCGTCCCGGGCAGCCCTATCTGAACAAGTTCACCACCGCGGACCAGGACGGAAACTTCTCGTTCAGAGGTGTGGCTCCGGGAAGTTACAAAGTCTACGCCTGGGAGGAGCCGCTGCCGGAGTTGATGCAGGATCCCTCTCTGGCCCAGCCCTTCGAGGCCAAGGCCGTGAAGGTCACCCCCGGGGAGGGCGCCAGCGAGCGGGTCGAACTCAAGGCATTGAAGCCCGAAGACGCGCGGCAGTAGGAATCGCGTAGGATAGCCTGAGGGTAGGCTGCCGGCTGCTGCTGGGTCAGGCAGTGCAGCGTGCCGAAGCCCAGCACCAGGTCCACGGCGTGGATGCCGACCACGGGGCGGTCGTGGAACAGCTCGCCCAGGATGCCCAGCGCCACGCGGTCGTTGGGATCGTTGAAGGTCGGCACGATCACCGCCGCGTTGGCAGATGTAGAAGTTGGCGTAGCTCGCCGGCAGGCGGTCGCCGTCGAAGTAGAGCGGCGCCGGGCATGGGCAGCGCCACGACCTCGGGCCTGCGAGCCGTCCTCCAGGCGCAGGTCCTGGATGCGCTCCCAGTTCTCCGCCAGCGGGCGGTAGTTGACGTCGTGCGGGATTCTCCTCGCGGATGAGCACCACGGTGCTCGGGATTCACGAAGCGGCAGATGTCGTCCACGTGCCCGTGCGTGTCGTCGCCCACCACGCCGCCCGCCAGCCAGAAGACGTTGGTCACGCCCAGGTACTCGCTCGAGCGCGGTCTCGAACTCGCGCGCGGCCCAGGCCCGGATTGCGGACCTGCGTCGTCGGGTCGAGGTAGCACTCCTCGGTGGTGAGCAGCGTGCCGCGGCCGTTGACGTCGATGCCGCCGCCTTCGAGCACGAACTCGCGCCCGCCGCACTCGGGCGTGGAACAGGCGCTTGCCCGAGCCGCCGGGCGGCGATTTCCGGCACGCGGCGGTCCTTCTGCCAGTCCGGGATACTTGGCCCAGGCGTTGAAGTGGAAATGGACGATGGCGGTTTCGGCGGCCGGCCGCGGCGCACGAACATGGGGCCGCTGTCGCGCGTCCAGCCGCGGTTGGTGGGATGCACGATGAACTCGACGCGCTCGCAATCGGCGCCCGCGCGCGCGCAGATAGCGCCGCGCCAGCTTCTCCTGCGGCCGCGGAGTTGACCAGCATGCGGACGGTCTCGCCGGGCGCGATCTTGCGCACCATCTCGCCGTAGACCCAGCGGATGGTGTCGAGCTTGTCCGGCCAGTCGGTGGGATTGTGCGGCCAGCCCGAGCCAGGTGGCCTCGTGCGGCTCCCATTCGGCGGGCATCGAAAAGCCGAGCCGCGGGCGGTGGTTCTGGTGGTTCTGCCATAATCGTATTTCTGCCATCATGGCCAAGAAACCCAAACGACACCCACGCCGCTATCGCGAAGACCTGTCCGAGATGCCCGACTGGCTGAAGAAGAAGAAGTGCCCGCAACCGGGACAAGTACCTCTCCGGCCAGCGCATCCTGCCCAAGAACCTCACCGGCAAGGAGAAGCTCGCCGACATCGTCGACAACGCGTTTCTGGCCTACAACTCGGCGCGGCTCAAGGAAGGCTGCCAGTTGTTCGCCGAGAAGATGCTGGAGCCGGACGTCACCATCGGCATGAGCTTTCGCCGGCGCGCTCACGCCGGCGGGCCTGGGCTGCTCCTCCATCGTGCCGCTCATCAAGGCGGGCTTCGTGGACTGGATCGTCGCCACCGGCGCGAACCTGTACCACGACCTGCACTTCGCCCTGAACTACCCGGTGCGCGCCGGCAGCTTCAACATGGACGACACCGAGCTGCGCAACAACGACATCGTGCGCGTCTACGACGTGCTGCTGGGCTACAGCGACTGCCTGATGGCCACCGACGAGATCCTGCGCGAGCATCCTGGTGCAGCCCGAGTTCCAGAAGGAGATGGGCACCGCCGAGCTGCACTACCTGCTCGGCAAGTACGCCGCCGAGTGGGAGCGCAAGGCCAGGCGTGAAGGACGTCTCCGTGCTGGCGGCGGCCTACCGCGCGGGCGTGCCCTGCTACACCTCCTCGCCGGGCGATTCGACCATCGGCATGAACGTGGCCGGCGTCGAACTGCGCGGCAACAAGCTGCGCATCAACCCGTCCATCGACGTCAACGAGACCACCGCCTTCGTGCTGGCGGCCAAGCGCGCGCGGCGGCAAGAGCGCGCGTGGTGCTGTGGGGCGGCGGCAGCCCGAAGAACTTCATGCTCCAGACCGAGCCGCAGATCCAGGAAGTGCTGCGCATCAAGGAATTCGGCCAGGATTACTTCCTGCAGGTGACCGACGCGCGGCCCGACACCGGCGGCTTGAGCGGCGCCACGCCGAGCGAAGCCGTGAGCTGGGGCAAGGTGGACCCGGACCGCCTGCCCGACGCCGTGGTGTGCTACACCGACACCACCATCGCCATGCCGATCCTCACGCACTACGCGCTGGCCCGCCACAAGCCGCGCAAGCTCAAGCGGCTCTACGACCAGCGCGGCAAGATGATGGAGGCGCTCACGCGGGAGTACTTCCGCCACAACAAGGTCAAGATGCTCGACGGCTCGCGCCGATGCTTGACAACCGGCAACTCCAGGCCATCGCCAGGAACACGGCACGCCGGTGGTGGTGATCGACCACGACGTCATCCGGCGCAACTACGCCTGCTTCCGCAAGCACCTGCCCAAGGTGCAGGCCTACTACGCGGTGAAGGCCAACCCGGCGCCGGAGATCGTGCGCACGCTCTACCGCGCCGGGGCCAGCTTCGACGTCGCCTCGATTGCCGGAGTTCATGCTGGTCTACGAGAACATCAAGCACCTGCCGGCCAAGGAGCGGCAGGACTTCATCTGGGACAAGATCGTCTACGCCAATCCCATCAAGCCCAAGGAGACGCTGCTGGAGCTGGACCGGTACAAGCCGCTGGTGACCTTCGACAACTCGGGCCGAGCTGCGCAAGATCAAGCGCTACGCGCCGCACGCGGGGCTGGTGCTGCGGCTGCGCGTGCCGAACACGGGCTCGATGGTGGAGCTGTCCTCGAAGTTCGGCTGCGACCCGGGCGAGGCGGTGGACCTGATCGAGGAGGCCTTCCGCGTGGGGCTGGTGGTGGAGGGGGTGAGCTTCCACGTGGGCAGCCAGTGCACCAACTTCGAGAACTTCGTGCAGGCGCTGAACATGGCGGCGGCGGTGATGCGGGAGGCCGCCGCGCGCGGCCACGAGATCAAGATCCTGGACATCGGCGGCGGCTTCCCGGCGCCCTACGACCGGCACGTGAAGCCGTTCAGCGCGCTGGCGCGCAAGATCAACGCCGAGATCGCGCCGGCTGTTCCCCGCCGACATCCAGATTCTGGCCGAGCCGGGCCGCTTCCTGGTGGCCACGGCGGCGACTTCGGTGGCGCGCATCATCGGCAAGGCGGTGCGCGACGGCAAGACCTGCTACTACATCGACGACAGCGTCTACCACACCTTCTCCGGCATCATCTTCGACCACTGCCAGTACCAGCTGAAGGCGTTCAAGAAGGGGCCGACCGAAATCTGCGCCGTCTTCGGCCAGACCTGCGACGGGCTGGACACCATCTCGCAATCCGAGGAGCTGCCCGACGCTGGAGATCGAGGACCTGGTCTACTCCGAGAACATCGGCGCCTACAGCAACGCCTCCGCCACCTGGTTCAACGGCTTCCCCCGGCCCAGGTCGTCCACGTCAACGCGTAGGGGCAGGCCGGCCTTCAGTGCCCCAGCGCTTCCGCGATTTCCTTCTCCGGGATGGCCCCTTCCTTGATCACCTTCCAGACCGGCCCCGTGACGTCAACCGTGGTGCTGCCCGGCCCGGCGCAAAGCCCGCCGTCGAGCACCAGGTCGATTCGCCCGTCCATCAGGCCGAACACCTCGATGCCGCGGCGGCAAGTTGGCTGGCCCGAGATGTTGGCGCTGGTGGCAATCAGCGGCTGCTGCAGCTTCTCGATCAATGCGGCGGCCACCTTTGACCGGCTCTGCCTCACCGCCAGGCGTCCCGTGTTGCCCGTCACCTTCAGAGGCACTTTGGCCGAGGCCGGCACAATGATGGTCAGCGGACCGGGCCAGAACCTCCGCGCCAGAAAGTGAAAACACTCGGGAAGATCCTTGGCCAGGTCTTCGACCATCAAGGCATCGGCGACAAGCAGGGGCAACGAACGCTGAATCTCGCGTCCCTTGGCCCGGAACACAAGGTCCACGGCGTGCAGGTTGAACGGATCGGCGACCACGGTATAGAGCGCATCGGTCGGGATGGCGACCACGCGCCCCCGCCGGAGGGCCGAGGCGGCCTGCTCGATGGCCTTGGGCTCCGGCGCCTGCGGATCGATCTCAATAAGGTCGGTGGCCACTGTCGATTGGAGTTACTCTATCTCGGTCCGAGCGCCTCGGCAACCTGGACGGCTACCTCGTAACGGCCGAAGGGGGCGCTCAATTGAATCCCATCGACCAAGGTTCGTATTCTCGGAACCATCTCTTGAGCGATGGCGATGCCCTCGCGACGCGCCTTCTCGGCGGTGTCGGCCCTCTGCATGCGTGCCATGAATTCCGCCGGCACCGGCACGTTCAGCTCGTTGACCATGAACTCGGCGTTGCGGTGACTCGCCAGCGGCCATAGGCCCGCCACCACGGGAATCCGGAAAGGCTCGATGGCGCGCCGGAACCGTTCCAGCAGATCCAGATCGAACACGGGCTGCGTGACGATGAATTCGGCGCCCGCCTGCACTTTCCATTCGGTGCGGCGCATCTCCTCGTCGAAATTCAGCGCTCCGGGATTGGCGCCGGCGCCGATCACCAGCGCCGTCTGGGAGCCCATGGGGTTGCCGCCGATGTCCAGCCCGTGGTTCAGGTTGCTCACAATGTTGACCAGGCCGATGGCGTCCACGTCAAAGACCGCGGTCGCCGCCGGATAGGCCCCCATGCGCGGCGGATCCCCGGTGATGCAGATGAGATTGCGGACGCCCGCGGCGTGCGCGCCCAGAAGCTCGGACTGGATGCCCAGGATATTCCGGTCGCGGCAGCAGAAGTGGAGAACAGCCTCGATGCCCGCCTGCTGCTGTATGAGCTGGCAGGTGATCTGGGCGCTCATGCGGGCGCTGGCGCGCGGGCCGTCGGGCACGTTGATGGCGTCGATGCCGTGCTCGGCGCACATCCTGGCGCCCGCGATCTCCTTGGAGGCGTCCACGCCGCGCGGCGGCAGAATCTCCACGAAAGTAACGAACTTCCCGTCGGCCAGCTTGGCCCCCAGCTTCGACTTCGCGGACAGCGGGACGCCCGCCAGCGCCTGCGCCTTGGCCGCGGGCTCCTCGACGGTGACGCTGAGCCGGCGATGAGCGGGCTGGAGCGAGCGGGCTTCGGCGCGCAGAAGTTTGATGTGCTCCGGCGTCGTGCCGCAACAGCCGCCCAGGATGCGCACCCCCGCCCAGAGCATCCGCCGTCCGTACTGCGCCATGTACTCGGGCGAGCAGAGGTAGATCTTGCGCCCCTCGACCGTCGAAGGATGGCCCGCGTTGGGCATGGCGCAAAGGGGCTTGTCCGTGTACTGGACCATCTTCTCGATGGTCTCCAGCATCACCTTCGGCCCCACCGAGCAATTGCAGCCGGCCACGTCCACGGGCAACTCGTCGAGCTTGCGGGCGAACACTTCCGTGGATGTACCGTCGGGCAGGTTGCCGTAGTCGTCGATGGTGAACTGGGCCACGATCACCATCTCTTCTCCGGCGACTTCGCGGGCGGCGAGCACGGCCTCGCGAAGCTCGTTGAGTACGGTGAAGGTCTCGAAGATCAGCAGATCGGCGCCGGCCTCGACCAGGGCCTCGATCTGCTCGCGGAACATGGCGCGAGCCTCTTCGTACGAGGTGCGGCCCAGCGGTTCGATGGAGATGCCGAGGGGCCCGACGGAACCGGCCACGAAGGCCGTCTCCCCGGCCGCCTCCCGCGCCAGGCGCACGCCCGCCTGGTTGATGGCCTTGAGCTTCTCGGCGAAGCCGAAGGCGGCCAGGCGCGCGCGGTTGGCGCCGAAGGTGTTGGTCTCGATAATCTCGGCGCCGGCCTTCACGTATTCCTCATGGACTTCCTTGACCAGCGCGGGAGAGGAGAGGTTGAGCTCATCGTAGCAGCGGTTGATGAAGACACCCTTGCCGTACAGCATGGTCCCCATGGCGCCGTCGGCGACGAGAGCGCGCTGCGCAAGCTGATCGCGGAATTGCTTGGCTCGATTGGCGGGCATCAGTATTCGAAGCGGCCCAGGCGGGCAACTGCGATATAGGCCGATTCTACCGCAAGTTCAAAAAGGAGAACAAGGTTTGACTTCCCGCCGCTGGGGGCGTTATGTTTGGAACTAAGAAGGCCCCACTCGGGCGCGGTAGCCAAGTGGTAAGGCAGAGGTCTGCAAAACCTTTATTCGTGAGTTCGATTCTCACCCGCGCCTCCAACATCTTCCCCGGCTCTACGCCATTCATGGGGGCAGGTCCCGCCCCTTACTGACCTCAAGAACCCGGAGTTTTGCGTTTTTCGATGACGGAGGTCAATACTATTTCATGAATCGTATGAATGTTCGCGGCCGAGCGGCGATCGCATTCCTGCTCTGTTTCGCGCCGGCGCTAAATGCACAGGGGAATGCAGGCGCGAACCGGCCGAAGATAGGCTTGGTCCTGGGTGGAGGCGGGGCGCGAGGGCTCGCCCACATCGGTGTACTCGAGTGGCTGGAGGAACATCACATCCCGGTAGACTACATCGCGGGAACCAGTATGGGTGGAGTTGTCGGCGGGCTTTATGCGACGGGGATGAAACCCGCCCATCTGCGAGCCCTGGTCAACGGCATCGATTGGGATGAGGTGCTGAGAGGGACTCCCTCCTATGAGAAGTCGGTGCTGCGGCGGAAGCAGGACCGCCGCGAGTATGCCGGCCTGCAACTCGGCTGGAACAATGATGGGATCCGACTTGGCGCGGGCCTGAACGGTGGTCACTTCGTGAGGTTGATATTCGACCGAGTCGCTCTCCCGTACTGGCAGGTTCGCGATTTTGACAAATTACCGATTCCGTTCCGGTGCGTTGCAGCAGATCTGGTCACCGCGGAGATGGTTGTTCTGCGGGATGGTGGGATCGCTGAGGCTCTGCGCGCGACGATGGCGATTCCCGGCCTGTTCACACCCGTCCAACACGGGAGCGCGATCCTGATCGACGGAGGAGTCCTCAACAATTTGCCGACGGATGTGGTGAAGGCCATGGGCGCCGACGTGATCATAGCCGTCGATGTCAGCACTCCTCTTCGTGCCAGCAAGGATCTGCAGTCTTTGGTCGGCATTCTCGACCGAACGAGTAGCCTCGCCGGCGTACAGAACGCGCGGAGAAATCTGCTTCTCGCCACTGTCGCCCTCACCCCGGATCTCCGCTCGTACACGGCGGCGAGCTATACGGCCGGCGAGGCGCTCGCCCAGGCAGGCTACGCAGCCGCCGCCGCGAAAGAATCGGAGTTGCGGCAATTTGAAATGGGGAGCGCAGAGTGGGAGCGGTATTCTGCTACCCTGAGTGGCCGCATTCGGCGGGAGGTTCCAACTCCGCAGTCAGTCGTTGTGGAGGCGCCAACGCCTGAGGAGGCAAAGGCGATTCGTGAACGGCTGCAACGCCACCGCGGAGTCGCGCTGAGGGTGGATGCGCTCGAAGACGATCTGGCGGAGGTGCTCGGTTGGGGAAGGTACTCCAGTCTTAATTACGAACTCAGAGTCGCGAGCGAATCGTCGGGCAGCCCCGAACTGGTGGTCCATGTTGAGCCGCTCGTTAATAGGGCGGCGATCGTGCGAGTCGGGCTCGGGGTCCAGGGGGCAGAGACTCAGCAGGTCGAAGTCAATGTCCGGTCAAGGGCCACCGTGTTCGACATCGGCGGGTACGGGTCAGAGGTGCGAGTGGACACAAGTCTGGGTACGACTCTGTTCTACGGAATGGAGTACTACCGTCCGCTTGGCAGGAGCAGGTTTTTTGTCGCGCCGCATTCCTTCGCCAGCAGAGCGACAACGAACGTCTCAGCGGCGAAGGATAACGTGGTGAGCTACCGCCGCTCCTCAGCGGCCGCGGGTATCGATCTGGGATACGGTGTCCTTTCGCAGACCGATGAAGTGCGTCTTGGTTATGAAGTCCGGCATGACAGCAGTTCCGTAGTCATTGGCACTCCAATCCTGCCGGCCTACAGCGGAGCCACGAACGTCCTTTCGTTGCGCTGGTTTCATGATGGGCAGGACAGCGCAACCGTTCCGCGCCGGGGAATTCAGTCCACGCTCCGCGGGAGCTGGTTTCTGAACAGCGCAACCTCCGCACGGGACTTTCCTCAGGCGGAGTTCACTGGCCTCTGTGTTCCACCCTGTCGACAGCAAGGGTTCCGTCTTCGCCATGGCGGCTTCGGGCACGACGTTCAATCGCACCGCTCCGCTGGGCCAGGAAATGACGCTGGGTGGACTTCTGCGGCTTAGCTCATATGGCTTATATGAACTGCGCGGATCCGACTATGCCCTGGTGGGCCTGGGGTATCTCCGGCGGATCAATGAGAGCAGCCTGGCGAAGCTGTATGCCGTCGGCATTGTCCAAGCCGGACGCGTGTTCCGCCCCCAGTCAGCTGACCGAACTGGCATGGACCTGACTGCCGGAGTCGTCGCGGACACATTTATCGGGCCCATTTTGCTCGGGGCTGCGCTCGGTGACGCCGGGCATCGCAAGGTGTTTGTATCCATCGGGCGCGCCTTCTGAAGCGGTTGATCCTACTTCGCCGCGCAACCGTGTACTTTCTCCCATGCATGGGTTGCAGCAAGCGGCTGGAAGTGATTGAAATCGTGTGGGTAGCGGAACGATCCACAATTCTGCCCGTCCGCTAAAGCCAATATTTGGAGCACCCTAGAGGGCATTGGTATGCGGCGTGCGATAACACCACAGTATGGAGGAGGTATAAGCGTGAAAACAAATCAACGTTTGCTTAAGCTCCTGATGCCATCAGCGGTTTTGGCGTTGCTGTTCCTTGTGGTTCCGGCCGCGACGGCGGATGCCTGGAACAAGGAGACGCATGTGCGGTTCGGGGAACCCGTGGAATTCCCCGGCGGCGTGGTCGTGCCGGCCGGCGGCTATGTGATGAAGCTAGCGGACTCGCTCTCCAACCGGCACATTGTTCAGGTGATGAATCCTGACCAGAACCACATATACGCGACGGTTTTGGCCACACCCACCTATCGAAGCGAACCTGCGGAGAAGACGATCATCACCTTCTATGAAACTCCGCGGGGCGACCCGCAGCACATTGCCAAGTGGTACTACCCCGGGGACACGATAGGGCAGGAATTCCCTTACTCGAGGGGCCGCACACATCATAATGTTGCGCGGGCAACCAGTTTGTCCGGGCCGGCGGCCTACACGGAGCCGGAAAGTGGGGCTCCCACAGAAGTGGCGTCTGCGCAGGCGCAGCCAGCGGAGACGAAGACAGTCCAAAGCGAGGAACGGCCGCAGGTAGAATCGTCGCCAGTGGCGTCAGAACCTCAAGCCGAACCCTCACCCAACCCGACTGCTGCTCAGCAAAGCCAAGGCGGAGCGGAACGGGAGGCCAGCAGCCGCCGGCCAGCCAGGATTTGCCGGCGACGGCCAGCTTCGTGCCTGATGTTGTCCTCGCCGGTGGTCTGCTCATTCTGATGGCGCTCGTGCTTGCAGCCACGCGCAGAGTGGCCTTGAGAAGAGGATGAGATGCGCGGCAATCTCCTCCGGCGGATCGAAGTCAGCCTGTTCCTGGCGGGGTTCGCTTGCTTGGGGGCCGCTCTGTGGGCTGTTTCGGAGCGGACCTGGTTTCAGTGGCGTTACAGCGCCATGGATTTCGCGCCGGTTCTGGCCGGCGCGAAATCCCCGCGGGCGGGTCCCTCGGACGAATTGAGATACCGAGCGTGGGAGTGAACGCGGTGATCCTGGACGGCGTCGAAGGGGTGACCCTTCGGCGTGGGGTGGGTCACCTGCCCGGTACGCGCATACCCTGGCGAATCCGGTAGCCGGGTGGTGCTGGCGGCGCACCGTGACACGTTTTTCCGTGGCTTGCGCCATGTCAGAGTCGGCGATACGGTGCGCCTGGTTGTGCCGGGTTGATAGCGGTGTACCGGATCGAGCGGACGCAGGTGGTGAAGCCGTGGCAAACCGAAGTGCTCCTGCCTGCGGACGACGATGTCTTGACACTTCTTACGTGCTTCCCATTCCATTACATGGGAAGCGCGCCGGATCGATTTGTGGTGCAGGCGCGCCGCGTGGGATAGGCCTCTTCCAGCGCTGATCCATCTGCTTCTCCCTGCTGTACTTCATGCAGTCGGTCCGTGTGGCCGGGTGCTCCGGATTGAAATCCTCGTCGGGAGGAACATAGCCGAAAACGTCGAAACGAACGCCCTGTATCCGGACCCCATGATCGGCGATCAAGTCGTAATTTCTGACCACGTGTCCCGGCATGAAGCGCGCATTCATATAGCCCTGCGCGCCGCCGTCCCAGCGGTCCAGAAATGGAACATTGCCGGTCTTCCAGGCCTTGAAGCGAGTGCCCGGAAACGCCTCCGGCCGGAGTTCTGGCATCCTCCTCGTGGATGGCAAACTGCGGATCCCAGCTGGGAGCGTCGGTGTAATAGTCCCGGTACTGGTCATGCACCATCGCCAGGTAGCCGAGTTCCCGGCTGGTGTCGAAGAATCGCTTGAAAGCCGCCCACCCCCCAGCCGCGGGAGCCGGCGGCAAGATGTCGGGATGCTGGCGGTCGTATCCCAGATTGTGCCAGCCCTCCAGAACCACTGAGAGCCGATGGTATCCTTTGGCCTTCCATCGGCGTAGTTTCTCGGCGCATTCGTCGAACGTGACCAGGCGATAGTTCTTCTCCGGATTCTTGGGATCGTAGACGGCAGACTCTCCGGCCTGACGTTCTTTAGCGCCTTCAGCCAGACCTGGGGGGTGCCGACCATTTCCCCCACCAGGGGCTGCCGCGCCACCTTCTCCCGCAGCGAAACGAAATGCCCGGAGTCCATCACGTAACGCCGGTAGCGCTTCGCCAGATCGACGTAGTTGGCTTTGGCAAAGAAGCACATGCGCACCGTGCGCGGATAGCCCAGTTTCCCCAGTTGTGCCCTCCAGCGAGGGCCGATGACGGTGGGGCCGCCCGCTGGATGATAGAAACTGGTAGGCGGCATCGTCGGGTGTTTCCACGATGACGATCATGGCGGAGCCGCCTTTCTGGAAACCCCACCACGACATGGACCAGCACTCGATCAGGTTGCTCTGTACAAAGCTGCGATCTCCCTGGCCCACGTTGATCGGGTCGTACTTTTTCGGCCACTTTCGCGGAAGCAGGACGCCGTCCTTGTTGCTCAATACCGTGTAGTCGACATCGCTCGCGTCCATGTTCCTCGGCCAGTCGAGCAGCCGCACGGTTGCCTCACGCTCATTCGCCGCCGCGCTCATGACGAGCTCTTCCGCCTTCCCGTCCAGGCAGATGGTCAGATACAGAGTCAGGTCGAGAGTCCTGCCTTTGTGCAACATGCCGTTGTGGCGAAAACGCGTGAGCGTGATCTTGACGCCCGTCATGAAGCCCGTGTCGTAGGGCGTGATGTCGATCTTTCCGGCATCCGCGAGCCGAACGTAAAACTCCTCTCCCTCCGACTTGACCAGCATGTCCTCTTTCGACGAAGGCCCCATGGCCCAAACGACGGTACCGGCCTCGACCTTCATTGCGCAGGTCGGACTGGTCGAGCGTCACCTTCTGCGTCTTGCCCGCAATAACCCAATGGCCGCCACCCTGGGTTACGGTGACGGCGGGGGCGCCCCACTCTTCACGAGGCCGCTTTTGGGCAGCCAGCACCGATGACCAGGCCAGGAAACACACGACGGCGCAACACGCCAGGCGCTGAAAACTCATTTCATTCATATAGCTCGATCATACAAACTGCGGGTTGAGCCGGGTCAGCCCCTCTTGATGACAAGCAATTAGTTGTATACTTTTCGACGGTGTGCACGCCGGATCGAAAGCCGGAGCAAGGCCGGGGTGTCCATTCAGTGCTTTCATTTTCGTGGGCCATCTAGAGGAGGCATTATTTATGGAGAGGCGTGAGTTTGTGCGGAACACAGCCGGGGCTTCGGCCCTGACCGCTTTGTCCGCAAGCAGGATTATCGGGGCCAACAACCGCATCGGACTCGCGCTTGTCGGTTGCGGCGGCCGCGGCCGGCTGGTGGGCGGCTTCATGCAGAAAGCGCCCGACGCGGAATTCCGGGTCATGTGCGACGTGTGGGACGAGCGGGCGGCGAATGCCTCGAAGTCCATGACCGAGGGCCGCGCGGCCACGGCACGTGATTTCCGGAAGGTTCTTGAGCAGAAGGACATCGACGCTGTCCTGGTGGCCACGCCCGACCACTGGCACGCGGCGATCACGGTGCTCGCTTGCCAGGCTGGCAAGGACGTCTACGTCGAGAAGCCGATGTCGCGGACGGTCCGGGAAGGCCGCGCCATGGTCGCGGCGGCGAAAGCAAGTACAACCGCATCGTACATGGCCGGCACCCAGCACCGCTCTGCGCCGCATTACGCCGAAGCGGCGAAGATTGTCCAAAGCGGCGAGATCGGCGACGTCCACTACGTCCGGATCTGGAACAGCGGCAACAACACGCCCGCCGGCCCCTCCCGTTCCGGACTCCGCTCCGCCCGCCGGGTTGGATTGGGACTTCTATGTCGGCCCGGCGCCCAAGGCGGCCTTCAACCAGCAGCGGCTGGACTACCGCCGGTGGTACGACTACGCCAGCGGCTACATCACCGACTTCGGCAACCACAGAGTCGACAGCTTTTACCAGATCATGAACTGCTCCTGGCCGCTGACCATCTCGGCTTCCGGCCGCAAGTATGTGAAGGAGAACTACGGCGACCTCTACGACATCCAGAACGTGGTCTACGAGTATCCGAACTTCATCATGACCTACACCGCCACTGGACGAACGCGCACGGCATGGGCGGCGGGCGCACGCCGGGAATGAACTACTACGGCATGGGCGGCCCGTTCAACCGTCCTCACGCCGAGGCGTTCTTCGGCACCAAGGGCACGCTCATCACGGACCGCATCGGCTACGAGGTCTACCCCGAAGTGGAACCCGGCACCGCCGGGCGCGGGGCCGGCCGCAGGGCCGCCGCGCGGCCAGGCGCAAGCCGGAGATGAAGTTCCGCTGCGAGCGGAAGCAGGTGCAGGGCGCGGACCGGACCGACCTCCACGCGCTGGAATTGGATCAACTGCATGCGCACCCGGAAGCAGCCCGTTGCCAGCATCGAACTCGGCCATCTTGCGACTGGCACCTGCCTGCTCGGCAACATTGCGTGCATGGCCGGCAGGAAGCTGCGGTGGGACGCCAAGAAGGAAGATTTCATCGGCGATGCCGAGGCTTCGCGCTTGTTGACGCGGCGAGCAGCGGGCCCCTGGAACCTGATTAAGGTCTAGGGGCTGGGGAAGAGGAGAGAATTCAATGGATAGACGCGAATTTGTAAAGACAACAGCCGGCGCTACGGCCTGGACGGCTTTATCGGCCAGCAGGATCCTCGGCGCGAACGATCGCATTGGCCTGGCACTGATCGGCTGTGGCGGCCGCGGCCGGCAGGTGGCGCCGCGGCGTGCTGTCGGCGCGGGCAATGTGGAATACCGGACCATGTGCGACGTCTGGGACCGCAGGCCGCAGGAAGCCTCCAAGGAACTGGCCGACGGCAAGGCCACCACGGCTCAGGGATTTCCGCAAGGTCCTGGAGCAGAAGGACATCGACGCCGTGCATATCGCTACGCCGGATCACTGGCACGCGATGCCTGCCGTGCTGGCCTGCCAGGCGGGCAAGGACGCTTCGTCGAGAAGCCGATGACGCTCACGATCCGGGAAGGCCAGGCCGTGGTCGCGGCGGCGCGCCAGAACAAGCGCATGGTGATGGTCGGCACCCAGCACCGCTCGGCCCCGCACATCGCCGAGGCCGCGAAGATCGCCCAGAGCGGCGTAGTGGGGGACATCTACTACGTCCGGGTTTGGAACAGCGGACAAGGTGGCTCCGAATCTCGCGGCGGGAGTTCCGGACTCCGCTCCGCCCGCGGGCGTGGACTGGGATATGTACCTCGGCCCGGCCCCGAAGGTACCGTTCAACCGGCAGCGGTTCATCAGCAGTTACCGCCAGTTCCTGGATTACAACAACGGCTACATCACCGATTTCGGCAACCACCGGATCGACAGCGTCTACCAGATCATGAACATGGACTGGCCGCTCACCATCGCGGCGGCCGGCGGCAAGTTCTGCAAAGCAGAACGGCGGCGACATCCCGGACGTTCTGCATGTCACCTACGAGTTCCAGAACTTCATCATCGAGTACAGCGCGGTCTGGACCAACATGTACGGCCGGGGCGGCGGGCGCAGTGAAGGCCTGAACTACTACGGCATGACCGGCCCCTACAACCGCCCGCACGGGTTCGCTTTCTTCGGAACCAAGGGAGCGCTTTACGTGGACCGGATCGGCTACGAGATATTCCCGGAGTTGGGATCGGAAGGCTTCGTGCCCGGCAGGCCGCCGGCACAGGGGGGCGTGCCGAAAGGTGGCGGGCGCCGCGGTGGCGGAGGCGGGCCGGTAACGTTCCGGACCGAGCGGAAGCAGGTCCAGGGCGCGGATGCGACCGAGCTCCACGGCCAGAACTTCGTGAAGTTCCTGCGCAGCCGCCAGGATCCGTTCCCGAACGCCGAAGTCGGGCACAAGGCGACAGCCACCTGCCTGCTCGGGATGATCGCCTGGAAGACCGGCCGGAAGCTGAAGTGGGACGGCAAGAAGCAGGACTTCATCGGCGATGCCGAGGCTTCCCGCTTGTTGTCGCGCCCCATGCGCGCAGCCCTGGAACCTGATCAAGGCCTAGGGCGCCGCCGTGCCGGCAGTCCATTGAGAGGGCAAGACCTTGACAAGAAGAGACATGATCAAGCTGGCCAGCGCCGCGCCTGCGGCGCTGGCCGCAACTTCAACCGCGCAGGCCGCGGCCGGGAAGTGGCGTATGGGCGGGACCAGCACCGCCTTCGCCATCCGTTCCAGCCAGATGCGCGCGGCAGGCAAACAGTTTGACCAGGTGGAGCACTGCCACGCCCTCGGCATGGGCGGAGCGGAAGTTGGGCTGCCGTCGTTCGAGCCGGCCGAGGTGAAGAAATTCCGCGCGAAACTCGAATCCTACGGGATGTATCTCTCGGCCAATGGCCTTCGGCTGCCAAACGACAAGACTGATCTGCCGGACTTCGAGAAGCGGGTGGCGGCCTACGTGGAAGCTGGGGCCAAGGCCACCCGGAGTCCGCAGACGCAACGCCGGTACGAAATCTATTCGAGCCTCGACGAGTTCAAGAAGGACTTCGAGCGCTGCAAGCGGCAGATAGAGACTGGCCGAGCCAGTCGCGCGCAAGTACCGCCTGAAGATCGGCGTCGAGAACCACAAGGGCCAGCGGTTGGGGGAGATGCTGGAGTGGATCAAGGGCGTCAGCAGCGAATGGGTCGGAATCTGCTTCGACATCGGCAACAACTACTCGCTGTGCGACGACCCGATGGAGTGGCTCGACAAGATCGCCCCGTACTGCGTGAACGTGCACATCAAGGACATGGCGCTAGCCGAGTACGCCGACGGCTTCCTGCTGTCCGAAGTTCCTCTAGGCAAGGGTATACTCGATCTGAAGAAGATCGTCGACACCATCCGCGGCCTGCATCCGGACATCACCTTCGGCCTGGAGCACATCACCCGCGATCCGCTCCAAATCCCGGTCTACACAGAGAAGTATTGGGCCTCCTTCGACGACAAAATCAGCCCGCTGAGCGGCCGCGATCTGGCACACATGCTCTCCCTGGTGAAGACCAAGGGATCGAAGTTGCCCTACATCAGCCAGTTGAGCCCCGCCGAACAGTTGAAGGCAGAAGACGACAACAACCAGGCTTGTATCGACTACGCCCGGGCGAACCTCGGGCTGTAATCCTGAAGGCGGTGGCGCATGAGAATTCTCTTGCTGATAGTGTTGACGGCCGCGACCCTCTTCCCGGCGGATGAGGCAGTGATCCAGAGCCTGGCAGCAGGCTCGGATTTCGCGTTGACACTCGACCCGAACTCTGCCCCTTGGAAGGGCGCGGCCTCCGTGTTTATAGACAAGGACCGCGAGGGCAACATCGTCGCCGGCCATCGCATGGAGTTCCGCTCCGTCTGGACCGAGAAGAATCTGTACTTCCTCTACATTGCCCCGTACGAGACGCTGAACCTGCACCCCAATCCCTCCACAACCACCGAGACCATGAAGCTGTGGGATTGGGACGTCGCCGAGCTTTTCATCAGCGCGGAGCCCAACCACCTTCGCCACTACTACGAGTTTCAGGTCTCGCCGCAGGGCGAGTGGATAGATCTGGACATTAACCGCGAGAATCCGCTCCCGGAGACCTGGCGCTGGAATTCCGGCTTCGAAGTCAAGGCGCGGATCGATCACGCCAACAAGATCTGGTACGGTGCGATGCGGATTCCGTGGTCGAGCATTGACAAGCGGCCCGCCGCTGCGGGTAACGAGTTGCACATCAGCGTTTGTCGCATCCAGGGCACCGGCCCCGACGATCAGCGCAAGCGCGTCGTGTGGTTGCCAGGCAGTTTTCACAGACCCGCGAACTTGATCAGACTGGTCAAGTAACTCGCGGAACATGGCCCTCCAAGCAGGGCTTCAGGAGAATTCAATGTCAAAACATGACGTTTCAAATGAATCCCAGGTCCCCTTCTCTCGCCGGACCTTTCTCTCGACAGCAATCGCGGCCTCCGCATTGACCGCCGAGGCGGCTACGGACAGTTCCTCGCTGCTGAATGTCGACTTCCGCAAGCTGGTATCGCGGGCCGACCTGATCTACGAGAAACCCGTTGCCCGCAGCGAGGAGGGCATCCCCGTAGGCAACGGCCGGATGGGGAGCCTGGTGTGGACGATTCCTTCTTCGATGAAGTTCCAGATCAACCGTGCTGACGTGTACGCCAACGACAGTTACACGAACAGCTTCTTTGAACGGCACGCCGACTACTGTTGTGGCTGCGGCTTCGTCGATATCGATTTCGTTCAATTCGGAGAGGAAGTTTTCCCAACAACGGTACGCGGCAGCATCTTTCGGTCTACGACGCCCTGCTCAACATGACCGGCAAGGGTGTTGATGCGAAGGTGCTGGCCTGGCACGCGCAGGACGTCATGGCGGTTGAGGTGACCGAGCGCCGGGAGCAGCCCGCTCCGACCAGCGTGGGCCTGAAGATGTTGCGCTACGGACCGCGGCCATTCTCAGGGTCGGAGGCTGCCGCCCGCCAAAACATCGTGACGGTAGAGACCAGAAACCATCAGGCCATTTCGCAGCTCCACATTCGTGACGGGAAGATCTTGCTGACCCAGGACTTCCGCGAAGGCAATTACTGCTGCAAGTCGGCCGTGGCCATCGGAATCGCCGGACGCCCCTCAAATGCCTGGATCGAGAGCGACTCCGAAGTACGGCTTGCTGCCCAGCCGGGCAAGGGCACGTTCACTGTGCTCATCGCCAGCGCCGCCACCTTCGACCCGAAGGAGGACGTGGGCGCAGCGGCGCTGAAGCAACTCGATGCGGCCGCCGCCAAGGGTTTCGGCGAGCTGGCCAAGGACAACCAGGGCTGGTGGCACAACTTCTGGTCCAAGGGTTTCGTGCATCTGCAAAGCGCTGACGGAACCGCTCAATACGTCGAGCAAAATTACACCTATTACCTTTATGTGATGGCGGCCTGTTCGCGCGGCAAGTACCCGGCGAAGTTTAACGGCATGCTCTGGAACACCGGTGGCGACCAGCGCGCCTGGGGCGGCCAGCATTGGTATGCAAACCTGAGCTGCTGCTATGAGGCTCTTCCCGCGACAAACCGTTTCGAGTTGATGGACCCCATGTACGACATGTACTCCGGCATGTACGACGCCAGCGTGGAAGCGGCCCGGCAGCAATGGGGCAGCAAGGGCATGTTCATCGCCGAGACCTCTTGGTTCAACGGTTTGGCCAAGCTGCCCGATGACATTGCAGCGGAAATGCAGGATCTCTACCTGCTGCGCAAGCCGTGGGAACAGCGCTCGGCCAAGTTCATGGATTACGCCCTGACCAAGCACCCGCACTCCAGCCGCTGGAACTGGATCGCCAAAGGGGAGTGGGTAAACGGTCGTTATGTGATCACCGACCGGGGCGCGGGCCCCTTCGGCGCGGTGAATCACATCCTGGGCAGCAACGCCAAGGTCGCCTATCTTTACTGGCGGCGCTACGAGTTCACCATGGACAAGGAGTGGTTGAAGAACCGAGCCTATCCCATGCTCAAGGGCGCGGCCGAGTTCTACCGGAACTTCCCCAACGTGAAGAAGGGCGCCGATGGCAAGTATCACATCCACAACGTCAACAGCAACGAATCCGTTTACGGCGCCAGGGACACGGATGAGGACATGTCCGCCATGCGTGGCGTGACGGCGGCGGTGATTCGCGCCTCTGAGATCCTGGGCGTGGACGCCGATCTGCGGCCAGCCTGGAAGGAGTTTCTGACCAACCTCGCTCCGCTGCCCACCACCGACGACCCGCAGGCACTGAAGTCCGAGACTTACAAAGGGCCGCGGACCTTCACGCGCGGCTTGAAACCGGCCGTGAGGGGTGGCGGAGGCGGACCCGACGGCAACTCCCTGCCGATGTGGTTCTTCGACTTGTGCGTCCTGGAGGCCAGAGACAAGGAAACCCTCCAAACCGCCAACAACACTTTCGACGCCTCGCTCCGTAATGGCATGGGCCCCAAGACCTCGGTGGGCGTGCTTTCCAAGATCGCCATCGCAGGCACTAATATCGGCCGCGCCGATGCGGTGCGCTTTCTCATTCCGAACCAGATGAAAGCCCTCCAACCGGAACGGGGTACGGCTTACCAGTCCGGGGGCGTTCTGGCCAACCGTATGACGCTCCGCGAAGGGCCCCAGGCTCTCGACGCACAGCGTCTGGGCCGCGCCTCCGAAGCGCTGCACTTGGCCCTGTTGCAGAGTTTTGCGCCGGAGCCGGCCGGCGACCCGATCCTGCACGTGTTCGGCGCATGGCCCAAGGAGTGGGACGCGGAGTACAAGCTACTGGCTCGGGGCGGCTTCCTGGTGACCTCCTCGATGCGTGCTGGCCAGCTCGAGTTCGTCGAGTTGCAGTCAATGGCAGGCGAACAGTGCCGGCTGCGCAATCCGTGGGGCGAGAGCGCCGTGACCCTCTATCGCGACGGAAAGAAAGCCGAGGACTTGAAGGGTTCGTTGGTGACCTTCGCCACGCGTAAAGGCGAAACGGTTGTCGCCGTACGCAGCGGCTCGACTCCGGAGAAATTCCGGCGGACAGTCTAGGGAGCTGGGAAATGCGTGAAAATCGATTGGTTTTCGCGGCACTAGCCGCGCTTATGGCTTGGTGTGTCTGGCCCTGCGCGGGCCAGCAGTTGTCTCCCGCGGAATGGGGAGCGCCGCCCGTCAAAGTTACCCATTCGGCCGGCACATGGACCATCGCCGGCAACAAGAACACCGTCGTGTTGAGCGAGAAGGACCTCTCGTTCACAGTGCAGGCGGGACCCGCCACCTGGAAAATGGTGCCGTCTTCTTCCAAGGACATGCTGGTTCGGGCCAACGATGACGAGTTCAACGTCCGGCTGGCCGATGCCGCGGAGATTCAGATTACTCAGCTTCAGACCGGCTACAGTACCGGAGTCAAGATCGCCTTGTCCGGCTTCCGCAGTACCGGCCAGCGGGCGCCAGGGGCGCCGCTGGACCTTCGACTGTACCTGACCATGGCTCTGGAAGGCGGCGACGAGGACCTGAACTTCACCGTGGCGGCGGTGGAAGGTTCCGCCCGCATCCGCGAGCTGAACTGGCCCACCGCCCTGGACGGCAGGGAGGTGGACCACACGCTGCTCAGCAACGACGACGGCGTGATGGTGCCGCGCGACTGGCCGTACCGTTTCCACCCGATTATCCGCGCCAAGGACGACACCAGCATTGTCCAGAGCAACCTGATCGAGTCCTGGTCCATGTCCTGGTGGGGATTCCAGAAGGGGCCCTCAGCCATGATGGTGATCGTCGAAACCCCGGATGACGCGGCTTATACGTTCTCGCACCCGCCGGGAGGTCCGACCTCCATCGGCCCCATGTGGAGGCCCCAGCTCAGCCGGTTTGCCTACATGCGCCGTATGCGCATGGCCTTCCTGCCCAAGGGCAACTATGTGACCATGGCCAAGCGCTATCGTCGCTACGTTATCGAGTCCGGGCAATTCGTCTCGCTCAAGGAAAAGATTGCCCGGAGCCCGGTGGTGAACAACCTCATCGGAAACGTGGCGATCGGCGGCAGCATTTTGAGGAACGTCAATCCGGCCGGCCCTAACTACGACAAACAAGACCCGAAGCGCAATTACCGCCTCACCACGTACGCGGAGAACGTCAAGCGGATGCGCGAGCTGAAGGCCAAGGGCTGGAACAACTTGAATTACAGCCTTTCGGGCTGGCCCAATCAGGGCTACGACCGGCAGCATCCGGACGCTCTGCCTCCCAATAAAGAGGCCGGCGGCTGGGAAGGCATGAAAGCCTTCTTCGACGCCTGCAAGGAACTGGGCTACACCTGCTGGCTGCACGACCAGTATCGTGACTATTACCCCGACGCTCCATCCTACAACCTGGATTTCGCGGTTCGCGAAGAGGACTCCATACGGCCGCCCACCCACTTCCCGGGCACCCGCTTCCATCCCAACGACTGGAAGGAAGGCTACATCCCCTTCATGAACTACTGGGATGGCGGCCCGATGTCCTACATGAACAACGGCATCATGCTGGGCCACTTCCAGAAGAACTACCGTATGATGTTCGAGCGCGGGATCCGTCCGCAGGGCAGTTACAACGACGTCTTCGGCTACATCCCGCCGGACCAGGACTTCAATCCCGAGCACCCCACCACGCGCACCGAATCCATGCAGTTCCGGGCGTCGGTGTTCAACTGGGTGCGCGCCAATCTGGGGATTGTGGGGACCGAGGACGGTGCCGATTGGTGCATCCCTTACGTGGACTATGCCACCAGCCGATTCAACCGCAATCCGGGCAGCGGCAATGACGAAAGCGCGCGGGGAGCAATTCAGGTCCCGCTATACGAACTCGTTTACCACGACGCGATCGTAACCATGGGCGATGGCGAGCTCCGCTCCTGGCTCCACGCCAACGCCGCCGGCCGAGGTTGGGGCGGGCTGCCGACTGACACCGAGGGACTCCGACGGAACGCGGCGCTGCACCAGAGAGTCGGTCTTCTGGAGATGACCAACCACGAGTTCCTGAACCCGGCGCGGACCCGCGAACGGACCACCTTCGCCGACGGCACCACCGTCACGGTCGACTTCGAGAAGAAGACCGTGGAGATCAGCCCGGACGTGAAGGTCCAGAAGTAGGCGCGGCTGGCTTAGAGCCGGGCGCCAAAGCTAGAATCTCAGCTGGGGGAAGGAACACAACATGCGGCGACATTTCTTCGTCTTGCTTCTGGCCGGAGCGGCCCTGCTGGCGGCCCAAACCTACCAGCCAACTTGGGAGTCCGTGGACAGCCGGCCGAGTCCGTCATGGTTTGGCGACGCAAAGTTCGGGATTTTCATTCACTGGGGTGTGTACTCGGTGCCGGCTTACGCCCCGGTTCTACCAGGCAAGCTGGCCTACGCGGAATGGTACTGGCACGCGATTACGGAGGGGCGCAAGCCCAAAGCCAACCCGGTCGATGCCGGATCCTGGGCGTTTCACCAGCGCGTTTACGGGGAAAGTTTCCCCTACCAGGATTTCGCGCCGGCGTTCCGCGCGGAATTGTTTGACCCTGGCCATTGGGCCGATGTGTTTCAGCGCTCCGGCGCCAAGTATGTGGTGCTGACCTCCAAGCACCATGACGGCTTTGCGCTTTGGCCGAGCCGCGAGGCTTCCGCGACCTGGGGCCGCCCGTGGAACAGCGTCGAGACCGGGCCGCGGCGCGACCTGGCCGGCGATCTGGGAGCGGCGGTGCGCGCCAAGGGGCTCAAAATGGGCTACTACTACTCCCTCTACGAGTGGTACAACCCACTGTGGCTCTCGGACAAGTCTCGCTACTTGCGGGAGCATATGAACCCGCAGTTCAAGGACCTGGTCACCCGGTATGAGCCGTCGATCATCTTCAGCGACGGGGAATGGGAGCTGCCTTCTTCGGACTGGCGCAGCGCGGAACTGCTGGCGTGGTTGTACAACGAGTCCCCGGTGAGAAGCGAGGTGGTGGTCAACGACCGGTGGGGCAAGGACACGCGCCATAAGCACGGCGGCTACTGGACCACGGAGTATACGCCCGGAATGAGCGGCATGGATCATCCCTGGGAAGAAAGCCGGGGCATGGGCTTCTCTTATGGGTTCAACCGCGCGGAGAGGATCGAGCACTATCGCACCGGCGCGGAACTGGTCATACTTCTGGTGGATCTGGTGAGCCGCGGCGGCAACTTCCTGCTCGACATCGGGCCGGCCGCTGACGGCACCATCCCTGTGGTCATGGAGGAGCGCCTGATCCAGATGGGCGACTGGCTGAAAGTCAACGGCGAAGCGATCTACGGCACACGTCCCTGGAAGCAGTCACGGCAATGGAGCGCCGGGGAAGTGCCGAAGGTGGATTACGGACAGGAGTTCAATTCGAATTACGATGTATCGAAGCTCGTCGCCAAACCCGCTCCGGGCCGGGCTTCTATCGAGGCTTTTTTCACCTCGCGGGGCAACGACCTCTATGCCATCCTGCCGCGTTGGCCGGGGCGGACGTTCACCATCCGGCAATTCGACGCTTCGAAGCTGAAATCGGTGGCGCTGGTCGGCTCATCGGCCCCGGTCAAGTGGAAGGCGCAAGGCGGCTCCGTGGCACTGGATTTGCCTGAGATGCCCGAAGATCTCATGCGGCAGCCCGCTTGGGTGCTGAAGCTGAGCCGGTGAGAGCGGAATCCGGGCCTTGTGATACCATGGTAAGGCCCCGTTGAGAAGGGGACCAAGAAGGCACACTCCTAGGGTCAAACTTGTTTGACGTGGCGAACGGGGCCCGGTAAAAACGGGCCCCGTTTCCCTTTATGCGGGGCCGGATTGGAGTCAGGTAGAGAAATGGCTGGAAAACTGGCGCGATGGCGTGTCATCGGTTTCACGGCGGCCGTTTCTTGCCTGCTTTGGAGCGGGAGTTTTCGCGGCCTCAAGAGTTTTTCAGAAACCCAGAACGGTGATCCAGGTCGTGACGGTCAAGTGGAGCGCGGATGCGGCGCCGGAGTTGCGCAGGGCCGCCATCGATGGGGTGGAAAAGATGGCCTCCGAGATACCCGGGGTGAGGAGCGTGTGGCTGCGCACGATCCGCGTTCAGCCGCGAGACTTCATGACCGCCTTCGCCCTCGAGTTTGAAGATCAATCCTCGGCGGAGCGGTACTCCCGCCACCCGGCCCACGAAGCCTGGAACAGGAACTTCCTCCCCATCATCGAGGAGAGCCGCATCCAGCAGGTTACCAACTAACGCGCGGCGGAACGAGCGCTTCGGGAACGTGTAGGAGACGCCGTTACCAGTGACCGGGGAGGGGACGGCCCGACTGGTTGCCGAGCCCCCAGATCGTTATTCGAAGAAGGTTACGTGGGGGACGAGGCCATCGCCCTGCAACTCGCACGGCCCGCAAAACGAGAGGTAGTCTCCTCTGCCCGGCCGATGATGGCTGGCAAGACGCTTGAATCGTCCGGCCGGTGATAGCTGTCCAGCATCAGCCGCGGACGATACTTGCTCAGGGTCCCGAGCGCACCTTTCAGCGCCTCCCGTTCGGCCCCCTCGATATCCATCTTGATGTAGTCCACCCTTGGGAGCCGTAATTCAGCAACAAGCTGGTCGATAGTGACCAGGGGCGCCTGGATTCTCCCTCCGCCAACCTTGAAGATGAGGCTGTTGCTCCCTGAGTTTTGACCGGATTCCGACAGGAGAAGCTTCGTCGAGCTGCTCCATACTCCTTTGGACACGACGACCACCTTGCCTGAAGAGATCTCGCGGGCGAAGTTCCGACGTCAACATTCAACGTTGACGGGCTCCGGCTCAATGGCCACCACCCGCGCAGCTCCTCGCTTCAATGCGTTGTGAACGAAGACACCAACGTGGGCTTCGCAGTCGAGAACGATGTCGCCGGGGCGATTCGTATGGTTCCGGCTCTGTCTCTCCATCCAGGCGTGCTCAGCCAGGAGATACGATAGCAATCGTTCTCCTTTCCAGGCTTGACCGTCTCCTTTCTTGATCCAGAATGCCCGTTCGGGCGACTGCACTAGTTCGATCCCCAGCGCATAATCCTGATCGCGGACGCGGCTGCGATCTTCCAGTTCGCCCGTGGCACGAGCCAGTGCGGCGTTTTGCCACCATGACGTGAGTACCTCGCCCCAGTGACAAGCGGGCGCGTTGCCGCGAAGCTTGGCGATCACTGCGCCCAGGTCGGTCGCAAGCAGGAAGACTACTTACGGATAAGAACAGAAGTCCTCCGGTGATGAACGCCGTGGTCCTTGGGATCGACAGGCTCAGCGACCAGTGTCGCGCCATTAACCGTTCCATTCTTACCGCCGTGCCTTTCTACTCGATTTTCCGCAAAGCATCTCACAACCGAACCG
>CAVUVG010000016.1:0-103619 GCA_963744775.1 Bryobacterales bacterium
ATTGAACGGCTCAAGAGAAAGACATCGTCTTCGGGTAGGCCCCGGCGGTACGGGCACTAACGGCTCAATTCGCCCCACAGCGCCTGGTAGTAGCGCAGGAAGCGCACCGGGTCGGCGCTTTCGCCCACTTCCGCAAGCGTGTACCGGTCGTAGCCGGATTCTCGCAGCAGGCGGAACAACTCGCGCCACGGATAAGCGCTGTACAGCTCCGTGATATGCGCGCTACGGATGTAGGGCCGCAACAGTTCGAAGCTCTGTTTGAGGGAGCCGTCCTTCACATCGACGGCATTGGAATTCCAGCAGGCGCCCACGTTCTTGCGGCCTGCCGCGCGCAGGATATCCGCCGCCACTCTGGGCTCGCTGGTGGCCGGGCCGTGTACCTCCATCCAGATCTCAACGCCCTTGGGCTGTGCGTACTCGCCCAGTTCGCGCAATCCCCCGGCGATATTCCGGATGGTGGTCTCGTAGGACACTTCCTTCGGCAATCCGTTCGGGCGGACCTTGACTCCCAGCGCGCCGGTGTCGGCGGCCAGATCCACGAAGGACTTACCGATCCCGATCTGCCGCAGGCGCTCGGCCGCATCGGGGGAGTGGAATTCGCAGGTGGTCCCGTAGCTCAGAAGGCGCACTTTGGAGCGCTCGAAACGCCCGCGAACCTTCGCCCGCTCGGCGGCGGAAATGCCAGGCTCCACCCCATGCTTGTGCCCCGTGCGCAACTCGACCGCCGCGATCCCCACGCTTTCGAGGGTCTGGATCACGCTCTCGACGTCCATATCCTTCAGCAGGTTGTAGGTCACACATCCCAGCTGAAACGGCCCCTGCGCCGCGGCCAGGCGCGCCTCTGGAATAGCGCCCGTCGCCAGCGCCGCCGAACCCGCCAGAAATGATCTTCGATTCATGGAGACTCCCTTATACATCTATACATCATCGAGCAGCCCAAGAAGACATGAAGCCCCAAGGAGGGGATCCTTGGGGCTTCACTCAGTGGGACTGACGGCGAACTGGGCTTCGCCGAGGAGATGCAAGTAAGCCAGCTGGGGCCTATTGCAATAACAGATATTACCAGTTCATCGGCGCCTGGCCTGTTCAAAATTGCTCACATTGACGCAGCCAGAGCGGGAGTTTACGGATGTTGCGCTGCCTGTATTGAGGGTTCAGTCGCGCAGGACGACATTCAACAGCGAGTTGTGAACCTCCAACCCGCCGTTGTAGTCGATGAAGCCCAGCTTCCGGAACTTGTTCATGAAGAAGCTGACCCTTGAGCGCGTGGTCCCGATCATTTCCGCCAGCATCTCCTGATTGACTGTGGGGATCACCAGCTCTGGCTTCTGCTCTTTGCCGAAGTTCGCCAGCAGCAAGAGCACGCGCGCCAGCCGCTTCTCGCTGGAGTTGAAGAGCTGATCCACCAGGTCCTCCTCAATGCGAGCATTCCGGGCCAGCAGATGCGAAATGAACATCGCGGAAAACTCCGGCTGTTCCTGAAGCGCATGCATCATGGCGCCTTTCTCCAAGCGCGCAATCAGGCAGTCGGTGAGAGCCGAAGCCGTGGCCATGCGCACGGTCCCGGCGTTCAGGCATCCTTCTCCAAAGAAGTCCCCCGGGCCCAAAATGCCGACCACAGCCTCCTTGCCTGCATTGGAGACAACCGAGAGTTTGATCCTGCCCCTTCGGACATAGAAGACCGCATCGGCCGGATCCCCTTGCGAGAAGATGATCCCGTCCTTTTGATACTTCACGATCGACCTTCCCTCGCCGATACTCGCCAGGAAGGTCTTGGAATCGAACTCACGCGCGCTCTTGGGCACTCTAAGGTTGCCCCCCATAAATTGATATACACCTCCTCCATTGGTATCGCAACGGATCCTGAAAACTTTACGGATTCGTCCATTCCGCGTGGGAGGCCTTGCCGGCCTCCCGGACGCTACACTACAGGTAGGAGAGGCTATGCAGCGGGGTTTCCTGCCACATGACGACCCGGCCCTGCGCCTGCCCGCTGAGTATGACCCGTGGGAGCGAACCGCGCTGGAACTGCCCAAGTTGCTGGCTTCCGGAACCGTTCGGCAGGCGATTGACCGCCTTCCCGGTCTCGACGCCGCGCCGCTGACGGCCTCGCCCGCGCTGGCCGAGCGCGGGATGCTGCTGCTCTCCTATTTCGGACACGCTTACGTCTGGGGCGGGGCGGCGCCGGCCGGGCGCATACCCGCCGCCTTGGCCGTACCGTGGTGCACGCTATCGCACGGCCTCGGCCGTCCTCCTGTCCTGTCGTACGCTTCCTATGCACTCCACAACTGGAGGCGATTAGAGCCGGAGGGGCCGGTCGCCCTGGGCAACCTGGCGCTGCTCCAGAACTTCCTCGGAGGCGTGGACGAGGAGTGGTTCGTGCTGGTCCACGTGGAGATCGAAGCGGAGGCCGTGGCCGCGCTGGAGGCCCTTCGGCCCTTGCAGGCCGCGGCAGCCGCCGATGACCGGCGGGCCGTGTTGCTGGGGCTGCGGACGGTTGCCGAAACCCTGGAGGAAATGCACGCGACCCTGACCCGCATGCCCGAGAGATGCGACCCTTACATCTACTACCACCGCGTGCGGCCTTACATACACGGGTGGAAGGACCAGCCGGCGCTTGCGGCGGGAGTGGTTTACGAAGGCGTCGGCGAATATGGCGGCAAGCCGCAGCGCTTCCGGGGCGAGACCGGCGCGCAGAGCACCATCATTCCTTCGCTCGACGCGGCGCTGGGGATTCTCCATCCCGAAGGTCCGCTGTCTGAGTATCTCAGGGAGATGCGTCAGTATATGCCGCCCGGCCACCGGCGATTCCTCGATTCGGTGGAGCGCGGCCCGCAAGTGCGCCGCTATGTGATGGAGCGAGTCTCCGATTCCCCGCTACGGGAGGCGTACAACCATTGCGTGACGGCGCTGGGCCGGTTCCGGGCGCTGCACCTGGAATACGCGGATCGCTACATTCACCAGCAGCATCAGAAGAGCGCGGCGAATCCCACCGGTGTGGGGACCGGCGGGACGCCGTTCATGCAGTACCTCGAAGAGCATCGCGCCACCACCATGGGCCATACTCTTCCTGGCGTTCTGCAACAGAAGTAAAGAAAATCCCGGGTTACAATCATAGGTAGGGAGGAAGGATACAAATGAGAATCTTGGTAGCTGCTGTAGTGCTGTCGTTGTGCCTGCTGGGGGTCACGGCCTTCGCCGCGGAGTACACCGGATTCATCTCCGATGTGCATTGCGGGGCGGCGCACATGGATGGCTCTCAGAAGTCCATCGACTGCGTGAAATCCTGCGTCAAGGGTGGCCAGGCGCCGATCTTCGTCACCATGGACAAGAAGATCCTCAAGATCGCCGACGCTTCAAAGGTGCAGAATTTCCTGGGCCTCAAAGTGATGGCGACCGGGACGCTGGCGGGCGACACACTCACCATCGACACCGTCAAAGCCGCGAAGTAGACTGACCGGTCCCCGGCTCGTCCTTAACGCCTCTTCCGCTTTGGCTGCGCCTTCTTCGCCGCGGCGGGCTGGGCGGGAGCTAGATCTGTGTTAGCCATGTCGAGGACTACTTTCCAGCTTCCATCGGCTTGCTTCTTCCAGATCGTGGCATACTTGCCGCGGTCGCTCATCTTCTTGCGGGAAGGGCCCGAGTAACTCATGCTGTAGCTGCCGTAATCGTAGGCCAGATCGCCGCTCTTGGCCACCTCGACCTTGTCTACCGCCCAAGTGAGTGACATGTCCGGCATGGCCAGCAGCCGATTCCAGGAAGCGCGGATGGCCGTCTTGCCCACGGCGATGGGTTCGTTTTGGTTCAGCATGACCGCGTCCTCGGCGTAGAACGAAATCGCCTTCTCCAGGTCTTTGGCGCCCGCAGCCTGTGCGAAGTCCGCATCCGCGGCGCGGATCGCTTTTTCTTCCGCCGCAATGTTCACTGTCGGGGTGCTGGTGCAGCCACCGAGTGACAACAGAACCACTGCTACCACAAGTGAAACAACCACTGAGCGCACTTCGAGCTTCATCATTGGCCTCCTCAGGAGCCCCGCTTCGGCATCCCGTATGGTCGAATTATACACCTGCCTGGACTACTGCCCGCTCAAAGCCGCTCGCCGATCGAATACACTCGGAGACAGAAATGAAAGTTCTCTTGCTCGCAGCCATGGCCGTCAGCCTGGCGGCCCAGGTAAATCCGAATGACGACTCAGTGCTTGGGTTCACCGATACGCCCCTGATACCGGGGCAGCCATGGAGGGTGCACGACCGGACACGGCCGCACCCGCCGAAGGTCAAGCCGGGGCTGTCTTTGTTGAACGAGGCCCCACCCTCTGACGCCATCGTGCTGTTCGGCGGGAAAGACCTCTCGCAATGGCAACAGATACCGCGGCCGCCTCGGAATCAAGCAGGGGGAACGCCTCCGGCGCAGGCACCCGGACAGCCTCAGGCGCCGAAATGGAAGGTGACGAACGGCTACATGGAGATCGTGCCGCGTACCGGGAGGTTGCTGACGAAGCAGAAGTTCGGTGACTGCCAGCTCCACATCGAATGGATGATTCCGAAGCAGGCAACCGGCATCGGCCAAGGCATCGGGAACAGCGGCGTGGAACTGATGGGGCGATACGAAATCCAGGTCCTCGAATCGTATAAGAACTTGACCTATGCCGACGGAGGCGCGGGCGCGATGTACGGGGAGTGGCCGCCGCTGGTGAACCCGGCCCGCCCCCCGGGCGAGTGGAATGTGTACGACATCATCTTCGAGGCGCCCCGGTTCGAAGGCGACAAGCTCGTGAAGCCCGCCTTTTTCACCGTATTCTGGAATGGCGTGCTGGTGCACAATCACCGGGAGCAAATGGGGACGACCACTTACAAGCAAGTGCACAAGTACACGCCGCACGCGGCCCAGGAGTCATTGAGCTTGCAAGACCACTCTCAGCCGGTGCGCTTCCGGAACATCTGGATTCGCCCGCTCAAGCCATCTGATGAGCCCTAAGCATCCGGCGAACTTCGCCGCTACACCTTCAGAAACACTTTTCGGCGGTACATCCAGAAGAGCGCCAGCCAGTAGATCAGAAGCACCGCCAGGCCCCGCAGCAAAGGTTCAGTTCCCGTTCCGAACACTTGAAACACGCCCCGCCCCAGATGGATGCGGAAGGAATCCAGGATGAACCGCTCCCACAAGTGCGCGATCAGGTAAGCGGCCATCGAATTCATGCCAATCACCGTCAGCGGAAACGCCCACTTCCTCCATCCCCGCACCTCGGTCAGCCAGCAGAACGCGGCCAGGAAGAAGAAGCACAAACCGCCGCTGAACAGAGTCCAGCTCGGCGTCCAAATGCGTTTCACGATCGGGCAAATCCCGCCGGCGTGCAGCAGGAGACCGGAGGTGACGCCGATCGCCCCGGCTGCCAGCAGCCGCCGCATCGGGATCCGCGGCGCGGACGACCGCAACCAGCGGCCGGCGGCCAGGCCCAGGATCATGGTGCCCAGCGTGGGGATGAAGCTCAGGGTCAAGTACCCCCCGCCGTTCGCCACAAACGGCGAGGTTCGCGGGAACAGGTTGAGGAACCACTGGTCAAACGCGTTCCCCAGGTTGGCATTCTTGTCCCAGTGCGCGGCGAATCCCGGACCGGGCGCCGGGTAAGAGAGCCCAGGCCAGCCAGTAGCCCGTCAAGATCGCGGCGAACGCCGTCCATTGCCAGCGCGGCCGGCAGAACCCAAGCAGGAACAGAAACGGATAGCCCAAGCCAATTTGGGTGAGCGTGTCTTCAAAGGTGAAGTAGGTCTGCTGGCTCCCCAGGGAGCGCAGGAAAATGCCCAGGGCGACCAGCGCCAGCCCGCGCCACAGCGCGTGTCCGAACATACGGCCAAACGTCTTGCCTTTCGCCAACCGGCTGGCGATCGAGTAGGGCAGCGCCACCCCCACCAGAAACGAGAATCCGGGCTGGATCGTGTCATGCAGCGAACAGCCGGCCCATGCGACGTGGGTCTGATGATACGCCAGAAAACCCCAGAACCAGTTCCCTGGAAAGGCCTGGGCCACCCGGGCGAGTTGCAGCACCTCGGCCATCATGAGCAACATGACCAGGCCGCGGTACGTGTCGACCGCCAGGTTGCGCGGCGCCGGCGAGGATGATCTCGTGCCCATCCGGTTACACTCTGCCCCGAAGCCGGTCGATGACTCGGCGATTGCGTTTCGATGGCCTGCCTTCCCGAAACGCTTCGAAGTGCGGCATCGCTTTGCGTTCTTCGGCCAGCTTCAGCCGTAACTCCCGGCTTGCCTCTGTCTCGCGGTAGAGCGTCTGCGCAACCGCCGCCGGGCCGCGCATCTCACTGAGGGCCAGGACCACCACCTGAAAATCGCCGCTGTCGTTCTTCACCTGCACCACGTCGCCCACCCGGACTTCGCGCGCCGCCTTGGCTCCCTTTCCGTGGGACTCAATCCTGCCGAGTTCACAGGCCCGTGCCGCCAGCGAGCGCGTCTTGAAGAATCGGGCCGCCCAGAGCCACTTGTCCATCCTCACGCAGTAATTATTTCACGGCGACAGTGGTCCCCGGTTGAGTGCTGTGCCCGCCGATCTGTAGCCGTATCGGCACGGCCGCTCCGGTCGGACACTCATCCGGAATGCGGATGTTGATCTGCTGGAGGCCTGGAGTGGATGCGGGCGCCAGCCCGGCGTAAGTCACCTCGGCGGGGAGACCCCCGATCACGGCGCTGACCTCCGAGGCGAGCCAGGAAAGCCCATCCTGTCCGGGAGGATTGGCGGCTCCGAAGCCGGTTCCGTACACCATGAGGATCGATCCGCGCGCCGCGGGCACGGCGGGAGCCTCTGCTCCGTTGTAGCTGTAGTCCTGATTCAGAACGCTGGCCTGACCGGTTCCCGATTGGTTGGCCGTGAACAGCGCCGGCGACGCATCTACGATCTGCAGCGGCGTTGCCACCCAGAGATTGCCGCCGCTCAGAATCTGCAACCAGGCGCTCGCTTGGGGGACCACGTCCGGCGGGACCGTGAAGTTCAGCTGCGTGGGACCGTCGTACAGGATCTCCGCGCCCTGTCCGTCGATCAGGACGCGCAAGGGCTGTGCGTCGGGAAGACTCTGGTGGAAGAAAGTCAGAATCGTGTTCGGGCCAACCGGGCCAGCCTGCCAGTTCGCGCTATTGACAAAACGCCGATCTCAGGCACAAGCAGCAGTTGGGCGGAATCGACGCCGCTGATGTCCACGGCATAGGACTTGTTGCGGCGGTTGGGCGAGAGGTCCCAGAAGCCCGCCGGAGCGTCGATGCCCGGGGCCGCTGTGAAGTTCCCCGCTCCGTCATACACGAATGGATCAGTCAGATACGAGCCCCGCGGCGTGTTTTCCGATTCCGTCAAGACCAGCTGGTAGGCGCCCTTCGGCAGTGGTATGGCGATAAAGGCATCCCAGCACCAGGTGGTGACGCGGTCCGCGGCGACTTTGCCGCAGCCTCCATCGCGATTGGTGGCAAGCAGCAGGCCGGTGGCATCGAAAAGCGAAAGCGAGGGGTCGAATCCGCCGCCGTCAATGCGCGCTCCCGTCGCATTGACGCCGCCCGCCCAGGACCAGGTCCGCAGGAGGACGGTCCCCGGCTGGGTGAGAGTAAAGTTGAACTGCCTCCGCTCATCGTCTTGAGCGAACATCCCAATGAAAGAGAAGTCCGCCCCAAAAGCGGGCCAAACCAGAGCAGCGATCACGCATAGGCGGATTACCGTGTGGCGCATGGAGCTTTCTCCTTCCTTAGTGGCCTTCTTCCAATCTTTCTCTCCGAAACCCTTGAGACTTCTTTCAGCACTGGTCCACTATTCAGTCATGAATCTGAGGATGGTGTTCGCGCTACTGATGACCTCGGCGTGTCTGGCACAGGAACTGCCGGTTAGCGGGGACGCTCACCTGAATAGTCTGTATCCGGATGTCAACTTCGGCGCACTCCCTTTCTTGGAGACAGGCGGAACCACCAGAACACTCTTGAAGTTCGACCTGTCGAACTTGCCGCCCACTCTGAGCCCTTTGGATGTGTCCAGAGCCAACCTTGTTTTGTGGGTTGGCCGTGTGGCCGGCGCCGGCCAGGTCCAGCTTTCCGAGGCGGCCGGGCCGTGGGATGAAACCACGATGACCTATGCCTCGGCGCCTGCAACCGGCGCTTTCATCGCCACGTTTTCAGTATCCGAGACGTCGCAGTTCGTGACAGTCGATGTGACGGCCACGGTTCAGAAGTGGCTGCAGAACCCGCAATTCAATCAAGGATTTGTCTTATCTGGCGCACCACAGGCGCCGGCCACGGTAATATTTTTCGACAGCAAGGAAAGCGTATCCACGAGTCATGCCCCGGAGTTAAACGTGTCATTCCGTCCCGGTGTAGGACCTTCTGGGCCCCCCGGACCACGCGGCCCGCAGGGGCCACAGGGCGCGACAGGCCCGGCCGGCGCTGCCTCTACTGTTCCCGGCCCCGCCGGGCCCGTTGGTCCTGTCGGCCCACGCCGGCGCTGCCTCCACCGTCCCCGGGTCCCACGGGCGCCTGCCGGTCCCACGGGACCCGCCGGCCCCATGGGCGCGACCGGCCGGCCGGCGCTGCCTCTACTGTTCCCGGCCCCACTGGACCCGCCGGACCCACTGGTCTCCGGCCTGCCGGTCCCACCGGCCCGCCCGGTGCTGACTCTACCGTTCCTGGTCCCGCCGGACCCGCTGGTCCTGCCGGCCCGGCCGGCGCTGCCTCTACCGTTCCGGGCCCCACAGGACCCGCTGGTCCTGCCGGCCCGCCCGGCGCTGACTCTACCGTCCCTGGTCCCACAGGACCCGCCGGCCCCACTGGTCCGCCGGCCCCGCCGGCGCTGCCTCTACTGTTCCCGGCCCCGCCGGCCCACCCGGCGCTGACTCTACCGTCCCTGGTCCCCCAGGACCCGTCGGACCCACAGGCGCTGCCTCTACTGTTCCCGGTCCCGCCGGCCCGCCCGGCTGCTGACTCTACCGTCCCTGGTCCCACAGGACCCGCCGGCCCCACTGGTCCTGCCGGTCCGGCAGGCGCTGACTCCACCGTCCCCGGCCCTGCCGGTCCGACTGGAGCGACGGGCGCCACCGGGCCAGCTGGCTCAAGCGGGTTGTCCGAGTTCGGTTACATCTTCAACCTGGCCGGCCAGACAGTTCCCCTGGGAGATGATGTGGTCTTTGACTCAAATGGTGTCCTCACCGCTGGGATTATACATATTCCCGGAACTTCCCAAATTGCGTTTGCCAACCCCGGAACTTACAAGCTTACTTTCAGCATATCGGCGGTAGAGCCCAACCAATTTACAGCGTTCTTGAATGGCGTCGCGATCTTGGGGTCTACCTACGGTTCAGGTGCAGGCACTCAGCAGAACAATGGACAGGTGATAGTCGCGATAGTGGCGGGTGATCTCCTCACAATTCGAAATCACATGTCTGCCGCGGCAGTTACCCTCCAAGCTCTGGCCGGAGGCATAGAAGCCAGCGTCAACGCTTCCATTCTCATCGAAAAGCTGAATTGACGACGGAGACTCACGCAGGGGAAGACTAAGGGAGACGCAGGCAAGGGGCTCCCCGCAAACCCAGGAGCCCCGGCCGCATTCACTCGACTACTTAGCGCCAGTAGCCTTCCACCCAAATGTATCCACCACGGCGGGGCGCCCGGTAGCCCGGCACCCAGGCCTGGCCGTGACGAGGCGGCTTCACCCAGCGTCCCTCCACCCGCCTGTAGCGGTTTCCGCTCCACCGGTCATAGGCGGGAACCCAGACGCGCCCAGAGTGAGAGCGCTCCACCATCGCTCCTCGCGACGGACCATAGCGGCCGTAGCCTCGCGTCGCACACCCTAACATCGTGGAGAGCGCCAAAGCGAAAATGACGATACTGATCAGTCTCTTCATTGCCAGCCTCCGTTCCGTCCTCACTGGACTCGCCCCCTTTACCTGCACTTGTTAGGCCAGACGCGAACCCGTTGATAATTCAGGCTTGGCAACATGGCGCAAAGCCACCCTCGGTGGCCCATAACCACCAGGCCGCTGGTTTTCGACCAAGGCAAGTTCGCTTGGTGTATGATGTGGCGAACAGCGAGGTGATGATATGAAACCGGCAATCAAGAGCGTTCTTTCCATGCTCCTCCTCAGTGCAGTGGCAGCCTGGGGCGCGGAGAACTACAGGGAATCGCTACGCGGGCTGACCGGGGTGCAAGTCAGGGTCGAGGGTCTCAGCGACGCGGCTCGCAGCGGCGGTTTGGATGAAAGAGCCTGGCAGCAGACGCGGAGCAACGGCTGCGCGCGGCCGGGATCAGGGTGCTCGCGGCGGGCCAGGCGTCGCAGGAGCCGGCGCTCCGGTGCTTTACATCCGGGTGAACGTCAAGGCATCCTCGGGCGCTCCTGTCTTCGCCGTGGGTGTTACGTTGGCGCTACTGCAGGACGTAGTCTCGGCGCGGGATTAAGGACTCCGGTTCCGCGAGGCGAAGACGTGGGACGCAGGTTACATGCGCACTTACGATGAGAGCGGTCTGCGCCAAACGCGCGGCGTGGTCAACGACCTGGTGGACGAATTCATCAAGGATTTTCGGGAAGCCAACGCGAAGAAATAGACGCCTTTGCCTCAGTCTCCCTTGGCGTCTTTGCGCCTTTGCGTGAGTCTTCTCCCGCCGCCTCTTTCACCTGCCTTAGCGTCTTTGCGCCTTTGCGTGAGTCTTCTCCTTGTCGAATCTGTAGAATGTATTGGAAGTATCTACTTCGCAAAGGGGACACACGCGATTGGGGTTGCGCTGGTGGATTGCGGGCCTGGTTTTCCTGGCCACGCTGATCAACTTCCTCGACCGGCTGACCATCTCGGTGCTGGCGCCCGTCATTACGGCGCAACTGGGGCTGACCAACCTGCAGTTCGCCAGCATCAATACCTGGTTTCTGGTGGCCTACACCGCCAGCCAGGGCTTGTCCGGCAAACTGTATGACCGCATCGGGACCCGGCGCGGTTTTGCCATATCCATCGTGGTCTGGTCCAGCGCGGCCATGGCCCACGCCTTCGCCCGCGGGCTGGCCAGCCTGAGTTGCCTGCGCTTCGTGCTCGGGCTCGGCGAAGCGGGCAACTGGCCCGGCGCGGCCAAGGTTATCGCCGAGTGGTTTCCCATACGCCAGCGGGCTTTGGGGATGGGGATCTTCAATAGCGGCGTAGCCATCGGCTCGATTCTGGCGCCCCCGCTGATCGTCTGGCTGCAGTTGCGCTTCGGCTGGCAGACCACATTCCTGGCTACCGGCGCGCTCGGCTTCGGCTGGCTGGTGCTCTGGCTGCTCTTCTATGAGTCGCCGGAACGCCATCCCTCCATCACGCCCGCCGAATACGCGCTCATCCAACAGGACCGCGATCCTTCAACCTCCGCGGGCGCCGTCCCCTGGCGGGAGCTTCTGCGGCACCGGCAGGTTTGGGCCATCGTGCTGTCGCGATTCCTCACCGACCCGGTCTGGTGGCTCTACATCACCTGGCTCCCGCTCTACCTCTACAATGTGCGTGGGTTCAGCCTGAAACAGATTGGGCATGTTCGCGTGGCTGCCTTACGTCGCGGCCGACGCCGGGAAGCCTCATCGGGGGATGGCTGTCCGGATTTCTCATCGGCCGCGGGTGGACGGCCAACAAGGCGCGCAAGAGCGTCATCGTGGCGGGCGCGCTGCTCATGTGCGCGGGCATTCTGGCCGCCACGGCCGCGAGCGCCATGGCTGCCCTGGGCTTCATCGCCGTTGTGATGTTCGGCTTTCAGAGCTGGATCAACAACGTCCAGACCATGCCCAGCGATTTCTTCCCCGAGCGCGCGGTGGCCTCGGTGGCGGGACTGGGAGGAGTGGGCGCCGGCCTGGGAGCCATGGTGTTCACCATGACCACCGGTTTCGTGGTCGACCATTTCCACTCCTACACACCGGTCCTGATGGTGGCGGGCCTGCTGCCGGTATTGGGCACGCTGGTCCTTTTCCGGTTGGGGGGACCGATCCGGCGCTTGCCGCTGAGGTAGTCTATTCAGGTGGATCAAAGCATGTCCCGGCTTGCACTCTGCCTCATGGCCAGCGTCATGATCGCCCCCGGCCAGGCTCCCGAGGTTTTCTACCGAACGGGCGGCGCCAATTTTCGAGACACCCCGCCCGAGCAGCGGCTTTACTGGCAGTCCCATATAGCGAACAGCCACCGCCGCATCCTCGAGGCCGCCGATCTTACCAAAGGGAAGGCCGTCGCTACCGTGCTGGGGGCGGGCGTCGCCTCCGAGATACCGCTGGCCGAGCTTGCACGGCGCTATGACCGCCTGATCCTGGTCGACATGGACGGGCCCAGCATGCTGGAAGGACTCGAACAGGTGCCGCTGGAACTGCGCTCCAAAGTCGAGCTCCGCGTCATGGACGTGACCTCGTTCGCCACGGCGCTCATGGAGCAGGTCAGTGACGCGCTGAACACCGGCTTCGGCCCCGATGAGACTTTCCGCCGGCTGGATGCTGTCTTTGACGGCCTGACCGCTGGGGAGCCGGTGAAGCTGCCGCCGTCCGACCTGGTCGTCTCCTCACTATTGCTTTCGGAAATTCCCCGCTATCCCTTCGCCTATTCCGACCGCTTGGTGCGCGCCCGTTTCGAAGCCTCGGGGCGAACCTGGGACGGCTCCAGCAAGGCATTCCGGAAGCTCGTATTGCTGGCGGTTGAGGACCACGTGCGGCTGCTGGCTTCTCTCGTCCGTCCCGGCGGAGTCGTTTACTACTCCGACACTCTGGCGCGCGGCCCGGTTTACGACCAGGTCACACCGGCCATTCGCGCTGCGGCCGGCGCCGCCGTCCTCGCCGATTACCGCCGCCTGGGCCTGGCCTCATCCGCCGGGGAGATCCCCGCTGCCTTCGGCCGCCTGTGTTCGGCCGAGCATCCGGTCAAGGTCGAGGTGGAGGCCTACGAGCGGCTGCTGGCCGCGTTCAGCAAGGCCGGGGACAGTACCTTCGAGCCTCTGCTCCCGCTGGCGGAGATCCAGCGCCAATTCCAGCAGCGCGGGCTCTCGCTCGCGGGGACAACTCAATCCTGGTTCTGGCTCTCCTATCCCTGCACCATCGCGCAAGGTCCGGGCGCCTTCCTCGTCAACAGTTGGATTCTACGCCGCACCCCCGCCCCTTGACGGGATCAGGTTCTTTTCTCCCGCACGCAGCGAAATCCCAGGTGGCGGTAGCGGCCGCTGGGACGCTCCCAGAAGCGGCTGGAGGCGCGCATGAACCACAGGTACTTATACCAGGAGCCGCCGCGCATCACCCGAAACTCTCCCTTTGAGGGACCGCGCGGATCGACTGCCTGGCTGGTGGCGGAGACCTTATAGGAATCGGCCTGATACCAGTCCTGACACCACTCCCAGACGTTGCCGAGCATGTCGTACAGTCCCCACGCGTTGGGCTGTTTGCCGCCGGCCGGGTGCGGCTGGTCGCCGGAGTTGCGGCCGTACCAGGCAATCGCATCCAGCTCTCCGTAGCGGATTCCGGTGGTCCCGGCCCGCGCCGCGAATTCCCACTCGGCCTCCGTCGGCAGGCGGTAGAAGTAACCGTCGTTGCGCCCGTTCATGGCGCCCAGGAACTCCTGAACGTCGTACCAGCTCACCTGTTCCACGGGCAGGTCCGGCCCCCTGGAGGCGCTGGGATTCGCCCCCATCACCGCCTCCCATTGGGCCTGCGTCACTTCGTACTTGCCGATCTCGAACGCCTTGGTGATCTTCACGCGGTGCGCCGGCTTCTCCTCGTCGCCGCAGTCGTTGTCCCCCGGCGAGCAACCCATCTGGAACTCTCCCGGGGCGATGGGCACGAACTCCCACTTCGGCAGTTGCGCGTTCAGCCGCGCCCAACCGCCAACCCACAGGACGGCCGTGGCCAGACCGAATCTTTGAAGCAAAACTCTCCGCATCCGCATGCCTGGTTTGGATCAGCGACCAGGATACACTACTCCGCCCGGCGCCGGCCGAGCTATACTGCGGGTGATGCGTAAACGAATCCTTGCTGTCGTGGCATTCACCTTCCTGCTGGTCTCGTGCAGCTCTCAACCGCGCCCGCACCCGAGGCCTCCAAGGCTGTCGAGGCGCCCAAACCTCGTGACGAGTGGCGCCGTTTCCCCAGGGCCGAAATTGTCGATACCAAGGTGATCGACAACAACCTGATGGGCAAGCCGTTCATGCCGGGCGGCACACTGGGCCGTTATAAGAAAGGCGCAGCGGAGTACGAGATGTTTATCGCCAAGACGGCTAGCCCCGACGAGGCCACCATCCTCCTGGTTGACTGGAAGAAGGCGATGGCCGATTCGAAGCTGGTCAGTTCGTTCGGCGGCTACAGTGGCACCGACGCAGGCCGTCCTATCTTCGTGTTCACCAAGGGCGCCTGGATTGCCGGAGTCGCGGGCCTGCCCCAGAAAGAGGCCGAGCCGAAGGCCAGCCTGCTGGCGGCGTACCTCGACTAAGGCCGTCCCAACTTGACTGGGCTCGAGATGCCTGCGGGCCTGCTGCTATAGGAGCGGGCCCAAATCCAACAACCGCTGAGAGCCATGAAGATCAGTCCCACGCAAACGGCATCCATGCAGAAGCTCCATGCCCGCGTGAGCGCCCAGTCCCGCGCGTTGACGCCATCACTCCCACGTACTCCGGTGAAGGAGTGAAGCATGTTCAGTATTCCCCAAGCGTTGACCGAGATTGTGTCGACGGTCGCGGCGCCGGTTCCGGTATCGATGCTGACGGTGGCGATGCGGCCTGGCCGCGTGATCTGGAAGCCCAGGCGGCCTGGTTTCTGTTTGCCCGCCGGCCAGGCGACCTCCCCGAAGATTCCCAGTTGCCGCATGACGCTCTGAGCCTGCTGGTCCTGGCTGGCGCTGGAGGATAGCTGAACGCGCCGCTCAAAATGGACCTGCTTCCGCTCCGGCCAGAAACGCGCCACCTTCCACTGCGAGTGGTTCAGGACCAGGCCGGATAGTGCGAAGAGCCAGGTAAAGCTCAGAAGCAGGAGCCCGGCATAGATGTGCAGCTTGCGGGTCCAGAGATCCATGCGGCGCAGCGCGCCGGTTTCACGCGGCCAAGGCATAAACCATCCCCATGAGACCGAGTGCGCCGGCGGCAAGCAAAACCAGGCCAACCTGGCGCTCGGAGCGTAGGACCGCCCAGAGATAAACGCCGGTAAGCGTGATCAGCAGCAGAAGGTACACACTGGCGTCGGCGAGCCAGCGCCAGATCCTGGTGTAGACCCAATTCCCGCGGATGTTGACCAGGTGCGGACCGGGCATCTTGTGGAGCCAGTGCAAAGCTTCCGCAAAACCCCGCCGTTTGGTCTCGATGAAGGCCCGCTGCCGGTCAAGATCCAGCCGGACCGTAGTCTCAATCCCTGGACGCGTCAGCGGAACGGTCATGGTGTTCAGCTTCCGGTCCACGCTGACCCAGCCGATTTCGCCGGACACGCCGATCTGCGCGAGAACCCCTTGCAGCGCCTGGACGCGCGGCATTCCCTCAAGGCCTGCGATTCCCTCCGGCACGCGCACCGAAGTCTCCGTGACCGTGCCACGTTGGTTTACGGGAGCGGACGGATGGTTCAGCAGGATCGCGCTCAGCGCAAACACGATGACAAAGGGAGAGACGATAAGCCCCAGGTAGAGATGGAGGTTGCGCATCCACGCGTAAACCCTGCGCCGCGAGGAACGCCCGCCGCCGCTGCTACCTGTCCAGGTTCCCTGTCCCACCTTCAAGCAGCATTGTACCTGTGATTGGCAGCGATTTCAGAACTTATTGGACGAGGCACAACGATGGACCGCAGGTAGGGTGCGGGCGGTGGAGCCTCTTCCCCGGATTCACTGTGCAAGCCGGTTTGAAGTCGCGCCTCCGCATCGGCGAGGTTCCGGAGTCCATGAATCGCCAACTCGAAGCGATCCTTCACTCCGAGCTTCTTGAAAAGCTTCGCCAGATATACCTTGACCGTTCCCTCGGAGAGCCCCAGTGCCGCAGCGACCTCCTTGTTCTTCATCCCACAGGCCAGTAGGCTTACTAACTGTCCCTCTCTGAAACTCAACTTGATGGCAGCAGCTTCATGCAGCGACGGAGCCAGGCCGTCCTCCAACCACAGTCCGTCCTGCGCCACAACCCTGAGGCACTTTAGGTGATTATCGACGGTATCGTTCTTGCGCAAAATACCGCGGACGCCGTGCTCGACCGCTTGAAAAGCCAGTTCCCTGGTGACCGTGCGCGCCCATAAGACGATCCGGCACTCGGGAGCGCACTCACGGATCTCGTATATGGTTCTCACCGTAACCTCAGGCGTCACGTCAAGCAACAGGAGGTCAGGCTGAACTTTCCCAAGAGTGGCCTTGAGCGCCCCAAGATTGTCGCAATGATGCCCCAGGCGGACGTCCGGCGCTCCGGAAAGCATCTCCCTCAGTCCGGCGGCTATTGCGGGTTCGTCAGTGTAGAGAAACGTATGAGTCATTGCTGGTCCGTCATCGTAGAAGAAACCGACTTTGTGACCAGCATACGATGGCGCTGCAAACTCGGAAGGTCCAATTTGTTAGACCGGCAGTTAAGCCGGTACTAGTACATCAGTTCTCGCGAGTGCGATGCCCAGACCGCGACTTCAGAGCTGGAACTCGGAAATGCCAGCTATACTCGGAGGAAGGCCTCGCCCTCGACCTTGGGTGTGGATCTATGCGACAGTTCGTGAGCTGTGTTCTCGAACTCCGTAGGCTCGCCGGCTGGATAGGCACGCTGGCGATTCTGTTGGCCCTCGCTGTCGCAAGTGTGCCCGCCCAGTCGGCGCCCGCGGCGAACCGCGTAGCCATCTTCTACGACGGCCCGTCACAACCCCTCGCCGAAGGCTATCTCGACGCGCACCAGATCCAGAACTTGCTGGGCCATTTCGCTCTCACCGGCGAGGTCTTGCCGGTCGCGAGCTATCAACCCGGACAACTCTCTCGTTATCGCGCCGCCTTCTTTTTGGGAACCGCCGCGGGCACGCGCTTCCCTGAAGGTTTCCTGGCCGATGTCCGCGCAACACAGAAACCGTTTTGCTGGATCAGCCGCCACATCGGCAACCTGCTGGACACGCGTGAGGCCCGGCAGCGCTTCGGCTTCCGGTACGTCGACTATCGAGACGACCTCGAATTCCGCCAGGTCGCTCTACAAGGGCGTCACCCTGCCGAAGGAAGACCCGGACCTCAATATCGTCGCCGTCACCGACCCGGCAGCCGTGCGCGTGCTGGCCACGGCGGTCAACGACCAGAGGGTTCGATACCCTTACGCTCTCCACCGGGATCGCTTCTGGTATTTCGCGGACACTCCCTTTTCTTACGTGCAGGAAGGCGACCGGTACCTCGTCTTCTGCGACCTGCTCCACGACATCCTCGAGATCGACCACGCGCGGCAGGCGCTGGCGCTGGTGCGCATCGAGGACATCAGCCCCGATATCGATCCAACGGACCTTCGCGCCATCGCCGATCTGATGGCAGCCCAGCGCATTCCTTTCCAGCTCGCCGTGATCCCCATCTTCCGCAACCCGGCCAAGGGTTTCGAGGTGCGCCTCTCCGACCGTCCAGCGCTTGTGGAGGCCCTTCAATACATGGTCGCCCGCGGCGGAACCCCCGTTCTGCACGGCGCCACACACCAGTACCGTGGCGCCAGCGCCGACGATTACGAGTTCTGGGACGCCCTGAACAATCGCCCCATCCCGGGTGATTCCCGAGAGGCCGTGCTCCGCAAGCTGGATCTGGGATTGCGGGAGGCTTTCGCTGGTGGCGTGTTCCCCGTGGCCTTTGAAACGCCCCACTACGCCGCTTCCGAAACCGCCTACCGCGCATTGAATGAGGTCTTCACCCTCTTCTACGAGCGCACCATGGCGACGCCCGACATCAGTTCCATCCAGTTCTTCCCCTACGCCACCATCGACCGTTTCGGACGCAACATCGCGCCCGAGAACCTCGGCTACCTGGAAGCGGAGAGGCCCGACCCCCGCGTGTTGATCCAGCGTGCGCGGAACCTGAAGGTGGTGCGCGACGCCGTGGCGTCCTTCTACTTTCACCCTTTTCTCGACCGCGCGCTTCTGACGGAGGTGCTGCGCGGCGTCTCCGGGCTCGGATTCCGCTTCGTCTCCTTGCGGTCTTTCGGCGGCGAAGTCAACTTGCAAGGCCGGCTCATGGTGCGTTCTTCCTCGGGCCCGGTTCGTGTTTCGCTCAATGATGAGTTCTGGCGCCTGCGTCGCTATGACGCGGCTGCCAACCTGGTGGAGGAACGCTTCTCGCCCTCCCGGTTGACCGCCGCGGCCGATGTTGCGATTCAGGTCCCGCCGGGAGGTTGGGCGGTGGTGGATCCGGTGCGCGACCGGCCGCGGCAGGCCCCGCGTCCCACCTGGGCCGCTCAGGTTCGCCAGTGGTGGGATCGCGCTCATCCTGCCCGGCGCACACTGGGCTTCGGCGCGGAACGCTTCTCCTCCGGCAAGGCCTCGATTCTGTGGCTCTCGGAGGCGCGCCTCTCCCGAAGAAGCTCGCAACCAGGAAAGCTACCGGACGGTCCTCGCAGCCTTTGGCTACGACACGGACCGGGTTCCGTTGCCGGCGTTCTCCAGCGCGCCGCGGAAGTCGGACACGCTCCTCGTCATTCCCGAGGCTGCCGGGCTGCGACTCTCCCAAACGCAACAGAAGGTCGTCCTCAACTACCTCTCACGAGGCGGATTCATCGTGGCGGACGGCCGGCAGCCGTGGCTGTCGGGCCTCGGCTTTCACTGGACCGGGTGGCGGGTGCCCGTATCCGACGTCACGGATGTGCTGTTCCCCGAGATGCCGCTTCGCTGGCGGCCGGAAGCGCTGGTCGAGCGCTTCACCGCTCCCGAGGGCGTCGAGTTGCTCATGATCGATGGCCAGAGCAAGCAGCCGCTGGCGCTGGCGGGTGAGCACGGCGCCGGCCGCTACCTGTATCTGGCTGCTCCTCTGGATCCCCACTCATCCGAGGGCACGAGCCGCTATCCCTATCTCATCGAATACATGTCGGAGGGCTTCCGCCTCCGGCGCGTTCTCAGCAATCCCCGGCTGGAAGCGTACTTCGACCCCAGCTACCGCGAGGGGGTGGGGGTTAACCGCCTCGCCGCAGCCTGGCGGCAGGCCGGCGTCCGAACCATCTATGCCGCGGGCTGGAAGTTCGCGAACGGCTACTCCTACGACTACGGCCAGCTCATCCGCGCCTGCCACCGCAACGGAATTTCCGTTTACGCCTGGCTCATCCTCCCCGCCGTCACGCCCAAGTTTTGGGAGGAGCACCCGGAATGGCGCGAGCGCACCGCGGCCGGGACAGACGGGCGCCCCGGCTGGCGCCAGTTGATGAATCTCGAGAATCCGGCCTGTTTCCGCGGCGCGATGGACTGGATGAAGACAATGCTCCAGGCATACGACTGGGATGGCGTGAACCTCACGGAGCTGAACTACGACGCGGACTTCACCGACTACCTCCGCCCCGACCGCTTCGTCCCGATGAACGACGACGTGCGGGCGTCCTTCCGCCAGAAGTCGGGATTCGACCCGGCGGAATTGTTCGTCCCGGCTTCCCGCTACTATCACAAACGCAACCCCAAGGCGCTCGAGGAGTTCCTGAGTTACCGCGAGGACATCGTAACCGCGTGGCACCGGAGAGTGCTGGGCGAACTGCAGCCACTGGCAAAATCGCGAAACTGGGAAGTCATCGTGACCATGCTCGACAGCCTCCACAGCGCCTACGTCCGGCCGGCGCTCGGCGTCGACAGCCGCCGCATCGTTGCGCTTATGCCGGAATTCGATTTCACTCTTCAGGTCCAGGACCCCGCCGAGCATTGGAGACAGCCGCCCGATCGCTACCGCCGCTTCGCCCAGACCTACCTCCGGCTGGTGCCGGACCGGCGGCGGCTCATGTTCGACATCAACGTGGTGCCCGATCGAAGCGTGGACGGAACATCGTTGCCTTCCTCAAGGGCCACCGGAACGGAGCTGGCGCTTACGGTGGCTGCTGCCGCCTCCGCTTCCGGCCGCGCCGCCATCTACTCCGAGCACACCGTCGCCAGCCAGGACTGGTCGCTCATCGGAGCGGCCCTGGCCGCGGCCGCTCGCGTTCAGGTGGGACCCGGCGAATGGACGCTCCGCAGCCCGCTCGCCCTGCGCTTAGTCAATTACGAGGATCGCGACTACTACCTCAACGGCAGGCTCTGGCCGGCGGTCTCGCCAGACGGGGTGACGGCGCCGGCGGGCAACTACCATTTGAACTTCAACCGCCCCTGGTTCCAGTTCCTGGATCGCGGTGAGCTGTCCACGAGGCTGCTCCACACCAACGCCGACCTCCTGGACGCACGCGCCACATCCACCGGCCTTACCATCCGGTACTCGAGCCCTGGCCGCGCGGTCCTGCTCCTCAACCAGAAGCCGCTTGCCGTGCGTGTCGACGAGCGGGCGTGGCCTGCCTCGGTGGAGGAGGGCGAAGGGCGCTGGGCGATGACGGCGCCGCGCGGTGAGCACACGATCGAAGTGGAAACCGCCACGCCTGCGGGGGTATTCGTGAGCCTGTGGAGCTTTGTGTCCTCCTCGGCCATTGCGGCTTTCGGCGCCTTGACGAGCATCCTGATGATCGCAATTTATCTCCATCTTCGTTGGCGCAGGCTCGCGCGCCGCGGAGGCGCCGCTTGAGACCGCTAATCGCAATTCTGCTCTCCAGCTTCATGGGACTGTGGGCCCAGGCGGGTACGGAGCGCCGCCGGGTGAGCTCTCCCATCGCCTTCTACGATGATGCGGACATCTCGGCTCCCGGTATGGTCAACATCAGCGAGTATTTCTCCTACACCAAGGTCCCGGCGGGCCGCGATGTCTCGTTTCCATGCACGTATTTCTCACTCGGAATCAACAAACGCGTCAGCGTCTCCGGCGGCCTGGGCTACGCCCGCTCGTTGTTCGAAGGCACCAGCGTCAACGGTCTTGGCGACACCTACGTGGGGGTCAAGGTACTGATCGCGCCGGAAGGGAAGCGCCGTCCGGCTTTGGCGCTTGATCCGATGATCGAGATCCTCGGGGAGCCGAGCATTGCCGATAACCCGCTGGCGCCGGACCGTGTGAACTACGTGTTGCCGCTGGTTCTGCAGAAGTCAGTCCGACTACTACCGCGTTTACTACACGGCCGGCTACGTCACGCGCGGAATCATCTTCAACTCGCTGGCGTTCGAGCTGAACCGCTGGAACCGTGTGACGCCGGTCGTGATTGTCACCGGTTCCCGCCTGACACGTGAGCTTGCGCTCATCAGCGAATTTGGCCTCAATCGCTCGCGGTCGGACGTGGTCGCGGGCGCCGCGGTCGCCATCCGGCCCGGCTGGAGCGTGTTCGCCAACACGGGACGCAGCTTCGGCAGGATCGATTCGAACAGCTCACGCTACCAAGTCACCTTTGGTCTTAGTTTTAACCTTCGCTTGTGGGGGAAGAAATGAAAAGGTTGATTCCATCGTTCCTGTGGGCCGTCGGGCTCTGCGTCGCCGCGCTTCAAACTCCCGGCAACGTGGGCTATGTAGTCGACAATGGAACCGGCCAGGTGTGGGTCGTGGACCTGGCCAGGAAACAGGTGGACCATAGCATATCGACCGGCGCCAGCCCTGCCGAGATGCTGATCCTTCCAAGCAATGTCCTCGGATTCGTCTCCAACCATGACGCCGGCACGGTTTCAGTGCTGGACTTGCGCGACGGCGGCAGCCTGCGCACCACGATACAGGTCAGCCAGGGGCCGGGGCCCGGCAGCCTCTCATGCACGCCTGACGGCCTGTTCGTGTTCGTCGCCAATGACACGGACAATACCGTGAGCGTCATCGACACGACCACTCTCTCTGTCGCCACGACGATTCCCGTGGGCGACACTCCGATTCAGGTGAACGTCGACCCCGCAGGGCGCTTTGCCTACGTCGTCAACCAGAATGATGGCACTGTCAGCGTGATTGACATCAACCGCAACAAGGTCGTCAAAACCCTTCAGGCCGGCTCGCAACCCAATCAGTTTGCCATCCTTCCCAACCTGAATACCGCCTATGTGGTCAACAAGGGATCCAACGACCTCACCCTGGTCGATCTGGCGCGGAACGAGGTCGTGGGCCATGTCAGCGTAGGCGGCAACCCCGTTAGCATCGCCTACTCCAGCGACAGCACGCGGCTCTACGTGGTCAATAGCGGTTCGAACAGCGTCTCCGTGGTGAACACCGCAACCAACCAGAGGATCTTGCCGGACATTCCGGCCGGCCCCCAACCGGCGGCGATGGTCGTTACCTACGACTCGAAGTTCGGCTACGTCAGCAACGGGGGTTCGAACACCGTCAGCCTCCTGGATCTCACCACCAAGACGAAAGAACTGGATATCGTCGTCGGCGTGGCGCCCTTTAGCCTGATGCTGGATCCCAACGAGGATTTTCTGTACGTCGCCAGCATAGGCTCAGGTTCAACTCCGGGCCGGTTGACGGTCATCGATGTGAACCGGGATCAGGTTGTCGACCCCCCCCATAGCGACTGGCGCTGGAAGCGCGCTCGTGCAGTTCACGATGCTCAACGCTCCCACCCTCCTCGAAGTGGCGCCCAATCCCGCCCCGAGTGGCAGCACGGTCTTCCTTGGCGGAGAAGGCTTCCTGCAAAGCTCACAGGTCCGCGTCTTCTCCGCCGGGCCGAACCCCGTCATCGTGGCACCGGTGCAACGCGACAGCCAGGGACTCCAGGTGGCTCTGCCCGCGTTCCAAGGCGGCGAGCGTGGTCGTGGATGTCCTCAATCCCGACGGGAATTCTTCGGAGCAGATTACCCTGCGTTCCGGAATTTCCACGCCGCGGATCGATTCCGGGGGCGTCGTGGAGCTGGCGGGTTCAGCCCCCGCGCCGAGTCCCATTAGCGGTAATGCGATCGTAGCCATCTACGGCAACTTCCCGGGTATGACGAGCGCTGCGGCGAGCACGCTGCCTTTGCCTCGCACTCTCGGCAACGCTCGGGTCACTTTCAACGGAGTGCCCGCGCCCACTGTTCGCGGCGATGCCGGTTCAGCCCCATTCCCAGATCAACGCCCTGGCGCCCGTGCGGCTGCTTGGTTCGAGTGAAGTGCGCGTGGCTGTAAGCATTGGGGACCAGATCAGCCCCGTGGAGACGGTGAACGTGGCCCCTGCATCTCCGGGCATTTTCAATCTTCCGCTGGTACCGATCGTCCACGGCGCCGACCAAACACGCCTGGTCACGACCGCGGACCCCGCCGCGCGCGGCGAGATCGTGGTGATGTATGTCGCCGGCCTCGGCCAGACTACCCCGCCCCCCATCGACGGAGATGGGGCGCCGTTAGACGTGCTCGCCTGGACGGTCCTGCCGTTGACTGTGAGGGTAGGCGGAGTGGAGGCCACAAACGTTCAGTTCAAGGGCCTCACGCCCACCACCAGCGGCCTCTATCAGATCAACTTTCAGGTTCCGGCTTCACTCCCCTCGACCGGCTCCGTGGACTTGGAGATCGAGACCGGAGGCCGCCGGAGCAATGTAGCGAAGATCGCGGTGCGCTAGTTTGTACTCCCACGTCCTCATCGATGCGCTGTTTGTCCTGGCGGTGAGCCTGATCTGGTTCATGCTCGCCTACCAGTCGCTGCTCTTCTTCCTGGGCCACCGTTACTACCGCGGAACACGGCGCCACGGATCGGGAGTGCCCGCCGTGCCGGATGCGGAACTGCCCTGCGTCTCGGTGCTGGTGCCCTGCCACAACGAGGAACGTGTAATCGCGGCCACCATTCAGGCGTTGCTGGCTCTCGATTACCCCCCGGAGAAACTCGAGGTCATCATTATCAATGACGGCAGCACGGACCGTACGGCCGAGATTGCAGGTTCCTATGCGAGCCCTCGCCTGCGCGTCGTGGACGTGCCGCCGGAGTCTGCCGCGCAAGGCAAGGCCTCCGCGCTGAACTTCGGATTGCGTCAGGCCCGCTACCCGATGCTCGCCGTCTATGATGCCGACAACACTCCGGAGCCCGGCGCGCTCAGGCCCCTGGTGGAGGAACTGGTCCGGGACGAGCGGCTTGGCGCGGCCATCGGCATGTACCGGGCCGTCAACCGCAAGCGCAACCTGCTCACGCGATTCCTGAACATCGAGGGGATCGGCTTCCAGTGGGTGCTCCAGGCAGGGCGCTGGATGCTGATGCGATTTTCCGCGCTGCCGGGGACCAACTATGTGATTCGACGCCCGCTGGTGGAAGCCCTTGGAGGCTGGGACGAAAGTGCGCTTACCGAGGACGCGGAGATGACGCTGCGGGTCTACCTCGCGGGCTACCGGATCAAGTTCGTGCCGGCTTCGGTGACATGGGAACAGGAGCCGGAGACGTTGCGGGTCTGGTTTCGCCAGCGCAATCGCTGGGTACGCGGGCAGAATCATCTGCTGAGGAAGTATGCCGGACGTCTGCTGGGGATGCGGCCCCGCCGCATCGGCCTCGAGTTGCTGTACTCGCTGTGGCTCTACTACGTCTTCTTCGCCGCCATCGTGCTCTCTGACCTGCTCTTCATTTTGGGGGCGGCCGGCCTGGTCCGCATCTCCGTTCCCGGGCCTTACACGCTGGTTTGGGTGTTCGCTTATGTCACCTTTGTGCTGCAGTTGATCATTGCGCTGGCCAGCGAGCGCCATGAGGACACGAGCAGCAACATTCTGCTCACCATGTTGATGTACTTCACCTACTGCCAGCTCTGGATCCCCGTCGTGGCCCGAGCCTTCTATGACGACTTCATCGTGCGCCGGCCCATGAAGTGGGCCAAGACCGAACGGTTCGAGGTCACCTAAAGCCTTTGCTTCCAGCCCCTGAATGAGGCTTTTGTTGCGCACGTAAATTAAATATAAAAAACTCTGAATAGGGCCCTTGACATCGGTCCTCCTGTCGGCCATACTGCTTCCAATTACCCTGAGCCTGCCGAGATTGGAAATGGCCCCCGCTCGGCGCCCGCGACTGAAGATCCTCGGGACCACACAACACAGGAGAGACCCATGTTGGGACGCACTCTTCGCGTAGTTTTATTCCTCGCCGGCATTCCGTGTGGTAGTATTCTTTCGTACGGAGCCGAGTTTCCGGCCAGTTCCTCCTGGGAGCAGGCCATGCAGCGCGGCAGGCAGCTATGGGCGCAAGGAAACCTCGTGGAAGCGGAACCGATTCTGCAAGGGGCGCTACGGGAAGCGGAAGCGTCGGGACATAACGCCTGGCAACGGCCATGAACCTGGACGGACTTGGCTCGGTCTACCAGGACATGGGGAAATTTGAGGAGGCGGAACAATGCTACCGGCGTTCGATCGTAACCTGGAGAGGACTCTGGGCAGGGAAGACCCGAGCCTGGCGTCGCCTCTGCACAACCTTGCGGGTCTGTACATGGAAACGGGCCGCGATACGTACGCAGAGAACCTTCTCCGCAGAAGCCTGTCCATCCGAACCGCGGCCCTGGGGAGTGACCATCCCGAGGTGGCCATGACGTTGAACAACCTGGGGGCGCTCTACCGGCTGCAGCGCAAGTGGCAGGACGCCGAACACCAGCTCAAGCAGGCCCTGGCGGTTTTCAAGAAAAAGCTGGGACCGTTCGACTTGCACGTGGCGGAGGTCATGAGCAACCTGGGCAGACTATACCAGGACATGCGCCGTTATGGGGAAGCCCTGTCTTGCTCCAAGCAGGTGCTCGCAATTCTGGAGAAGGTGAGGACGGCCAAACCGGCATTCCTGGCCAAAGCGTTGAACAACCACGGCGCGCTTTATGCGGTGATGGGAAGCCCCCAGGAAGCGGAGCCTTACCTTAAGCGAGCCCTGGCTCTGGAGCAGGACGCTTTGGGCGGCGACCATCCGGCCGTGGCCGGCATCCTGTCGAATTACGCCGCCGTGCTCCGCCAGATGAGGCGTAAAGGCGAAGCCAAGGAGATGGAGAAGCGCGCGAAAGCCATCCTGGCGAGGAACCAATCCCCCAATTACCTGGGGTACACGGTAAAGATCAGGGAACTCCAGGCCCCCAGCGCCCGGCCGTAGCCGCGTCACCTCCGACGACGATGTCCCGTTTGCTGCCGCGAATGGTGACGTTCTTGAGGGTCAGTTTCCGGATTTCGCGCGGGAGCATAGGCCGGTACTTGCGCGAGAGACCCTCGTCACTGAACCGCAAACCCGAATAGCCGAAGACGAACTGGTGCAGAAATCCGCCGGCGCCGGTCAGGAAGTTGATGTTCTCGTTGCCGGGCGCCTCGCGGAGAACGTTGAAGGCTGGCATCAGATAGGGTTTGTAAGTGTAGGGCAGGAGCTCATCCAGCCGCTGGCGATCCTGCGCCTCCACGGCCAGGATCGGATAGAAGGTGATCCCCATCATGACGCTGAACTCGCCCGCGCCGAACTGCCGCAAGGCCTCGTTGATCTCCTTCTGCCTCGCCCCCAGGCTCACGGGACGCTCCAGCGGGTAGCTGATCAACAGGGTTGCTCCCTCGGGCAGGTAAAGCTTCCGGCCGATTTTCGCCCACTCAGGATTCGGTGTTTCTCCGAGAAGGCGCGCTGCGGTGGAGGCTAGCTCCAGGTTCCTGGCGGCCACGGCATTGGTGTAAGCGTCATTTTCAATTCCGATTTCAGATTCAATCCAGGAGACCACGTTGGGGATCTCATACCGGTCCTTCTCCTGGTTGTACTTCACACGGCTGGCCCAGAAGTCTGCCGTCTCCTTGATGACCGGATAACCGTACTTGGCCAACCACTGGCGGTCGCCGGTGGCCAGGTAGTATTGCCATTGGGCGAGCGCCACGTCCCCGTTGACGTGGATTTCCGAAGTGGCATTCTGCCAGGCGAATTTCGGAGTGGTTTCAACACCGTCGGGGCCTGCCTCCCAGGGGTACATCGCCCCTTTCCAGCCGTTGCGGCGGGCGTTGGCCTTCGCCGCCTCGAGCGTGCGATAGCGAAACATCACCATGGGCTTCGCCAGTTCCGGGTGCAGCACCACCAGGGGTGGAAACATGAATGTGTCCGCATCCCAAAAAACGTGACCGTAGTAACCGGCGGTGGAGAGGCCCATCGGCGGAACGCTGAAGTTCGAGTCCTCCCGCACGCTTGAGAGAAGATAAAAGAGCATCGAGTGCACCAGGCGCTGAAAGTCCGGCGTCGAGTCGACCACGATGTCGGTCTCCCAAAGCCTGTGCCAGGCGTCGGCGCTCTCACGCAGCAAGGCGTCGTAGCCACGGCTCGCCGCGGCTCGGGAGATGCCCAAGGCCTCGTCCGCGGCCTGCGTGCCGGCGGCCGTACGAACTGCGGCGACGTACTTGTAGAACGTGTAGGTCGCGTCTGCCACCGCTTCGAAGCTCAGTTCCAGCGAAGCCAGGCTAGGCGAGGAGACTCGCCTGGTGGTCAAACGGGGAAGACCTCCAGGCCACGCCAGAGCAGCGGTCTCGGCCACAGCGTGCCTGGTCCCTTCGGGGTGGGAGGTCATGCGGAGCAATCCACCGGTCAGATTCGATTCGGCGGCTCGATTGTCGACCACCATGTGACCGGGATACCACTCTTCCTGTTGAGTGACCTTCGGATCCACCTTCTCCAGACGAGCCAGCGCCAAGCGGCGAGGCTCCGGCCATCCGCTTAACGAAAACGTCATGCGCACGGGGCCCGGGTGGTGCGGCGTGACCTGGAACTTCACGGCCGCCAGATTTGGGTTCAGCCGGGAGATGAACATCTCCACCGTAACGGAGGTGGAGCGATCCTGGTTCACCCAACGGTACTCGGTTCGCAAGGCACCGTCGTGCATGTTCAAGGTCTGGCGGTAGTCGTGCAGGGCGCCGCTCTCCACCGGCGTGTCGTTGAGCCAGGCATTCCCATCGAACCAGTTCACCTCGTTCCAGGCGGGTAGCGCCGCAATGCGAGGCACATCGCTGGCCTCAGCGTCATAGACACCCGCCAGGAATGATTCCGCCGCCGTGGTCCCCAGGGGCGTCGTAGCCACCCCGAGGTTCCCATTGCCGAGGTAGGTTCGAGTGTAGGGAACCGGCTTGTCAATCCGGAGTTCGAAGGGATTCGTCTGCGCCAGGAGCGCGGTTGTCGATACAACAACGCAGCACAGCCGTTTGATCATCAGTTCTGCCCGGGGGGGCGGAGCCGCTACGGCCCCACCCCCTCGCGCGGGATCACCAGGCCAGCCGCAGGCCAAGCTGCATCCGGCGCATCCCAAGGTGGGACCGCTGGCCAGACTGGTGATCAGCCCGGCTGTGCCGGTATCCACGGCGTTATTCGGCAGGCCGAGGTTGGTCCGGTTGAAGGCATTGAAGGTCTCCCACCGGAATTGGAGGCGCGCGTTCGGTCAGGGCGAAGCTCTTGTTCAGGGCCCAGTCGGCCGAGAACAGGTTCGGCCCCCGGATCGAATTCCGGGAGGCCCCGCCGAAGGTGAACGGCGCCGGCACCGCGTAAGCCGCCGGGTTGTACCAGAGATTACGGGATTGGCTGATCCCGGCCGTCGGATCGGCCACCTGATCCGGCCGCAGCGACATATCGGAATTCAAGGATGCGTTGTTGCTGAGCGTCGGCGAGAAGCCAAGTCCGCTCTCGAAGGTGGTGATGCCGCTGAACTGCCAGCCCTCCACCAGAGCGCGGGCCACGCCACTGACGTCGCGCATCAGGGAATGGCCGCGGCCGAAGGGCAGATCGAGCGTGTGCGCCAGCGTGAACACATGCGGCCGGTTGAAGTCCGCCGGGCCGTAGTCCGAGTCCGCGTGTCGTACTGATTGGTGGGCGTCCCGAACGCTCCGAAGTCGAGGGTCTTTGAAAAGGTGTAGGAAGCGAGCAGCGAGTAGTTGCTGGGAGAAGCGCTTCTCGGCGCGAACCTGCAAGGCGTTGTAGTTGCTGCTGGTGCAGTCGCACTTGTCGAAGATGCCCTGGGTCAGCCCGAACTTCGCGAAGAGCGGGCGCCGGGGATTGAAGCGACCGGGACCGGGAACGGCGGCGTTCAGGTTGAAGCCACCGTTCAGATGACGGCCCACGTTCCCCACATAGCCTACCGAGAGATTGAGGCCCCGGCGAGCGCGCGCTCAACGGTGAAGTTCCACTGGTCCACGTAGGGAATCTTCTGGTCTGCGGGGATGTAGGGCGTGCCGATTCCGTCGGGAAGAGGAAGCAACCCGTTCGAAGGGATAGTCCGGGAATACGGCCGGCGGGAGGCGCCGTGGTCAGCGGAAACACCGGGAAGAAAGAAGAGGCGCCGCGCAGATCCTGGTTCACGATCGAGGGGTAGACGTCAGCGGCGAGGTTGTTGAACGTCCAGCCGAAGGTGCCCTGGAAGTAGCTGCGCCCGTAACCAGTGCGCACCACCGTCTTGGAGCTAAGGCATAGGCGATCGCAAAGCGCGGGGCGAAAGTTCGTCCATTGGGTCTCGGAGTCCGCCGACAAGGAGATGCCGCCAACCCCTGGGATTCGAACCAGGTTGTCGGTCACGTCGTACCGGCCGCCCTGCCCGGCGTTGAGCGAGGTGTCTGGGAACCACGTGTCCCAGCGCAAGCCGAACGTCAGGGTCAGCTTCCGGGTTGCGCCGCCAGGTGTCCTGCGCGAAATAGAACATGCGGTGTTGCCGGTCTTCCTGATTGGTCGAGATCTGCGAGAAGCTCTTGAAATGGTTGGGCGCCCCGAGCAAGAAAGCTGGCGATGCCCGAGACCGCCAGTGCCGGGGGCGATGGAGGTGACGCTCGGATCGAAGTTGTACACGCCGGCCCGGTGCCGATCGCTGGGCAGCCGGCGGTTGCCGGCGTACTCATAGGTACCCCGACCTTGAACATGTGGTTCCCAGCTGCTTGGTCCAGTTGTTCACGTAGTCGTAGATGAACTCACGCTGATCGAGCGGGCAGTTGCAGTTGTAGCCCATGAGAGAACCCGCCGGTCCCGTTGATATGTTCGGGAGTCCGAAGGTGTCGGGCCGGCCCTCGATGTTCAGGCCGGGGATCCCGGCCTGCTCGGCGAGCGGCTGGCCGATGTCGAGCGGATTCACGTTCACGCGATAGCGGGAATAGCCGAAGCGGAGCTCGGTCAGGAGCGTCGGGCTGAAGTTGTAGTTGCCCGAAGCGACGAAGTTCTGGTTCCTGGCGTCCGATGCGCCCGTGAATCCCCAGGCCGGAAACGGCGGTGCCGCCGTAAAGGCCGAAGGGTCCGGGCGCGTTGATGTCCGCGCCCAGGTAACTGTACCGGCCGAAGTACCGCAAGCTGGGTCGGTCAGGTAATGGTCCGACCGCAGGTCGAACTGGTTCGTGTCGAACCGCTGGACTGCTCACGGCAAAGTTTGGATCGGCCGGGTTGGACGGGCGACAGGTTGGGCAACGGGAGCGCCGCCATCAGGTTCGCGGCGCGGGCGAAATCGGCCCGGCGGGATCACGTCGCCCGCGAAACGGCGTTCTGCCGCGTGCCGTTCGGGTTGCCGGTGGTGGGATCGAAGATCGGCACCCCGAGGGCGCTGAGGTCGCCCTCCGCTCGGCCGCAGTGGGCACACGCAGCAGTCTCGGAGCCGCCGAAACGCGCCGCCGTGTTCCCTGGTAGTCGCCGAACCAGAACAGCTTGTCCTTGATCGCCGGGCCGCCCAGCGACCCGCCAAACTGGTTCCAGCGCTGCGCCGGTATACCGCGGTGGGCGGGCTCCGGCGTGCCCGGCTCGTGCAAGCCCCTGGCTGAACGGATTGCGCGTTCAAGACGTTGTTCTGGAGGAACTCGAACGCCGAGCCGTGCAGTCGTTGGTGCCCGATTTCGTCTCCACCCGCACGACCGCGCCGCCGGCCTGGGTGAACTCGGGCTCGTAGTTGCTGGTCGCGATGCTGGTCTCGCTGGATCGAATCGAGCGGCGGATTCACCATCACGATCCCCAGCACGACGTCATTGTTGTTCATGCCGTCCAGCAGGTAGTTGGTCCCGGAAAACTGCTGGCCATTGGTGTTTACCAGGGTGCGACTGCTGGGGGTTTTCCTGCGAGGCGTGCTGAAACGTGTTCAGAGTCGGCGCCGGGAGCGAGCAGAGTGAGGTCGGTGAAGTTGCGGTTGAAGACGGGCAGGCCGGCCAACTGCTCACGGCTGAGCACGCTATTCACCTCCGCGCGGTCGGCCTGCAGGCCGGGCGGCGCCGCTGTGACCGTGACGCTCTCAGTGATATCGCCAAGTTTCAGCGTGGAGTCGAGCGTCGTGCTCAGCGCCGCCGTCACCTGCACGTTTTCCTGAACCAGTGTCTGAAAGCCGGTCTTCTCAATACTAACTTTGTAAATCCCGGGAGTGAGCTGAGGCAAACCGTAGTTGCCGGACGCGTTGGAGGTGGTGGTCGTCGAGACGTTGGTAGCCACATTTGTGGCGGTTATCTTCGCCCCCTCAACCAAGGCATCCGAGGGATCCATCACCGTGCCGATGATGCTTCCGCGAACGGTTTGCGGGCGGGCATTCGGCGCGAGACAGGTCAACAGCAACATACACATAAGCGGGAGAATAACCCCCCAAAGTCGCGTCGACCCCTTTCCCTCTTGTTGCATGTTCGATCCCCCTGAGTTGCGTTCACACTAGCTACAGATTACGCTCCTCCAGGGATCGATGCAAGTGCATTTGATGCGCGTCTTGTAGTCGGTACCGCCGGGACGGGATATATTTGATGTTACTTAAGTAACTGCCTGGGCTTCCCCCCGCGGCTCAAGCCCAGCCCCGGCTCGAAACATCTCCCGTGGCCATCGTGCGCAGGATAACATTACGCACCAGGCGCTCCTTTAGAATCCGCAGTTCCGACCGGGCCAGAATCAAGATCAACGTGCAGCCTGAGCAGGCTTGAAGCCCCAGGTAAAACCCCAGGTCCCCGGTGTCCGCCGAGACGTGCTGGGCCCCGTTCAACGAGGCAAAGACCCTGGTAGCCCACACCATCACCCACAGTGCGGCGTCACCATAGTCGACCTTCCTCCAAAGCATCAGCATCACTCCGAAAAATACGACCGCCAGGCCGCTCTCCAATAGAAGGGTATTCATAGGATTCCACATGTTGTCACGTCCTCTCAGCTCTCAAGACTACTAGGACTCATAATACTATGCAATAGTACTTTTCTATCAAAACACTAGGCTCCGAAATAAGCGCTAAACCACACACAAAAAAACACTTTTCGGTACTAAAGGACCATTGCGCCAGGCCTCCCCAAAGCGCAGACTCCTCTTGTGGTAGCCATTGAAGTACTGAAGGTCCTGGAACCACGCAGTGGCGGCGCCAGGGTGCGTCTACTCCACGACTGCAGGTGGGCCCCGTCGTGGCGGGCGTAGCCGCACTGGTGATCTGCCAACCGGGTTTGACCCCGGCGCGGGTGATGGATGCCGCATCGTATGCGGCTGACGTCATGGGTGCGCCGGGGTGGGACCCAAACTTAAGCTGATTGAAGCCTCTGCCCCTAGGCCAGCGCCTGCCTGCAGTACGCCACGCACTTCTTGACTTCGGCCACCGCGTCGGAACCCTCCGGCGTGTTGTATTCGTACTCGATACTGGCCGGGAACTTGTACTTGTTCCTCTTCATGAGCTGCAGGATTTCTTTCAGGGGCGTCTCGCCCTGCCCCCAGGGCATATTGGGACCTCCGCCGCCCGGTCTTGAGTTCTCGGTGGCGCTGCCCGGACCTTTGCGGTCCTTAAGGTGCAAGCTCGCAATCCGGTCGTGGTATTTCTCGACCAGCGGAACGGGGGATTGCCCGTTCACTCCGAAGTAGTGGCCCACGTCGAAGTTCAGCGCTGTGTACCGTGAAGCGCCCAACACCTTGTCGAAACCGGAAGCGCCGCCCTGGCCGTGGGTATGGAATGCAATCCTCAATCTGCGCTTCGCCGCGTACTCTGCGACGCGCTGGAGCAGTGCGTCCTCAGTCGGCAATTCCATGGTGATGTGATCGGCTCCCAGGGTCTCGGCGACGTTCCAGATGTATTCGTATTCCTGGTCGGGCATCTCCATGGTCGGAGGCAGCTTGAACGCGTAGATCCGCACCCCCGCGTCTTCATACATCCTGCGAAAACTCTTGTACTTGTCCATGGAAACCGACAGGCGCCATTGCCTCAGCTCTTCGGCCCGCTTGCGCGCAGTTTCCTGTTCTTCCGGAGTCAGTTGTCTGCGGCCGCCCCCCGGCGCCCTGCCCTGAGCACCGCCGGGAACGCCGGCCGGGCCGCGCCCCGCATAGCCTTCCGCCACGGGGCTCATGAGTTCGATCGCGTTGACACCGCAATCCACGCAGTATCTGAGAACCTCCTGAGCGCTTTCGGGCAACGAGCGGAAACTGTAGGTGATGACGCCAATCTGCACTCCCGCAAAAACAGAGTTCGGTTTCGAGGCCGCCATCACTCGGACCGCTGGAAGGCTGGCTAATGCGAACTTCGACAGATCTCGTCTCGTGTAAGTCATTCGCTCTCCTCGGCTTTCAGTTCAATAGCAGTCTCTTTCGCTTCGCGGCGCAGAAAGCCGCGATTCCGTCCCTGCAGAGACACCTACTACATCATCGCAGGGAATTCGCCGATTTGTTACGCTGTGTCCATCGAGCGAACTTTGGGGCACACACTATGGACAGAAGAACCTTCATGCAGACAGCTTTGACCGCAACTGCAGCCGCGGGAAGCGGCATGGCGCAGGGCGGCGCAAACGCCAAACGCGTCGACATCGACCTGCGCCGGAACACTCAGCCTTTTCCGCATTACTGGGAAGAGTGCGCCGGCTCCGACCGTACCGCGGTTGCTTTCCGCGCGCAGTGGCAGCAAGACTTGGTTCGCGCCCGGGAACTGACCGGAATCAAGGCCGTGCGTTGTCACGGTCTGTTCAACGACGAGATGGGGGTCTGCCGCGCCATCGGCCAGGATGGCCCCCAGCTCAGCTTTTTGTATGTGGCGGAAGTCTTCGACAAGATGCTGGAGCTCGGAGTCAAGCCTTTCGTGGAGCTAAGCTTCATGCCGCTGCCCATGGCAAGCAGCCGCAACACGGTCTTCTGGTACAAAGGCAATACTTCGCCGCCGGCGAAGATGGAACACTGGTCCCAGCTCATCACCGCCTTCACCGCTTTTTGCGTGAAGCGCTACGGCATTTCGGAAGTGAGCAAATGGGACTTCGAATGCTGGAACGAGCCCGATATCGCTTTCTGGTCCGGCCAGCAGAGCGACTACTTCGAGCTCTACCGGGCAACGGCGCTTGCCGTAAAATCCGTCGACCGGCGAATCCGTGTGGGTGGTCCTGCAACCGCCATGGTCGCATGGATACCGCAGTTCATCGATTACTGCGCCAGGAACAACGCGCCGGTCGACTTCGTCTCGACGCATATCTACGCGACCGATCCGCAGGAGACCATCTTCGGAAAAGACAATGCGGTTCCCATTAATGAGGTAATGCCGCGCGCCTTCGTTCAGTGCCAGGATCAGATCCGCTCTTCCAAGCTGCCCAAGCTGCCGCTGCTGATTACGGAGTGGGCTTCGCAGAACCCGGCATTTATCGGTCAGATGCTTCGGGATTGTGCCGGGCTGACGGAGAACATGTCTTATTGGACCTTCTCCAACGTGTTCGAAGAGGGTGGGCCCGCCACGCAGTTCTTTAATTCGGCATTTGGGATGATCGGCCAGCGCGGAGTCGCTCGCCCCTCGCTCCACGCCATGACCCTGGCGCACAGACTGGGGGACCAGAGACTGCCGGCTTCCGACGGACCGGTTCTGGCCACTGATCGAGCCGATGGGTCGCGGGCCATCCTTGGCTGGAATCTCCCGCCGGGCCGGCCCCGGCGAGGAGCCGGCGGAGGCGGGTTTGGAAGAAGGGCGGACCCGCTTGCCCAAGCAAAGACCGAGATGGAGGGCGATCCGCTGAGCCTCACCTTCCGGTTCGCCGGCCTGGGAGAAAACCCACGGGCACGGGTCGCGTGGATCGATATGATGCGCGGTTCCGCGCTGCCGGCCTGGCAGGCGATGGGGAGCCCCGAATACCCCACCGCTGCCGAAATTCAGAAACTTCGCGATGCCGCGGCTCTGCCAGCCGCCGAGGAGCGTCCGATTCGGAATGGCGAACTGACCATCGAGTTGCCGGCTTCCGGATTGGCGCTTGTGGAGATCGAAAAATGAAACCATGTTACCGGAATTGCCTCTTGTGGGCTTCGCTTGCAGTCGGTGCTTATCCAGCTCATGCGCAGCACTGTCTTTCGTTGACCGGCACGTGGAACCTGAACATGTCCAAGAGCATGTTCGGCGCGGATAAAATACCCACCCAGCAGCCTGAAAGGGAAACGCTGACCATCCAGCAGAACGGAGCGGAAATCCGTCAGACGTGGGAATACCAGGGTTCGATCGTCAAAGGCCGCTCGAGCTACAGCTTTATCGCTGACGGGACGGAGCAGAAGCCGGCGAACCTGGCTCCGTCCGCCGGTGGCGCCACGGAGATCGCCGCGACCGAAGGGAACCCGTTCGGAATTCGCCGGGGAGGCCCAGGTGTACCTCAAGCCCTCAAGCCCGAGTGGGAGAACTGCACGCTGATCGTCACCGAAATCGGCGGCGGGCGTGGAGGCGTCAGGAAGAGCAAGTACGTGCTGACGAAGGACGGGAAGCAGCTAACGATCTACCAGGAGTCCACCGGCGGCATGGGGGATTCCGAGAAGCGCTGGGTTTTTGACAAGCAATAGAGGTGGCGACTCTGGGAAATCTCTGGGGGGGTTGACAAAAATGCTCGGGGCGGATATTCTTACGCGAGGCCGGCTCGACGGGAAGCGCCATACTAACTCCTAACCTCATGATTCACAAGATGCGCGTGGGTGTCCCAAAAACGGCATCTGAAGTGCTCTAGATCGCTGCTTCGCAGGCTCGGCCCGTCTTAATTTGGTGCTAGGCATTTGGGCGATGGGTGAAGCTGTGTGCGGGATTCCATCGGCTCCAAGTGAAGATGGGGATTCGATAGTTAGTAGCGTACTGTTCACCGAAGGGAATCTTGATTGCCGGCATATGACGCTCTAGGATCAACTCATTGAGACGAAGGCATGCGGGGTTTGTCAATCGAGGCGACAGGCCGGCCACAGGTGGCTCGTCGCGTCAATCCACTCCTGAATCCATCTCCAAATCACTCTATACCTGTACGTTCCGGCTCCACTCCGTTTGCCAGCAAGAACCTGCGCAATTGTTGCCCAGCGTTCTGCCCGTAGTTTAAATCCGTAGCTGCAGCGGGGATGAACCGCTGGCCGCGAGATAAAAGGAGATTCGGGACTTATGTTCATGAAACGACGTCTGGCCCAACTGCTGTTGCTCTCTAGCGTTGGCTTGGGCAATGTAGCCTTCCCTCTCTTTGGGCAGAGCGACTCCCCTTCAGCCCGTGTTCGGGCGCTAAGTGGCGGCCTGCTTGGACTCGACGGGCAGCTGGCCCAAGCCACGCCGGGGAGCGCCGCCCTCATCCGGGGCGAAGCTGCTCTAGTAATCCAGCAACGCGCTGCCGCTTTGAACGAGCTTGCGAATCGTGACCCGAAGTCAGCACTCTCACTGGTGTTTTCTCCCGACCTGATCTCCGAGCTGACAGCAAGATTTCCGCAATCGGCCAGCTGGCTTGAGGCCCACGGCACCTGGCAGGGGTTAATCGAGCGCTCGATTGTCGACAACGAGGATCTCCGCTCCAGCCGCTCCGTCCACCAATTACATTCCGATACGGAGACGCTCGACATCCAGTTTGCCTATGGTGAACCCGGCGGGCTGACGAGTGGCGATTCCCTGACAGTCAGTGGTGTCAGAATCGGCAACACCCTCATTGCCTCGGACAGCACCTCGTTGTCGACCACAGCTCTCACTTGTAGCGCCACAGGCGTGCAGAACACGATTGTGCTTCTGGTGACCGTTCCCGGAGTGCCTGTTCCCATTGACGTCACGCCGCAAAGCGTGTACGACATCTTCTTCGGCTCAAGCGGCACGTCCGTGGATAGCTTCTGGCGCGAGGCATCGTACGGACAGACGTCGGCAGCAGGCGACGTGCGGGGCTGGTACAGTCTTCCCAACAACTACACATGCAGTCAGCTTGCGCAACTTCGCGATGCGGCAATCGCCGCCGCGAGCGCCGACGGGGTAGTCTTCCAGAACTACACGCGTCTTTTTCTCGTCTACCCAGACCTCGGGTGCGGGTGGTCGGGATTCGCCGTCATGGGCTGCACCTCGCTGAACTCACCCGCTGGCCTCTTCACCGCGTCTACCACTCACCTCAATGCAAGATACATGACGTCCCACGACCAGGGCGTCGAACTGGCGACCCATGAAGGGGGGCACAACTTCGGCCTCCAGCACGCCTCGTCCCGCGACTTCGGCACGGAAGCGCTCGGGCCCCTCGGGGTCGCGGGCGCGGTCACAGACTACGGCGACAAGTTTTCAACACTCGGCTCCTGGAATCTTGGACACTACGCCGCACCCCAGAAGGCGAAGCTGCTCAACTGGATGGCGAGCGGCACGAACTACTTGACCGTTCAGAACAACGGGGCCTATACGTTACAGCCCTTCGAGGACGGTCCTGCCGGCCTTCAGGCGGTGAAGGTGCAGCGCGGCACCGGCAATGACGCTTGGCTCTGGATCGAGTACCGGCAACCGCACGGACTCTATGATTCAACTCTGTCAAGCCAGATCTTCTCGGGGGCAACCGTCCACTACGAGGATTCCTCCACCGGCGCTTTCAGCCAACTTTTGGACTTCACCCCGCAGACCGATTCGTGGCTCGATCCCGCCCTGGCTGCCGGCCGGTCCTGGACAGATCCTTATAGCAACCTCTCCATCAACGTCCAGAGCGCTACCGCCAGCGGGCTGACCCTGAACCTGTCCTACGGCGCCGCACCCTGCACGCACGCGAATCCCACGGTGATACTCTCCCCGCTAAACCCCAGCATTCCGGCGGGAAGCAGTGTGAACTACTCCGTGTCGGTCATTAATAATGACGCTGCGGGATGTGGCGCAAGCACTTACAGTCTTGGTTCGAGCCAGCCCTCCGGGTGGCCAACCAGCTTCTCCTCGACTTCGCTGACACTCAATCCTGGACAGACCCAGTCCGTCACGATGAGCAAGACATCGTTGGCCGGAACGATTCCCGGCACCTATGCCGTTGACACCACCGCCGCCAACGGATCCCTCCAGGGAACAGGCGCCGCAAACTGCACAGTCACCGCACCATCGCCGCTGTCGGCCAGCGTCAGCATTCCCGCATCAAGCTACAAACGCCGCCAGTCCGTTCTGATAATGGCGAAGGCGACATCGGGCGTCTTTCCTGCTTCCGGGGCATCGGTCAAACTCATTCTGACCAAGACTGATGGCAGCACGGTAACGAAGCAGATGACTGCCGATTCAACCGGAACCGCGCTCTGGACCTATAAGCTGGCGCCCAAGGATCCAGTTGGTTCGTGGTCCTTGAGCGCCCAAGTGTCTACGGGATCTCAAACCGCAACCAGCAACACCGTTACATTCACGGTTCAGTAGTCTCCCGCCGCCAGGGGCGGCATTCAATAGACAGAGCCGGCGCCGCCCCGGCTGGGGCGATGCCGGCCCTGCAATCACTGGTCTGCTACGGCGATGGAGGCACAACGCAAGCGCCAAGAGGACACACGTAACACGTGGCCCCAACAGGTGTTGCGGTTACCGTCCCGGTCCCCAGCGCGCCCGAGCCTGAGGCCGAGACCGTGTCCTCAAACTTGCAGCGCCCGCCCTCCAGCGGATTGACGCATTCGGAAGGCTTGTAATGCGCGGTGAAGCTCTGGCAGACTTCCGTCTGCGCGCCGCTTGGCGCCTCCAACTTCGAGACGCTAGCAACAGTCCCCGCGTCGGTGTCCGTGACTGTAATATTCGTTACGTCCACGTTCCCATCGTTGCAGACGCTACCCGTGATGTCGACCTGAACGACCAACTGACCACTTGAGTTGTCAAAGCTCGTCTCGCAAGCCTTGTGAAGGTGCAGCCCGGGACTAAGGGCGGCACTACAGCCGACCCACGGGCCGCTGAGAGCCGTGATCGTTTTGGTGCCCCCAAGCGATGCTGCCGCGGCGGCACTCGTCGCATTGACAACCCCACTCGCCGCGTTTAGATCGAAACTGCCGCTGTACGAGATTGAGTTTCCTGGCAGCAGACCGCCAACCGGAGTGACGGGCTGGTTGAGGACCGTGTTCGCAGCACCCGAGGGGAACTGGTCCGTCACCGTCACGTCAAACAAGGGGCCGACCCCCGTGTTCGTTATCGAGCCGCTGAAAGTGTAGTGGATGGTATCGCCACCCGTCACCACTGCGCTATCGCAAGCCTTCGAAAGGGTCATGCCGCAGACCTGGAAGCTGCCGCCAGCGAAATCCTTGTATTGATCCTGCTGGCCGCCTCCGCCGCCGTGGTTGTCCGTGCCAAGAAGCTACTGATGCACGGAACCGGAAGGCCCTGGGAGAGGAGGATCTGCGTGAGGTTGATGCCGCCTTCCAGAAAGCCCCCGACGGGGACATTGTTGGGGGCGGCCGGGGGAGACTTCGCGACGTAGGTCCAATCGACGTTGATAGCCCCGCTGTTGACGGTGGAGCACGCCAGGGGGTTGACGCCTGCATCCTGGCAGTCCGCCGACCCTCCAGCGCTTGTGGAGTCGAAGACGGTTGTGAAACTCACGTTCCCATGGCTGTCAATCGCAGACAATCGCCGAATCTTGATGTCCGGCACTTTGCCGCCAGCCGTGAAGTGCGTCAACACGAGGATATCCCCTACCGTGCTCCCGCCGGTGAACTTTCCGGTATCCGGTCCGCTCTTGATCGGCCCCACATCTGACTGGAAGAACCACCAACCCACGTCCGAATCGCCGTCGGTGGCATAGCGGTCGCATCCAAAATAGATTCGCAGATCACCGCCCAGAAGCTTTGGGTACGCGTAGCAGTTCTCCAGGTCGTTCTTGTCAGGCGCCACGGAACCCGTCCACCTCCACTGGCTGATAGTGTTGGTGTCCTTGGAGCCGCCTCCAGTGAAGATATCATCCGAGGTGGAGTTAGCGAGATCGTGGACAAAAGTGGCTTTGGGATCCGCCGAAGCACCCGGCGGATTCAGTGACTTCCAGTCGAGACCCGCGGGAGCACCATCGTCGGCGTTGCCATCCAACTCGAATATGGTGTTGTCCGCGATCGGGAGGTACGCTAAAGCAACTGCTGCGAACACCCCCAAACACACTGCTAATCGCTTCTTTATCATCCTGTGCTCTCCTCTGATGCCTAAGGCGGCCGGCGAACTATCCGTGCTATCCCAAATGAGAGCGACGCGATGCCGAATCTTACTGCCGCAGCCCGCCCCATGGACGCGCGGCGTGTCTCGCCTGACCGCCTGACCCCTGTTCGACCGCAACTACCCAGGCTGCGGCCTGGCAAGGCAGCACGCCGGCCCATCCAACAACCCGGCTAAACTGTACAGCCTCCGCCCGTCCTATGTTCTGCTTCTGTGCCAGAGTCTGGACCTCGCGCTGGCCCATCGTCTGGCTTCAAGTCACGGTGGCCCGCATCTCGCGGTCGGTCCTCACCGAATTTCGTTACTCCCAATATAGGTTGTGATTATGTACTGACGATGACGCAGGAATTACGATTTCGTAACAAATGAAAATTTTAGGCTCAAAATTCACAACCCCGCGCGTATCATAGATTCAGAGGCTGTCTGTAACCCTGGGGTGGCTGAATGAACAGAACGGTCGCAATTTTCGTGTTCGCCCACGCGCTCTTCGCAACGGTGCTCGCGGCGCAGGGGCCAGACGCCATGGCGGCGATTATTGACGGAACACCGATTCTGGAGAGCGAGCTGAAGGTCGCTGGTCAGACCAATAAGCTCGAACGGCAGATATACGATCTCAAGCTCAAGGCCCTCCAGAACCTGATCGGACAGCGGCTTGCCGCAAAGGCGGCTGCCGCGAAGAACTTGACAGTCGACGCCTTCTTGCAGCAGGAGGTCGACAGCAAGATCTCCGATCCGGCCGCGGAAGAGGTCGAGGCTTTCTACCTCGGCCAGAAGGACAGAATCAACCAACCCCTCGAGGCCGTTCGCGCGCAGGCGGCGCAGGCTCTGAAGGCGCTGAGGATCCGCGAGGCGCGGCAGGTGTATATGGAAGGGCTCCGTCAGCGCGCCCAAGTGACTATCAATCTCCAGGCTCCGAAGTTGCGGGTGGACGTAGGAAACGCTCCGCGCCGCGGCCCGGCAACGGCCCCCGTGACCATCGTCGAGTTCTCTGACTTCCAATGCCCGTATTGCCGCCGCGTGGAAGCGACACTGACCGAGTTGCTGTCACGGTATGCGGGCCAGATCAGCATTGCACATAAGGACATGCCACTCGATCAGATCCACCCCGAGGCCCGGTCGGCGGCAGAGGCGGCGCGCTGCGCCCAGGAGCAGGACCGGTTCTGGCAGTATCGCGACGCTCTGTTCACACTACCGGGCCTTAACAGCTCCGGATTCGAACAGGCCGCCCAGTCGCTGCAGCTGGATCTGCCCAAGTTCCAGACTTGCCTGAACTCGCACAAGTATCGCGCGCAAGTTCAGGCCGACGCCGACGAGGCACAGGGCCTGGGAGTCACATCCACACCGACTTTCTTCATCAATGGGGCCGTGCTGGAAGGCGCTCAGCCCACAGCCGCGTTTTCCAGACTCATCGAAGCCGAACTGGAAGCGCGCAAGGCTGCGGTTCGCTGAACTCAGGAGCATGCTCTGGCGGAGAGGGGGGGATTCGAACCCCCGGTAGAGGTTTAGGCCCCTACGACGGTTTAGCAAACCGCTGCTTTCGACCGCTCAGCCACCTCTCCGCGGCATTGGCGGGTCGCTTTCGATCCTATCACACAGCGCCCGGCCCTGCTACAGTCCGGTCTCCATGGGCAGCGCCAGCGGCGGCTCCAGCAGGAAGTCCAGAGCCGACATCTTCTCCACCGCCTCCCGCACCGCCTGCTCCGGCGAGGGTTCCACCGTGATCACAAACGGCACGTCGCGCTTGTTGTCGCAGGGTAGCTGCAAGACGGCGTCCAGGCTGATCCGCTTATCCGACAGAATGCCCGCCAGCGCGGCGATGATGCCGGGCCGGTCCACCACGCGAAACCGCAGATAGTAGGCCCGCTTCTGGCGGGTCACCGGGATGGGATCGTATTCGCCCAGCCGTTCGTGAGCGAAGGGGGAAACGCGCTCCGGATGCCCGTAGCGAATCTCGCGCGCCACCCGCATCAGGTCGCTCACCACGGCCACTCCCGTCGGCCGGGAGCCCGCTCCGCGCCCGTAGTAGAACGTGTCCTCCCCATAATGTCCCTTGACCCAAACGGCGTTGTAGGAGCCCTGGACGCTGGCCAGAATGGTGCTCCGCGGGATCAGCGCGGGCCGTACCGACAGGATCAGCCCGTCCTTGGTCTGGCGCGCGGCGCAAAGCAGACGAATGGTGTGATCCAGTCGCTGGGCGTACTGAAAGTCGATCGGCGAGATGCGGCGGATGCCTTCCGTGTAGATGTCGCTGGGCGTGATGCGCTCCCCGAACGCCAGGGCCGACAGTATCGCCAGCTTGGAGCGCGCGTCGAAGCCGTCGATGTCCGCGCTCGGATTGGCTTCGGCGTAGCCCAGCCGCTGGGCCTCGGCCAGCACGGTCTCGAGCGACTCGCCGCGCTTCTCGATCTCGGTGAGGATGAAGTTGCTGGTCCCGTTCAGAATTCCGTAGAGGGCCTCCACACGGTCCCCGGAGATGCCCTCCCGCAGCACGGCGTGAATCGGGATGCCGCCCGCCACGCTGGCCTCCATGGCGACATTCACGCCCGCCCGGATGGCCCGGTCCCAGATGTCCGGCCCGCACAGCGCCATCAATTCCTTGTTGGCGGTGATGACGGACTTCTTATGGTCGATCGCGGTTTCCAGGATCTCGCGCGCTATCGTGGTCCCGCCGACCAGCTCGACCACGATGTCCACTTCCGGATGCGTGGCCACCTGCCGCCAATCCAAGGTGCGCTCGACCGCGCCCAGCGCTTCGGGCAGCACCCGCGTGTCCGCATCCAGGCTGGAAACGCTCTTCACACGCAAACGGAAGCCCAGCTTGAGCGCGATCTGCTCGGCGTTTTCGGCCAAAATCGTCACGGTGCCCGAACCCACGTTGCCGAGACCCACAATCCCCACGTTCACTTCGTCCATAAGTGGTTATGATAGCAGCAGAAATCGGACAAACTCATCCGTTACACGTGTATCCTGCGGCGGCCCTGCTACAATGCACAATAAGGGGAGCTGATCCAGATGCCGAAAGGACAAATCGAAATTGTTGTCGAGCACTGCAAAGGCTGCGGTTTCTGCGTGGAGTTCTGCCCTACGAAGGTCCTCGCCTTGTCCTCGGCATACAATGCCAAGGGGTATCATCCCCCGCACATCATCGCCGCCGAAAAATGCAGCGGCTGCGACCTGTGCGGGATGTATTGCCCTGATTTCGCCATCCATGGCTGGAAGGTAGCGGATGAAAAGCGCGACGAGAACATTGCAGCCGACTGACCCGCGGGGCGTGCTGACGGGCGTCCATTTCATGGACGGCGACCATGCCTGCTGCGAGGGAGCGCTGGCCGCCGGCGCGCGCTTTGCCGCGGGCTATCCCATCACGCCTTCGACGGAGGTGGTCGAGCGCTTCGCCGCGCGAATCCCCAAGGTGGGCGGCACCTTCATCCAGATGGAAGACGAACTGGCCGCCTCGATCACCATCCTGGGGGCGGTCTGGGGCGGCGCCAAAGCCTTTACCGTCACCTCCGGTCCGGGTTTTTCTCTGATGATGGAGCACATCGGGTACGCCGTCATGACCGAGACGCCTTGCGTCTTTGTGGACGTGCAGCGCGGCGGCCCCTCCACCGGCCTGCCCACGCTTCCCGCGCAGGGCGACATGATGCAGGCCCGCTGGGGTTCGCACGGCGATTACGAAATGATCGCGCTCTGCCCCAACTCGCCGCAGGAGTGCTTCGACCTCACCATCCGCGCTTTCAATCTGTCCGAGCAGTACCGCACGCCGGTCATGTTCATGATGGACGAGTGCGTGGGGCACATGACCGAAAAAGTGGTGATCCCGCCGGCCTCCGAGATCGAGATCTTCCCCAGGCGCCGCACCAGCCGTGCGCCGGGCGACTACCGCCCCTTTGAGCCCGAGGAAGATCTGGTGCCCGCCATGGCGCACGCCGGCGAAGGCTACCGGTTCCACATGACCGGGCTGACGCACGACGAGCAGGGCTACCCGGCCATGACCCCGGAGACCCAGGACCGGCTCATCCACCGGCTCATGAACAAGATTCGCAACGCCGCCGCCGAGATCGCCTGTTACGAGGAGGAGGCCACCGGGAACGCCGACGTGATCGTGATTTCCTACGGCATCACCTCGCGCGTGGCCCAGCGGGCCATCGAGATGGCGCGGGACAAAGGGCTGCGCGTGGGCAAGCTCCGCTTGATCACGGCTTGGCCTTTCCCGCGGGACAAGGTGCGCGAGCTGGCGGCGCGGACCAAGGCATTTGTGGTGCCGGAGCTGAACATGGGACAGATGGTGGGCGAGGTGGAGCGCGCGGCCGCGGGGCTGGCGCGGACCATCAGCGTCCCGCACGCCGGCGGCACGGTCCACCGCCCAGAAGTGATTCTCAAGGCCATCGAGGAGGCCATCCGATGACGCAGACCGAACTCGTCACGCATCGACCACGCCAATCCGGTCGAACCGTTCTTGCGCATGGACCGCATGCCGCACATCTGGTGCCCCGGCTGCGGCATCGGCACCACGGTCAATTGCTTCGCCCGAAGTTTGCTGGAGACAGGCTTGCCGCTGGACAAGGTCGCGGTGGTCTCCGGAATCGGCTGCTCCGGGCGGGTGGCCGGCTACGTGCGGCTGGATTCCTTCCACACCACCCACGGCCGCGCCATCCCCTTCGCCACCGGCCTGAAGCTGGCCAACCCGTCGCTGAACGTGGTGGTCTATTCCGGCGACGGCGACCTGACCGCCATCGGCGGAAACCACCTGATCCACGCGGCGCGGCGCAACATGGACATCAAGGTAATCTGCGTCAACAACTTCATCTACGCCATGACGGGCGGCCAGGGCGGACCCACGACGCCGTACACAGCCACCACCGCTTCATCGCCCTACGGCGCCTACGAGCCCTCCTTCAACCTGCCCCAACTGGCCGATGCGGCGGGCGCCGTCTACGTGGCGCGCTGGACAACCTTCCACGTGCGCCAGTTGACGCGCTCCATGAACGAGATCTTCCACAAGAAGGGCTTCTGCTTCATCGAGGTGCTCTCGCCCTGCCCGACGCTGTACGAACGGCGCAACAAGCTGGGGGAGGGCCTGGACACGATGCGCCACTACAAGGAGAAGAGCAAGGTGCGCAACGGCGTTTCCACCAGTGAGACCGCGCTGTCCATGCGGGGTGAGATCGTCGTCGGCAAGTTCGTGGACCGGGAGCGGCCGGACTACAGCGAACTGCTTCGCAACCAGATGACCGCTCAATTGGGCGACAAGTACGTGGAGGTGGAGAACTGCGTATGCGTCTGACCGAGATACGAATCGCCGGCTTTGGCGGGCAGGGAGTGATCCTGGCGGCCACCATCATCGGCAAGGCCGCTTGCATCTTCCAGGGCGAGCACGCGACCATGACCCAGAACTTCGGGCCCGAGTCGCGGGGCGGAGCCGCCAGCGCCCAGGTGATCCTTTCCGACGCCCCCATCCTCTACCCCTACGTGGCGCGCACCGATATTCTGGTCGCCATGTCGCAGGAGGCCTACACGCGCTTCGCGCCGGAACTCAAGGAAGGCGGCCTGCTGATCGTGGAGCAGGAGATGGTCCGGCTTACGGGTCTGCCCAAGGGCATCCGGGTGCACGGCGTTCCCGCCACGCGGCTGGCCGAGGAACTGGGCCGTCGCATGGTGCTCAACGCGGTGATGGTGGGCTTCTTCGCCGCCGTCGCCGGGGTCTTGGATCCTCAAGCCGTGCGCAAGGCTGTCGAGGACTCCGTGCCTCCCGCGTCTCGTGAACTCAACCTGAAGGCCTTCGACAAAGGCTACGAGTATGGCACGACTTCCCTTCCCCTTTCCGGAGAAAGCGAAGCCGTGCCTGTGATCGAAGCGGGCTGATCAAGCCCCGCCTGTAGCTCCCCGGCGCGCCTGCGCCGGCACGTCACGCTGGTCGTGACCGGTATAGATCTGCCGCGGCCTCGCGATTTTCTGCTCCTTGTCCGTGACCAGCTCCTGCCACTGCGCCAGCCATCCCACGTTCCGGCCAATGGCGAACAGCACGGTGAAGATGTCCGGTGTGAAACCCAGAGCCTGGTAGATGATCCCGCTGTAGAAGTCGACGTTGGGGTACAGCTTCCGCTTGATGAAATACTCGTCGTTCAGGGCGATCTTCTCCAGCTCCAGGGCGATCTCCAGTTTGGGGTTGCGCCCGGTGACCTCGAATACCTGTTCGGCGGTCCGCTTGATGATGTTGGCCCGCGGATCGTAGTTCTTGTAGACCCGGTGCCCGAAGCCCATCAGCTTGCCTTTGCCCGCCTTGACCTCCGCTATGTAGGCCGGGATGTTCTCCATCTTTCCGATCTCGTCGAGCATAACCAGAACCTGCTCGTTGGCGCCTCCATGCAGCGGCCCCCACAGCGCCCCGATGGCCCCCCCGGTAGAGGCGAAGGGGTCTGCCTGAGAGCTGCCCACGGACCGCATCGCGTTGGTGCTGCAATTCTGCTCGTGATCGGCATGCAGAATGAAGAGCACGTCCAGCGCTCGCGCCAGCACCTTGTTGGGCTCGTACTTGGGCTCCGCCGGCATCTTCCACAGCATGTTCATGAAGTTCTCGGTGTAGCTGAGCGAGTTGTCCGGGTAGACGTACGGCAGCCCCAAGCCGTGCCGGTAGGCGTAGGCGGCTATGGTTGGCATCTTCCCGATCAGGCGTAGAATCTGCAGCCGCCGGGAGGCGGCGTCATGGATGTTCCGCGAGTCCGGATAGAAGGTGGCCAGCGCCGCCACGGTGCTCATCAGCATCCCCATGGGATGCGCGTCGTGGTGGAAGCCCTCCATGAATCTCTTGATGTTCTCGTGAATCATCGTGTGGAGGGTCACCTCTTTCACCCAGTCGTCGAGCTGAGACTGGGTGGGCAGCTCGCCATTTAGAAGCAGGTAAGCCACCTCCAGGAATGTGCATTTTTCGGCCAGTTGTTCGATGGGATAGCCGCGGTAGCGCAAAATGCCGCGGTCACCGTCGATGAACGTGACGCTGCTCTGGCACGACGCCGTGTTCATAAAGGCCGGATCGTAGCCCATCACGCCGAAGTCTTCGTCATTGACCTTGATTTGCCGCAGATCCATGGTTCGCACACAACCCTTGAACAGCGGGACAGTATAGGTCTTGTTGGTACGGTTGTCGGTAATGGTTAAAGTTTCATTCTGCATGCATCGATCTCCTTCGAGAACCTCCCTCTGAAGAGGAACCTCCTCAAGTTTACGACAGGCCCGCCTTTTTCGGAGCACAAATTTACGCAACATTAGAGCACCTTCACGGGCTAAGACGTTGATTTTCTTCGGGCGCTCAGCCGCGCCGCGGGTGCTCTGGAGCGCGGTCAGGTGCTATACTTAAGCCCGCAGGCCTAATAGAAGATTTTCATAGAGGTGCGATGTCATTTGCCGAAGAGCTGTTTGGACTTAAAGGGAAAACTGCGTTAATCACAGGTGGTTGCGGCGGCATCGGCGAAGCCGTGGGGCGGGGCTTGGCCGAGATGGGCGCCAAGATCGCCATCGCCGACCGTGAGGGCGACAAGGCGGCTGCCTGCTCCGAGGCGCTGCGGAAGCGGGGTTATGAATCCTGCTCGGCGACCTTCGACGTAATTTCGGTGGCCGACACGCAGCGTATGGTGGACGAGGTGGTCGCCCGCTTCGGCCGCTTGGACATTCTGGTGAACTGCGTGGGGCTCAATCGCGAGGAGAAGGCCGAGGAATTCACCGAAGAGGTCTGGGATTTCGTCTACAACGTGAACCTCAAAGGCGCCATGTTCCAGGCCCAGGCGGCCGCGCGCCACATGATCAAGCAGGGCACGGGCGGCAAGCAGATCCACATCGGGTCGGTTCGATCCCAACTGGCGCTGCGCGGGCGCGGCTATGCTGCCTACTGCGCCACCAAGGGCGGCCTGGCGATTCTGTGCAAACAGCTCGCCGCCGAATGGGCCCCGCACAAGATCAACGTGAACGTGGTAGCGCCGACCTTCGTCCGGACTCCGCTGGTGGCCCACATGCTCGCGGACAAAGCGTTTTACGACAGCCTGGTGGCGCGCATCCCGCTGGGGCGTGTTGCGGAGCCGGAAGACGTGATGCGCGCGGTGTTGTTCATGGCTTCGCCCGCCTCGGATTTCATAACGGGCCAGGCCTTGTACGTGGATGGCGGCGTGACCGCCACGCAATAGCAGGCTTGTTCATTACCACCGGAGCTTGGCTTCATGGCTAGACAACTGATTGACCTGAGCATGCCCGTGCACAACGACATGGTGAGTTTTCCGCGCGTGGTGCGCCCCGCCATGGTGATGTACGAATCGTGGGGACAATTTGCCGAGCGGGTGGGCGCCGCCAAGCACGGCGTGAACTGGCTGACCGCCCACTACATGATTGTGCTGGGCGACCATATCGGCACCCACGTCGATTCGCTGCGGCATATGCGCGACGACGCGCCGGGGCCGGAGGGGATTCCCCTGGAATACTGTTTCGGAGACGGCGTGTGCCTGGATTTCCGCCACCTGCCCAAAGGCGCGGGCATCACCGTGGATGACATGAAGGACGCCCTCTCCAAGGCCAAGTACACCCTGAAACCGCTGGATATCGTCCTGATCCACACGGGCGCGGGGAAGATCCAGGACAGCGAAGCCTACCTGACCGACCACGTGGGCATGACGGGCGAGGCTACCAACTGGATGCTCGATCAGGGCATCAAGATGACAGGCATCGACGCCGTCACTTACGATCCGCCCATCTGGGCGATGTTCGAACGCAAGAAATTTTGGGAAGCGCACCGGGTCATGATCGAGCGGGAATACTACCACCTGGAGAACATGACGAACCTGGACCAGTTGCCGCCGCACGGATTCAAGTTGAGCGTCTTTCCCATCAAATGGGTCAACACCACGGCAGCCCCCGTGCGCGCCGTGGCCATGCTGGAGGACTAGCGCGGTATGGCGCGGCGCCCCAGTGTTGTTCCGAGAGTCATTTAAGGAGGAATCAATTCGATGTCAGTATCCACACCGGTTGCATTAGAGAATCGCTATCTCCTGAGCGAGAGCGATTGTCCGGTCGACCCCGTCAGCGGCCAGCGTCCGCCCAAGCTGAAGTACTTTGCCGGCGGCGCAATGGCGGGAATCGAAGACCAAGCAAGTACATGCCCTGCTATGACCCGTCTACCGGCGCGGTCATCGCCTACGCCCCGCAGTGCACCGCGGAAGAGGTGGAAGAGGCCATCCAGGCAGCCGAGGAAGCCTTCCCGAAATGGTCCGACGACGCCGGTCGAACAGGCGGGTGCAGGTGCTTTTCAAGATGAAGGCGTTGATGGACGAGCACATCGAGGAGCTCACCCACCTGTTGGCCAAGGAGAACGGCAAGAAGTGGGACGAAGCCATGGGCGACGTCCTCAAGGTGGTCGAGGTGCTGGAGTTCGCCTGCGGCGCGCCGCACATCATGATGGGCGACTCGCTGATGAACGTCTCCTCCGGCTATGACACCACGCGCTACAACCACCCGCTGGGCGTTTTCGCGGGCATCGCGCCCTGGAACTTCCCGGCCATGATTCCGCAAGGCTGGATGGTGCCGATCTGCGTCGCCACCGGCAACTGCATGGTGCTCAAGGCCGCCAGCTTCGTGCCCCAGTCCGCCATGCGCATCACGGAGCTGTGGCAGGAAGCCGGCCTGCCGGCGGGTGTCCTCAACCTGGTGACCACCAGCCGCAACGAGGCGGAGATCCTGCTCCGCCATCCCGCCATCAAGGGCGTCAGCTTCGTCGGCTCCACCAGCGTCGGACTGCACATCTACACCACGGCCGCCGCTAATGGCAAGCGGGTGCAGGCTCTGACCGAAGCCAAGAACCATGCGCTGGTTCTGCGCGACGCCAAGCTGGAGCGCACGGCGCAGGGCATCATCAACGCCTTCTGCGGCTGCGCCGGCGAGCGCTGCATGGCGCTGCCCGTGATTGTCGTGGAAAACGCCATCGCCGACAAGCTGGTCCCGCTGCTGGTCAAGTACGCCTCCGAGATCAACGTGGGAACGGCCTACGACAAGACGACCGGCATGGGCCCGGTGGTCAACCAGGGGCACAAGGAGTTCGTCCTGAACTGGATCGAAACCGGCATCAAGGAAGGCGCCAAGCTGATTCTGGACGGCCGCAACCCGCAGATCCCCGCCGGCTGTGAGAAGGGCTTCTACATCGGACCCACAATCTTCGACCACGTGACCGAGGAGATGACTGTCGGCCGCGAAGAAGTCTTCGGCCCCGTGCTCTGCATCAAGCGCGTGGACAGCTTCGAAGAAGGCCTGAAGATCATGAACAACAGCCGCTTCGCCAACGGCTCGGTCATTTACACCCAGAACGGCTACTACGCCCGGAAGTTCGCGCACGAGACCCATGGCGGCATGGTGGGAATCAACGTCGGAATCCCGGTGCCGGTAGGCATGTTCGGTTTCACCGGCCAGAAGCAGTCCTTCTTCGGGGACCTGCACATGATGGGCCGCGACGGCTTCATCTTCTACACCGAAAGCCGGAACGTCACCGCCACCTGGTTCGCGGAAGACACGCAGGACCATGGCAAGGTGGACACCTGGGACGGCATGATGAACTTGCCGTCGAAGTAGAGACTCGGCATACTATCCAGCGGACCTCAGCGCGCCGGTGGCGCCTTGCCAGTTCGGGGGTGAACCCGCCTGAGGTCCGTGCCGAACTCAACGAGCGACAACGTTCCGGTGACGGGAATAGACAGGCGTTGCACGGTCGCGTCGTCAGTCGTGATTGTGACCGACCCTGATATCGGCCCGGGAACAAGACGCTCGGGCATCAAGCGAAGATCCAGCCGAAAAGACGCGCTCGGTCCGGCTGGTGTGAACTCCGGTATGAGGAAACCGAGGTCGGATTCGATCCGGAGGATCTTCAAAGAACCTTTACGCTTGTTAAGCGCCATCGTCTGAGTTAGGTAACCAGCGAGCTTCGGATTTCTTCGCACCGCCTCGATCGAAATGCGTCCGAAGTCCACGGTCTCCGGCTCCACATGGATCTCGCCTTTTACGATCAGATTAACCACCACCCGCAATGGCGGATGGTCTGGACGGTTCGTCAGCAACTCGACATACCCCTTGTAGCGGCCCGGCGCAGCGTCCGTAGACGCCACAACCGTCACCTCGAACTCTTTTCCGGGGACGATCGTCTTCGTACTTGCGTTGAAGTGCTGTCCTTCGGTGCGCAATTTCAAGATAGTCAGCGAACGCTCCTCGTAATTGATCACCCTGACGCTCCCGCTGCCGCTTTCCCCGCGCCACACACTTAGGAACACGGCGCCATGTGGCGATAGTGCGATAGACGGGCGGACGTTGACTCGCACCGCCAGAGCGATTTCAGGCAAAGCCGGATCGTTAGACCGGAGATTCACCGCCGCCGCGATCGGTCCGTCGAACTTGCTCGTGTCCCAGACGATGCGAATCGCTGCCTCCTGACCGGGCGGAATGACCGGCCTGAGCCGCGCCGTCAGCCCGGGGACCGTAATTCCGGCCACCTGAAGGAACAGCGGTTCGTCCCCCTCGTTCTTCAAGGAGAACGCGTGGGTAACCTTCTCCCCCTGTCTGACCGTGCCGAAATCATGGCGCGTCTCCGACAGCATCGCTTTTGGAGACGCCCATACTGGAAGGGGCAGCAAGCTAAACGCAATGCCGGCCGCAGCTGCCAGTCGAATAGTCATGTTTCCATGGTCCATCGTCAAGAAAAAGAACGGCAGGAAGCCCCTCGGAGAAAGGGCTTCCTGCCACAGAGGGGTCAGTCAAGTTGGTGGCCTACTCGATCACGTAAAAGCGGATCTGAGCAAGGCGCAAACCCCGGTTTACATAGCTCCAGAAGAAATCCTTGAAGCCATTGGCAAACAGGGCCACCGTCTCCAGGTCGCCATCTTCATCGATGTCGGCAACGAGCGTGCTCAATTCGCTCGTCGCGTCCTGCCACAATGACCTGCCCTTCCCACGGTCAAGGGAGAGCACGTTCGTAGTCGCACATTCGAGCTCGTCATCGGTTGGGTCCGGCGTGTTGATCTGCGTCGCGCAGGTCATCATGTCCGCCGATCCAGTAGGCTTGCCCAGCGCGCGCGCCCACACTTCATAGGAAGCCTTCGGAATTGCGGGATCCGCTGGGCAACCGTACGTGTCCGTGTAGGTGATATCCGGGTTCGTGTTGCAGGGAAGTGCGAACACGGCCCCCTCGGGTTTAATCTGTACTCCCTGACAGTTGTACGCAGGGTCGGAGGCGTTCCCGTCGCATACCTCGAAGTCGCCGGGCACAAGATAGATACTCGCACCAAGCACGCCTGAGGTCCGCAATGGCACAAAAATAGTGTGCCTCTGCGAGCCGGTCATATCGGCGGTTTTGTTCTTCTCCACTCCGATGATGTTCAGGTTGTAGTGGGCTCCGTTGGGCATTTCCTGCGCCATTGCTGTCATTGCAAGAGCCAGAATGGCCAACAGTGTAACAAGCTGTTTCATTCGGTGGTTCCTCCCTATTAGAGATTGTGTTGCCCCCTCCCAAAGCCCAGTCCGTGAATCTCGGGGATGGGGTGACGGTCTTGATATTAAGACCCGATAATCCCTAAGTCAATATAGATCCTATCCACAATAGTGCCTAGGACTCTCAGTACTAAATCAGACCACTGGTGTGGCAACCGTCACTCGGCCTCCCCGGCGGAACGCCACCACCGCCAGGGGCGGAAGTGTAACGGACACACTCTGCTCGCGGCCGTGGGACGGGATAGGGTCCGCGCTGACACCGCCGGCGTTGCCCATGTTGCCGCCGCCGAACATCTCGGAGTCGGTGTTCAACACCTCCTCGTAAAAGCCCGGCGACGGCACGCCGAACCGGTAGCCCCGCCGCGGCACCGGCGTGAAGTTGCAGCAGAAAAGCAGGAAGTCTTCCGGATCGGCCGCCCGGCGCAGGAAGGCGATGACCGAGTTGTCCGCGTCGTTGAAGTCCACCCACTCGAATCCGCTGTGGTGGAAATCCACCTCATAGAGCGCGGGGTGCTGCCGGTAGAAGCGGTTCAGGGCGCCGGCGAATGTCTGCAGCTTGCGGTGGTAATCGAACTCAAGCAACTCCCAGCGCACCGAGGCATTGTAGTCCCACTCCTCGTACTGCCCGATCTCAGACCCCATGAACAGCAGCTTCTTCCCCGGGTGCGCGTACATGTACGCCAGAAAGGCCCGGGCGTTGGCGAAGCGCTGCCATTCGTCGCCGGGCATCTTGTCCAGCAGCGAGCCCTTCCCGTGAACCACTTCATCGTGCGAAACCGGAAGCACGAAGTTTTCCGTGAAGGCGTAGAGCAGGCTGAAGGTGATGTTCTTGTGCTGGAACTTGCGGTGGACCGGCTCCTTGGAAAAATAGTCCAGCATGTCGTGCATCCACCCCATGTTCCACTTCATGGTGAAGCCCAGGCCGCCCAGATAGACGGGGCGCGACACTCCCGTGAAAGCGGTTGACTCCTCGGCCACGGTCACCGCGCCCGGCACCTGGTGCGTCAATTCGTTGAACCGGCGCAGCAGGTCGATGGCCTCCAGGTTCTCGTTGCCGCCGTACCGGTTGGGCACCCACTCTCCCGCCTTGCGCGAGTAGTCCAGATAGAGCATGGAGGCCACCGCGTCCACGCGCAGGCCGTCGACATGGTACTTGTGCAGCCAGAACAGGGCGCTGGAGATGAGGAAGCAGCGGACCTCGTTGCGGCCGTAGTTGAAGATCAGCGTGCCCCAGTCCTTGTGCTCGCCTTTGCGCGGGTCGGCGTGCTCGTAGAGGGCGGTCCCGTCGAAGAACGCCAGCCCATGCGCGTCCTTGGGGAAATGCGCCGGCACCCAGTCCACGATGACCCCGATTCCCGCCTGGTGGCAGTGGTCCACGAAGTACATGAAATCTTCCGGGGGTCCGAAGCGTCCGGTCGGCGCAAAGTAACCGGTGGACTGATAGCCCCACGAGCCGGAAAAGGGATACTCCATGATGGGAAGCAGCTCGATGTGCGTGTAACCCAGCCGGGAGACGTACTCGACGACCTTGTGCGCCAGTTCCCGGTAGGTCAGCATCTCGCCGTGAGGGGCCCGGAGCCAGGACTCCAGATGCATCTCGTAAATAGAAACGGGCTCCTTCAACAGGTTCCCTTTGGCGCGCGCATCCATCCAGGCGGCGTCGCCCCACTGATGTTTGCCCAGCCGGCAAACGATGGAGCCGGAGGCCGGAGGCGCTTCGCAACGGAAGGCATATGGGTCCGCCTTCATCTGCCGGTGGCCTAATTTGCGCGAGCGGACGAAGTACTTGTAGGTGGCGCCCTCCCCCACCCCAGGCAGGAAGAGTTCCCAAACGCCGCCTTCGCGCAGACGCATCGGATGACGCCGCGTGTCCCAGCCGTTGAAATCCCCGATGACGGACACCACTTCGGCGTTGGGCGCCCAGACGGCGAAGCGCACGCCCTCGACCCCGTCGAGAGTCATGGGATGCGCGCCCAGCGTGTTGTAGCTCTCGTAGTGGGTTCCCTCGCCGTGCAGGTGTAGCTCGAACTCGGAGAGCAGCATGGGGAAGCGGTAAGGGTCTTCCAGCTCCACCCGAGCCCCGTCAAACATCTTCACGCGCAGCTTGTATTGAGTCGGCTGTCCCTCAAGAAGCGCCACGTAAAGCCCATCGGCGTGACTCTTCAGCATCGGATAGGCGAGCTCTCCAACCAGCACCTCGGCCTCGGCCGCCTGCGGCAGGAAGGCGCGCACCTCCCAGGCCGGGGGCTTGTCCCTGCGTTTCAGCAGGTGAGGGCCCAGGATCCGAAAAGCGTCGCCGTGATACCCGCCCACAATGGCGTCTATCTCCGCTTTCGTCATCGCAGCTATTATGGCAGGGATGGGAGTCCTCTATCACCAGTTGCCCAAAGCCGAGTTGCACCTTCACCTGGAAGGCGCCATCGAGCCGGAGACGCTGCACGAACTGGCGCCCGGCCTTTCCCCGGCGGAGATCGAAGAACATTACCGTTATGACGACTTCCAAGGGTTCCTGAAAAACTACGAGTGGGTCGTGCGGCGCCTGAACACCCCGGACGACTTCGCGCTCATCACGCGGCGTCTGCTGGAACGGCTGGCGCGGGAGAACGTGCGCTACGCCGAGATCATCCTGTCGGCCGGCGTGATCCTGTGGAGAAACCAGGATCTGGGACCCATCTACGAGGCGGTGCGCCGCGAGAGCGCGTCTTCGCCCGTGGAGGTGTGGTGGATTTTTGACGGAGTGCGCCAGTTCGGCGTGGAGAACGTTCAGAGCGTGGCGCAGTTGGCCGCCGAGCGGCAACGTGATGGGGTCATCGGCCTGGGAATTGGCGGCGACGAGGCACGGGGACCGGCCCAGCTTTTCAAGGACGTCTATCGCTATGCCGCCGGCATGGGGCTGCGGCTGACGGCGCATGCCGGGGAGACCGGCGGCCCCGAGTCGGTGTGGGCCGCCCTGGAGCTGGGAGCGGAGCGCATCGGGCACGGAATTCGGTCTATCGAAGACCCCGTGCTGGTGCGGCACCTGCGCGATCACGACATTCCGCTGGAGATCTCGATCTCGAGCAACGTGGCGACCGGCGCCGTGGCCTCGCTGGAGGATCACCCCATACGCCGCCTGTACGACGCCGGCGTTCCCATCGTGTTGAACACCGACGACCCGGCCATGTTCCACACAACTCTTACCCGAGAGTACGAACTGGCCGCGCGCGTATTCGGCTTCACCGAGGCGCAACTGCGCGGGATCGCGGAAAACGGCTTCCGCTATGCGTTTTCGAAGGGCGGAGTCAATTCCCGAACGTGAGGCGCTTGGCGGGCTTCTTCTCTCCGCCCGCCGGCGGAAGCTTCACCTTCGCCAGGTAGATCATCGCCCTGCCTTCGTGCGAAGAGTAGTAGCTCACCCACAACAGTCCTTCGTGGAAGACCAGCCCGGGGTAGCCGCTGTCGCCGCCCGAAGGCAGCGTAAGAAATTCCGTCAGCGTCTCCCCCTCCGGATCCAGCCAGCAAAGCGATGTCCGCACGCTGGTGTCCATGATCCGGGCCGCCATGACGATGCGCTCGTCGGGCAACCGGATCAGGTTTGGCCCAGCCACGGCCGTCTTGAGATCCGTCCAGGTCCAACCCCGGTAGGGCACGCGGGACTTGCCCAGCTCCGCGCCCGGCGCCGCGCCTTCGCGCCGCAGCAAGCACAACGCATTGCCGTTGGCGAGAAAGAGAAGCGAAGCCTCCGTGGCCCCGGCAACCGCTTTCACGGCGTCGGCATGCACCGTGAACCGCGACCCATCCCCGCTGGTGTAGAGCCGCAATGGCTGGGCCCCCTGGGCGCTGTATCCCATGCTGTAGGCGCGCCCCAGGTGCCACGCGACGCGCCAGAGGCACATGCCTGCGTCTCCGATCGGAACCGGATCGCCCCACTCCCTGCCGTCTCCCGAGGACCACACCAGCGACTGTGGCCGCTCTCCTTGCTGGACGGCATTCACCAGCAGCCCGCCACCGGGCGTGACGCTGAGCTTCGGGTCGCGCAAATCCGCGCCGGGCGTGACTAGCAGCGCCGCCGGCTTCCAGACAAGGCCGTCGGCGGAGGTGATGACTCGGAGCCCGCCGTCGCGGGAAACCTGTAGACGCCCTTCGCGGAAGACGCAGAACCAACGGTCATGGAACCGCACCAGGTCGGTGAAGCCGTTGTGCGGCGCCTGCCCCCAGATCATCCGCACGGGTTCCGCCAGTTGAGCCTTCTGTCCCGGCAGCACCCCGCGGATCGCGGCGACGAGTAGTAGCAGTGTGCCGAGGCGCCGCTTCATGATGGCTCCCACTATTCTAAGCCGGGCTCGGGATATAATGTCCTGCCAGAGTCCAGAACCAGGACCACGAGAGGAACTACATGCCCAAGCTCGGAATACTTTTTGACATTGAAGAACTCGGCGGCGGTCTCTACGGGATGGCGGCCTACAAGGTGCTGTTCAGCGCCATCGATACGCGACGCCTGGCCGGGTGCGCGTTGAGCGACGGAGATACGAACGAGACCCTGTCGGGGCGGGCCAACCACTACTGCATAGCGGTGGACGCGCCGGACGGCTCACAGATTTCGCTGGTAAGGCAGACGTTGTCCAGGTCCAATGCGAAGGGCCTTCTTCCGCTCCCCTCCCGTTTTCTGGAAGACGCCCAGGTTCAATCCGAACCCTTGGTTGCGGCGGCGCAGGTGACAGCGACAGGCGAAATCGTGGGCGGCGGCTGGATCTCAGCCGCATGGAAACAAGCCCAGGGAGAGGTGGACCGGCCGGCTATCCAATCCGCCTTGACTCCCTCCGCCGGCTTTTGCGTGAAGTGCGGCCACACCGTCACCAAGGCGGATGGCTTCTGCCCCAAGTGCGGCGCCGCTCAGACCGTCGATGGTGCGGGCCCTGAGCTGGGCCTGATGGAGCTACAGCACATCTACACTCCCGCATCTGACCTGGCGAAGGTCCCTACCGGACAAGTGGAGCGGTTTAAGAAGAATGAGTTTCTCACCACGTTTCCCACGGGCCTCGCCATCCTGCTGCACTTCTTCACCCTCGGCGTCTTCACGGTAATTTTCCACGGGCTGAAGCATTCCAAGCTGCCCATGATCCGGCACGACGATTTCCGGGGCGGCAAGGCCATCGGCTACCTTTTCATACCGTTCTATAACCTCTACTGGTATTTCATTTTCTGGCAGAGACTGGCGGACCGCCTCAACTTCCAGCTTCGGCTGCGCGGCATCCCGGAGGGGGTGAATCGCGGGCTGGTGACAACTGCCTGCGTGCTGACCGTGATCCCCTACATCGGCTTGATCGCGTGGGTCGCCTTGTGGCCCGTCGTATCCGCGCAAGTCCAGTCTGCGTCCAACCGGCTGGCTGAGTTGAAATTCCAGGGCGGAGTCTAATCCTGTTCCTGATGGACCTTTGCCGCCAGCAAGGCCTGTAGCTGCGCTTCGAGCTGGTCCACGCGCTTGGCGAGATCGTCGATAGCCTGGCCTTCGGGGTCGGGAAGATTGCCGTGCTCCAGGACGTCGTCGGTGGCCTCTCCCCTCACGCGGACCACGCGGCCTGGAATCCCTACCACGGTGGAATGATCCGGCACGGGGTGAACGACAACCGAGCCGGCTCCAATCTTCACGTGGTCGCCGACGCGGATGTTCCCCAAAACCTTGGCGCCGGTTCCGATGACGACGTGATCGCCGATGGTCGGATGGCGCTTGCCCTTCTCCTTGCCGGTGCCGCCCAGGGTGACGCCCTGGTAGAGCAACACATCGTCGCCGATCTCGGCGGTCTCGCCGATCACCACGCCCATGCCGTGATCGATGAAGAAGCGGCGGCCGATGGTCGCGCCGGGATGGATTTCGATGCCGGTGAGCGCGCGGCTGAACTGAGAGACGAGCCGGGCCGGGAACCTCAACTGCGAAGTGTGCAGCTTGTGTGCCAGCCGGTGCAGCAGGATCGCGTGAAAGCCAGGGTAGCAGAAGAAGATCTCGAGCACGCTCCTGGCAGCGGGATCTTCGCGGAAAATGGTGTCGATTTGCTCCTTGATGGTCCGGAACATCTTGATTTCATTATCGCCAAAAGCCGGGTCGCGGGTAGCGCCGAGCCATGCTCCGTCAGGGTTGGCTATCGATTGGCGGGAGATGCGGTCGCCTGGCGTTTCGCGGTTGCGCCGCCGCTGGACATTTCGACGGAGTTATCGCTGGCTCTGGTGAAGCGGATCGGCGGCACACCGGCTTCGACAGAGAAGAAATCGTTGGGAGATTCGGGAAAAAGCTCCACCTTCTGCCCCTGCGCGGCGCCGAACAACCTTCCGTTCTCATAGGTGACGGTGACCTCAATCCCGGGCGCAAGAGCATAGCGGCCGGCATAGGCCTGAAGGATATCCGGCTCGACGCGGGCAACAGCGCGCTCCCTGGTCCTGTAGTCCGCCCACTCGTATTCGGCCGCGATGCTGCGCAGGATCTCATCGGCCAGCGCGCCGCCACGGTCGCCATTGGTCATGACCACCGCACCGCTCCCGCTATCCACATATCCGAATAAAATGCACCGGAAGCCTGCGTTGGAGCCGCCGTGGGAAAACGACTTGTGGCCGGCGGTTTCCGCGAGGCCGATGCCCAGGCCGTAGTCGCCCAGTAGTTTGGTGAGCATCTCGCGCTGCGTGGCGGGCTTCAGAACGCGTCCGCCCTCTTGGAGTTCGAGCACGATGCGCGCCAGGTCGGAAGGCGTGGTCCACAGGCCGGCCGCGGCCATTTCGGGGTAGACGTGCCAGCGTCCTTTGAGCATGGAGCCATCGCGGTCGTGACCGGCGGCGGCATTGGATACGAGGCGCGCGGGCAGAGGTTGCTGGTACGTGCTGTGGTTCATGCCCAGCGGACCGAAGACTAACTCCTGCGCCAATTGGGGGAAGGGCTTGCCGGTGACGTCCATGACGAGTTGCTGCATCACTTCGTAGCCGCCGCCGGAATAGCGGTATCGCGTCCCGGGAGCGATATCGACGCGAATGGGTGCGGAGTTGGCCGGCTTCTTTCCGTCCAGAAGCTCGAGGACCGATGGCACTGGCTCGTCCGCCGCATAGCCTGCGAATCCGTGAACCGTGAGACCTGCGCTGTGATTGAGCAAGCGGCGCAGGGTGACCTTCTCGGTTTTCGTGAATTCGCTGTCGGGCACCTTCCAGGAGCGGAGCTTGAGATTGACGTCTTCATCGAGTGAGAGCTTGCCTTCGCCGGCCAGGCGCAGGGCCACCATGGAGGCCACGGGCTTGCTGATGGACGCAGCCTGGAAGAGGGTCTGGGCATCCACGGGTTTGCCATTCTCGGCGGCGACACCGTAGCCGCGCGCCCACTCCACTCTGCCGTTGGCAATCACAGCTACACTGACCCCGGGCACTCTGTAGAACCTTAGGCGCTCGCTGACGGTCCATTTCGGTTGGGGCTGGCCGCTGATCGCAACACCGGAGCGGAGGCCCTGTTCGACGCGCTGAATGCGGGCATCGATGTCTGCTGCCGCGACGGGAAGCGCGGCGGCCACGACGGCCGCAAGGAGCGTCATGCCCAAAGACACCGTCATCTCAAGTCCTCGCCCACATTCTACCCCCTGCCCTTTAAGAACTTGATGGGCACCTACGACCGTGGGTTGGGCATGCTCTCGGCTCTTTTCTTGATACCCTCGAGCCACTGAAGCCGGAGCAGGCCGCTTCCGGGCACAATCAATCTCCAATAGCGCGCCATGCCGCGGCTGATGATGTCATCCAGCGCCATCACACGGGTCTCCGTGCTGATTGTGGACCACCCTTCTCCAGCCTCTTCCACGCTGAAGTTAAAAGCCATTTTGACCGCACCCTGCTCCCGATAATCAACGAACTCCCGCAAAGTGCGCACCTCGGGGCGGCGGTTCGCACGCACATTCCAAACCCCGAACATCACGATTTCATGCTCGCTGCCGCCAAAAAGATAACCAGACTCCGAAAACGCATCGAGAACCCGCTTATCCTGCAAATCGCCGGTGTCATGAAAGGGCGTGCGCAACGCCGCTCTGCGAATTTTTAGGAGCGTGACCAGGGATTTCAGGTCGCCGAACGTTGACTGGCGAAGAGCCTGCATCACCTGCTCGGGCCGGGCGTGAATGCGGGCAGAGTGCCTCTCGAAAAACTGGTACTCCGGCATAGTGTCGTCGAGACGAGTTCTAGGTTGCGCGACACGGACCATCGAGGCCGGCCAGAATAGGGCCGCAAGGGTTAGGGCCACGCCACCCGCGAGAATAAGCGCTCCGACGGCTCGTTTGCGGACTCCCAGAAACCGGAAAGGAAGAACCAGGTTCGCTAGCCCACACAGCGCCAGCACGATTCCCGAATAGGCCAGAGTACTTAGAGGCTGATATGCGGCCCAGTAGTTGAAGAGCAGAACAGTCGTGAGCGCCACTGCGGCCAGCAGCGTCCACGCCACAGTCTTAAACGACATCGGCTCATCTCCTTGCGGTCGATCTTGACCCAAGGATCGAGTCACGATCTGTTAGGTACTACGGAGAGATGGCGGTCTAAGTTCCGCTGTCTGTTGCTGACGTCGTGCCAGCACCGCCTATGCCATTCGCTGCAGGAACGGCGCGCGTCTTCGAGGGCCGCGTGATACGTTTGAAGAGGAAGCATGCTTTCCGATGCCGTAGCTTTCTCGGAGGGCCGTGTCCGAGGGTTTATCCACCGTGCGGCCGGAGACGGCCGCGACGGCCTCGTCCTCACCCACGGAGCTGGGGGAAACGCACGAATGACCTTGCTCGAAACAGTGGCGCGGGCATTCGCGGAAGCCGGCATGTGCGTGCTGCGCTGCGACTTGCCATTCCGCCTGCGGCGGCCCCATGGTCCGCCATCGCCGGCCAACGCCGCCGAAGACCGGGCGGGGCTGAAGGAAGCCGCGGCGGTGATGCGCGGCCTCGTGCCCGGCCGAGTGTTCCTCGGCGGGCAGTCCTACGGTGGGAGACAGGCAAGCGTGCTCGCCGCCGAAGATGTCACCGTCACCGAAGGGCTGCTGTTGCTGTCGTATCCGCTCCATCCGCCAGGTAAGCCGCAACAGGCGCGTACCAGCCACTGGCCCGCCCTGCGCACTCCTGTACTCTTCGTCCACGGTTCGCGCGACCCGTTCGCTTCGAGCGAAGAGCTGCGCGCCGCGGTAAGGTTGATCCCGGCGCCAACTCGAATCGTCGAGATAGAGCGCGCCGGCCACGATCTCGGGCGGGGCGCCTGGAACGCCACCGAGTTGGCCGTTGAGCCTTTTTTGCAGCTTCAAGCTCTGTGGCCGACTGCGGCGAGTTGGACCTCCAACCCGTCCGGGTCTCGGAAATAGATTCGATCCGTACCGCTGGGGCGGCGGGGTTGCAGCCCCTTCCTCTTGAGCTGATCCATGACCTCGTCAGGCGTGAACGTCTCGATCTCCATGCAGTAGTGATCCAGCCCTGGGTTCCGGTCCTTGAACAGGGTCAGGAATTGGCCGCCCAGTCCGAGAAAGCAGCTGCTGCTGGACTCGCTCATGAGCGGTAGTCCCAACAGGCCCTGGTAGAACGCCCTTGAGCGTGGGATGTCGACAACTCGCACGGCGATGTGATTCAACCCCACTCCTTTGAAGGTTGACACGGCTGCCGACGCGGCCGGGGCCGCAGCGGCGAGTGACGCGAGCGCCTTGATCAAGTCTCGCCGGCTCAAATGGCCGGATTCGTAGCGCTCGAGAAGCCCGGCAATGAACTTACGCATGGTGTTAGCCTCCCTGAAGGCAATCCCTGAGGGAATGGTACGTCTGCCGCACGAGCGAGTTCAACTCGTTGGATGAAGTCATCACCACTTGCTCGGTGTGGCGCGGAGCCGTGCTCCGCGAGGGAACTAGCTCAAAATGACTAGGCGGCCCGTCGCGCACTAGATCTCCGGCTGGCTTCTCCTCGTCGTATTCCGTCCGCAGAATCTTGGCTACGTGGTCTCTCAGGCGGGGCACGTCCTCGACGACGGTTTTCCATAGTAGAACCCAGTCCACGCCGAAAGACTCGTGCACAACCCAGTTGCGCTGCGAAATCATCGGGGACCACGGAATCTCCGGATGGCGAGACCGCAGCTCTGCGGGAATTCGGCTCGCGGCCTCTCCAATCACTGTGAAGTGATGCAGGACCGCCGCTTGGGCCACTTCGTCGACCATCAGTTCGGCTAGCTGAAGGTTGCGGCAAATCTCAACAATGGCGGAGGCGCTGTGGAGGATGTCATCCAGAAACGCTGCCTCACGGCGCATAGACCACCTTAGCGTCTCTTAACACGTGGGGACGGACACGAGGCTTGAGGCCGCGCTTGGAGACAAGGTCCACCCTTCGACCCAACAGCGCCGCCAGTTCCTCCTCCATCCCCGCCAACTCAAAGAGGCCAATAGACGCTTCGGGCTCGAATTCCACGAGAAGATCCACGTCGCTGTCGGGCCGCATGTCCCCACGCGCCGCCGATCCAAACACCGCCAGTTCCCGCACCTGGTACTTGCGGCAGATCTCGGCAATCTTCTCAGCCGGAAGCGTCATGCCCGAAGACAGCGTCATCTCAAGTCCTCGCCATCATTCTACCTCTTGCCCTTCAAAGACTTCCGAAGGGAGGCGGAGGCCATTGGGATCACCATAAGCCTCGCAGCCGCGATACAATCACCACTTACCCGCTGTCGCGCGCAGCCATGCTCCGCGAGGGAACTAGCTCAAAATGACCAGGCGGCCCGTCGAAGATCACCCTCTCATCCCCTGATCCGCGAGTATCACCGCTCACTCGCCGAGACCCGCGCCCAGGGGGTGGAACATGAACTGGCTCTTCGGCACGCTTTCCAGGAGCTGCTCTCCGACTCCGCACGCCTCCACGGCTGGACGCTCATCGCCGAGGCTGAGCGCCAAGGCCGGTGGCCACACCGTCCGCCCGGACGGCATCGTCCGCGACGCCAACAGTATCCCGCGTGGCTACTGGGAGGCCAAGGACTCCCGCGACGACCTCGCCCGCGAGATCCAGCGCAAAATCGGCCGCGGCTACCCCACCACAAACACCATCTTCGAGGACACCAAGCGAGCCGTCCTGTTCCAGAACCGCGAGCAGGCCTTGAAGCGGACCTCTCCGACTCGCGCCAGCTCGCCGGCCTGCTTCACCGCTTCTACTCCCACACCGAACCCGAGATCCTGAAATTTGAGGAAGCCGTCGACGACAGGCCGAACAGGGGAAGTCCGTAACCGGCTTTTCACGGGAGGAATCCCGCGGTTGATTGCTCGCAGGCTCAAGGCCTCGAATGAGTCGGGAGTTTGTACTTGAATCCGAGATCGCCAGTTGTTGCGTGATACAGTAGAACGTGTTTACCTTACGGTGAGTTATATGCGTTCTGCGAAGTTTCAAGTCGATCCGCGGCTCGCAATGTTGCTCGGCGCAGCCTACCGCTCCAGCGAACAAGCTATCCAAGAGCTGGTTGATAATGCCTGGGATGCTGATGCGGAACACGTCTGGATCTCGCTGCCCGACCCGTAACAAGTGATCCGGTTACGCTCCGAGATGATGGGAGCGGAATGAAGGAACAAGAAGTCCGCAACGAATACCTCAAGATTGCACGGGACCGCCGCGCCGCCAAAGGAGAGCGGACGCCAGGCAAGCATCGACTCGTTAAGGGCCGCAAAGGCGTTGGGAAGTTCGCGGGACTGATGATGGCAGGGGTTATGTGTCTGGAAACGCGCGCGCGCGGCAAACGCACCTGCCTCACGATTCGCAAAGAAGATCTGCACGCGGGTGCGGAGCTTGAGGCACTCCCGTTGCCGATTGACGTCGGTAATTGTGGCCCGGAAGAACACGGAACAGAAGTGAGCCTTTCAGCGCTGGATCAACATTGGAATTACCCTATCGCCGAACGTCTCAAGGAGCTCTGGTACTGGAGTATGGACGCGAAGAAGGCTTTCAAATCATAGTCAACGGCGACGTCGTTGGTATCGAGGATGTGCGTGGCACACCGGCTACGGCCGAGGCGGCTCTACCGACAGTTGGACCAGTGCGCCTCCGCATGCGTATCACCGAGGATCAACAACCCGCGAAACAAGCGGGCATTGTGCTGCGCATCGGTGGCAAGATCATCGGACGACCGTTCTACTTTGGCCTGGATCAGGCCAATGATGTCCCACTCAAGGTACTGCGGCGCGTCTACGGCGAAGTAGAAGCGGATGGGCTGAGCGAAGACATCACCGGCAACGGTTTTGAGATTGTTGAGAACAGCAAGGGGTACGCAGAACTCGAGTCATTCGTCCAAGAGACTATACGCGAACAGCTGCTTGAAACCTGCACTCGTGAGATGAACCTTGCCAAAGCTCGTCTACAGCAGGATATAAACCGCTCGCTGGAGAAGGTGCCGGAATACCGGCGTGAGTTTGCGAGCAGGGCTATCGAACGCATCATGCAGCGATTCTACGATGAGTCGGAGGAACGTATCCGCCCAATCATCTCTGTTGTCCTGGACGCACTGGAGCGCGACGAGTATTGGCAAGTCCTTGACCGCATCGATCGCGCGCGGCATGAGGACGTCGGCGCTCTGGCTGAGGCACTACGCGATTTTGGGGTGCTCGAGTTAAGCATGGTCGCGCAGCAGGCCCGCCGTCGCCTCTCCTTTCTGGATCAACTTGATGCGCTTATCCACGAAACTGCAACACTTGAGCAAACCGTGCACACCGCCCTTGGCACCAATCTGTGGATCTTTGGCTCAGAGTTTGCGTTGATGTCCTCAAATAGGACACTCGCATTCGTCGTTGACCAATATGCAAGCGAGCGGTTCAGTGGTGGGCGGGCAAAGATGCGTCCAGACCTTTTACTCCTCAGCCGGTTTTCAGAACGCTATTCACTCATTGAATTCAAACGCCCCGGCCACACTATCGACCGGATGGATGTCAGCCAAGCAGAACAGTACCGCGACGACTTAACTGAACATTTCTCCCCCATTAGTGTGTGGTCCTCGGCGGAGCATACGATTCCCATATGCTGGGGCATCTGGCATCGGACACAACGGTGACCTCCTACGGCAGCCTGATTAACCGGGCTCGTCAGGAACTGGCCTGGTTACTGAAGGAACTCGGCACTCAGGCGAATGCAACTTCTTCATAAGAGATGCTCCCCGAAGAAAGCGTCATCTCAGACTCTACTCCTCGGGTCCGCCCCCCCGCGCGAAATACCCGGCTCCCTATCAATAACTTACCTGAACGCCCGCGCCCGAACCCATCAACCCCGTGGTATGGGTAGGTCGGGGATCAACTTCAGCTCCGGTCCCCGCCGGACAGGTCTTTGACAACAGAATACTGCTGCATCTCGTTGATGCATAAGGCGTTATGCCGCCGAATGGCTTCGTTTCGCAAAAAAGCCTCTCTTCGCCTTTGGGGCAGTCCCTACCCCTTGCCTTGCAGGAACTTGCGGATGGAGGCGGTGGCCTGGTTGGTGCGGTGCTCGTTCTCCACTAACGCGAAGCGCACGAAGCCTTCGCCCATGGGGCCGAATCCGATGCCCGGCGAAACCGCCACCAGCGCCTTCTCCAGCAGCAGCTTGGAGAATTCCAGCGAGCCCGCTTCGCGGTACGGCTCGGGCACCGGCGCCCACACGAACATGGTCCCGCGCGGCGGCGCCACCTCCCATCCCGCGCGCCGCAGGCCTTCGATGAGCACGTCGCGGCGCTTCTGGTAGTCGGCGCAGATCTTCCGCGTATCCTCGGCGCATTCGCGCAGCGCGATGATGGAAGCAATCTGGATCGGCTGGAAAATGCCGTAGTCCAGGTAGCTCTTGATCCGGGCCAGCGCGCCGATCATCTTGCGGATTGCCCAGGCAGAAGCCGGTCGCGCCAGCCGGCCATGTTGAAGCTCTTGGACATCGAGTAGATCTCGACGGCGACTTCCTTGGCCCCCTCCACCTGCAGAATGCTGGGGGGCTCGTAACCGTCGAAGCCCAGGTCCGCGTAAGCGAAGTCGTGTACCACCATGGTGCCGTGCTGCGCGGCCAGCCGGATGATCTCGCGGAAGAAGTCCAGGTCCACGCACTCCGTGGTCGGGTTCTGCGGAAACGAGATCAGGATCATCTTCGGCTTCTTCGCCACCGTGCGGTAGTGATCTTCCAGGCGATTCAGAAAAGTGGCGGCGTCGGGCATGGGCAGCGTGATGGCGTTGCCTTCGGCCATGAGCACGCCGTACTGGTGAATGGGGTAGCAGGGATTGGGCGAAGCCACGTCGTCGCCCGGGCCGATGACGGCGAACAGCAGATGCGCCAAAGCATCCTTGGCCCCGATGGTGGCGATCGCCTCCTTCTCCGGGTCCAGATCCACCGCGTATTTGGCCTTGTACCGCTTGACGATCTCCTCGCGCAGGCGCGGGATGCCCTTGGACATGGAGTAGCGGTGGTTGCGGGAATTCCGGACAGCTTCAACCAGCTTCTCAACGACGATGTCCGGCGTGGGACCGTCGGGGTTGCCCATCCCCAGGTCGACGACATCGAGTTGCGCGGCCCGCAGACGTGCCTTCATCTCGTTCACCACGGCGAACACGTAAGGAGGCAGCTTGCGAATGCGGTAGAAGTCGTCGGTCATAGATTCCTATTGTAGCCGAAGGCTCATTCGGACCCCCATGATATATTGGAATTTCCCGATGGAAATTGACAAAGTCTACGAGCCCCAGCGCTTCGAGCCGCAGTGGGCAGAGCGCTGGATCGAGTCGGGTGTCTTTCGTCCCGACGGAAACTTCGGACGCTCCCGTCTTCTGCCTGGTGATCCCTCCGCCCAACGTGACCGGCTCCCTGCACATGGGGCACATGCTCGAGCACACCGAGATCGACGTCACCGTCCGCTGGCATCGCATGCGGGGCGAGAAGACGCTGTGGCTGCCGGGCACCGATCACGCCGGCATCGCCACGCAGATGGTGGTGGAGCGCAAGCTCGCCGAGGAGGGACTCGACCGCCGCACGCTGGGCCGCGACGAATTCGTGAAGCGCGTCTGGGAGTGGAAGGAGGAGTACGGCGGCAACCATCCAGCGCCAGATGATGCAGCTCGGCGCCAGCTGCGACTGGAGCCGCGAGCGGTTCACGCTGGACCCCGGCCTGTCGCGCGCCGTGCGCGAGGTCTTCGTCCGGCTTTACGAGAAGGGCCTGATCTATCGCGGCGAGTACATGGTCAACTGGTGCCCGCGCTGCCGCACCGCGCTCTCGGACCTGGAAGTGGTTCGCGACGAAACGCAGGGCAACCTCTGGCACATCCGCTATCCGGTGAAGGGCTCGGACCGCAGCCTGGTGGTGGCCACCACGCGCCCCGAAACCATGCTGGGCGATACGGGCGTGGCGATCAACCCGAAGGACGAGCGCTATCGCGAGTTCCACGGCGAGACCGTGATGCTGCCGCTGATGGACCGCGAGATCCCCATCATTCTGGACGAGCTGGCCGACCCGCAATTCGGCACGGGCGTGGTGAAGGTCACGCCGGCGCACGACCCCAACGACTTCGAGGCCGGCAAGCGCCACAACCTGGCCAAGATCAAGGTGATCGGCGAGGACGGCCGCATGACCGCCGAAGCGGGCCGCTACGCCGGCCTGGACCGCTTCGAGGCGCGCCGCCGCGTGGTCGCGGACCTGGAGGACCTGGGGCTGCTCGAAAAGATCGAGCCCTACGCTCTGGCCATCGGCAAGTGCCAGCGCTGCAAGACGGTGGTGGAGCCGCTGGTTTCCACGCAGTGGTTCGTCAAGACCAAGCCGCTGGCCGAGCCCGCCATCCGCGCGGTCGAGAACGGCAGCATCCGGATCACGCCGGAGAACTACACCAAGACCTACTTCGAGTGGATGTACAACATCCGCGACTGGTGCATCTCGCGCCAGCTCTGGTGGGGCCATCGCATTCCCGGCCTGGCACTGCCGCGCCTGCGGCGAAGTCACCGTGGCGCGCGAGGATCCCACGGCGTGCGCGCAGTGCGGGTCGGCGAAGCTGGAGCAGGACCCGGATGTGCTGGACACCTGGTTCAGCTCCGCGCTGTGGCCGTTCTCCACGCTGGGCTGGCCGGACGCAGACCGCGGATCTGAAGACCTACTACCCGACGTCGCTGATGATCACCGGCTTCGACATCCTGTTCTTCTGGGTGGCGCGCATGATCATGATGGGCCTCGAGTTCATGGGCGACGTGCCGTTCCGCGAGGTCTACATCCACGCCCTGGTGCGCGACGCCGAGCGGCAGAAGATGTCCAAGACGCGCGGCAACGTGATCGATCCGCTGGTGGTCACCGAGAAGTACGGCACCGACGCCGTGCGCATGTCGCTGCTGCTGGGAGCCGCGCCGGGCACCGACATCGTGCTCACCGAAGAGCGCATGACCAGCGCGCGCGCCTTCGCCAACAAGATCTGGAACGCGGCGCGCTTCCTGTTCATGAACATGGAGCGCTCGGGCGTGGAGCCGTCGGTGCCGGACTCGCCCGCCCCGGAGACGCTTGAAGACCGCTGGATGCTGAGCCGCCTGAATCGCTGCGCGGAGACCGTGAACCGGGCGATCGAGCAGTACCGCTACCACGAGGCGGCGCAGATCCTGTGGCAATTCTTCTGGCACGAGTTCTGCGACTGGTACCTGGAGATCAAGAAACTGCGCTTCACGGAAAACTCCGGGCCGAACGACGACTGGCGCAACGTGCTGTATGTCTTCGAGACCGCCTTGCGCCTGCTGCACCCGCTGATGCCGTTCCTGACCGAGGAGCTGTGGCAGCGGCTGCGGAGCGATCGGGAGACCGGCCGGCGTCCATCGCGCAGGCGCGCTATCCGCAAGCCGATCCGGCCGCCTTCGACGAAGCGGCCGAGCGGGAGATGGAACCTGTTGCAGGAGATCATCACCGCGGCGCGCAACCTGCGAGCCGAAATGAAGGCCGACCCGCAGCAGCAGCTCGACGGCGCTCTGTACGTCCCAGACGCCAGCATGGAAGTGTTGCGGGCGCAGCTGGAGATCGTCAGCCGGCTGGCGAACGTGAATCTGGAGCTGCTGCGCGGGGCGGCGCCGCGCGGGAGAAGGCGCGCTCCGCTCGACTCCCGAGTTCGACCTGGTGCTGCGTTTGCCCGCCGGCGCAGGTGGATGCGCAGCGGAAGCGGCTCGAAAAGCAGATCGAGCAGCTCGACAAAGTGATCGCGAGTTCCCTGCGGCAGTTGTCGGACCAGAAGTTCCTGAGCCGGGCTCCCGCGCCCGTGGTTGATTCGATCCGCGGGAAACTGGCCGATTACGAGGCTCAGTTGGAAAAGAGCCGCACCGCGCTGGAGGCGCTGCTCACAAGCATGAGCTTCGACGTCACGCATCCCGACATCCACGAGGCCGTCTGGCGCGCTCTGGAGGAGGACATCGGGCCGGGGGACATCACCTCGCAGGCCACGCGTGCCTGCCGGATCGCACGGCCGAGGGGTGCTTTCAGGCGCGCGAGGCGATGGTGGTGGCGGGCTCCGAGCTGCTGCCGGTGATCTACCAGATGCGCGGCGGCGTCGACGAGGTGCGGCTGGCGGCCACCAGCGGCGTCCGGCTGGCGGCCGGAGAGCGGATCGCCTTGGTGCGGGGACGGGCGCGGACGCTGCTCGAGTGCGAACGGGTGGCGCTGAATTTCCTGCAGCGGCTGAGCGGCATTGCCACCGCGGCGCGCCGCTATGCCGACGCCGTGGACGGGACCAAGTGCCAGGTCCTGGACACCCGCAAGACCACGCCGGGCTTGCGGCGCCTGGAGAAGATGGCGGCCGCGGCCGGCGGAATCACCAACCACCGCATGGGGCTGTACGACGCGGTTCTGATCAAGAACAACCACGTCGCCGCCGCGGGCGGAGTGCGCGCGGCGCTGGAGCGGGCGTTCAAGACCGGCCTGCCGGTGGAGATCGAGGTCCACAGCCACGCCGAGCTGGAGGAGGCGCTGGAGTGCGGCGCGAAGTCGATTCTGCTCGACAACTTCTCGCCCGGAGGAGGCCGCCGAGCACATTCGCTTCATCGGCAAGCGCGCCAAGGTCGAGTTGTCCGGCGGCATCAACCTCGAGAACATCCGGGCCTACGCGGCACCGGCGCGGACTATCGTCTCCTGCGGCGCGATCACGCATTCGGCCAGCCGCCGTGGACATCAACTTCCGGCTGCACATGATCTGACCATGCCGTTCGACGTCGAATCCGTGCGCGCGCGCGCTGCCGGCAGCGCGAGGTAGTCTGGCTCGAGAGCACTGCCTCGACCATGACCGGAGGCGGCGCGCTGGCCGCGGCGGGTTGCCGCGCCGGTACGGTGGTGGTGGCGGAGGAGCAGACCGCCGGGCAGGGCCGGCACGGGCGGAGCTGGCACTCGGAGAAAGACACCGGGCTTTACGTCTCGATCGTGCTGCGGCCCGGATTGCCGCCGGATCGCTGCCGGTGCTGACGCTGGCGCTGGGCCTGGCCACGCGGGAGGCGATTCTGGACTCCACCGGGGTCGCCTGCGACCTGAAATGGCCCAACGACGTGCTGATCGGCGGCAGGAAGTGCGCGGGCATACTGGTGCAGAAAGCGGCGGCGGCCGTGATCGCCGGGATCGGCGTCAACGTGAACCAGGAGGCATTTCCCGCGGAACTGGAGGGGTCGGCCACGTCGCTGAGGATGCGTGGCCGGCCGCGAGCACTCCCGGGAGGAGTTGCTGGTGCAGTTGCTGGACTCGGTGGACAAATACGCGGACCTGCTCCGGAGGAAGGCTGCGGACGAATCATCGGCCTCTACTCCGGCGCAGCGGAGAAAGGAGACAGCGCATGCTGCTGGCGCTGGATGCCGGTAATACCAACATCACGATCGGCGCGTTCGAGGATCGCAACCTGATCGGCCGCTGGCGCCTGCGCACCGTGCTCGACCAGACCGCCGACGAGTGGGGGGTCCTGCTGCGCAACCTCTTTTCGCTCTCCGACGCTGGACCTTGGCACGGTGGACGGGGTCATCATTGCCAGCGTGGTGCCGCCGCTGGATTCCAGCCTGGCGCAGATGGCGGTGAAGTACTTCCACAGGAGGCCATGTTCGTCACGCCGGATACGGACACGGGGCTGAAGATCGGCTACGAGAATCCCAGCGAGGTCGGGCGCCGACCGCATCGTCAACAGCGTGGCGGCCTTCAATAAGTACGGCGGGCCGTGCGTGGTCGTGGATCTGGGCACGGCCATCACCTTCGACGCCGTCTCGGCGTCCGGCCGCTACCTGGGCGGGTTGATCTGCGCCGGGCATCGGAATCGCCGTCGAAGCCCTGTTCGCCAAGACGGCCCGGCTGCCGATGGTGGATTTCCGCGAGCCGGAGAAGCTGATCGGCACCAACACCGTGGCGCAGCATCCAGTCGGGTCTGTACTACGGCGCCATCGGCATGATCGACGGCATCCTGGAGCGCCTGACGACGGAACTCGGGCCCCAGACACAAGTGGTCGCGACCGGCGGGCAGGCGCACCTGATCACCCGCGGTTCGCGCTACCTCAAGGACGTGGACGAAGACCTGACCCTCAAGGGCCTCCAGTTGATCTGGGAACGGAATCAGCCGCCCGTGAACGAACCCGAGGACAACTGGCAGCTCAACTACTTCAACTACTTCACCGAGGTGGAGGAGCACTTCCAGCGCGTCCGGGGCACCGGGCTGTTCCTGTTATCGCCGCTGGACTGGGCGCTGATCGAAATCTGGAAGAAGCGGCGTGCCCCTGGAGGCCGTGCTGCGCGGCATCGATGCGGCTTTCGAGAAGTGGCGCAGCCGTAAGTCCAAAGTCCGCATGATCAACTCGCTGGCCTACTGCGCTCAGGCAGTGCTGGAGCAGGCGCAGGCCATGGCCGGCGTGGCGCCCGGCGCGGCCGCGGGAACCGGCGCCGGCGCCGTTCGAGTTGGACGAGCTGCGGGCGTTCCTGGCCGCTGCGCCGCCGAGCTGCGAGCCGCCGGGGAGGCGGCGTACGGAGAGATCGCGGCCGCGCTGGAAGGCCTGGCCGCCGAAGCGGAGAGCCATTATCGAGAACCTCGAGGAGCTGGAGCGGCGGCTCACCGCGCTCGAAGAGAAGATGATCGCCATCGCGCGCAGCCGGCAGAGCGAGGAAGATCTGCTGGCCGCGCGCCGCGCTCTGGACCTGGAACTGCGCCCCTATCGCGGCAAGATGACCGCCCCGCAACTGGCGATGCTGGAGAAGCAGTACCTGGAGCGCCGCCTGCTTGAATCCGCCTCGCTTCCCCGTCTAAGCTTGTTCTATCTGCGCTGAGGACTGACATGCAAGACCCTTACCAATACCGCGACGAAGACGTCGCGGAGCCGCCGCGCACGCTGGCGCAATTCTGCGCCGCATCGGCCCGGGGATGATCCTGGCCGCTTCCATCGTGGGTTCCGGCGAGCTGATCGCCACCACCACGCTGGGAGCCCAGGTCGGTTATGTCGCCTTGTGGGTCATCATCCTGAGCTGCTCATCAAGCCCGTCGTGCAGGCGGAAATGGGGCGCTACACCATCGCCAGCGCCGAGACGGGACTCGAGAGCTTCAACCACCTGCCCGGCCCGCGGTGGAAGGTGAACTGGGTGGTCTGGGCTGGGCACTCATGGCCATGATGACGCCAGTTCCAGATGGGCGCCATGTACGGCGGCGTGGCGCAGGTGCATGAACCAGCTCGTGCCGGCGGTGCCGGTCAATGCCTGGGTGCTGCTGTTCTGCCGTGATCACGCTGGTGCTGCTGCTCGGCGGCGGCTACCAGCGCATCGAGGGCCTGGCCATGGTCAAGGTCGGCCTGTTCACCATGCTGACCTTCCTGTGCGCCCTGCTGCTCATGCGCATGCCCCAGTATTTCTCCTGGGACCGTCTGGCGGAAGGGCTGAAGTTCCGCATGCCCGGCGCGGGGCTGGCGACGGCGGTGGCGGTCTTCGGCATGACAGGCGTGGGCGCAACCGAGCTGTTCATGTACCCCTACTGGTGCGTCGAGAAGGGCTACGCGCGCTTCACGGGCCGGCGGGAGCGGCAGCCCGGAGTGGCGTCCCGCGCCCGCGGCTGGATCCGCGTCATGCACGTGGACATCATGTGTTCGATGGCGATCTACACGGTCGCCACCGTGGCCTTCTACCTGCTCGGGGCGGGCATCCTGAACGGCATGGGCCTGGTGCCCGCCGCCAAGGATATGATCCCGGTGCTTTCCAACATCTACACCCAGACACTGGGCGGCTGGTCGCTGTGGCTGTTCTATGTGGGCGCGATCGCCACGCTGTACGGAACGGTCTTCGCGGCCACCGCGGCGCATTCGCGGATGTACGCCGACATGTGCCGGCTGATGGGAGCTTTCCAAGTCCGGCGACTACGAAGCCCGGCTGCGCTACCGCAGCCGTTTCGTGTGGGTGCTGACCGTCGTCCCGGTGCTGCTGTTCTACTTGTTCCAGTCGCCGGTGAAGATGGTTGTGGCGGGAGGCGTGGCGCAATCGACGATGCTGCCCGTGATCGCCATCGGCGCCCTCTACCTGCGCCACCGGCGCCTGCCCAGGGAGATCGCGCCGATGCGCGTAGACCACGATCTTCCTCTGGTTTTCCTCCGCCGTGATCGTCTGCCTGATGGCGTACTATGTCCTGCTGACGTTGCGGGGCGTAGTGAAGCTCAGACCTCCTAGAAAGAGGGGCTTGATGTGGCGCTCGTACAGGTTTGCGGTCACGTTCCTCGCTACCGAGGCTTCGCAGGCCACCAGTAGATCGAGATACCGGCCACCCATCTTCGCGGCTACCTTGAAGCCCACGTGCAGAAGCTGGCGCACGTTGCTGTTGAAATCGGGACAGCCAGGGGCGTGGCGCAGCGCGGAGACGAACTGCTCCGAAGTCCAGCCGCGCACCGCGTCCGCTGACGGCAGCTGGCTGGAATCGATGTCGATGACGGCGGCGTAGGGCACGCACAATTCCTGCCGGTGCGCGAGCGCCTCGGCATAGATGTCCTTAGCCAGATCCAGCCCCTCGCCGCCGGCCTCCGCCAGCCCGATCAGCTCTTCCAGCCAGGTTGTGCCGGCGGTCTTCACATGCACGCCGGCGTCGAACTTCTTCAGGGCCTGGCGGATCGGCCCGTAGAGGGAGAACTTGTCGCTGCCGGAATGCACGCTCAGCTTCAGGTTCGGCGGGAAGGTCGTACTGGCGCACGGCGTGGGCGATGGCCGCGACGTCGTTTGAGAACTCCTCGCTGAACTTCGCCACGTCGCCCACGTAGTCGACGCCCTTGTTGAAGCGGCCGGTGAACTTGGGCGCAATGGTCTGCACCGGAATCCCCTCGTCGGCCACGGCGGCGAGAATCACCAGCAGTTCGGCCGGCGTTTGCGGGCTGTCGGTCTCGTCCATGGAGACTTCGGTGGTAAACCGGCCTTTGCCCTTCTTCGCCTCGACGCGGCGGTAGATCGTGCCCGCCTCTTTCACCGCCGCCAGGTATTTGCCTGCCGCGGCCGCTTCACCGGCCAGTTCCGGATGGCGGTCCACAAACGCCTTAACATCGGCCGGGTCGGCGGGCTTGCCGATCCAATCCGCGACGTCCAGGGTGAAAAAGTCGCAGGAGTCGATGAAGCCATCCACGGTGGTGGCATTGATATGGTCGGCGTCCACATGGTAGGGCTTGTTCCAGCCCAGCTTGCGCACGGCCGCGTCCGCCGCCTGCCGCGTGCTGGAGGGTTGGGAGCCGATGATGGTGTGCTCCCGGTACGACTTGTTCCACACCGGGACAACGGTGACTCCCTTCTCGGCCGCCAGCATGCAGGCGCGTAACTGCGCCTCGGCCTGGTGCGCGAACCTGTCGCCTACTCCCATCGAGTACTTCTCCAGCAAGAGCGGTTGGTCCATGTTCTCTTCCGACCTAGGATTTCAATCTTACAGCACGCGCGCAAGCGCGTCGGCTGGCGTCACGATCCGAACGCCCCGTAACGTCTTGCCAAAAAGGTGACCGAAGTGCGTGCGGTCACCGGTGACCAGAAGTTCCGCCTTGGCTTGCGCCGCTGCACCGAGAATCGGAGCATCCTTGTCGGGCAGCCCATGCGTGCGGGCCCAGCCGGCGCTCTCCGCCGAACACTCTTGACAGATCTCAACGGCGCCGAGCAAGCGCTCCAGCCGCGGCACGGCGCCGGGGCACTTGAGCTCGAGATTGCGGCGAGCCTCTTCGAGAGCATGCGGAGATAGGATGACCGTGCAGTAGCCCCTTCTGCAAAGTTCGAAGATAGCGGCGGCCCGGCCCTCGGCATGTTTGAGCCGCGCTGAACACGACATTTGCATCCAGGAAGAGACGCACCGGTTATCGCCTGAGGGCCTTCAGCTTCCGCCGCTCTGGCGCGGAGAGACGGTCCGCTTCCTGGAATTCGCGGATCCGGTCCTCGGTGTAGATTTCAAGCGGGTAGACACCAGCCTGGCGCAGGAGAATGTCGCCCTCGGCGGTAACCTCCACCAGCATCGGAGTCTCCTTGCGAATGCCGAGCTGGTCCAGGACAGACTTGGGAATCGAAACCTGTCCCTTGCTGCCGACCTTGATCAGTTGCACGCTTCCATTATATCCGAATTCCGGCTGGCCGGAATCCGGATTATTCTTGGGGTGGAGCTGCCGCAGCCGGCTTGCGTAACAGAAATGTCTTCCGCGCCCGTACCTGCCCGTTCGGCGCGAGGAATCCGACAGTCACGGAGACACCCGCCGCTTCGCCGGCGGCGGCTTCCTCCGCGGGCTGAAACGCGCCCGTCGCGGGGTCGAAGATTTCGGCTGAGGCGGCCGCGACCAGCACTCGCTCTCCCCCGGCGATGCGGATCGCGCGAAGTGCCGCTGGCGCGAGACGCTCATCGGCGCCGTCGGCGTGGCGGTGCGCGTAGCGACGTCGAACACCTCAGCGGAGGCGAGCTTCCCCGCGCCCGTCGGTGCCGCCCGCGAACAGGACCTTTCCGCCTGGGAGCGCGGTCGCGGTGAAGTTCGCGCGCGCGATGGACATCTGGCCGGCGAAGGTGACGACGCCTTCGGAGGGATCGTAGACATCTATGGAGTACAGGGTTTGCCCACTGTCCGTTCCACCGGCGATCACCACCCTGCCATCATCCAGGACGGCCGCCGCGTGCCTGGCACGGGGGCTGGAGAGGCCTCCGCGGACCTGCTCGAACCTGCCGGTTGCGGGATCGAAGGTTTCAAGCGTGCTGGCGGTCCCGCCGGGGACTTCGCCCCCGGCGATGAGCGCCGTTCCGTTGTTGAGCGCGAGAGCCGTGGCGCCCATGCGGGCGCTGAGCATGCCCGCGGTTGGAGTCCAGGTGTTCGTCTCGGGATGGAAGATCTCGGCCGAGTTAGTGGGGCCGCTCTTACCGCTTCCCCCGGCCACCAGGACGGTTCCGTCCTGCAACGCGGCGCATACGTGCCCGGCGCGCGGTTCGAGCATATCGGCCGCGGGCGTGATGGCGCCATCCTTGCCGAAGTAAGCGGTGGAGGCCAGGGGCCCTCCCGCGCCGGTTCCGCCGCTGATGAGCGAGCGCCCGTCGGGAAGGATGGCCGAACAGGCGCCTGCCGGCGAAGCGGAGACGGAGAGGGACACTGCTTCTCTGCCCTGCCCCGCGCTACAGATGAGTGCCGCCAGCAAAAGGGCTGTAAGTTTCACAAGCCTTCACTCCAAGACAGAAAACGGGCCCCGCCGCTCTCATCCCGGCGAGGCCCATCATGGCAGATTCTTCAAACTGTGCCCTGCTTGCGTTACGGTGCAGGACAGGGCATGTTGTTGTTGTAGTTGTCCAGCAGCGTTGCCAGATCATTCGCGGCCTGTGCATTGGCCTTGCTGATCGTGCCCGTGCTGGTGCCGTTGAAGCCGGCGGCATCGAGCATGGCCTGAGCAGCCACGATGGCGTTCATGTAGGCCGTGCACGTCGCGTCGGCGCCCGCCATGACATTGAGTTTCGCTGCCACGAGCTGAGCGGCAAGGTTGAAGGCCGGATCACTCGCCGCCTTCCTGCCGGCCCGGGGGCCCGAGACAATAGTCTTGTCGAGGAGACTGACGGCTTCCAGACACGTGTCCACGTAAAGGTCGCCGATGTAGAACCCGTCGGGTGAATGGGGCTACACGCTAGCGGTGGGAACAACGCCAGGGTTTGATCCAGCACTGGGTCCTGGTTGCCGTTGGAAGTCTTGCAAGAGGACCAGTTCTTCCAGAAGCCGATGGTCCGAGCGAGTCCGCCCGGAGGCGGAGTGTTGTCGATAGCGAACTCCTTCGTTCGCCGGGGCTTGCGGTGAAATCGGTACAGACGACGCTGTTGTCACCGCCGCGTCGAACACGGTGAACAGGCTCGCGAAATTGTTATTCCAGCCCGGCAAGACGATCTCACAGAGTTGGTAATGTTGTCCGGGGATCAACTTGGAGGTGAAGCTGATGATCCCGCCGTTGGCCGCGTTTGCAGTGCCGGACTCAAGGGTCGTTCCGGCGGCGCTTACAGAGGCGCCTTCTCGCAGTTGGAAGGTGAAGGAGTCGGTCCCGTTCGGCGGCAATGTGCTGACCGTCTTGGTGACCTTCGCTAGCGCCTTCCGCGTGTTGGTGATGGTGCAAGTGAGCACCTGGCCGATGCCGACTGTGACTGTCCCATTGGAGGCACAAGCTCCGCCAATCATCGTCACGTAGTCTGCAAGGTCGGTGCCGGTGTAGGCTGTCTCACCAGCAGTGTAGATTCCGGCAATTGGTAGGATCACCTCGCCGGTGGTCCCGCCGTCACCTTGATTCGTGGTTTCGTGAGCGAACCCAGTGCGTGTGATCGTCAAGTTGAACCGTCCAGTATCAGTACCCGGAACGACCACTTTATTCACGATGAGCCGCGGTGGGATGTCGTCGTTGATGATGGTGCAGGTGACGTTGCCGCCCAGCGGTACGGTGACGTGCGTGACGTCGGGCATCGTGGCGGCCCCGCAGTTCCAGGCGCCGGCTGTGTAGCCCGTCGCGGGGCCACCGGTCTCGGCCAGGGCATAGGTGTCAGCCTTGAAGCCTGCGCCGCTATCCACCGGCGTCGAGCCGCTCAGGTTGGTCGGGATGGCGAGCGCGCCTGTTGCCGTCAGCGTCCAGGCCGTGTTCAGAGCCGTGCCGCCGTTATCGTTGACCACCGTCTTGCTCAGGTGCAGCTGCGGCGCGTTGTCATTGTTGTTGATGGTGCAGGTGACGTCGCCGCCCAGCGCGCACGGTGACGTGCGTGGCGTCGGGCATTGTGGCCGCCCCGCAGTTCCAGGCGCCGGCCGTGTAGCTCGCGGGACCGCCGGTCTCGCGCCAGGGCATAGGTGTCGGCCTTGAAGGTCGGCGCCGCTGTCCACCGGCGTCGAGCCGCTGAGGTTGGTTGGACTGCCGCCGTGCCGTGGCGGTCAGCGTCCAGGCCGTGTCAGGGCCGTGCCGCCGTTATCGTTGGTCACCGTCTTGCGCAGGTGCAGCGCCGGCGCGTTGTCGTCGTTGTTGATGGTGCAGGTGACGTTGCCGCCCAGCGGCACGGTGACGTGCGTGGCGTCGGGCACGTGGCCGCCCCGCAGTTCCAGGCGCCGGCCGTGTAGTTCGCGGGCCACCGCTCTCACCCAGGGCATAGGTGTCGGCCTTGAAGGTCGCGCCGCTATCCACCGGCGTCGAGCCGCTCAGGTTGTCGGGCTGGCGACCGCGCCCATGCCGTCAGCGTCCAGGCTGTGTTCAGAGCCGTGCCGCCGTTGTCGTTGGTCACCGTCTTGCGCAGGTGCAACTGCGGCGCGTTGTCGTCGTTGTTGATGGTGCAGGTGACGTTGCCGCCCAGCGGCACGGTGACGTGCGTGGCGTCGGGCATTGTGGCCGCCCCGCAGTTCCAGGCGCCGGCCGTGTAGTTCGCGGGCCGCCGCTCTCACCCAGCGCATAGGTGTCGGCCTTGAAGGTCGCGCCGCTATCGACCGGCGTCGAGCCGCTCAGGTTGGTCGGGCTGGCGCCAGCGCGCCCGTTGCCGTCAGCGTCCAGGCTGTGTTCAGAGCCGTGCCGCCGTTGTCGTTGGTCACCGTCTTGCGCAGGTGCAACTGCGGCGCGTTGTCGTCGTTGTTGATGGTGCAGGTGACGTTGCCGCCCAGCGGCACGGTGACGTGCGTGGCGTCGGGCATCGTGCCGCCCCGCAGATCCAGGCGCCGGCCGTGTAATTCGCGGGCCACCGCTCTCACCCAGTGCATAGGTGTCGGCCTTGAAGGCCGCGCCGCTATCGACCGGCGTCGAGCCGCTCAGGTTGGTCGGACTGCCGCCCGTGCCTGTGGCCGTCAGCGTCCAGGCCGTGTTCAGGGCCGTGCCGCCGTTATCGTTGGTCACCGTCTTACGCAGGTGCAAGGCTGGCGCGTTGTCGTCGTTGTTGATGGTGCAGGTGACGTTGCCGCCCAATGGCACGGTGACGTGCGTGGCGTCGGGCATCGTGGCCGCCCCGCAGTTCCAGGCGCCGGCCGTGTAGTTCGCGGGACCACCGCTCTCACCCAGGGCATAGGTGTCGGCCTTGAAGGTCGCGCCGCTATCCACCGGCGTCGAGCCGCTCAGGTTGGTCGGGCTGCCGCCTGTGCCTGTGGCGGTCAGCGTCCAGGCCGTGTTCAGAGCCGTGCCGCCGTTATCGTTGGTCACCGTCTTGCGCAGGTGCAACGCCGGCGCGTTGTCGTCGTTGTTGATGGTGCAGGTGACGTTGCCGCCCAGCGGCACGGTGACGTGCGTGGCGTCGGGCATCGTCGCCGCCCCGCAGTTCCAGGCGCCGGCCGTGTAGTTCGAGGGACCACCGCTCTCACGCCAGGGCATAGGTGTCGGCCTTGAAGGTCGCGCCGCTGTCGACAGGCGTCGAGCCGCGCAGGTTGGTTGGCTGCCGCCGTGCCTCTAGCGGTCAGCGTCCAGGCTGTGTTCAGCGGCCGTGCCGCCGTTATCGTTGGTCACCGTCTTGCGCAGGTGCAACGTCGGCGCGTTGTCGTTGTTGTTGATGGTGCAGGTGACGTTGCCACCCAACGGCACGGTGACGTTCGTCGCGTCAGGCATGCGTGCCGCCCCGCAGTTCCAGGCCCCGGCGGTGTAGCCGGAGGGACCGCCGCTCTCGGCCAGGGCGTAGGTGTCGGCCTTGAAGGTAGCGCCGCTATCCACCGGCGTGGAGCCCCTGAGGTTGGTCGGTCTGCCGCCGTGCCGGTCGCCGTCAAGCGTCCAGGCCGTGGGCAGGCCGTCCCGCCGTTGTCGTTGGTGACCGTCTTGCGCAGGTGCAGGGCCGGCGCATTGTCGTTGTTGGTGATGGTGCAGGTGACGCATTGTCACCGGTCACGAGGGTGATGTTGCTGCCGCTCATGCGACCCGCCATACGCAACTCCAGGCCCCCGCTGTGTAGCCAGACTGGGCCGCCCGATCTCCGACAGCGCGTATGTGCCCGCTGCTCGACAATCGCGCCATGTCACCGCCGCGGAGCCAGTCGCCGCCGAAATCGAGACCGGGTCCCACGGCGCTCAACGTCCAGGCAGTGGCCAGCGCTGTCCCACCGTTGTCGTTGGTCACCGTCTTGACTAACGTCAAGATCGGGGGAATGAATACGACTGCGGACGAAAGTGAGCGGTCCTGGTTGCCGCCCGCGTCGCAAAAGTTCGGGATCTCTTCCGCTGAACGGTGCAATTCCGGAGCAGAAGCCGTTCAGTCGCATGTGATACGGAGACCCACTGATTCCGCCTGCGGAATTATTGGTTCCCCAGTCTTGTTCGCGGGCGATGTGGCCGCCCCAGGCAAGAAGCACATTACCGTCAGTTCCGGCCGTTACAGTAAACACTACTCGAATTCGTGTTTCCAAATCACCGCTCCCACTAGCTTGATACACGTACTGCACGCTGGTGATCGTGCCGCCCCACACATGCTGAAGTACGCTTGGCCTGCAGTAGCGATCGCGTCAAACGACGTGCCGGGACAACTGGTGGCCCCGGCAATAACGTCACCCCCCGGGACCCCCATGGTGCATGGCGGCGTACCCGGCGGATTTCCAGCCAGGCTATTTGGGAAGGTCTGGCTTGGGAATCAAGAAGGTGCTAGTAGGTGACTGAGGATCGCAAACGCAAGTCGTGCCGCCGAAGGCCCCGAAGCCATCTGGCGGGTCGATGCACTCAGGATCATCGGTTGAATACCAGAGAGTGCAAAGGATTATTGATCCGGTCGTAATAGGTGAGGAAGTCGACGGCATGGCCACCGCTGTGGACCACGTCATAGCCAAGGTCAACCGTCCAAGTGCCAACCGTTACATCCGTGAACCTCATGCGGTATGGGATCGAGTAGCCCTCAACGAGGTGGCCTTGTGAACTGCCGACATTCCCGTTCACCCAGCCCACGCCGCCGCTCGGCGCCAGGCAATCGTTTGGGCTGGCCGCCGACCCGTTTCGGCATTGATCGATGTCAGCGGCTGCCGCATCCGCCTCGGTGGCGGCAGTAGTCGCGACAAAAGTCTTGTCGGTCGCTGTGATCTTGTAGCGCCCGGACACAAGCGGCAGCGAAGGCGCATATGCCGCCGTAAAAGCGCCCGAGGCGTCAGCGATGACGCCAAAAACATAATCGGTCGCCTTGTCCGGTCTGAGCACGCTGATTGCGACGCCCTGTGCCGGCGTGAACCCCGTACCCGATATCGTCATGGTCTCGCCAACCGAATAGTGGTTTCTTGTCGGTCGTGACCGTGGCCCCGGGCAGCGAACAATGTCGACGCCGCGGCGAGACAGATCACCAGGGCGAAAACAGCATACTTCAACGTCAGTCGCGTACCCATAACCTTCCCTCCCCTACTGCTGCATTAAGATGCCCGTGTACGGTTCAACTTGATATCAAGAGTCTGGCCCGCGATGGAGTGCGTCTTATTAGGAGACAAGGTTGCGATGGCCATGGAACTCGCTCTGGGTGGTACGAGCTCGCTCAGCAACGCCTGCGGACGACATTATCCCTGCCCTGACTACGGGCTCTCATGGCGATTCGGAGTATGAGCGCGGAAACTCCGAGCGTCAAGCAGAATCGTATCGGAGTAAAAAGGAAGATTTCCTAGCGGACACAACCGTACTAGGCCGACTACCTGGTACTCGTCTCTTAGGTTTCTGGCGCTACTTCAGCGCTCTCGGACACTTGCTGGTCGACGCGGGCGTGGGCCGGGGTTTTACGGCTCCACCAGCGGGCCAGGCCCGCCCCGAAATCGTCAAGGTAGGTGTAGACCACCGGAACCACGATCAGCGTCAGCAGGGTGGAGGTGATCAGGCCGCCGATGACGGCACGGGCCATGGGCGCGCGAAATTCGGCGCCCGCGCCAAGCTCGAAGGCCAGCGGCAACATGCCGAAGATCATGGCCAGGGTGGTCATCAGGATCGGGCGCAGCCGCACCCGCGCGGCCTCGATGAGCGCCTCGCGCCGGCTCGCCCCGGCGCGCCGCTGGACGTTGGTGAAATCCACCAGCAGGATGGCGTTCTTGGTGACCAACCCCATCAGCAGGATGAGGCCGATCATGGACATCATGTTCAGGGTGTCCTTCACCAGGTACAGCATCCCGGCCACGCCCACCAGCGACAGACGGCAGCGAGAGCATGATGGCGAAAGGCTGCGCGAAGCTTCGGAACTGCGAGGCCAGGATCGCATAGATCAGGACGATGGCCAGGATCAGCGACTGCGCCCATGTATCCGAAGCTCTCGGCCATGTCCTCGGCCTCGCCCGTGTACAAAACGGTGTAGCCCGGGGGCAGGTTCGAGCGCGGGGACCTGCTGCTTGATTTCGTTGACAACCTCGCCCAGCGAGCGGCCCTGCGTATTGGCGCTGATGCGGACTTCCCGCATCAGATCCAGGCGGCGGATATTGGAGGGCGCCGAGCCCGTGTCCACGCTGGCAACCTGGGTGAGGGGAACCAGCGTTCGTCCCGATTGGCCGGGCAGGTCGAGTTCGAGCAGGTCGGCCGGCGCGCGCCCGTTGCGAGGGATCCACCCGCAGCCGAACATCGTAGCTGTCGCCATCGGCGTCCTCGAATTGGGAGACAATTTCGCCGGCGACCAGCCCCCGGACGGTCGTGGCCACGGTTCCCAGGTCGAGGCCCAAGTCCCCGGCCGCCTTGCGGTTGATGCTGAACCCGGAACTCCGGCCGGAGTTGCTCTTCGCTGGTGTCGACGTCGGCCGCCCCGGGTGTTTTCCCAACCACACCCAGCAAGCGGTTCCCGATGCGCGACAACTGCGCCAGGTCGTCCCCGCGCAGGCTGAGCTGGATGGGCCGCGAGTCGGCGGCAAAGTCGATCCGCATTCCCCACCGCGGTCCGCACCGCCGGGATAGCGTTTCAGGCGCTCGCGCAAGTCCGCCATGATGACCAGGTAGTAGCGGCGGGCGCCGGGCTCTTTCAGCTTGATGTAGATGCTTCCCTCGTTGATCCCCCGCCCGTTCACGCCGCCGACCGAGGCGTAGGTGTAGTCCACGCCGGGGTCCTTGCGGACCTCCGCGACGAGCGTGCGCGCAATCTGCTCGGAGCGCTCCATGCTGATGCCCGGCTCCGCTTTGTAGCTCAGGCGAAAGGCGCCCTCGTCCGACTCGGGCATGAACGCCGAGCCCAACTTGCCGAACAGGAAGAAGCTCGAAACGATCGCCACCGCGGCGACCACTAACACGACCCAGCGGTGCGAGAGCGACCAGCCCAGCGAGCCGGCCAGCACATTGCGCAGCCGGTCCACCTGCTCGTTCAGTTTGTTGAGCCCGCGGCCGAACCAGCCCCGCGCGGACTTTGGGGTCCGCCGCCGGATCGTACCAGCGCGATGACAGCATGGGATCCAGCGTGAAGCTGACGTACAACGAAACCAAGACGGCGAAGCCCACGGTGATGCCGAACTGGTAGAAGAACCGCCCGATGATGCCGCCCATGAAAGCCACCGGCACGAACACCGCGATGATGGTGAAGGTGGTGGCCATCACGGCCAGACCGATCTCGGCCGTGGCCTCGCGCGCCGCGGTGAAGTGGTCCGCGCCGGCGTGCATGTGGCGCACGATGTTTTCGCGCACCACGATGGCGTCGTCGATCAGCAGGCCGATGGCCAGCGACAGGCCCATCAGCGTCAGGATGTTCAGCGTGAAGCCCAGGGCGTTCATGACGATGAAGGTGCTGATCACCGACACCGGCAGCGCCAGCCCCGTGATCACCGTGCTGCGCCAGCTATTGAGGAAGATGAAAACGATGAAGACCGTCAGCAGGCCGCCCAGCAACAGGGTCACCTTCACGTCCTCCACCGAGTCGCGGATGAAGGTCGAGCGGTCCACCACCTGGCGCAGCCGGATGTGAGAGGGCAGTTCCGTATTGAGTTGCCGGACCACTCCGCGCACGCCGTCAGCCACGTCGACCGTGTTGGCTCCGGATTGTTTCACGATGTCCATCGCCAGGCCAGGTTGATCGTTGATCAGAGCCGCGCTGCGGCGATCCTCGATTCCGTCCTCGACGCGGGCCACCTCGGGCAGGAAAATGGGCCGGCCGTTGCGCACGGCCACGATCAGGTTCCGAAATTCATCGACCGAGTCGAAACTTGCCGGTCACGCGAACCAGCGGCTCATTCAGCCCCTGTTCCAACTTGCCCGCGGGGACGTCGATGTTCTCGCGCCGGAGAGCGCCGGAGATCTCGGCATAGGTAAGGCCGAACGCCTTCAGTTTCTCGCGGTCCACCAGGACTTTGATCTCGCGCCGGGCCAGTCCGACCAGGTTCACCTGGCCCACGCCGGGCACGTTCTCCAGCCGCTTCTTGAGGACCTTCTCGGCGAGGGTGGACAGGGTCTTGACGTCGGCCGTCTTGCTTTCCACGGCCACCGAGACCACGGGCATGGCGTTGAAGTCGATGCGCTGGATGACGGGCTCTTCCATGTCCGCCGGAAAATCGGCGCGGATGGCGTTGATCTTGGATTGCGCGTCCTGCTGGGCCGTGGTGATGCGCACCCCCAAACGGAACTCCACGATCACCATCGAGAGCCCTTCCGTGGTTGTCGAACTGATGTGCCGGACACCCGGAATCGTGTTCAGCGCCTCCTCGATGCGCTTGCTGACCTCCCGCTCCACGGTCTCCGGGGAGGCGCCCGGGTAGGCGGTCTGGACCGTCAGCACGGGGATCTCCACATCCGGGAACAGGTCCACGCTGAGTCGCTGGTACGAGAAGATGCCCAGAGTCACCAGGGTGACGGCCAGCATCGTGGCCAGCACCGGCTGCTTAATGGAAAGGTCGCTGAGAAACATGAAGACCTACTTCCCCGGCTCGACGCGCACGCCGTCGGCCAGTTCGATCCGCTGCTCGGCGATCAGAACCTCGCCGGGCTTGAGCCCTTCCGTTATCTCCAGTTTGCCATCGGTCTCCCGCCCAATGTGAACGGTCTTCCGGAGCGTCTTGCCGTTCTCGGCCACGAAGACGTACGCCTGGGTGGTGGTCCCGTCGCCGCGATAGACCGCCACGGCGGGTATGACGATGGCCCGCTGCTGGACGCCAGTGAGAATTTCGCCCGTGGCAAACATTCCCGCTCTGAGCTTTCCAACGCTGTGGTCCGGCGGCGATGCGAACTTTGGCGGACCGGGTCATGGGGTCGACCGCCGGATTGATCTCGATGACACGCCCCTGGAAGACCGTCTCCGGGTAGCTGTTCACCCGGAATGCCACGGACTGGCCGGCGCGTATCTGCCCGAGTTGCGCCGCCGGCACCGGGCTTTCCAACTCCAGACGGCGGTTGTCGACGACGGTGAAAACCTGGGTCGGGGCTTCGACATAGGCGCCGGGATTGATGAATTTCTGCTCGATGACGCCGGCCACGGGCGCGCGGATGGCCGTATCGCGCAGGTGCTTGCGGGACACCTCCAGGGCCGCTTGCGCCTGCTCCAGTTGGGCCTGTGCCAGCGCCGCCTGGGCCTGGGTGTCCAGATGGGCCACCTGCGCCGTCTTCAAGTCCTTGTCGGTGATGCCGCCTGACTTGATCAGGTTCTTGGCCCGCTCCAGTTCCGCGGCGTTGTGCTCGGCCGTGACGCGGACCCGCTCCAGCGACGCTTGTGCCACCTGGACCGCCGTCTCGGCCTGGCGGACCGCCAGCCGGAAGTTCTCTTCGTCCACCCAGGCCACGGCCTCGCCCTCCTCCACCGAGTCGCCTTCCTGCTTCGGAAACTTCACGATCTTCCCGATGATCTCGGCCTTGACCACCACCTGGGACCTGGAAACGAGATTGCCTGTCACGGCTACCGTTGCCGAGAAGGGTTCAGACTGGACCTGGACAACCTTCACGGAGAGTGCGGGCGCCTCGCCGGGCACGACCGCCCCCGCTTGCTTGTTCCGGCAGCCCGCCGCGAGCAAAACAGCCACGGCCAGCATGGCCGCCGCTACCTTATTATTATTTCTTATCCCAATTACTCCCATGGGCTCCTCCCCGCCGTCCACAAAAGGTTCGCACGGGCGATCGAGCCGTCGTGCATCCCGAGCAATAAGTTTGTCCTGGCCTGTGAAAGGGCTGTCTGCGCGTCCACGATGTCCAGCGTGGTCGCGGCGCCGTACTTGTAGTTATTCTGCGTCATGCTGAGCACCTTCTCGGCCTGTGCGATGTTGGCGCGGGCGGCCGCGATCGTTTCTTCAGCGGCCTTGATCTCATCCAGACCCTGCTGAAGACCGAGTCGCACCTGCTGCTCCACCCTTTCCCGCTCCAGGCGCGCCGCGTGTTCATTGGCCGTGGCTTGCCACACCAGACCGCTGCGCTTAAATCCGTCGAAGACCGGCAGCGTGAAGTTGACGCCCAGGTTCCAGCGGGCGTACAGGGGGTCGACCAGGTTCTTGGGCAGACGCGACACAATCCCGTAGGCTGCGTTGAAGTCCATCCGCATGCGGTTCTCCGCCTTCGCCAAAGCAAGCTGCATCCCGGCGCTGCGTTCGGCGATGCGCAAACGCAGGACTTCGGGGCGGCTGCGCAGGGCTTGCTGTGTCACGGCAGCCAGGTCCCACTCCTCCCAAGGCTTGCTCTGGGAAATCACCCGCCACCTCGGTCGGGAATTGCGCCGGGCGAACAAGGTAGAAGTTCAGCAGCGCGCGCGTCTGCCGGATCGCGTTCTCGGCCCGCACCAATTCGGGCGATCCGTTGGCCACGGCCACCTCCGAGCGAAGCACGTCGACTTCGGTCGCCACGCCGTTCTGGAACCGGCTGCGCGCCATCTGCACGTGGAGCTTTCTCTGCTCCTGGGTCTCGGCCACTAACATCTTGTAACGCTCGGCCCACAGCAGCCCGTAGTAAGCCTTCACTACCTCCAGCGCGAGGTCCTGCGAGGCGCGGTCAACGTCGCTGAGGGCCCCTTCCGACTCGATGGAGGCCAGCCTGAGGGCGGTGCCCACCTTACCGGCGGTATAAAGAGGTTGTTTCACGCTGACGCTGTAGTCAAACAAGTTGACGGGGGACGGGACCAGGGCGTTCCGCAACTCCGCGGGGAACTTGTCCAATCCGGAGGCGTTCAGCAGGCTGGGATCTCGCCCGCGTGTGGCGTTGCCCACCAATGTGATCTCGGGCAGCGCCTGCGCCCGCACCTCGCGGATCTTGCCTTTCAGTGCGTCGGCGGCCGCCTTGGCCTTCCCGACATCGGGATGGCGCTCCAGCGCCAGCCGCACGGCCTCCTCCAGCGTCACGGTCTGTTTCTCCACCGCGGTCTGGCCCGCGGCGGGGAGACAGAACGCCAGCGCCAGCAATATCCAATGCTTCATTTCCCACCTACCGTTTCCCGTTCTCCTGTCCGCAGCCGTCCACCACCAGGTGCACGATTCGCCGCGCCAGCCGCCGGTCCGGCTTGGGGCGGCCCGTCAACAGGAAGCTCAGGGTATAGAGAATGTGAACACCCAGAATGGCCTCGCCCACCTGACGCGCGTTGCCCGTCATCTCTCCCCGCCGCACTCCCTCCTTCACGATGGCGGCCATGAGCCTGGCCCACTCCATACCAACCCGTACAAAGTCGAAGTTGGGAGTCTCGTTGCTGGGCGCGAAGATCATGCGGAACATCATGGTGGCCAGCCGCGGGTCGCGCTTGGTCAGCGCCAGATCGGCCGCCAGCACGTCGATGAGCTTCTCGCGCGCGGTCTTGCCCTTCCGGGAGGCCAGTTGCAGTTGCTCCTGGCACTCCGTCCAGCCGCCGCGCAGCAGGTCCGTGTAGAGCCCTTCCTTGCTGGCGAAATGATAGTAGAGGACCGGCTTGGTCACCCCGGCCCGCTGGCAGATCTCGCGCGTGACCGTGGCGGCATAACCCTTTTCGGCGAACAGGTCGACGGCCGCGTTCCGGATTTTCTCGCGGGCATTCAACTTCATACTTACCGCTCAGTATACAAAACCGAAATATGCGCGTCAAGGCCGCCGGTGGTAGAATACTCGTGTCCAGCCATTCTCATCGCGAAAGGATCATTGCCGTGGCCGAATACAATTACCAATCTTCGGAACCCTCCGGTTTGTCGCGAATCCTCCTGCCGCTGTTGTGGGGCGTGGTCATCGCCCTGGTGGGAGCCTCCGTCTACCTGTTCATTCAAGTGGACCGCATGCGCGCGGAGCTTGCCTCCATGCGGCAGTCCGTGCTGAGCGAGGTGTCCAAGGTGCACGAGGCATCCTCGTTGCTTGATTCCGCCAACCGGCGCAACCTGGACGCGCTCCGGGAAGAACTGGGGAACGCGCGCAGCACCGCGGCGGTGGCCGCCGGCCAGGCCAAAGTCGAGGCCCTGCGTCACGCCGATGAAATCGCCCGGAAACTCGATGCCGAGCAGAAGCGGCAGCAGCAGCAGGTGGCGAGCGAACTGAGCGCGGTCCGGGAAGCCGCCAACACCACGACTTCCAAGATCGCCGACGTCTCCACCGAGGTCAGCAACGTCCGTTCCGAGGTGGCCTCCACCAAGTCCGAGCTCGACAAGACCATCGCCGAGCTGAGAAGCGTCCGCGGCGACCTGGGTGTTCAAAGCGGCCTGATCGCCACCAATTCGAAAGAGCTCGGCGCACTGCGGTCGCTGGGCGATCGCAACTATTTCGAGTTCAACCTCACCAAGACTAAGCAGATGCAGAAAGTGGGCGACGTCTCCGTCCGGGTGACCAAGGTGGACACCAAGAGGAACAGGTACACCATCGAACTGGTCGCCGACGACAGGAAGGTGGAGAAGAAGGACAAGAACATCAACGAGCCGTTGCAGTTCTATGTCGCCAAGGTCGCGCACTCCCTATGAGATCGTGGTGAACGAAGTCCGCAAGGACCAGATTATAGGGTACCTGGCCACACCCAAAGTCCTGGCGCCGCGATAATCGTCTGACTCACGGTAGTAAAGTCCGGTCGCGAGTAGTTCTTACATGGAGCGGCCCTAACCTCTGCAAGATATCTGTTTGCGGATCAATGGTTTCCGGCGGGATAACCGGTTGGCAGGCGGATTGCCTTAGATAGTGGCGAGGAACAACCCCATGAACGACGAAACACCTAACAACAGCCGGCCCGCCAAGGGCGGCGTGGCTATCCCGATTCTGATCGGCATCGTCTTTGCCCTAGTGGTCGCTAGCGCGGTCACATTTGTCTCGCTTGGCAATCTCAAGCAGGACATTGCGACGATGCGTGGCTCGATCCTGTCCGAGGTCGCCAAGGTCCGGGAGTCCGCCGACCTCAGCACATCCTCGAGCCGGCAGCACTTGAGCGACTTGCGCAACGAGCTGGACACCGCGCGCCAGCAGGCCGCCAGTGCGGCGGGCGAGGCCCGGAGGGCGGCATTGAAGCACGCCGACCAGCTCGCTAAGAGATCCAGGAGGAGCAGGCCAGCCAGCAGGCACTCGTCAACACCCAGTTGACCGAGGTTAAGGAAGTTGCCGCGACGGCCAACACCAAGATCTCCGATGTCTCCACTGACGTCAGCAATGTGAAAACCGACGTCGCCTCCACCAAGTCGGAGCTGGAGAAGACCATCTCCGAGTTGAGGAGCGTGCGCGGCGACCTGGGCGTCCAGAGCGGGCTGATCGCCACCAATTCCAAGGAACTGAGCGCGCTCAAGGCGCTGGGCGACCGCAACTACCAGGAGTTCAGGATCTCCAAGTCCAAACAGTTCCAGAAAGTCGGCAACGTCCAGATGCAGTTGACCAAAGCGGACGTGAAGAGGAATCGGTACACCCTCCAGCTCATTGCCGACGACAAGCGCGTGGAGAAGAAGGAAAAGACCGCCAACGAGCCGGTGCAGTTTTACATGTCCGGCGCCCGCCAGCCTTATGAGATCGTAGTGAACGAAGTTGGCAAGGACCTGATCGTCGGTTACCTGTCAGCCCCCAAGGTTATACAGGCCCGAAACTAAGCACGACCCTCCCCAAATCCTCGACTACTCGAGTGGAAGGCCGGAGACGAACAATCTCTCCGGCCTTTTTATTTCTATCCTGACTCTCTCTCCCAACGCCAGGTTGCCCTCCACGGCCAGTGTGTAGTGGGACCGGATCGCCTCAAAGATACGCGCAGCCGCCTTCCCGTCCGCCACCCGCTGCCGATCCCGCAGTTCGAAACAAGCCCCGCCCGTCTGCCGCGCCAGCCGTTCGAACATGGGCCGCTCCGGTCCAAGAACGAAGACCGGGTAGATCGAAACGTTGTTGCGCCTCGCCAGCTTCAGCACCTCCCGCTCGCCCATGCGGCTGGGGCCTTCCACGCCCGCCGTCAGAAGAACGATGACGCGGCGGAAGGTGGTGTTCTGAAATCCTCCCTCGGTGGCTGCGTAGAGCGCATCCAGCACCCGTGGAGCGTTGCCGAATTTGACGGAGGCAATGGCGCGCTGCAACAGCTCATGGCTCGACGTGAAATCCTGAATCAGATCGGCCGAGGAATGGAAGGCCACGACGGCCATCTGTTCCTTGGGCTGAAGATATCCGACCAGGTTCACCGCCAGAGGCTGGACTGCGGCTCCCAGCAGGCTGGTGTCGAGCAGCAGCATCACATCCAGCGGGTCCGCTGAAAACTCCGCCGATTCCACGCGCCGCGGCGCGCCGTCATCCAGAACCGTGAAGTCTGCGGCCTTCAGGTCCGTTACGGGCTCGCCGGATTTCCGATCCATGACCGTCACCAGCAGCTTGGTCGCGGCCTGACAGGAGAGGGCCGCCATGCACATGGCAAAGATCAGCGTCTTCATAACGTCCCGCTGGGTCTAAGTCTCCGTCTTCTCCACCAGGGTGTCAACCCGCATGCGGTAGATCGCCGGCTTGCCGTGCCGGTCGCTCTGAAAGTAGATCCGCTGGCTATCCGGGGAGAACACGGGCGCCACGCTGGCCGGATCCGAGGCACGGTGCTCGCAGAGCGTCAGTTCGCGGCTCGTGGCGCGCAGCAGCAGCAGCACGTGCGGGGACGCTTTGTTCGCGCTTGCTCCCACAAACACGGAAGCGGCGCTGTTGGGGCTGAAGACCGCAAACTGGCTGGTCGCCGCCACCAGCCGGTCAGCGCCTGAGCCGGGCAGGTGCTCGCGAATGGAGTTCAGCACCTTGCTGTCGTCGGAGATCCTCAAGTACAAGATGGAATTGCCATCCGGGGACCAATGCGCTGAGCCGATCCTGCCTGAGGCCAGCCTCAGAGGACGGTCATGGCGCCCGTCCTCGCTGGCCAGCCACAAGGTGTCGCCGCCCTGCCGGTAGAACACCCCCGCCCCCCGCGGGCCGGGAACGGGATCACTGAGCGACAAATCTTTCTCGATCACGGTGACCGCGCCGCCCCCGGGGACCGTCACCAGCCGCAACCGCGACAGCTTTCCGCGTGTCTCCACCAGGGCGGCCTGCCGCCCGTCGCGGGAAACGCAGAATCCGTTACCACGGGTCCACCCCTGCGGAAGGCGGTAGATCTCTCGCCCGCGCAGGTTGGAGAAATCTGTCCGCCGCAGCGAGGGTCCGTCGAAATAGCAGACGCCTCGCTCGTCCGCCAGCAAGTTGATCGACGAACCGTCCAACGCCTCGACTTCAGTCAACTGATCCGATTCCCCGGTCTTCAGGTCCATGCGGAAGGCCTGCGGCCTGCCTGTGCGCAGCGAACAGTAGACCAAAAAGGCTCCCTGGCGTCCGAACGCTCGCGCGTGCAGGGCGGGCAGATAGCTGGCGCGGGCCGGATCCGTCAACCGCACCACGCTGAATTCGGTGGAGGGGTCCGAATAAGCCACCACTTCAGCGGGGAAATGGTTCGCGGCCGCCCCACTGGCGGGCAGGACAGCACCTGCGCACCCGGACAGAACGGCGCGGCGTGTCCACCGAGTGGCCATCGCCAGGATTACCGCCGCCCGGAAGCTTTGCCCAGAGCCATGAGTTGGTCCAGGCATGGTTGCGAAATCAGCCCGTTCAGTTGCGCGGGCGTGTCCCAGGTGATGGCGCCGCGGAACTCCCACACGGGTTGGCTCCACTTGACACGTAGTCGGTCGCGAAGCGCGGCGCACCCGAGCCCCAGGTCTCGCCCAAATGGGTCACGGCATGAACCTGCGTGCCATCCTGTTTGCCGTCCTCGATGCGCCTCAGAATTATCGCCTGGGGATCGTTCACCTCGCCGCCACTGTAGTCTTCATAGGGCGTCAGCGAGAGGATGCGGTGAACCCTTCCCCGGCTGAAGCCCACCGCGCTGTCCGGGTTGCCGGCGCGCGCCGCCGCCGAAAAACTGGCGAAGTTCGGCGCCTCCGCGAAGTTGTACATCGCGTTCGGCCAGTAGCATCCATCGAACCACCAGCCGGAAACCTTCTTGCCCCAGCGCAGCGACCATTCCCGGATCACCTGCTCCCACTTGAGCTGGAACTCGCGGTTGCGGTACGGTCCGTTGCGCCATTCCAAGGCCTTGACGGCCTCGCGGTCGCCGCCGGGCGCGCCCGAGGGCAGGTACACCATCAGCCGGATGTTCCGTTTGCTCAGCGCCTCGTACAAGTCGGCCACCAAATCCCGCCGGGAACACTTCGAGGGCTGAATGCCGGTCAGCTTGTCGTAGGTGGCGTTGGGCGAAAGATAATACCCGGAGTTCTGGCCGATGGTGATCAAGTAATAGCCCGCTCCGGCCGACTCCAGTTGTTTGGCGAGGCCTTCGACGTCGAAATTGTCGATGAGCTTGTTCCACTCCGCCGGAGTCATCTTGATCTTGTTCGCCCTTGAAGATCCAGTCCGCCAGGTAGTGCGTCATGACGCCCTACTTGGCCTCCTGCATCCAGTTGGCCCGGTCCGACGCCTGCGCGCAAAGGCCGGAACCGAGAACCGCCATGATCACGAGAACCAGCCCTGATCGCTTCATATCTTAAAGAGTATACTGAACGCCAATATGCGCAAGTTTTGCCTCTTCACATTCTTCGTATCGCAGTTGATTGCGGCGGACCCCCGCGCCGTGGCGGAAGCCGCTTTCGACGAAATGGTCCGGTCTGATTTCACCGCCCTGGCGCAGCGTTTCTCCGCGGCAATGAAGGCCGCCGGGGCAGAGCAGCAGATATCCGCTGCGATGAAGTCGCTGGGCCCGATTCTCTCCCCACGTCCCGAGCCGCGCGTGAGCAAAGTGCAGATCTACGACGTCTTCGTCTTTTCGGCTGAGTTCCAGGCCGCAAAGCTCAACGTCGTGATTGCCATCGATGGCGAGGGCCGCATCGCCGGTCTGCGCTTGCAGCCGCCGGCCCCGGAACCTGCCAAGCCGGGCGAACTGCTCGTGACGAGCGGAGATCTTAAACTGCCTGCCACTTTGGCGCTCCCCGAAGGCAGCGGCCCTTTCCCCGCCGTCGTGCTGGTACACGGCAGCGGGCCTCAGGACCGCGATGAAACCGTCGGCGCCAATACACCGTTCAAGGACATCGCCGAAGGACTGGCCAAGCGCGGCATCGCCACGCTGCGCTACGTCAAGCGGACGAAACAGTATCCTCAGAGTCCCGTGGTGACGGTGAAGGAGGAGGTGATCGACGACGCCCTCAGCGCCCTGGCTCTGGCTCGCCGGCAATCGCGGGTCGATCCCAAGCGCGTTTTCCTGCTCGGGCATTCCCTGGGCGGCTATATCGCGCCGCGCATCGCGCAGGGCGACCCCGCGGTGGCTGGAGTTGTGCTGCTGGCGGCCAACGCTCGTTCCATCGAGGTACTTGCCGGCGAGCAGATCCAGTATCTGGGCGCGCCGCCCGAAGTTGCTGTCCAAGCTCAAACAGGCCGCGCCGCCTTCCTACTGGAAGGATCTTGAGTCCTACGATCCGGTGGCCTTGGCGCGGCAGATCGCGAAGCCCTTCCTCATTCTGCAGGGCGAACGCGACTATCAGGTGACCATGAAGGACTTCGAGCTTTGGCAGGCGGGATTGAAAGACCGCAAGGATGTCAGCTTCAAGAGTTACCCGAAACTGAACCACCTGTTTCTGGAAGGCGAGGGGAAGTCACTCCCAGCCGAGTACTCGCGCCCGGGCCAGATCCCCGCCTACGTTCTGGACGATATCGCGGCCTTCATCCGGGGCTTGAGCGGGCACTAGTCCTTCTTCGTCGACTTCTTCTCTGACTTCGAGGCGCCAACGCCCAGGTCCAGGCCCGCCAACCCCGTCAGGTCCCCAAGGTTGATGGGGCCGTCCACGCAGATCACCGCCAGCTCCTTCTTTTCGGCGGCGATCAAGGTCATGCCGACAACACGGTCACCGTCCTTCTTGGTGTAGATCTCCACATGATCCGTCTTGTCCATGACATCGACGGTCTTCGACCAGCCGGCCGCGCTGGTGAGCTGCAAACGGAGAGGCGCCACGTCCGCGTCCGAATACTCCCCCTCGTTAGCAAACTCGAAGGTCCGAATGTAGATCCCCTTGAGGTTCTTGGCCAGATCTTTCACCTTGGCTTCGGCAGCGCTTGTTGCTGGAGAGAAACTTGCCGGCCATCTGCAGCGTGGAACCGTCCAGGCTCACATTCACCGTCTCGGAGGCCTTTTCCGCGAGCCTGTCGAAGCTCGCCGGAAACTTGATCTCCTGCGCGCACAGCGGCAGCAGGGTCAGCGCAAACAGCACGATGGATTTCTTCATGAGTCCTCTCCTCCAAATCAAATCCGGGAACCGGACAAGCGGCGGGTGCTACCGCCCGCGTCTCCCCGGTCCCGGCGGGACGCGCTGCCCGAAGTCAGATTGACCACCTTCTGACGCGTGAATTCCAGCTTTTCGGCCGTGATACGGATCGCCATCAGAACTTGCGCCTTGGCGGCTTCCCCTTCCGCGCGGCGTTGCCGCTCGGCGTTGTAGCGTAGCCCCATCCCGAATACCAGTGCGAGCGCAATGACGGCCGCCCAGCGCACCGGCACGGGTCTGAAGGCAGCCCGCAATTCTTCCCAGAAACCCACACTCGGCGACGCCGCCGTGCGAGCCAGCACGCGCTCGGCGAAACCCGGCGGCGCTTCTTCCCGCCGCAGCGATCGCCTCAGAATGTCTTCAAACCGGCTCATTCCCTCACCTCTCTCAAATAACACTTCGCCTTCTCACGAAGCAGCGCCAGCCCCTTCTGCAAGTGACTCTTCACGGTCCGGACCGGCACATTCAATGTCTCCGCAATCTCCTCGGGCTCAAGGTCTTCCTGGTAACGCAGAACGACCGCGGTGCGCAGATTCTCCGGCAGCGAACTCACCAGCTTGCGGATTCGCTCCGAAAGCATCGGGTCGTCCTCCTCCAGGGGCGCGGCGAGGTGCGGAAACTGGTCCAGGCTCACTTCGGAGCGCTGTTTGGTGCGCCGTATCCGGTCCACACAGCGGTGGCACGTCACCCGCCTGAGCCAGAAGGCCGCGTGAGCGCCGCTCTCAATGCGCGGCAAGTTCGCGTGAAGCTGGAGGAAAACCTCCTGGGCCAGTTCTTCCGCCGCGGCCGGATCGTGCAGGAAATGCAGCGCCAGGCTGTAAACCATGGACTGGTGCTCCCGAACCAGGACCGCCAGATCCTGTTTCGGTTCACAGGTCGCTAGCCATGCTCACTGACCCGGCCTCCGCCGTCAACTTGAATCCTCCCTCAGTATTGGATACGGATGGGAACACCCGGGAGGACATCTTTTCTCTCAGCTTCGGCGGCTACTCTATCACACACTGGCGTAAAATGGAGGTGCAGGAGCAATTCATCATCCATGAGCCTTTTCTTTTCCGCCGGTTCTCCGGCCACTGAGATTTCGTCCGCCGACCTCAAGGCCGGCCTGTTCGCCACCCTGGACGCACTGGGTGCGCGCCGGAAGGTCCTCTGCCTTCCGCCTGACATCACGCGGCTGCACTCGCGCGCGGGGGAGCTGACCAGGCTGGCTTGGGAGTATTACGGGGACAGGCTCACCGATGTGCTGCCGGCCGTCGGCACGCACTACGCCATGACCGCCGGAGAGCTGCGCACCATGTTCGGCGACATGCCCGGAGAGCTGTTCCGGGCGCATGACTGGCGCGGCGGGCTGGCCACTTTGGGCGAGGTCCCGGCGAGCTACATCCGCGAGCAGTCGGAAGGCAAGCTGGATTTTGTCTGGCCGGCCCAAGTCGACAAACTCCTGGTGGAAGGCGGTTTTGACCTGATTCTCTCCCCCGGCCAAGTCGTTCCCCATGAAGTAATTGGGATGGCCAACTACAACAAAAACATCTTCGTGGGCACGGGCGGCGTCGACGGCATCAACAAGAGCCACTACCTGGGGGCGGTCTATGGCATGGAACGCATCATGGGCCGGGCGGACACGCCGGTCCGGCGGGTGCTGAACTATGCCTCGGATCACTTCGCGCGCCACCTGCCCATCGTCTACGTTCTCACCGTCATCGGCAAGAACGACGCCGGAAAGCTGGTGATCCGCGGCCTGTTCATTGGCGACGATGTGGAATGTTTCACCCGCGCCGCCGAACTGAGTCTCAAGGTCAACTTCGTCATGCTGGAGCGCGAGATCGACAAGGCAGTGGTCTTGCTGGATCCCGCCGAGTACAAGACCACCTGGGTCGGCAACAAATCGGTCTACCGCACGCGCATGGCGCTGGCCAAGGGCGGCCAACTGATCGTCCTGGCGCCGGGCGTGAAGGAATTCGGCGAGGACCCCAGCATCGACAAGCTGATTCGCAAGTACGGTTATGCCGGGACGCCCGCGGTGCTGAAGGCCGTTCAGGAAAATGAAGACCTGGCCTGCAACCTGGGCGCCGCCGCGCACCTGATTCATGGCTCCTCCAATTGCCGGTTCCAGATCACGTACTGTCCGGGCCACCTCACCAAGGAAGAGATTGAGGGGGTCAACTTCCGTTACGCCAGCCTGGACGAAATGACCAAGCGGTACGACCCCGCCAAGCTGCGCGAGGGCTACAACACGGTGGACGGCGAGGAAGTCTTCTTCATTTCCAATCCCGCCCTCGGACTGTGGGCCTACCGCGGCCGGTTCGAGCAGGCGGCTTGACGACGGCTACGCCGTGATATATTGAGGTTTCGATGCCGCAAGGGTACCTGCCAATCTTCATCTATCTGCTCTGCGCGATAGTATTTCCTATCGTGCTGCTGATGCTGGCCAAGGTGCTGCGGCCTTCCTCGCCCACGCGCACCAAGAGCGAAGCGTACGAGTGCGGCATCAAGGCCGCATCCGACTCGCGCGGGCGGTACACGGTTCGCTTCTACATCATCGCCATCCTGTTCGTGATCTTCGACGTGGAGACGATTTTTCTCTACCCCTGGGCGGTGAGGTACCACACTCTGGGCTGGTTCGGCGTGGCCGAGGTGACCGTCTTCCTGCTGATCCTGATCGTGGGCTACGTCTGGGCGTACAAGAAGGGCGCCCTGGAGTGGGTGTAGCCTCATTCCCACCGAGGCCGGATGAATACCACGCGGCTGTATTTCCAGGATTCCTATCTGGCGGAGTTCTCCGCCCGCATCGTCCATCGGGCCGGTGACGGCCGGCGGATCTACCTCGACCGAACCGCCTTCTATCCTTCCTCAGGCGGGCAGCCCCATGATCTCGGCTTGATCGGCGGCGTTCCCGTTGTCGACGTCATCGACGAGGAGACGCGGATCGCGCATGTCACCTCGGAGCCCGTCGAAGGAGTGGAAGTAGCCTGCCAGGTCGAGTGGGCGCGCCGTTTTGATCACATGCAGCAGCACACCGGCCAGCATCTGCTCTCGGCCGTGCTGGTCGAGATGCACGGCGCCGCGACGGTCAGCTTCCACCTGGGCTCGGAGATCTCCACCATTGACGTGGCCATCCCGGCTCTGGACGCCACCGAGGTGGCTGCGATCGAAGCGCGGGCCAACCAGCGGATCGTGGAAAACCGTCCGGTTCAAGTCTCCTTCGAAGCGGCGGCGGAAGCCCAAGACCTGCGCAAGCCCTCCGAACGCGAAGGCGTTCTGCGGATCGTGGCCATCGAGGGACTGGATCGAAGCCCGTGTGGCGGCACCCACGTGCGGGCCACGGGCGAGATCGGCCCGCTGCTCATCCGCAAGCTGGACAAGATCCGGGGCAACGTAAGAATCGAATTCCTCTGCGGCATGCGCGCCGTGCGGCGCGCCAGAACTGACTACGACGCACTGGCCCGGATCTCCAGGCTGTTGGCCTCGCCGCTGGACGAGACGCCCGCCGTGGTGGCGGCCCAGAAGAGTCTGTTCGAAGCCGCCGAGAAAGCCCGCCGCCGCGCGGAAACGGAACTGGCCGGCCGGCGTGGGCGCGAACTCTACGAGGCAACCCTTCCCGGACCGGATGGCGTGCGGCGGGTGGTCCAGCGCCTCTCATCCGGCGCATTGGATGAGGAACTGCGCGCGCTGGCGCAAGGCTTTGTGGCGCAGGCCAAGTCCGTTTTCGTGGCTGCCGTTGAAGAGCCGCCCTCGGTGTTGCTCGCCGTCTCGCCGGACACCGGCATCCATGCCGGCAACTCGCTGAAGGCTGCCCTGTCGAAGTTCGGCGGCCGCGGCGGCGGCAGCGCACTGGTGGCACAGGGCAGTATTCCCTCCCGGGAACACCTCGGGGACCTGCTCACAGAACTGCCGTAACCGGGTCAGACCAGCAGGGAGAACGGAGCCAGCGCCAGCATCACCAGTCCTGCCAGATAGAGGAAGAACACCAGGGTCATCAGGCCCCACACTTTGGCGTCGGCGTCCTTCATCTCTTTCCATGCACAGACCCCCCATAACGCGCTGAGCAGCGGGGCGCCCTGAAGCAGTGCGAAATTGAGGCTCGTGGAAGGCAGGATTTCGGGCGGGGTGCCGGCCACCACGTAGCTGGCGATCATTCCGCCGCCCCAAATCAATCCACCCAGTAGACCGAGAAGGTGCTGGCGCGGCCGGCATCGGAAATACTCCAGGATCTCCAAAGGTCGCCCCTGCACCGGCAGGTTCATGAAGAACAGGTTGTACACCATCGTGGATCCAAACACGCCGAAGCAAAACCAGGCTCCGACACCGTAGGGGCCGAGTCCGGCGTCTCCCGTCTTGGCGGCATCGAGCAGGGGATAGATCAACCCGATCAAAACTCCGCCCATGAGGCCGAGCAGGACTCCTTTCCAGGACACCGAGGGCCGCAGCGTCCGGTGCTCGCCCGCTTTCATTTTCAGCAACTCCCGGATCAGGGACAGTGACCGGTGCGCGGCGGCGGCGCCGATCATAGCCAGAGCCACCATGGCGAGGCCCGTGAACACCAGTGTGGGATTGCCCTGAGGCTTGGTGATGTAGCCGAAAATTACAAGCGCCAGCAGCCCCATCCCCAGACCCAGCGGGAATGCCAGGGCCATCCCCAGCAGCGAGACGGCGGCCACCAGCAACATGTTGCCCAGATTGAGCAGAACTCCCGCAGCCAGGGCGTAAGCCATGTTCCGCTTGCCGGCGCGCATCAGGTCGTCCAGAAAAACGAAGCCGTCTGAGCCCAGCGTGCCGAAGGTGAGTGCCGCCGCGGCGGCGGCGATCAGCACACCGAACGCGAAGTCGTAGTACCAGACCTCGAAACGTTCTTTCTTAGCCAGCTTGAGAAAGTTGGCCCAGGATCCCATACAAATCAGGCTCAACAGCGTCAGTAGCATGGCGGCAGCGTAGGTAGCTGGCAGAGTCATCGCGCGTCCTCGGGGTGGAAAGGTGAGATTAGTATGACGGCCGGGTCCGGGTCAAGCTCGGGTGAGGGCTCCCGGCCCTATTGCCCGCCGCGCACCAGCACGATCTTGCCTGTCACGCCGCCCTTGCCGAGCAACTCGTGCGCGTGTCTTGCCTCGGCAAGAGGAAATCGCTGCGCGATGAGCGGCTTGATCTTTTTCTGTTGGAGGAGGTCCAACAGGGCGATCAAATCCTGTCGAAACAATTCCGGTTTCAGCCGTTTGAGCGTCTGGATGCTGTAGGGCACCACCCGTTTCCGGCCCGGGAGAAGCCAGCCGCCGGCGATGTACAACCCGAAGATGGCGATTCCACGAAAGCGTTGACGACGACCTGGACGACCTGAAGTCAATCCCTCCCCGCGTATCGAGGAAATAAGGCCATAGCCCACCACCCTCCCGCCAGGACGGAGAGCCTTGCGGGAATTCCAGAGGTGGGTACCACCCATGGGGTCAAAGACGGCGTCCACGCCCTCGCTCGTGAGGCGGTGAATTTCTTTCACGAAATCCTGATGCTGGTAATCAATTGGGATACCGCCCAGGTCGGAAACGGTCGACGCTCCTCGCGATGAACAAGTACCGTACATCTCCAGCCCGGCGAGGCGCCCAAGCTGCAAGAGTGCCGTGCCGACCCCGCCTGCCGCGCCGTGGATCAGCACGCGCTGGCCCGATCTGACTTTAGCGGAACCATGCAGCATCTGGTACGCGGTGATGTAGTTCAGCACCAGGCTGACAGCCTCGGCGGCGTCCAACCCGGATGGCACCGGAATCAGTTCCCGTTGCGGCAGGCAGACGTACTCCGCATACGCACCGTGGATCGGCATCGCGGCAACCATCTGGCCTGGTTCGATTCCAGAGATACCGGCGCCTAGCCGATCCACCACGCCAACCAGATCCCACCCTGGCGTGAAGGGTACCGGGGGCGTTTCGGGATGAATGCCTTCACGCGCCATCACGTCGGGCAAGGCGACGCCCGCGGCCAGCACTCGCACCCGCACTTCACCAGCCTTCGGCTCGGGGCACTCTTCTTCAACCACCCGAAGTTCGTCGGGCCCGCCGTAGTGAGTGACGATGATGCGCGTGTGTCTCATGCCATTGCAGTCTGTGGTCTGCCATTGTAGACTACGTTGGATTGCTTTAGCCGTCCGGAGGTTGCATGGAAATCAACTCGTCATCTTTTTCCCGCCGAGGTTTTGTCGCCGGCGCCGCAGGTGGTCTGGCGGCTTCAGCGTACGCCCGGATCCCGGGGGCCAATGACCGCTTGAGGATCGCCATCGTCGGGCCGGGCGCTAGAGGCTCGGGCCTGTTGAGGGAATTCCTTCAGCAGTCTCCCGAAATGAACGCCGAGATGGTGGCCGTGTCTGACCTGTGGGTGAAGCGGCAGGACCGCGCTGCCGGCGTGGTCGAAACAAGCCACCGGGAAAGAGCCTCGCAAGGTCCAGCATCTGGAGGAAGTCCTGGCGATGAACGACGTGGACGGCGTGATCATCGCCACACCGGACCACGCGCACTCCCCGCAACTGGTGCAGGCGCTCCAGGCCGGCAAGGATGTATACGTCGAGAAGCCCCTGGGGACACCGCAGCTCGCTCCCCTGAAGAAGGCCTACGCCGTGGCCAAGGCCTCCAAGCAGGTCGTACAGGTGGGAACCCAGGGCCTCAGTACGGGCCACTACCAGGCCGCCGCGGAGTACGTCCGCTCCGGCCGGCTGGGGAGGATCAGCCGGGTGCTGCACGAAGCTGTGTGGATGGGGCAGGTGTGGCGGCCGGTGCCCGCCGCCAAGGAAATCCGCGAGTCGGAGACCGACTGGGACGCCTGGCTCATGGGACATCGGAAGCGTCCATTTGACCCAAACCTTTACTTTGAGTTTAGGCGTGTATCGTGAATTTTCTAATGGTCTTGCCGATCAGTGGCTGAGTCACGCGCTGTCCCAGGTTCACCACGTCATGGATGATTATTTCCCGGTCAGCGTGGCGGCCAACGGCGGTACCTTCCTCTACCAGGACGGCCGCGAGAATCCCGACACCTTCGCCGTCACCTACACCTACCCCAAAGGCTTCATCTACAGTTGGGCGGCCGCCTTCGGCAACGACTACCCGGGCGTGACCCGCTTCTTTGGCGAGAACGGGACACTGGAGACATCCGCGAAGGGCAACTACGTGGCCCGGCCTATTGGGCGGCCGCCGGCTCCCCACCAAGCTGACCGAGGAGACCGTTCTGCAGCCCATCAGCCCGACCAGCCACATGCGGAACTGGCTGGAGTGCATGCGGACCCGCAAGACGCCGAATGCCAATATCCGCAGCGGCTATGCGGCGTCAGTGGCGGCCATCATGGCGCAGCAGTCCGACATCACCGGCAAGCGGCTCTACTGGGACGCGCAGAAGGAAGAGATCGTCGATCGCCCGGTGTAGCGGGGTCACACCGTGCCGGCCGGCACTTGGCGCACACGCACGCCGGCCTCTTGAAACAGTTCCTGCACCTTCTTAAAGTGCTCGTCGAAGTACTCGCTCGAGTACTGGCTCATGCGCTGTCCGGAGATGACCACTTCGCGAATTCCGGCCTGCACCAGCGCCCGCCCGCAGTCCATGCACGGCATGATCTCCACATAGAGCGTGCATCCCTCCAGGGGCGTGCCGCAGCGCGCGGCGTTGTAGATCGCGTTGCGCTCGGCATGCTCCATCCATAGGTACTTGGTGGGCCTCTCCAGGCGCTCCGGGACGTCGTCGCGGATTCCCCTGGGCAGCGAATTGTAGCCCGTCGTTCGGATCTCGTGCGCCGGGCCGGCGATCACGCAGCCGACCTGCGTGTTCGGGTCCTTGCTGCGGGCAGCCACCTCCCGGCAAATGTTCAGGTAGTACTCGTCCCAACCAGGAACTTGTCGCATGCGTGTCCTACCTATGTTAACCGTTAAGCACCCGAAGCAGGACCTGCGCCTGGTAGTGGTAGGAGGCCGCGCCGTCTCCGTTGTAGCGGCGCACGGCGTAGGGCCAGTCGCAGCCGGTGTTCTGGCGCAGCGGGACACCTGAGTACTCTCTGAGGCACTCCCG
>CAVUVG010000017.1:0-263136 GCA_963744775.1 Bryobacterales bacterium
CGGCCTCTCGGTACATCCGGTTCAACTCCTGCTTCAGCGCAATCAGTTCGCGGAGTTCGGCGGCGCTCGGGAGTTGATCACTTGTCGGTTGAGCGAGTTGGCTCCGCGGCGCGGAAGATGCAGGCGTGACAGCCGGTCGCGCAGCCTGGCCGGCCGTCGATTGAAGAACGATGTAGAACCGGGTGTTGCCGGGGACTGTCACGACCACATCCTGGCTGTAGGCCAGGCTCGTCAGTTCCTGCTCGCCCGCGATTCCGATGTTCTGAGCAACGCGCTCCCGCAGGAGAATCGAGTTGTCCATGGGACCAGACAGCGAGGATCCTCCCGGCCTGCCAACGGCGAAGGCCGCGACTGTCCCCACACCGGAGAGCGCTCGCGCCAGGAACTGCTTGCCTCGATTCGTGCCCGTGACCTGGCCCTTCAAAGGACCGAACTGCAGGCTGACGGCACTGCCTTCGATGTTCTCCGTCGCGCCTTGCGGAAGTTGCAGCGAATGGAAACGGATTCCGACCAGCCCCGAGCGATTTGCGCTTTGCAGCTCGCCGATCACCTTCGTCCCTGCCGGCACGACGATCTCACCGTCTCGCTCGTAGTGAGCTTCGATCACCGCCACCACCGGCGTCTTCACGGCCGTGCTGACAGCCGTCTGCAACCTCGCCAACAGTCGTGTGCCGCTCGGCAGCAGACTCCCTGTAGCCCGTTGTTCAACGAACGCCGGCTCCGCGCGTGGGGGCAGAGGAGCCTGGGGGGCCGGAGACGCGCTCCTGACAAAGACGAGCGAGGATTTGGCGAGAGCGTCCGATTCCCGGTTCGGATTGACAGGTGGTGGTGGCGGAGGTGAAGCGCTGCGGCGGATTGTTCGCGACCGGAGCCGCTTGAGGCGGCATCGGAGCGCTCCCTTGCAGTTGCCGCCTGTAGGCTTCGAGCGCTGGATCCTCGAACTGCACGTTTCCAAGCTCGTACTCATTGTTGCCACGCCCTGTCCCCGCCTTCGGCGCCACCCGATTCTTGTTGCCAGCATCAGCGAGCACTTCCCCGGCAGCCCGGTTTCGTGCCGTGCCTCCGATGTCCTCCGGCGAGACCTGATCAGCGGGCGCCTGTTGGTTGGCGTTGAGGTCCGCGCTCAAGAGCGGTGTGACGGAGCCTGGCCGCGCGCCCTGCGCACGTAGCCGGTCTTCCGGCCGGCCCAGGTTGGGCTGCCCACGTCGGGTCGCTGGCTCCTTCCTGGAGTCGCTCTGGGACGAGGAGAACACCCCGAGGAACGCGATCAGCAGCACCACCAGCGCGGCGACCATCCCGAATAGGGTCTTGGTCCGGTCCCGATTGCGGGCCGACCGCTCGCTCTCTCCACGTTCCTCCGCCGGTTTCCTCCTTGACGGCCTGTTCGGCCGGCTTTCCCTGGCCCGCTGAAACGCCTCGCGGAAGGTGGCGACAACGCCCTTCGGCTGCGGTTCCGTCTGTGTTGGCGGAGTGTTATCCGTCACCCCGTGCTCAGGCGGCGTATCGGTTGCTTTCTCGTTCGCCTCAATTGGCTTTTCTGGTTCCATTGCTCCCCTCCTCGCGGTAGTCGTAACTGCTTATGCCGAAGCCGATCGGCGCCAGGGCCGGCCGGTCAACGGCGCCCGTTTCCGCCATTTGCAGAAACAAGGTCTCGTTCGATTGCTTGAATGGGGGCCGGTTGAAGACGACAACACCATCGGCCCGCTCACCAGGACCGATCCGGCGTCGGCTCATCCGGTAGTCGCTGATTGGGAACTGCTCGGCAGAAGTCCACTTCGATCCTCGGAAGATTCGCCCTGTGCGGACTTTGCCACCGAGTTGAACCTGCGGCGGCATCAACTCGATGCTGTGCTGCTGTGGATTCACGACGGAGAACAGGACAACCACCTGCCGGCCCTGATCGATGACCTCGCTGACGCCGGTTCTCACCAGTTCCTTGCCCGGTTCCGAGATGTCGGGCTTCGTGCCATATAGAGATCGGCAGCGGTGCCTTCCGTTGACGGTCCAGCAGTTGATCCAGAGCACTGCTGTCCCTGTCGTCTGACAGGACGGCCCGTGACTGCGCTGTGGCCTGCGTCGCCTTAACGCTGGCCGTCTCCGAGATCGTCGCGGCCGGCAGTTCGGACTGCTCAATCAGGAACCGCCCCGCGGGCTTGTAGCGAAGCAGCAAGTCCACCCCGACCCGTTCCGCGCTTTTCTCCTCCCCGCGACTGACCAGAAGGACATTTGCCTGGTGGCCTCCTGACGTGGTGATTACGACATTGGTGCTGGCCGCCTTGAGGGTGATCGGCTTCACGAACACGATGTTCGGTTCCCGCTCCGAATGCTCTGCCGAGAACGCAGCCGGGTCGCCCAGGACAACCGAATTGACGGGCTCATGCATTCTGATCGCAGTGGCGAACCTCGGCGCGACCTGGACTACCGTCACCTGTCCGTCCGAGAGCGTGCGCCCGACGATTCGCGGACTGATATCGAGCTGTAGGCCCGAAGACTGTGCGAAGCTCGACGGAGCACAGCCAGAGTGAGCCGAACAAGTAGGAAACTCGCATCCTGAAACCCCTCCTTCTGACGATTTCGTGTGAACTGCCTCAGTTCTCTCTCTGCGGTAGACCGCGGCGACTTTCCGTACGTACCCGTGGACTTCGCGAGAGTCGAGCGCCAGGCCGTGCGCCGCGACGCGCTGCTCCCCAGCGAAATAAGCCGCTGCCACAAGTCGAAGATCGCCGCCGAATCGAGCCATCAGCCGCGCGAGATAGGCAACGCCGGCGCGGATGTTCTGATCGACCATGAAGCGGCTGCGAACGCCGAACGCTACTGCTGTGGCGGGCATCAACTGCATGATCCCGGCGGCTCCTTTCGGCGAGACTGCGGCGGGTTGCCACCCTGACTCGACCTCAATCACGGCATGGACCAACTCCCGAGGGACGCCGTAGCAGTCGGCGTAAAGGTTGGCGTATTGGACGGCGGCTGTGCCGGGCTGGGCGTCTGCGACCATGGCGGTCGGCAGGCCGAGCAGCAGCTCCGAAAGAATCACTCCCGCCATCGCTCGCAGTGAAGCCATCTACACCACTCCGACCGGCTGCCCGCGGTACTCGTTCGCGGTGACAACCAAGCTTTCGAAGCCGTCGCGCAGCAGCAACCGTTTGCGATCAGCATCCGTCTTCGCAAGGAATGGCAGCAGCACGTCGCGCATCTGCGGAGTGACCTCCCGAATGCCCATGATTTCGAGCGCCTGGGCAAGATCAAGCAACTCCGCGATCGACGGCGGCTTCTCCATCGACCAGGCGCGAAGAGCGTGAGCCAGGCCGGCCAGTTGCTCCTGCAGAACCTCATCCTGGCTCGTGCTGCGGACGGCGAGGATCTCCTTCTCCCGTTCCACATTCGGGTACTCGATCCGGAGGTAGAGGCTTCGCCTCCGGAGGGGATCCCCCAGCCTCCGTGTTTCGTTCGAGGTCATGACGACGAACGGTACGCTCCGCTGCCGCACAGTCCCCAGCTTCGGAATGCTGATCTGCCAAGCGGACAAGAGTTCGAGCAGCATCGCCTCGAATTCCTCGTCCACCTTGTCGACCTCGTCAATCAACAGCACGCACGGCCGCTCACTGAGCAATGCGCGAAGCAGCGGACCCTGCACGAAGAAGTGAAGGGAATGGAGACTGTCCCGAATGCTCTCCCAATCGGTGCCGATGCGCTCGGCCTGGGTGCGGAGGAACAACTCCTGGAGTGCCGGATCGAATTTGCCAATGGCCTTTTCCTCCGTGATGCCCGCGTAGCATTGCAGCCGCTCGATGACGGTGTCTCCGGCGCTGGCAATGGCAACGGCGAGTTCGGTCTTGCCGCATCCCGGCGGTCCCTCAATGATCAGCGGCTTCTGCATCTTCGAAGCCACGTAGACCACTTGAAGCATCACCGGATCGATGATGTACTTCGCGGCAACGAGCCGCCTGGCCAACTCACTGACGGAAGAGAACACGGCCCGATTGTAAGGGCATTCTCGGATTCGTGCTGCGGTCGAAGAACCCCTCCGAAGTCCAATGAAGAGGCGCGTGTTGCGTGCGCTGGACTAGGGGGACATTTTCTCGGAAGGCCCGTTACGCGGGCTCCGGGGGTACAAATACTCGCGGAAGCGGCGAGGCGAGTTGCTGTATCCGTCGAAGCGATCCGTTTCCGAGAAAGTAACTGGCCTCCCGCAGGTGCGGCACCGCCATCGGATTGAGGCCCATGAGCCTGGCGCAGGTGAAGTCGGCCGCGACCGCGTCATCGGCGAGAACGACGGTGTTCAGCGGTCTGCTCCTCCCATGAAGAGGCCCATTGCCTTCCATTGCGACGATCCCATCCGCGATGACGAAGTGGATTGGCACGGTTGCACAGATGTCGAGGATGCTTTCGTGAATCCCCTTCCAATGGAGGACGTTCTTGGGCCAGCCATAGCAGGACCCTGGGATGACGCCGAACATGTTTTTCATGCTGAGCGTGACGCCGGCCCAGTGGTGGGTCTTGACCTTCGGCATCGACACGATCAGGTCTGAGGAGAGTACCGTCTTTGGCAACCAGAGGTGATCCAGGCCGGTGTATCCTCGTCGGACTCTGCACTTCAGGACATCGTCCCGGTTCAGATCCACGAAGCGGACTCCTCGATCGGCGCAGTTGATCACCGAGGCCACTCTCGACGAGCAGCAGGAATGTGTCGCGCTGATGGCCGGGGCCTTCGGCAACCGTCACGCTTGCGGCGCCGAGGCGCAGGAACGCGACCGCCGCCGCGCCGACGAGGGCAGGGTGCGTGTTGATCGCCGCGTCAGCCGAGTACTCGACCAGGTTGGGCTTCAGCAAGACGTTCTTGCCCTTCACACCGAGGTTGAACAGCTTCAGGCCGTCGTAGAGCAGTTGTTCGAGCGCGTCCGAATACCGGTCGGCCGTGAGTATCGCAACCCGGGATCTCGCCGGACGCCGGTCGCGCATCAGTGCGTGCCGCGGCACCAGCTCGGCCGCTGCGAGGCTCAGTCCCACTCCGGAGACCGCCACAGTAGCCGCAAAGCGTCTGCGATCAAGCCGCTGTCCGGAAGACATGCCTTCCCTCCACTGCATCGAGCGCTAGACAGCACACCGCAATCGTACAGACGTCTGAGGTCTGCTCCGCCAGCGGCAAGAGTGCCTCCAGGCGGGCCAGCGTGCTGTCCACCGATGTGCCTCTGAACAGTGCGAGCGCCAACACAGCCCACGCCACGCTGTACGGCGACGGGCACTTGGGCGCCTCCGCGGCGAGGTAGCGGAGAGCGTCCTGGACCTGGCTGTGCTCCTGCCATCCTTGCAGTGCCAGCAGAGCCGTCGCGGTGGCATCGATATGCGGCTTCAGTGCCACTCCATAGACGACCCCATTGCCGGCGTTCCACCCTCCCGTCGGACACGCACGATCAAGCAGCATCTCCCGACCGAGGGCCACGCGATCCCGCAATCGGGCCGTGTCCACGCCGGGGAGATGTCGCGCTTGCTCCAGAGCAATGATGGCGAACGCCGTCGGAATCACCCAACTGACGGTTCCCGGCACCCATCCCCAGCCGTACTTCGCCGGATTGAACCGAACCTTGTTGTCCACCGTCCGCAACTTCCACCGCCAAAGCCAATGAGCCTCCCGGCAGCGCTCCTCGACGAGCCAGTTGACGGCCCGGGCCAACGCGGCGTGGGTCGCCGCCAAGCTGCAACAGCGTGATTGCGGCCAGCGCCGTCCCCAAGGTCGCCCCCTCGTCGACGCCCGGCATCGCAGGCCAACTTCCATCCTCGAGTTGCCAGGACTCCAGTCGCTCAGGCAATCCGTTTCCGATTGCCAGCGCCGCCAAGCACAGCGCTTCCGTCTCAAGCCGGCCCCCGCCGCGGTCGATCACTTGATGCAGCCGTTCCTCAAGCCGCTGACGGCCAATGCTCACGGGTCATTTCTAACCGGCTTGCCGAACCCCGTCAAGAGCAGCTTTTGACTTGGTGGCCATTCCGCTCTACAACAGACCCATCGGGCGATCTGTTGCCCATCTCCGTTCAGAGCGGGCTGGATCTCCCAGATTCTTCTCTTGGAGAGAAGCGATGTCAGCCTCCCCCGCATCCTGGATCTCGCCGAGACCCCCGGCCCAAGGCTGCATGCTCTTCTCGACAGGTGGAGGAGTTTCATATGCCGGAAAACGTAGCGGAAATAATCTCTCAGACAATCGAATCGGAGGTGCGAACGAGGCCTTCGGCCCTGGAGTATGAGATGGCCTACCAGGCTCGCATCGCTGTCGACACGAATTAGATTCGCCATCAAGCAAACGGAACAATTCGCCGGCATTCCGATCAGGCGCGTGAAGCAACTCTCCAATTAGTTGACGCCTTGGATCGTCTGGAGGCGGCGGATCGTCATTTTCAAAGTCGCTTCCACGGCAGATGTGTGCCGGCGGTCTCAACAACGACCGGTGATGGCCACAACGGACCTGCCCGACAGGCAGCGCTTGAACCACGGTGCGGGCCGTGAACCACACTGTCATCCAGACACCCAAGCTATGCCCGAGGGGGAACGTGTTCTGAAGATCGAAACAACAGCAGCGAGCACAGCATGATCGGAACCGCAGGTCGAGATCCGCAATCGCCTCAGATTCAGCTTGATTCGACTTTCGAGATCCACTACAGCGTCGGTGATCTTGCGAAGCAGTGGCGGTTGGGCCGAGAGACTGTGCGGCTGCTGGTAAAAGATGAACCTGGGGTTCTGAAGATCCGAATGGGCAGAGGAAAACGTTGACGCGCTACAGCGTGCCTGAATCAGTTGCCCGTCGCCTACATGCGAGGCTGTTCAATCCCGCGGTCATGACAATTGCGCATGCCCACGCTTCTCCATCGTCAGGTTCGAGCCTGACCGCCGTTGCGCACCCCTCAATTCGTCTGCGCCGCTAGCCGCGTCTCATTGGCAGGGCGACGAGCTTGGGCTTCGGCTTATCGGCGAACGCCTCCTGCAGGATGCTTGTGAGCCGAGCCTGACGCTCAGGCACCCACCGTGCGTAATGCTCGCGCACAGTGTCTTCGTCGTCCCCCAGCAGGTCGGCCACGTCTGCAACAGGCACGCCGCGCTGCAACAGAATCCGCGCAAACGTGTGCCGGAAGCGGTGAGGCGTAGGGGTTCTTCAAAGTCGCCCGCCAGCTCAAAAACCCGGTTAATCTTGCGGCGCCAGCGGTCTGTCATCGTCTCCAGCCGGTCCGAACGGCCAGCCACAAAGAGTCGCACACCGTGAACTTTGGCGCGCTGCTGCAACCTGTCACGCAGCCAGTCCGGAATCCAGGTGAACACATCTCCGCCGTTCTTCTTGGCCCGCAGGAAGACCTCATTGCCCGCGCAGCCGATTCATGTTGAACAGTGCCACATCCGAGATGCGCAGACCCGTATACACCAGCACCCAGATGAAGTCCTTGGTGTCTTCCCCGGTCCAGACCCCCTTGCTGTGCCGTTCGACCACGAGATTGGTCCAAGGCGATCGCAGGCGCGCGATGATGCGCTCGAGTTCTTCATCCGTGAAAGGCACTTTGTTGGCCACAGCGATTGGCGCCCAGGGGCGGCTTCAGATCGCTCGAGACCGGATTCTTCGAAAGCCACTCCCGATTCATGCAAAACCGGAAGAAGCCACGCAGCATCCCCAGCGCGTTTCCCTTCGCCCGAGCGCCCAGCTTCCAACTGGCGTAGAACACATCGATGTCGCTCGATGTGAACTGGTCCAACATCACATACCCGCGCCCGTCCGCAAACTCTCGGAGCCGCTTTGTAAAGGTCTTATACTTGCGGAGAGTGGAAGTGCGATCCCCGCCCCTTCACGAATGGTAAGGTACGCGCGCGATTGCATCGGCAATGCTGATTCTCGACGGCGTCTGCAGCAGCGGCCGGCGGAACGGCAGCAGCCGGTGGTTCGGCTGGCGTTGCGTTTCCATCCCACGAACCGGCACTCTCCCACGCGGCCACGAGGCTTTCGCCTCCTCCCAAGGTGGTGCGTTCAGTGTTCTTCCGCTTGAACTGGCGGTCGAGCGTACCGGATGCATAGATCGGACAGGAACACTTTCTCCAGGCGCGGCGAAGCTCCTCGGCTTCGTAGGTCATCTGCGTGCGGAGCGCGACCTCCCGGGCAGTGGGAACCATGCCGGCGATAGACGTTCAGGGCCATGCGAATGTGCCCTGATTCTAACACGCATTGCCCAAAATTGCCCAAAAAAGATGGGCGTAAAATCGTTAAGTTGTTGATTCTAAAATGGCGGTGAGGGTGGGATTCGAACCCACGGAGGAGTCACCCCCTCAACGGTTTTCGAGACCGCCCGATTCAACCGCTCTCGCACCTCACCGCGGGGCGAGCCATCCAGGCCTCCTTCTACTATATTCGAATAGGTGGTGCTGCTGCTGCACCCCACACGGCGCACCGAATTTGGTAGAACAGAGCAGAAAGGATGAAACTGATGACCGAAAGCCCGATCGTACTGGACGTACACATGGAGGCCGCTCCGGGCCGTGAGGAGGATGTGGCCAAAGCGCTGGGCGCGCTGCTGGCTCCCACGCGCCAGGAACCCGGATGCCTCGAATATCAGCTGCACCGCGATCCCGAGAATCCGCTCAAGTTCCTGTTTTTCGAGAGATTCACGAACCAGGCGGCGCTCGATGCGCACCTCGCCGCTCCCCATTTTCAGGCATTCCTGAAGTACCGCGATGCGAACCCCGGCCTCATCCCGGTGACGAACGTCACCCGCTGGCGCAGGGTGGAATGATCCAGGGCGCGTCCGTTATAGCTTCTCCAGATTGATCTTCGGGTCCCAGGTTTCGTTCGACTTCAGCGTCTTCTCCCAGGTGACCGTCTTGCCTGAGTAGGCTGCCATGCGGCCCATGATGCAGGTCAGCGTGGTGTCCACGCCGTCGGCGGACTGGTTGTGGAAACGGCTGCTGGTGATGCTCTCGATGAACGCCTTCTCCTTCTCGGCTTCGGAGGTGTCGATATTGTTGTTCGACTGGCCCTGCCACGTCCACGGCTCCTCGCCTTCGATCCGCACCGGCCCGTTATAGGGCGTCTGGCACTTGCCGCGCGTTCCGAACAGCCGTTCGTTCACGTCACTGGTCACCTTGTTGGCGAACTGCGTCGAGCTGAAGCCGACGTGAACGTCGTTGGGATAGAAGTACGTCAGCGAGAAATGCGACCAGGCGGTGCCTTCTTCGGTGCGGCCCCTGCGCCCGCCCGTGCCCACGGCTTTCAAAGGGTGAGCCTTCAGGATCCAGTTGCAGATGTCCACCGAATGCACGTTCTGCTCCACCAGGATGTCACCCGAAAGAACACGGTCATGCACCCAGTGGCGCAGCCGCCGCTCGGCGGGCGACGCCTGCGGAAGGTCGCGCAGGTTGATGAACGCCGCGTTGTAGTGGGCTTCGCCGCAGACGATCTCGCCGATGGCGCCGGCGTGGACCCGTTTCACCAACTCCACGAAGGGCGGCGCCATCCGCAATTGAAAGCCGACATCCAGGCTCAGCTTGCCTTCCGCCCGCTTTCCCGCCGCCAGCACCCGCCGGCAGCCGGGCACATCCACGGCGACCGGCTTCTCGACGTAGACATGCTTGCCCGCTGCCACGGCGGCCTCCAGATGTTCGGGATGGAAATACGGAGGCGAGGTGATGAGCACCATGTCCACCTGCTGGGAGTTGACCAGCTCCTGGAAGGCCTTAGGTCCCCGGAAAACCTGGGACGCATCGATGGCCGGGCCGGTCTTGCCGAAACGCTCCCGCGCGGCGTCGAGCTGATCCTGGAACATGTCGGCCAGGGCTACCACCCGCGACGGAGTGTTGCTGACGAACCCGCCCGCGACGTGAGTTCCGCGCCCGCCGCAGCCGATCACCCCGATCCGAACCGCCGAGTTCGCCTGCGTGCCGCGCACCGACTCCGGCTTCACGATCATAAAACCCGCGGCGCCCGCCGCAGTGAGAAAACTACGCCGATTCATCGCGCCTCCTTGCCTGCTTCACTCTCCCGACAGGATCAGGTCCACCCGCCGGCTGACTTCCCTCAGATAAGCCTCGTCGCCGCCCGGCAGCTCGCAAGTTGCCGTGCCGGAGAAGCCAATCTCCGCCAGAGCATTGTACACCGCCGGCCAGTTGAGGTCGCCCTCGCGAAGCGCGGTCCACGCCGCCACGTTCTTGCGAAAACTGAAATCCTTCAAATGCAGTTTCACGATACGCTTTCCCAGGGTCCGGATCCAATCCTGGGGGTAGCCGTAGAGCAGGACGTTGCCCACGTCGAAATAGGCGCGAACCCAGGGGCTCTTGAACCCGTCGACGTAGGCGGCGAATTCAACGGGGCCCAGCAGGAATTTGTTCCACACGTTCTCGATGCCAATGATCACCTTGAGCTGCTGCGCCAGCGGCAGCAACTTGCGGATGTTCTTCTGGGAACGCTCCAGCGCATCCCGGTAACTGGTCTCCGGGTTGACCACGGCGGGGACCAGCAACACCGTGTCGGCGCCCCAGAACTTCGCGTTGCGCAGGCTGGTCTCCATCCCCTTGAGGCTCTCGGCGACCACCTGTGGGTCGGCGGAGGAAAGCGGGAATTTCCAGTGCGCCTGGTTCATCACGGAGTGGATCCGCACGCCGGCGCCCTCGGCGGCCTTCTTGATCTCCTCCGCTTCCTTCTCGGCCGGGGTGGTGCTGCACTCAACCGCCTCAAAACCGGTGTCCCGAGCGAGTTTGAACCGGTCGGCGTAGCTGAGTTTGGAGGGCAGCATCCCGATGTACAAGGCCTTCTTTATGGGCAGCCGCCGCTGAGCGGCCAGCGCCGCGGCCGGCAACGCCGCCGAAGCGGCCAGGAACGAACGTCGATCCATGAATGACCTCCCTTGTCCCGCGCCTCGGCCGCTAACGCCGCGACAAGTCGCGGACGTAGATATCTTTGAACCGCATGTCGCCCAGGCCGCCTGAGTGCAGTTGCAGGGCAATGGTTCCGTCGAACGACTTCGGCGTCGGATCGGTGAAGTCCAGAACCTTGATGCCGTTCAGGATCGCCACCATGTGGTTGCCCTCTACCTTAAGCAGCATGTCGTTCCAATCGGCCGGCTTGATCACGTACTCGTACTCGGGGGAAGGCCACGCGATCCAAGCCCGGCCGTCCCCGTAAAGGCCGCCGGTGTGGTGATTGAGCGTGCGGTCGATTTCAAACTGCATGCCTTGCGACACATCCGCCGTGCCGGGTTTGAAGCGGGTGTGGAAGAAGACGCCGCTGTTGCCGTCGGCCTCGCACTTGAAGCGCAGGGACAGCCAGAAATCCTTGTAGTCCTTGCCGGTCATGAGGTAGCCGTACTCCTGGGTCACCCCCTGGCCGTGGATCGCGCCGTCCTCCACCGTCCATTTCTCCTTGCCGACCTGGACCCAACCCGTCAGGTCCTTGCCGTTGAACAGGGACACCCACTGTTCGTTGGGAAGAGGTTCCCGCCCGCCTCTGGGCGCCTGCGCCAGCAGCAGCACGGGAAGAGCCATTGCCAGTATGAGTTTGCGCATGGAAGTCGACTACTATATACATAGAGGGATTCCATGAACACATTTCAGTTGGGCCTGTTTCTCATGGTTGCGGCCGCCGCGCCGCTGCTTCTAGCGCAGAAGGATGACGGCAAGCTTCGGGTGATTGCCTTTGGCGCCCATCCGGACGATTGTGACTCCAGGGCGGGCGGCATCGCCGCCAAGTACGCCGCGCTGGGCCACCACGTGAAGTTTGTCTCGGTGACGAACGGCGACGCCGGCCATCAGAGCGAGGGCGGGGGAGCGCTCGCCTCGCGTCGCCGGAAGGAGGCGCAGGAGGCGGGCCGGCGGATCGGCATCGAATACGAGACCCTCGACAATCATGACGGCGAACTGTTGCCCAGCCTGGACGTTCGCCGGCAAATCATCCGCAAGATTCGGGAGTGGAAAGCCGACATCGTTTTTTCACCGCGTCCCAACGACTACCATCCCGATCACCGCTACACTGGGGTGCTGGTCCAGGACGCCGCCTACATGGTGGTGGTTCCTAACATCTGCCCGGACACTCCCGCGCTGAGCCGGAACCCGGTGTTTTTTTACTTCCAGGACAACTTTCAGCGCCCGAACCCCTTCCGGCCGGACGTCGCCATTGCGATTGACGACGTGATCGAGAAGAAGCTTCAGATGCTGGATGCCCATACGTCGCAGATGTACGAATGGCTGCCGTATGTGGCGGGAACCCTGGATCAGGTTCCGGCGGACCCCAAGGCTCGTCTGGATTGGCTGCGAAAGGGGCTTTCCCGGACGGTTTCTGAACCGGTGCGGCAAGCGCTGCGCAAGTGGTACGGAGCCCAGGCGGACTCGATTCGCAACGTCGAAGCATTCGAGCTGTGCGAATACGGGCGGCGTCCTTCCGAGGATGAGCTTCGGAAGCTCTTTCCGTTTTCCCGTCCGTAGCCAGAACTTCATCACCGCCTGCGGACAGCCGCACCAGAGCTAAGGCCGGAGACGAGAACGTCAAAGCCCTGACTCAGGAACTGCATCGACCGGGCAGGCAATCTTCAGGTGATCGTCAATCGCCAGGCAGGCGACCCCGTGGGCGAAGGCCCAGAGAGTGTTGGCCACCAGCAACGGGTCGCCCCCGCGCATGCCGCCCTCGTTCTGCCAACGCTTGACCGCGGAAAGCAGCCCGTCAAACGCCGTGAACGCCTCGCCACTGGAAAAGGTGAACGGGTGTAACTCTTCGGGTCCGTGAATGCTTACGGGGCGATCGAGGAGATTCGCGAACATGAGCCGGAAGAACTCCGTCTCCTCCCTGGCGAACTGTACGTACGCCAAGAGCGCGGCGCGCAGCCCTTCCAGGGCCCGAACCTCCGCGTGGCTCGCCGCCTGCAATCGCTCCGCGAGCCGGCGGAAACCATCCTGCCCTACCGCCGCCAGCAGGTCGTCCTTGTTGTCGAAATGATGGTACGCCGCCATGCGGGAGATCCCCAGGCGTTCGCCGAGCTTGCGCAACGAGACGGCCTCCGCGCCGTCCTTGGCGATCATCCTGGCGGCTTCCCGCAGCAGCTTCTCCCGCAAGATGCCCCTTGTGGTAGGGGAGCTTCTTTTTCGCGGGCGGCTTCAAATCTCTTGACATCGTGACCTGAGTATACTATCTTTATCTTGACACTGTCAAGATAGGAGAGGCACACATGGTTCGCAAGGTTCTTCGGGTGGCAGGCGCGGTCCTCGGCGGATTGGCCGTGATCTTCATCGCCGCTCTGGCGCTGAGCCCGTACTTCCGGCGCTGGACATTTCTGGCCTACGTGGACGTCTACGATTACGACAAGCTTCCTGCCCGGACGATCGACCGCAGCCCCCGGCCGTTCCAGTTCCCGGCCTTCACCGAAGGAGATTGGGTGGCCCCGCTGCGCTTTACGTATGCCGGCCAGGACATGGCTGACGAAGCCGTCCTGGCCGCTTCCTGGCGGAACACCGGACCACTGCTTTCATCGTCATCAAGGACGGCCGGCTACTGGATGAGCGCTACTTCAATGGATTCCGCCGCGATTCGCTCTTCAAGTCATTCTCCGTAACCAAGTCGGTGCTTTCGGCGCTGACCGGCATTGCCATCGCGGAAGGCTTGATCGGGAGCATCGATGATCCGGTGACCAAGTATCTCCCGGATATGAAGGACCCTGGCTTCACTCAAGTGAAGCTGCGGCACCTGCTCGACACGACGGCCGGCATCAAATACGCGCGCGGCGTTATGCCCTGGACCAGTCAACCGCGCATGTACTACACCACCGATGTTCGCGGCTACGTCCGAGGCGCCGTAATCGATGCTGAACCCGGCAGGAGCTTCAGAGGAGACGACCTGAGTCCTCTCATCCTGGGTTGCGTGCTGGAACGGGCGCTCGCGCGGCATCCTTCCACGCACACTCTGTCCGGCTACCTGGCCGAGCGCATCTGGCAGCCCATGGGCGCGGAGTATGACGCCTTGTGGAACCTCGACCGGCAAGAAGGTGGGATGGAGAAGACGGAGAGCGGGCTGACCGCGCGAGCCATCGACCTGGCTAAGTTCGGGATGCTCTACCTCGACGGCGGCCGTTGGGGCTCTCAGCAGCTCGTCCCCGCCGCCTGGGTGGCCGAATCGACCACTGTTGACGGCGATCCGCGAGGTCCCAACATTTGGAACGACGGCTTTCACAAGCACATGTGGTGGGGCCGCAAGGAGCCCGCACAGACCCGGCCTGACTTCTACGCCAACGGTCATTTCGGCCAGCGTCTATATGTCTCGCCGCAACGCAACCTGGTTCTGCTCCGCATGGGAGACGCCAACAGCGGCATCGACTGGGCCGACTTCCTGGCCTCGGTCGCCGGCGTATTCGGGCGTCAAGCGAACGCGGCGAGTCCCACCGCGGCCAGATGATTTCTCAGCTCATTCTTCCGCTTCCGCGTGGCTCGACTGGTGAAGGAACCGGTGGACACCGAATTCATATAGGCCGCCTCCGATGACGCCTCCCAAGAGGGGCGCGACGATGGGGACCCAGAACACGCCGGATCCGTCCGTCAGTCCATTGTTCCTGAACCCCACCAGCGCGGCCAGGCACCGTGGCCCCAAGTCGCGCGCCGGGTTGATGGCGTAGCCATGCAGCGCCCCGAACGACGCCCCAATGCCCACCACGAGCAACCCAATCAGGACAGGCCAGAGATCCGTGGAGGGGATGTTGTGCTCTTCCACGATCGCGAACACGAGCATCAGGAGGAGGGCCGTGCCGAGCACTTGGTCCAGAAAGCCAACCGAAGGAGAGTTCGGGAACGCGGGGAAGGTCGTAAACACGCCTGCCGTCTTTTCCAGAAGAGGATCGGCCCTCAAAAACGCAAGGCGATAGTTCCAAAACACCAGGGCGGCGCCGGTGAAGGCGCCGGCAGTCTGCGACAGGGAATAGGGAAGCACTTTGCGCCAGGGGAATCCGCGATAGATCGCCATCGCCAACGTGACCGCTGGATTGAGGTGCGCTCCCGAGATCCTGCCGGCAACGTAGATGCCCATGGTGACGCCTATACCCCAGCCCAGAGTGATGTTGGTCCACCCACCTCTGACGACCTCGCCGGGGACACCGCTGCCGAATAGCATCGTCATGGCAACCACGCCGCAGCCGAACAGGATCAGGACCATGGTTCCCAGGAACTCGGCGATGCACTCGCCGAGCAGCCGCCTATGCTTCATGATGAACAATCTCCTTCGGAGTCAGAGTGCCTTCCGCGCAATCATACTACTACTTGTCGCTTCCGGGCAGCGCAGCGGTGCTGGATGTATCCTGGAGAGCATGAATGATTTTGCGAATCCAGCCCGTTGGAAATACGGGAGCCCTGCGGAAGAAGGATTTCATACCGTTGTCTCGCCTCACAACTCGGCCTGCAAGATCACTTGGATCTTCAGGCTGAACCTCTCCAAAGGCGCGAAGTACCGGTTGCAGAATGATTCCCTCGAATTGAACGGCGCAATCATATCGGGCCAAGCCAGGGTTTCCTGCCTGGATCATTCCTATCAATTGAACCAAAGGGACTCGTTCTATCTTCCGTCGCGCCAGAGCCTGGAGATCGAAGCTCTGTCCGGCCTGACTATCTTCATTGGAGGAGGACCCTGCGAGGGGAAGGGACGGTTCTATGTCCGCCCCTACGACATCTCCCTGCCTCTGGGGGCGATTCATCAGATTCACGGCGTGCCTCCTTTCCAGCGAGAGGTGTTCATGACCGTTGGCCCGGAGGATGCCAGTTCCCGTCTGATCTGCGGCATCACCGAAGGGCAGCCGGGCATGTGGACCAGCTGGCCGCCGCACCAGCACTCCCAGGATCTGGAAGAGGTGTACTGCTATTTTGACATCCCCTCCCCCCAATTCGCCGTGCATTTCTCATCGCGCAAACCCGGAATGGTCGAAGCCATTCACAGCGTTTCAAGCGGCGATTGCGTCATTGTCCCGGAAGGGTACCACCCGACGGTGGGAATCCCCGGCGTGAAGAGCTGCTACTTCTGGGTGATGGTGGCGCATCGGCCCGAGAGCCGGCGATATGATCTGGCCGTGAACGATATCAACTTCACCACGGCGCCGTAGAGTTCTTGCCCCACATTAGACGAGGAGACTGGCGCCGATGGAAGTCAAGGGACTGAGATGGTATATCGCAATCACGCTCTTTCTGGCCACGGTTATCTGTTACATTGACAGGCTTACCGTATCGATTCTCGCGCCAGTCATCAAGGCCGACCTGCATCTGAACAACGTGGAGTATGCCGCCGTCAGTACGTGGTTCCTTGTCTCCTATTCCATCTGCCAGACCATCTTCGGTGGAATTTACGACCGGTTCGGCACGCGCAAGGTATTTTCCTTCGCCATCGTGATCTGGTCGGTTGCCGCGGCGCTGCACGCGGCGGCCTCTGGATTCCGGGGGTTTGCCGCTTGCCGGTTCCTGTTGGGCATCGGCGAGGCGGGCAACTGGCCTGGCAACATCAAGACCATCGCGGAGTGGTTTCCGGCACGGCAGAGAGCCTTCGGCCTGGGCATCGTCAATACCGGCGCCGCCTTGGGGTCGGTGGTTGCTCCCCGCTGGTGGTCTGGCTGCAACTAGCGTACGGATGGAAAGTTGCGTTTCTGGCGACCGGCGCCTTGGGCTTCGTGTGGCTGATCCTGTGGCTGGTGATTTACCATGAGCCGCTCGGACACAAGTGGCTAACGGAAAGCGAACGTGAGTTCATTCAGTCCGACGGCAGCGCCATGCCGAATGGCGCGGGAGTCGTGCAGAAGAGAGCCTGGGGCGATCTGCTGAAGTCCAAGAGTGTGTGGGGAATTGTTCTGGCCCGCTTCTTCGGCGACCCGATCTGGTGGCTTTATCTGATCTGGCTTCCCTCGTATCTATACGAGGCCAGGGGTTTCAGCTTGAAGGAGATCGGCACCTTCGCCTGGTTTCCATTCCTGGCTTCCGGCGTTGGAAGTCTGACGGGAGGGTGGTTTTCCGGTTTCCTGATCGCCAAGGGAAAATCCGTGAACATGGCGCGAAAGACGGCGATCATCATTCCCACCCTGCTCATGCCCTTGGGAATCGTCGCAATTTATGCGTCGACTGCCATGCACGCTCTGATGCTGATCAGCCTCGTGCTGTTCGGGTTTCAGTTCTGGGTGAATAATGTCCAGACGCTGCCGAGCGATCTATTCTCGATCCACGAAGTCGGACGGATTACCGGTCTGGCACAGAGTGGCGCCGGGATAGGAGCCATCCTTTTTACCATGGGCATCGGCTGGATTTTGGATCACTATTCCTATTCGCCGGTCCTGGTGATCGGCGGGCTTTTGGGGCCCATGGCCACGCTGTCGGTTCTGCTCCTGTGCGGGAAGATAGAACGGGCGCGACACTAGCGAATCGGGGAGTCTACTATGCGACAACTGACACTGTATCTACTCGCAGCTTTGCTGTCGGCGAGCACCGCCTTGGCGGCGCCGGCAGACGGCTGGATCGACCTGTTCAACGGAAAGAACCTCGACGGTTGGGTCCAGCACGGCGGCGCCGCGAAGTACCGGGCCGAGGACGGGCAGCTCATCGGGACCACCGTGCCCAATACGGCCAACTCGTTTCTATGCACCGCGAAGCCGTACACCAACTTCATCCTGGAGGTGGAGTTCAAGGTGGACCCGGGGCTGAATTCCGGTATCCAGCTCCGTAGCAGCGTCTCGAACGTCGAGACCACCGAAGAGTGGTACGGAAAGCCGGTCAAGTTCGCACCCGGCCGCGTACACGGCTTGCAGGTGGAGATCGACCCTTCGGACCGCGCCTGGACCGGCGGCCTCTATGGCGAGGGCAGCATCGGCTGGTTCAAGGATCTAAAGGACAACGAGCCGGCCAGAAAGGCCTTCAAACAGGGCGACTGGAACAGGCTGCGCGTGGAAGCGCGCGGCGACATGGTTCGGACGTGGCTCAATGGCGTACCCGCCGCCGAGTTGAAGACGGACGTCGTACGCACGGGCTTCATCGGCCTGCAGGTACACGCGGTCGGCAAGCGTGAGCAAGCGCTGGAAATACGCTTCCGCAACGTCCGGCTGCAGCCGCTGCCCTAAGCCCGATCAGCAAAGCTGGAGTGCCATGGCCACCCACGCCGAGGTCATCGCGAATAGTCTTGCCGAATCCGGAGTGGAGTTTGTCTTCGGCGTTCCCGGTGGGGAGGTGCTGGCCCTCATCGATGCGTGCCGGCGTGCCGGGCTCCGGTTCCTGCTGGCTGGACACGAGACCAGCGCGGCGGTCATGGCCCAGGTGGTGGGCCAGATCAGGGGAGTGCCGGGTGTGTGCGTGGCCACGCTCGGGCCCGGCGCGACCAACCTGGTCACCGGAGTGGCCGGCGCCTTTCTCGACCGCGCGCCGCTGGTGGCGGTCACAGCCCAGATTCCCGGCGCTGCTATCGACACCATGACCCACCAGAGGGTGTATGTGGACCGGTTGTTCGCGCCCATCACGAAGCGCTGCCTCCTGCTGGGAGACTCTGACAGCAGGGAAGCTCACTCTCAGCAGCATGCGGCTCGCCGCGGCGCCCCGTCCGGGGCCCGTTCACTTGACGCTGCCCAGCGACGTGGCCGTCCAGCAATGCGATTTTCCGCCGGCGATGGGTGAAGCCGGCGCGATCCCCCCGGTGGCAGGCGACACATTGTCGAAGATCGCCGCCCGGGTGAATTCCAGCCGGCGTCCGCTGGTGCTGATCGGCTTGGGCGCGGAGCCTGCCATGGCGCCGGCACGTACGCGCTCTCGTGGATCGACTTCAGGCGCCGTTCGTGGTGACGCCGAAGGTGAAGGGGATCCTCCCCGAGGACGATCCGCGGCTTCCTGGGCGTCGCATCGGGGATGGCGATTGACCGCGACATCCTGGAGACGATCCGGACGGCCGATCTGCTGCTCGGTATTGGTTTCGATCCGGTGGAGTGCGATAAGACCTGGTTTGCGGATGTCGAGATCGTCGCGCTCGACTCCGCCACCATGCGGGAAGGGGAGTACCGTCCGCTGGAAGCGGTTGGCGATCTTGCCGCCCTGGTAGCCTCCCTGACGGCTCTCGTGCAGCCCAAGCCCTGGCCCGAAGATCTGCTTTCCGGCCGGCGCCAGGCCGCGGCGCGCGCGCCCGGCGATCCCGCTCGGGGCCTTTCTCCCTTGAGGCTGATCGAGGAATTGCGGGCCGTGTTCCCTCGCGACGGCTTGGTCACATGCGACGTGGGTTCTCACAAGCTGCTGATGGGGCAGTTCTGGCGCAGCTACCAGCCGGGGACATTCTTCATGTCCAACGGTCTTTCCGGCATGGGATTCGGGATACCGGCCGCGGTGGGCGCCCAACTGGCGCACCCCGGCCGTGCGGTGCTGGCGGTGGTGGGGGACGGCGGCATGCTCATGATGCTTCACGACCTGGCGCTGATTCGCGAGCTCAACCTGCCGGTCATCATGGTCGTGTTTTCCGATTCCAGTTTGAGCCTGATCCGCGTCAGCCAGCAGCGCCGCGGATTCCCCACACTATGGAGTTGACTTCCGCGCTCCCGATTTCGCGGCCGTGGCACAGGCTTTCGGGATCCGCGGGCGGCGAACGGAAAGCCTGGGTGAAGTCAAAGCCGAGGTTGAGCGCGCCCTGGCCAGCCGCAGCCCTCTGTTGCTGGATGTTCCCGTGGACCTCCGCGAGTACTTCGAGCTGGTGTAACCGTCTAGCGGTACACCGTAACGGGAGTCGAGAGTCCGACGTTGCCGGCGGCGTCGGAGGCTGCCGCGAGTAGCACGTGTGCTCCCGGCTTAGCCTTGCGGGAGTTCCAATTTATGGTGAAGGGCGCCTGGCGTAGCGGTGCCCGCCAAGGCACCGTCCACATACAAGTTAACCTTGACCACCTGGACGTTGTCACTTGCGCTGCAGCGCACTGACAAGGCTTTGGACACCCTGGCCCCGTCGGTTGGGGAAGTGATCGCCACCATGGGCGCGATTGTGTCGGCGGCCGTGTTGCTCACTGTGACCGAGATAGACGAGCTGGAAGTGTTCCCGGCGGCATCGCCGGCTCGAGCCTCGAGTGTATGCGCCCCGTTGGAGGCCTTCCGGCTATCCCAGGCGAAACTGTAGGGAGCATTGTAGCCGGTACCCAACTGGGCGCCATCAACGTAGAGGCTCACCCACGTCACGCCAGTGTTGTCGGTGGCGGCCACCTGCACGGACACCTGCCCTGTAACGGTGTCCGAGTTCGACGGGGAGGATATCGATTCCGAGGGCGGTGTCGTATCCGCCGCACCCCCTGTGGAATCCGACGGCCCTGGCGGCATTGACCCGGCCGTAACCGTAAGTGGGGTCCCACCCCGCCGGACCGCGATCGTCGGCAGACTGTCTTAAGACATCGGTGAGCTGGGCGGGAGTCAGGCCCGAATTCCCCGAGAGCACCAGCGCTGCCACGCCAGCCACGATCGGCGCCGAGAAGGACGTCCCGCACGCGGACGAATATCCGCCGCCATTGGTCGTCGTGTTGCCCACGCATCCGGGAGCGGTTAAGTCGATGTTGTTGCCGGTATTCGACCACGAGTACAGCGCGTCGTTCTCATCCGTGCCGCCGACCGTAAGGATATATCGATTGTCAGCGCTGGAATCGAAAGCGCTGTAGTTGCCCGCCGAGGAGCTGACCACGCCCCCGCGGTCATAGAAATACTTGGCGGCCAAGGTGACGGTAGAACTGGTAGTGACCATGTAGCTGATGTTGGCCACCCGCGCTCCGTGAATCCGCCGCCCACGTCAGGCCGCGCGCGATGGTCGAGTAGCTGGCGTAGCCGGTCGCATCCGATATGCGAACCGGCATAATCAGGCTGTTCCAGGCCACGGATGCGACGCCGATTCCATTGTTGCCAAGGGCGGCGGCGACGCCCGCCACTTTGGTGCCGTGCCCGTAGACGTCGCTGGTGTCAGCGTTATCGTTGTAGAAGTTCCAGCCGGGAACCATTTTTGACGAAAGGTCCGGGTGGGTCCCGTCCACACCGGTATCAAGGATGGCGATAATGATGCCGCTGCCGCCGACCGTCTGGGACCAGGCGTCGGGGGCCGCGATTCGCGAAAGGTGCCATTGGGTGGAGTACAGCGGGTCGTTCGGGGTGATGGCATCGGGGGGCAGCAGGCGGTCTAGTTCGGCAAATTCCACCTCCGCGCGGCTTCGAAATGCACGCTCGAAGGCAATTTCGCTGGCGTTCGGCGGCAAGGAGAGAATCTTGACGCCGATCTCGGGAAGGTCGCCTTCCTCCTGCACCCGGTAAGCTGCCATCATGGCGCTGGACCTGGAAGGAGTGACGCCCTCGCGGAACTTGACCAGGAGGCGGCCGCGGACATGCCCCGGCGCCTGAGCATAAACAGGGCTGGAAACAGCCGCCGCGAACAGGCCCAGCGCCACCACGCAAAGGCCAATCAGCCTGCCTTCGCAGGTTCTCATCTTCATTACCCTCCTGTTTATCGTTTCGGCGGTTATCCCGCAGAGCTAGAAATTGAGTCTAAGGGCTGCCGGGAGGGCGGGACAATATTGTCTTTGGTTTACAAAGCTCTGTTGCCAGAGGTTATAGTCGTTTATTTTCAGCTAGATGCGGGCCATGGCCTGCGGCATGTCGCGGCCGGGAGGCTCGACGGAACAGGCCAGGAAGAACGCCAGGATCGCTACTCCGAGTGCTGCGGCGTAGGGGGGCTCCAGGATCATGAGGAAGAACAAGACCGGGAGGCATAGGGTTGCGGATACCACCCGCGTCAGCCATCGGGAAGACAGGAACATGCCACACCACAGCGGCAGAAGAAGCAGGGTGGCATCGTAGGCATAGGTGTGGGGCACGACGAGCAGGGATCCGCTGGTGGCGATGGCGAACAGCTTCCAAACCGGGGCTCGCCTCGCAGCGACGACTGCAATGCATACCACCAGCACGGCCAGCGCCCAGTACGCCGCCGTTGGTTCCACACCAAGATTGAGCAGTATCCCTATCAGGTTCGCGTTCTTCTCCGGCGTCGGCGTGAGGTCGGGAAGATCCTTGCGCGTGAGCAGATCACGATACAGAAGTACGCCCTGAGTCCCAGACAGCAGGAGCGATGCCGCCAGCCAGGATCGTGCTCCCGGCCATGAAGTACCCCAACATGCGCCACTTCTTCTGCACAGCCAGAAGAACCGGCCAGAGGACGAAGAGGTGAAACTTGATCAAGCCCAGAGACAACACCGCGCCCGCCACCGGCCGGCCCTTTTCAGCCAGCGCATAACTGGCGACCACCACGCCAACAGGACAAGCGCGTCCTGCCCGTGGGGAATGGACATTGCCATCGGAGCGTACATGGATGCAAAAAAGACCGCATCCGGGCCGAATCTCCGGCAAGCCCACCCTATGCAGACCACGGCCAGCGAGACCTGGAAGGCCAGCCAGACCCAGAATGCGACGCCATATGGCAGCAGCGCCAGCGGCGAAATCAGCAACGCGTAGAATGGCGGGCGCACGAACGGTACGAGTTCCTTGGTGTCTGGAACGAGTCTGTCGCTCGCGCTGAAGCTGGGTGTCAGGATCATAGAGGTCCGCGAACCTGCCCTCCAGCGCCAGTGAGGCGCCAGTGTACAGGTTCAGGAAATCGTGCCGCCGGCCGATATCGATGCTCCTGGCGCCCAGCCAGAGCCAGAAGATCGCGAAACAGACGGGAATCACGACCGCGTAGACCGGCGTGTTCGTCGTGGAGCCGCGCGGGGAAGCGTTAGAGGACATGAGGGTCATCTCCGGGGCATGTTAGCTTCAGCGTTCAAACACGTGGCCCATCACCGTGCCAAACAGCCTTTCCTTGGTGAGCCGAAGTCCTGTCCCTCGGAGACTCTGCTCGAACAAGGCCTTGTAGCGCGGCCCAACTGGGCAGGCCACTACTACGATACGGCCGGCCCTTTGAGCCGCGGGCGCCACCAGTCTTTCCAATCGCTCTTTGGCCTCTTGGGTAGGCAATTCCGGCAAGAGGATTGGCTCCGCAGGGATCGGATAGACGACCTGAGGAGCAGCCAAGACCTCGCGGTAACGCGGGTCATCCAAATGCCCGGCCGGACGCGATTCCACGAACCCGCTCACCAAAACCAACCGGGTTTCCGGGTGAGCTCGAAGTTCTTCCCTGACCCAATTCGATGAGTCGCGCCAGTTTTCCTCACTGTGTCTCGGAGCAAACCACAGATTCCAGGGTACGGCCAGGATCACGGCGGCGAAGGCGGTCGCGCGCCGGACTCTTCGTCTGTGAGTCCACGCATGGCCCAAGCCGCCAGCAGGGCGAGACCTACTTCCTTGCACAGGAGGTATCGCGACTCGAACAGGTGGACGACTCCCGCAAGGCTAAGCCCAAGAAGCAGCAGTGGCGAAAGTGATGCCAGCAGCACCAGAGGAACCAGGCTCTGTTTCGCCTCGTATGGGCTGAAGTCCTGGTTTCTAGGCTTGGAACTGAACACCGTCATCATGGCACTGAGTAACAAGAGGGGCGCCAGGTATGCCGGCACCAGGAGGAAGAGGGCCTTGATAGCGCCGGGGGATGACGACAAGGTAAACTCCCCCCGCCTGGCCCCCATCTCCACGATCTGCATGATGAGTGGCCAGGTGAGGCCCGCCATTCCGGCGGCCGCCGCGACGGCGCGCCTCAATCCCAACCGCCTCCAGTACCAAACCAGTGGCAGTAAACCAATCGCGATCGTGTAGTGCGTCCACGCCACTCCCGCGGCGCACAGAATGAAGACAAGACCTTCTCCAAAGCGGCCCTTCTCGATCCATCGCATTAGCGACAGCCAAGCCAATACCAGCAGTAGGAGCCCCAGTGCGTATGGGCGGGCATCGATAACCGTAAACTGCACTGCCGGGATACAGAAAAAGAGGAGCACCCCCAAGGCGGCGCCCTCCCCATCCAACCATCGGCGCGCCAGCCGGTAGAGCGCCAGGGCCGTGCCCAACGAGAATGCAATCGACGGCACCCGCAGCAGTGTCCCGCTCAAACCGAATACTGTCGTGAAGAGCCACACAACGCTGTGATAAAGGGGAGGCGTTTTGCTCCACAACATTGCCCGAGACCAGGCCTCCGCCAGGCCGTCTTTGACAATGCACCACGTCTGCGCCTCGTCCCGCCACAGGCTTGAACCGATGTCGGGAAAGACAGCGAAAGCCAGTATGGCTCCCACCAGCCAGAACTCCACGCGCTTAATTGGGATTGTCTCCGGCTCGGAGTTGGTGCTATCGGACCGAGCAGGCATCGGCGGGTCTCCGGTTGGGCTGCGGACTTGCTCCATCACGTAACGCTCAGAACCCAGGAGGGGCAACTTCTCCGATCCTCCCTGATCGTTCGTACAGCACTCCCATCTTGTCTTCGCCGACGCGCCTCCAGGCGGGCTCCTTGTCGAGAATGGGCACCAGGGGCCAGTCGGCTGGGATGAGCGCTGCGTTGAAGTCGTATTTTTGGAAATGCTTCTCCCAGCCGCGGCGGCCAGTCATCAAAGCCAGGTACTCGTCGCCGATGGCGGGCCCGTAGAAGTCACTGCGTCCATCGATGAACACCCTTTGCCGGGGCCAGCCGTGGTAGATCAGGTAATCCCCCCACTGGTCTGAAGTCAAGACCCGCGCTCCCACCAAGTGCGAGGACCCGTTCCGAACCAGTGATGACCGGGAAACGCTCCTCAGGGAAGTCGAGGGGCCACCAAGCGGCGGGCGTCAAGAGCCGCGCTGCCGCGACCAGAGCCAGCGCTCCAGAAGCTGAAACGCCGGAAGCTGGGCGCCATCTCCGAACCGATGGTCCACACAATCCTCCACGGGGAGCGCGGCGAGTGCCGGCTCACCCATCCCTCCCACAGGCGGCTGAGTTCGACGGCCACCAAAGGGGCGCAGACCAGCGCGAAGACCGGCACGTGGCGGACCGACGCCAGCGCCATGTGCCCCCACAGCGCGAGCAACAGAACGTCGGCCACACGGCGGCGCGCCAGCAGCCATCCCCCCAACAGCAGGGAGACAAACAGCAGCACCTCAAACCGTAGCAGGCTCTCGGAGCGGAAGTCCGGGGACTGAAACTCGACAATGCGGTTGCGGATCCAGTCCGAGTTCAGATAGCGGGCTACGTGGATGTGCAGTTTGATGCCATAGGGATTGAGGATCGAGGCTCCCGCGGTTGCAGCCGCGAGCGCCGCATAACGCCGCGGGGCGGCCCACTTCGCGGGACTCTGCGTGCTGGTCCATCCAACCCTCGATGCCAAAGCCGGCGGCGAGGGCGGCCAGGCTCACCGGCAAGGCGAGGAAGCCTCCATGAAGATTGACCCAGAGGGCGGAGAGTGGAACCAGGAGCCAGATGGCCAATCCAGGCTGGCGGCGGTCCCGTTCCACGAGCCACAGCGAGACAGCCATCAGCAGCAAGGTGAACACGTGCGGCCGCGCCAGGTAATGGACCGAGGAGGCGTCTACCACCAGGAGGAGAACGGCGAACGCAACCACCACGTTCGCGCCTTGCCAGAGCATGTGGCGGAACAGAATCATCACCGACAACATGATCACGCAGCCGCCCATGACCGATACGCCCGCCAAAGCCCAGTGCTGGTGAACCAGCGCCATCAAGACATCCGAGAGCCACTCCCAGGCGAACCAAGGGGCGCCGGCCTTGGAGAATGAATAGAGGTCGGTCGTCGGAACAGAGTGGTTCCGGAGAATCCAGTCTCCGGTACGGATGTGCCAGCCGGTGTCCCCGTCGGCCAGCAGCGCGGACCAGCCCCGACCCATGTAGAAAAGCTGGCCGGCTAAGGCGGCCAGCACGACGTCGCCGAGCGAGGGGCGCATGCCGTCTCGTAGAAACTGGATCAGGCGTCGCATGGATCTCCAAAGGGCTGGCGGGCTTGCATGGTGCGCAGCCCGACCAAAGCTATCACGCAGACCAGGAAGATGACGCCGTGGCCCAAAAGGAGAGCCACGTAAGGGATCGGGGTCATGAGGAACAACGCGACCGCACGCCCGGCGGGACTGCCCCGTCTGATGGCAGAAACCAGTGCCGGCAAAAGTATCACGCAATCGTAGAGGTAACTGTGTGCGTTCAGCAGGAGTCCGCCAGCTAAGGCGAGGCCAAACGCGTCCTCGAAGTCCCGGAGCTTTACAATCGCGAACAGGAAGATGGCCAGTGCGGCAACGGCGGCGTAAACCGCCAGGGGCGAGCCGGCGAGAATGCCTCGGATACTCGGCATTTTCTCGACATCGGGGCTGATAACCGGGTTCAGGAGGACGCTCAGATATTGCCTGGGCCAAGACGGCCCTGAGATCAGGGTGCTTAGCGGCAAGCCAGGTGGACACGCCACCGGCGGCCCCGGCGATCATCCGCCACTTGCGGTGCCGGAGCAGAACCAGAGGAACCAGCACGAACAGGTGGAACTTGATCAGGCACAGTGACAAGACAAAGCCGGCGGCGGTGTCCCGCGCTGACCTGTGCAACATCAGCGCGGCGGTGCAGAGAAGCAGGATCAGGGCAATATCCTGACCGACCATGAAATTCACGGTCAGGGGGAAGAAGAGTGCGATGGCGGCCGTCAATTGCCAGGGACCGCGGTATAGCCGGGCGGCAACGCCAGCCAGGACGAGGCTCAGCGGCCTGAAAAACCCAGTATGCGGGCAGATAGGGGAGAAAGGCGAGCGGGCGCAACAACGCGGCATAGAAAGGCAGCCGGACGTAGTACGTGCCTTTCATGGTGAAGCCAGCAAGACGGAGATGGAGCTTCCCGGTTGGCGGGCTGGGAATACAATCCGTCGGTTCCAATGAGAGCGGCTCCCGTATAGAATCCCAGGAAATCCGTTTGACCACGCATGAAGCGCGACCACGGCACCGGCAAGATGCCAGCCAGGATCAGCGCGCTCAGACCCGCCCCAAAGTAAAGCAGAGCCGCTCTGGCGGTTGGGGACAGTTCGGCCAGCGGCGTGGCCATTCGCCCGCGCGCCCGGCTAGTGCCGAACTTTTCATGTTGCCCCCTCTGCGCTCTGCGGGCCAGCGCGGCTCAGCCGGGAGTCATGGATGGCGGCAGTCGAGAACAGCGCCAGAGCGAAGGGTAGCGCCAGGTTCCAAGGTTTGCCACTGAGGGTGGCCAGATACGGAATGGGAGTCAGCAGCAGCGCGCGCGTATACCTCCCCAGCAGGCGTTGGCACGGAATCAACGGGAGCGCCAGAATGAGAAGGGCGCAGTCCTGGACGTAGGCATGCAAGGCCAGAAAGATTCCGGCCACGAGCGCCAAACCCACCGACACCTCGAAGTCCTTGATCTTGAACAAAACCATCACGAACAGCATCCCGGCTCCTGCCACAACCACGGCGGCAACGGTTACCGACGCGCCGAATGACAGCAAGACACCGAAGACGCCCGGCATAATCTCTGGCCGCGGGTGCAGTTCAGGATTGCGCAGCAGATTCAGGTACTCGACTACCCAGCCGCGCCCCCCAGCCACAAAGCTGAGGCCCAGCCAGGCAGCGCTGCCCGCCAATCCCCCCAGGAGAATTCGCCAACGCCGATGTGCCAGGATTGCCACCGGTAGAAAGAGAAACAGGTGGAACTTGATCAGACAGAAAGACAGGCAGACTCCCGCCGCCAGGTCGCGTCCCCTGCCGGCCAAGACAAGGGACAGGGCACAGAAGAGGACGGCGATCATGATGTCCTGGCCGTTCATGGAGGCGACCAGCACCGGGAAGAACAACGGGAACCATGCCAGATACCCGGGGCTCGCTTTAACAGGAAAGAAATAGGCGAAGAAGCCGCAACAAATCAGGATGATCGATTGAAACACCCAATAGGCGCCGAGGTATGGGAGCGAGGCCAGCGGCCGGAGGAGGGCTGCATAGAAGGGCGGACGTGAGTAGATAGACGCCACGCCCCCAGAAGCCGGCCCTGTCGATCTGTAAGCCTTGACTCTCTGGATGGAGTACAGGTCGCCTGTGCCCACCAGCGCCGCGCCTGAATAGAGCTGCAGAAAATCGTTCTGCCCACGCCAGAGGCACTCCTGGTAGGATGGCCCGGTACTGATCGCGGCCACGGCCGCGGCCAGCAGTGCCGTGACGATAGCGGCGTGGACCCACGCGGGGACGGTGCGCGCTCGAGAGCTGGCCAACTGAGAAAGAAGGGCACCCAGGTGTATGTTCATGTGAGCAAGCGGCCAGCTCTGAATTTCGGCAGTCGCGAGGCTTGCCTCCTCTGCCTGGACGGCCACTGGCTCGGCGCGTCGTTACGCTTGCAATCGTGAAGCCAAAGGTCCTTGCGGCCTAAGGCCGCACGCCGTCCACAGGTACGGGCAACCACGGCGCGTTTGAGCATCGCCGCGGTCCGCAGAACCAGGCCGACCGGGCAAGGCGATAGTCTGGCCCACCAGGAAGCGGAGCATGGCTCCGCTCTACGTCTCCCCTGTGTACTCTGAGTTACAGTGGCGGCCGGGGGCGTTTACGGCGGATCACAACGAACCCGGAAGAAAGTAGTGAAGGCGCCTGTGCGCTCAATGGATACGTGGATTTGGCGGTTGGCTCTCGAATTGCCTTAACGATGGCGTCCCCCGAGGGGGGCCGATATCACCAAAGGAGAATTGAGTATGAAGAACTTGCTTTTGAAGTCTTATGTGTGGGCGCAGATTTGGCGCGAGGAGAACGGCCAGGACCTGATCGAGTACGCGCTCGTGGCGGCCCTGATCGCTTTCGCGGCTGTGGCCGGCATGGGTAACCTGGCCACAAAGATCAACTCCTCGTTCAGCATCATCGGCAGCAAGCTTGGCAGCGCGGCCGGGGTGTAGGGCTCCGAATAGCCGACGTGGGAAGATCGACGATGAAGAACACTTGGACTAAGTTCTGCGGTTGGGCTACAAGCCTGCGCGAGGGAGCAGGGCCAGGATCTGATCGAGTACGCGCTTGTCGCGGCCCTGATCGCTTTCGCCGCCGTCGCCAGCATGGGTACCGTGGCCGAGAAGATCAACTCCTCGTTCAGCATCATCGGTAGCAAGCTTGGCAGTGCGGCCGGGTGTAGGGCTATCCTCGCCGGCCTATGAAGGGGGCCTGCTGAGGGCCAGGCGAAGTTGCAGCGCCCCCGATAGTTTAATGGACCGGGAGTGTAAGCTCATGGAAGCATTTGCGTTGTGGCCGGTGATGGTGGTCGTTTTGACGGCCACTATCACCGACCTATGGAGGCGGCGAATTCCAAACTGGCTCACGTTGCCGTTCCTGGCCGCTGGTCTGGCCGCAGGGGGCGTGTTCAACGGTTTTGCCGGCTTGGTTCGAAGCGCCGCCGGGGCTGGTCTGGCGGTCCTGATCCTGGCCGCTTTCTGCTTGCTGCGAGGGATGGGATGGGGCGATTTGAAGCTGTGCGCGGCGGTGGGAGCCTGGATCGGGCCGGCTCAGATGGGTTTCGCCCTGGTCGTAACAGCCATGGCCGGCGGGCTCATTGCGGTGGCGGCTCTGCTGTGGCGCGGTATCGGCCATAAGCTGCCGAAGCGTCTGACGCTGGATGACCCGGGGCCTTCAAGCTGCCCTACGCGCCGGCCATCGCGATCGGCACGTTGTTTTCTTTTTTGTGAGCTTGACGAAGGAGCCGCCGGGGGCCTCATCGAAGCCGGCGGGAAGGATGGGTTGGGTGGAGTGAAGAACCTGAAGACCATTCTCGTGGGTCCGAATGAAGAACGGCGGAAGGCCGTGCTGGCGGAGCTCACGCAACAGCAGGCGACGATTGTCGCGGAGCTTAAAGACTACTCCGCCGTGCGCCAATTGAAAGCGGGCGTGGACGATTGGGACGTGGCATTGCTGGACCTGGACAGCGGATCCGGATCTTTGCCTGGCCGTGGTGCAGCACATTTCGCAGCAAGGGGCCGGGATCGACCGTCATGGTCTACTCGGCCAGCGAAGACTCGGATCTATTGATGCGATGCATGTGGGCCGGCGCGCGCGAGTTCCTCAAGGTGCCGCTCACCTCGCGCACCGTCTCGGAGGCCCTTTCGCGGGCCGCCGCGCGCCTGGCGGAAGGCAACGGCTTGAAGAAGACCGGCAAGCTGCTGGTCTTTGCGGGAGCCAAGGGCGGGACCGGCGTGACCACCATCGCGGCCAATTTTGCGCTCGCGCTGCGCCACGAGTCGGAGGCGGAAACCGCGCTGCTGGATCTCGACATGGAACTGGGCGAGAGCTCGCTGCTGCTGGGGATCAAGCCGCGTTTCACCCTGCTGGATATAGTGAAGAACTCCAAGCGGCTCGACCGTGAACTGCTGGCCGGCATGCTGGCCAAGCACGATTCCGGCCTGGTCATCATGGCCGGGCCCGAGGAGTACGAGGGTCCGGCCGCCTTCGAGAACGGCGACCTCACCAAGCTGCTCTACCTGATGAAGGAGCAGTATGCCTACGTGGTGGTGGATGCCGGACCGAACCTGGGCAAGAGCACGGGACTGCTCATGGAGCTGGCCGAGACGATTTACGTCGTCACCCAGGCCGACGTTCCGGGCCTGCGAAACGCGCAGCGCTACGTGAGCCACATGCAGCGCTTCGGCGCGGACAAGGTGCGGCTGGTGGTGAACCGGTTCGACGCCCGCCGGCACGAGATCGACGAGGAGCATGTGGTCAAGGCGGTGGGTGTGCCGGTGGCCTGGAAGATTCCGAACGACTACGCCTCCGTTCGCCGCTCGCACAATACGGCCGTGCCGTTGGTTATGGGAGATTCCCCGGTCGCCAGGGCGCTTCGCGCAGATGGCGCGGGATGCTTGCGGCAAGGCCCCGCCGGACCGACCAAGAGAGGACTGCGGTTGTTTCGGCTGAAGATTATGGAGGAGCGGCTTGCAGGACAAGACCGGTGGGGCATTTCGTCGCAGGAGTGGCAGATCGCCGGCCAAGGTGAACGCACATGGATGACGCAGGCTTTGAGCAGTTGAAATCCGAAGTGCACCGCACTCTGCTTTCGAAGATGGACCTCGAGAGACTGTCCACCGTCGATGGCGTCAGGGCGAAGCAGGCGGTAGGGACTCTGATCCAGGAAGTGCTCTCTGCCGGGAACATCCTGCTCAACACCGCGGAAAAGGAGCGGTTGCAGGCGGACCTGCTCAATGAGGTGTTCGGGCTGGGGCCACTGGAGCCCTTGCTCAAGGACTACACCATCTCGGACATCCTGATCAACCGGAAAGACCTCGCCTATATCGAACGCGCCGGAGTTCTCCAGAAGGTCGACATCCGTTTTCGGGACGACAGCCATCTGCTTCAGATCATCGACCGAATCGTGGCGCAGGTGGGGCGGCGGATCGACGAATCGTCGCCGATGGTGGACGCCCGGCTTCCGGACGGATCGCGCGTGAACGCCATCATTCCTCCACTGGCTCTGGACGGGCCGTCTCTGTCCATCCGCCGGTTCGGCACCACGCCGCTGAGCGCCCAGAAAATGCTGGAGATGAAGAGCCTGTCTCCCGAGATGCTGGAGGTGCTGAGCGCGGCGGTCCGGGCCCGCATCAGCATCATGATCTCGGGAGGGACGGGCGCCGGCAAGACGACCTTCCTGAACATGCTCTCCTCCTATATTCCGGAATCCGAGCGTCTGGTGACGATCGAAGACTCGGCCGAGCTGCAAATGCAGCAGGAGAACGTGGTGAGGCTGGAAACCAGGCCGCCCAACGTGGAAGGCAAAGGCGCGGTCTACCAGAGGCAGCTTCTGATCAACAGCCTGCGTATGCGTCCCGACCGGATCATCATCGGCGAGGTGCGCGGCGACGAGGCCTTCGACATGTTGCAGGCCATGAACACCGGCCACGAAGGGCTCGATGACCACCATCCACGCCAACACCTGCCGGGACGCCCTCTCGCGCCTTGAGTCGATGGTGGCCATGGCCAACCTGAACCTTCCGGATCGAGCCGTGCGGCAGCAAATCGCCTCGGCGATCGGCATCATCGTCCAGCTCGCGCGGCTGAGCGATGGCTCCCGCCGGGTGACCAGTATTGCCGAGATCACGGGCATGGATGAGGATGTCGTCAGCATGCAGGACATCTTCACCTTCGTGCGGAAAGGCATCGGGGCCGATGGCCGGATGGTCGGCACGTTCCAGCCCAGCCGCATCCGTCCCCGCTTCATGGAGAGACTCCGGGTGTGCGGCATCATCCTGCCGCAGGAAACCTTCGAGCGGTCGATGGAGGTCGGCTAAGCGATGGCGCCGGTGCTGCTGGTGGTTGGATTGGTCTTCGTCGGCGGTTTTCGCCGTGACGGGCTTGCTGCTGGCGGCCACGGGAACCGGCGCCTCGCAGACGCTCAAGCAGACTCTGGCGCGGCTGGATTCGGTCTCGCCGGCGTCGAAGCTGGCTGCCGTCGACGAGGTAGCCATGCTGAAGCGCGAGGAACTGCTGAGCTCCATCCCCTGGTTCGACCGCTGGCTGCGCAGCCTGGATCTCTTCGGAAGGCTGCGGATGCTGCTGCTACAGGGCGGACCTCAGTTGGACGGTGGGGGGTGCTGCTGGCCATCCTGGGGTGCTGGGCGCTGGCTGCGGCGCTTCTGTACCTGCGCACGCGAGCCTTGGTTCCGGCCATATTGATCGGGGCTGTCGCGGGCGCTATCCCCTGGCTGTACGTTCTCGCAAAAGCGCGCCCAGCGTTTCGCGGCGTTCGAGCAGGCGCTGCCGGAGGCGCTGGATCTGATCGTGAGCGCGCTGAGAGCCGGCCACGGTCTCACCTCCGCCATCGGGACGGTGGGGAAGGAGATGAGCGGGCCCATCGCCAAGGAGTTCCGGCAGTGCTTCGAGGAGCAGAATTTCGGTCTGGAGCTGAGGACGGCGATGCTCAACCTGTCCGCGCGCATGCCTATTCAAGACGTCAAGATCATGGTCACGGCGATCCTGGTCCAGAAGGAGAGCGGCGGGAATCTGGCTGAAGTGCTCGACAAGGTTGCCACCATCATACGGGAGCGGTTCAGGCTGAAGCGGGAGATCCGGACGCGCACGGCCCAGGGCCGGCTCACGGGCTGGATTCTCTCCTGCCTGCCCCTCGTGCTGGCGGTCTTGTTGTACCTGTCAAACCCGGAGCACATCAGCCTGCTCTGGACGCATCCCATGGGCCTGAAAATGCTTTATGGCGCGATTGCGATGACGCTGATCGGCGCCCTGATCATTAGGAAGATTGTGAGAATACGGGTCTAAGGCTGCCTATGACGCTTCCATTGGTGGTGTTCGCGGCGGTTTTCCTGCTGTTGGCGACGGGCGGGCTATTGCTGTTCTACCGGGACGCCGCGCTCAAGCGCCTGGCCAGCGTCATTCCATCCTCCTCGGCGGGGGACGCGGGGCTTGGCCGCCTGCGCCGGATCCGATCCAAGACCTCCGTTTCAAGACTTGTCACCCCCTTCGAGAAGATGCTTCCCCGGAGCGTGGCGGAAGTCTCCGTCATCCAAAAGCGGCTCATCCGGGCCGGCTACAGAGAGGCCGGGGCGGTCGGGCTCTTTTATGGCTTCAAGGTGGTGACCCCGCTGCTACTGGTGGCGATTGTGACGCTGACCGGCCTCTACGAATACGGAGCATTTTTTGTTTACAGCCTGGCCATCGCGCTGGGATTCCTGCTGCCCGACTTCGTCCTGGGGAACCGTATCAGCAACCGGCAGATCGAGATCCGGCTGGGTCTTCCGGATGCGCTGGACGTGATGGTGATCTGCGTCGAAGCGGGAATGGGTTTGGACCAAACCATCCAGCGGGTGGCGGAGGAGCTGAAGATCAGCCGCCCGGAGATCAGCGACGAGCTCAGCGTGATCCACCTGGAGCAGCGGGCCGGGCGGCCGCGGGCCGAGGCCTGGAAGAACCTGGCGGAGCGCACGGATGTGGACGCCGTCAGAGCCGTGGTGGCCACGCTGGTACAGGCGGATCAGTACGGCACCAGCGTCGCCAGAGCGTTGCGTGTGCACTCGGAGACGCTCCGGACGCGGCGCCGGCAGCAGGTCGAGGAGGAGGCCGCCAAGACCGCTGTCAAGCTGGTGTTTCCGCTGGTGTTCTTCATCTTCCCGTCTTTGTTCGTGGTGGCTCTTGGCCCGGCCATCATCAAGATGATTGAGGGCTTTGATAAGTTTCTTGCAGGCTGAAGTTGACATCTGAGAGGAGAGAAATATGGACAACGTCACATTGATCCGGGTGGTAGCGGGAATCATGTTTGTGGTCGTGCTGGTCATTCTGATTCAGCGGCGGCGCAAGAGCGTTAAGTAACGGCGCCGGCACGCGGCCCGGGGGAGCGCACGGCCCCGGCCGCGAGGAGAGTGAACTGGCAGTTCGGACGGAGGCCGTGAGAGCGTGCGGGCGCGGAGGAGTACGGTGTCAAGAGAGAGATATTGCGTTTTCAATCTGACGCGTCAGTCGTTCCTGAGCCTGGGCGTCAGCGTCGCGGACTCCCAGTGGGCGCGGCTGCGGGGGCTGATCGGCCGGCTGCGCCTGCGGAGCGACGAAGGGCTCTGGGTCGTCCCGTCCCAGGGAGTCCACACCATCGGTTTGACCTTCCCGATCGATGTCGTGTATCTGGACGCCGACTCTCGGGTGGTCCATGTACTGGAACACCTGGGGCCCTTCCGTACAGGACCGCTGCGGAGGCAGAGCCGCAGTGTACTGGAGTTGCCCACGCGAAGCGTTTTTTGTTCAAGCACGCAAATCGGCGACCAGTTCCTCATCTGTCCCCCGGAGGAACTGGCCGCCAAGTTGGGTCTGCAGACAGCGGGGAGCCCTGGGGGCGGGCAGGTCAACCCAACCCAGCCCGAACCAGAGCCTGCAGATCCCAACGTCCGAGTCCAACGGGCATTGGGGGTCGCGCCTCCGGCGGTTGTTTTGGTCGGTTGGGGAACGCCGGCGCGCCAGGCGCTCACCCTTGTCTGGGGTAGCAGCCTACTATTGGGAGGGCGGAATCCCCGAGCCCCATGACGTCCTGAATTTGAGTGAGTCGGGCGCCTACATCAGGACCACGAGAACCTGGTACCCCGGGACGATCGTCGGACTGGCGCTGCAGCAGAAGATTGCGGATTTGGAGAAGCGCTCGGATTGGCGAGCGTCGGTGACCGTTTCAGCCAGGGTGGTTCGTTCCGGCGCGGATGGCATCGGTATGCAGTTCGTCTACACTAACCCTGGTGAACGCCTGGGAGTGCGGAAGTTTCTGGCGGCCATGAAGGCGGGAGGGCGCTAGGATGGCCAGAGGCGCGACGAGAACCGGCGGACAAGCCCTGATCGAGTTCGCGCTGATTCTGCCCCTGCTGTTCCTCCTGATCCTGAATCTGGTGAACTTCAGCACGTACATCTACGCCTGCATCACGGTGGCGAACGCAGCCCGCGCCGGCGCGCAGTACATGGTCATGGGCGGCGCTTGGGCGAACTCGCCGAAACCCCCGAACGCAGCCCAGATCGAGGCGGTGGTCAGGCGGGACGCGTCCTCATTGCCGGACATCGCGAGCCTGCTGAGCGTGCAAGTCTGCACGGCACACTCGCCAGCCACGTGCTTTGGCTGGGGTGACCCGGAGCCCGCAGGATATATCCTCGGCGCGGTGGATGTGACGTACAACTATGCACCGATGATTCCCTTCTGGGACTTTCCCGGTCTCGGGATTCACCTGACCCTGCCGCCGACCAGCATTCATCGCCGGGCCGTGATGAGGATGGTGCAATGAACAAGACGCTGAGGAGCCGAAAGGTCCGCGGGCATGGAGCCTCCCTCATCGAGTTTGCCCTGGTGGCGCTGCTGCTGTGTCTCCTGCTGCTGGTCTTTGTCGATTTGGGAAGGCTGTTTCTGGTGTACAACAGCGTTGCGAATTGCTCGCGCGCCGGAGTGCGTTATGCGATTGTCCACGGCTCCAGCAGAACGGCGGCTGGCCGCCCCCGATGGGCCGAGCGGCCCGGGCGCTGACCCACCGGAGGTGATAGCCGCGGTGCGAGAACTTCGCCAAGACGTCGCCCCTGGACGTGAACAGACTGACAATCTCGGTCACGTATCCCGGCCCGCCTGTGGGTGCGCCGGCCTGTGCCGCTCTCAATGGGACGGGCTGCCTCGTCCGTGTCCGGGTGGTGTATCCCTATGATCCCCTGATGGGATACTTCCCGCTCAGTTTCAATCTTGGCTCGACTTCGGAGGGCGTGATCGCATTCTAGGGGGAGTCTATGAGACACAAGCAACGCGAACGAGGACAGGTGGTCCTGTTGGTGCTGGTCGCGATGAGCATCTTCCTCCTCGCGGCCCTGGGACTGGCGATTGACGGGGCTAACCTTTACCATCAGCGGCAGATGGCCCAGACGGCCGCGGATGCCGCCGCGCAGGCCGGCATGATCAGCGTCTTCAATGGCACCAATACCTCCGGGCCGGCGCGTTTCACCGCCGCGGTCGGTTCCAACTGGACCTGCGTCAGCCGGGGCAGACCCCAGAACGCCCTGCGAGTACGCCCGCCGGAACGGTTTTGGAATCACCTCGATGGACACCGTGCTGATCGAGTTTCCCCCTGGAAGTGAGTACCCGGGCGTCACCTTGTCGACCGTGGACCCCGTGAACCTGGTGCGCGCCACCGTTACCCGCAGGGTGGATACGACCTTGATGCGGTTGCTGGGGTCCAATTTCACCATGGTGAGCGCCAAGGGTACTGCCGCGACTGTGGACGTGGTCGCGCCCGTGCCAATCATAGTGACCCACCCCACCTTCTCCGGCTCGTTTGCCATCAACGGCAATCCCAATCATCACGATTTGCGGAGGACCCGGCCGCAGCATTCAGGTGAATTCGTCCAGCACGACTTCGATAGTCATTAAGGGAAACCTCGACGGTCGACCTCTCCAAGGCTGGCCCCAAGGACGACATCAATAACCCATGCACGACGGGTACCGGCGCGGACTTTGGAGACGTCGGTGGACCGGCCGTCTTATCCCGGCCCCCTGCTGCTCGGTCTACCGGCACATACCTTCAACCGACTCTAGAGATCAAGGACCCGTTGTGGTTCGTGGACCCGCCGACTACGGCAGGGCTAGCAACAACCCCGCGAAGACGCCACTTGCCGACGGCGTCGGGGGTGTCCGACATCACCCAAGAAGGCCTGCAATCTCTATCAGCCCGGCGTGTACACGAGTGGAATCGACGTTAAGAACGAGACCGCCGTATTTGCGCCAGGCGTCTATTACATGCAAGGGGGCAACGGTTTCCAGTCCAGCGCGAACGGCCACATGGTCATGTGCGCGGTCGGATTCGCGTCCTGTCCTGCCGAGTGGCGCGACGGGAAATGGGATGCTGGTCTACAACAGCGGGGGCGGGCCCTTCAACGTAGGCGCAAATGGGGACGTGAACTTGCTCGGTGCATCGGGGCCCCCCATACTACAGCATCCTCTTCTTTCAAGACAGAGGCGCGGCCACAACGGAGCATCGCCTGGGCGGGGGAGGCGAACTCAAACTCACCGGGACAATCTATCTCACCAACACACTGTCCGACGACACGAGCCCGGTGAATCCCTACCAGACGCTGCACTTGCAAGGGAACCCCTGGAAGCTCGACTCTCATCATAGGGCAGATCATCGTCAGCATGCTGGATTTGGGGGGCAATGCCGGCATCACGATGCAACTGGATCCCGAATCGCATTTGCACGTTCGCCAGATTGCCCTGGTGAAGTGAGCCTGTGGCCAGCCTCTCACGGCTGCGGTTTCGGGACGATCAGCAACACTTCCACGGCCGCCGGCTTGCCGCCGCGGGTGGCGGGCCTGAACTCCCACCGGTTCAGCGAAGCTAACAGAGCGTCTCTGTCGGCCGGCGCGACTTCGCTGATCAGCTTGAGCTGCTCCAGTTTTCCTTCCTGGCTGAGCATCCCTTTGACGAACAGGTACTCTTCTTCCCAACCGAAAGGATAGCTTCGGCCGGAACATCAGGTAGGGATACGGCGCGTCCAGGGGGCCGGCGGCGGCCAGGCGAGGCGGACTTGGGGAGGCAATACTGGAGGATCCAATCGGGGCGTGCTCCAATGCCCAGATAGACGGTGTAGACGAGTTTCCCACTCAGCAGGCCGGCGGCTTCAGGGAAAGACTCCTCGGGCTTGGATCCCATCACCAGGAATGAGTATCGGCCTTCCTTGGGCCGCGTGACCCGCGTCGCTCCGGCCGGCGGCTTGGACTCGCGCGCGGCGGTCACGTCGATCACCAGCGTCTCGGGGCCGGCCGCGCCGCTGGATGAACCTGATCCCGAGCCGCCTGGCCGGCTTCCCTGGCCCGCCCGTCTGCGCCGCCACCTGGGCGAGCGGTCGCAGGGCCCTCGCCCGCAACGGCGCCCGCCACGCCCGCGGGCACGCTGACGTAAGTGTTCGGGGGCAGAAGCGCCGGCCCCGCGGTGATCAGGTTGGCGGGGTCGCCGATCCTGCCCGCCCAGCCCGGCGTTGAGCGCCTCCCCCTGCGGTTGGGGAGGGGCGATCATGCCCACCGGCGCGGTGGAAGCCGGGGGCCGAGGCAAGGCCGGGGCGGCCACGGCAGGGGCCGCGGCGAAATTGATGTCCGAGAGGCGCGCGGCCAGGTTGGGCCGGTCCACTGAGGGCGGCGCATCCAGGACCGGGCGCGCGGGCGAGCCGGGCGGGCGTCCAGGTTGGACGAAAGCCTTCGGAGCCGGCCTCTGGCGCGGCGCCCAGGCGCTGATGGCGGGCAGCGCGGTCAGCAAGCTTAGCGATCTCTGTAGACGGTTGAATCAAAAGCGAGTTAGCTCGCGGAGGCACAGGCAGAACGGGAATCTGATTTGCGGCGACAACCGGACGCCCGTCTCGACGCGGGGTGGCGGGCCGGGGCGCTCCGGCAGAACCTCCCGGCGCGGAGCGGGCCGTGGTTCCTGCCGCTCGACGTAAGTAATAGAGCCGTCGAGAGGGGTTCAAGGGGTACATGCGCAGCGCGTACCGGCCGTCGAGAGTATCGGGGCTGAACAACGGGAAGGTACTGCTGCACCAGAACCACGCAGACCAGCATCAGGACGTGAAGGACAACCGAGGCCGCCGCCGCGGGAGCCCAGTTGTGCCTGGGCCCAACCATGGCGGCAAACATCGGGCGCTCCCTGGCTTCGTCAGGCGCACGGAGAGTCTGTAGCGAGAAAGGTCTGCATCCCCCTTGTAGCGTAGCAAGTTCGAAGCCATCCCCAGCAGGCCCCCAATATGGGCGCTACTGTAAACTCGCTCGCGCAAGCGCCGCATCTTCATGTAAACTCAAGTACACACAAGAGAACCTGAAACCACCTCTGTGCCCCTCTTAGTGCCTGTTAACGATTGAATTCCAGACACAAGGGAGAATGGACCCCGACTTGCGATAGGGCTTGGGGGTGTTGCCTCGCCCGCCAGCCGCCACGCGCGGCGGGCCGCAGGCCCCAACAGGAGGCCGGATGACACGCAGGGTGATGACGATTCTTCTGGTTGCGTTCGCAGTGGCGCTGGGGTCCAGCTACCTCGCTTGGCGTCTCGTCAGGGGCACAATGGCCCAGGGTTCCACCACGAAGGCGACCAGCAAGGTGCTCGTGGCCAAGCGCAACCTCGAGGTGGGAACTGTGGTCAAGAAGGCCGACGTGGGCCTGGCGGATTGGGTGGGCGCTCCGCCGAAGGGTGTGGCCACGCGCGAGGAAGACGTCATTGAGCGGGGAGTGGTCTCCACTTTGTACGAGGGCGAGCCCATCAGCGCGCCCGGCTGGCTATGCCCGGAGCCGGGGGAGGCTTGGCCGCGACCATCCCTCCTGGCATGCGCGCTCTGCGCGGTGAGGGTGGATCAAGTGGTCGGTATGGCGGGTTTCGTGGTCCCCGGCATGCGAGTGGACGTCCTCATCCTGGGAAGTCCCCCCGGCGGCACGGCAGCCGATGGCGCCAAGGTGAAGACGGTCCTCCAGAACGTGGAGGTGCTGTCGGCGGGGCAGAACATCCAGAAGGATGCATCGGGCAAGCCGGTCGAGGTCCAGGTGGTCAGCCTGTTGGTCACTCCTGAACAAGCCGAGATCCTGAGCCTGGCCAGCAATGAATCGAAGATCCAACTGGTTCTGCGGAATCCCTTGGATAACGAGGCCGTCCAAGACCGAGGGAAGCACCATGGCCCGCCTGTTCAGCGGAGTGAAGGCAGCGCCGCAGGCGCAGCGCGGCGACCAGCCGCGCAGAGCCGCGGCGGCCGCCGCCGTGAGGCCGCCCAAGCCGGCGCCGCCTTTGACGACCGGCGGTGCCGCCGCCCGCGCCGTATCTCATTGAAGTGATTAATGGAGCCCGGAAAGACCAGGCCAAGTTCAACAAGGAAGCGGAGAAGAAGTCCGAACAACCAGAGGAGGCCAGACAGTGAGATCTCATCTACCAGCCCGCGGATTCGTGCTGTGCTGCATTTCTGCCTTCCTGATGCTCCTGAACGCGCCGTTGGTGGCGACGGGTCAGGACCAGCCTCCAGCCGACCAGACGCCGGCTACGGCTGGTCCCGAAGAGACCGAGCACGAGTTGTTCGTGACGGTCGGCAAGTCCGTTGTCGTTTCCAGCGTTCCGACCATCGTGCGGGTCGCCGTGGGATTCGGCGAGGTGGCCGAAGGAACCGCTGTGGGACCGCATGAGGTTCTTCTGAGTGGGAAAGCGCCGGGATCCACCAGCCTGATCATTTGGCAGGAGGATGGCGGCAAGCTGTTCTTCAATGTCACGGTACGCCCCAATCCCACCGTCACCAATATCAAGCTGGAGGGCCTGCGGCGGGAACTTAGGCAGGAACTCCCCGGGCAGAAGATTGTCCCCAGCATGGAGAACGACACCGTCTTCCTGCGCGGCACCGTCAGGGATCTGACCAGCTCCGACCGGGCGATGGCCATAGCCAGCACGCTGGGCAAGCCGGTCAATCTGCTGTACGTGGACGTTCCGGCCGCACAGGACCAGATTCTGCTCAAGGTCCGGTTCGCCAGCGTGGACCGGACGGCCAGCAGCGAACTGGGACTGAATCTGTTCAGCACGGGGGCGGGGAACACTATCGGGAGGGTGACCACCGGCCAGTTCAGTCCCGCCGAGTCTGGACATCGAGCACCGGCGGCAAGACCACGGTTACCTTGAGCGATGCCTTGAACATGTTTCTGTTCCGGCCCGACCTCAACCTGGGAGCGACCATCAGAGCCCTGCAGCGCAAGGCGCTGCTCGAAATCCTGGCCGAGCCCAACGTGCTGGCGATCGACGGCAAGCAGGCGAGCTTCCTGGCCGGCGGCGAGTATCCCTATCCCATCCTTCAAGGCGGCGGGGCGGGTCTGGGCACGGTGACGATTCAGTTCAGGGAGTTCGGGGTGCGAATTAACTTCATTCCGACGATCACGCCGCGCGGCACCATCCGGCTGGAGGTGGCGCCCGAAGTGAGCGCTCTCGACTTCGCCAACGGCTTGGTTTTTCAGGGATTCACGATTCCGGCCCTGACGGTTCGCAGGGTCAGCACAGGTGTCGAACTGGCTCCGGGCCAGAGCTTCGCGATCGGCGGGCTTCTGGACCGGCGCCTGACGGAGACGATACAAAAAGTTCCGCTTCTGGCGGATGTCCCGCTGCTCGGAAAGCTCTTCCGTTCGCGCTCCCTGAACAGGGAGAACTCGGAGTTGCTGGTGATCGTCACGCCCGAACTGGTGCGGCCAATCCAGGCCGGCCAGCCGTTGCCGCATGCCGGAATTCCCGAAGCCCGTCACGGGGCTGGGCAATCGACACTCCCATCACTAACCCGGTGATCGGATCGGCCGAGACCGGCGCCCAGAAGCCGCGGGCAGCCATGCCGGTCGAGCGGCTGGTGGAGAGTGTCCGGCAGGAGGAGGCGAGATCGCTGGCCGGAGGAACGTCGGGGAGCGGGTCGGCCAGCAGCGGCTGGCAGCCCCAGACACAACTGCAGAGCCCTGCTATGCCCGGCGCCGGCGCCGGTTCCACCTCCGCACCCGCGGCGGTGAAACCGGCTCAAAGGCCTTAACAAGCTGTCAGTCGGAACTCGTCACGACCTGAAAGCCCGGCTACGGGCTTTCACCGCTATCCCAGACCATTAGTACTGGTCACGTAACAGGCCAATATATTGTTGACATTCACCCGCCTGTTCCCCTAAAGTGGATTACAGTCAGTTTCAGTTGGGGATTGAAGGAGAAGGAAGGTTGTACCCCACGGAACAGTAAGGTTCGATGCGAGATCGCGCACCATTCCGATCCAGGCGGAAAGCGACGGCTGGAAGAAGTGTGAGGGAATCGAGCAGGTTCTGGGGGCATCCAATCTGGGAAGGCCAGTGGGAGTGATGAGCCGCGTTCTGTGTTACACCGAAGATCGAAAGCTTCTGCCGATCCTCAGTCCGGCCCTGGGGCCGAACTATCAGTTGAATGTGGAGTCCGACAAAGCCAAGGTTAAGCAGTTGTTGGCTGACGGCAAGCGCGGAAGTCCTCATTCTGGATTTCGATTCCAATTACGGATCGGCCGAGGATGGTCTGGAGGTGTTTGACGCGGCCGTAAACTCCGGCGTCGCCGTGGTGGTCATGACCGATGACGCCCGGCGTTCCGCTACCCTGGAACTGATCCAACGGGGCGCCTACGACTACTTCCGAAAGCCGCCCAGTCTGACGGAACTGCGGGTCGTGGTCGGCAGGGCCGCGGAGCGCGCCGCCTTGAAGCGCGAACTGGAAAACACCAAGCGCAAGCTGCAGGAAGCCTCGTCCTGCGATGCTTGTTGGATCGAGCGTCCCCGCCCAGGCCGTATACAGCCTGATTCGCCGGGTTGCAAACCTGAATGCCCCAGTGTTGATCCGGGGCGAGAGCGGCACCGGCAAGGAACTGGTCGCCCGGGCGATCCATAATCTGAGCAAGAGAGCGCTCGCATCCGTTCGTGGCCGTGCCCTGTGGGGCGATTCCCGAGACGCTGGTCGAGGCGGAACTGTTCGGTCATGAGAAGGGCGCGTTCACCGGGACCACGGGATCCCGCGAGGGCTATCTGGAACAAGCCGGTGACGGCACGCTGCTGTTGGATGAAATCGGCGAGCTTAGCCTCCAGACGCAGGTGAAGTTGCTCCGCGTGCTGCAGCAGAGAGAGTTCTGCCGGTTGGGAAGTTGCAAGCTGATTCCGCTGCGGGCGCGGATTGTGGCGGCCACGCACCGCGGCCTGGAGCAAATGGTCGAAGCGGGCACTTTCCGCGTCGACTTGCTCTTCCGGCTCAACGTGATGACGATTGAGGTTCCGCCGCTGCGTGAGCGGGCCGAGGATATCCCGGCGCTAGCCAGTCATTTCCTTGAGCAATCCGCGGCTGCTTTCGAGAAGCCGGTCCGGGCAGATTGCGGCAGCCGCCATGGATTTGCTCTTGGCCTACCGCTGGCCCGGCAATGTCCGTGAGCTCGAGAACGTCATCCAGGCGGCCATTGTCCTCGCTCATGGCGACACCATCGGCCCCGGCGACCTGCCCCGCAACGTCCAGCAAGCCGTGCCCCGCCCCGCCACCGAGATCGAGGAGCCACTCTCGTTCGAGGACCAGTTGCGGGAGTACAAGATCGATCTTGCCCAGAAGGCATTGGCTCAGTGCAACGGCAACAAGACCATGGCAGCCCGCTCTCTGCAAATCTCCCGCGCGTATTTCCACCGGCTGATCCGGACCTCGATCGGGAACGTAGCGGCTCTCTGAGCCACTGCTGCCTTCACGCTGTAACCCGCCCCGCCTCCCCTACTACTTGATTCGAGATCCGCTGCCGATATGCCCAGTATGGCGTCCGCCGTAGGCGGCGCTGGCTGGAAGGGCGGAGCCTGAAACTTTCCGAAATCCGATCATGAGGCCAGAGGAGCACACCAGGGGCCGGGCGGAAGCCTGGCCGTCTTACGCGCAAATCGGGGCGGTGCTGATCGCCGGGGCGCTGTTTGCCTGGTGGATGGCGGCGCGGGCCGACCGCGAGCTGCGCGCCGGCCTGCTTCGGCAGACGCGCCTGGTGGCGCAGGCGGTGGAACTTGCCCCAGTCCAGGCGCTGACCGGCACGCCGGCCGACCTGGCGGCCCCGGCTTATCGGCGGCTCAAAAGGCAGCTATCTCTGGTCCGGCCGGCCAGCCAGAAGTGCCGGTTTGTCTATCTGCTGGGCCGCCGGGCCGATGGCGCGGTGTTCTTCTTCGTGGACAGCGAGCCGGCCGGCTCGCAGGACTACTCCCCGCCCGGGCAGGTCTACAGCGAGGCATCGGAAGGATTTCGACGCATATTCGACACCAGGACCGAGATCACCGAAGGCCCGGTCACCGACCGCTGGGGCACCTGGGTCTCGGCGCTGGTGCCGCTGACGGACCCGCCACCGGCGACGTGCTGGCCGTGCTGGGCATGGACATCGACGCCCGCGCCTGGAAATGGGAGGTGGCCGCCCGAGCGGCCCTGCCCGTGGGCTTGATGCTGGTGCTCTTCATCGGCGTGGCCGCCGTCTTTCGCCGCCGCCCGCCGCGTCGACGCCTCCCCCAAGCCGGTCCTGCGGCGTCTGCTGCCGCCCCTGGCGGTCATGGTGATGCTGCTGATGGCCGGCGCGGGGGCGCTCCTGTGGCAACAGCAGAGCCAGCGGCTGGCCGAGGAGATCGCCGCCCAGATCGCCACGGTCAGCCGCGAATTGCGAGTGGACCTGGAAAACCAGGCCTCCGGCCTGGCCGCGGCCGCGCAGCCCATCGCCGCCGACGCCAGTGTGCAAAAGGCCCTGCGCGAGGGCGACGCCGACCGCCTGCTGGCCGCCTGGCGGCCCGTGTTCGAGACGCTGCGCCGGGAGAACCACCTCACGCATTTCTACTTTTTCGATGCCAACCGCGTCTGCCTGCTGCGGGTCCACAAGCCGGAGAAACGCGGCGACCGGATCGATCGCTTCACGGCCCTGGAGGCCGAACGCACCGGCCAGACCGCTTCCGGCATCGAACTGGGGCCGCTGGGCACCTTCACCCTGCGGGTGGTGCAGCCGGTCTTCGAAGGCGGCACGCTGGTCGGCTACGTGGAACTGGGCAAGGAGATCGAGGACGTGCTGCAAGCGCTGCGCGACCGCTCCGGCATCGAACTGGCCGTGGTCATCCGCAAGGAGCATCTGAACCGGCAGGCCTGGGAAGAGGGCATGCGCCTGCTCGGGACGGGAGGCCGACTGGGACCGCCTGCCCCAAGCGTGGTGATCTACGCCTCCCAGGGCCGCCTGCCCGATGCCTTCGCCTCCTGGGCCGATCAGGCGGCGGGCCAACACGCCCACGGCGAAACGGACCGGGAGATCGCCTTCGACGGGAAGGACTGGCGGGTCGTCCGCGACACCCCTGCAGGACGCTTCGGGCAAAGAGGTCGGCGACCTGCTGATCATGCGCGACATCACCGCCGAAAAGGCGGCCTTCGCGCGCCTGCTGGCGCCTGGGCGGAACGGCCGGCGGGGTGCTGCTGGCGCTGCTGCTGGGCTTCGTCTATGTCCTGCTCCGCCGCACCGACGCGGGCATCCGCGCCCAGCAGGCCGAACTGCGGCGAGAGCGAAGAGCACCTGTCGGCCACGCTGCGCTCGATCGGCGACGGGGTGATCGCCTGCGACGGCGAGGGCCGGGTCGTCAGCCTGAACGCCGTGGCCGAGACGCTCACCGGGTGGACCACCGGCGAGGCCCGGGGCCGGCCCATCGCGGAGGTCTTCCGCATCATCCACGCCGAGACCCGCGCCAGCGGCGGAAAACCCGGTCGGAGCGGGCGCTGCGCGAAGGCGTCGTCGTGGAACTGGCCAACCACACCGCGCTCATCGCCCGCGACGGCACCGAGCGCCAGATCGCCGACAGTTGCGCGCCCATCCACGACGCGGCCGGCGTCGTCATCGGGGCCGTGCTGGTCTTCCGCGATGTGACCGAGGAGTATCGCCGGCGCGAGCAATTGCGCGAGAGCGAGGCCCGCTTCGACCAGTTGGCCGCGCAGAGCGGCACCATCGCCTGGGAAGTGGACGCCCAGGGTCTCTACACCTATGTCAGCCATGTGTCCGAGGCCGTTTGGGGTTACCGCCCGGACGAACTGGTGGGCCGGATGCACTTCTACGATCTGCATCCCGAATCCGGACGCGAGGCGTTCAAGAAGGCCGCCTTCGCGGTCTTCGAGCGGAAGGAACCGTTCCAGAACCTCGTCAACGCCGTGCAAGCCAAGGATGGCCGCGAGGTGTGGGTCTCCACCAACGGCATCCCCCTGCTGAACGCCGACGGAACCCTGCGGGGCTACCGCGGCAGCGACACCGACATCACCGAGCGCAAGCGGGCGGAACGTTACCAACATCTTTCCGCTGAAATCCTGGGCGCTCTGAATGAACCACTTGGGCATACTGGATGTGGTCAGCCGGATTCTCGCGGCCATCCAGCGGGAAACGGGTTTCGACGCCGTGGGGATTCGACTGCGCAGCGGCGATGACTTCCCGTATTTTGTCCAGAGCGGCTTTTCCCAAGAGTTTCTGCTCACGCAAAACACGCTGATCGCCCGGGATGAGAACGGCGGCCTTTGCCGGGATAAGAACGGCAACGTCAGCTTGGAGTGCACCTGCGGCCTGGTCCTTTCCGGGCAGACGGATCCGGCGAATGCCCTCTTTACCAGCGGACGGAAGTTTCTGGACCAACAACTCGCGGCCGTTGCTGGATCTTCCGGCCAACCAGGACCCGAGGCTTCATCCGCGCAACAACTGCATTCATCAAGGGTATCTGTTCCATGGCGCTGATTCCCATCCGCGCCAATCGCGACATCGTTGGCCTGCTGCAGCTCAATGACCGGAAGAAAGACTGTTTCACCCTGGAGCAGATCCACTTCTTCGAGGGGATCAGCGCCAGCATCGGTGTGGCGCTGATGCGCAAACAGCAGGAGGATGCCCTGCGCGAGAGCGAAGCGCGGCACCGCCTGCTGTTCGACGGCTCGCGGGACGCCCATGATGACCCTGGCTCCGCCTTCGTGGAAGTTCACCTCGGGCAATCCGGCGGCATTGGAGATGTTCGGGGCCAAGGATGCGGCGCAGTTCACCACGCTGGGGCCGTGGGATGTATCCCCCGAGCGGCAGCCCGACGGCAGCCTCTCGGCCGACAAGGCCCGGGAAGCGATCGAGGCGGCCCTGCGCGAGGGTTCCCACTTCTTCGAGTGGACCCACCGGCGGCTGGACGGCACGGATTTCCCCTCCACCGTGCTGCTGACCCGGATCGAGATGGCCGGCCAGGCATTTCTCCAGGCCACCGTGCGCGACATCACCGCCCAGAAGCGGGCCGAGGGGCGCATCCAGCGCGACATGGTCGAATTGGAGGCGGCCCGCGCAGCTCAGGAGAACAACGCCGCCGAGCTGGCGCGCATGATCGAAGCACTGCGATTGGCGAAGGACCGCGCCGAGGCCGCCACGCGCGCCAAGAGCGAGTTCCTGGCCAACATGAGCCACGAGATCCGCACGCCCATGAACGGCGTCATCGGCATGACCGGGCTGCTGCTGGACACCGAGCTTGACCGACGAGCAGCGGCGCTACGCCGAGATCGTGCGCGCCAGCGGCGAGTCGCTGCTGGAGCTCATCAACGACATCCTCGACTTCTCCAAGATCGAGGCGAGCAAGCTCGAGCTGGAGACGCTGGACTTCGATCTGTCGAGCCTGCTGGACGACTTCGCCGCCACGCTGGCCGTGCGGGCGCACGAGAAGGGGCTGGAGCTGCTCTGCGCCGCCGATCCCGGCGGTCCCCACGCTGCTGCGCGGCGACCCGGGCCGCCTGCGCCAGATCCTCACCAACCTGGCGGGCAACGCCGTCAAGTTCACCCAGCACGGCGAGGTGGCCGTGCGCGTCTCGCTGGACGGAGGAGACGGAGACGCGAGTGTCCTGCTGCGCTTCTCGGTGCGCGACACCGGCATCGGCATCCCGGCAGACAAGCTCGGCCTGCTCTTCGAGAAGTTCAGCCAGGTGGACGCCTCGACCACCCGGCAGTACGGCGGCACCGGGCTGGGCCTGGCCATCTCCAAACAACTGGCCGAGCTGATGGGCGGCGAGATCGGCGTGGAGAGCGAAGAGGGCAAGGGCTCGGAGTTCTGGTTCACCGCGCGCCTTGGGCAAACAGGCCGGGAAGGCGCCGGCGGAAAGTCGTCCGCCCGCTGCCGGGCGGGTCGAGGAGATAAGTGTCACAGCGCGCATCCTGCTGGCCGAGGACAATATCACCAACCAGCAGGTGGCGCTGGGCATCCTGAAGAAGCTGGGCCTGCGCGCCGACGCGGTGGCCAACGGCGCTGAGGCAGTCACAGGCACTGGAGACCATCCCCTACGACCTGGTGCTGATGGACGTGCAGATGCCGGTGATGGACGGCATCGAGGCCACCCGCCAAATCCGCAATCCGCAATCGCTGTCCCCAATCGCGGGATACCCATCATCGCCATGACCGCCCACGCCATGCAGGGCGACCGGGAGCGCTGCTGGCGGCGGGCATGAACGACTATGTGTCCAAACCGGTTTCACCGCAGGCCCTCGCCGAGGTCCTGGCGCGCTGGCTGCCGAAGACGCTGCCCGGTCTGTGTACGACCGGGCGGCCATGCTGGTGCGCCTCATGAACGATGAAGCCCTGGCGCGGGTGGTCACGGAGAGCTTTCTGGACGACATGCCGCGGCAGATCGCGGCGCTGCGAGGCTATCTCGATGCCTGGGACGCCCCGGGCGCCGAGCGCCAGGCCCACACCATCCGGGGCGCTTCGGCCAACGTCAGCGGCGAGGCCCTGCGGGCGCTGGCCTTCAAGATGGAGAAAGCCGGCCAGGCCGGAGATCTGATCTCCGTGGCCGCCGACATGGACGATCTGGAGCGTGAGTTTGCCCGACTGAAGGAAGCCATGGTGCTTGGGATTGGAAATGCATGACTTAGAACAATTCTCGATGGCCGACATGGCGGCTTGCAGTTCTGCCTTGCGCCGCATGGGCTAGTGGCGCCCACAGCATGGAAGTGGTGTGTGAGAGAACCGTGGAATATCTCTACCGTCAGTTACCCGGTGGGCTGGGCCGGGCGAACCCATTCGCCCTGGTGCGGCTGTTCAAGACGCATCCCTACGGTGAGCTGGATGAAGAACTTCAGAGTTTCGCCCGGCAGCTGCTTGGCCACGAACCGCAGCCATCCATTAAGTGCCTGACTTTGCTCGCCACTGCGGGCGCCAAGCCGGAGTGGTGCTCCAGAACTCTCTCAGCGGGGCACAAAGCCATTCCCCTGGCCAGCGAGGAAGGCGTGACGCGCATTCCCATGATTGCCAACCTCGTGCATCAATTTGGCCTTCAGATTTCGCAGGTTCTCCATCCCGACCCCAGTCTGCTGGCGGATCTGAACCAGCAATCGTTCAACGTCTTTCACGTGGCTGAAGCGGTGGGCAGCCCCAACATTCCGGCGCAGCGGGAATTCATTATTCCGGAGGGCATCCGGTCCTGTCTGGGGTTCGGGGGATCCTGCCGCGTGGGGACCTGTTCGCCGTGATCATGTTCTCGCGGATGCCCATCTCGAGCAACATCGCTTCCATGTTCAAGAGCCTGTCTCTCAGCGTGCGGATCGCCCTGCTGCCCTTTGAATCGAAAGTCTTCGCCGCGCCTCGGGCCCGCCCGACGGCCCCGGAAAGCGCGCGATGATTGACCATCCCGCGGTGGAGGACGTCGAGCTGCTGAAGTGCCAGGTGGGTTATCTGGAGCAGCTCTTGGAGGTCGAGGAGCAAGCCGTCGTCGAGCAGTCGGCCCGCCTGGAAACAACTCTGTGCGATCTGCGGCAGGAGCGTGAGGCGCTGCGTAAGAGCGAAGAGCGCACGCGCTCTATCATTGAGTCCGCGCTCGACGCCGTCATCACTTTCGATGTCAACGACGCCATCACCGGCTGGAATCCGGCGGCTGAGAGGATGTTGGGCTGGTCGCGCCAGGAGGCTCACGGCCGAACGCTGGCGAGCCTGATCGTGCCGCCCGCATATCGCGAACGCCACTGGCGCGGCCTCCAGGCCTGCCGGGAAACCGGTCGAGGCTCGATGTTGAACAAGCGAGAGGAACTGAGCGCGCTCCATCGGGATGGCCGCGAGTTGCCCATCGAGCTCAGCATTTGCTCGGCCGGCTCGGGGGAAGAGACTGTCTTCAGCGCCTTCCTCCGCGATATCACGGAGCGCCGGCAGGCCGAGCAATTGGTCCGGGCGCGCGAACAAGCGGAGATCGCCTCGCGTCTGAAGTCGGAGTTCCTGGCCAACATGAGCCACGAGATCCGCACGCCCATGAACGGCGTGATCGGCATGACCGGGCTGCTGCTGGATACCGAACTTGACGATGAGCAGCGGCGCTATGCCGAGAGCGTGCGCGACAGCGGCGAAACGCTGCTGGGGATCCTCAACGACATCCTCGACTTCTCCAAGATCGAGGCGGGCAAACTCGACCTGGAGACGCTGGACTTCGATCTCCAGAGCCTGCTGGATGATTTTGCGGCCACTCTTGCCGTGCAGGCGCACGAGAAGGGGCTGGAGTTGTTCTGTGCCGCCGATTCCGCGGTCCCCACCGATGCTCCGCGGCGACCCGGGCCGTCTGCGCCAGATCCTCGCCAATCTGGTGGGCAACGCCGTCAAGTTCACCCAGAAGGGCGAGGTGGCCGTGCGCGTCTCGCTGGACGAGGAGACAGAGACGGAGTGCCTGCTGCGCTTTTCGGTGCGCGACACGGGCATCGGCATCCCGGAAGACAAGCTCGGCGTACTGTTCGGGAAGTTCAGCCAGGTGGACGCCTCGACCACCCGGAAGTACGGCGGCACCGGGCTGGGCCTGGCCATCTCCAAACAACTGGCCGAACTGATGGGCGGAGAGATCGGGGTGGAGAGCGAAGAGGGCAGAGGCTCGGAGTTCTGGTTCACCGCGCGCTTGGGCAAACAGGCCGGGAAGGCGCCGGTGGAAAGTCGTCCGCCCGCCGCCCGGCGTGTAGAGGAGATGGGTGTCACGGCGCGCATCCTGCTGGCCGAGGACAATATCACCAACCAGCAGGTGGCCCTGGGCATCCTGAAGAAGCTGGGCCTGCGCGCCGACGCGGTGGCCAACGGCGCCGAGGCAGTCAAGGCGCTGGAGTCCATCCCCTACGACCTGGTGCTGATGGACGTGCAGATGCCGGTGATGGACGGCCTCGAAGCCACCCGCCAAATCCGCAATCCGCAAGTCGGCCGTGCCCAATCGCGGGATTCCCATCATCGCCATGACCGCCCACGCCATGCAGCGCGACCAGGAGCACTGTCTGGAGGCGGGCATGAACGACTATGTGTCCAAACCGGTTTCACCGCAGGCCCTCGCCGAGGTCCTGGCGCGCTGGCTGCCGAAGAAGAGCCCGGCCGTCTGAGCCGTAAAGGGGAGTCCGCCATGCGAATCCTGATTGCCGAAGACGATCGCACCTCGCGCACCGTATTGGCGGGCGTGTTGACGAAGGAAGGCCACCAGGTGGAGGCCACGGTTAACGGCGCCGAGGCCTGGGAGGCGCTGCGGCAGCCCGGTGCGCCCGCGCTGGCCATTCTTGACTGGGCGATGCCCGAGATGGACGGGTTGGATGTCGTGCGCCGGGTCCGCGCCCTGCAAACCGACAGGCCGCCCTATATTTTGATGCTGACCACCCGGGGCGAAAAGGCCGACATCATCGCGGGGCTCGAGGCCGGGGCTAACGACTACTTGTCCAAGCCCTTCGACCCCGGCGAACTCCGCGCCCGCATCGAGGTCGGCCGCCGCATGGTTGAGATGCAAGCCGCGCTCGTCGCCAGCCGGGAAACCTTGGCGCACCGGGCTTCCCACGATCCGTTGACGGGCATGTTAAGCCGCCGGGCCATTCTCGAGAAGCTGGAGGAGGAACTCGCGCGTGCCGGACGCCATGGCGACTTGCTGGCCGTCGGCATGTGCGACATAGATCATTTCAAGCAGGTCAACGACACCTACGGCCACCAGACCGGGGATGATGTGCTCGGCGGGCTGGCGCGGATTCTGAATGAGGGCCTCAGACCCTACGATTCGGCGGGGCGTGTGGGAGGAGAAGAGTTTCTGGTGATCGCCCCGATGAAGGCCAGGACTGACTTTCTGACCCTGTTTGACAGGCTGTGCCTGCAAGTCGCCGAAAGCAAGATGACAACTCGATCCGGTGTGCTGTCGGTTACGCTGAGCATCGGTGTGGCTTGCGCTGGCGCCGGAAGCACAGCAGACCAGATACTGGAGGCGGCCGACGCGGCTCTCTACCGGGCCAAGAACGAGGGCCGCAATCGCGTGGCCCATGACATGCGCTGTATACCCGAGGGCCGGCCAGAAGAAGGAAGTGGACGAAAGCCGAGACCAGCCGGCTAACTTTAGATAGCATTATCGTCCTACCCATTTCGAGCGTTGATAAGCAACCGAGGCTATAGTACAAATCTCTTATACGGGCGCAACAAGATCCTGTAGGAGTTCGCCGAGGTGGGCCTATGCTGCCAGTCTTCGGCCGGGAATTCGAGGATTTGATCGGGTTCCATCAGAATTCCAGCCGATAAAGGCAGTAGACCGCGGAAATATCAAATCATGGCCGCCATTTCGTACTGGTTTCTATCGCCGAGTATCCTTCTCGCCCTGCTGGGGAAGCTGAAGGGCTGGGACCGCACCAAGCCCACACCCATTTTCGACTGGAAGACCGCCACGCTCGACGTGGTGATCCCGGCCAAGAATGAGGAATCGAGCATTGCGCTTTGCCTCGCATCGCTCTTCGATCAGGATTGTCGGATTCGCAGAGTCACCGTTATCGATGACGCGTCTACTGACCAGACAGCGCAGGTCGTCCGGCAGTATGCGGAGCTCAGCGGGAATGCGGTCAATCTGGTCGTGCGCAATCAGTCCCAAGGTAAGACGATGGGCGTTCGGGAAGAATGCGAGAACAGTAATTCGGATGTGTTCTTCGTTCTGGATGCTGATACGGTGTTGACTCAGAGGAATTACGCGTCCCGTCTTATCGAAAACTTATTTAAAAATGCGGGCGTGGCCTCTGCCTGCGGGGAGGTGTCGCCACTAACCCGCAGCCGCCGGAAGACGATCATAAAGGCCAACCCCGTGCTCGCGCGCGTCCAATCCGAGCTGGGGCTGGATACCAGCGGCCCCTCCAGCCGCTTCCACGCGCTGCTCGAATATCTTACCGTGGTCTACCGCGCCTCATTCTACGTTTTTCTCCAGCGAATCCTCTACGACGGACACATGAAGTTGTTCGGATCGCGCTTGAATCCGATTGGATGCGCCGTGGCCTATCGCACGCCGCGCCTCCGTGAATGCTTCGCGTACGCGCAGCCGCAGATGGGTGATAATCTCACCAACTCTGAAGACGTATTTATCGGACACTTCTTCGCCTGGAAAGGGTGGCGTAACATCCAGGTGGCCGATGTGCGCTGCGAGTCCATTGAGCCCAGCATCGAGCGGCTGCCACGCCAGCTCTACCTGTGGTCCAGTTCCTTCCTTCAAGCCGTGTACTACTTCAGCGAACTGCCTCTTTCTCCATTCAAGCAAGTGAAGAACTGGGCCGCTGGCCTGTTCTCCAGGCGCCGCGACGCGGCGCCGTCCGGAGCCCAACGGCGACACATCAAAGAGCAGTATCGGGCCCCATGGGGCGAGGATCACACCCGGCGATTCGGGCGCCGCGTGGGTTGGGTCGACCTTATGTCTCTGTTTGAAAAAGTGAGCTATCCGACCCTGCTCCTGTACTTTGCATTTTTCAACCATGAGGTGTTTTGGATCAGCATCGGGCTGGAAGCAGTCCTGGCAACCTCGGGGGTCTTTATTGTCGCCGACTCGGGAAGCCGGTGGAAATCCGCCGGGATGATGCTGGCCGCCACCCCCATACGTCTGTTGAGTTTGGGCGTGGACCTAGTCACCACGGTCAGGTACCTGTTCGATCTCGGAACGGGCAACCGAAATTGGAGGAAGTGAACGAGATGTTGCTGATTCTGATTCTCGCAACACTTTCGATCGCTTCCGCGCAAACGCCCCAGCTTCCGCCGGATTTTGCGGAGCGTCTGGCGGCGCTCGAAGGGGCGCGTCAGGCTCACCCGAACGATCTTCAGGTTCTGGACTCGTTGGCCGGTTCCTACGCCATGGCGGGGGAGTACCGGAAAGCCATTGCGGTTCTAAAACAAATGCGGGCTCTCAACCCGGAGGATCGCGCCTTAAGGCTGCGTCTGGCGCGCAACTACGCCTGGGCCGGCGACAACAGGCGCGCGATTGCAGAATACAAATCCTATCTAAACGGGGAACAAAACGATCGGCAGGCGACGATCGAATTGATCCGGCTGCGCCGCTATCGGGGAGACTATTCGCAAGCCGAGGATCTCTGTAACCGGCTGCTGTCCGCCAACCCTGATGACGCCGAAGTCTTGGCGCTAAAGGCCGAGGTGCTGCATTGGGCGGGCAGCCGGCGCCATCTGGCTCGCCGGACCGCCGACCGGGCCGCGGCCCTTGCGCCCGCCTCCCCGGATGCGAAGATCTCGCAGGTCTACGCCTCGCTCGACCTCGGGGAAAATCACAGGGCCTCAAATGAATTTGCTGCTCTGAAACGTCAGATCAATCGCCAGGGTGGGATCACTCCGGAAGCGACCTACCGCGATGCTTACAATCTGTTGGAAACCAGTGTGGCCATGCCCATCGGGTTTTCGATGAGGCCTGGGTTTTCCGTCTATAACGATTCGGACGGCGTACACGACACCGTCTGGGGGTGGAATCTACAACGGAGCATCGCGGCTGACCACAAGATCATCATCGATGCGGCCCAGTATGCGTCCTCCGCGCCGAAAGGCAGTATTTTCACCGACGGGCGTGACCACGCCTCCCTGAACAATGTTCGGGGTGGCGCACAGGTTCGGCTCGCACCGGCTGTCCATTTGACCCTGCTGGGGGGTGGCTCCTACCGGAAGAATGACGGCGCCCTGCGGCCGGTCTTCAATGCCCAGATCACCGCCTCACCCATCGATCGCTGGACCTTCGATCTTTCCGCGGCGCGCGAATTTTTGGGGGTCACTCCCCGCGCCATCGATCGCGGCATTGCCAGCACCAGCGTGGCCGGCGGCATCCGGGTTGCCGTCGATTCCCGAACGTTTCTGTCGGTTCGCGCGGATCGCCGCTATTGGAGCGATCTCAATCGAAGCATCGCGGGTGAAGCCACGCTACGGAGAACCCTGCGCTACAACCGGCGGTTTTCGGTTGATACGGGGCTGCTGAGCCATTGGGAGCAGTTCGACCACGACACAAAACTCGAAGCCGGCTTCTTCACCCCCGACCGCTATCTCCGGCACGATGGTTGTCTGGGCCTGCACGGCGAACTGGGGAGCCTTCGCTATGAGGTGCGGGGCTATGGCGGCGCCCAGAAGGTGGCCCGAAGTGCCGACTACCGGCCTGATTGGGACTTCACTTCCACCGTCTCGGTCGGACTTGGCCGGTCACTTCAATTGTCGGCCGGTTACCAGCGCCGCAACTACAGCCTGGTTTCGAAAGACGGCTGGTATCAGGGTCTGCAGTTTTCGCTCGGGATAAGACAATGAGAGTTCTGATCACAGGTGGTGCGGGTTTTATCGGGTCTCACTTGACCGAGCGAATGCTTCGTGAAGGCGGCCAGGTCACCGTCCTCGACGACTTAAGCACCGGGTGGATTGAGAACCTGCACCGGGCGTTCGATTATCCGGGCTTCGAGTTCGTGGAGGGCAGCGTGCTCGACGCCGGCGCCGTGCGGCCGCTGGTCGCTCAAGCTGACCTGGTGGTGCACCTGGCGGCAGCCGTGGGCGTGCGCTACATCCTGGATCATCCGCTCGCCACCATCCGGACCAATGTGGAAGGTACTCACATTGTGCTGGATGCCTGCGGGCACTATGGGAAAAAGACCTTGGTGGCGAGCACTTCGGAAGTCTACGGGAAGAACTCCAGCGATGGTTTGTGTGAAACCGCGGACTCAGTTTTCGGGGCCTCTTCGCTCAGCCGCTGGTCTTACGCGACTTCGAAGAAGCTTGACGAGTTCCTGGCGCTGGCCTATGCCACGACGCACGGCTTGCCCGTCATCGTGACCCGGTTCTTCAACATCGTTGGACCAAGGCAAGCCGCCCACTACGGGATGGTACTGCCGAATTTCATTCAGGCGGCCCTCAAGGACGAGCCAATCCGGGTATTCGGAGACGGGCGCCAAACGCGCAATTTTACCTACGTGAGCGATTGCATTGACGCTCTCGTCCGGCTGCTGGTGTCGCCACAGGCGGAAGGCGAGATTGTGAACATCGGCAGCCCGCATGAGATTTCGATTCTAAATTTGGCCGAGCGCGTAAAGTCCATCACCGGCTCGTCGAGCCAGATCCTAAAGGTGCCGTACGATCAAGGCCTACCCCGAGGGTGGCTTCGAAGATATGCGGCGCCGCGTGCCGTGCCTCTGCAAGATTTCGCGCCTCATCGGGTGGTCACCAACCACCTCGTTGGACGAGATGATCGTGCAGACGATTGGCCGGGCGCACCGCGCGCCGGCGCACGCCTCGGTGCTTGTTTCACACGAGTTGGTTCCCTCAGTATCGATTCCATAAAGACAACCTGCGTGCCCAATCTCGCTGCCCGGCCCGTGGGGGTATGCTGGAAGTTCACGGCCGGCGGGGGTTGGTCTGACGCTCGTCGCATGGATGAGGACTACCCAAGGAGGGGCTGCGTGAACACAAGATTTCTGGGAAAGAGCGGACTGGATGTATCGGTGCTCAGCTTCGGCACCATGACCTTTGCCGGCGAGGGCCGTTTTGGAGCCATGGGTTCCATCCAGGTTGAGGAAGCGCGGCGGCTGATCGAGATTTGCATGGAAGCAGGCCTGAACCTGTTCGACACCGCGGATGCCTATTCGGCAGGCAAGGCCGAGGAGGTTCTCGGCGCGGCGCTCGGGCCGCGGCGCAAGCAGGTGCTGATCGCCACGAAAGTCTTCGCGCGGATGGGAATGGGGCGGCACGACGCCGGTCTGTCGCGGCAACACATTTGGAAGGCTGCGAAGCAAGCCTGCGCCGCCTGCGAACCGACTACATCGACCTGTATCAAGCGCATAACGTCGACTCGCTCGTCCCCGCCGAGGAAACACTCCGGGCATTCGACGACCTTGTGCGCGCAGGCAAGGTGCGCTACATCGGCTGTTCCAACTTTTCCGGCTGGCACCTGATGAAGTCCATTGCGGTCTCCGACCGTTATGGACTGGCGCGTTATGTCAGCCAGCAGATCAACTATTCGCTGATCGCGCGCGACGCCGAGCACGAGTTGATTCCGCTCGGTCTCGATCAGGGGGTCGGAGTCCTGGTGTGGAGTCCGCTTCAGTTCGGCCTCCTGTCGGGCAAGTTCCGCCGCGACGGCGCAACGCCGTCCGACAGCCGCCTGGCGCAAGTTGAAGCTCCGGGCATGATCGAAAAGGAGTGCTCTGTATCGAATCGTCGACGCCCTGGACCGCATCGCCGGGCAGCGCGGAGTGAGCGTGCCCCAGGTGGCGCTGAACTGGCTGACACGAAAACCCGGCGTTGCATCGGTGATCATTGGCGCGAGGAACGAGGCGCAACTGCGAGACAATCTGTCGGCGGCCACCTGGAAACTGAGCGACGAGGAGGTGCGGATGCTGGACGAAGTGAGCGCGGCGCCGCTTCCGTATCCGACGTGGCATCAGAAGAAGTGGGGCGCCGAACGCAACCCCGGGCTGCCGGCGGTCAGATCCGACACTGAGTGATAACGACACCGGGATCCGCCAAGTGGCCTTCGCTCAGAGGCGGTCCGAACGGAAGGGCTTCTGTGCTTTGTAGAGCTGGAGGGTCTGCTGGATAATGTCCGCCACGATCTTGTTTCCCGCCGCGCGAGCGGCCTGGACGGCGAGATTGACTGTCGAAATGGCGTCAGCGAACCGCCCGGTCTCGGCGTAAGCCGCCGCCAGCGCGTGGAGCGCTTCAGGACGTTTGTTCTGAGACAGCGCGCAGGCCTTGGTGGCTAGTTGGACAGCTTGCTGGCCATTGCGGAGGGTGTCATCGACGGTTGCTTGCGCGGACCAAAGCCAGACTGGTCAGTGCCGGAATGAAGTTGGGGTTCTGAGCCAGCGCATTCTCGAGATGGACCACGCCCTCTCTGCAGTTCCTTTCCCGGCAGAACAAGGTTCCGAGGCTGAAATGCGCGAAGGGCTCCTTGGGATTGAGGCGTATGGCTTCACGAAGATGCAGTTTCGCATCCTCAAGCGCGCCGACTTCCATCAACAGGCTCCCCAGGTACTGCTGGGCCAAAGGCAGTTCCGGATCGAGTCGAACTGCGCTGCGGAATGACTTCACCGCCTCCGGGACTCGGTTTTGCTGGGACAAGGCGATGCCCAGGTTGCTGTGGGCATTGGCGAGATCAGGCTGCGCTTCAATAGCCCGGGTGAGGGGTCCCATAGCCTCCGCGGGCCTGCCCAGCCGCAGCAGGCAGGCACCCCAACTGCTGAGCGCCGCCCCGTTGTTGGGATTGATTTCCAATGCCTTGCGATACTGGCGTATAGCGTTCTCAGGGTCGCTTTGGCGATCGAATTCGTTTCCGGCCCGGACGTAATTGTAGTCATCCAGGAAATCCGCGCGGATTCCCTTGATCGCACCAGGTTTCACGTTGACGAATTCGGGGATGTTCGCGGCTCGATTCTTCTCAGTGAAGTTGGCCAGCACCACTGGAGGCGTGCTCTGCCCCTGCTCGTCGATGTGAGTGAGAAAGAGCTGCGTATAGACGGAATAGGCTTTCGAGGAGAACACCAGCCACTTCCCATTGGGCGACCAACTGTGCCAGGAGTTCATCCGGCTGGTGTTGCAGCGCAGCCTGCGTGCCTCTCCTCCCTGGGCGGGGATGATGTAGAGCTCGCTGTCCGGCTGCAGGAGCATGAAGCTCTTGGCCCGGCAAAAGACGATCCATTTGCCGTCGGGCGAGATACTTCGGGAAGTAGTTGCTCACGCCATTGTGGGAGGCCCCGGGGATCGGCTCCGCCTTGCCTCCCTTGCCGTCGTTGAATGGAATCCGGTAGAGGTCGTACATGAACTTCCGCCCGCCCTTGAGAAACTGCGTCGGCCTCCTGCGTCGGCACCAGCACCGACTCATAGTGGCGCAGGCTGGGCGGGTCATAGGCCTTATCGCGGCTGCGGGAGAAGACGATCGTCTTGCCGTCCGGGCTCCAGGTCCCGTTGGTCTGCACGTAGGAGGGATCACTAGCCCCGGGGAGCGCGCTGAACGTTCGCGCCTCCCGGTCATAGATCGCCATGATGCCTTTGACCAGGAAGAAGAGCTGGGAGAAGGCCAACTCCGGCCGGTAGACGGCCAGCGCCCGGTCCTTGACCGTCCCCACGACGTAGCGGCCGTCCGGCGACACTTGGCACAGGAGGCCAAAAGTCGTCTCGCGGTCTTCACGCCGGTAGTCGGACCAGGTGATCATCTTGGGCCGGTCGAGCGCAATCTGCTCTTGGACCGGCATGATCGCGTAGGAGCCCTTGTCGTTGCCCGAGTCGACCTCCATCGCCAAGGTGCTGCCGTTGGCCGAGAACGAGTGACAGTTGCCGCAGACCGGCAACTGTTGCAGGACGATCGGAGGCGGCTCCTTAGAAGAGATCTCTCCAAACCGCCAGCGGATATACGCCGCGGGGTCCTTTACGGCGGTCACGAAGGGCAGATTCACTTCCCGAAAGAACAGCGGCGCCCCCACCTCGTCTGTCGACGTACTAATCGAAATGGAGGCCCGTGACAGAATCCGTCGCGGGTCGGCTTGGCTGTAGCCGAGGATCGTCACCTTGGCGGGCTTGTTCAGGGAATTGCGTTTGATGGTCTTCCAGTCTTCGTCCGAAGGCGTCCAGACGGGGGTGGGGCAGGGGAAGCTCATCCCCGCTGCGTTGTCCTGGAACTGGAACGTGACCAGCCAGGCGTTGGCGGAGGTCCGCCGGTCCTCCCAGCGGAACGTCGGGGAAGCGATCTCAGGGGGAAACAGCGTCTCGTCCAGGGGATAGAGGATGGTCAGTTGGGTCACGCCGGCAGGCTTCTGAGAACCGTGCAGAGAATTGGTCAGAACGACAGACGCCCAGCGCAGCCAACCCACTGGCGAGAGACCCAATCAACTTCCGCATCCACTTCTCTCCAGGGACGGGATAGCCTCTGCGCTCCTACGTGGCCCGTTTTCGCATCCAGTGGATTGTAGCAGAGGTGCCCATGGCGGTCCACCCGCGAGCCCCCTATGAAATTTCTTCAATAAAATTGCTTGACTGTCGGGTCGTTTCGGAGTATAGTCCAACGAGGTTCGGGCGAGAGTGCGCTGACGGAGGGCGCGGAGAGGTTTTTGTGCGGTTGATGGGGCCTTTTTTCCGTCGTAAGGCAATAACTATTCCTTTTTTGGTTAAAGTAGTTAGAAAGGACTTAGGAGGTCAAAGCGATGCTGTCGCAACGCATACTTGTAGCCTTTTTGCTTGTATTGTTGCTGGTATCGGGCGCTCCGCTTTTCGGGCAGATCGGAGTACGGCCAGGTGAATGGAAGCCGTCACTGACCCGCAAGGTGCGTTGATTCCCGGCGCTACCGTAAGGGTGATCAAACCAGGCAACCAACATCCCGCTACAGGCGACAACGAATCAGAGCGGGAACTTCGTGTTCGCAGGCATCAGGCCGGGATCTTACACGCATATCGGTTGAGATGCAAGGGTTTAGGGCGGCCCAGATACCCGCCTTTCCCGTGGGCGTGAACCAGACGGTCACACAGGATGTGAGACTGGCCGTCGGCAGCATGGCCGAGAAGGTGACCGTGACGGCCGAGGCCGAAATGATTCAGCAGACTTCGGCGGAATTGGGCAGCGTCATTCAGGAGCGAGCAGTGGCCAACCTGCCCTTGAACGGCAGGAACTTCACGCAGTTGCTCGTCGACTGGCTCCGGGCGCCAGTCCCATCCAGACCGCCCAGGCGTCCGGCATTGGATCTTGGGACGATTCCGCGTCCGGTGTTCCGGGCGGGGCTGTCATGGTTCACCCCTCCATGAATGGCCAGTTTGGCCGTTCCGTGGTTTACTTCACGGACGGCATCATCAACACCGACTTCCGAGTGCAGACCTACGCTCAGTTGCCGAGCCCGGACCTCATTCAGGAATTCAAGGTTCAGTCTCACAACGACAAAGTCGAATTCGGGGGCGTGACCGGCGGGGTGGTCAATCTCGTCCAGAAGTCGGGAGGCAATCAGCTTCACGGCGCAGTCTTCGAGTTCGTGCGCAACGACGCCTTCGATGCCCGCAACCCGTTCACGGACGCGACGCGAAAATCCCCTCCGGCATACCGGCAGAATCAATTCGGGGCTAGCGCCACGGGCCCCATCATCCGGGACAAGACGTTTTTCTCCGGCGGATACGATGGCTGGCGCTATGTCAAGTACAACACCAGCCGGAGTATCGTGCCCAGTCCCGCCGAGCTTTCAGGCGACTTTACGAGCTCATTTCTCAAACGCAACATCTACAATCCCTTCACCACGCGCCTGGTCGACGGCAAGTACATTCGGGATCAGTTCGACGGGGAACAGGATTCCAACAAGCTTGATCCAGCCGATGGTCAAGGATTTCCTTACGACCTATGGGAATCCCGCGACGCCCGGCTATTCGGATCCCTCGTACAACTATTATTTCATTCAACGAAATAAGAACACCTCGAACAACTATTCGGTCAAGGTGGATCACCATCTCCGCGAATCCGACAGCTTGTTCATCAAGTGGAGCCGTATGCGGACGCCCAACCTGACCGTCAATCAGCTCAGCACCACCGAACAGAACATGACCGCTCTGAGCTACGGCGGAGGGTGGGTACACGTGTTCCGGCCCACGCTCATTTTGGACGTGCGCGGCGGGACTTCGGGGCGGGACTTCAACCAAGTTAATGATCACAAATCCGGTTTAGCGCCGATGAAGACGCTTGGGTACTCTGACATCGACCGCTTCCAGGGGCTAAACCTTAGCTTTGAAAACACCTGGTCGGGCGCGGGCGTCAGCGGTCCGAGCTCACGACAGAATCCGACCTGGAACCTGGGCATCAATCTGACCCATGTCAGGGGCAACCACAACCTGAAGACGGGCTTCCAGTGGATCGCGCTCGAGCGGGTGCAGATTGGCCAAAGCCAAGGCTACACCTTCTGGGACGTAGTGACCGGTGACCCGCAGCAACCCGGCAAGCAGGGCATGTCGCTGGCGTCGGCCCTGCTGGGTCTGCCGTCAAGGTTCTCGGGCACGCTGCCGGAATATGGCAAGGTCGCCTTTGCGATCGGAGCCTGGTCGGGGTATTTCCAGGACGAATGGAGGGTGAGCCCGCGTGTGACCGTGAACGTGGGCATGCGTTTCGACGCCACGACTCGTCCCAAGTCCAATCAGCTAGGAAAGATGGCGGGGATAGACCTGGCTACCGGGTACTGGTTGATTGGTTATGAGAAGTGGCCTGAACCTTGCAATGTGACCCACCAGGCGCCTTGTATTCCTGGCAACGGCATCCAAGACGTACCGTTCGGCGATAAAGTCAAATTGAAGGAGCCCGATTTCATACCGAAGCCGGTCTGGGACAATTGGGGGCCGAGGGCCAGCGTCGCCTGGAAGGCTGACGCCAACACCGTCGTCCGCGCCGGCTACGGACTGACGTGGGATTCCCTCTCAGCAAAGACCCAATACCCCCAGCACAACTATGAAAATCGCTGGCCCATGGTCGGTGGGTTCTCAGGAAATGCGAACGGTATCGGCGAAGCGACTACTTACATCAAAGACCTCCAGGGCAAGTTTCCCGGCGTGTTGCCGGAGGCGAGCCCCTGGAACGCCACGGGCTGGATGAACGACCCCGAGCGAAAGGACGGCTACGCACAGCAGTGGAACGTGGAGATCCAGCGGCAGCTTACCCAGAGCATGATGTTGTCGGCGGCTTACGTGGGCAGCGTCAACGGGAGGCTGGATTACGCGGGGCTGGCTAATACCGCACTGACGCCAGGCGCGGGGACGCCGGCCGAGGTGAACGCCCGCAGGAAGGTCCCGTGGGCGGGCGGCGAGTTCAGGTACAGCAGCAGTATCGGCACTTCGAACTACAACTCGTTGCAGGTCAAGTTCGAGCGGCGGTTCTCCAGGGGTTTGCTGAGCATGGTCTCTTACACCTGGTCGAAATCTATCGATGACACCAGCGGCTGGTTCAACGCGGAGGAGGGCACAGGCGGCGGGAGGCAGGAGTATTGGAAGCCCAAGTCAAACCGGGGCGTCTCCGGATTTGATGTGCCACACATTCTGTCGTGGTACACGGTCTACGATCTTCCCGCCGGCCATGGCAAGCGATGGCTGCAGCGCGGGCCGGCATCCTGGGTTCTGGGTAACTGGCAGGCCAACTACATCATCACCGCGCGCTCGGGTCAGGTTTACAGCCTGGCAGTAAATGGGGACGTGGCAAACATTGGAAGCGGCACGGTCAGCTACGCTCGACCGAACATAGTAGGAAACCCGAAGCTGGACAACCCCAGCGTGAAGCAATGTACTTACAATGTCAGCGCGTTTGCGGTCCCGAGTCTGACATATGGCAATCTAGGGCGGAACTCCTTCAGGGGTGAGCGGGTAGTCAACCTGGACGCCTCGTTGTATAAGTCGATTCCGCTCGGAGAAACCAGGGAACTGTCGCTGCGCATCGAGTCGTTCAACACGGCCAACCTCATGACCTGGGGGCTGCCGAACCGGATCGATCAACGCTTCGAACCCCGGCAGAATCACCAACATTACAACAACTCCCAGACAACTGCAGCTCGGGCTTAGATTCAGTTTCTGAGTGACGGGCGTCATGGCGAGGTGAGGTTGCGCGATGCAACCTCACCTCGGCATCCCTCCGGGCTACTTCTTAGGCGCGGGCTGATTGGCGCCGCCGCGCAATCCATTGTAGAAAATGAACGTGCCTCGGTTTACCGACGTTATGATGTCGGGCACACGGTCTCCATTCAGGTCCGCAGCCACTAAATGCGAACCGACACCCGAACGATTATGGATCAGTTCCGGAACAAACTCAGCTCCGCCGGGAGCTGCCGGATTGCGAACCGTTCGGTACCAATAGAGCACGGCCGCGCCATGGGGATCCGGATCGGAGTAGTTCTCCGTATGCGAGTAGTGGCGCTTGCCCACGATGAAGTCCGGGATTCCATCCCCATCGAGATCGGCAGCGATCGACGCATGCGGTTGGGAAAAAACCACGTTGCCCGGATTCTTGCTCGAGAGGCCGCCCATAATCGGGTGCTCCACGAACGAGATCACGCCCGCCTGGTCCCGCTTCTGCTCAAACCATGAAATCCCCCACCCGTGGGCGGAGACAGGGGTCACCACATCTTTCAGGCCATCGCCGTTGATGTCGTAAACAGACAACTCGCCGGCACCCCTGCCAAAGTTTGCCGCATGGTAGGTCCACGGCGTCTGCTGGCTGCCCTTGGGGCGGCTGCTCCCACCATCCGGAGGGCGCCAGCAGGTCCAAACGCCCGTCGCCGTTAATATCGGCTACTCCAATGCCATGGCCGCTGAAGCTGCTCCTGGAACCAGAAACGTTGGTGATCTTCCATGGGCCGGTCGGATTGGCACGATCCGGGGATGCGAACACGATGCCGCGCTGCCGGTCGGCATATACAGCATCAGGCATCCCGTCCGCGTCGACATCATACATCACGCCAATCTCGCCACCAAAGCTGGCGACCACCTCGTACTTACTCCACCGGCGCGATTCACCTTTCGGGTTCACGTACAGGTATAAGGGCGTTCCGTTCGTGTAGGTGGTCACTATATCTACCCAGCCGTCCCCGGTGAAGTCGCGCGCAAAGGCAATCATATGGTCCGTGAACTGCCAGCTCACATCGAAGGTGTGTGCAGGCAGGAACTCCCGCCGCTCCGTGAAGTCGGGACCGAGATAGTAAAACGGAGGAGCTACTATGTCCAGAACGCCGTCGCGGTTGATATCGGCAACATCCGCGGCCCAAGCGTAGTAGAAGTCGCTGATGCGCTGCATCCGGAAGCGGCTCGAAAGCATCTCCTTGGGCTCCGAGAGGGGCACCAGGTCTTTGTAGGAGACGTCCTTGAAACGCACCTCCCCCGATCCGCCGACATAGAGCGCTATCGGACCGAAACCCGCCATGTCGTCGTCCGTGCCGCCTCCGGGGATCGAGACGGCGCGCCGGCCCTCGCCGGCCGTGCCGCTAGCCAAGCTCAGGGCAGGCCTAAGCATGTCAGCGTCCAGGATGACTTGCAGCGTGTGCCATTGCTCGGGTTCGAGAACAGGTGCGGGCCGGCCGCCTTGGCCCGCTCTGCCACCACCGCCGGCTCCTGCCCCGGCCTGGGGCGGCTTTTGAACTGGGACAGGCGGACCGTCTGTCGCGTAGTGGGGCCGAACCGCAAACCGGCCATGCCCGTAGCCCCCGGGGGGAAGCAGCCTCTCCCGGCTGAGTTCCACGCCCTGAGCATCGAGGGTCACCCGATACGAAGCCAGATCCCCCTGAGCGAGGGAAACATAGACACCCTTCATGCCGCTCGTTGTCTTCTCAGCGCGGAACAGCACGTCCGGCTTGCAAGTACCAGTGCAGCGGAATGAAGTAAAAAATGCGATGTCCTGATAGGACTTTTCAAAAATGAGCCAACCGCCGCCCGGCGCTCTTGGGGGTACCGATGATCTCGCCATTCTCCGCGCGCCAGTCGGCTTGACCAATCATTTGAAAGCCTTTGAGGCTCGAACCCTGAAACGTCCAACTGGGAACAAAATCCTCTGGGGCTGCGGCGAACATGGCGGCCACCAGCAGCGCGGCAACCGCCGCAGTCCCACAGGCAAGTTTCTTAGACATTAAGTGTCTTTCCTTTCTGATACTCCACTCCGGCACAGCGTCTTGACCCCTGGCCGCCTTCGATTGTACATCGGCATGTTTGCCTCGTGCCGGACGCGAAATTCTGGGTACAATCGAAGGGGCCGGGAGGTGAGAATGGAATATTGGGTGAAAAGTCTTTGCTTGTTGCTTCTCGCGGCACTTTCGCTCGGGGCCGCGGATGTCGCGGGCAAGTGGACGGGCACCGTCGAAATCCCCGCAGGGACTTTTCAGGTGACGCTCACGCTGGAACAGAAAGGCGATGAGATCAGCGGCACCATTGCCACACAGAACAACGGCTATCCGATCCAGAAGGGCAAGATCTCTGGCAGTAAACTGACGTTTGAAGTTCCCGCCGACCAGATCTATGTAGTCGAATGCACCGTCGAGAAGGACAGCCTGGCGGGCGACGTCAAGCCCTCCAGCGGAGGCGCCGGGAAGATCAGCGTCAAGAGGGAACTGCCCCATAGCGACTTGTGAGAGAGGCGTTCTCCTTCACTTCGTCCTTGACCAGCGGGCACATTCCCACACAGACGAAGTCCGTCGGCTTGATGCTCTTGAAGGCAAGTTTGAAGGCCGCCTCAGCGTTGCGGATCCGGCCCGCCGCCAAGATCTTAAACGCGCAGCAGGGCTTCTTGGTCTGCCGGAAGAACCTGTACATGCGCGGCGGATCGTCTTGCAGGTAGACTTCATTCGGCATCTCGGGGAACTCGCCGCCCAACAACTTGCGGATTTCCTCAGGCGTACGCCTCCGGTTGTAGACGCAGCCGGCGTAGAAGTCCACGTCCCAACCGGCGTCCTCGACCAGTGCGAGTACTTCGGGAATGTGGCTCCCTACTCCGACCACCGACACACCCAGATCGCGAAGCTTCTTGCAATAGTCCCGGATCGTCTCCATCTTGCCGGCTCGATACGCGTTGTCCGTACGCTCGCCTTGCACCCACGCCGCGATCGGCCTGACGGTATTGACCAGTTCCGCCGGATCGTCCGTGGTGGCCTGAGCCACCAGATGCATCTTGCCGCCCCGGGCCAGATAGCGTTCCCAATCGGCTTGGGCGCGTCCTATCGGGGCATAGTTGAAAGCGTTGATGCCGTACTGCTCGCACCTTTGCAGGACTTCAACCACCCTGTCCGGCGTGTACCATTCCTTCATCATGGCGGCGTAGATGTCGTTGAAATGAGGGCCGCCCAGAAACGGGTTCACCCCCACGATCAGCCGGCTGATCTGAATCTTGCCGAACTCCACCATCGGCATCTTGATCCCCGAGGATCGTTGAGCGGGCAGCGAGCGAGCAGCGGCAGACAGCCCCGCGGCCAGCAGAAAGCGTCTTGTTCTTAACATCGGTTGCAGCCTCCCTATTTTCTCAGCAATCCTCGCCCGGCCATCCATTGTGCCAGACGCGCCGGCCAGGACGAAAGCGCCAGATCCGTGGGCGCCAGGCCCACCCCGTGCGGTCCGTGTTCGTAGATGTGCATTTCGGCAGGCACTCCCGCTTTGCGCAGCGCCAGGTAGAAGTACACGCTGTTCTCCGGCGGAACGCTCCGATCCTCATCGGTGTGGAACAGGAACGTCGGCGGCGTCTGCGGGGTGACCTGCTTTTCGTTGGAGAGCAGTTCAACCAGCTTAGGATCCGGGTCCTGCCCAAGCAGGCTGTCCCTGGAACCGCGGTGCATAAAGCTCTCGGTGAAAGTGATCACGGGGTACCCGAGAATGGCGAAGTCGGGGCGCGATGAGGCCCGGTCGATGGGGTCGGCCGCATTGGGGTCGCCGGCGTCGAAGTGGGTCGCCGCGGTGGACGCCAGGTGGCCTCCGGCGGAGAAACCCATCACGCCAATGCGGTCCGGCGCGATGCCGAATTCGCCTGCCCCCGAACGCACACGCCGTATCGCGCGCTGCACGTCCTGCAGGGGCGCCGGATGCCGGTAGCGCGGCCCCAGCCGGTACTTCAACACGAAGGCAACCACTCCAAAGGAATTGAACCATCGCGCTACTTGTTGTCCTTCGTGGTCCGCGGCCAGCGCGCGGTAACTGCCGCCGGGACAAATCACCACAGCGGCGCCTGTCACCCGCGCCTCAGGTGGCAGGTAGATGGCGATGCTGGGCTTGTCCGCGTCTTCGCTGCCCACTGCCCCCGGTGCGCCGTTCGGCCAAAGCAATTCCACCTTGGCCTCTGGTCCGCGCGGCTGAGCGGAGGCCGCCACCACAAGGATTAGCGCGAGGAACAGTTGGTAGCTCGTCTTCATGGCAGCCTCCTTAGAATGTGTGTGGCGCGCCGCTACACGTCGCAGATGCGCGCGGCCTCTTCGATTCCCCGTGCGGGGTCGCCGAGCGGGCCGTACTCGTGCGCCAGCCAGCCGGTGTACCCGGCATCGACAATCGCCTGGGCGATGGGCCGGTAATTCAGCTCCTGGTTGGGGCCCGGTTCGTTCCGCCCCGGATTCCCCGCCGTGTGGAAGTGGCCGATCCATTGAATGTTATCCCGGATCGTGCGGATGATGTCGCCCTCCATGATCTGCATGTGGTAGATGTCATACAGCAGCTTCAGCCTGCGGCGAGTTCACCCGCTTGCAGATCTCCACGCCATACGAGGTCCGGTCGGCCTGGTAGTCCTTATGATTCACCTTGCTGTTAAGCACCTCCAGGCACAGAGTGATCTTCTTGTCCTCTGCCTCGGCCTTCACCCTGTTGATAAAGGCAAGAGAGTTCTCGATCGCCTGCTCGTCCGCCATCCCTCGCCGGTTGCCCGCCAGCAGGATCACGTTGGGCCCGCCCTCGGCCACCGCCTGCGCGATCCCTTCGCGGACTTGTTTCTCGCAGAGATCGTGAAACTCTGTGCGGTTGATCCCATCGGGGATGGACCTGGTCCCATAGATCATCGTGGGGACCAGCCCGTGCTTCTTCATGACCGGATACTCTTTCGGCCCCACCAGGTCCAGTCCTTTCAAGCCGACTTTGGAGGCCAGCCTGCAAACTTCCTCCAAGTCACTTCTCAGCTTGCCGAAACAGCCCAGCGTAGCCGACTGCTTCAAACGCCCCTTCATCGCGATTGGAGCCTGCGAACCTCGGAGTGAGGCCAGACCCGCCGCGGTTGCCGCCACACCGTAGACCAGAGTTCGTCTTTCCATGGGTTTCCTATCCGAGTGACCCGAATTCCTTCCAGGCCACCTGCCTGTTTTCGTAAATCGCCGTCCGTCCGAGAATCGCGAACAGAGTGCTGATCGCCGACCGCTCGGCCACGTTTTCCACGTTTCCGCTAAGGACGCGGCCAATGAATTGTTCCAGCGTGTCGAGAGTGATGTCTCGCTTGGATGGCATCACCTCCCGTTGCTGCGGGCCGCGAATGTGTACCATTTCCTGCCGGGAAGTGAGAATAACGCCGGTGGTTCCGGTGAATTCCTCTCCTATCCTCGAGAAGCCGATGGGAGTCAACTGATTTGCCTCGAAGTTCACCATCATGCCCCCGGGGAACTCGAAGCACAGGCTGAGATGATCCAGAATCTCCATGCTGGTGCGCACCTTCCGGCCACCCATCCCGGTCACGCGGATTGGCGGTGCTCCCAGGAACCAGTGCAGCACGTCGAAGTTGTGGCAGTCCTGCTCGACGATGAAGTCCCCCGAAAAGTCACGGTAGCAGAACCAGTTGCGCAGCTTCTCCACCTTGGGGTCGTCGTAGGGCATGCGGCGGAACGGATCGTTGGCGATCCAGAAGCCGCGCGCGTTGGCCAGGGTTCCGATTTCGCCCGACTGGATGCGCCTGTATGCCTCCAGGTAGACCGGGCCGTAACGCTGTTGGAAGCCCGTGCTGATGCACTTCTTCGGATCGGCGCGGCGCCCGGCGCGGATGACCCGCTGACAGCCCTCCAGGTCCACGCCCATGGGCTTTTCGCAAAACACGTGCTTGCGCGCCTGGATGGCGGCCTCGAGCATGCGCGGATGCTCAAAGGGAGGCGTGGCGATGATCACCGCGTCGATATCCGTCGCCGCCAGCAGTTTCTCGAAATCCTGGTAGACCGCGGGCTTCACGAGATTCAGCTTCGTGACAGCGTTGTCGATACGGTCGCCGAAGAGGTCGCACACCGCCGTGACCTGGGCGCGCGGGTCGTTGTGGACCGCGGTCGCATCGTAGGTTCCGCGCCCTCCGGCCCCGATCAGGCCAAAGTTCACTTTGGAATTGGCTTGCGTCCCCCGCACGGACTGCGGCGCGACGATGGTGAAGCCCGCGGCCGCCGACAGCGCGCCCGACCCGATGAAACTTCTTCGGGAAAGCCTGGTAGAGTCCTCCATTAGTTAAGTCCCTCCTAATCTGGGAATTCCGTTTTCGGATGCCGTTGGCTGACAGTATAGTCCAGACTGACGGTGGTATACTCGCACTCGCTGGAAGGTCAGAAAGGAAAGACCGAATTATGCCGCTCCTCGAAAATAAAGTGGCCTTCATCACCGGCGCTGCCGCTGGGATCGGGCAGGGGACAGCCCACCTGTTCGCCCGACACGGAGCGCGCGTGTTTGCGCTGGATTTGGACCAGGACGGAGCCGCCAGGGTGGCCGCGGCCATTTCGGCCGAAGGCGGTTCGGCGTTCGCTTTTGGTTGCGATGTGCGCCGCCCCGAGACCATGCGCCCGGCCGTCGAGAGCGCGCTGGAGAGGTTCGGCCGAATCGATGTCCTGATCAACAATGCCGGCATATATCCCCGCCGCCTGTTCCTCGAGATGACGGAAGCGGAGTGGGATGAGATGTTCGACACAAACCTCAAGGGCGTGTTTCACTTGACCAAGCTGGTGGCGCCGCACATGGTCCGGCGGCGTTCTGGAAAGATCGTAAACATCTCTTCGGTCACCTTCTTCAAGGGATTCCCGCAGTTGAGCCACTACGTCGCCACCAAAGGCGGCGTCATCGGGCTAACGCGGTCGCTGGCGCGCGAACTAGGGCCTTACAACGTCTATGTGAACTGCATCACGCCCGGCGCGATCGAGGTGGAACACGAAAAACTCGTCTCCACGCCGGAACAGACGGCCGCGATCGTGGCACAGCAGTGTTTCGATCGCCGTCTTGGGCCACTGGACGTGGCACGGGTGTGCCTGTTCCTCTCTTCGGAGCTTAGCGACGGCATGGCGGGACAGACGCTGAACGTTGACGGCGGCCTGCACATGCATTGAGCCGGCAAAGGTTGCTCGGTAGAATGAAACAAGCATGCTACGGGGTTTTTGGGCCATTGCCTTTCTGCTCGTCGTTTTCGGACTTCTGTACGGCTGGCACTACTTCCTCTATTTCTCGACCGTCCATTTCTTCGACATTGCAAGCAAGGCGGCGAGGAGGCCGGTAGCGGCGCTTTTTGTCCTGCTTCCAGCCTGTTTTTTCGTCGCTGTCTTTCTCGCGCGGCGGGCCGAGAACAGCTTCATCAGGGCCTTTTCCATCGTTTCCAACCTATGGCTTGGTATTGGGCTGGCGCTGCTGCTTTTCTTCGCCGTGGCCTGGGCTGCCTGGGGAGTTTTTAGGCTTCATAACCCCCGGCCGAGCCCCGTGATGTTCGGCCTGGCAGTGGTATTGGTCACCTGTCTCTATTGCGGCTACGGGGTATGGAACGCCTCTCACCCACGGGTGGAAAACATCACGGTGAAGATCAAAAACCTCCCGCCGGGATGGCATGGGCAGAAGCTAGTCCAGATCACCGATCTCCATTTGGGGCTGATCCTCGGGCCGGCGTTCCTCGAGGGCGTCGTTCGACAGGTGAATGCCCAAAGCCCCGCCGCGGTTCTTATCACGGGCGATCTGTTCGACGGCGACGATCGAGGTCTCGACCGGTTCACTGGCCAGCTCAGCGCGATCAACGCGCCTCTGGGAGTCTATTTCGTGACGGGCAACCACGAAACGTACTTGGGCGTCGCACGGGCGTTGGATGTGCTGCGGAAGACCAAGGTGAGAGCCCTGTGCGACGAGATGGTTGTGATCGATGGCTTACAGATCGTGGGCATCAGCTACCCGACCAGAGGGTATTCCAGGAACATCGCGGCGGCCATACGGGCGGTCCCCGGGTTCGATCGTGAGAAGCCTTCCATTCTCCTGTACCATAGCCCTACTCAGGTCCCGGAGGTGAAGGCCGCTGGCATCGATTTCCAGGTCTCCGGGCATGTCCATCACGGCCAACTATTCCCGATCCAACTCATCACCAGGCTGATTTACGGGAAGTACGAACACGGGCTGAATGAAGAGGGTGATTTCACCATCTATACTTCAGCCGGCACGGGCACATGGGGTCCGATGATGCGTACCGGGAATCATCCGGAGATCACCGTGATCCGCCTGGAACCGGCGCCAAGCGTGGTCCCCGGCGCCGACGCTCCCGGGTCTTAGGGCCGTCCTACTATCCTTACGCTCATGGAGAGGCCGGCCTCCCGAATCGGTTCAGCCTGGCGCTGCGGACATCGATTGGTACGCTGCGATACAGGCTGTAGTGGATGCTCTCCTCGATGCGCAGTGCACTTAAGAGTCCCAAGCGGGCCGAGGCGAGTACCTGCAGGTGATCGGGCAGCCAGACTCCATCGCTGATGCACGTCAACTCCAGCATCGCGCGTGACCCCTTCGCGACGCGGACCAGGAACAAGCCCATCCAAATGGTGTCGATGACTTCCACTTCCACTTTCACGATCTGGTGATCTTGTTGGTCCACCCAGAATCTGCCCTTGAGCGAGCGAAACAACTTGGCGGTGCGGGATCGGGGCTGGTATCCTTCGCGCGGCATGGCCTCGATTAAGAAGGTGCTGTGGCCATCCAGTTTCTCTTCTCCGGCCAGCCGGAACTCAAAAGCTTCCGGCAACTCGTGCCAGGCCTCACGCCGCCAATCGGGAGGCTTCTCGTAGGCGGACAGGCGCTTGGCTCGCTCCGCCCCGGTCTGTCGCCGTCGCTCGACGATGCTCTTGGCGAGGCCCTCCTGCGCCCTCTTCTCCTCGGCTGGCGGCAACCGGCGGTCGTCCTTCTGGACCAGTTGCCGGTACGGAGTACCGTCCTGCAACGAGACGTCGTAGGTCTCCACCTCAGACAGTTTCACTTTTCCCTGGGCGTCCAGGCGCCGAGATTCCACGCGTTGCAGGAACGTGTAGTTCCGGGCGATCCTCCAGTTAAGCTCGTCAGCGGCCACGGCGTTGCGCATAATCTCACGCGCATCTACCTGGCCGAACAGGGCCGTCGTAGAGGCCGCACTCAGCAGCAGCACCCGCAGATCGCCCAGGATTGTCATACCCGACCCAGTTCGATTGCACGTCAGACGCCAAACCGCCTCGCGCGTGTTTCAGGCATGAGCCCGAGGCTCCCATAGGTTGTTACGTGCAGGTTCTGCTGTCCGTAAGGCAAGATGTGCTGCAGGTCAGACGAGTCAGAAATCCGCGAAGCTCTGAAGTTCTGCGTCTGGGGGCCGGGCCCGGCCCACCTCTGCCATGTCGGCTTGGCCGACGCATCGGTGATCTTCTCATACCGTCAGTGGAGAAAACAAGGCGGTAATCCTCAAGCTTCTGACTGGCAACGTCAAAACCGGGCACGGACTGAGGATCAAGAGGGCACGACATGTCGGCCTGTCGGGGCGTAGCGCAGCCTGGTAGCGCACCTGCCTTGGGCGCAGGGAGTCGGAGGTTCAAATCCTCTCGCCCCGACCAACCCATAGTCAGTACTGGTACTTACGCCTTGTGCAGTCGGATTCACACCGGCCCAGATTCAGGATAGAATACCTCACAGTCTGTGTGTTTATCGCGAAGTGACGACGGCGAGCTGACGCGCTGCTCCCCACCGGCCAAGCCGGTATTAGTTCACTACCCGTGGCGGACATGAATTGGCGTTATCAGTACACGCCGTATATCTGGCCGGCGATCGTTTCGACGGTGCTCCCGGCAGTGCTGTGCGTCTATGGGTGGCGCCGCCGCTCGGTGCCGGGAGCGTTTCCGTTTATCGCTTTGATGGCGTGCGGCGCCCTGTGGGCTGTCGGCTCCGCGCTCGAACTTCTATCCACGGACCTGGCAGCCAAGATCTTCTGGGCGAAGGTTCAGAGCGCCTGGCAGCCGTCGTTGGTCACGGCCGAGCTGTGGTTTGTGCTGGAATACGCCGATCTAAGACGCTGGCTGGTCCGCCGCAATCTCATCCTCCTGGCCATACCCCCGTTTCTATGGCTGCTGTTGATTCTAACCAACAATACCCACCGTCTTATTTGGTCCGGTTTCTCTTTCGACGGATCGGTTAGCCCCATACGAAACGCCACCGCCTGGATCTTCATCACGTACGCGTTGTTGCTGGGATTGGTGACGATCGTAGTTTTTGTCTGGCTTTTCTGGCGTTCGCCGCTGCACCGCGTTCCCGTGGCTCTTTGCCTGTGCGGGCAAATCGTCGCGCGCGCGGCCTACGGGCTTAAAATAGCCGGCAAGATCCCCGCCATACCCGTGGACCCCGTTGTTCTGTCGTTTGATTTCGGCGCGGTCATGTTCGCTCTCGCGCTGTTCCGCTTCCGCCTGTTTGACCTCATCCCGATCGCGCGAGGGACGGTAATCGACCAGATGCGCGAAGGAATGATAGTGTTGGATGGCGAGCGGCGGATCATGGACTTGAATCCAGCGACCGAACGGATCCTTGGGGTTTCCGCCGTGCGCGCCAGGGGTGGTCTTCTTGCCGATTTCTTGCCCGGTCGCGCTCTTGGGGAACAGTCCGAAATCACGCTGGGCACGGGGGAGGCGACCCGGCATTATGCGATCCATCATTCGGCACTAAACGACCGGCGGGGCCTGCCGGTGGGCGACCTAGTCCTGCTGGACGACGTGACCCGGCAAAAGCATGCGCAGTTGCAGCTTCTCGAACAGCAGCGCGCGCTGGCGACGCTACAGGAGCGCGACCGGATCGCGCGGGAACTGCACGACAGCATAGGCCAGGTACTGGGCTATGTGAAGATGCAGGCTCAAGCGGCGCGGCAGCTCCTGGCGCGAGATCAAGTCCGGGAGGCGGATGGCCTATTGGCCCGGTTGGTCGCGGCCGCGCAAGAGGCCCATGCCGATGTGCGCGGGTATATCCTCGGCGCGCGGTCCGGAATCCCTGCCGGGTCGCCGTTCGTTCCCACCCTCGAAGAGTTTCTCCGGCGATTCAGCGAGGCCTATGGTATCGCCGCGAAATTGAGTGTGGAACCTGGTTTCACCAGCGAGATCCTCGAACCGATGGTTGAGGCACAGCTCTCGCGCATCATTCAAGAGACGCTCACAAACGTGAGGAAGCACGCGCGAGCCAGCCAGGTGAGTGTTCGGCTCGTGATCACCGACGGCTGCGCTGTAGCCACTGTTCAGGATGACGGAGCCGGATTCGATCCGGAAATGGTGAAAGCCGCCAAGGGGCAGCGATTCGGCCTGCTCTTCATGCGCGAGCGCGCGCATGAGGTCGGCGGCACCGTGGACGTCCGTTCCGCGCCAGGCGAGGGCGCTATGGTCAGCATCCGTGTCCCGGTGAGAAAGGAGCGTGCGTGAGACTCTTATTGGCCGACGACCATCCGCTGTTCTTGGATGGGCTGCGCAACCTCCTGGATGCGCACGGTTTCGAAGTGGTAGGCGCGGCGCGCGACGGGTTGGAAGCCGTGGAGAAGGCGCGAGCTCTTTGCCCGGACGTCATCTTGATGGATATTCACATGCCGCGCCTGGACGGACTGGCCGCCCTGCGCCTGATCAAGGCGGAGTTGCCGGCGGTCCGAATCGTGATGCTGACGATGTCGGCACAGGATGAAGACCTGTTTGAAGCCATCAAGAACGGCGCGTGCGGCTATCTGCTGAAGACGCAGGATACCGGCGAGTTCTTCGCTCTGCTGGCCGGAGTAGAACGAGGCGAAGCGGCCCTATCTTCCGGCCTGGCGGCCCGGATTCTGGATGAATTCGGCCGCCAGCCGGCTCTACCCCCAGCGACGGAGAAGGCGCCGCCCCCAGGCCTTTCCGCCCGTGAGGTCGAGGTCTTGACGCTCGTCGCACAGGGACTGACGTACAAAGAGGCCGGGGCCAAACTCTTCGTCACCGAGCGGACCATCAAGTACCACATGGGGGAGATCGTCAGGCGGCTGCATCTGCGCAACCGCGCCCAAGTCATTGAATACGCACGGCGATCTGGGTTGACAGGCTGACCGTCTTCAGATCCTAACTGCCAACGCGGCGCTCCTCCGGACTGTACTTCTTGTCCAAAGTTCAGTCTCGGACCCTGTACTTTTTCTGTCCCTCAACTGTCCCCGAGTTCAGTATACAAGCGGACCTGTTTATCGTTTAATCGGTAACGGATATGCGAACCGTGGCGATCTACGGCAATTCGCTGGTGCTCTCCAGCATCCGCGCCAGCCTAGAACACTTGGCGGGATTGCGAGTGCTTTCCTTTGACGCCGCAACATCTGGAACCGCGGAACGCCTAGGCGCGCTGCATCCCGACGCGATCATTTTCGATTTGGGTTCGGAGTTTGATTCCGCGGTTGCCCTGTGTAAGGCGCAGCCGGATGTCCAGTTGATCGGCGTCGATGTGGCGGCCGATCAGGCACTCGTGTTGTCCGGCCGATCCTCGCACGTGCTCACAACTGATGATCTTGTACAACTCATTGAAGAACGTGCACCTCGTGAAACAAGGGAGTGAGTCATACATGAGCACACCCCTACCCGGATTCGACCACGCCCTGTTTGCCAACAATCAACCGTGCCTATCGCTGATCTCAATTCTGGAGCAAATGGATTCTCAACAAGGAGAAATGCAATGACATGCCGACGTTTTCTCGCGTTCGCGTGCACGATCTTGGGATTGACAGCTGCGTTCATCCCGCATCTCGCTTTGGCTCAAGGCGGCAAGGATCCGCTTGCCAGAACAGAGAAACTAACCAGTCTTCTCGAGCGCAATGGGTTTGAATGGCTTCCGGGGCAATTCAGGATTCTCGATCCCGTCTCCATGGCATGCACAGGCCGCCTCGACGGGAGTCCGCTCATACCGAGCACCTGGTACAACAACGTGCAGCCCTACATGTCAATCATCTTGGAGGGCTTTGCCACGGATGACACGCCTTGGGAGAAAGCCAGGCGCGCTATACCCGTAAACTACCTCCTTCGGCAGGATGAGGCCATAGTCATCCTCGGGAGCACGCCTCCCCCCATGGCCTACTTTTCCTTCCAGACAATGCTGTTTGCAAGGTACAATCCCGCCACCACAGGCTACGATCCCGCCACTGGCGGCTTCTACCAGCCATACGGGGCGACGGTCGCTTACCTCGGCGACACGGTCAACTCCCTCACCGTCCGGACTACCGGTTCGACTCCGTACAACCGCCCCATGGCGTTCATCTCGACAGGCAACCGCCAGACCCAGGAGCGCCTGCGTGCGGCGCTGCGCACCGCCGGATATGCGGACGCGGAGATCAACACCGAGACATTGCCACCCTCTCTGGTTCGGTTCGGGTACACGACTGGGGACCAGTTCCTTTTCACGATGCGGATGGCGATCGCGGCCGGCGGCGACCAAGCGTTTAACGACTTCGAAAATGCAGTGGCAGCCGGCACTGTCATGAAAGTACTCCGGGTGCGGCCGGCGACCGAGTTTCCGGCCGATCCGCTGCCGGCGCCGGTACTGCGTACCAGGGGCACCGGCCAGACGGAAATGGATCTGAACCCGACCATGGAGAAGCTGCGCCAGGCAATTCTGGACCATTTCGCCGCCGGATTCAACGCTGAAGAGCTCGATACGTTCTTGCCCGATTCCATCCCGGAAGGTTACCCGGCGATCCAGCGGGGCATCGCGTATCATGGGACCGGGACGCGACGGCTCGGCAGGCTATGGCAGAGATGCCAATTACTGGGTGTCAGAGTGGTTCGATCTTCCTGACAACGCCTTCGCGATCATCTACGGCGTTGACCACGCGGCCACCGGCAAAGCTACGTACTCCAGCGCTGCCGTTTATCTGGATCAGCAGATCGCCGCCGGCGTCTCCGATGCCAACAGCGAGGACTTCGCGGAAACTCCGCATATCGCGGGCTTTATCCCGCCCGCGGAGCCGGGAATTGACAAGTTTTATGTCTGGAAAGTCGCCCGTAACTGCGGAGCAAACGAAGCGGCTTGTCTGAATGCCAGGTTGTTGCGTCCACAGCACATCGCCGCCTGTGCAACGAAGATAGCCGCGGAGGCGCCAGTCCGCATTGGTTTCCGCCAATACGCAGAGCCGGCGACCAAGGTTGGGCCGGCCGATGCCGAGTTGATCTACGACCGGGTGATCGTGTTCCGGCCAAGATAGCCGTTATCGCGGCGCTCGCGGCTCCGCTCGAAACCAGCCGAAGAGCGTCCGCCAGTGGTGGCTGTACGGAAGCACGTGATTCGATGAGCGGATGAAGAGCGTGCTTCCGCCCATGTGCAGCATGAAGGAGTGAAACGATGAAATCGAGTAGAGCGTTATTCGCTGTCCAATCCGTGTGCCTGCTGTTGACAGCCTTGCCGGCACGGGCAGATACGCTTCCACCACCCCCGGCTCAGAACGCAGCGCAACCAGCGACGCAAGTTGGTAAAGATAGCCGCACCCATAACTTACCTCAGGATTTTGTCGTGTGTGCTGGATGGCATGCCCTTTGTTCTGCATCCACAGACTGCAGGATGAATGGCGACAAGGCGGACTGCGACTGTTTGAGGGTCAGTGAGACCCATATCGTTGAAACAAATTCAATCCAGGATGCTGCGGTTAAACACCTGACGCAGGTCAGATGTACTAATGAACATCCTTGCGACGTAGATCAAGCTCCTGTTTGTAAGGCCATCAATACCGGCCAATATCTGGTGGATGATGTCAAGTATGAGTGGGTATCAACTTATTCTTATCGTGGATGGTGCGGTCTCTTGCAGGTGAAGCTAAAAGCTTGCGATCAACAGGCAATAGGCTATACCGGGGATCAATATTGGGCTATCTGCGACGCTGCTCCATGCACGGAAAGTCAGAACCCATTAAATCCAGACAAACCCTTGAGCTGTCAGTGCCGGGTAAAGAATACACCGTTTGTGGGATCCAATGGCAGTTGCACCGGTGATAGTGGGGGGATAATGTCAAGCATGTCGCTATCGGGATGGGATTTCCGAAACAACACATACACGTTTCCCATGCCTGGCTATGAATACGTACAGGGCGCGTGTGCCCCGTTGAAATCTGATCCATTACCGCCCCGGGCAGCTAATCCCGTTAGAAACTGAAAACGCTCGTCAATCGCCGGGAGTACACGGAGTCTCGTGGGCCCCTTAACAACACATGGCAAGTTCGCAAGCAAGGAGGACTGAAATGAGGATTCAACGCTACTTCGTGCTGGCATTGGTCTGGATTTGTCTCGCGCCCTGCGCGTTTTCTCAACCGCCGGGAGAGGCCGCTCGCGCCCTGGCTGCTTTTCAAGATGCGCTCAAGAAGGACGGATTCGATGTGAACCCCGGTGCTGCTGTCGCTTGGAATCCCGCGGAAGCGTATTGCGCCAACCAAACTGACAGCGCGCTGTACTTCAACAATGAACCTTACCTGCAGGCGCTCGTCCCTCAATCGGCACAGCAGCCGTTTCCATTGAGCGGTGAATTCAAACTGGGCTCCAGCGAGGCGATCGTTCTAGTTGGGCTGACGCCTCCACCTGCAAAATACTTCAGCTACACACCATATCTCGACTGGAAGGTCTACCCCGATGGAAGAAAGCGGGTTCTGGCAACTCTGGGGGATGCCGTCAATAACTCCACGGTCAAAACCATCGGGCCTACGCCCTTCAATGCCCCCGTGGTGCTGATCTTCACCCCAGACCAGAAAACGGAGGCCCGCGTTCGAGCAGCGCTGCAGCGCGCTGGTTACCCCGCTGCGATCATCAATACGGTCGTGTTCCCGTCGTCGATGCTGAACCTCGGTCACGGTGAAGACGCTGACCAGCTTTTGATCGGCCTGCGAAATGCGATCTGGCAGGATCCATCTGCCGGCGCTGCCTATGTCAAGAACCCGCCACTCAGTGTCTTCCGCGTGACACCACGCGTCACGACAACGGCCAATCCGTTCCCCGCCCCACGTCTGCGCATTCGCGGTACGGGGCAGACCGAGATGGGACTGACGAACAAGCTGGGCCAACTTCGCGAAGGCATTATCGCGCGGAATCAGGGACTGCATGCCACAGACGTTGCAGTGATGCCAATGTGTTACGAGGGCTATGACCTAATCCAGCGCGGTATCCTGCTGTGCGGGGACAGTCGGGATGCGTTTTACCTCGGCGCCGGTTTGCCCGGGTACGACTCGACCGAGATCACACTAGAAGCGGACGAATTCCTGATAATCTATGGCGTCAACCACGTTGCTACCGGGAAGGCGACGTACATGAATACGAACGTCTACGCTAGCCAGACGGCGAAGCTGACATTAGGCGCGATGGACGACCGTAGCTTCCCGGGCACGGCCTCCGGTTATCTTCCGGCCGGGGATGCGGCTGCCAACCTGATGTACACCTACAAGGTTTCGCGGAACTGTGGGGGCGAAAGCAACTGTCTGCAACTCTCGGTCCCCCAAGGCTGCACGCGCCTGACGCTCGATTCCAGCACTCTCTTGGGCGTCTTCACCCGCATATATGTTGAGCCTGCGACCAAGGTCGGACCCGCCATGCAGGAGATTCTCTATGACCGTGTAATCAAGTTCTCGCCACGGCCGCCGGGACAGCCTTGATACGGCGATTTAGCATCGGGAGCAAATGGACCCTCAACAACAAGGAGAAATGAAATGACATACCGACGTTTTCTCGCGTTTGCGTGCACAATCTTGGGATTGACAGCCGCGCTATTCCCGCATCACGCTTTGGCTCAGGGCGGCAACGACGCTCTGGCCAGGATACAGAAACTGCAAGACGTGCTGACAAAGGGCGGGTTTGAATGGCAATCGGGAACATTCCGGAAGATAGACCCCGTTCCCATGGCATGTGGAGGTTTCTTACCTACGACCTGGTACAACAACGTGCAACCGTATATGACTGTGACTCTGCCCGGGGAGTGGGAGAAGACACCGCGCTCACTACCCGTCAGCTATTTTCTGCGGCAGGATGAGGCCATTGTGGTTGTGGGCAGCACGCCCCCTCCCATGGCCTACTTTTCCTTCCAGACTTTTCTGTTCGGAAGGCACAATCCCGAAACCGGTGCTTTCTTTTCGCCGTACGACGTAGCGTTCGCACACCTCGGTGACACGGTCAACTCGTTGACGATCCAGACTACCGGCTCGACTCCGTTCAACCGTCCTATGGCGTTCATCTCGACGGGAAACCGCAAGACACAGGAAGGCATACGAGCGGTGTTGCGCAGCGCCGGATATGCGGACGCCATCATCAACACCGAGACGTTGCCGTCATCTCTGCTTCGATTCGGATATGAGAATGCCGACCAGTTCCTCTTCCTGTGGCGGACGGCAATCGCAGTCGGCGGAGATGCGGCAATGCAGGAGTATCAGGAGAAAGTTGCCAATCCCGCTCTCTCCCCGCTGAGAGTCTACCGGGTGCGGCCGAGGACCGAGTTCCCCCGAGATCCGTTGCCCGCGCCGGTGTTACGCACCAGAGGCACCGGCCAGACGGAAATAGATCTGTACCCGACCATGGAGAAGCTGCGCGACGGGATCCTGGCCAAGTACCGCGAAGAGTACAACGCAGAACAGTTGGATACGGCTTGGGCGGATGGGCCGGATTTTTACCCCGAAGGCTACTCCGCGATCCAGCGGGGCATAGCGTATTCCGGGCCGGGGCATGATGGCTCAGGGGGATACGGCAGAGACGCCAACTACCGGGTATCATCCTGGTTCGATCTGGGGCCGAATGACTTCGCCATCGTCTACGGCGTTGACCACGCAGCCACCGGCAAAGCTACGTACGCGAGTGCTGCCGTGTATCTGGATAAGACTCTGGCTGTCGGGGTCTCAGGCGCCGATAGTGGGGACTTCGCGGCGAACCCGAATACCGCGAACTTGTACTTGACCGGCGAACCGGGAATCGAGAAGTTCTACGTCTGGGAGGTCCGCCGGAACTGCAACGGGGCACTGGGTTGCATGGAGGCCAAGACGCTGCGTCCAGAGCACATCGCCGCCTGTCAGCCGACGGGCAGCGATCCCGGCACGTGGAAGATCGCGCCGGACGCGCCTGTCCGCATCGCTTTCCGCCAATACGCAGAGCCGGCGACCAGGGTTGGTCCGGCCGATGGCGAGTTGCTGGTCGAGCGCGTGATCGTGTTCCGGCCGAAATAGCGCATTGGCTTTCAGGGAGCGCGCGCTCAAGGCTCCGTGCGGAAGTAGTCCAGTTGTAGCTGATCAGCGCGTGCCAGTGGTGGCCGGGAGGAAGTGCACAATTCGATGCGCGGATGAAGAGCGTTCTTCCACCCACGTACAACATTAAAGGAGTGAAACGATGAAACCGAATAGAGTGTTACTGGCCCTCGGGTTTGTTTGCCTGTTGCTTGCAGCCCCGTCGGCACGCACGGCTACGCTTTCAGTTCCCGCGGCCGCGGCGCGCGGCGTGTATCTAAACGGAAGAGTTTACAGGGTACTCAGAACCGGCGCAACCCTCACGATGCAAATCGGCGCGCCGCAAAACCCGAGTTCTCCATTGGCAGGAAACTTCGTCCTTGCGACCGACGTTCCGGTGAACCCGGTGCCCAGCTCTTACTCTCTGGCTTGCCAGGGTAGCAACCACTCGTACGGAGGGGGCATCGCAGTGTTCAATAATCGGATCTATTACGCTTACACTAACCAGTATAATTGCTACAACAACGTGGGGGTCTATGTCGCAACATTCGACCCATACAGCGCGGGGGGGGCGGCTGGGTCGAGAACAGGAATCTCGGCTTGACGGGTTCTTTGTCCGCGACCGGAGTAGCGCTCGCCGTACTCAACGGCCGGCTGTATCTGTTCAGCAGAGACGCGACTTACAGCAGCGTGAAGCCGGAGGATGGCTGGACGTCCTATGCAGCCATCGCCCCGTTCGGCTACCAACCGCTGGATGCCGTCACGATTTACCCGGAGGACGCCCCGGCAAAGGTTTTGATCGTTTACGGCAAATCAGCGTCGACCATCAACGCCGGCTATTACACTGAACTCGACTCCGCGACTTGGGACGGCAAGTTCGCGACCACGCTTTTCCCCACCCCCATCCACCAAGCGGGGCTACCTTTTTCAGGGGAAGTTTCCCTGCAGGTCGGGACGGCGTTCAGGGCTCCGGTAGGCCCGTTGTGGCCCGGTTTTTCGGGTGTGAAGACCCCCGCGGTGCAGCTCCTGGCGCTGCAGTTGCCCGCCACCAACGTTTTGGACAGGGGGTATGTTGTGCACTTTGAGTACGCCCTCTCAACCGAAAGCTGGACAAGGGATTCACTCTCCGTCGGCAGCACCGCTGCGGACCTGTGGACGTATCCCTGGTACGACAACCGCTGCGATCCTGGCAATCCGTCTACGCAGGGCCTTCACCAGTCCATCGTGGTGAACTACATGATGATGTCAACTGCGTCAGAGGGAAATCCCAACGTACTTGGCTATGATTCCGATTACCTGGTTCCGCAGAATCGTATTAACCCCATCGCTTGTGGTGACACAGGCGGGACCCTAACACCCACTGGCTCCATGGCGGTGGATATCGCCAGACATTACTGGACTCTGGTGGGAGTGGTTCTGGGCTCCCCTCCGTTTGCGGTCAACCACCTCCCCAGCACGGCCGAGAAGACGGCCCAGGAGATGTCTAATCTGGACTACGCCTCGGAAACCCAGACGGGGGTCACGCATAGCCAGGAATGGGGCAAGCAGTTCTCGATGTCCGCCGGGCTTGAGGTTTCCGCCGGTTTCTTTGGTGTGGGTGAAGTGAGTAACAGCTTTGATATCGGATACAAGCACGCGGAGGATGCGACACACGAGAGTGAATCCACTGGGACAGTCGGTCACGGGGACAAGATGGGAACAAACACATTTCGAACGGACGCTGCGCCACCGCACGACCCAAATCTAGGCCTCGGAAAAGTGGGCTGGGCGCTTTTCAACGCTCCCACCATCAAAGTGCAGGATTTCGCCGTTTACAGCTACGATTACGACTATCACACCGGCGCAGGGGGGGTGTACCTGAACCAGGATCTCACAATGATCAGCGGAACCCCCGACAAAAGTAGTATGAAGGTTTACGCGTTCGATCTCAAGGACCCGAGCAAGGGCGACATTCCAGGGCTCATGGCGGGCATGCCTGGAGTGGTGTGCGACCCCACGAACATTTGCGGTTTCCCGGAGTCAACGGATCTCGCGGGCTGGAGTGAACTGGAATGGGAATCCAATAGCGCTCCCTGGGAAGTCAAGTTTGGAAGAGGAAACTACACGGACACTCTCGTCCCGGTTATGGGATACGGCCAAGGCCACAACCCTACGACGCGTCTTGTAAGCGAGAAGAAGGACGTCTCGAGCAAGGGGGAGACCACTGCGCTAGACATCAGCAACACGACATCTCTCAGCGCAGAAATGGGTGGGATTGGCATCAAGGCGACTCTGAAAGTCGGGGCGGAGTCGAGTTTCAAAACGACCACATCGGATTCGACCTCGTTTACGACAGAAGTGGTAGCGGCTATCAACATGGGTCCCTGCGGGCTAGAAGTCGAGGATAAGAGCGATTGCATCGGGCTCCTCGAGGTTCAGCCGTTCGTACTGAAGGCGACGGATTACACGGCCCCGTGGATTCCAGAAAACTTCCAGGGTCAAAAGCCGTGGGCCATTGCCTGGACGGTTGACCAAGCTGTTCCCGAAACTTCATCGACTGTGCTGCAGGGATTATTAGGAGCTACGGCCAAGGGAACTCCGGGTCTCACTTTTGGGAGGAGCCTGCCTCCGCGGAACGCGTCCGGCCGGGTCGTCGGTGGCCAGGGCGGCGGTGATAGCGGCGACCCCCTGAGCCAGTATTCCCTCGAGGGAGGCCGGATGTGGTGGGTGGACGCAAATGGGTCAGAGACGCGGATCCCGATGACGGCGGATTCATTCGAACCCTCGAAAGGGGTCTCATTCGAAATCGGCCGTTTCTCCTGGTCCTCGCTTGGAGCAAGAGGAACCTGGAGCCGAGGACGGGATGTCTGGACCTTCAAATCGGACAGCAAGGTCAAGCAGGGCCGCGTGACGCTGAAGCTCGACTTCGGCGACGGCACGTTCAATCTCAATGTCGACAAAGTCGATTTCCAGGGGAGTATCCGCGCGGGCGTGGGGGACGTGCCCATGAAGCTCGCCGTAAACGGGCTGTACAGCTTCCGTACGGTTATGCATCACGACTTCGACATCACATGGCAGTTGGACCAACCGCCTATCAATGACACCACTCTCCAGGTGACCTCATTCGATGGCCGCTATAACAACGCGACCCAATCGGGCAAGATGTCGCTTTCGGGCACCTTGCCGAAAGTGCTGCCGGACTTCGGCGACATAGCCCTGAAAATGAACGACCGCACACTCCTGCTTCCCCTGCTTTCAATGGATGGTTTCCGGGAGGCTTATGAAGGTGGTGCCGTTTTCACGCACGTGAAAGAGGGTCTGAACCTCGAGTTCGACTTCCGCAACAAGACGTGGTCTGCCACGTTCAACAATCAGGCGTTTCAGAAACTGCTCGCCCTTCGTTGGGGCGGGAGCCGCATAACGCTGAACGTGGGCGGAGTGCCCTGGTACAACCAGGAGCACGCCATCGTGGACTTCACGGCGAACCTGAACCTGCACAATTGAGATTCTCGGCAAGCCGCCCGCCCACCGAACCCGGTGGGCGGGCGGCCTGTTGGGCCCCCACAAGCAAGGAGAAACTGCGATGCTGAATAATCGTTACTTCGCTCTCGGATTTGCATGCCTGAGCCTGACGTTTCTGGCGTACGCTCAGCCTAACCCGATTCCGATCCCCCAACTTCCCAGGATTCCCCCGAACCATCCCCTGCCGGCGTACATCGGCGCGCCCGCGACGCCGAACCCCGTCGTCGGCGTGGCTGCCATTCCCCAGAACCCGTACCTGGCAGCGAACGGCAGAAGCAACATTCACGGCGACACATACATGAGCGATCTGTATTTCACCGGCGGGCCTCTGGGGAAATCACCGATCGTCCTTTCCAGCGTGCTTGGTGGGGAAGCCACGGGCATCGCCTTCGATCGATATGGGCGTATCATCACCGCGGCGCTTGGTCAGGCCGTGAAGGTATTCCTGATCGATCCGGTGACTCTGGCAACCCTGGCGGCTCGTCCCCTCGGGAGTCGGGCGGCGGAAGGCGGCGGCTATTTTTACCTCGACAGCAATGACCATTTCGTCATCGGGGGACCTGGAGGATTCTCGGTCCTCGAAATCGCGGACAACCCTCCGGCTCCCCCGGCCTTCAACGTACTGAGGAACTATGATCTGAGCACCGTGATTCCGACCGGCGATGCCGTCGAAGCTCTCCTCCCGGACTTCAGCGGACGGTTCTGGTTTACGACGGCCGGAGGCATTGTCGGCACGGTTGATCCAACCACCGGGACAATTGCCACCTTGAGCCTAACTGGCGAACAGATCAGAAATAGTCTGGCGGCCGACGAGAATGGGGGCGTTTTCATCGCTTCCGATTACGCGATCTACCGGTTCGACGCGGACGCACAAGGAAGACCGAAGATCACTTGGCGCGAGGCTTATGATCGCGGTCACCGGGTCAAGGCGGGCCAGTTCAGCCGGGGTACCGGAACCACCCCCACGCTGATGGGGACGAAGTACGTGACCATCACCGACAACGCCGATCCGCAAATGCACGTGAACGTCTATGAGCGCGCGGCCACGGTTGAAGGCAGCCGTCTGCTTTGCTCCGTGCCGGTCTTTCAGCCCGGTCAGAGCGCCACGGAGAATTCGCTTATCGCGACTGACCACTCCATCATCGTGGAGAACAACTCGGGATTCCAGGCGCAGTCGGTTCATAACAAGTTGCTGGGCACGTCCTTCCCTGGCATTGCCCGGATCGACGTGGATGATTCCGGCGCCTGCCAAACCGTGTGGACGAACGATTCGGTGCGCATCCCCTCGGTAGTGTCAAAGCTGTCTGTTCCAAACGGGCTGATCTACACCTACACCTATCAGAAGGGTCCGAGTGGCGGCGTGAACGGCGACGATGGCTACTATTTCACTGCCATCGATTTCCACACCGGCCAGATAGTGTTCCAGCGGCTGATTGGGCAGGGAACTTACTTCGATAACTACTACAGCGGGATCCATCTTGGCCCTGATGGGAAAACCGCGTATATCGGGGTGGTTCCCGGACTCGTTGCGATCCGCGACACGCAGTGAGGCAGGACGGGCAACCCCTTGCGCACTGCTGGCCGAGGAGGTTTCCTATGAGGCGATCAGAGTTTTCGTCCGCGAGACGATGATTCCCAAGGAACGCCGATCTGTCGTCCGCGCTGGTGCCACATGCGAAGTGGTACCTGGACAAGTTCGGCGAGACTCGGCCTGAGTGGTATGCCTTCCTCTCCGTAGACACAACTCCATCGGCCTGCGGAATCAATGAGTTCCGATTCCTGGGGGTTGGCTGCTAAACGACGTTAGACGCCTCCCTAAGCCATGCGGCAGAGGTGGCATAACAATGTTACGAGTCGTGCGGTATCTCGTGATTCTACTGGTTGAGGCAGTTCTGGCCACGCACAAGCCGCGACAAATCCGCCTCGCCTGCACGAACGAACCGACACCGCGCCCCACCACCACACGGAACTGCCGCGTATGGTCACGTCGGAAGCGCACCGTCTTGCTCTTGCGGGCGGCTCAGGATTCGCACCTCGAATCCTTGCTCGAAGCCGGTAATCAATAGCAGCTAAAGCAATTAGCCTTCAACCGAATTGGGGATTCGTACAGCATCGGTACAGAAAACGCGCAAAATATTCTGTAAGTAGTTGAAAACAAACGTTGGCTCCCCGGCATGGATTCGAACCACGATTCACGGCTCCAAAGGCCGCTGTCCTACCATTAGACGACCGGGGAATCGGCGTGGAAAGCCTGCACTGCTACTGGTAGTGTAGCGTTGCCGGCGGGCCATCCGCAACGGCGCGCTAACGGCCATTGGCAGCGAATGCTGCCGCTCACCACTCCGAGTACGGAGTGCCCTCCAGGCTGGTCTGGTCCGAGCCGCTGCGGACGTCGAAGATGCCGGGCTCGGTCTGGTTCACGCTCGACATCACGTCCTCCATGACCACCTTCCAAGTCTGGTTGGAGCCGGTGATCGGGTCCAGCGGCACCTGCCGCAGGTAGCCCTCCCGCACCAGTTCCTCCAGCGCCTGCGGCGCCTTCTGCTTGTCGAAGGTATATTCGTCGATCAGCGTCCGTATGGTGAACAGGTTGCTGCGCAGTACGCTCTCCTTGGCGCGAACGATGGACTTCTGGTACATCGGCACCGCCAGCGAGATGAGAACCGTCACCACGGTCATGACGATCATCAACTCGACCAGCGTGAATCCGCGCCGCCAGCCCCTACCATTCCGCATACGGAGTGCCATCGCCTGCCTTCTCAATGCTCTTGGTGAAGACGTCGAAAACGTTTTGCCCGCCCCAGCTCACCGACTTGGGATCGTCGCGCGTGCTGCGCTTGCCCCAGTCGAAGGTATTGGTCATGGGGTCCTTGGGGATGCGCCGCAACAGCCGGACCTTCTTGTCCACCGTGCCGGAGAGCTTCACGCCCTCAACCAGTATGTCAAGGCTCACCGGGTAACCATCCGAATCGACCGTGACCTCGGTCGGCGGGATCTGCCCGGCATCCGCCAGGTCCTTGTACTTGTCGATGGCGGTGCGCATCTCCCGCAGCGCGTAGCGCAGTTCCCGCTCTCTGTCCCGGCGGACCTTGTAGCGCGCCAGCGGAACCGCCATGGTGGTCAGCAGCGCCATGATGGTGAAGGCCACAATCAGCTCCACCAAGGTCATGCCGCGCTGTCCAGTGCGCCTCACCGTTCTCCTCCTACTTCACCGTCACCGTGACCTGCGGGGACGCTGTCAGGATGGCCTGCGCCTTCGAATTCTGAAGCGTGAGCTGCGGGCTGGAGATCACGGTGGTTCCCTTGCCGATCACTTGGAAGCTGAGGTTCAGCAGGGAGCCGGTGCCGCTCACCCCCATCGAGCCGGGCATCCGGCTGAGGCTCACGCTGATCTCGCCCGTGTCGCCCCCAACATTCGGCGTAAAGACGATCTCCTTGCCGTCAGCCACAAGGAAGGTGCCCCGGTTTACCGCTTCCAGCCGCAGCACGTTGGGGTCGAACTTGAACCGCAGGGCCGCGGAGAACAGATCGCTCAAGTTCTCCACCTGGAGATTCACGGTGAACCTCCCGCCGGGCGAGGTTTCGACCCTCGGCGGGCTGAGCAAGACTCCAGGGGCGGGAGCGGGCGCCGCTGGAACTGGAGGAGCGCGTCGATGGCGCCGGCGACGACCGGCGGTTCGCCGGCGGCCTGCGGCGGCTGTGTGAAGCTCAGGCGGACTGTGTTCAGGTTCCCCGAGGCGATCCCTTTGTAGCTGAGACCGTCGAGTTCCGTGGTCCTGACGATGTGCGGCACCAGGGCGATCAGGAGCTCACTCTCGCTCCGGGTGATGTTCTCGCTGGTGAAAAGACGGCGCAGCACCGGGATGCTGGCCAGACCCGGAATCCCCGAGATCGACTTGCTTTCCTGCTGCTGCACCAGACCGCCGAGCAGGCTGACCTCGCCTTCTTTCAGGCGGATGTCGTGGATGATCAGCCGGCGGCCGACCACCGGCTGGGAGATGCCGGCAATGTCGATGCGCTCTTTGATGTTGGAAATGTCGAGCTCCACGTGCAGGGACACTTCTTCCGAGCCATGCACCTTGGGCGTAATGTCCACGTTCACACCCACGTCGAGGAACTGAAATGAGCTGTACAGCGAGTTGAACCCAGCGCCTCCCGTGCCGCCTCCGACCGAGCCAAACGCCGGCTGGAAGCCGCCCGTGGAGTAGGGCTGCCTTTCGCCGATCTTGAGGCTGGCCTTCATATTGTCGATGGCGCGCACCTGCGGCGATTGCAAGATCCGGGCGTTGCTGTCGTTCATGAAGGCTTCCAGCGTGGCGCCCGGGAGCGTGGTCGAAAAATCCCCGCCCGAGATGCTGCCCAGCCGGGTCAGAGATACGGCGCCCGAAGACGTGTCCGTCGCGCCCCGCGGCGTGAAGCCTATGGGGATGCTGATCCCATTGGTGCTTCCGGAGATCAAGCTGGCGCCCAGGTCGCGGGAGTTCGACCGGTTCACCTCCATCACAATCACATCGACCACGACCTCGGCCTTGGGCTTGTCCAGGTTACGGATGAGTATTTCGGCCAGGGCCACTTGGTCGGCCGTGCCCCTGACCACCAGCGCGTTCTGCGAAGTGACGGGCGATATCCTCAGGTTGGTCATGGTCAGCCGGAGGCCGTTCATGATCTCGGTGAGTTCCTGCTGCCCTCCGGCGTTGTTGATGTAGAAGACCCGGGCCACCTGCTCTTCGTACTCGTTACGCTTATTGGCGCTGTCCTGCGTAACAAAGATGGCGTTGGTCGAGACAGGTTTCCAGAAGGTGTGCGTCAGCATCGCCAGGTAGTCGAGGGCCTGCTCCAAAGTGGCGTTGGTAAGTTCCAGGCTCTGGGGCTTGGTGGCCGGCTGAGCGCCCTGGTCGGGGTCGAACAATACGTTGATCCCGGCCAGCTTGCAGACGGTCTCGTACATGACCTTGGGCGGCTGGTTGTTGATTTTCAGATTCTGCGGCAGGGGCGAAAGGGGCTTCAGTTCCGGGACTGACAGGACCGCACCGAGCCTCTCCTCCGCTTGGCGCCGGGCCTCTGCGGCGAGCGTCCGGCCGCGTTCCTCCGGCTTGAGGTTTTCCTTCTTCGCGCGCTCAATCATCTGCATGGTGCGCAAGAGTTCCTGCCGGGCGACCGGCGAAGCGGGGTCGATCACGCAGGCTTTCTGGAGTTCCGCCAGCGCTTCCTCGAGCTTGCCTTCGTCCCGAATCTTCTTGGCCTGGTCCACGTGGGCCTGCCCCGCCTGGAAGCGGACACGGCGGTAAGCCATCTGGTAGACCTGATCGCTGGAGTCAGCCTGCAGCGCCTTCTCGTAAAACTCCAGGGCCGTGTCGTAGTTCTTGGCTTGTTCGGCCTGCCGGCCCTGAGCGAAGAGTTGGTCTGCCTTACGGCCCCGCGCCTGGGTGACCGGCGCCAGCAGGCAAAGCAGCGCCGCCAACGCGGGAATTGTCGCTAACCACTTAGATACACGCATCTTATTGGTTTTCCGGGGCCTGTGTTAAGATATAGCTGCCGCACCTGCCAGGGCTGCTCACACCAGTGATTGACGCAGTTCGGCTGGCCCGCGTGCAGGGGAAAAGTCAACCGTGGCGGAACAGAAGTTCAAGATCCTGAGCGACAACCGGTACGCCGCCCACCAATATCACCTCTTTGAACGGTTTGAAGCGGGCCTGGTCCTGACGGGCACCGAGGTCAAAGCCGCCCGGGACGGGAAGGTCCAGCTCAAGGAAAGCTACGCCGAGGTGGTGGAAAACGAGGCTTGGCTGGTCCACGCCCACATCAGCCCCTACTCGCACGGCAACCGCGAAAACCACGACCCGCTGCGGCGGCGCAAGCTCCTGCTGCACCGCCGGGAAATCGACAAACTGCTGGGCAAGACGCGGGAGAAGGGGTTGACCCTGATTCCCACCAAGCTCTACCTCAAAGAAGGCCGCGTCAAGTGCGAACTGGCGCTGGCGCGAGGCAAGAAGCTGCACGACAAGCGGGAGGCCGACCGCGCCCGTACTCAAGAAGCAGAGGCCCGCGCCGCAGTACGCCGCTATAGCAGGTGACCGTTTTCAACTACGGAGAAACATGGAAACCAGACTCATATCAACGCCTTGGAACCAGGTGGAAGGCGATGCCCTGGTAGCGCTGGCATTCGAGAAGGAAGAGGGGGAGTCCGCTCCCGCGCCCGGCATGGCCGAAGCATGGATCGCCGACCTGCGCCCGTCCGGGGAGTTCAAGGGCAAGATGCTTGAGACCGCCCTGCTGCACCGGCCGGCGGGGCTGAAGACGGCCAGGCTGCTGGTGGTGGGGGCAGGCAAGGCGTCGAAGTTCGGCGCCGCGGAGCTGCGGAAGGCGGCCGGCGCGGCCTTGCGGCTGCTGAAGCCGAAAGGCGCCCGCCGCATCGCCCTGGCGCTGGATGCCGGCTTCTCGGGGGCTGAGTTCGTCACGGCGGCCGTGGAGGGCGCCATTCTGGGCGACTGGGAACCGGACCGCTACAAAACGGAGAACCCGGACGAGCGGAAGGCAGTCGAGGTGTTCTCGGTCGTGGTTCCGGCGGCATCGGCGCCCGGGGAGGAGGTGCTGCGGCGAGCCCGGATCGTGGCCGAATCGCAGAACTTCGCGCGTGACCTGGTCAGCGAGCCAGCCAACCGGCTGTCGCCGGCGGTGCTGGCCGAACGGGCCCGCCAGATGGCCTCCGAGCAGGGTCTGGAATGCGAAGTACTGGACCGGCAGCGCATGGAGCAGCTCGGCATGGGAGCGCTGCTGGGAGTGGCCATGGGCTCCAGCGAGCCCCCGGCGCTCATCATCCTGCGCTACCGGCCGGAGAGCCCGGCCGCCGGCGCCGCGCATCTGGGGCTGGTGGGCAAGGGCGTCACTTTCGACACCGGCGGTATCTCCATCAAGCCCTCCGAGAACATGGACAAGATGAAGTACGACATGGCAGGCGGCGCGGCCGTGCTGGGGGCCATGCGGGCGCTGGCGCAACTGAAGCCGGCGGTTCCGGTCACCGCGCTGATTCCCGCCGTCGAAAACATGCCGGGCAGCCGGGCGCAGCGCCCGGGCGACATCGTGACCACGCTTTCGGGCAAGACGGTTGAGGTGTTGAACACCGACGCCGAAGGCCGCCTGATCCTGGCCGATGCCATCACCTACGCCAAGCAACTGGGATGTACGCACCTGGTTGACGCGGCCACCCTCACGGGCGCCATCGTGGTGGCGCTGGGCTTTGTCCATGTCGGCGTATTCTCCAACGACGACGCGTTGCTGGGGAAGGTCATGGCCGCGGCCGGGGCCGAGGGCGAGAAGATGTGGCACATGCCGCTCGACGAGGACTACAAGGAAGCGCTCAAGAGCGCCTTTGCCGACATGCCCAACATCGGCAACCGGTGGGGCGGCGCCATCACCGCCTCGATGTTCCTGAAAGAGTTCGTCGACACGACGCCCTGGGTGCATCTGGACATCGCCGGCACGGCCTGGCTCGAAGAGTCTAAGCCGTTCCTGCCCAAGGGGCCGACGGGGGTGCCCGTGCGCACCTTCATCCGCCTCGCCATGGACTGGGGCGGCCAGTAGAATGGAGGCGACTGCCATGAACAGAAGGCATTTCCTGTACATCCCCGTGGCTCTGAGCAGCCGGCTTTTCGGCGCAGGATCAGTGGACATCGCCCGCATCGATCGCGCCCGGATTCTGAAAGCGGCTAAGGCCTATCTCAACGAGAAGCCGGTCACAGTTACGGCCTTCAAGAGTCCCCGCAGCGCTGGCGGCCCGCACGATTACTCCTCGGACGCCGACTACTGGTGGCCCGATCCGAACAATCCCGACGGTCCCTACATTCAGCGGGACGGGATGACGAACCCCGGCAACTTCATCGCCCACCGCCACGCGCTGATGCAGCTCAGTCTGTATGTGCCGGCGCTGGCGGCCGCCTGGCTGCTGACCAGGCAACGCCGCTATGCGGACCATGCCGCGCGCCATCTGCGCGCCTGGTTCATGGATCCTGAGACCTTGATGAATCCCAGCCTCCTGTACGCACAGGCGATTAAAGGGAGGGTTACGGGGCGCGGCATAGGCATCATCGACACGCTGCACCTGGTGGAGGTTGCGCGGGCCGTCTCCGTGCTGGAGTCCACCAAGGGGCTCTCCGCGCAGGACAGCGACGGCATCCGCAAATGGTTTCAAGCCTACCTGACTTGGATGACCACGCACCCTTACGGCATTGCCGAGCGCGACACGGTAAACAACCACACCACCTGCTGGGTGGAACAGGCAGCCGAGTTCGCCCGGCTCACCGGCGCCCAGGATGTGACCCGGTTCTGCCGTGATCGCTACAAGTCCGTGATCCTGCCGACGCAGATGGGGCCCGACGGCAGTTTCCCGCTCGAGTTGAAACGCACCAAACCCTACGGCTACTCCCTGTTCAACCTGGACGCGATGGCCATGGTCTGCCAGATTCTCTCGACGCCGGAGGACAACCTCTGGAAGTACGAACTGCCGGACGGCCGCGGCATGAAGAAGGCCATGGAGTTCATCGTTCCCTTCATCGCCGACAAGAAGCAGTGGAAGCTGCCGCCGGACGTGATGTACTTCGACCAGTGGCCCGTGCGTCACCCCAGCCTGCTGTTCGCCGGACTGGCCCTGGACCAACCCGGCTACCTACAGCTCTGGCGCAAGTTGGACCCCGACCCCCAGGTCGAAGAGACGATCCGCAACTACCCGGTCCGCCAGCCGGTCCTGTGGCTTAGATAGCGCGGCACGCGGTGGCTGGTTTTGCCTAAGCGCGGAAACCTGCGCCATTTTCCAGTGTCGCCGTCAAGGTCAGGCTCTGCCCTGACTTCAGGGGCAGGCCGCGGACGGTGTCTCCCTTGAACGCGATACCCCTCCGGGCCAGCGAGCGAATGGTGCTCGGGAAGGTCACGTCCACCTTCTGGTCGCGATCCGCCACAAGATCGACCTCCGCCTTTCCTGTAGCCGTGTCCCAGCGGATGGAGACTCCGATTCCCCCGCGGCACCGCAGACCACTGACCTCTCCCCGTTTCCAGCTCGATGGAAGCGCCGGGAGTACCGCCACCTTGCCGATGTTGCTGAATAGCAGCATCTCCTGGACGGCCGCTGTCCAGCCCATGTTGGCGTCGATCTGATAAATGGGCCCGCCGCCCAGCGTGGCGCCCATCTCGCGCCAGTCGTTGTGATAGGTGAAAAAATTGTTGCCAATGCAGCTCTGCGTGAAACGGCGCAAGCACTCCAGCGCTGTATTGCCATCGCCGCAGCGGGCGAAGATGTTGGCCTCGTGCATGAGACTCCATCCGGATTGAGAACTCATACCGACCGAGAGACGAATCTCGGCAGCCTTGCGGAAGGCCGGGAAGAGCTTGTGGCCCGGGTCAACCTCCATGCCGGGGAACAGCGGATAAATATGGGACGCGTGGCGGTGCGTGTAGTTGTCGAGCAGGTCCGGATGCGTCCACTCCTTGATAGCGCCGTCTTCATTGATCATGTAGGGCGGCATCTTGGCGAGCATCGCCTTCCACCGCGGAACTTCATCCTGGAACAGGCCGGCCTCGGCGGCGCCTTCCACCAGGTTGGTGAGCAGTTCCTTGCACAGGGCGATCTCCATGGTGGCGTTGGTCGAGACCTGCAACCGCCCCGCGGTGTGCCGGTGCTGCGCTCGCGCGGCGCGTTTTCGGGTGAGTTGGACGGGGCAAACACGAGATGCCCGTTCTCGTCCTCGAAAGTGAAGTCCTCGTAGAAGAGCGCCACCTCGCGCATGAATGGCAGAGCCCGCTGGCGAAGGAAGTCCTTGTCCCCGGTATAGCGGTAATGATCGTAGAAGTGAGCCGAAATCCAGGCGCCGGGACCCGTGTAGAAGAGGATGTGTTCCATGTTCCCGGGCATGAGTCCGGTCTTCTTAGTGGTCACGGCAGGGACCAGGATTCCGCGGCATCCGAACAGGTTCCTCGCGTTCTTGCGGAAGTCGCTCAGCATGGATTCGTAATAGTCGAAAAGAGCGAGGTTCAGGTCCGGCAAGTTGCCGCAGAGGGCCTGCCAGTAGATCATCTGGATGTTCTCGTTGGCCATGTTGAAGGTCCAGAAGCCTTCGTAGTCTCCACACCAGCGGCCCAGCAATGATGGCGGCTGTCCCCCCTTCCGGGAACTCGAAATCAACAGGTAGCGCCCGTAGGCCCACATCTTCTCGACCAAGACAGCGGGGACGTCGCCTTTGTAGGAGTTCAGCAGAATCTGTTCATTCGAAAGCGCCCGGTCACCTTCCGAGGCATGCAGGTTCAGTTTCACGCGCTCGAACAACTCGCGGTGCGCCTTCGCGTGCGGCGCCAAAAGCCGGTCATAGTCGGCGGGCAGAGCTGAGAGTTCCTGCTTCAGCCGCGGGACGGCTGTTTGCTTGTCTTCCTCGGCAAACAACTTCACCAGGATCAACGCGCCGTCCGCATTGTCCAGAACGATGCTCGAGGCTTGCGCCCTCGCCGTTCCACCGGTAGGGATGACGCGCCCCACGGCGCCGAAGTCCGCCTCCGCTTGCGTCTTCGCGGTGAACACCAGGAAGCCGTCTCCAGCGGAAGACTGCGGCTCCTTGGGCGTTGCCGCACGCCCGCGCCGGGTGGCAGCGTCGGCCAGGTCATGAACCGCAAGCGCTGCTGTCGCGTTGAGTGCTCCCGGCCGGGAGCACCGTATCACACAGGCAATGACGTCGTCGGTCCGTGAAACGAATAGACGCCGCTCGAAGTCGACCTCGCCGTCGCGCCACGACACCACGGCCTCGCCGGTCGTCATATCGAGTTCACGCCGGTAGTTGCGGAAAGCCTGCTTCGGCGGCATGGTGAGGAGGAGGTCCGCCAGTGGCAGCAATGCCGCGGTGCGGATCCGGTAGCCAAGTTTGCCGAGTTCGCCGACGTAAAGGTCGGCGGCTTCCTGACGCTTCCCATCCTTGAGCAGGCGCCGCATTTCAGGCAGGAGACGGCTGACGTCGGGCAGTTCTGTCGCCGTCCCGTAGTCCCAGAGATCTTCGTGATTGAACAGGATTCGTTCCCTGTGGACGGCGCCGTAAACCGCGGCCCCAAACTTGCCGTTGCCGCACGGAACCGCGTCGCACCAGCGCGAGGCCCATGCGGAAGCGGGATACTGCATGATCAGACGGTTGGCGCCGCTGGCCGCAGGCAACGCCACGGCCGTACTTGCGAAGGCCGGCGACATGGCGGCCGGCGCGACGCCGCCGGCCACTCCCGACACCTTCACGAAATCGCGCCTCGAGATTGTGCTTTTCCGTTCCATGTACACTCCGCGACGCATCATCTCACAAATCGACCGGGCCGCTCAATTCAGGAAGTATCCAAGTACGCCCCGACCTTCGCGGCTAAAGATATGTCCGTGCCTGTCCGATAGATACGGTGATGGTCGTGTTCGGTGTACACGTGATCGCCGCACCATGAACTGGACGCAGTCCACGCCCCAGGAGGCCGCCAACATCCTCGATGGCGCGCCGGAGTCGTATGTCCGTCTCGACAGTGAATTCCGGTACACGTTGGTGAACCGGGCGGCTGAGCGGCTTCTTGGGAAGGGCCGCGACGAACTGCTCGGCAACGTGGTTTGGGACCTCTACCCCGAGCTTGTCGGGACGCCTTTCGAGGAGAATTTCCGCCGCGCGATGACCGGGCGCGTTCCCGTTACGTTCGAGAGCTTCTTAGAGCGGTGGCAGCGCTGGGATGCGATCATCGCCGTGCCCGACGCCGGCGGCGGGATCGTGGTCCACTTCGCGGACGTCACCGAGCGCAAACGGACGGAGGAGGCGCTGCGGGAGAGTGAGGAGCGGCACCGCACCATCCTCCAGTCGGCCATGGATGGGTTCTGGGTGGTGGACCCGCAGGGGCGTTTGCTGGAAGTCAATGACACCTACTGCCGGATGAGCGGCTACAGCGCGCAAGAACTGCTGACCATGAACATTTCCGACGTAAAGGGCGAAGGGCTTGAAGACCCAGCCCCTCGCATCAAGACGATCATGGCGCAGGGCGAAAGTCGTTTCGAGTCCCGGCACCGCCGCAAGGATGGGAGCATTCTCGACGTGGAAGTCTGCGTCCAGTACCGGCCCACCGAAGGCGGGCGGCTGGTGGGTTTTCTCAGGGACATTACCGAGCGCAAACGGACCGAGGAGCGCATCCATCGCTACGTTGGCGAGCTGGAGGAGGCCCGCGAGACGCAGGAGAGAAACAGCGCCGACCTGGCGCGGATGGTAAAGCAACTGGCGGTGGAGAAGGACCGCGCCGAGGCCGCCACTCGCTCCAAGAGCGAATTTCTTTCCTCGATGAGCCACGAGATCCGCACCCCCATGAACGGCGTCATCGGGATGACGGGGTTGCTGCTGGACACGCCGTTGACCACGGAGCAGAAGGGCTACGCGGAAACCATCCGAGGCTCCGGCGAAGCGCTGCTCACCGTCATCAACGACATTCTGGATTTCTCCAAAATCGAGGCAGGCAAACTGGATCTGGAGATTGTCCCCTTCGACCTGCAGAGCGCCCTGGAAGACGTGGTGGAGCTGCTGGCGGTGCAGGCCCGCGAGAAGAAACTGGAACTGCTGCTCCGGTACGCTCCGGATGCGCCGCGCGAATTCCTGGGCGACCCTGGCCGCATCCGGCAGGTGGTGCTGAACCTGGTTTCGAACGCCATCAAGTTCACCGACAGCGGCCACGTGCTGGTGGAAGCCGGCAGCAACGCAATCTCCGGCGGCGTGGCGAGCATGCGGATCGCCGTGCGTGATACCGGGATCGGGATTCCGGCGGACCGCCAGGAGATGCTGTTTCAGAAGTTCCAGCAACTGGACTCCTCAACCACCCGAAAGTACGGGGGCACGGGGCTGGGACTGGCCATTTCAAAGCAGCTTGTGGAGTTGATGGGCGGAACACTGAGCCTGGCCAGTCAGGTGGGGGAAGGGTCAACCTTTTCCATTGAGATGCCACTCCGTACGAATCCGCTTCCGCGGGCAGAACCGAAAGAGGGGAAATCGAAACAGCCGAGTGCGCCTTCGCCTTTCGCGGGCAGGCGCGTCCTGCTGGTGGAGGACAACATCGTCAACCAGAAGGTGGCAGCGGGACTGCTCGGCAAGCTGGGATGCCGGGTGGACGTGGCCGCCAACGGGCGGGAGGCGCTCGACATGGCCACCCTACTGCCATACGTGTTGATCTTCATGGATTGCCAGATGCCGGAGATGGACGGCTACGAAGCCACTGGCGAGATCCGGAAGCGCGAAGGCACGGCCCGCCACACGCCCATCATCGCCTTGACGGCGGGGGCCATGGCGGCAGACCGCGAGCGGTGCATCCGGGCGGGTATGGACGGCTACCTCAGCAAGCCGATCAGAGTGGAGCAATTGAAGGAGATGCTCGCCAAGCACCTGGGCCTCGACCGGCGCAACCCTACTCCTTGACTGCCATAATGCGGCCGATGCGAGCCTTGGTCTTGCCCCAGTCGGAGGTGTCCACGGCGTCTTCGTAATGGATGACGCGGAAGTCCTGGAAGGTCTTGAAAAGCGCGTTGGGCGGGCCCTTGGCGCCCTCAATTGGAGGGGCGTTGAACTGCTCCACGATCAGGACGCCTCCCGGTTTGAGGGAGGCGCGGACGCGCTTCAGAAACCCTTCATCGTCCATCGAAACGCCGGGGAAGATCATCGCTATGAGGTCCCACCGTGCGATGCCGAAGTCGAATTCCTCGTGGCTCTTCCGAACAGCATCGATCCGCACTCCTGCTTTGGCGGCGCCGGCGTTGGCGGCAGCCAGGCCACCAGGTGACACGTCGTACCCCGTCACGTCCCAGCCCTTGCGCGCCAGCAGGATGGAGTTCCGGCCCTGTCCCATGGCGACATCCAGCGCCTTGCCGGGCGGCAGGCCCTCGATGGCGCGGGCCAGGAAGTCGCTGGGCTCGGTGTTGAATTGCGGCGCGGAACTGGCATAAATCTTGTCGAACAGGACTGAGGTGAACTCCCCGCCCGGCTGGCTGGCGTGCTTCTGCACGATGCCGAGTTGGGCCTTGACCTGGGACTCGCTCAGCCCCGACGAAGCCAGCTTGCCGGCATAGGCCTTCATCAACTCGGCGGGGTTTTCCGGCGCCGCGGGCGATTTCACCCAATCGAGGAACGCCTTCCAGCTTCGTTCCTCGTCCCCCTGGGCGAAGCAAACGACGACGATTAAGAGTGCGCTGAACCTGAGAACGCATTTCATATAGAGATTCTAAGCCTGACAACGCGCCGCGCAACTGCTATTGTTCATTCAAGATGCATCTTTGAGGAGGCTATTCATGACATCCACAGATGGCGCAGCCGGCCGGCGCGGCTTTTTACGGAGGGTGACGACCTTCGCGGGCCTCACGGCCGCGGCTCCGCTGGCGGCGAATGCGCAGCAGGGCGCGGCGGGAGGCTCGGTGGTCCTGCCCGACTATGCGCGCGCACAGAGTCACACCTCGCTGAAGCAATCGACATACGACCGCAGCGGGGGGAACCGGGACTCCCGGCCCGTGGAACCCGGTGGCACGTTGGAAGCTGTTCAACTCCGCGGGACCCGGAGTCATCTCGCACATTTGGTTCACCATCGCCGCGCAAAGCCGGATGCACTTGAAGGAGGTGGTGCTGCGCGCATACTGGGACGGCAACGCCAAACCCAGCGTCGAGGCTCCCATCGGCGACTTTTTCGGGTTGAACCTGGGCGAGTACTTCCACTATCAATCGGCGTACCTGGCGTGTTCGCCCGGGCGCTCCCTGAACTGCTATTTCGCCATGCCTTTCCGCAAGTCCGCGCGCATCACCGTAACCAATGAGGGCAAGCAGGGCATTGGAAGCTTTTATTCCAACATCGACTACGAACTGGTTCCCCAGCTTCCGGCCGACGCGCTGTATTTCCATGCCCAATACCGGCAGTCGTCTCCATGCCGGGCGACCTCCGGCGAGACCGCGAAGCTGAACCCGGACGGGAGGCTGAACTACGTCTATGCCGAAACGCTGGGCCGCGGCCACTTGATGGGCGTGACTCTCGGCGTGCTCCTCAACGCCGAGGGATGGATGGGCGAGGGTGACGACATGATCTTCGTCGACGAAGAGACGAAACCCGTGATCGTCGGGACCGGCTCGGAGGACTATTTCCTCGGAAGTTGGAATTTTGGGGGCCGGGACGGCGCTACGCCGTTCGCCCACCACTTCTACGGCGCGCCGCAGATCGTCATGCCGGAACGCACCGGCGGCCGTTACTGCTGCTATCGCTGGCACGGCGACAATCCCGTGACCTTCCGCCGCTATTTGAAGCACACCATGGAACACGGGCACGCCAACGACCGTGGAGACAACTTCTTCTCGGTGTGCTACTGGTATCAGGCGGAGCCCTACACGGACTTTCCCGCCCTGCCAGCCGTCGAGCAACGCGTACCAAGCGTGAAACTGTCCGGTTGAAAAACACCGAAAAGTACAGACTGCGTTCCTTTTTGGCGGCAGACTGGGTTCCGGCCGTACCGCCCGCTTTTGCGCTCGGGTCGTTTTTTCAACGCGTTCTGGCGATTCGTTTACCGCCCCGGGAACACCTTTGAGTTGGACCCTAAATTGCTCGAAGTCATGGCGGGAGTGAGGAAATGGTTCTCAAGCTCGCTAGCGACGAAGTCCGGGAAGTGCACAAGGCGTTGTCTGCCGCATACCTGCTGATTCTTCGGGAGCTGAGTCGAGTGGACGGCTACCTGAATGGCGGGGCGGGCCTGGAGCTTTGCCAGAGGAAGTGGATGTTGGAGGTGCTGCTTCACCAACTCGAACACTCCGGCACTCCTCCTCCCGCTCTAGAACTGGTTCCCGCGGACCGGCGCGAAGCCCTGCAAACGGAAGCCGCCTGAAGTTCCACGCGTCGTTCATGCCCGCCCCAAAGGGTGTACACTACTCCCGGAAGTGGATGGAGGACAGCGTGAGCCAGAGAACCTTTTCGTTGACTGCCGGAGCACTGCTCCTGCTGATCGCCGTTGCCCACTTGGTGCGCGTCATCCTGGGAGGGACGATTGTCATCGAAGGAATTGCGATCCCCATGTGGCCCAGCGTGGTCGCGGTGATCGTCATGGGCTATCTCGCCTTCGAGGGCTTTCGGCTGAGCAGCAAGTCCAAGCCCGGTCAGTGAAATCGCGCACGGGCGCTGCGAAGATGACTAGACGAACGCTGGAGGTTTGGATTCTAGCCTCGGTGTGCTTACACACTTGGGCACAAGGTCCGCCAAGCGTCGCCAGCCAGGAGCCGCGAGCGGCGAAGACCGCCCAACTCTCGGACTTCTCCCGCCAGCTTGGGCCGTTCGAGCTGAGAGGGCAGCGGTTCACGGTCGTACTGCACAAGAAGCGCATCGCCGGCTCTAAGGACACGGACTTCGGAGAGACACTCGCCCTGCTGGAGATCAAGGACGCGGGCGGCCAGGTCCATTATCAGAAGTCCTTCCCGTACGAGGTTGACGGGGACCGGTTCTTCGAGACTACAGATGCTTCCGCGCAGCTCTTGCGAGGCAAGCAAGGCAGCGGGTTGCTGCTCACCTTCGGCAGGCTGCCTTCGACGCCGCTGGGAGGCGAGTCCTGGCAGGTGTTTGGTCTCTTCAGCGGACCGTCCTCGTCGCCCCTGAACGGCAAGCTCGTTCCCTTCAGCCAGCCGATTTTCGCCGAAGGGCAATTGATCAACGGGAAGCCGGGGGACGAGATCGTCCCAACATCAGAGGAGCCGAATCTCCAAGGCGACGTGCTGAACTTCCGTGTCTGGACGAGCAATGTTTTTGCGATCATTCCGCTGCGGATCCTCTGGTTCCAAAACACAATCGGACCGGCCTGGCGTTGCCAGAAGATGACGCAGCGCGGCCCGCGCCCGATCTGCCAACTGCGCGTTGAGGCCGGCCGCGTCCCCGCCGAGGAGGACCCGACTTTCGTGCGGCTTTTCCCGGAGCCGGAGGAAGGTTTCACGCCGGCGCACGTTGTGGTGAAGAAGGATTCCAAAGTCGAATTCCTCGCGGTCGAGGTCGAAACGGTCTGGAGCGAGGACGCGGAGGGCGTCGGCCTGAGCACTGGCGAGGACCCCTGGCTGAAGGTCCGCATCAATGGCAAGGAAGGCTGGATCCACACCCAGGAAGACTTCATGGCCATCGGCCTGCCGCAGACAGGCTGAGGGCACAGACGCCGTCCTATCGGGCCATCGCGTCCAGCCGTTTGCGGAGGTCCGCTGCAAACCCGCGGATCTCACGGGCCGAGCAGGGCGGGGCATTGCCAATCTTCGGATCAGCCTCGCTCACCTGCGCCTGGGCCTCCAGCGCGTCCAGCGCGCGCCGGACTCGCTGGCTCAGGCCCGGCACAACATGCTTGGCTGCCAGTACCTTGTAGCCGAAGAACGCCTCGGCGTGCAGCTTCCATACCACGGCTGTTCGCTCCAGCAAGGCCAGCCGCCAGTACAGGTCCGAATACTGCTCCGGCTGGAGATCCGCGCGCACCTTCTCCAGGCTCAGCAGGCTGCCATGCGCCTTGGCGATCGCCTGGTCCTTCTCCGCCAGGATCTTCTCCAATAGCTCCGGATCGGGCTGGATCAAGCGCTCCTCCAATTCCTTGTAGCGCGGCTCATTGGGCCACCACTTGGCCATGGTGCGGGAGCGCAGGTGGCTGTCGGCATAGTTGAAATTCGGTAGCGCGGAATGGTTGGTGATCCAGAACTCCAGCGCGTAGTAGGACTGGTTCACGATGTCGAAGCTCGGCTTCAGCGCCTCCTCGACGCCCGCCGCGGCCTTGGCCCCGTATCGCTTCGCGGTCCACTCCTTCCAGATCTGGGCGCCGGTGACCTTCGGGTCCGCGGTAAAGCGTGACATGGCGTAGATGTTGATCTCATTCGGGGTCCGCGTGGCGTCATAGCCGGCATGATCCAGCCGCAGGTTGTAGCCCACAACTCCGGGTTGCGCCAGGTCGTAACGCCAGCGTCGCTCAAAATACTCGGGCTGCGTGTGGGGGATGCGATTCCTGCCGAAAAACTCGGCCGAGCCATCGAATTCGATGATCTGCTTGCGCCCGGGGAAGGCTCCGATGAGCGAATCGTTGGGGTAGAAAGGGTCCCAGTCGTGAGGTTCGCACTTGGTCTGGATCATCACGCCGGGGCCGGTCTTGGCGTAGCCTTCCTTGAACCACTCCATCTCCTCGGGCTCATAAAGGAAGGAACGCACGACGAAATCCTTCTTGTGGCGGCGTGCAGACCTTATCAATGGTGTTGATCATGCGGGCAAAACGGTCCGGCATGCTCAACGACGAGTGGACCTGCCGGTTGTCGAAGATCTTGTACTGCGTCTCGTGGAAGGTGAGCATCACGCCGTCGAACTCGGGGTACTTCTGGAACAGCTCCTCGTAGCGCGACTCCAACCATTCCCACAGGCCGGGCCGGTCCAACTGGACCACTTTGTTCTCCAGGAATTTTTCCGGCACGTTCTGGAATTCGCGCACCCAGATCCACGCCCGCAGGCGCTGGGCGTGCGCCTCCTTGGCTAGCTGCCGGAGTTTTTCGCCGCGGTCGGTGCCGTCGAAAAGCTGCGAGGCGTACCCGATCATCTCGTGCGAGAAGACCACGGTGTTGACGTCATAGCGCGGCGCCAGCTTCAGCGTTTCCGAGACGTAGGGCATGTTCAGGACATGGAACTGCCACGCCCGGTAGGGAACTTCCGCGCCGGCGGCCGCCTGCCAGCACACGGCCAGCATGAAGAACAATCGAGTCCAATTACGCATGGGATCCATCCTCATTTCAAACCGCCGCCGACACTGCGTTGGAGACCGGTGTCAGCAGCGTCTTCTGCGAAACCGCTGCCGGCTTGGTGGTCAGCAGCACGAAGCTGAGATCTTTCTCCGGATCGAGCCAGGCCATCGTGCCGGTCGAGCCGCTGTGGCCGAAAGTGCGCGGGGAGGAGCCCTTCCCGAGCCTGCTCCGAGCCGATCCTCCAGCCCAGGCCCTAGGACTGGCTGAGTCCCTGGTTCTGGTTGGTGATCATGGCCGCCGCGGTGGCCGCTTTCAGCACGGGCGGCGCCGGGATTCACGAAGCAACGCAGAAGGCGGCTCACGTCGCCGGCCGCCGCGTGCGCGCCTCCCCAGGGGGATCCCAGGTCGCGCCAGTAGGGGCTGTTCCAGTCCCAATCGGTGTGCTCGTCCACCTGGCACTGCATGGTGTCTGGAATCTTCCGCCCGCCAAGCCCCAGAGAGGTGTTCCGCATGCCGAGCGGCTGGAAGAGCTGCCGCCGCAGGAACTCGCGCAGGGGGCGGCCGGTAATTCGTTCCACGATTTCGCCAGCGAGAAGCACGCCCATGCTCTGGTAGCTGACCTTGGTTCCGGGAGTGAACAACAGCGGTGTGCGGCAGGTGGCCGTCACGAATTCCCGCAAAGGCGCATGCCGTTTGCGCAGCTCCTCATTCTCGGGGAGCATGTCGGGCAGCCCGGAAGTGTGCGTCAGCAGGTGGCGTATGACCACACGCTCGCGGTCGCCGCCGCGAAACTCCGGGATGAACTTCTGCCACCGGGTCATTGAGAGACAACTCTCCGCGGTCGGCTAGCATCATGACCGCCGTGGCGGTCATGGGCTTGGTGATGGAAGCCAGCAGGAAGACTGCCCGCGGCGTCCGTGCCGCGCCGAACGCCCGGCTGAGCTCCTGGCCCGGGCTGCGCACATCCAGAACCGCGGCCGACACCGCGCCGCTGGCCACCGCGTCTTCAATGAGACGCACGGCTTCGTCGAGCTTCTCGCGCCGGAGCGCCAGCGCCACGCCACCGGAAAGGAATCCGCGCCTGGTCACAGCGTCGGCATTATAACGCAGCCTCAGGCCTTGCGCAGAAATCTCCCGGCGTCGACCGGCAGAAACTCCGCGCGGCGGAAACGGTCCTTCAGACGGTAAGGCACGGTGCAGTCGAAGATGGTCTTGCAGGAGGTCCCCTCGGCTGGAATCGAAGGACTGAAGTCCGGCGACTGCGAGGGGTCCAGCGGATGGCACCGCACGCCCGGGATGAAGACCGTGCTTCGCGTCGCCCTGATAGCGGGTGGTCATGGCCCACAGCACGTCGTTGGTGTCGTAAGATGTTGACGTCCTCATCCACCAGGATGACGTGCTTCAGTTCCGGGAACGCCGCGAACGCGGTCAGCGCGGCCTGCCGCTGGCGTCCTTCATCGCTCGCCTGGCGCTTCTGGAATTGCAGGATCGCGAGGTACTTGCCCCCGCCCGAGGAATGGCAATAGACGTTCCGCAGCCGGCCGGGCATGCTGTTTTCGACCAGCCGCAGAATGCTGGCTTCGGTGGGGATGCCCACCAGGTTGGTGTGCTCCTCGGCCGGGCCGACGATGGTTTGCAGGATCGGGTTGCGCCGGTGCGTCACCGCCGTGACGCGGATCACCGGCAACTCGGGCTGCGCCACGCCCAGGTAGCCCGGAAACTCGGGCATGGCGTAGCCGGTGTTGGTCTGAGCGTCCTCGCGGATGCGCTCGCCGGGCAGGATCTCGCCTTCCAGCACGATCTCGGCGCGCGCCATAGCCTTGGCGGCCACCGAGACGCAATTCACCAGCTCCACCGGGCGCCGCCGCAACCCTCCGGCGATCGACAGCTCGTCGAAGCCCAGCGGCGTGGTGGGAGGCTCGAAACAGGCGGCCAGGTAGATGGCCGGATCGATGCCCATGCTCACCGAAACCGGAAGCGGCCGGCCCTGCTTCTCGGCCTTCATGCGGAACTGGTCGATGTGCCGGCCCGGCACGAAGTAGATGCTCAGGCGGTCGGGGCCCTGCACGCAGAGGCGATGGATGGTCACGTCGGAGTCGCCTGTTTCGGGGTCTTCGGCGCGCACCAGGCCCATGTTGAAGTAAGGACCGGCGTCCAGCAGCGTGTTGGTGGGCGCCGGGATGAGGCTGCGCAAATCGAAAGGCGGCCGGATCACAACCTCCTGGCAGGGCGCGTCTTCCGCAGGGACCACCACCGGGGCTTGCGTGTGATTCAGCGCCTCCAGCAACTCGAACGGCAGGCGCTCGATGGTGGTGTTCATCAGCAGCGCGGTCCGTTCCCGGCTGGCCAGAACGCCCACGACCACGGGCATGCCGTATCCCTTCACGTTCTCGAACAGCATGGCCGGGCCGATGCGCGTGGGCGGCGCCAGGGGTGTGCCGGCCCCCACGATCTTGTAGACACCGGCCAGCTCGGCCACCGGGTCCACCGGCTCGCTGGTGGACACCAGTTGCCCGGGAATCGACGCCAAAAAGCTCAAGGCGCTGCGCAGATCCACGATCTGGCTTGCCGCGGTGACAGAAGCTTGTTCCAGTGCCGGCACGCTATCAACCTCCGTCTCCATGATATCCACCGCAAGCCGCACCGGCTGCGCGACAATGGGAAGGCTGAGGTGGAGCTGAGTTGGCGGTGATTCAAGGAATTCATGCGGCATTGATCACGCCCCGCCGCCGCGACGGCAACGGTGCGGATCTGAGTGCGGCGCTGGAACTGGTTGACTTCGTCGGCCGCGCCGGGGTGGATGGCATCGCGCTGGCGGGATCCACGGGCGAGTTCGTCCATTTCGACATCGAGGATCGCCTGCACGTGGCGCGATTCGCGATCAAGCGCAGCCGGGTGCCCGTCACCGTGAACGTCTCTCACTCCTCGCTGGAGGGTGCGCTCAGGTTGGCGCGCGAGTCCGTTTCCTGCGGCGCCGCGGCCTTGCTCTTGATGCCGCCGTACTTCTTCCACTACAGCCAGGAAGATATCGAGGAGTTCTATCTGCGGTTCGCCAGGGAACTGGGGCCGTCCGTCCCTCTGCTTCTGTACAACATACCCGCATTCACCAGCGAGATCCGGTTCGAGACGGCCATGCAGCTGCTCTCAACGGGTTTGTTTGCGGGCATCAAGGACTCTTCCGGGCGAATGGACGAGTTCCGCCGGATGCAAGCGCTCAAAGGGCAAACGCCGTTCACCCTGCTGATCGGCAACGACCGGATACTGCGCGAGGCCCGCTGTGAGGGCGCCGATGGCGGGGTTTCAGGCGTCGCCTCTGCCTTGCCCGAACTCCTGGTGGGCATGGAGTGCGCCATACGAACCGGGGCCCTGCCCAGGCTGGACAGGATTGAGGCGCGGCTGCGCGAGTTCATCTCCTGGAGCGAGCGTTTTTCGTTTCCGATGGCGATCCGCGAGGCCGTCGCCCTGCGGGGGCTCAGCGTGGGCCCGCCCGCGGTTCCGCCCGGCCCGGCCGCGCAGGGACTGCTCGGCGAATTCCGCGAGTGGTTCCAGGGATGGCTCCCCGTGGCCCTGAAGGAGGCGGCTGGCGCTTAGAGCCGCCCAGGAATTATTAATCTAAAGAAGAACATGCAAACTGAAGACTTTCGCAGCGCCGCCCACGAGATTGTGGACTGGATCGCTGATTATCTGGAAAACCCCAGGGACTTGCCCGTGCTGCCGGACATGCAGCCGGGCGATCTGGTAAGCCGCTTGCCGGGCTCCGCTCCCGAACAGGGCGAGCCGATGGGTAGGATCCTCGAAGACTTTCACAAGCTGATTGTTCCTGCCGTCACCCACTGGAACCATCCGCGTTTCATGGCCTACTTCCCCAGTTCGGCTTCACCGCCGGGCGTGCTTGGCGAGATGTTGTCGGCCGCCCTGAACACCAATGCCATCGTGTGGAAGAGTTCCCGGCGAACACGGAGCTGGAGATGGTGACCATGGGCTGGTTGCGCCAGTGGCTGGGCTTGCCGCAGGAATTCTTCGGAATCATTTACGACACGGCGTCCGTGGGTACGATGCACGCCATCGCCGCGGCGCGCGAGATGGCCGATCCCGAGGCCCGCAACAAAGGCGCCTCCCGGGGGCTCACTCTGTACGCCTCCGAGCAGGCGCACTCCTCCGTCGAGAAGGGCGCGATTGCTGTTGGGGTGGGGCGCGAGAGCGTGCGCAAGATTCCCGCCGACGCGGAGTTCCGGATGCGCGTTGATGCCCTGGTGGAAGCCATCGAGACGGATCGCAAAGCCGGCCTCAAGCCCTTCTGCGTCGTGGCGACCTGGGGACAACGTCCACCACCAGCGTGGACCCCGTCGCCGAGATCGTCCAAGTGGCCGAGAAATATGGCTTGTGGTGCCACGTCGATGCGGCGTATGCCGGGGCGGCGGCCATTCTTCCCGAATGCCGCTGGATTCTGCAGGGCGCCGAGCGCGCCCACTCGCTGGTGATGAACCCCCACAAGTGGCTGCTGACCCCTGCCGACCTCAGCGCGTTCTTCACCCGCCGGCCCGACATCCTGCGGCGCGCCTTCACCCTGGTGCCGGAGTACCTGCGCACCAGCCAGGACGGCAAGGCCACCAACTTCATGGACTATTCCATCGCCATGGGGCGGAGGTTTCGCTCACTGAAGCTGTGGTTCGTCATGCGTTCCTATGGCAAGGAGGGGATCGCGGAGATCCTGCGGAGGCACATCAGCTTCGGGCAGCGGATCGCCGCCGCCGTGGACGCCGACCAGCGTTTCGAGCGCGTCGCTCCCGCTCCCTTTTCGGTGGTCTGCTTCCGCTACAAAGGCTCGGACGAGGAGAACCGTGCGCTTCTGGACAGGGTGAACGCTTCGGGCAAGACATTCCTCTCGCACACCGAGCTCAACGGCCGCTTCGTCATCCGCTTCGCCATTGGCAACGTGGGGACCACTCAGCAGGACGTGGACGAAATCTGGGACCTGATCCAGCAGTCGGCGCCGTAAAGTGCGCTCCGGAGTATCGTAGAGAGTATGTTCAACCGGATCGCGCTGGCGGCTCTGGTTGCCGCACTGCCACTTTTTCCGCAGCAAGCGCCCAGGGGCCGGAAAACGGTGGTCGGTATCAGCGGGACGAAGTTCACCATCAACGGCCAGCCAACCTACACGGCGGCGACAGGTTTCCCCAACGCCGATCCCAGACTCGAAGGCCTCCTGTTGAATGTCAGGGCGGTGCAAGCGACCTTCGATGACGCCAACTACCCTCGCCAGGGAAGCCGCGCGAATCCCTACCCCACGCAGGTCATGGGGCCGGTGAGCTTCGACTATCCGGATGGCCAGTGGGACCCAGATCGCAACCTCAACGAGTTTGTCTCCGCGCTCGCCGATTGGCGCAGATGCGGCTTGCTGGCCTTCACCGTGAATCTCCAGGGCGGCGGCCCCACCGACGGCAATTACGGTGGCGACCGGATGCAGCCCCATGACAACAGCGGTTTCGACGCCGAAGGAAACCTGAAGCCGGCCTTCGCGCGCCGCCTGGAGAAGGTCATCGCCAGAGCCGACGAGTTGGGGATGGTCTCGATTGTGGGGCTTTTCTACTTCGGCGAAAACGAGCGGGTCAAGCTATCGCCCGACAACCGCTACGTCAAGAAGGCGATCGCCGGGAGCACGGCCTTCCTCAAGTCGCTCCCCTACCGCAACATTTTGATTGAGATCAACAACGAGGCCAGCGCCGGCGGCTACCGGCACACCAGCCTTCAGCCTGACGGCATTCTGGAAGCGGTGCTGCTGGCGCAGCAAGGGGTGGGAAGGGAAATCCCGGTCTCCATGAGCTGGTCCGGTGGGATTCAACCGCGGGGAAGCAAAGGCGATCAGGCGTTGCGCGCCGTCGATTACGTGATGTTCCACACCAACGGCCGCACGCCGGAACAGGTGCGCACGGACATCGCCGCGATGCGGCAATGGGTTGGCCATGACCGCCCGCTAATGATCAACGAGGACGGCGTCAGCGCCTTCAACCTGCACGCCGCCGCCCAGGAGCGGGTGGGCTGGGGCTACTACGACCAGGGTTGGAACGACTACGTGCATGGCTTCCAGTCGCCGCCCACCAACTGGAAGATCAACACGCCGGTGAAGTGGCTGTTCTTCGAGCAGGTGGCGCGGCTGACAGGATCGCCCATGCCGCCGAGGCCCAAGTACGAATCGAATGAGGATCCCGTGATACGCCTCATCGGTCTTGCGCCCAACCAGGTGGTCAAAGACCGCACTGGGTGGAAGCCGTAGTGGAGGACCGGCACCCCCGCTGGCCCATCAAGCGGGTGGAGTTCTACATCGACGGGAAGCCCTACAACTATCTTCGGAACGCACCGTACATGCTCGGCGGGCGGGAGTATTGGGGGCCCTCTTCGACTCTCGCCCGGCCATCACGTCCTGCGCGTGGCTGCCTTCGACATGCGGGGCCCGCGGTTTACCGAGACCTGCTCCATCCTGGAAGTGCCATTTGTGGTTGAGAAATAGGAGGCGCAACGTGAAGCAGGCAATCATATCCGCTTTTCTCGGCAGGCTTCGCGACCGGTTTTGCGAATACCAGGAGCCACTCACGCATCGCTCAGAAACTGGAATGCATGGCCCAGATCCCGGGCGTGGCCGGCGCCGAGGTGGTGCTACCCCTACGAGGTCGGACACGGCCGAGGTGATGAAGGGGCTGCTGCAGCGGCTGGGACTGGGGGTCGCGGCGGTCAACGTCAACATCAAGGCCGATCCGGTGTTCGCCTATGGCTCGCTCACTTCACCCGACCGACGATCCGCCGCAAGGCCGTCGACCTCATGAAGGCGGCAAAGGATTACGCCCAGGCCATGGGCGCCGACAAGGTGACGTGCTGCCCTCTGAGCGACGGCTACGACTACTCCTTCCATACCACTACGTCCGGGCCTGGGAGCGGATGGTGGAATCGGTGAGGGAGGCGCGCCGCCTACCGGCCCGAGATCACGCTGTTCATGGAGTACAAGCCTTCGGAGACGCGGGTGCACTGCCTGCTCGACTCGGCGGCCAAGTCCCTGCTGCTGTGCTCGGCGGTGGGCGCGCAAAGCGTGGGCGTGACGATCGACGTCGGCCACTCCATCTACGGAGGCGAGACGCCCGCCGAAGCGTTGGCGCTGGTCGCGATGAGCGGGCACCCTTACTACGTCCACGTCAACGACAACAACGGCAAGTGGGACTGGGACCTCATGGTCGGGCGCCTGCAACCTGTGGTCTTACGTCGAGTTCCTCTTCTACCTCAAAGAGCTGGGCTACGACGGCTGGATCACTTCCGACACCTCGCCGGTGCGCCAGGATCCGATCGAGACCTTCGCCTTCAACGTGCGCCTGACGAACCGCATCTGGAAATGGCTGGATAAGGTGGACCGCGACTTCATCCGCCGCCACCTCGAGCAGCACGAGTTCATGCCGGTCATGAAGGTGCTGGAAGGGGCGCTGTTTCAGGATGCCCCGGAGGCCATGAGCCGGCCATCGTGACCTCACGCAACAGTCGCGTCCGCTGGCAGGTGGTGGCGGCGCTGTTCCTGCTCTCCTTCCTCACCATCGTGGACCGGGTCTGCATCTCGGCCGCCAAGGGTGACATGTCCCGGGACCTGGGGCTCTCCGACGTGACCTTCGGCTGGGTGTTCGGCGTGTTTGCGCTGGGGTATGCCATTTTCCAGGTGCCTTCCGGCTGGCTGGCGGACAGTTACGGCCCCAGAAAGTTCCTGACGGCCATCGTGCTGCTCTGGTCGCTGTTCACCGGGTTGACGGGGCTGGTCTATGGCAGCGTCGCACTGATTGCGGTCCGGTTCCTGTTCGGTCTGGCGGAGGCCGGCGCCTACCCGGGCTCGCAGCCGGGCTTTTTACAATTGGCTTCCCACGCGGGAACGCGGTGTGGCGCAGGGCGATCCTGTTCGCGGGTTCCAGGCTGGGAGCGGCGTTCGGTCTGGCGGTCATGTCCCTTTCGGTGGGGCGGCTGGGATGGCGGGCTGTCTTTCTGTCTGCTGTGCGTCGCCGGCGTCGCCTGGGCGCGCGTGCTGGTTCTTGTGGTTCCGCGACTATCCCGCATGGAGAAGAAAGGCGTGTCGGAAGGCGAGCTGTCGAAATCGGCGTCGGCCGGCCAGGCGAGACAGTCACCTCAGAGACACGGTCGACTGGCGGGCATGTTGCTGCTCCCGCAATGTTCACTTGCTGCTGGTGCAGTATTTCGCCTCCAACTTCACGTTCTTCCTGTGCTTCAGTTGGCTGCTGCCGTACCTGAGGAGTCAGTACGAGCCTGACCGCCGGCGAGGCGGGCATGTACGCCAGCATTCCTCTCTACTTCGGAGCGGTCGCCAACTGGATCAGCGGGCTGACGGTGGACTTACTCTACCGGCGAGGCCACCCGGATGGTCTGCGGCCTGGGCCCGCGATCGCTGGGTTTCGCGCCTGGCGAACGTCGTCGCTGATCGCGGCCGCGTTCATGCCCTCGGTGCGCGGGGCGGTGATCTGTCTTTGCCCTGGCCACCTTCGGGCGTGGACCTGACGCTGAGCCCGAGCTGGACGGCGTGCATGGACATCGGCGGGAAGCACACGGGCACGTCTCCGGGGCGATGAACATGGCTGGGAATATCGGCTCGTTCGTCAGCTCCGTGACGTTCCCGTATCTGCTGAGCCTCACCGGAAGCGCTTCGACGTATTTCTACGTCGCGGCGGTGATCAACTTCGTCGGCATGGCCTGCTGGTGGGGCGTGCGGCCTGAACAACGCCTGAACCCAATTGGAGGCGGACTTTGAAGATAGGGACCACCAGCTACGCATTTCGTTATGCGCTCCTCGACCCGCGGCGGGCGCCCAGCTTGATGGAGATCGTCCAGCGCACGCGGGAGTGCGGCTTGGAGAGGCTCCAGATCTGCGAGAACGCCCGTCCCCTGGAGGTTTCCGACAGTCAGTGGAGCCAGGTTGTGGAGACAGCTTCCAAGATCGGTCTGGAACTGGAACTGGGGTGCAAGACGCTCTCTGCCGCAACTCTAACCGGCTACCTCCGGCGCGCGGAGGCGCTCCCGAGCAAGACGCTGCGGGTGGTGTTCGAAGACGATGATGGCCCACAGCCGGACCGGGAGCGGTTGACTCAGTTTCTGCGTAAGGTGTGCCCTAGCCTGGAGAGAACGGGTATCCGCCTGGCGGCGGAAAACTACTTCCGCCTCCCCTGCGCGATTCTGGCCGAGGCCGTGAACGCCTTTCCTCCCGAGCTGGTCGGCTTCTGTGTGGATTGCGCCAATTCTCTGCGGAACTTCGAGTCGCCGGCTCGCGTGTTTCAGCTGCTCGCCACGAGAGCCTTCTGCTATCACATCAAGGACTACAAGGTCACGGGGAGCAACGTGGGTTTCACGGTGACTGGCGCTCCCTTGGGCACCGGAGACCTGGACCTGGCCGGCTTTCTGAATCTGGTGCTGTCGCCAGGACGCAGCGCCCAGGATCTACATCGAGAATTGGACGCCATCTACCGGCGACTGGGACGTGGACGTCAAGGCCGACTATGCGTGGCTCGAACAGTCCCTGCGAAATCTGAGGGCGATTACGGGCGGGTAGTCGTCTTGGTAAGCAGCGGCTCCATTACTTTGAATACGGTCGCTGCTACACGCACGTTCCCTTCGATGTTGGGGTGGATGCCGTCGTCCTGCATCAAATTGGCGTTGCCCGGCCACTCCCGCCAGCAGGAAGGGAATCAGCGGCAGTTTGTACTTGGCCGCGAGCGTGGTGTACATGCGCTTCGAAAGAGCGGATGTAATCCGGGCCGTAGTTCGGGGGCAGCGTCATCCCGGCCAGCACCACCGCGGCGCCGGCCTTGCGCAGCGCCACAATCATCTTCTCCAGATTGGCTTCCGAGGCTGGGACGGGGATGCCCCGCAGACCGTCGTTGCCGCCGAATTCCAGGATGACGATGGCCGGCCGGAGCGCGAGATCACGCTGTCGATGCGCACCAGTCCACTGGTGGTGGTGTCTCCGCTGATGCCGGCGTTCACCACGCGATAGGCGTAGCCGCGCCGGTCGAGCTCGCGCTGAAGGTAATCCGGGTAGCTGTCGGCCCGGCGACGACGCCATATCCCGCCGAGAGACTATCGCCGAACGCAACGATCACCGGACGCGTATCGACTTGGCTGGCGCTCCTGTTCGGCGCGGCGCGGTCCGGCTGCCGGTTGCTCCCGGCGCCCGCACCCGGCGAGCACCAGTGCGATGGAAATGACAAGGGCGGGGAACAGTTTCACTAAATGTCAGAATAGTGGAGAAAGAGCAGCTATGTCGAATGTCGCCCGCCATGATCGCAGGCCAGCGGCGTCACCAAGAGCATCGATACGGGCGCGCACCGCGTGGAGATTCTGCGCGGCATCGACCTGGAAGTGCCGGCCGGCCAGTTCGTCGCCATCATGGGGCCGTCGGGCAGCGGCAAGAGCACGCTGCTGGGCCTGCTGGCGGGGCTGGACACGCCGACCTCGGGCCGTATCGCTGCTGGACGGCGTGGACATCACCGGTCTGGCGGAAGACGAACTGGCGGTGATCCGCGGCCGGAAAGTCGGCTTCGTGTTTCAGTCCTACCAGCTCATTCCGTCGCTCACGGCGGAGGAGAACGTGCTGCTGCCCCTGGAACTGGCGGGCGACGGCGGCTCGCGGCGGGCGCTCGGAACTGCTGGAGAGCGTCGGCCTGCTGGCCCGCGAGGACCACTACCCCGTGCAGTTGTCCGGAGGGGAACAGCAGCGCGTGGCGCTGGCCCGCGCCTTTGCCTTGAGGCCCCCCGATTCTGATGGCGGACGAGCCTACCGGAAACCTCGACTCGGTGAACGGCCGCCACGTGCTGGACCTGATGCTGGAACTGAACCGGCGCGAGCACACCACGCTGCTGCTGGTGACGCACGAGCAGGAACTGGCCGCTTGCGCCGACCGCAAAATCACGCTGCACGACGGTCTCATCGTCGCCGACGAGGTTCAGGCCCATGACTGACCGCTTCCCCTGGCGGACGGCTTTCAAGATCGCCTGGCGCGAATCGCGCGCCGCGCCGGCGAAGTTCCTGTTCGTGGTGCTGGCCGTGGCGGTGGGCGTGGGCGCGCTGACCGGCGTGCGCAGCTTCAGCCGCGCCTTCCGCGGCCACGCTGCTGGCGAGGCGCGCACGCTGATGGCGGCGGACCTGACGGTGCGGGTCTTCTCGCTGCCCACCCCGGAACAGGCCGCGGTTCTGGAGGGACTCGAGAAGCGCGGCGTGCGGCGCACCTGGGTGACCGAGACGCGTCTCCATGGTCTCCTCGCCGGCCGGTGGCCGATCCGATTCTGGTCTCGGTCAAGGCCGTCGACCCGGCGGTCTATCCCTTCTACGGAACGGTGCGCCTGGAGCCGCCGGGCACGCTTGCCGAAAAGCTGACCGACGACGCCGTGGCGTCTCCGAGGATCTGCTGATCCGTCTGCGGGTGCAGTGTGGGCGACCCGGTCCGGCTGGGCGGGCAGGAGTTCCGCATCGCGGGCGTGGTGGTGGAGGAACCGGACCGCATGACCGGGAGCCTCAACGTCGGCCCGCGGCTGATGGTCAGCCGCGGCGGGCTGGACCGGACGGGCCTGATCGCCATCGGCAGCCGCGCCGGCGCAGCGTTACTTGTTGCGCTTGCCACCGCAGCGCCGCCGGTGGCTCAGGTGCGCGGCGAACTGCAGAAGGTCTTCCCGCGGGCGCGGATCGTCGATTTCCGCGAGAGCCACCCGCTGATCACGCGCGGCCTGGACGATGCCACGGTCTTTCTGAGCCTGGTGAGCCTGATCGCCATGATCGTGGGCGCGGTGGGCGTGGCGACCGCCATGCGCTCGCACCTCGAGCAGAAGATGGACTCGATCGCCGTCATGAAGTCGATGGGCGGCCGGTCGGGGCAGATCCTGCGCATCTACCTGCTGCAGACCGCCATGCTGGGTGCTGAGCGGCAGCCTGCTGGGCATCTGTCTCGGCAGGCTGGTGGAGCGGATCTTCCCGCTGCTGATTGCGCGCTACTTCTCGATCCGGCCCGAGTGGCGGCTGGACCCGGTGCCCGCGCTTCAGGGCCTGCTCACGGGATTGGCGGTGACCCTGCTGTTCACGCTTCCGCCGCTGCTGCGGATCCGCGGCATCCGCCCCACGGTGATCCTCCGGCGGGACATGCCGGAGCCGCGCGGCGCGGATGGCGCGAGCGGCTCGCGCTTCGCGCGCCCCCTTGGCGGCTGCGGCCGCGCTGCTGGTGGCCGGGATCGGCTTGATCACCGCCTGGCTGAGCGAGTCGCTGGCGCACCGCGGGCCTGTTCGTGGGCGGGGCCGTGGCCATGCCTGGCGGTGATGTCCGGCGTGGCCTGGGTGTTGCTGCGCTCGCTCAGAGCGCTTCTGCGGCGGTCGGGCCGGCGGTTGCCGGCTCCGGTGCGCTACGGCATGGCCAACCTTACCGCCCGGGCAACCACGCCGGCGCGGTGCTGGTGGCGCTCGGCACCGGCGTGATGTTCACGCTCACCGTCTACCTGGTGCAGCGGTCGTTGCTGGACCGGATGCTGGAGAGCGCTCCTCCCGACATGCCCAACGTTTTTCTGGTCAACATCACCGAGGCGGAGCGCGCCGGGCTGGTGGATTTGATTCGCGAAGCAGCCGGGTGTGCTGCAGCCGCCCATGGTGATCGCCTCGGCGGAAGCCAGGCTGACCGCGATCAACGGCGTGTGCCGTCCGGCAGAAGGCACCAGCGCCGGGACGGCCGGGGACGCAGGTGGATCACGCGGCCGCGGACGGTGACCTGGGCCGACCGGCTGCCGCCGAACACCGAGGTGGTTCGAGGGCCAGTGGTGGAGCGACCGGCGCGCCCTGGCGAGCCCCTGGTCTCCGTCGCCGAGGAAGAGGCGGCCGGCGATGGGGGTCGAGCCGGGGAGCGATGCTGGAATTCAACTCTGGCCGGGCGCAGGTCAAGGCGCGCGTGGCTGCGCTGCACCGCACCGAGGCGGTCCGGCCCGGCTCCAGCATCGAGTACATCTTCAGCCCCGGTGTGCTGGACGGCTTGCCCTCGACCTACTACGGCGGCGTGCGCGTCGAGCCGAAAGCCGTGGGACGGCTTCAGAAGGCCGCTCTACGAGCGCAATCCGACGGTGACCGTGGTGAACATCGCCGACGTGCTGGTGATCGTCCAGGACGTGGTGGACCAGGTGGCGCTGGTCACGCGGTTCGTCTCTGCCTTTGCCATCCTGGCGGGCGCCGTGATTCTGGCCTCCAGCGTGGCGGGCACGCGCTTCCGGCGCGTGCGGGAGGTGGCCATCCTGAAGACCGTGGGCGCCACCCGGCGCGCGGGTGGCGAGCATCTTCTCGGTCGAGTTCCTGATTCTGGGCGGGGTGGCCGGGTTGATGGGGAGCCTGCTGGCGTCCGGATTCTCGGCGATGGCGCTCAGCGGCTTTTCCGGAGGCGGCGTTTCAGTTGGACGCGCTGCCCAATCTTCGGCCATCGCCCTGACGGCGCTGGTGGCCGTGGCCCGGCTGGCTGGCGAGCGCACGCATCCTGGGCCGAAGCCGCTGGAAGTGCTAGAGGGGAGTGAGGCGGCCGACCGGCCGCCGAGCTACCCTCACCGAAACCGGCTGCGCCGCGCCGCCGCCGCCGCGCTCCCGGCGGAAGTGGAAAACTGGCGCTCGGTCGCTCCGAATCGCAGTAGGGGCAGCGAACGTCCGCATCGGACTGGCTGAGCTTGTCGAAGATCTCCCCGCAATTTTTGCAGCGATATTCGTATAAAGGCATCTCAGTTCTCAATTCGAGGATTCCGAAGTCCCCGCGGTGACAGTTCCAGAAGCTACAGCGTGCCCCAGCTTCTCCTTCTTGGTGCGCAGGTAGGTCTCGCGTGGACTCCAGCGGCGGCGCCTCGCAAGGCAGCCGCTCGACCACCTGGACTCCGGCTCGCTCCAGGGCCTGGATTTTCTTGGGATTGTTGGAGAGCAGCCGCACCTGCCTCACGCCGAAGTACAGGAGAATCTCGGCCGGAAGACGGTAGTTGCGCAGGTCCGCCTCGAAGCCCAGGCGCTCGTTGGCTTCCACCGTGTCGGCGCCGTGGTCCTGCAGTTCGTAGGCGCGCAGTTTGTTCAGCAGGCCGATGCCGCGGCCTTCCTTGTGCTCGTAGATCAGCAGGCCGCGTCCCTCGCCGGCGATGCGCTCAAGCGACAGTTCCAGTTGCGCGCGGCAGTCGCAGCGCAGGCTGTGGAACACGTCGCCCGTCAGGCACTCGGAGTGAATGCGCACCAGCGGAGGCGGGCGTTCCGCGAACTCGCCCATCTTCAGGACCACGGCCTCTTCGCGCCGCCCGGCGTACACCCCCTCGAATCCGAAGATCCGAAAGCTCGCCGAACCGGGAGGGGAAATCGGCCTCGGCCACCTTGTGCAGCCGTAGCGCCGGAACTGTCTTGTCCATGAAAATCGAGGGCTTCGAGCGGGAATACCGCTGCTAACCTAAGATTATAGAATGAACGGCGAGCCCTGCATGGAACAGCTACCTGGTAACGCTGCTGATGCGAAGCTGGGCGTGGTGGCCGTCGCTGGCCAGCTTCATGGTCCGCTCCAGCGCCTTCAAGCGCATGCTGATGCGGGAGCAGCGGACGCTCAACCAGCGCCTGCTGCTGGCGCTGTGTTTCGCCGGGATCTTCGGCGCCGGGCGTGGCGACCCGCGTCATCACCCGCGCCTACCAGGCGGTGGACCTGGGCCTGGAGGCCAGCCTGCTGGCCGGCATCCTGGCCGGCTACGTCACCGGCTTGGTCTCCGGGCGTGCTGATCTCCATTCCGGCCATGATCAACGGCGAGTATCTCACCATGCCGCTGCTGGCGGCCGTCGGGGTGCTGGGCGGCCTGCTGCGCGATTGCGCCCCGGACACCGAGGACATCTGGCGCTTCTCGCCCTTTTTCGACCTCAGCATCTACCGGCATCTTCAAACGGCGCCACGACCACCGGCGGACGGCGTTCCAATGTTCCTGCTGCTGGCGATCCTGTTCGCCGAGTTCCTGCGGGCAGATGCTGGGCCACCTGTTCCCGAACTCGGTCTTCTACCTCCACCCGCAGTGGGCCTCTCCCCACCCGCTGCACATCGTGCTCGTCTACGTGACCACGCTGTTCGCGGTGACGCTGCCGCTGAAGATCTGGAACAACGCCCGCAACGAGACCAAGCTGGTGGAGCAGGAACAACTGCTGCATGAAGGCCCGGCTGGCGGCGCTCTCCAGCCAGATCAACCCGCACTTCCTGTTCAACACGCTGAACTCGGTCTCCTCGCTGATCCGCACCAATCCGGACCAGGCGCGCGCGGTGGTCTACAAGCTCGTCCAGCATCCTGCGGCGCCTGCTGCGCAAGCACGAGAACTTCAGCCCGCTGCGCGACGAGCTGAGCTTCATCGACGACTACCTGGCCATCGAGATGGTCCGCTTCGGCGACAAGCTGCGCTTCGAAAAGAGCATCAGCCCGGAGACGCTGGACCTGCTGGTGCCCAGCATGCTGCTGCAGCCGCTGGTGGAGAACTCGATCAAGCACGGGCTTAGCGGCAAGCTGGAGGGGGGCACGATCCGCATCCGCTGCCATGCCGAACGACGGCCGCATCCGGCTGGCCGTGGAGGACGACGGCGTGGGCATCCCCGAAGCCAGGCTGGCCACCCTGCTGGATCAAGGCATCGGAGTCAGCAACATCAACGAGCGGCTCAAGGTGCTTTTCGGAAACGACTACCGTATGTACGTGGACAGCCGCCCGGATGGCGGCACGCGCATCGAGATCGAGATTCCCGGAACTGCAGTCCAGCGTCCCCGCCGCCAGTCCAACTGCCTCTGTGAGATGATGTATCCGAATCGAGGTCGCGATGCGCAACACTTTTCGGTCCCTGGCGGTTTTGGCGCTGGGTATGACGTTGGCCGTCTCGCTGCCCGCACAGCAGAAGAAGAAGCGGGTGCTGGCGATTGGAGCGGTGGCCGGCTTTCAACACGACTCTGTCTCGCAGGGCCTGGGCACCATCTGGAAAATCGGGCAGGAATCGGGCCTGTACGACACGTTCATCCGCACCGACACGCAGCTGATCACTAAGAAAAAGCTTCCCAGCAACGCCAAGAACCTGGACTACTTCGACGCCGTCTTTTTCAACCCCACGGGCGATCTGGGCCTGGACGACGAACAGAAGGCGGCCTTGCTGTCCTTCGTGCGGGATGACGGGAAGGCTTTTTTGGGCGCCCACACGGCTACCGATTGCAATTCCACGTGGCCGGCCTACGGAGAGATGGTCGGAGGCTACTTCGACATGCATCCCTGGGGCGTGTTCCCGGCGCCGGTCATCGTGGAGGACCGGGACTTCCCGGCGACCCGGCACTTTCCCGCCGCCTTCACCATTACCGACGAGATCTATCAGATCAAGGAATTCTCCCGGGACAGGGTCCGCGTTCTGATGCGCCTGGACGACAGCAAGCTGGACTACACCAAGCCCAACATCCACCGCGCCGACAAGGACTTCGCCATCACCTGGGTGCGGAACTACGGGAAGGGCAGGGTATTCCACTGCGGTTTCGGACATACCGACGCGGTGTGGAACCAGCCCGACGTGCAGAAGATGTGGCTGGAGGCCTTCAGGTGGGCCATGGGCCTCACCCCCGGCGACGCCACCCCCCGGCCCAGGCCCGGCAAGTGAGTGCTGTAGTATCTTTGCAACTCACGCCTAATGCACTCGCCCTAAAGGTCCGATAGATGAGCGGGTGCGCGTTACAGCCAGTCCGCCATCGCTATCCGCTTTCGACGTGTTCGGTGAGCGGCTGCAGCCGCATCTGAAGGTCCTGGCGAGGACCTTACAGCCGCATATCCCAGGGCTGGAGCGGCGTTTTCTGGGAAGGCTGCGGAGGCTCGGTTATGATCCCCGGCAGCGCAAAGCCTTGGCCGCCATCGTTCCCGGGGGCGCCGGCCCGGCCGCGGGCGGTTCGCCGCCGGCCTTCATCGAACAGGTGCAGTACAACGGCCGGAGACTGGCCAATCTGAACCTGCCCCCGGCCCGCATCCTGCAGGCGCTCGAAGAATATGACCGCCTTCTGGTGCCGGTCGCTGCCCAACTGGAAGCGCGCCAGCGGGAGAACTTCAACCGGGCGCTGGAACAGTGGTATTTCAGCGCCGTTGTGACGCTGAACAACGCCTTTCGCGAGGTGGCCGAAGCCGAAACCCTGGTCTATCAGGATCTTTTCCGGTATGAGCTGGAGTCCGGAAGCCTGGACGAGCTTCTGCTCCGGATGCTGGAGTCGTTGTCCCGTTATTGCCGGGCCCAGGGCGGGGCCTTGTACCTGCTGGCTCTCAAAGCGCCTGTGTACTCCCTGCGGGTGGCGGCCTCCTGCGGGGCATTGGAGCCGGTTGTTGAGCAGCGCGTGGCGTGCTCGGCTGCGGCTTGGCGGCGGCTGGCGCAGGCGCAATGCGCGATGGCCGGAAGCCGGCGGGATGGACCTCGTCCTTCAACCCGACTGGCGCTCCCGCTTCCCTACGTGCTGGTCCGTTCCACTGACCCTGGACGGGCGGCGCATGGGGGTCATCCAATTTGGTTTTTCGAAGACCTACGAATGGCTGCCCCGGGAGGTGGAACTGCTTTCGGCGGCGGCCGAGCGCTGTGTCCTGGCAGCCGAGAAAGCCCGACTGGTGCGGGACCTGGCCGCCAGAGAGGGTCAGATTCGCGAACTGGCCGGGCGCATGCTCGAGGTCGAGGAGCGCGAGCGGCGGCGCATCAGCTCGGAGTTGCACGATGAGACCGGGCAATCGCTGCTCTGCATCCGGCTCCAGTTGGAGATGCTGGAGGCGGCTACGCCGGAAAACTGCGCCCACCTGAAATCCGGTCTGGGCGAAGCGCGCGCCTTGACCGAAAGCACCATCGTCGAGATTCGCCGCCTGATCTCGGCCCTCAGCCCCGCTGTACTGCAGCAGTTGGGATTGGCGGCGGCCCTGCGGCAGCTGGCCACCAGGCTGCGCCAGTCGCACAGATGAAGCTGAAACTCCACCTGGCCCCGCCGAGGGAACTGGGTGAGCAGGCAAAGACGGCGATCTACCGGCTGGTCCAGGAGTGCCTCAACAACGTGGCACGGCACTCTTCGGCCAAGAATGTAAACATTTCCGTGACTTCCGCCGATGGAAGAATCAGGCTATGCGTGGAAGACGACGGCGTCGGCTTCCAAGTTGAGGAGGCGGCGGCCAAGCGTGGTTCCTTCGGGCTGGCGGGCATGCGCGAACGAGTGGCCCTGCTCGGCGGCAAGTTCCACGTGGACAGCCGGCCCGGACTGGGAACAAGGGTTTGCATCGCATTGCCTCTGTCGGTGAAGAGAGGGCGACCAGACCCGGGAAGTTGAGTGACTCTTATGTCCAGAATTCGAATCCTGCTGGCGGACGACCACACCTTGTTCCGCCAGGGGGTGAAAACACTGCTGGCCAGTGAATCCGACATGGAAGTGGTGGGCGAGGCTGCCGACAACGGCAGCGCCGCGGAAAAAGCGGCGGAACTGAAGCCGGACGTGGTCTTGCTGGACATCGGGATGCCCGGGCCCAGCAGTTTCGAGACCGCGCGCCAGATCAAGAAGAACCGGCCCGAAACCCGGGTGCTCTTCCTCACCATGTATGACGATGAGGACTACCTGGTCGAAAGCATGGAGGTCGGCGCCAACGGTTACGTGCTCAAGGACAGCCCGGCGGCGCAGTTGGTGGCCGCCGTTCGCGACGTCTATCGTGGCGGCAGCTATCTGAGCCCCCGCATGTTGTCGCAACTGGTCGACGACTTCCGTACCCGCGTCAAAACCACGGATCGGGTGCCACGCTTCGCCACTCTGACCCCTCGCGAGAAGGAAGTCCTCAAGATGCTCGCCGAGGGCAACTCGGTGAAGGAAGTCGCCGGCCAGCTCAAGCTTAGCGTCAAAACCGTCGAGGCGCACAAGTTCAACCTCATGCGCAAGCTGGACATACACAACAAGGCGCACCTGGTGCAGTACGCCATCCAGAAGAAGGTCATCATCCTGCCGGTTCTGGCTTAGCGTTCTGAGCCGTGCGCGTGAGCAAGCGGTCTTGAGGCTTTTCAACGGCCGCAGGAGGATGGCGCCTGCTGTCCCCGATCCCATACCAGGGCGGAGAAAGCTATGGGCGGTTTCAAAGCCCACGCGCTGGTATAATCGCACGGCGTCGGTATTGGCGGTGGTGACCGTAAGGCTGGCTTGCCGGCACCCGGCCTCCAGAAGGGCCAGCAGCGACCGCCGCAGCAGTTCATAGCCCAGGCCGCTCCCCTTCAGACTGGGTACCACACAGATCTGCGTGACGTGCCCCATCCCCGGCGACAGCATGCTGGTCAGGGATACCCCGCACGCCCGGCCCGTCCAGACATCCACCGCCACGTAGGAAGCGGGCTGGAAGAAGAGGCCGCATCCGGGGTACTGCATGATGTTGGCCAGGAAGCGGCGGGCGCCGGCGGCGGAGCGGTACTGATCGTTGACCTCGGCATCAATGTGCCCTCGGTAGGCGGCCTCGATGACCTGCGCGGCTTCCTCGTGCCGGCGCGGGCTCCAATTCTCAACCAGGGCTTTGCGGGCGGCGCGTCCGGGCTTCAGCCCCGTAATGCGGGCGGCGTCCAATACCATGAATTGGCGTGGGTGGACGGTGAGAAACTCTGCGCGGGGCAGGCTGGCGCGCTCACGCATGCGTAGCATCATCAACTGCGATTCGACGCGCGCCACGGAGCAGGGCCCAAACAAGTCCCCCAAAGCCGCCTCCAGCAGCAGCGCCTCATTCGCCGCCGTGCGGTGCGTTTCGACCAGGTACAGATCGCCGATCAGGCCCTTCTCTCCCTCAGCCACATAGTATGTGTATCCGGCGGTGACGCCGTCGGTCAGCAGCGCATAGCCGGACAGGGACTGCATGCCGACGAAGCGCCGCACCAAATCAGCAGAGGGATGGAAGTCCCATCCGAGCCGGGTCTGCCATTCGGCGACCTCCAGGTCCAGCATGCTGTTCAGGCTCTGGGCTTGTAGTTGCCGCAAATCCACAACCTGAGGGGCACGGATCTCCCTGGCGGCAGCCATATCAGGATTATAAGGCCATGCGGCGTAAAGGCTACTACTCGAAAGGAATTTCCGCGTAGAAAAGCTCCCGGCGCGTGCCGGCCTCGCGAATTCCGGTGATGTAGAGCACGGAACCGGGACGGTGCGGGCTTTGGAAGTAGAAGAATCCACTGGCCGACTGTCCGGGCGGCAGCATCTTGGCCGCAAACGCCCGCCCCTCAATCTCCCAAGCGCTCAGCGGATTCTTCTTCCCCCGGCCGCGAGGGATGCCAGTCGGCAGCGGCCCGGGGTAAACATTGGGCTTGTTGACGCCTTTGGCGTAGGCGACTTCGCGCGCCGGGGTGGCCTCGATGCGCTGGCGGGAGGCCAGGATGTACTCCACACGCATTGCTTCCAGGGTGAGAGTCTGCGGGCCGTCGTTCTGCAGAATGACCAGGACGGGCAGGACGCCGTACTGGTTGGGATTCAGCTTGCCGAACGCCACGCGTGTCTTTTCTTCCCGGTCCAAGGGGTCGGCGGCGATGGTGAGCTTCTCGATGGTTTGGCGGTGCGGGTAAGAGGCGATGGGCCCTGGGTCGAAGGGTTTCTCCTTGTCGGACCCGAAGGCGCTGACTATACTCAGGAGGAGAACGAACCGCTTGAAAGCGAAGCTCATCTACTTGATCTACAGGGCCCTGCAATGGGCCGCGTCCCCTTTCATCCTACTTTACTTCGTCTTTCGCGCCTTGAAGGACCGCCGCTATCTCAGACGCTTTCCCGAACGCCTGGGTTTCCTGCCTCCGGCGCTCCGGCGGGAGACCGCGGAGTCCATCTGGGTGCACGCCGTTTCGGTGGGCGAGGTGCTGTCCACGCGTGGAACTTCTGCGGCGTCTTCGCGCGGAACTGCCGTCGGCGCCGCTGTTCGTCTCGACCACGACGCTGGCGGGCCGGGCGCTGGCGGACCAGAAGCTCGCAGGACTGGCGGACGGGGTGTTCTACGCCCCCATCGACTTCTGCTTCGCCGTGCGGCGCGTTCTGCGCACGCTGCGTCCCGCCGTGGTCGTCGTGGCGGAGACGGAGATCTGGCCGAATCTGTACCGCGAGGCCAAGCGCGCGGGCTGCGGACTGGCCGTCGTCAACGGCCGGATCTCGGACCGGGCCGAACCGAAATACCTGCGCTTTAAGTGGTTTTTCGGCGCGGTTTTGCGCTGGCCGGACAGGATTCTGGCGCAGAGCGAGGGAAACCGTCAACGCTACCTCGCGCTGGGTGCTCCGCCGGAGCGTGTTTCCGATGGCGGCAACTTGAAGTACGATTTTCGGCCGTCTCAGGCGGGGATTCCGGAATGCCTGCGGGAGTTTGTGGCACGCACCGCACCGCTTGAGATCTGGATCGCGGCCAGCACCATGCCCCCCGCCGAGGCGGGAGACGTGGATGAAGACGACGCTGTCATTGAGGCGTTTCGGGCGCTGTGTCTCAATCATCCGCGGCTTCTGCTGATTCTGGCGCCCCGGAAGCCGGAGCGCTTTGATGCCGCCGCGGCCAGGCTGGAGGCCGCCGGGATATCCTACGTCCGGCGTTCGCTGCTGGACGACGAGCCTCCGCCGGTTGCGCTTCCGGGTGTCTTGTTGCTGGACTCCATGGGGGAGCTCAGTTCGCTCTTCGCCCTGGATAGCGTGGTGTTCATGGGCGGATCGCTAGCCCGGCGCGGCGGTCACAATGTTCTGGAGGCGGCGTTTTACTCCCGGGCCGTGGTTGTAGGACCGCACATGGAGAACTTCGCGGAAATCGCCGCGGAGTTCCAAGCGGGCGAGCGGCTGGCTGAAGATCGGCGGTCCGGCGGAACTGGAGGGCGCCATCGCGCGGCTGCTGCAGGACGCCGAACTTCCGGCAGGCGCTGGGACAACGCGCCCAGCGATTGGCCGAAGCCAAACGGGGGGCCACCGCCCGGGCCGCGTGCGCGATCGTGGAGCTTTACAGCGCGGCCTTGCCTCGGCGTTCGGTGACGGCTGCGGCGTTTCCTTTTCTCTGGCTGCTCTCGCGGGCCTGGCGGCTTGGTTCGGCTTGGAAACGGAGCCGCAATCTGGCTCGCGGGGAACGTCTGCGCACCCCGGTGGTCAGCGTCGGGAACCTCAGCATGGGTGGGAGCGGCAAGACGCCGTTCGCACTGTGGCTGGCGCAGCGGCTCCGGGAGAGAGGATCTCGTGCGGCGATCTTGACCAGGGGGTACCGGCGCTGCGGTCCGGAGACCACCACCGCACTCGACGCCGGAGCTTCAGTGCCCGTGGCCATGACCGGGGACGAGGCGCAGATCTTCCTGCGGTCGGGCGTCGCGCCGGTGGGGATCGGCAAGAATCGCTTCGCCGCCGGGCGGGCGGTGGAGGAGAAGTTCAAGCCTGACGTCCTGATCCTTGACGACGGTTTTCAACATTGGCGCCTGGCGCGCGACCTGGACATTGTTCTGGTGGATGCCCTGGACCCCTTCGGCGGGGGGGAGCTGTTTCCCCTGGGACGGCTTCGAGAGCCGCTGGGCGCCCTGTCTCGCGCCGGCGCCTTCGTCATCACCCGGACGGAGCCAGGACGCCGCTACACGGGCATTGAGTCCCAGCTACGTGAGTTCAACCCCAAGGCGCCGATCTTCCGGGCGCGAGTGACGCCGGAGTGCTGGGTGGACTGCGAAACGGGCGAGCGCCTGGGTATAGGTGATCTGCGGCCCAGGCGCGTGGCGGCGTTCTGCGGGCTGGCGAATCCAACCTCTTTCTGGCGCACCCTGGCCTGGCTGGATTTTCACCCCGTATCCCGCCGTTCCATGGGCGACCATCACCGCTACCGTCCGCTCGAACTCAAGCGGCTGGCGGCGGAGGCCCGCACTCTGGGCGCGGAGGCACTGCTGACCACCGAGAAGGATTTCATGAACCTCTGCGCGGACGCCGGGAAGCTGGTGTCGCCTATACGCCTGTACTGGTTGAAGATCGATATTGAGGTGGAGGAGCAGGAACGCCTGCTTGAGCTGGTCGGGAGGCCGGCGCGCCGCAGTGAAGGGCTTCGCGACTAGCTAGTATAATGGCTCTATTGATGCCCCCAACCGAATCTGGCGGCAGTAGCTCTGCGGACAGGACCATACTCCTGCTCACCCCACGGGGATTTTGCGCCGGGGTCGTGCGCGCCATCGATGTGGTGCGGATCGCCCTGGAGCTGTACGGCGCGCCTATCTACGTGAGGAAGGAAATTGTCCATAACCGATACGTGGTGGAGGAGTTACGGGACTCCGGTGCGGTTTGCGTCGACGAGATTGACGAAGTGCCCGAGGGCGCACGGGTCATTTTCAGCGCTCACGGGGTGTCCCCGGCCGTCCGCCAGATTGCCCAGGATCAGCATCTGAAGGTTATCGATGCCACCTGCCCCCTGGTGACCAAAGTGCACCTGGAGGCGGTGAAGTTTGCGCGTCTGGGGTACACCATCATACTGATCGGGCACAGGGAGCACGAGGAGGTCGCGGGAACGCTGGGCGAGGCCCCCGCATCTACTGTCATCGTGGAGACTATCGAGGAAGTGGAGGCTCTAGAGGTGCCCGGACCCGGCAAGGGTCTGCTACCTCACGCAAACGACTCTCAGTCTGGATGAGACCACGGACATCGTGGCGCGGCTCAAACAGAGGTATCCCGGCCATTCAAGGTCCTCCCGCGCAGGATATCTGCTATGCCACGCAGAACCGGCAACTCGCCGTGAGAGCGGCGGCCCCGCAGTGCGACTTGCTGCTGGTGGTCGGCTCCAAGAACAGCTCGAATTCCAAGCGCCTGGTTGAGGTTTCCGAGAAAGCCGGTGTGCCGGCGCACTTGATCGACGATGCGGCGGAGGTCGATCCTGCCTGGCTGCAGCGGTGTAAGAACGGTGGGGGTTACCGCGGGGGCTTCCGCTCCGGAAAACCTGGTGCAGAATCTCATCGCCGCGCTGCGAGGTCAGGGATTCCAACGGCTGGAAGAGCTTCAGGTGACGGGGGAAGACGTCCGGTTCTCGTTGCCGCCGGATTTGCTGCAACTGGCCGGCGCGCCAGCGGCTGGCAGACTCGTATGACGCCGGAGGCAAAGGTCACCAAAGGTTGACGGTCGGCGGCTTCGGAGGCGGCGCGCCGGTCTTCCGACTACTTGTTGAGCCGCCAGCACGCCGACGGCTACTGGTGGGGTGAACTGACGGCGGATACGACACTGGAATCCGACTTCATCCTGCTCCAATTGTGGCTGCACCCGCCGGAGGGGGGCGTATGGAACCCTCCCACCAGGGCTCTGATCGATAAGGCGGTGCGCTCGATTCTGGCGCGGCAATTGCCCGATGGCGGATTCAACATATACGCCAAAGGGCCGACGGATGTGAGCGCCACGGTTAAGGCCTATTTCGCCCTGAAGGTGTCGGGTTTGCCGGCGGACTGCCCTGAGTTGCAGCGGGCGCGGGAGCGGATTCTGGCTCTGGGCGGCATCCAGGCCGCAAACAGCTACGTCAAGATCAACCTGAGCCTCTTCGGGCTGTACCCGCGCGAGCGCTGCCCTTCCATCCCGCCTGAAATGATGCTGCTGCCGGGGAATTGTATTTATCAGATGTCATCCTGGACCCGGGCTATTGTGGTTCCGCTGGCGATTGTACATGCGCGCAATCCCATGCGGCCGGTGCCGGCTGATTTCGACTTGAGCGAGTTGTTCCTTCCGGGGGGCGGTGGGATGACCTACCTCGGCGGGAAGAGCCCGCTGAGTTGGCGCAGTCTGTTTCTGGCATTCGATAGGCTCCTCAAGTTTTGGGAAAAGTACGGCTCCCAGTGCGCTGCGCGCCCGGGCGATCCGCAAGGCCGAGCGCTGGATGCTGGAACGTACGCGCTACACAGACGGGCTCGGCGCCATCTATCCTCCGATGATGTACATCATCATGGCGCTGGATGTGCTCGGTTATCCGCGAAGCCATCCGCAATTCGTGGAGGCCTTGGAGCAGTTCGACCGGCTGCTGGTGGACGACGGGGAGCGGTTCTTCTTCCAGCCCTGCTTTTCCGTGGTTTGGGACACCGCGATCGCCGCCTATGCGCTCGCAGAAAGCGGGATGGCGCCCGAGGACGCCCTCGGCAGGTCAGCCGACTGGCTCCTGACCAAGGAGGTCCGGCGGAAGGGCGACTGGTCCGTCAAGCGGCCTGACACCGAGCCTTCCGGATGGTACTTCGAGTTCGCCAACGAGTTCTACCCCGACATTGACGACACGGCTATGGTGCTGCTGGCGCTCCAGGGTGCAAAGGGCGTGAAACCGCAGGCGCAGGAAGCCTGCAAGCAGCGCGCCATCCGCTGGCTGCTGAGCATGCAGTCCCGGGACGGCGGATGGGCGGCCTTCGATGTCGACAATAATTGGGGGCTGCTGAGCGAGGTGCCGTTCGCGGATCACAACGCCATGCTGGATCCCACGTGCCCCGACATTACCGGACGTGTAGTGGAGGCTCTGTGCGCCTGCGGCCTCGACAGGCAACCATCCAGCCATCCGGCGGGCGGTTGCATACTTAATTCGGACGCAGGAACAGGACGGAAGCTGGTACGGGCGCTGGGGCGTGGACTATGTCTACGGAACCTTTCTGGCTTTGCGCGGGCTGCGCGCCGCCGGCGAGGACGATCGCGAAGCCCACATTCTGCGCGCGGGAGAATGGCTCCGGTCTGTACAAAATGGGGACGGCGGTTGGGGCGAAAGCTGCGCCAGCTACGAAAACCACACCTTTACGCCCGCCGAGAGCACTGCCTCGCAAACTGCTTGGGCGGTTCTGGGCCTGCTGGCCAGCGGCGACTGCCAAAGCCGGAGCGTGAGCGACGGAATCGAGTACCTTGTGGAGACCCAGCGCGGTGACGGCTCCTGGCACGAGGATCTGTCCACCGGCACCGGATTTCCAATGGTCTTCTACCTGACGTATCACCTGTACCGGCAATCTTTTCCGTTGCTGGCGCTGGCCACGTATTCGAGAATGCAGGACGCAGAAATGACGGAGCGCGCATGAGGTTTCCGCTATCCCTGACGGCTGGCATGGCGGGCTACATCGCCAGGAACAAACTTCGCCCGCGGCCGGAGTGGCAGCAGAACTCGTCCGCCGCGGCGGACGGCTCCAACCCGTTTCGGATCCTCCATCGCAGCGGACCGCCAGACCAGCCGAAGAAGGCTCATCCGATGATCGGCAAGCGGTTTCCGCTGGTGCTCATGCTGGAGCCTCTGCATGCCTGCAACCTCACCTGCACGGGGTGCGGGCGGATCCGCGAGTACGAATCGACCATCACGCAGAAGCTGACGCTGGAGCAGTGCCTGGCGGCCGTGGATGAATGCGGCGCGCCCATCGTATCGGTGTGCGGCGGGGAGCCGCTGCTGTACCCCGAGATCGGGACTCTGGTCGGCGCGGCTGCTGGAGCGGAACAAGCACATCTATCTCTGCACCAACGGCATGCTGATCCGGAAGCGCCTCCGCGAGTTCAAGCCGGACGATCGCCTGTTCTTCAACGTGCACCTGGACGGCCTGGAGGAGACGCACGACCGCTGCGTCGAGCGGAAGGGCGTCTTCCGCGATGCCATCGAGGGCATCCAGGCGGCCAAGCAGGCCGGTTTCAAGGTTTCAACCAACACCACCATCTACCAAGAGACGGACATGGCGGAGATCGAGGCGCTGTTGGGGTACCTTGAGCCGTTTAAGCTCGACGGGCACATGCTCGTCGCCGGCCTACGGCTACACCTCCGTGGACGACCGCGAGATCTTCATGACCCGTGAGGACGTCCACGAGAAGTTCAAGGATATCGACCGGCTGGCGCGCCGTTTCCGCCTGAACAGCACGCCGGTGTATCTGGATTTCCTGCAGGGCAAGCGGGATCTGCCGTGCACGGCCTGGGGCAACCCAACTTACAACACCAAGGGTTGGAAGGGTCCCTGCTATCTGATCACGGACGGGCACTATAAGACATTTGAGGAGCTGATGACGCGGACCCCGTGGGAGGACTACGGCTATGGCAACGACCCGCGGTGCGAGCACTGCATGATGCATTGCGGCTACGAGCCATCGGCCGCCTTGGGGATCAACTCGAAGCCCGGCGACAACCTCCGATTGCTGCACTGGATTCTGCGCTAGATGAAACCAACCCTGGTCACCGGCGCGACAGGCTTTGTAGGCTGGCACGTCGCACGGCTGTTGGTGGAGCGCGGGCGCCGCGTGCGTGCCCTGGCGCGGCCCGGCAGCAAGACTGCGCGAACTGGAGGCGGAGACGGTGATCGGGGACCTCCGCGATCCGGATTCGCTGCGCAGAGCCGTGGCCGGTTGCGAGCTCGGTTTTCCACGTAGCGGCCGACTACCGCCTGTGGGCGCCGGATTCGCAGGAGATGTACCGCTCCAATGTGGACGGTACCCGGAACCTGCTGGAGGCGGCACGGCAAGAGGGTGTCGAACGGCTCGTCTACACCAGCACGGTGGGCTGTATCGGGCTGCCTCTCCGACGGGACTGGGAAATGAAGATAGCCCCGGTCAGCCTGGAGGACATGGTGGGCGCGTACAAGCGGTCGAAGTTCCTGGCGGAACAGGTGGCCTTGGACTACGCGAGATCGGGTTTTCCGGTGGTGATCGTGAATCCCACGGCGCCGGTGGGAGATCACGATTTCAAGCCCACGCCCACCGGCAAGATCATTCTGGACTTCCTGCGCGGCGAGATGCCGGCCTTCATCGATACCGGGCTGAATCTGGTGGATGTGCGGGACATCGCGATGGGCCACTGGCTGGCTTACGAGAAGGGCCGGGCGGGAGAGCGATACATCCTGGGATGCCAGAACCTCACGCTGGAGCAGATTCTGGAGAAGGTGGCAGGCGCCAGCGGCCTGGAGGCGCCAAAGCACCGGATCCCTTACAGTTTGGCTTTGGCGGCGGGCGCGGCCAGCACGGCGTGGGCCGGGCTGACGGGCCGCGAGCCCCGCGTCCCGCTGGATGCGGTCCGGATGGCCGGCAAGAAGATGTTCGTGACGCACGAGAAGGCGGCCCGGGAGCTGGGCTATTCTCCGGGCGGGGTGGATGACGCGCTGAGCAGAGCCGTGGAGTGGTTCCGGGGGAACGGGTACTGTTGAAGTGGCGACGCTGCTGCTAGTGGCCGCGGAGGCCAGGGAATTCGCCGGGGTCCGGCGGCACTGCCGCCGCGGGATCCGGCTCGGCTGGCCGCTCCGGTTCGCGCGCAGCGGCGGAATTGGGGGACATCAGGTGCTTGCTGGTGGCCAACGGCGCGGGGCCGGCCCTGGCCGGTGAGGCTTGCGAAGTGGCCTGGAACAAGCAGCGGGCCGAAGCGCTGATCAGCACGGGGTTCTGCGGTGCGCTGGACCCGGCGCTCGGCGCCGGGGAGGTGTTTGTCGCCACGCGGGTGGAGTCCGCGGATGGGTCGCTCGGGCTGGACGCCCGCGCGCCGGAGTGCCCCAGGCCGCACGCTTCCGGGCGTTTGGTCTCCGTCGACCACGTGGTCCAGACCGTGGAGGAGAAGAGCAGCCTGCGCCGGTCGGGGGCGTCGGCCGTCGAGATGGAGGCGCTGGCGGTGGGCACTGAGGGCCCGCGCAGTGGGGCGTGCCGTTCTACTGCGTGCGCGCGGTAACGGATCTGGCCGAGCGAAGGGATTCGGCTTGGATTTCAACGCCGCCCGGGACGGAGATGGCCGGTTGAGCACGGCACGGATCCTGTGGGCGGCCGCGCGCCGGCCCGCGGCCACTGGGTCCGGAGTTGTGTAGGTTGTATCATCGAAGCCATTTGGCTGCCAGAGCAATTAGGAGATTTTCTTGCCGATTGTCGATTCTAGTGTTGCCGCGCCCCGCTCCATGCGGGCCGCCGTTTACAGAGGCACGGGGCAGATATCCGTGGAACCGGTGCCGACGCCGCCGCATTGGGCCGGGCGAGATGCTGGTGCGGGTGGAGAGCTGCGGCATCTGCCACACGGATCTCAAGAAGGTGGAGCACGACCTGCTGCCGCCGCCGCGCATTTTCGGGCACGAGATGGCCGGCAGTCGTGGCCGGCGTCGGGCGAGGGCGTCAGCCGGTTCGCGCCGGGCGACCCGGTCGTGGTCTTTCACCACATCCCGTGCTCGGAGTGCTTCTATTGCCGCCGCAAGCTGTACGCGCAGTGCCCGACCTACAAGAGAGTCGGCGTGACGGCGGGATATCGAGCCGGCCGGCGGCGGATTCTCCGAGTACGTCCGGGTGATGGACTGGATCGTGCGCCGGGGCGTGGTCCGAATTCCGGACGGCGTTCCCTTCGACCGCGCCTGCTTCGTGGAGCCCATCAACACCTGCCTCAAGGCGGTGAAGCAGATCGAACTGAGGCCGGGCGAACTGGTCGCGATCCTGGGCCAGGGGCCGATCGGGCTGATGTTCACCATGCTGGCCAAGCGCACGGGCGCCACGATCGTCGCCACGGACATGATCGCCCGTCGCCGCGACTTGGCTCTGCGCATGGGAGCCACGGCGGCCTGGGACCCGCGGGACACCGATGTGGTCAAGCAGGTGGCCTCGATGAGCGAGGGCCGGGGCGCCGACGCCGTGATCGTGGCGGCTTCAGCGCCCGGGCATCACCGATCAGGCCATCGCCTGCTCCCGTCCGGGGGCGCGAATTCTCCTGTTTTCACAGACTTCCCACCAGGAGACGGATCGAAATGTCAGGCGCGGACATCTGCGTCGGGGAGCGCCAGATCGTGGGCTCTTACAGCGCTTCGGTGGACCTGCAGGAGGAGTCGGCCAGACTGGTTTTCAGCGGCGAATTGCCGGTGGAGGAGCTGATTTCACACCGCTTGCCGCTGGAGGAGATTCGGAAGGGCATCGACATGGCGTTGCATCCGGACGAACAATCGTTGAAAATTGTTGTTCAACCACAAAGGCGGGCCATGTGAAGACAGAGATGATGGCCGCCGTGCTTTACGGCAAGGAACACTTGCGCGTGGAGCCGGTGGCCGTTCCCGAAGATCGGCGACGGCGACATTCTGGTTCGCGTGAAAGCGGCGCTGACCTGCGGCACGGACGTGAAGGTGTTCCTGCGCGGGTACCACGCGCGGATGATCGTGCCGCCGGCGGTGTTCGGGCACGAGCTGGCTGGCGACATCGTGGAAGTCGGGGAGGACGTGACCCGTTACCGGCCGGGCCAGCGGGTGGTGGCGGCGAACTCGGCTCCCTGCTACGCCTGCTATTACTGCCTGCGGGGCGCGGAGAACCTCTGCGAGAACCTGCTGTTCAACAACGGCGCCTACGCGGAGTACATTCGCATTCCGGCGCGCATCGTGGAGAAGAACACATACGAGATCCCGGACCACGTCGGCTACCAGGACGCCGCGCTGGCCGAGCCGCTGGCGTGCGTGCTGCGCGGCGTCGAGGAGACGCGGATCCGACCCGAGCGACACGGTGGCGGTGATCGGCCTGGGGCCGATCGGGCTGATGTTCGTGCGGCTGGCCAAGGTCTATGGCGCGCGGGTGATCGCCCTGGGGCGGCGCAAGCCGCAACTGGATCGGGCTCTGCGCATGGGCGCCGACGAAGTGATCGACCGTGACTGATGGCGTCGACCCGGCCAGAGCGGTCAGGCAGCTGACCGGGGGCCGCGGCGTGGATGCCGCGATCGAGGCCGTGGGCACGCCCGCCACGTGGGAAATGGCTGTCCAGATGGTGCGCAAGGGCGGGAAGGTGAACTTCTTCGGCGGCTGCCCCAGCGACAGCCGGATCAGCCTGGACACCTCCGCTCCTGCACTACTCCGAGATCACCTGCAAGGCGAGCTTCCACCACACGCCGGCGCCACATCCGGCGCGCCATGGAGGTTATCAGCGCAGGGCAACATCACGGCGCAGGATTTCGTGAAGAGCGAGGAGCCGCTGACCAACCTGCTCGAGGTCATGCGATACCTTACCAGCCACAACGGCCACCTGAAGACGGCGATCATCCCGTAGGAGGGCCAGGGACACTGGCGGGCCCGTGAGTCTGAAGACTGTTTGGTTGCCGCCACGCGAATTCGTCCAATCGCCCGAAGCGTGTGGGCGCGCCTACTCCGCCGCCGAAGCCGAGGCCTACACGCGGTGGCTGGCGACGCACCACTACGAGAATTTCCACGTCGTAAGCATTCTGCTCCCCAGGCGGCTGCACCAGGACTTCTTCAACGTCTATGCCTTCTGCCGCTGGGCCGACGACCTGGGCGATGAGATGGGTGACCGGGCCGAGAGCGAACGGCTGCTGGCGTGGTGGGGTGACGAACTGGAGGGCATGTACCAGGGCCGGGCCAGCCACCCGGTCTTCGTGGCGCTGCAGCGGACCGTGGCCCGGCACAACCTCCCCATCGCGCCTTTCCAGGACCTGATCCGCGCCTTCGTGCAGGATCAGAGGGTGACCCGGTACCGCACCTGCGACGAGCTGTTCGCCTACTGCCGCTGGTCGGCGAATCCCGTGGGCCGGCTGGTGCTGCAGCTTTGCGGATACTCGGATGACGAGCGCCAGAAGCTGTCGGACGCGACCTGCACCGCGCTGCAGCTCGCCAATTTCTGGCAGGATGTGGCGGTGGACCTCGAAAAGGGCCGCCTGTATCTGCCGCTGGAAGTGCTGGACCGGCACGGCTGCGCCGAGGAGGACGTGCTGGGACGGCGCGCCACGCCGGCGTTCCGGGCGGCTATGAAGGAAGTTGTGGACGTGGCGCGGAAGCTGTTCCAGCAGGGGCTGCCGCTGGCGCGGATGTTGGACCGGAGGCTGGCGGTGGACGTGGGGCTTTTCAGCCGTGGAGGGATGCGCATTCTGGATAAGATCGAACGGCAGGGCTACGACGTGTTCTCCCGGCGTCCGGCCATTTCCAGGAGCGAGAGGGCATGGCTGCTGCTTGCGACCGTGGCGAGGGTGGCGTTCTCGAGAGCGGCATGACGGCGACGCTGGCGGAGTCCTTCGCATATTGCCGGCGCGTCACCCGAAACCGTGCGCGCAACTTCTACTATTCGTTTGTCCTGCTGCGGCGTGAAGAGCACGATGCGATGTGCGCCCTTTATGCCTTCATGCGCTACTGCGACGACCTGAGCGATGACTGTTCTTCTGGGAGCGAGCAGGCGCGGGCGCTGATGGAGAGGTGGCGCGCCGATCTGGACGCGGCGCTGGAAGGCCGTCCGGGGCATCACCCCGTGTGGCCGGCGTTCTGTTCCGTCGTCGCAGCGTTATGGGATTCCCCACCCGTACTTCCGGGACATGATCGACGGCGTGGCTTCCGACCTGGAGCCGGGAGAGTTCAAGACCTTTGAGGAGCTGTACGGATACTGCTATCAGGTGGCGTCGGTCGCGGGCCTGTCGGTGATCCACATCCTGGGATTCGAGTCGCAGGCGGCGCTGGAGCTGGCCGAGAAGTGCGGCGTGGCGTTCCAGCTTACCAATATATTGCGCGACGTGCGGGAGGATGCCGGGCGCGGCAGAGTGTACTTGCCCACCCGAGGACCTGGAGCGGTTCGGCCTGACGCGGCAGGACGTGCTGGCGGCGCAGGACAGCGAGGCGCTGCGGCGGCTTCTGGGTTTTGAGGCGGCGCGCGCCACGGTGTATTTCGCCGAATCCGAGCCTCTGGTGAGCCTGGTGCGCCGGCGAAACCAGGCGGCGCTATGGGCGTTGATCGAGATCTACCGGCGGCTGCTGAAGAAGATCGAGCGATCCAACTTCGACGTGCTGAATGGCAGGATCAGCCTCACCGCATGGGAGAAATGCCGCGTGGTTGCCCGGGCGGCGGCGGGGTCGCTGATCAACCTGCGCCCGGCGCGCTAGAATCAAACGGCGGTCCACTCGCGCGAATGGACGAGATCACGCTTCTCCGGCGCATACAGCGCCGGGTTCCAGCCTTGAAGCCCGCGGCCCTGCTCCTGGGCATCGGCGACGATTGCGCCATCTTCCGTCCTCCCGGCTCTCGCGAAGACTGGGTCATCACCACCGACATGGTTCTGGAGGACATACACTTCCGGCGCGACCTGCATCCCGCCGCCGCCGTGGGTCACCGGGTTCTGGCCCGCGGTTTGAGCGACATCGCCGCCATGGGCGCCCAGCCGCGGTTTTGCCTGCTCTCGCTGGCGATCGCACCCTGGGCCGATGCGCGCTGGCTGGACCGGTTCTTCGACGGATTCTTCCGCCTCGCCCGCCGCACCGGCACGACGCTTGCCGGAGGAGACCTGGCGCACTCGGACAAGTTGCTCTGCGACATCATCGTGTGCGGCGCGGCTCCGCGCGGGAAGACGCTGCGTCGCGACGGCGCCAGGCCCGGAGATTCCATTTATGTCTCCGGATTGTTAGGAGGTTCGGCCCTCGGGCTTCGAACCGGGCGCGGCGCGGCTTGGAAGGTTCACTTGCGCCCTGAGCCTCGCCTCGAACTCGGCCGCTTCCTCCGCCAGAGGCTGCGCGCCACGGCCGCCATGGATCTGAGTGACGGCCTATCGCTGGATCTGCACCGGCTTTCGCTGGCTTCGGGCGTCTCGGCGGAACTGGACCGCGAGCCGCCCGCCTTTCGCGGCGCGAGTCTCGCCGACGCCCTCCACGGAGGCGAGGACTACGAGCTGCTGTTCACCCTTCCGCCGCGCGTGCGGCCCCCGGCCGATCATGGCGGCGTTCCGCTCACGCGCATCGGAACCATCCGCAAGGGCAAACCGGGGACCGTCCTGTTCCAGGGACAACCACTCCCGCCCCGCGGCTATGACCATTTCCGCGGCCGTCGATCGTGAGCGCCGCGTGCGTGCGGCGGCCCCGGCCGTGTACTAGCATTGGGGAAGTGCATTCCTATTCGCGGAGAGTGTCATGAAGATCGAGAAGATCAACTATAAGGGTTGGCCGAACAGTTACCTCGTCAGCAACGGGGAAGTGGAGCTCGTGATCACCAGCGACATCGGGCCGCGCATCATGCGTTACGGATTCGCCGGCGGGCAGAACCTGTTCAAGGAATTCGAGGACGGACTCGGCAAGAGCGGCGAGGCCGAATGGCAGCTCCGCGGCGGTCACCGCGTCTGGGCCGCGCCCGAAGACCCCTTTCTCACTTACGGAGCGGACAACGGGCCCGTGAAGATCGAAATCAAGGGCAACGTGATCGAGGCCACGCAACCGGTCGAGCCATCCAGCGGGCTGATCAAGCAGCTTGTGGTAAAGATGGCGCCGGGCGGAAGCGGCGTCGAGGTTTTGCACCGGATCCGCAACGATAACCGCTGGACTATCGAGCTGGCGGCCTGGGCGCTCACCATGATGGCGCAGGGCGGCGTGGGCATCACCGGCTTCCCGCCGCGCGGCACGCATCCCAAGGATCTTCCCCCCACCAACCCGCTCGTCATGTGGGCCTACACGGACCTCTCCGACAGCCGCTGGACCTTCACGAAGAAGTACATGATGTTGCGGCAGGACCCGAAGAATCCGTCGCCACAAAAGCTGGGGCACTTCAACCCTAAGACCTGGTCGGCGTATCTGCTGGGCACGGACCTGTTCATCAAGCGCTGTGCGGCGGACCCGTCCCTGCCTTACACCGACATGGGCTGCTCCTTCGAGACGTTCACCAACGACCAGATTCTGGAACAGGAGACCCTCGGCCCGCTGGTCAAGCTATCCTACGGCGCGGTGGTGGAGCACGTCGAGCGCTGGACTCTGCACAAGAATGTTCGAATCGCCGCCTGGACCGACGAGGAACTGGACAAAGTCCTGCTGCCATTGATCAGCGCCTAGAAAACAGCGACGATGGGGCACGAAGCGTTTCACTTCCATTCCCTGGACGAGGTGCGGGCAGAGCATTCGAGAACTGGGCCTCGACCTGCCCGTGGACGAGGACATCAGCGTCCTGCTGGAGCCGGTGAAGCTGAACGGCGTTTCACTCGCCAACCGGCTGGTGGTTCTCCCCATGGAAGGCTGCGACGGAACGGCGGACGGGCAGCCCGACGAGCTGACCTTCCGGCGTTATCACCGCTTCGCCTCCGGCGGCGCGGGATTGCTCTGGGTGGAAGCTACCGCCGTGGTCCGCGAGGGCCGGGCCAATCCGCGGCAGTTGTGGATCCACGAAGGCAGCCTGGCGGGCTTCGCCGAACTGGTCGCGCGCGCGCATGCGGATGCCCGCCAGCGCTTCGGTCCCGACCACCGCCCGCTATCTCGTGTTGCAGTTGACGCACTCGGGCCGCTACAGCAAGCCAGGCCGCCATCCCGCGCCCATCATCGCGCACCACTCCAAGTTCCTCGACCCCATCCACAAGCTGCCGCCCGACTACCCGCTCATTTCCGACGATGAGCTGGAGCGGCTGGAGGACGCCTACGTCAGCGCTGCCCGCTGCGCACAGCGCGCGGGCTTCGACGCGGTGGACGTGAAGGCCTGCCACCGCTACCTGATTTCAGAGCTGCACGCCTCGCACACGCGGGAGGGCCGCTACGGCGGCGCCTTCGAGAACCGGTCGCGCTTTTTCCGCAACGTGGTGCGCAAGATCAAGGACGCCGTTCCCGGAATCGCCGTGACCTCGCGCATGAATGCCTACGATGCCATGGCCTATCCCTACGGCTTCGGCGTAGACAAAGAGGATGCGGCCAAGCCCGATCTGACGGAGCCCATCGAAATCGTCCGCCTTCTCGCAGAGGCCGGCGCGCCGCTGGTGAACATCACCATCGGCAATCCCTACTTCAACCCCTATGTGAACCGTCCCTTCGACCTGCCCATCGTGGGAGCGCCGGTGCCGCCGGAAAACCCGCTGGCGGGCGTGGCGCGGTTCGTTCACATCGTGCGGCGGATCCAGACGGAGTTCCCCGGCGCTGGCGATCATCGGCGGCGGATACTCCTGGCTGCGGCACTTCTTCCCGCAACCAGGCCGCGGCCAACGTGCGCCACGGCTGGGTATCGCTGGTGGGCCTGGGCCGCATGGCCTTCGCCTATCCCGACTTTGCGCAAGATCTCGCCGAGCGCGGCCGGCTCGATCCGGAGAAGGTCTGCGTGGCCTGCTCGGCCTGCACCCAGATCATGCGCGACGGCGGCCGCTCCGGCTGCGTGCCTCGCGACGCGGCCATCTACGAGCCGATCTACAAGGCCGGCCGGGCCGAAGCTCTGGACATCATCCTGGAGATGGCGAAGACCTGCCGCCAGTGCAACGATCCCACCTGCGTGGGTCGCTGTCCCGCCCACGTGGACATCCCCAAGTTCGTCGGCCACATCGCCGCGGGCCGCTTCCGTGAGGCCTACGAGACGCTGCGCGAGCGTAACGTGCTGGCGGCCGTCTGCGGCTACGTCTGCCCCTCGGAGACGCTGTGCGAAGCCGGCTGCATCAACCAGCACTACACCGAGAGCGTGCCCATTCGTCATTTGCAGCGCTGGGTCAGCCGCAAGGCTATCGAGGAAGGTTGGACGGCGGAGCCTCGGCCGGGCGCGGGCTCGAGCGGCAAGCGCGTGGCGGTGCTGGGCGCGGGTCCGGCCGGCGTCGCCGCCGCGGCTACCCTGGCCTCGCTCGGCCATGCGGTGACGCTGTTCGATGCGGGTTCGGCGCCGGGCGGCACGGCCGGGGAAACCATCCCCTCTGACCGGCTTCCCGATCCGATCATTCGGCGATGAGATCGACAGCGTGCTGCGCTCCAGCGGCGAAGTGGAGCGCCGCTACGGCGTGCGCCTGTCGGCCGACTACGGCCTGGATCGCGTGCTGGCGGAAGGCTTCGACGCCGCGCTGATCGCGCTGGGGCTTTCCCGGTCGGTTCCATTGCCGGAGGCAGCGAGGCCGGCCTCCGGTGTCGTCAGCGCGCTGGAGTTCCTGGCCGCGGGTGAAGCGCGGCGACGAAGTCTCCGGCGAGGTGCTGGTGTTGGGCGGCGGCAACACGGCGATCGACGCGGCGCTTTCCGCCCAGCGCGCCGGTGCCTCGGATGTGGCCATCGTCTACCGGCGTTCTTTCGCCGAGATGCCTGCCTGGCCCGAGGAGCGCGACAGCGCCATCCGCAGCGGCGTCAACTTCTTGATTCTGACGCAGCCGGTGGATTACGTGGTGGACGAACGGGAAGCTGACGGGCGTGAAGGTCGTCCGCACGCGATTGGGTCCTCCGGGTGAGGACGGCCGGCGAACCCCGCAGCCGATCCCCGGTTCCGAGCACGTGCTCACCGCGGACCTGGTGGTGGAGGCCATCGGCCAGCGCGCCGATCCCGAAGTCGAGCAGGGTCTTGCCGGATTGCACTTCACACGCCAGGGGCTGCTCTGGACGAACGAGGAGACGCTGGAAACCTCGCGTCCCGGCGTCTTCGCGGCCGGCGACATCGTCAACGGCGGGACTACCGTAGTGCAGGCCGTGGCCGAAGGCGCCCGCGCCGCCCGCGCCATCGACGCCTGGCTCCGAAAGTAGCGGGAAGCAGGTTCCCACTTCAGAGCCAGCGCCGTATTCTTGTCCGGTATTCCCGGTATTCTTTTCCGAAGCGCTGTTCGAGATGAGACTCTTCCCGGCGGATGACCCGGCGGTCGATGTAGATGACCACGAATGGCAGCAATACTAAAGCCCAAGCCGACTGCCACAGGATCGCCAGGCCCGCGTACACGAGCACCTGTGAAACGTACATCGGGTTGCGCGTGAATTTGTAAGGCCCGGATGTGACCAAGGCGGTCGCGGGCCGATCCGGGCGCACCGTCGTGCGGCGCCGGAAGAAGAGGGTCAATGCTGAGGTAGCAAGCGTCAGCCCGCAGGCGATCAATATCCAGCCCAACGTCCGCGACAGGCCCGCTGGCAACCACTGCGTTGAAACCCGCGTTGTGAGCCAGTATCCCAGGCCGAGACCGGCCGCGAAAATCAGTGGAGGCGGTATTTCTACTCCGGGAGAATTGTCACGCGGCGAAGTCATGTTGTTAAGTCCAACTGTTATAATGCACCACTATGCCCTGTCGAGTACTGCGCCTCGTTCCTATCGTTGCAGCGGCTCTGTTGCTGTGTACTTCGGCCTGCCACAGGAACTCCCAGCGCGCCACGGTCACGACCCCGTCGTTGCCGGCGCCGCCCCTGCTCGGCATTCTCGGTCAATTCACCGCGGCCAACGTTCCTGCCAGGGGAGCCTCAGAGCCCGCTCCCATGCCCCGCAACTGGCCGGCGCCCACCGCCATCCCCGAACGGCCAGGTCGCGGCATCGCCCAGCATCCCATGCTCTACGCCGGCGAAGGCTACAACACGATCTTCATCGTGAAGGACGGAAAGGTAGTCTGGAGCTATTCGACTGGACCCGGCGGTGAGATCGACGACGTCTGGATGCTTACGAACGGGCATATCCTCTTCGCCAGACAACTCGACGTTCAGGAAGTGACACCGCGGAAAGAGATCGTGTGGCGCTACAACCCGCCCCCGGGCACCGAAGTCCACACTTGTCAGCCGATCGGCCTCGACAAAGTCATGCTGGTCCAGAACGCCCTTCCGCCGAAGTTGATGATCATCAACAAGAAGACCGGCGCCGTCGAGATGGAACACGCACTCCCCGCGCCGAGCCTGACGGACCCGAAAACCGTTCACGCCCAGTTCCGCCGCACACGCGTGACAGCCGGCGGCACCTATCTCGCCGCCCACCTGAATTGGAACAAGGTCGTCGAGTACGACCGGGAGTTCAAGCCCATCTGGACCTACGAGATCCCCACTCCCTGGGCGGCCCTGCGGCTGCGCAACGGCAACACGCTCATCGTCGACGAGCGCGACCGTCTGGTTCGTGAGGTGAACCCGAAGAGCGAAACCGTCTGGGAATTCAAGCAGGCCGACCTGCCGCCCGGTATCGTCTTCCGCAACATTCAGACCGCCGAACGCCTCGCCAACGGGAATACCGTCATCTTCAGTTCAACCGGCGGCGCCAAGCCGGAAGACCGCCCCAGCCTCATTCAGTCTGTCGAGGTCACCCCGGATAAGAAAGTGGTCTCGGTGCTCCAGGATTGGAAGAACCTCGGGCCGGCCACTACCGCCCAATTCCTGGACCAGCCCGGCATCCCTGAGCGCCCAGGCGACCTACAGCACTAAGAGCACCTCGCGCCGCGCGTCAAAATCCGGACCGTGGAACCCATTGGTAGAATAAAGATAATCCTTGATTAGTTCCCGGAGGGGGGCCGATAAATGACCAGATTTGCCATGCTCTTCGTTTCACTGGCTGGTGCCACTTCACTTTTCGCGTCAGCTGAGGCAACAGAAGAAGACAAACGCGCTGAAGAAGAGGTCCGGCGGCTGAATGCCGAAGAAGTTCAGGCGTTCCTTCATAGAGAACCGAAAACAATGGCGAGTCTGTGGTCTGATGATTTCGTAGTCACTAATCCCTTGAACCGGTTTGTGAACAAGCAACAGGTTCTGGGGATGGTCGAATCCGGCTTCCTTGTGATCACTTCTTACGACAGGCAGATCGAATACGCCCGGGTGTATGGCGACACGGTGATTGTGGTGGGCAGGGAGACGGTGGTGTGGGGTGGAGCAATGCCGAACGCCGGGAAGACCGAACAACTCCGCTTCACGGGAGTATGGATGAAACAGCGCGGACGTTGGCAGCAGGTTGCCCGCCATGCTAACGTCGTGCCTCAGCAATGACGTTGGAGTTTTGGTTCTTCCGTAAGCAATTAAACCGGCAGCGGCTTGCCCTTCGTCTCCACGCTGAACGGAATCACGAAGAGTCCCAGGACGAACGCCAGCGAGGTAAGCGCGACCGGCGCGCCGATGCTGCCGTAGCGAGAGATCCCAGCGCCTACCAGAAACGTTGCGCCGGCGGCCACGAACCGGCCGATGCATGTCGCCAGCGCGAGGGCGCTGCCGCGGCACTCGCTGCGGTATTGTTCCGGAATCCATGCCAGATAGACCGAGAGATTCGCTCCGCCGACTCCCACCAGGAAGAGGCACGGGATGAAGAAGAGCAGGGGAGCGTGTGGAAGGTAGAACGCGTATCCGAAACCGGCGGCGATGGACGCCGCCATCAGGGCAAAGAACAACGCCAGCGCGCCGCGTCGGCCGGCGCGGTTGGCGGCAATTGGCATGCATAAGCAGCCGAGAATCGTACCGCAGGAAAGCAGCATGGTGGCCCAGGAGGCGATGCGGGCGCTTTGCTGAGCGTCATAGCCCTCTCGCAGCGCTACTTGAGTCACGGCGCTCGGCGCGTAGACCGATCCGGCCCACAGCCCGATCATCGAGACGAGAAGCAGCGCGCAGTTCACCAGCGTTCGCCGGCGATATTCCGGGGAAAAGAGCGCCAGGAACGAGGCGCGCGCGCTCGCGCGGCCGATCGCTTTCATGCGCATCGTCCAGCGTTCCGGCTCCCGGACGCAGGTGCGAATGTAAGCGATAAATAGGGCGGGCAAGCCGCCCAGAGCGAACATTACCCTCCATCCATAGCGGGCTCCGATCAGGTAGTTGAGCGCCGCTGCGAGAAACGCGCCCACGTAGTACCCGCTATTCAGCACGCCTGCGCTCGAAACCCGGCGGCGATCCGGCATCTCTTCCGCCACAAAGACCGCCGCCCCTACGAACTCGCCGCCAACGCCGAATCCGGCCAGCAATCGAAAGAGGCCGAGTTGCCAGATGTTCCGGGCCATGCATCCGAGGAAAGTGAACAGGGCATAACACAAGACCGCCAGCATGAGGGCGCGGACACGCCCAAACCGGTCGGCCACTGGACCCCACAGAAAGGCCGAACCCCAACCGACCAGGAAAACGGAAAATAGAATGCTGCCGTACAGTCCGAGATTCCCCGGCGTGGCCGGTATGCCTGAAGCGGGCAAGAGATCGCGCATGGCCGGCGCCAACACCAGGGCATAGATGAAGGAATCCATTCCGTCGAGAACAATACCGCCCCATGCCGCAAAGAATCCCCGGACCTGATTTTGCGTGAGAGGAGGCACGTAGCGACTAGAAGTTGATCTTCAGACCCAACTGAAACTGGCGCGCGGGAAAGGCTGCCGTAAACGAAAGCGGGGCAGTCGGGCTGCCCGTGCGTCCCACAATCGGGCTGGGTAGCTGCGCCAGCGAAAGCGATCCCACGACGCTATTCACGCTCTTGAAGTTGGTCCGGTTCAGCAGATTGAAGCCTTCCGCGATGACCTCGACGTTGCGGCGGCCTTCCGCGAACAGGAAACGCCGCGCCAGCCTGAGATCGGCCGAGAAGTAACGGGGACCACGGCCGATATTGCGTCCGGCGCCGAAAGGCCGGTGGTTGGTGGCGTGGCGGTCGCCGAAGTTGTCGAAGCCGGTGAGCAGGTTGAAAGGCCGGCCGGAATTGGCGTCGAGAATGGGCGAGAGCGTGAAATCGCGAAGGACCACGTTCTGGGCCGGCGAGGCGATCAGGCTCGAGAAGACGAAGCGGTGACGCTGATCGAAGGACGACAGGCCGCGGTCGGCGTGGGCGTTGAGCTGGTCCTGCGGCTCGAAATCGCTGTTGAAATCGGTCACTTCGTCGATGGCCTTGCTGAACGTATAGTGCGCGTTCAATGAGAAATGGTTGCTGAATTGCTTCGTCGCCTGGAAGACCAGCGAATGATAGAAAGACTTGGCGGTGGATTCCTCAACGTTGTATTGCAGAATCGACGGATTGTAGAAGCCAAAGGTCGGTTGGCCGCTGGCGGTCTTGCCCGAGTAGTAAAGGTTGCGGTCCAGAATGCGTGGCAGCCTGGCGCCGCGAGTGAATTGATAGGCGGCCGACAGCGCCACGTTCCCCACGGCGCGCTCGATTTCGAAGCTGGCCTGCTGCGCGTAGGGATTGACGTAATCGTCGACGATGCCGAAAACCACCCGCCCCGGTGCGTTAGGCCCGGGTTGCAGGCCAAACTGCGCCAGATCCTGCTGTGTGATGGGGCGCTTGCCGACCACACCCTGCGCCAGAAGCGTCTGGTAGACGTCAAACGAAGTGATCGGCTGCTTCGTCGTGGGGTTGACCAGACCGGGGATGCCCAGCGGCGTGATGGCCGCCTGCGCGATCTGCGTGCCGTCCAGCGTGGCCGCCAGGTTGGGAATTTGACCGTTGATCTGGGAGTAGTAGAAGCCGAATCCGCCGCGCACGACGGTCTTGGAGTCGGCGCTGGGCGTCCAGGAGAAACCCACGCGCGGCGCCAGATTGTTCATGTCGGTGTGCAGTGGTGAAGGCTCGCCTTCGATGTCGTAGCGCGCGCCCAGGCTCAGCAACAGACGCGGCGTGATCTTCAAGGAATCCTGTACGAAGAAGCCGGAACGCTTGAACCAGGCGGTCCAGTTGGGGTCGCCGAAACCCTGCTGGTACAACTCCGGCAGGCCCAGGCTGTAGGACTGCAGCGCGGTGATCGGCTGGCTGAGCGCGGGTACGAGGCTCTGCTGGCCGAGGGCCACCAGCGTGCTGGCCAGGGCCGCAGCTGCGTTGGGATCTCCGGTGAGCTTGGGCAGCAGCAACCCCAGAGGGATGTTGGCGCCGAATTGGAAACGGCCGCCGAAGAAGGTCTCCGAGCGCACCACGTCGCGCACGGGGTTCACATCCACGCCGAATTTCAGGTTGTGGCGGCCACCGGTGTAGCTGAAAGACTGCTGCGCCTGGTAGTGACGCTCAAAGGTAACCGAAGGCAGGAAGATCTCGCGGCCGAAGAGGCCGTACCCGGAAATCGTGATGTCGGGGCCGAACGTGTCGGTGGGAATCACCCTGCGGCGGTCATAACCGTAGAGCAGGCGCGTTTCGCTCACCCAGCGGCTGCCCATGACGTAAGTGTTGCTCAGCATCACGCTGGCATCCCAGGTGGCGATGCTGCGCCCGCGATTGAAGCCAGCCAACGCGCCCAGTTGCGCGTTTTGGTATGTGCCCCGGTTGAGGCTGCCGCGGGCGAAAAAGTTGTCGCGCGAGCCGAAGCGGCGGTCGAGCCGCGTCGAGAGCATGGTGTCGTCCTCGGAGAACGGGAAGTTGCCGCTGTTCCGGTCGAACAACGCCACAGTGGCGGGAAAGTTGTTGGGGATCAGGTACCGGCGCAGCAGGGTTCCATACGCCTGCAGTTGCGGCACCGGGGCGCTGTCGAAGAAGTTTGCCAGTTGCTGCTGCGAGGGCGTGAGGCTGGCGAACGCCGTGCGGTCTTGCAGGATGGGCACGAACGAAGTCTCATGACGGTCCAGCCGCTCGTAGCCCAGGAACAGGAACGTCTTGTCGCGCTGAATCGGAGCGCCGAATGTGGCGCCGTACTGCCCGCGCGTGAACGCCGACTTGGTTGGGTCAAAGAAATTGCGCGCCTGCAGATCACGCTGCCGCAAGAACCCGAACAGGTTGCCATGCGGCGTGTTGGTGCCCGAGCGGGTGATGATGTTGATGCTGCCTCCGAACGCCCCGCCGGATTCCGCGCTGAACGAGTTGCGATTGATCTGGAATTCCTGCACCGTCTCCTGGCTGATGGCACTCCGCACGGTGCCGGAGTCCAAGTAGTTCTCGGCGCCGTCGATGGTGAAGTTGTTGCCGCGGCCGTTGCCGCCGCCGAAGCTAAGCCCGGACTGGGGGGCCTGGACCACCCGGTAATCGGTGGAATCGACCAAGTCGTTGGTTTCGACTACGCCGGGGGCGAGCAGCGCGAAATCCAGGTAGTTGCGGCGATTGATGGGCAGTCCCTCGATGCGCTGGCGGTCGATGGTGTTGGCTTGCTGTGTGCGCTCGGTCTCGACTACCGGACTTACCGCCACCACCGTGATCTCAGAGCTGATGGCCCCCACCTCCAACTGGGCGTTCAGGGTGAGAGCCTGACCCACCAGCACGGTCGCTCCGGTAATGACGCGCGTGGTGAAGCCGGCGGCCTCCACCCGCACCGTGTAGACCCCGGGCGGCAGCAGCGGAATCCGATACTCGCCGGTATCGTTGGTCTGGGCGCTGCGGCTGATGCCCCGCTCGGGAGCCGTGGCGGTGACCTGCGCGCTACGGATCAAGTTGCCCTGGGCATCGACAACCGAGCCGGTCAAGTCACCGGCCCCGATCTGGGCCTGGGCCAATAGAGGTCCTGCAGCGGCAAGCGCGGCCGCTAAGAACAAGAGGGCTGTTTTCATAGTGCCATCCAACATCTCTGGGGCTCCCAGCTTCAGGCCAGTATACAATGGGTTGCGTCCTCCGCGAGGAATCGAGATGGTGACTAAGACTCTTGCAATGGTTTTGCTACTCGCTCCGCTGGCATCGCCCCAGCCGCAGCCGGTTGACACCCTGGTTTCCCCCGAAGTGCACGCCGACCGCCGGGTGACGTTCCGAATCCGGGCGCCCAAGGCGAGTGAGGTCACGCTCGCGATGGACTTCATGGCGGCGAATAGCCGGGAATCGATGACCAAAGACAGCCAGGGGGTGTGGAGTGTGACCATCGGGCCGCTGGACCCGACGGTGTACATATACACGTTCACGGTGGATGGGGTCACCATGGCGGACCCGGTGAACCCGAACATCAAGCTGCGGGCGCGGACCTCGGCCAGCATGGTGGAGGTGCCGGCGGATCCGCCCTCGATCTGGGACGCGCGCGATGTGCCGCACGGAATGGTCCAGATCAACTGGCAGAAGTCCACGGTGATCAACGGGGAGACGCGATGGATCTGGGTGTACACGCCGCCCGCCTACGAGCGGGAGACCAAGCGCCGGTACCCCGTGCTGTATCTGTTCCACGGATCAAACGATACGGCGGCAGGATGGACGCTGGCAGGGCACGCCAACTTCATCCTGGACAACCTCCTGGCGGAGAAGAAGGCGGTTCCCATGATTGTCGTGATGCCGTTCGGGCACGCGCTGCCGTTTGGGATGCGCGGGGGGCCGGTGAACAACACGGATCTGTATGAACAGTACGTGTTGAAGGACGTGATGCCGCTTGTGGAATCGAAGTACCGGGTGGCGCCGGGGCGTGCGAACCGCGCGATCGCGGGGCTTTCGATGGGCGGCGGGCAGGCGCTCACAATCGGACTCAGGCATCTTGACCTTTTCAGCGCTCTGGGTGCGTTCAGCGGGGCGCTCATGGGTGACTTCGACAAGCAGTTCCCGGAGGTCGTGGCCAACCCGAAGGACATCAACGCGAAGCTGAGGGTGTTCTGGATTGGGTGCGGCAAGCAGGACGGCCTCTTCGAGAGGTCGCAAAAGTTGTCCGAGCAGTTGACCGCGCGCCAGATCAAGCACACCTTCCGGCCCAGCGAAGGGGAGCACGTATTCAAGGTCTGGCGGCTCTATCTGAGCGAATTCGTGCCGTTGCTGTTTCGGTAGGGAGCCACCGGCACTCATGGCGGCGAACATCGAAATCAAGGCGCGCGTGCGCGACTGGGACGACCTGCGGCAGCGGGCTGCCCGGCTGAGCGGGTCGGCGGGGAAGCTGATCGAGCAGGACGACATCTTCTACAAGGTGCCTCACGGCCGGCTCAAGTTGCGGTTGTTCGCGCCCGGCCGCGGTGAACTGATCCAGTACGAACGGCCGGACAGTGCCTGTGCCCGCGCGTCGGATTACAGCATTGTTCCGGTGGCCGATCCTGGAGCGCTTCACGCGGTGCTGGCGGCCGCTCTCGGGGTGCGCGGGCGGGTACGGAAGCGGCGGTGGCTGTACCAGGTGGGGCAGACGCGCGTGCACCTGGACGAGGTGGAAGATCTGGGCCGCTTCCTGGAGCTGGAATATGTCCTGCGGACGGGGGAGGCGCGAGACAATGGTTATCGGGCCGTCGCCCAAATCCAGGCCCAACTCGGGATCGCTGACGAAGATCTGCTGGACACAGCCTACGTGGACCTCATGTCGAGGGCCGGGTGAGGCTGGACGGCTATGCGCCTGGGCGCGGGGAATCGGGTATGATTGACCGACGACTGCGATGCGCGCCGTCCAAACCCATTCACGCCGTGCCACGGTGGCCTGGTGCCTGTTCGATTTCGCCAACTCCGCCTACACTACGCTCATCATCACTGTCTCGTTCGCCGTCTACTTCCGCCAGGTGGTGGTGAACGCCCCCGACAACCGCGCGGACCAGCTTTGGGGAGTCGCCAACTTCATCGCCATGCTGGCGGTCGCCGCGGCGTCGCCGGTGCTCGGCGCGCTCGCCGATTATTCCGGACGCAAGCGCTTCTTCCTCATCGCGACCACCCTTCTTTCAGTGGCCGCTACGGCTCTGATGTACCGGGTCGGGCCGGGCGACATCGTCCTTGCCATGGCGCTCTTCATCCTGGGCACCGCCGCCTTCGAAGCGGGATACGTCTTCTACAACGCCTTCCTCCCCGATGTCTCGACGCCGGCCACCGTGGGCCGTGTGTCGGGTTGGGGTTGGGCCGTGGGCTACGCCGGAGGACTGTTGTGCCTGCTGGCGGCCAAGCCCCTGCTGGACAAGCCGCTCACCAGCGCTGAGGGCGTCGCGGCGTACCAAAGCTCGTTTCTCGTCGTCGCGGCCTGGTTCCTGGTCTTCGCGCTGCCCTCGTTCTTTTGGCTGCGGGAATCAAAGCCCCAGGGCGAAAGCCGAAGCTGGGCGGCGCATGCGGCTGCGGGGTTCCGCCGGGTGGGCCAGACGCTCGGCCACTTGCGCCGGTATCGCGAGACGGCCAAGTACATTCTGGCGTCTCTGCTCTTCACCGACGGCATCACCACGGTAGTGACCTTCGCCGGGATCTACGCCACCACCACCATCGGCTTCTCCAACCAGGAGCTGGTGATGTTGTTCCTGGTGCTCAACGTAGTGGCCTTGCCGGCGTCGCTCGCGGCCGGCTACCTGGCGGATTGGATCGGCCCCAAGCGGACGATTATTCTCACTTTGATACTGTGGATGGCGGTGGTCGTGACCGGGAGCCTGGCGGCCACCAAGACCATGTTCTGGATCATGGCGTCCGGCGCCGCGATTGGCATGGGCAGCACACAGGCGGTGGGGCGTTCCTTCATGGCGCAGATCTCACCGCCGGAACGGCAATCGGAATTCTTCGGCTTTTACGTGCTGAGCGGCAAGTTCGCCTCGATGTTCGGCCCGCTGGTCTTCGGCTCCATCTCGCATTGGAGCGGGAGCCAGCGACTGGCCGTGCTGTCGCTGCTGCCGTTCTTCCTGGCGGGTCTGGTCCTGATGCTGTGGATCGATGAGAAGCGGGCCATGGAGGTGGCCTCGGCTTGACACTCGACTTCTTCGAACAATTGCGGCTGAACGTGGAGCGCTTCCCGGACAGAGTCGCCATGCAAACTATCTCCGATGCCGGGCGGGAGACGTTTACCTACCGGCAGATCGCCGGCGAGGTGCGCAAGACCGGCGAGTTCCTGGCGCGCTCCGGCGTGCGTCCCGGCGACGCTGTCGGCATTTTGATGGAAAGCCGCCCGCACTGGGGAATGTCGTTTCTGGCGATTCAGAGCGCGGGCGGGATCGTTGTTCCGCTGGACATACTGCATGACAAAGAGACGCTGGCCGGGTTGGTCGAGCACTCCGGCTGCCGTTTTCTCATCGTTTCCCAGCGCCTGCTCCCCACCCTGGAGAGTGTGCAGGGCCTGCTGGCCCAACCGCTGCCGTATCTCGATCGCCGGCGAGGCGCCCATTGAGGAGGGGGAGGGGCCGTTGCCTCTGGTTCAGCGCAGTCTGGACGACGTGCTGATGGTTCTCTACACCAGCGGCACCACGGGCAATCCCAAGGGCGTGGTGCTGACGGGGCGCAACGTCTACCGGAACGTGGTGGAGGCGCTGAAGATGGTCGGGCCCGACCCCGGAAGATCACTTCCTCAGCGTGCTGCCGATGTACCACGTGCTGGCGCTGGTGATCAACTTCATCCTCCCGCTCTACCTGGGCGCGCGCACCACCTTCCTGCAGAGCCTGGAGGCGCAACGAATCCTGAAGGCTTTCGCTGAAGAGGGCATTACCATCTTCATCTGCGTGCCCCAGTTCTTCTACCTGGTGCACCGCAGGATCATGCAGGAAGTCGGCCGCCAGGGCGCCCTCAAGCGTTTCCTGTTCCGAAGACTGCTGGCGGTCTCGCGCTTCGCGAACCTGCACCTGGGATTTAACCCTGGCCGGTACTTCTTCCGCGCGATTCATGCGAAGTTCGGGCCGAGCTTCCGCCTGTTCGGCGTGGGCGGCGCGCGCTTCGAATCTGAGGTAGCCGAAAGTTTCCGGGATATGGGCTTCGGTCTGGCGCAGGCTTTCGGCATGACGGAAACAGCGGCGCTGATCACCGTGGCGGTGCAAAAGGGGCGCGCGGTGGGAACCGCCGGTGTGGCGATGCCGCACGACGAGGTCCGCATCGAGGCTCCGGACGAGAACGGCATCGGTGAAGTGCTGGTGCGCGGCGAGAACGTCATGCAGGGCTACTATAAGAACCCGGAGGCCACGGCGGAGGCCATTCAGGACGGCTGGCTCTACACCGGCGATCTGGGGTATATCGACCGCCGGGGCTACCTTCACATCACGGGCCGGAAGAAGGACGTCATCGTGCTCAGCTCGGGCAAGAACATCTACCCGGAGGAGATCGAAAAGTTCTACCAGTCCAACAGCAGTTACATCAAGGAAATCTGCGTGGTGGGAATCCCGGAAGGGGAAGGCGAGAAGCTGCACGCGGTGGTGGTGCCGGACTTCGACGGGCTGAAGAGCGATCTGGCCGCCAGCGCCTACGACTCGATCCGCTGGGAATTGGAGACGCTTTCCGAGCGTCTGCCGTCTTACAAGCGCGTCTTCAGCCTGGAAATCCGCAGGGAGCCGCTGCCCGCTCACCACCACCCGCAAGGTCAAGCGCTATCGAGGTGCAGCGGGAAGTGCTGGAGCGAACCGGGAAGCCGGCGGCGGCTCTGGAAGCCACCCCGCCGGAGACGCCGCTGGAAGAGCGGCTGTTCGCGCTGATCCGCGCCGTGAAGGATGCGCCGGTGATCAACCGTTCCATGAATCTGGAACTTGACCTGGGGCTTACTTCGCTCGAAAGGGTGGAGTTGGTGTCCGCGATCCAGGATGCTTTCGGCGCCCGGATCCCGGACGAGGAGGCAGCCAAGATCCACACCGTGGCGGAGCTCACCAGCAGCGTGGAGCGGCTGCAGCTTGGCGACGAACCGGGCGCCGGGGGAGCGCTGGTTTCGTGGGCAGAGATCCTGAGGGCGCCGCTCGACGACGAAGATGCGAGGATCGCCCGCGAAATCCTGCATCACCGCCCCGTGACCGAGGCAGTAGCCTGGTGCTGGGGAAGATGCTCCGGTGGGCGTTCTCCGTCTTCCTCCGCCTGCGCGCCGAAGGGTTGACGAACCTGCCGGAGGCGCCCTACATGCTTTGCCCGAACCATGCGAGCTTCCTGGACGGGTTGCTGGTGTTCGTCGTCTTGCCTTCCGGCGTATTGCGCAATCTGTTCTTTATCGGCGACCGGGTTTACTTCAGAGGGCCGGTGATGTCGCAGATCGCGCGCTGGTTGAAAATTGTGGCGGTGGGCGCCGACCGGGGGGTGCGATCCACGCTGCGGCTGGCGGCGGAGGGACTTTCGCGGGGGATGATCCTGTGCGTCTTTCCGGAAGGCGAGCGCTCGATCGACGGCAAGTTGAAGATTTTCCGGGGAGGGCCGTCGATTGTCGCCACGCAGTTCGGCGTGCCGGTGGTCCCGGTTGCGATTCGCGGCACTTACGAGGTGTGGCATCGTGGTTCGAGCCGGATTCGCCTGCATCCGGTGACGATCGTGTTCGGCAAGCCGCTCGACCCGGCCGGCAAGACCGTCGACGCGTTTACGGCCGAGCTGCGCGAAGCCGTGGGCAAGCTGTTGTAAAATGAATCTAGTTCCCACCGAGCCACCCTAGCTCAGTTGGTAGAGCAGCGGTTTCGTAAACCGCAGGTCGTCGGTTCAATTCCGACGGGTGGCTCCATCCTAATCGTTTGATTCCAAATCAGTTGCGCGAAATTGGCTTTGTTCGGCAAATTTGCTTTTGCCAGCCGAGCCGGGCGTTGCCGCGCCGGCCGGTGGCATCTCCATACTAGCGGGCGAAACCCGAGTTGCGGCCCGCGGCTGGCGCGAAGTGGTTGGGCTCAAAGCGCGAGAAGGGCAGCGAGCGGCGTGACTGCGGGGGTGCTAGGCAGATGCAGGTATCTGACTCTCGAAACTCAATTTGCCCCTCGTTGTTGTAGAATTGATCCACAAGGCAGACGAGAGGCTCCGATTCTCCGGCCCGGAGGGCGGCCGTGATTGGAAAAACCATCTCGCACTACGAGGTCCTCGAGAAACTCGGCGAGGGCGGGATGGGTGTGGTCTACAAGGCCCGGGACAGCCGCCTGGGCCGCTTCGTCGCCCTCAAAGTCTTACCGCCCGAAAGGGTCAGCGACCCTGAACGCAAGCGCCGATTCGTGCGCGAAGCCAAGGCCGCGTCATCGCTGAATCATCCCAACATCGTAACGATTTATGATATCGACACGGCCGACGGGATCCATTTCATAGCCATGGAGTATATCGCCGGCCGGACCCTGGCTGCCTTGATCCCGAGCCAGGGAATGCCAATTCGTGAGGCTGCGGATTGCGTCAACCAGGTGGCGGAGGCCCTGGCCAGGGCGCATTCGGCAGGTATAACCCACCGCGATCTCAAGCCCGCGAACATCATGGTGACTGAGGACGGACTGGTGAAGATCCTTGATTTCGGCCTGGCGAAATTGGTTGAGCCGCAGGGGGCCGTCGAGGACGACGTCACTCGCACCATGCAGTCGCGCACCGGGGAGGGCCGAATCATTAGGCACTCTGCCCTACATGTCTCCCGAGCAGGCCCAGGGCATGGAACTGGACCATCGAACGGACATCTTCTCCCTGGGCGTGGTGTTTTACCAGATGGCTACGGGGGAACTCCCCTTCCGGGCGCCCCATTGGGTCGCCGTGCTTCAGCAGATCCTCAATTCTCCCACCCCCTCGCCCAAGGCGCTCCGTCCCCATCTTCCCGAGGCGGTCGAGAGGATCGTTTTTCGCGCTACTGCCAAGAACCGCGAGGAACGCTACCAGAGCATGTTGGAACTGTCGTCCGATCTGCGCTCCCTGGGCGAGGCGCCGGAGTTTGCCGCCGCCGTGACGTGTGCAGCTCTCGCCGCCCAAGGAGAACCGGTTGGCGCGCCGGAGAACCGCCATCCTGGCGGCGGTTGCGGCCTGGCCGTCGCCCTGGGTGCGATGGTGTTCCGGGGAAGCCTGGGGGATTGGCGGGTGGCGTGGATGCTGCCCGCTCAGCGGCAAATCGCCGTCCTTCCTTTCATCAACGTGGGCCACGAATCCTGCCAACCAGCCCTTGTGTGACGGCCTGATGGAGACACTGTCCACGAAGTTCAGTCAGTTGGAGAACTTCCAGAAGTCCCTGAGCGTTGTCCCGGCGAGCGAGGTGCGGCGCGAGAACCTGTCGAGTGCCGCGGATGCGCGCCGGGTGTTTGGTGTCAATCTGGCGATGACGGGCAGCCTCCAGGCTCTCCAGAACGCTGTGCGGGTGACAATCAACCTGGTAGACGCCAGAACGCGGCGGCAACTTCGCAGCGACGTCACCGATGCACTCGCCCAGGACTCAACCGCCCTTCAGGACGAGGTTTTCGTCCATGCGGCAGCCATGCTCGAACTGGAGTTGTCGGACAAAGCGAGGAAGGTCCTGAGCGCCGGGGAAACCCGCGTCCCCGCCGCCTACTACGCCTATGTACAGGCGCTGGGCTTTCTCTCGCGCTTCGATGTCGTGGAGAATGTGGACAAGGCCATCCCGCTGCTGCAGAAGGCTATCCAGGAAGATCCCGGATATGCTCTCGCCCACGCGGGTCTGGGCGAAGCCTTCTGGCGGAAGTTTCGGAACACCAAGGAAAGAAAATGGGCCGAGAGCGCGGAGGCGAGCTGCCTGCGCGCGGTCCAACTCGACACCCGCCTGCCGAACGTCCACGTGACCCTGGGGATGGTCTACAGGGAAACGGGCAGGCATGAAAGGGCCCTGGACGAGTTGCAGACCGCGCTAAGAACCGATCCCATGAGCGCTGACGGCCACAGGCAACTGGCGCGCACCTACGAGGTGCTGGGCAGGACTAAGGACGCGGAGGATACCTACCAAAAGGCCATCGAGTTGCGGCGTGATCTCTGGACCGGCTATTCAGACCTCGGCGAGTTTTACTACCGGCACTCTGGATACGACCAGGCGGCGGCACAATACCGGAAAGTGCTCGGCTTGGTGCCCGACCACTACCGGGCGTACTACCGTCTGGGTGGCATTTACTACCTCCAAGGGAAGTTCGATCAGGCCGCCGCCATGTTTGAAAAGTCCATTGCCATGAGGCCCACTCCGGAAGCTTACTCCAACTTGGGCACGCTCTACATCATAAAGCAGCGTTACGCGGCAGCCGTGCCTATACTGGAGAACGCCATCAAGATGGGCACCGCCAGCCACCAGATCTGGGGAAACCTTGGAGAAGCTTATAGCCAGACACCCAGGTTGGCGGCCAAGGCGCCTGAGGCCTACTCCATGGCGATTAAGCTAGCGAAGCAGCAGCTCTCTGTCAATCCCAAGGACGGTCGTGTGCGGGCCAGTCTTGCGGGCTACCTGGACATGCTTGGACAGAAGCAGGAAGCGCTTGAGCAGATCGAGCAGGCCCGCCGGCTTGAGCCGGACAACCAGAATGTGCTCTTCCGGTCGGTACTGGTTTACGAGTCGGCCGGACAACGCGACCGGGCTCTGCGCGCCCTCGGGACCGTTATATCGCACGGTTACTCGCTGGCGGAAATCGAGGGTACGCGCGACCTGGCCGAACTACGTAACGATCCACGCTACCGGGACTTGGTCAAGGGCAAACCCCAACGCTGATCCCGGCCAGCACGGCCCTTGTAACTTGTCTGAACATCGGAGGGAAATCGAAATGTACGTCGTTAGGACCAACACCGACCTGCTAACGGTCACCATTAGTGTCGTGCCCGAGCCTGAGCGACGCCCAGCCGCGCACCTGATCTACGAACCTTCGGTCCTTCGGGCTCACTTAGGGGACAGCATACGGTGGATGTGCGAGAGCGGGCCATTCGTAATCCAATTCCTTCGGAGCACGCCGCTTGGTAGAGTGCATATACATTCCAGCGGGAATGAGATTGCCCCTATCCCCGTTCCACCCGGAGCGCCGAAAGGCCGCCATCCCTATGCGGTGGCAGTATACAGCGAAGGCGCAGTCTACATCGACGCCGGATGCCCGGAGATCATCATCGAGGATTAGCGCCCGCTGGGACGCATTCTGGACTGCCTGCGCGGGGCAGTTTTCTAGGCCCGCAGGTTGCGCTCGGCGAACTCCCAGTTCACGATGTTCCAGAAGGCCTTGACGTAGGCGCCTCGGTCGTTGCGGTAATCGATGTAGTAGGCGTGCTCCCACACGTCGCAGGTGATCAGGGGCACGTCGTCGTTGAGGAACGCGGGCTCGGCGTTGGACGTGCTGCGAATCTCGAGGTTCCCGCCGGGCTTCTTCACCAGCCAGGCCCAGCCCGAGCCGAAGGCGCCCAGCGCGCAAGCGGCAAACAGCTTCTGGAACTCCTCGAAGGAGCCAAAGCCCGCGGCGATCAATTCGCCCAGCTTTCCTTTCGGTATTCCACCCCCGTTCGGAGCCAGGCAGCTCCAATAGAAGGTGTGGTTCCACACTTGGGCGGCGTTGTTTAAGATCTTGCCGGAGGAGGACCGGATGATGCCCTCCAAATCCATTCGCTCGTATTCGGTACCGGGGATCAACTGGTTCAGGTTGTTGACGTAGGCTCGGTGGTGCTTGCCGTAGTGATACTCCAGTGTTTCGGAGGAGAGGTGAGGATTCAACGCATTCTGTGCATAAGGCAGTGCAGGAAGTTCGAACATGTGCGCCTCCATTCATTGGGTATTTTACTTCACGGCCGCGTGCCACGGATGGCTCAGGAGCGGAAAGGGTTGTGGACGGTCACGGGCCCGTAGCGCTGGCCATCGGCCAGGTCTTCGCTCCAGAGGACGGAGCAGCCGAGCTCTATGGCGCTGTTGAGCACGAGCGCGTCCCACCAGGAAATCTTGTGCCGGCGGTGGAGGCGCGAGGCGCGCAGCAAGTCCGCGTGCGACGGGCAGTGCACGGTCCACCCGCCCAGATCACGGACCACCTCTTCCGCCTCCTCGCTTTGCATGCCCAGCTTCTTCGTTGCGGCGGCGTAAAACTCCGCCAGGACCTGGAGGCTGAGCGCCCCGCCGGCATCCTCGAACAATCGCGTGAGCAGGGCAACGGCCTTTTGGTGTTTAGCGCCGGCCCCGCCGTCGTGAGCGTACACCAGGACATTCGTGTCGACGAACTCAACGCTCATGCAGCTCGCTCCGGGTCCAGCGAATCTTTCCCCGTGTGCCTCTGTCAGGCGCGTTCCGAATGCGCTCGAGAAAACGGCGCTTGGCCTGGGCCGACTGCTCGTCCCGGTCCATCATCGTCCGGATGGCTTCGGCCATCAGCGCCGTCATCGACTGGTCGCGAGAGGCCGCGTACACTTTGAACTTCCGGATGAGGGGCCCGGGAAGACTGAGCGTGACATTCCGGTGCTCTTTCACGCTTTTCAGTGTATCACATAAATATGTGACAGACCTGTTCAGAGCTTGACGATCTCGGCCTTCTTCAGATACTCGGGGTCGATCTGCAGGCCCAGGCCCGGTCCTGTCGGGACTTTCAGCACGCCGTTGCGTATCTCGAACTGGGGCGAGTACCAGGAGGCCGGCTTTTCGGGCGCGCGCCAGGGGTACTCCATGTAGGGGCCGATGTTGGGCGTGGTGGAGGCGAACAGGAGAATGTTGACCGAGGCCGCGCCGGTCTGCGTGTTGTGCGGCGTCATCAGCATTCCGGCCTGGCGCGCCATTCGCGCAGACGCGGGCGGTTCGGACGAAGCCGCCGTTGTAGTTGAGGTCGGGCTGGGCGACGTCCATCACCTTGTTGTCGATCATCCACTGGAAGCGCCACAGGCTGGAATCCTGCTCGCCGGCGGCGACCGGGATGGCCAGCGCGTCCGCCACCTTCTTCGTCTCGCTCAACTCCTCCCAGGGGCACGGTTCTTCGTACATGGCGACTTTGAGCTTCTCGAGCATCTTGCCGATTTCGATGGCCTTGGCCGCGTTGTAGGAGCCATTGGCGTCGGCGTAGATCGTGATCCCGTCGCCGAGCCGCTTGCGCGCCAGCTCCATCATCTTTTCCGTGCGCCCGGGGTAGGTGTCCCGATTGCGGCTCATCCGCCCGCCGATCTTGAACTTCACCGCTTTCGCGCCGGTGTACTGGACGCCTTTGACGTAGACCTCCACCTCTTCTTCCGCCGTCGTCTCGCGCCCGGAGCCCGACAGGTAGACGGGGATCTCCTTGCGGATCACGCCGCCCATCAACTCGCCCGTCGGTTTGCCCGCCAGCTTGCCCAGCAGGTCCAGCAGGCTCTGCTCGACGTAGGCGACGGGGCACCACAGCGACTGCCCGGCCAGCTTGTAGTTGGCGATGTAGACGTCGTCCACCAGCGTTTCCAGGTCGCGGGCGTCCTTGCCCAAATAAGCCGGGATCACGCGCCGCAGCAGGATGGGGATGAAATCCTGGATGTCCTTGGTCTCGACGACGCCGGTGGCGCCGTCCGCCGACCGCGTGCGCAACGAAGTAGCTGCTGCCGGCCCGCAACAGCTCGATGGAAGCGATCTTAACCGGCGAACTGAAAGACTTGTGCAGGTTGAAGATGGGGCTCTCCCACTGGGGCACGACCTTCTCGGCGGCCTGGCTGGCCCAAGCGCCGGCAGCGCCGGAAACCAGGCCCGCGGCTGAAGATGTTCTCAAAAAATTGCGTCGATTCATGATTGCCTCCCGATCATACACCTGACATTTCAAGCAGAACTTTTAGCACTCCGGGCCGCGCTGCGTGCTCGAAGGCCCGGGCGGCTTCCTCCAGCGGCATGCGCGCGGAAATCATCTTCTCAACTTTCACTTTGCCCGTGCGCAGTAATTTGAGCGCAGGCTCAAAGCGGCCGCAGCGGGAACCCAGGAGCGTGATCTCGTCGACCACCACCGCGCGGTGTCCACCGGGACCGCGCCGTGGACGGTTGACTTCAGAATCACCGTGCCGCGCGGCCGGGTCATGCCGATGGCTTCTGTCAGCCCCTGCAGCCGAACCGGTAGCCTCGACCACCCAGTCATAGGCCGGGCTCGCCGGCTTCTTCCGGCGCTTGCCGTAGAGATGAACCTTTAAGCTGTGCGCCTGAAGCACTTGCGCCACTAGAAGCCCGAGCTTGCCATCGCCCAGCACCGCGACGGGCGCATGCCTGGGAATACGAACCTGCTCGAGGATCTCACAGGCCGCGGCCAGCGGCTCGGTGAAGACCGCCTGTTCGGTGGAGACGGAATCCGGGACAACGTGCAGGTTGACTTCGGGCAGCGTGAAGAACTCGCTGAAAGCGCCGGGATGCTTCACGATGCCGAGAACGGTCCGATGCGGGCAGTGCCTCCCCAGGCCCCGGTTGCACCAGTCGCAGCGGCCGCAGGCGATATTGATCTCGCCCACGACGCGGCGGCCGATCAGTTTCGGGGTGTCGGCCTCCACCACTTCGCCCACGAATTCGTGCCCCGGAGTGCCGCGGAAATGGTAGTAGCCGCGCTGGAGTTCCAGGTCGGTGTTGCAGATACCAGCCGTGATGAGGCGGATCAGCGCGTAGCCCTCACGGCGGCGGGGCCGCGGCCGGCGGCGAATCTCAACGCGGCCATTCTCAAGGTGAACGGATAACACGGCTCAGTCCAGTATAGTCAGAGCGCATTACAGGTACTTCTTGAGCCAGGCGAAAACTTCGTCGAAAAAGAACCTGGCGTTTTCGCCTTTCTGGATCCAGTGATTCTCGTCGGGGAAAACGATGAGCCGCGAGGGCACCCGCTTCCGCTGCAAGAGCTTGAACATCTCGAGTCCCTGGCCCAGGGGAACGCGAAGGTCGGCGGCGCCGTGGGTGACCAGCATGGGAGTCTTGAAGTTGGCCGCGTAGCGCAGCGGGTCCTGATCCAGCCATTGCCCTTTGGCCTCCCAGGCAGGCCCGCCGTAACGCAGTTCCCAGTAGTAGCCACCGTCGGTAGCGCCCCACATGGAGACGTTATTGGTGAGACCGGCGTGGCTGAAGAGGCATTTATAGCGGGTGGTGTTGCCCTCCATCCAGTTCGCCAGATAACCGCCGTAACTGGCGCCGCCGGCGGCTTGCCGCGTGCCGTCGATGAAGGCAAAGCGGCGGATGGCGTCGTCGGCTGCGTCGTTGATCTCGCCGGCAGGTCCACGCAGAACGTCCTTGTTGATGTCGGCGGCGAACTTCTCGCCGTAGCCGGGAGAGCCGGTGTAGTTGGGCATCAGCACCACATAGCCCGGCGCGGTGAGCAGATGATAGTTCCAGCGGACGAACCACTGATCCTTCAAGGCTTGATGCGGCCCACCATGCATGAACACCAGCAAGGGATATTTTTTCGACTCATCGAAGGCCGGCGGCAGCACCAGGAAACTGTGGACGTTCTTGCCGTTCTTCGTCTTGGTCCAGAACTCCCGCGGCGGCTGCCAGTCGATGGTGGCGGTCTCCGATTCCGTGAAGCCGGTCAAGAGGGTGTGTTTGCCGTTCAGGTCCACACGCACGACCTCCGGCGGGTTGGTCATGCTCTGCCAGTTGGCAATGAGCACGGGCGACGACGCGCTCTCCGGCACATCCAGATTCGAGTACAGGCCGGAGCGGGCCGTTGTCAGGGGCTGCACCTTGCCATCGGAGGCGGGCATCGAGTAGAGCAGGTCGTGCCCGGACTCTTCCGCGATCAGGTAGATCGTCCGGCTGTCGGGTGACAGGCGGAAGCCGCTGATCGGGCGGTCGAAGCTGCCGGCAAGAATCTGGGGCTTGGACGGCTCAGGCCAGGCGAACTTGGCGATGCGGTTGTGGGAATAGAGAACGTCGTCGCCGCCGCGGCTGAAGTTGGAGTAGAGCGCCTTGCCGTCCGGCGCGAACACGGACCCGTCGTAGCTATCCGCGCCGGAGGTGATCGCCTGAGGCTCGCCGCCTTCCGCCGGCAGACGGTACAGGTGCGTGGTGGTCTGCGCCACCACCACCTGGTTGCGGTCGGTAGTCGCCGTGAAGGCGATCCACCGGCCGTCGGGCGACCACGCCGGTTCAAGGTCTTCGCCTCCGTCGGGCGTCCCATTGCCGGCGAAGCCCGGCTGCGAGACCAGCTTGGTTCCGGCCAGCAGGTCCCGCGGCTTCGCGGCGGGCGCTACCTCTTGAACGAACAAGTGGGGATGGGAATCGGTCAGCCATTTGTCCCAGCTTGCGATGGGATAGGAGTCCCAGACGCGAGCCGTATACTTGCGGGCTTTGCGTTCGGCGGCGATTTTCGCGTTCTGCTCTTCCGAGGAGGCCCCGGCGAAGACGTCGCTTTGAAACAGAACGGCCTTGCCGTCGGGACGCCACACCGGGCCGCTGGCGCCGGTAGCGAGCGCCGTCAGCCGCCAGGCCTCGCCGCCATCCATGGGGAGGATGTAGATCTGAGGGACATCGTCGCCCTCTCGTTTGGCGCTGAAGGCGATGCGGGAGCTGTCAGGGGACCAGGCGACGCCGGCCTCAGGCGCCTTGGTGCTGGTCAGCCGCTTGGGCGGTTTTTTCGCATCCGTGGCGATGAGCCAAAGGTCGGACGCCTGCTGCGCGGCATCGTAGGAGGGCTCGGTCACCGAGACGGCGGCCCAGCGGCCGTCGGGACTGACGGCGGGGGCGCCCACGCGCTTCATCAACCACACCTTTTCGTGCGTGATGGGGGTCTTCGCCTGGGCGAATGCGCTCAGGGCGGCCAGAAGGAGGCACAGGAGTCTCATAACCAGTCAGTCTATCAGGCTGCTGAAAAGCCCCCAGCCCGCTTGCTGACGCGCGCGGCTCGGAGCCGCGACGTGGGCGAGGGGGCCTCAAACAGCTCGTCTGCGGGTTCGCGATAGAAGCACTTGCGCGCGCTCCAGGGCCTGCTCTTCCGCTTCCTCCCGGGTGGCGCCGGAGCTGCGCGCCAGCCAGGCTCCCGGCGACACGTTGTCGGCTTTACAGAGGAACGCGTCCCCGAAACGGTAGGATGTCAGGCTCACCTGCCATCCATTGCAGTCAACAACTCGCTGGCGATAGTCTTCGGATTTCATAGGATTCAGGCAGCGCGCACGGCGGAAACCTCGCCCCTATCGACTGGTGCTCCGACGAGGTTTCCCCACTCGGTCCACGAACCGTCGTAGTTGCTGACGTTCCGGAAGCCCAGCAGGTATTTCAGAACGAACCAGGTGTGGCTGGAGCGTTCGCCGATCCGGCAGTAGGCGATCACCGGCTTGGAGCCGTCGATGCCTTCCTTGGCGTACAGCGCCTTTAGCTCGTCAAAGGAGCGGAACGTGCCGTCATCGTTGCAGGCTTTGCCCCAGGGGATGTTTCGCGCCCCGGAATGTGCCCGCCTCTCTGGCAGGTTTCGGGCAATCCCGGCGGCGCCAAAATCTCGCCGGTGAACTCTTGCGGGCTGCGAACATCGACCAGCGCCGAGACGCGCTCGCGGCTGGCGGCCTGGGCCTGCGGAAGAAACGTACGCAAGCCGAGGTCCGGCTGCGCGGCCCGGTAGCGAGAGCGAGCAGGCTTGGACACCTCCTTGGTCAATTCCAGGCCCTCCATCAGCCACTTTTTGCGGCCTCCATTCATGATCCGCGCGTCCTTGTGGCCGTAAATCTTCATCTGCCAAAAGGCCCAGGCCGCAAACCAGTTGTTGTTATCGCCATAAAGAATTACAGCCGTGTCGGGGTGAATGCCCGGAGTCCGACATCAGCTCCTCGAAGCTCTCCTTGGAGAGGATGTCGCGGCGTACGGTGTCGCACAATTGCGTGTTCCAGTTCCAGGCGATGGCCCCCGGCACATGGCCCTCCGCGTAGGCGGCATTATCGACATCCACCTCAACCACACGCACGTTCGGATCCTTGGCATGCGACGCCACCCAGCCGGTGGTAACCAGGGTTTCCGGATTCACGTAATCGCTCATGGACTGCCTCCTCTGATATTGTTTGATGATGCCCCAAACCAAAATGGGTAATAACACCTTAAATTACTATAATTTATGGATATACCCTATTGTTGACGTAATTACAGCAGATTGTTAGAATCAATGCAAGCCTTCAGCTGGGGATGGGGATGCGTTCGGCTCTGGTTTCACAGCTCGCGCCGGTTGAGCCGGGGAGTTCGGTCATCGATCAGATCGGCCGGACCCCGTTGCTCAGGCTGCGGCGTTTGGAGGCGGGGATTCGAGGCGTACACATTTACGCGAAAGCCGAGTTCGCTAATCCGGGGGGCTCCATCAAGGACCGCCCGGCGCTAAGCATGATCCTGGAAGGCGAGCGGAGCGGAGCGCTGTCGGCGGGGCGAGTCATCCTGGATGCCTCCAGCGGGAACACAGCGATCGCCTATGGGATGATCGGGGCGGCCAAGGGCTACCGGACGAAGATCTGCATCCCCGCGAACGCCTCGGCGGAGCGCAGGCGATCGCTACTGGCGTACGGGGTGGAGCTGGAACTGACGGACCCGGCCGCGGGCTCGGATGGGGCGATCCGGCGCTGCCGCCAGATCTACCGGTCCAATCCGTCGCTTTATTTTTATCCAGACCAGTACAATAACCAGGCAAACTGGAAAGCGCACTTCAACACCACCGGCGTCGAAATTGCGCGGCAAACGGATGGCGACATCACGCACTTCGTGGCCGTGCTGGGGACCAGCGGAACGTTCATGGGTGTCAGCCGCCGCCTGAAGCTGGACTTGCCGCACGTGGAGTGCGTGTCGGTGCAACCGCCCTCGGGCTTTCACGGGATTGAGGGCGCAAAGAACATGCGGGACGCCATCTTCCAGCCCGGCATCTACGAGCCGGGGCTGGCCGACCGGAATCTCTTTGTGGAAACCGAAGCGGCGCAACGCATGACGCGGCGGCTGGCCAGGGAAGAGGGGCTGCTGGTGGGGGTTTCTTCCGGTGCTAATGTGGAGGCCGCGCTGCGGATCGCCCGGGAGCTGGCCTCCGAGGGGCGCCGCGGCGCAGTCGTTACCATCCTCTGCGACAGCGGGGTGAAATATCTGAGCGAGGAGTTCTGGGATGATCCGGATTGAGCCCGAGGCCTGGTCGGCCATGCTGGCCCATGCGGCAGAGGCATACCCAGATGAGTGCTGCGGCACAATGCTGGGCGACCAATCGGAGGCAGCAAAGCTCGTGCGGCGCGCGATCCCGCTCGATAACATTGTCAGCGGGCCCCGGCGCACACGTTACGAGATCAGGCCGGAGGACCTGTTGAAGGCGGACCGCCTGGCTCGGAACGAAGGGCTCTCCGTTGTCGGCATCTATCACTCTCATCCCGACTGCGACGCTTATTTCTCGGCAACGGACTTGAAGAACTCCTGCCCCTGGTATTCGTTTCTGGTGCTCTCCATGCGCGGGGGGAAATTCGACCACGCCAACTGCTGGCTTCCGGACGCGGGGCAGACGAAGGCTGAACTGGAGGAGGTTGAGTGGCAAAAATCCTGATTCCCACGCCGCTGCGCCCTTACGCAGGAAACCGGGACACGGTTGAACTGCCCGGGGAAACCGTGGGTGAGCTGCTGGGAGCTCTCACCAAGGACTACGAGGAGCTGCGTCGCCACCTTTATACTGACGATGGCAGGCTGCGCAGCTTCGTGAACGTCTACCTCAACGACGAGAATATTCGCCACCTTTCGCTGGAAGGGACGCGCGGTCAATCCCGGCGACACGATCTCGATCGTCCCCAGCGTGGCGGGCGGGTCCGTAACAGTTGAAGCCCCAACCGCGGCGGCGGGTCTCTCGAATGAAGAAATCCTGCGCTACAGCCGCCATCTGATCATCCCCGAAGTGGCGATGGAGGGTCAGCTCAAGCTGAAGCAGGCCAAGGTCCTGCTCATCGGGGCGGGTGGTCTGGGCGCGCCGCTGAGCCTCTACCTGACGGCCGCGGGGGTGGGACGAATCGGCCTGGTAGATTTCGACACCGTTGACTTCACGAACCTCCAGCGGCAGGTGATCCATGGCACAAGCGATGTGGGACGAAAGAAACTCGACTCCGCCGCCGATGCGATGCGGGAGGTGAACCCGGGAGTCCGCATCGACCGGTTCGACACGGCGCTTACCAGCGAGAACGCGCTGGAGATCCTGAGAGACTACGACGTCATCGTGGACGGCACCGACAACTTTCCGACGCGGTACCTGGTGAACGACGCCTGCGTGCTGCTGGGGAAGCCCAACGTCTACGGATCCATTTTCCGTTTCGACGGCCAGGCGAGTGTGTTCGCCTATCCGGGGGGGCCATGTTACCGGTGCCTGTATCCCGAACCGCCGCCCCCCGGCCTGGTACCAAGCTGCGCCGAGGGAGGGGTGCTGGGAGTGCTGCCTGGCCTCATCGGCATGATACAGGCCACCGAGACGGTGAAGCTGATCCTGGGCATCGGGCAGCCTCTGGTGGGGAGGCTTCTGGTCTACGACGCCTTGGCGATGAGCTTCCGGGAGCTGAAGTTGCGCCGCGACCCGGAGTGCCCCATCTGCGGAGACCAGCCGGTCATCCGCGAGCTGATCGACTACCACCAATTCTGCGGAGTCGCGCGGGACGGCGCGGTCCAAACCGGCCCGGCGGAGCTACAGGTGGATGTCGGTGAACTCAAAGCGAGGATGGATAGAAACGAGCGCTTGGTCCTGATCGACGTACGGGAGCCGCACGAATACCGGATCTGCCGGATTCCGGGATCCAGGTTGATCCCGTTGGGCGACCTCCCCAAGCGCGTCAGCGAGCTGGATTCAGCCGACGACATCATCGTTCACTGCAAGACCGGCGTCAGAAGCGCCAGAGCGGTGGAATTTCTGACGAAAGCCGGCTTCCGGAAGGCCCGGAACCTGGCCGGCGGCATCACGGCGTGGAGCGACAAGATCGATCCGTCGGTGCCGAAGTACTGATCCCTGTTAACTGGTGTGGCTATTGACGCGCGAGGCGCGAGAGGACCTCGCCGTCCGGGTTCAGCACAACCACCTCCAGCGCCAAGCGGCCGAGGGCGTGGGTGGAGCAGGAAAGGCAAGGATCGTAGCAGCGGATCCCGGCTTCCACGCGGTTCAGCATCTCTTCGGTCAGCGCCTTGGGGTTGACGAACCGCAGGGCCGCCTGTTCGACGGTCTTGTTCATCGCCAGGTTGTTCTGCGAGGTGGCGATCAGCAGGTTGGCCTTCCGGATCAAGCCGTCGTCGTCGGCCTGGTAGTGATGGAAGAGCGTCCCGCGCGGGGCTTCCGAGGCGCCGACACCTTCATTGCGATTTTGGCCGGCCCTGGCGCGGACATGCTCGTCGAGCAAACGCGGATCGGCCGCGATCTCCTCGATGCGCTCCACGCAGTGCAGCATCTCGATCAGGCGGGCCAAGTGGTAGTGGAACGACTGGCAGACCGCCCCCTTGCTACGCTGCTTGAACTCCCGCAGTTCCCGGTCGGCCAGCGAAGTCCCGGCGGACTCGGCGATGTTCAGCCGCGCCAGCGGCCCTACGCGGTACATGCCCCCGGATAGCCCAGCGGTTTGTAATAGGGGAGCTTCATGTAGCTCCACTCTTCGCTGGCCTCACCCAGGTAAGTGTGAAACCGCTCGGGGTCCAGGCCGTCGGCCACGATGTTGCCTTCGGCGTCCACGATGCGTATGACCCCGTCGTAGTAAGCCAACTCGCCGTTCTTAGTAACCATGCCCAGGAACAGCGACGGGAAATCGCCCAGATGCTCGATTTCGTCGACGAAGCTGTCCAGCAGCGACTTGAGGCGCGCGAGGGCGAGCTTGATCGACTCGATCGATTCGGGCACGTTGGTGGCGATCTCGGCGCGCTCCTGGGCGGTCACCGTGTGCAGGACGCCGCCGGGAGTGGCCCAAGACGGATGGATGCGCTTGCCGCCCATCAGCTCGATGATGCGCTGCCCAAATCTCCTGAGCCGGATGCCGCGGCGCGCGAAGTCCGGGTCCGCTTCCAGAAGGCCGAAGATGTTTCGCTTGGCGGGCGGAGCGTCGAACCCGAGCAGCAGGTCCGGCGAAGAAAGGTGGAAGAAGCTGAGGGCGTGCGACTGGAGGATCTGCGCGTAATTGACCAGGCGGCGCTGGAGCACGGCGGCCGGAGGGATCTCGACGCCCAGCAGGGCATCGCAAGCCTTGGCGCTGGCCACGATGTGGCTGACCGGGCAGATGCCGCAAATGCGCGACATCAGTCCCGGCATCTCATGGAAGGGACGCCCCTGGCAGATCTTCTCGAAGCCACGGAATTCGGTGACGTGAAATTGCGCCGATTCGACCGCGCCCGCGTCATCCACGTAGATGGAAATCTTGGCGTGACCCTCGATACGGGTTACGGGGTGAATGAGAATGCGCTCCGCCATTATCCGAACCTCCGACCGTCGGCCCTGGGCTCCCGCCCGTCCAACAGGTCCATCACCAACTCATAGATCTCGCCGGCCGAAGGCGGACAGCCCGGCAGGTAGTAATCCACCGGGACCACTTCATGGACCGGGCGCACGCGGTCGAGCAGCGCCGGAACCACGCCGCCGCCGCCCGGAATTCCAACCACCGTGGCCGAATTCTCCAGGTAGCAGCAGTTGAGGACATCCTGGACGCCGAAGGGGTTGCGCATGGCGGTGACGTTGCCGGTCACGGCGCAGTCGCCAAAGGAGACCAGAATTTTGGTGCGCTCCCGGATCAGCTTGATCTGCTCCAGGTGATCGGCGTTCGCCACCGCGCCTTCCACCAGCGTGATGTCGGCCTCCAGGAACTCTTTGTGATCGGTGAGCGGCGACGCCAGAAGCTCCACGCGGCCGGCCAGCTCCGCCAGCCGCTCGTCCAAATCCAGAAACGACATGTGGCAGCCGGAACAACCTCCCAGCCACACCGTCGAAAGGCGCGGTTTCGGCTTCATCGGACCCACTCCCCTTTCTCCCGCGCGGTCACGATGTACTTGAGGAAGCCGCGGCTCTTGCGCATCTCGCTCACCGACTTACCCTTCTCGAACAGCGCGCCGGTGGGGCATACCTGGACGCACTTGCCGCAGTTGGTGCAGGTGTCGGAGACGCCCCAGGACTGGCCCAGGTCCGTGATCACCTGGGACTTCGCCCCACGGCCCGACACGTCCCAGGTGTGCGCCCCTTCCACCTCATCGCAGATTCTCACGCAGCGCGTACACAGAATGCAGCGGTTGTGGTCCACGCCGAAGCGCTCGTGGCTGGTGTCCACCGACAGCGTGGGGAACTGGTAGCGCAGGCGCACATGGTCGATTCCAAGCTCCGTGGCCAGGTCCTGCAACTCGCAGCCGCCGTTCATCACGCACACCGAGCAGATGTGATTGCGCTCCGCGAACAGAAGCTCGACGATCAGCTTTCTGTGGGCGCGCAGGCGATCGGTTTCGGTGCGGACGACCATGCCCTCTTCCACCGGCGTCAGGCAGGCCGCCTGGAGTTTCTTCTGCCCTTCGATCTCGACCAGGCACAGGCGGCAGGCGCCGACGTCGGACAGGCCCCCCACGTGGCACAGCCTGGGGATCTGGATGCCGTTGTCCCAGGCGACGCTGAAGATGGTCGAGCCGACCAGGCCGGTTACCATCTTGCCGTCGATTTCAAGCGTTTTGACGCTCACTGGCCGCCTCCTTTCTGGCCGTTGATGGTGCAGTGTCCCGCGGGACAGCGGTGGTCCCGGACATGCGCGTCGTACTCGGCCCGGAAATAGCGCAACGTGCTGGTCACCGGATTGGGGGCGCCCTGGCCGAGGCCGCACAGGCTGGTCTCCCGCAGCAGGCAGGCAAGTTGCTCCAGCGTATCCAAGTCGTTCGGGCTGGCCTCCCCCTTGGTTATGCGGCGCAGAATATCGTTCATCTGCACGGTGCCCGCGCGGCAGGGAATGCACTTGCCGCAGGACTCATCCATGCAGAAGTCCATGAAGAACCGCGCGATGTCCACCATGCAGGAGGTGCTGTCCATCACAATCAGGCCGCCCGACCCCATGAAGGAGCCGACCTTTTGCAGCGATTCGTAGTCCACGGGCATATCGAGATGTTCGGCCGGGATACAGCCGCCGGAAGGCCCGCCGGTCTGCGCGGCTTTGAATTCGCCGCCGTCCGGAACGCCGCCGCCGATCTCGAAAAGAATGGTCCGCAACGAGGTTCCCATGGGGACCTCGATCAGGCCGGTGTTCTGGATCCGGCCCGCCAGCGCGAACACCTTGGTTCCCTTGCTCGAAGCGGTGCCGATCGAAGAAAACCACTTGGCGCCCCGCGAGATGATGGCCGGCACATTGGCGAAAGTCTCGACGTTGTTGATCAGCGTCGGTTTGCCCCACAGGCCGGATTGCGGGGGATAGGGCGGCCGCTGGCGGGGCTGCCCGCGCTTGCCTTCGATGGAGGCGATCAGCGATGTCTCCTCGCCGCAGACGAATGCTCCGGCTCCGATGCGAATATCGACACGGAACTGGAATCCCGTCTCCAGGACACGGCTGCCCAGCAGTTTCTCGCGTTCGGCCTGCTTGATGGCGGCCTGCAGGCGCTGGATGGCGAGCGTGTACTCGCCGCGGACGTAGATGTAGCCCTGCTGCGCGCCCACGGCATAACCGGCCAGCGCCAGGCCTTCCAGCACGCGATGCGGATCGCCTTCGAGCACGCTGCGGTCCATGAATGCGCCGGGGTCGCCCTCGTCGGCGTTGCACACCACGTACTTCGGGCTGACCGGCTGGCGCGCCACCAATTCCCACTTGAGTCCGGTGGGATAGCCGGCGCCGCCGCGGCCGCGAAGGCCGCTGGCTTTGATTTCCTCGACCACCTCCTGGGGCGTCATCTCGGTGATCGCGTGCGCCAGAGCCTCGTAGCCGCCCGCCGCGACGTAGTCGGCCAGCTTTTCCGGGTCCACCACGCCGCTGTTGGCGAGCACGATCTTCTCTTGTTTGGTGAAGAAGGTGGAGGTCGTATCCACTCGCCGGGCGGCAAGCTGGTCCTTGTCTTCGGGCGCGCTCCTCACCAAGGCCGCGGCATCGGAGGCGTCCAGTTCTCCGTACAGTTCGCCGTCGCGGGCGGAGCGCACCAAAGGGCCGCGGCTGCACAATCCCATGCAGCCCGTACCGCAGACCTCGACTTTGCCCTCCAGACCCTGGGCCGTCACCTCAGCGGATAGCGCCTGCTTGACGCGATCGCCTCCCGAGGAGAGACAGCCCGCGGCCGTGCAGCAGTAGAGGCGGTTTTCGAGCTGCTGCTGGCGTTCCTGCTCGTCGGTTCTTAGCTGCTCAAGTTCTTCGACCGTCATTTCACACCAATTCGATTCAGTTCCGCGCCCAGTTGTTCGGGGGTGACGCGGGCCATGATGTTGCCGTCGTAGATCACCGCCGGCGCCAAGCCGCAGGAGCCGATGCAGCGCGCCGCGCCGACGCTGACCTTGCCGTCCTCGCTGGTTGAGCCCGATTTGCAACAGCGGCGCTCGAGCGTCTCGATCAGCCCGAGGGCGCCCTTCACGTAGCAGGCCGTCCCCGTGCAAACGATAAAAGAATGCTCGCCCTTGGGAGCCAGCGAGAAGAAGTGATAAAAGGTGGTGACCCCCAGAACCCGGCTGGGGGGAAGGCGGAGCTTGCGGGCGATGCCCTTCAGCAGCTCCGGCGTCAGGAAGCCGTAAAGTTCCTGGGCAGTGTGCAGAACCTCAATGAGCGCGTCACCGGAATAGTGATGCCGGGACATGGCGCGCTCCAGCATCTTCTCCCGGTTGTCCCGCTGCGAGACAGTCTGAGCAGGTTGTGTCTTCTCTGTAGTTGCCATCGTCACCTTACTGAGTATTCGGCACTGCCTTGGACGGCTGATAGATGCAGAAAGGCTCTTCGGCGAGGAAGTTGCCGGTCATGCCGTAGGCCCGCGCCCGGCAGCCGAGGCAGACGTGCTTGAACTCGCACCAGCCGCACTTGCCCTCGAGGGAGTTGGGATCGCGGAGGGCGGCGAACACTTCAGCCTTTTCCCACACGTCGCGAAATCGATCTCGTTTCAAGTCGCCGGCGGCTATGGGCAGATAGCCGCAAGGATAGACCTCCCCCTGGTGGGAGATGAAGCAGACGCCGCTGCCGGCCAGGCAGCCGCGCGTGGTGGCGTGCATGCCGTGACTCGCCAACTCGGGCACGTTTTCACCGGCGCGGCGCGCCTCGGCCCGGCGCTGCCTGAGGATGCGATAGTAGTGCGGCGCGCAGGTGGCTTTTAGCTCCAGCCCGCTGTCCAGCGAGCGGTCGTAGAACCAATTCAGAACTCTCTCGTACTCCTCGCCCCGGATGGTCTGTTCCTCGGCGATGGTGAGACCGCATCCCACAGGCACCAGCAAGAAGACGTGAAACGCGGCGACGCCCAGCGATTGAGCGAGCTTGAGGATGTCCGGCAACTGATCCACGTTGTGGCGGGCCACGCTGGTGTTGACCTGCGTGGAGATCCCGAGATTGCGCAGGTGCTTCAGGCCGGCGACCGCGGCGTCGAAAGCGCCCGCCTCGCCGCGAAACTGGTCGTGCGTATGGCGGTCGGCCCCATCCAGGCTGACGGCCACGCGGACGATACCGGCGTCCTTGATCCTCTCGGCCATGGCCTCATCCACCAGAGTGCCGTTGGTGGCCAGGGCCACGCGTATGTTCTTGGAGACGGCACGCTTGGCCAAATCAAAGACGTCCCGGCGCCATAGCGGCTCCCCGCCGCTCAGCACCAGAATCAGTGGGGCATATTCCGCAATCTGGTCGATGATTCCACAGCATTCCGAGTAGCCCAGGTCGCGCGGAAGACATCAGCTCGGTGGCGCTCGCCCGGCAGTGTATGCACCTTAGATTACAGCCAGTTGTGAGCTCCCAGAAGACCAGCCGAGGCCGGTAATTTGCATGAGTACTGCTAGCATCCATGCTTCTAAAGGTGCAATTGAATGGCCACGAATCGGGGCACTCACCCCAATCATTGTAAAGACTTCACCTCAAGGCCGCCCGCTGTAAAACAGCTCGACGGTGCAGGGTCCCCGGCAGTCGGGCTGGATCACAATTTGGCCCAGGTTGTCGCCGTAGACTTTCCGCGGCTGGCCACCCACGCTGGCTTTCCAGCCGGGGTGGTAACTGATCTGGACCGAAAGGATCTGGTTTCGCTCCAGCAAGCCGGAGATGACGGCCGAGTGGCGATCGCGCCAGCGCATCTGCGCCACCGGGTAGGCGGAATTGTCCATGGCAGCCACGTAGGGCCGCAGGGGATCGATGTCCAGACCTCCCGCGGGGCGGCGCGGCGCAAGGTCCGCGGGACGCATGACGTGCGCCAGAGAAGTGGAGCGCCGTGGCAGGGCATAGATCACGTCGTCTCCCTCGCGCCAAAGCTCCGGCAGGAGGCCGTCGAACTTGCGGGGATTGCGGAAGGGCTTATAGAACTCGCTGCTGCGCGGCCCGCTCACGGCGACGGCATCGACGCCAAAGGCCTTCAACCACAGCACGGCCACTTCGCCTTCCTTGTCGCCCGCATTTTCGCCGGACAGAATCTGGTACTGGGCGTGGGTCCAGAGCTGGTTGATCACCCCCTGGTCGAAGCCCCCGGCAAACTGGGGCGTATCCGTAAACACATTGAGGAAGAAACCGATCGAGCCAGGCGCCAAGACACGGCTTCCCGGCATGTTCTGAGTGAACCATTTTGCTTCCCGGTATTCGATTGTTCCGGTGATGTCTATAGGCCGAATCTGCCGTCCCGCATACTTCCAGTACTTCACGGCAGGATAGAGGCATGCCAAGAGCAGGAGACAAGCGACCACCTGGCGACGCCGCAGTGACATCCGCTCCAGCAACGCTCCGGCAGCGAAAGCAACCATCAACGACAGGGCCATTTCCATTTCCAGGTGATACCGCTGGGGCTGAGCGGCCAAGAATATCCCGAACCATTCTGCCGTGAGGGGAATCGACGCCGCAGGAATGAGAAACAATACGGAGAACCGCATGTGTTCGGGCGTTCGCAGCTTGCGGAAGACCCAAAGGAGAACTGCCACGGCCGCGAGACCCACGGCCAACGCTGTCAGCCGGACCGGGAACGCCGCCAACGGGCCGCTAACATTCTTCTCATTGGATGCGATCGTAAGGATCATCGACGGTGGAATCCAGGGAGAAGCCAGGACGTAGGCAAACGCCGCTACGCCGACGGCTCGCATCCAGTTCTTCCACCACACGCCGTCCCGGCGGGCCAGCACCCAGGCGCAGGCGGCCAGCGCCAGAGCCGCCGCTCCCAGCCAGTTGGTGAGGGCCACGGAAGCCAGTCCCACGGCGGCGGCAAGCCACCACGCAGGCTTCTTCTTCTCGAACGCCAGGGCGAGCAGCAAAACGGCGAGCGGCAGCAGCGTCATGGAGACGATATGAGGCCCCTCGCCATACTGCACCAGCGCCTGAAGCCGGCGCGCATGCCAGAGCCCACCAACGTCGTAGCGTACTGCAGGAATCAGGAACGCCGATGTCGAAACCAGGGAATAGAACAGGCCGGCGGCAAAGCTACAAGCTCGGGAACGGCACAAGTGCAACGCCAGGGCATACAAGGTCACCGGTCCCAGGCTGTAGAAGACAGCCGTCACTGCATGGTAGGCATGTGAAGGGATCAGTCCTGTCAGCGCGGCGATGATGGCGGTGACCCGCGGCAAGAGCGGCATGTAGGTGCACTCAAAGGGGATGCCGCCGTACCAGAGGGGGAACCATGACAGGTCGCCCCAGTTTTCGAGCGTCCAACGTGAGAGCGCGATGTGCGTGCTCTCGATTGAGCCCATCTGGTCGAGGTAGGGGATGGTCAGCAACCGGCCCGCCAGGCAGAGGTTCAATATGAAGAGCGCCAGCGGCGGAAGTGCGGCATAACGGTGTTTCATGCCGGGCTCAGGTATAGGAACCTGGCGATGAACAGGGCCGTCAGCACATAGACCAGCCAGTTCACCTTGCGGAACTCTCCGCGCAGGACTCGCAGCAGCGTGTAGGCGGTAAAGCCGAAAGCGATGCCGTTGGCGATGCTGAAGGTGAGGGGGATGGCGGTCATGGTCAGGAACGCGGGGACGGCGATGACCGGATCCGACCAGTCGATCTCGCTGATGTGCGAGATCATGAGGCACCCCACAATGATCAGGGCCGGCGCCGTGGCAGCCGCCGGGATCACGCCGAATACCGGCGCGACAAACAGCGCCGCCAGGAAGAGAAGGCCAGTGACGATGGAGGCGACACCGCTGCGCCCGCCGGCCACTACTCCGGCCGCGCTCTCGATGTAGTTGACGACCGTCGAGGTGCCCGCCAGCGACCCCACAATTGTCGCCGAAGCGTCGCACAGAAGAATGCGGTTGACGCGCGGGATACGATTGGCCTCGTCAAAAAGACCAGCCCGCTTGCCGACCGCCACCAGCGTGCCCAGGTTGTCGAACACGTCGATGAAGAAGAATACGAACACGATCTCGAGAAAGCCGATTTCCAGGGCAGCGGGCAGGTCCAGTTTCAGGGTAGTGGCCGAGATGTCGGAGAAGCGATACACCTGTGGGTTCCATTGAACCAGCCCGGTGAGCACCCCCAGGGCCGTGGTCCCCAGGATCCCGATCAGCATGGCGCCTCTGACGCGCCAGGCGAGCAGAGCGGCAATCATGAGCAGACCGGCGATGGCCAGCAGCGTGTTGGGAGCGCGGAGGTTGCCCATGGCGGACATAGTCGCCGAGTTGGATACGATGATGCCCGAGTTGCGGAAGCCGACCAGCGCCAACAGCAGCCCAATGCCGGCGGCGATGGCGGAGTACAACTCCGTTGGAATCGCCGAGACAACTTGCTTGACCACCCCGCACAACGTCAACGCCACGAACAGCGCGCCGGAAATGAACACCGCGCCCAGCGCCACCTGCCAGGAGATCCCCATGCCCTTGACTACGACGTAAGCGAAGTAGGCGTTGAGCCCCATGCCGGGCGCCAGGGCGATGGGGTAGCGGGCGAAGCCGCCCATCAGCAGGCTGCCTACCGCCGCCGACAGACAGGTAGCGGCGACCACCGCGGCGAAGGGCATTCCGGCGTCCTGCAGAATGGACGGGTTCACGAAGATGATGTAGGCCATGGTGACGAACGTGGTCACACCGGCCAGGATTTCCGTGCGCCAGTTGGCGCCTAGTTGTTCGAACTCAAAGTAACGCTCGAGCCGTTGCCGCATATACACAGAGAACCGATGGTTTGGGGGTAGTGTATCACTCCGCCAGGCGGCGCTTGGCTCGCAGGAATACATCGCGCAGCATTTTTTCGGTGAGGCGGCCCGTGGAGGTATTCTGCTGGCTCGGATGATAGGAACTGATCAACAGGGGCTGGCCCTCCGCGGTCCGGTGTTCGCGGTCGTGCCCGAAGCGAAAAGCGGCGCGGCTCCGGATGACGCCGCGGTCCCGCAGGATGGACAGATACACGTCGAAGGCGACCTTACCCAGCGCCACCACCACGCGCAGGTTGGGCAGGATCTCCAGTTCGCGTTCGAGATACTCACGGCAGTGCCGGATCTCTTCGGAGGAGGGCTGGTTGTCCGGCGGAGCGCAGCGCAGGGCTGCCGTGATGTAGGCGCCGTGAAGTTCCAGACCGTCGTCACGGGAAATGCTCGACGATTGGGAGGCGAAACCCGTGTCGTGCAGGGCGCGAAAGAGGAAGTCGCCGGAGCGGTCGCCGGTGAACATGCGGCCGGTGCGGTTGGCGCCGTGCGCGGCGGGGGCCAACCCGAGGATCAACAGCCCAGCCTGGGGATCGCCGAAGGAGGGAACTGGTTTTCCCCAATACTCCCAATCCCGAAACGCCCGGCGTTTGACGGAGGCCACCAAACGGCAATGCTGGATCAAACGGGGACAGCGGCGGCAGGCGACGACCGACTGTTGCAGGGAATCGAGTGAGGGGAGCATCCCACCCGTTAGTTTGTCACGTTGAGCGGTGGGGTCAGGTTGTCGGCGATTGGAGTCTGGCGATGGACTGACTCATGACGTCCAATTGCGGCCAACTGAGGAACGCGGGGTCCTGGCTGCTGCCCAATCCTTTGCGCACGAGTTGCTTGAAGACGGCCACCAGTTCAGGGTCACGCCAACCCTTGATGGTCTCCTGTTCCAGCATCTGGAGCGACTCTTCAGGCGTGAACGCCAGCTTGTAGGGGCGCACGGTGGTCAGCGCATCGTAGATATCCGCGATTTGCAGGATTCGGGCGGTGAGGGGGATCTGCTGGCCGCGCAAGCCGTCCGGATAGCCTCCGCCGTCCCAGCGTTCGTGGTGGCTGCGGATCACGGGCAGCACGCCGGCCAGGCTCTTCATGGGGCGGCAAATCTCTTCTCCTTTGACGGGATGAGTCCGCATCAGCCCCCACTCTTCTTCCGTAAGCGGGCCTTTCTTATGGAGGACGGCGTCGGGCACGGCGATTTTGCCGATGTCGTGCAGGAATCCACCGCGGTGGAGGGCCAGCAGTTGAGGGTGAGACAACCCCAGGGTCTGGCCGAGGGATACGCTGTAGCTGGCCAGCCTCTGGCAGTGCCCGGCGGTGTACTTGTCCCGGTGCTCCACGGTCTGTGCCAGGGCGAACAGGATGGACTCGGCTTCCTCCAACGAGTCTACCGCGGCCTTGTTGCGCAGCATCGCCCGGATTCTGGTGCGCACCACGGCCGGATGCAGCGGCTTGATCAGAAACTCATCCGCGCCGGAGGCAATCCCGGCGACTTCATTCTCGGCACCCTGCACGCTGGTGAGCATGAGGATGGGGATCAGTTGAGTTTTCCGGTCTGCCTTGAGCGTCCGGCAGAACTCGGGGCCGCTCATGCCGGGCATCATGAGGTCCAGGATCACCAGATCGACCCTTTCGCGCGCCAGCAGCGCCAGCGCCTCGGGCGCGCGGCGGGCCTCCAGAAATCGATAGAGGGACTCCTTCAGCATGGCTCGCAACAAGCGCCGGTTGACGTCTAACTGGTCTAGAATCAGTACAGTAGGGTGGAAGTCGGGATCCAGTAACCGCTCGTCCCACAGGGCGGTTCTGCCCGGAGGCGGGGAGACTTCTGCGATCTTTTGCACGGGGATCGGCTGCGACGACGGGCGGAGCTGCATCTATTTTCGTATCGACCCAACTTCTCGAAATGTTTAGGGTCTACCTGCGCCCAGGATCGCATCCGCGGTACGCTAGCAGAAACGCATGTACAAATTCGTTTGGGCGCTGCTGTTGCTGCCTACCCAATTCCTATTCGCCGGTTGTCTTAGCTTTCTAGACCCGCCTGACGGCTCCGGCTGCTCCCGATCGACGAATGAGCTGGTCTGGCTGAATTCCAACCGCTTGCTGGAGAGGGTCAAGGTCCCGGGCCTGCCCTACGATCCCCGGCTTTACGATCCCGCCCTGGCGCAAGGCCTCGTCGTCAAGGGGGATCTGGAGTTCGAGCTGCGCGCCAGCGGCCCGCACCTGGTCGAAATTTTCCTGGTGGCAGAGGATGCCCCCGGATACTCATTCGTTTTGGAAGCCGCCGGCAAGCCCGTCGACACGCGCTATAAGGCTGTCGGCGGGGCGGAAGCACCGGGGCAAAAGAAGGCCCTTCGAAGCGTGTGTCTGTTGGGAATGTTGAGCGGGGCTTTCACGGTCCGCTCGAACGCACCCCGCTACATCATCTCGGCCATTCGCTGGACGCCGAGGAAAGAATTCGAAGAGAGACTCTCATCGGCCTGGCTGGAGCGCGCGCGCGGGCTGCTGGCCGATCCTTTTCTGGACAATCTTCGATCCCGGCGGCGGGACAGTCTGGAACAGCTTTATGACCGGCTGGCGTTGAGCGTGGTGCCGGAGATCCGGGTGGAAGCGGCCATCGGACAGGCGCGCGCGTCATACTGGCTGGCCGCCGCGAACCCCGAGCCTCGAAATCTCGTGCGCACCTCTGCATTGCTGCGCCAGGCGTTCAAGCTCGCGCCCGAAAATAAGATCGTGCGCGAGATGGTCTCCTCGTTCTGCGCGGGCCGCAATGTCCAGGACGCCCCCAAGCCACAAGGGGAGTTCTGCGGGCAAGCCGTGCCAGTCTATTGGACGTTGATTCTCACGCCGGACCCGCCGGGGGCGCCGGAATGGGCGGTCAATCAGCGGCGGTTCGCGGCCCGTTTGCAGGCGATCACGGAGTGGTGGGTGGAGAGAAGGCAACGGCCCAACGGGGAGCTGGGCGGCGGCTGGGACGGCGACGTGAAAATGCTTGAGCAGTGGGGGCCGCAGGCGCTGGGTTTCGGCAGCCCGGCCGCGGCGGCCGGCATCCTGAAGATGGGAGAGGGGCTGCGCGGAAGTGCGGCCGGCGCCAGTGAAAACTTGAGTCCGCTACTTGAGGCCCTGCGACCCTTCTATGTGCCCAGCCCTCGGAGTGACCCAGCCCAGTTTCAGTACATGTCCAGTCCCGACCCCGCCGCCGCGCTGCCACGCCTGGCCGAGCTAGCCAAGGCAGGCGAGACGGCACTGGCGCGCGATTTCGATATGTACACCTCCGAGGTCATCTACACGAACCGCGTGTTCTACGGGCTGAATGCGGAATACAGAAAGTACCTGTTCGGCGGAGAAGCCTCCGGCACGGGAAGCGTTTCAGACCTGGCGGTGACCTGGCCGGCCTCGGCTGCCCAGTTTGCGCGGGCGGTGCTGGAGGCGAGCGCGACCGGGCTGCGGCTGCGCTTCTTCAATTTCGAGAACAAGCCCGTGGACGCCCAGCTCCGGCTGTGGCGGATCGAGCCGGGCACCTACCAGTGGGAGAGCCAGGACCCGAGCGGAGCGGCGGTCGCGCACGGCGAGTTCTATGTTTCCCGCCCGGCGCAAACGGTGAATCTGCCCCTTCCGCCCTTCAAAGAGATCGCCGTGACGGTCCGGAAATTCAAGTAATGAAACCGGCGTCAAGGCTGCTGTTTCTGGACTGGCTGCGCGCGTGGGCCCTGCTGGTGATGATCGAAACGCACGTGTTCAACGCGTTTCTCGCGAACAGCTTGCGCCAGTCGGGCTGGTTCCAGGCTCTGAACTTCATCAATGGCCTGGTGGCGCCCTCGTTTCTGTTCGTCTCGGGCTTCGTCTTTCTGGTGGCCGCGCAGAAGCGGGTAGACGAGTTGCGGTCCTTTGGCAAGCCGCTGCGGAAACAACTCGGCCGGATTGGCATGGTTTGGATCATCGGCTACGCCATGCACCTGCCTTCCTACTGGATTCCCAGGCTGGCCGCCGGAATCTCAGCCGAGGAGTGGCTGCGGTTCTATCGCGTGGACGTGCTGCACTGCATCGCGCTGACCTGGCTCTTCCTGCTGGTGAGCCTGATCGCGATTCGCTCGGAGCGCCTGCGTCAAGCCTGGCTGGCGATCTGGATTGTGGCGCTGACAGGCTTGGCGCCGCTGATCTACAGCATGGAGTTTCGTCCGGTCCTCCCCACGCCCTTGGCCGGGTATCTGAACGACAGGACGCAGTCGTTGTTTCCGATCTTCCCTTGGAGCGCCTTCATGCTGGCGGGGGCACTGTGCGCCGCGTGGTTCCTGGCGGCCCGGCGGGCGGGCCAGGAGCGGCGGTTCATGTTGGGGCTGGCGGGAGTGGGGGTAGTGATGATCCTGACCGGCAAGCTGCTCCCCGCGGCCAGCGCGAATTGGAAAGCCGACCCCATGACCTTCCTGCTGCGTCTGGGCATTGTGCTGCTGCTTCTGGGGGCCTGCTGGTTATACGGTCTTGTCCGGGCGCCGGACCGGAGCCTGCTGCTGGACGTCAGCCGGGAGTCTCTGTTTGTCTATGTGGCGCACCTGATGCTGATCTACGGGCCGTTGTTTGCCGGAGCCAGCCTGTCCTATCTCGTGGGCAAGACGCGCGGGCCGCTGGAGTGCAGTTTGGGAAGCATCGCGCTGGCCGCGATGATGTTGTGGGGAGCGAGAGGCTGGGGAGCGATCCAACGCCGCCGCAGCCTCCCGTAAGAGCGGATTCTACTTGCCGGCCTCGATCCGCATGCCGTAGAAGCTGCGGTAGACGAAGACCATCGAGAACGCCAGGAACACGCCGGCCAGCACGTGGTGAGCATCGCGCCCTGCTTGGCGGTGATCGAAACCGCCAGTTCGACCGCCAGCAACCCGAACAGCGTCGTGAACTTGATGATCGGGTTCAGAGCCACCGAACTGGTGTCCTTGAAGGGATCGCCCACCGTGTCGCCGACCACGGTGGCCGCGTGCAGTTCGGTGCCCTTGGCCTTCAGTTCGGTCTCGACGACCTTCTTGGCGTTGTCCCAGGCGCCGCCGGCGTTGGCCATGAAGAAGGCCTGGAACAGGCCGAACAGCGCGATCGAGATCAGGTAGCCGATGAAGAAGAACGGCTCCACGGAAGGCGAACGCGAGAGTGGAGAAGAACACCGTCAGGAAGATGTTGAACATGCCCTTCTGCGCGTACTGCGTGCAGATGGCGACCACCTTCTTGGAGTCCGCCACGGAGGCCTTGGCCGGCCTTCCAGCTTGATGTTGCGCTTGATGAACTCGACCGCGCGGTAGGCGCCCGTGGTCACCGCCTGGATGCTGGCGCCGGTGAACCAGTAGATGACCGCGCCGCCGGCGATCAGGCCGAGCAGGAACGGCGGGTGCAGCATCGAGAGCTTCTCGATGTTGGTGGTCAGGCCGTTGGTCAGCGCCACGATGGTGGCGAAGATCATGGTGGTGGCGCCCACCACGGCGGTGCCGATCAGCACCGGCTTGGAGGTCGCCTTGAACGTGTTGCCCGCGCCGTCGTTCTCTTCGAGGTTATCCTTGGCGCTTTCGAACTGCGGCTCGAAGCCGAAGTTCTTCTTGATGTCCGCCTTGATGTTCGGCAGCTCCTCGATCATGGAAAGCTCGTAGATGGACTGGGCGTTGTCGGTCACCGGGCCGTAGCTGTCCACGGCGATGGTCACCGGGCCCATGCCCAGGAAGCCGAACGCCACCAGGCCGAAGGCGAAGACCGCCGGAGCCACCATCAGAGCCGCCAGGCCCAGGGTGCTGACGCCGTAGGCGATGCTCATCAGCAGCAGGATGGCGAAGCCCAGCCAGTAGGCGCTGAAGTTGCCGGCGACCAGGCCGGACAGGATGTTCAGCGACGCGCCGCCTTCGCGGGAACTGGTGACGATCTCACGCACGTGCCGCGAATTGGTGGAGGTGAAGACCTTCACGAACTCGGGGATCAGCGCGCCGGCCAGCGTGCCGCAACTGATGACGGTGGAGAGCTTCCACCACAGCGAGGTGTCGCCGCCGAGGTCCGGGATCATCAGCGAGCTGACGACGTAGGTCAGGCCGATCGAGAGCATCGAGGTCAGCCACACCAGCGTGGTCAGCGGAGCCTCGAAGTTCATCTTGTCGGCGTTGCCGTACTTGGCCTTGGCGATGGCGCCGTTGACGAAGTAGCCGACCGCCGAGGCGATGACCATCATCACGCGCATGGAGAAGATCCAGACCAGCAACTGCACCTGGACCAGCGGATCGTGGACCGCCAGCAGGATGAAGGTGATCAGCGCGACGCCGGTGACGCCGTAGGTCTCGAAACCGTCGGCCGAGGGGCCCACCGAGTCGCCCGCGTTGTCGCCCGTGCAGTCGGCGATGACGCCCGGGTTGCGCGCGTCGTCTTCCTTGATCTTGAAGACGATCTTCATCAGGTCGCTGCCGATGTCGGCGATCTTGGTGAAGATGCCGCCCGCCACGCGCAGCGCCGCCGCGCCCAGCGATTCGCCGATGGCGAAGCCGATGAAGCACGGGCCGGCCAGGTTGCCGGGGATGAACAGCAGGATGAACAGCATGATCAGCAGTTCGACCGAGATCAGCAGCATGCCGATGCTCATGCCGGCCTGCAGCGGAATGTCATAGCAGGGGTACGGCTTGCCGGGCAGGCTGGCGAAGGCCGTGCGCGAGTTGGCGAACGTGTTCACGCGCATGCCGAAGGCCGCCACCAGGTAGCTGCCCGAGATGCCGATCAGGCTGAACAGCAGGATGATCGCCACCCTGAAGGCGTCGAAGCCCTGCAGGAACCCGTAGTAGAAGATGATGATGACGCCGATGAAGCACTCCAGCAGCAGCAGGAACTTGCCCTGCGTCAGCAGGTAGGTCTTGCAGGTTTCGTAGATCAGCTCGGAAACTTCGAGCATCGCCGAGTGCACGGGCATGTTCTTCAGGCGGGTGAAGATCACCAGCCCGAACACGAGGCCGAGCGCGCTGACGAGCAGGCCGGCCATGAGCAGCGTGCGGCCGCCGATGCCGCCGAGAAAGGTCGCCTGATTCAGGTCGGGCAGAACCAGGTTCGCTTCGCCGCCGCCGTGGTGCTCGGCTTGAGCCATCAGGGGCGCCGCCAGCATGAGAACAGACAACAGAACCAGGATCGCGCACACTGGGCGGGCGAACCTGCTTGAGTTCGTACACATCGGAATAAGCCTCCTAGGAAAAAAGGGAAAACAGACGGGTCACGCCATGCCGGGACCCAACTCTAAACTATATCGGAGCGCGACCTCCGGAATCAACCTCGCGGATAGGGGACCGTGGAACCGCCAGCCGGTGATATTCTGGCCGGGGGATGTCTGTATTCCCCGCAAGCATGCCGAACCTAAACCTCATAGTAACGCTGGCGGGCGGTCTCATCGGGGCGTTGGCGCTTGGGTATCTGACGCACCGCCTGGGGTGGTCGCCCATTGTCGGATACCTGCTCGCGGGAGTTCTGGTTGGTCCCCATACGCCGGGCTTCGTCGCCGACAGGCACATGGCAGAGCAGTTGGCTGAAGTCGGCGTGATTCTCCTGATGTTTGGCGTCGGCCTGCATTTCCACCTGAAGGACTTGCTGGCCGTGCGAAGAATCGCGGTGGCGGGCGCTCTGGCGCAGAGTGCCGCGGCAACAGCGCTGGGTGCGGTGGCGTTTCACGCCTTCGGCTGGAGTTGGTCACAGGGCGTCGTTTTCGGCCTGGCGCTGTCGGTCGCGAGCACCGTCGTCCTGGTCCGCGTGCTTTCCGACAATGGGGAGCTTCAGAGTCCAACCGGGCGGATAGCCGTTGGCTGGCTGGTGATGGAGGACATCTTTACGGTTTTCGTGCTGGTGCTCCTCCCGGTCATATTCAGCGCGCCGGCCGGCCCGGGATCGCGTGGCCTGCCGATGGCCGTAGGGATTGCCGCCGTCAAGCTGGCGGTCTTCATCGGATTCACCCTCTTCGCGGGCAATCGCCTCATCCCCTGGCTCTTGAACAAGGTGGCTGACACGCATTCGCGCGAGCTGTTCACCCTCAGCGTGCTGGCAGTCGCGCTCGGGATCGCCGTGGGTTCCGCTTATCTGTTTGACGTTTCGATGGCCCTGGGCGCGTTCCTGGCAGGCATGGTGGTAGGACAATCGGAATTCAGCGCACGGGCGGGGGCCGAGGCGTTGCCGCTGCGAGATGCGTTTGCCGTGATGTTTTTTCTCTCCGTGGGAATGCTGTTTGACCCGCGCCAGGCTCTGGAGTCCCCTGGGCTGATCGCGGTAACACTGGCGATCGTCATAATCGGCAAGCCGCTCGCGGCCATCGTCATCGTTGCGGTGCTCGGATACAGTTCGAGGATCGGGCTCGGAGTCGCACTCGCACTGGCGCAAGTTGGTGAGTTTTCATTCCTGCTGGCGACTCTCGGACGGCAGGTCGGCGCACTGCCGGACGTGGCCATGAACCCGGTAGTGGCGGTCGCCATCATCTCCATCATGCTGAATCCCGTGATCTATCGGTGGACGGGTCCACAGGAGCGCTTCCTGGCACGGCACCCTTGGCTGTGGCGGGCGCTAAATAGAAATGCGGTCCGCGAACTTGACTCCTCGGTGGAGTACGGGCTGGAGAGCAACCCCGCCCATCGCGCCGTGATTGTGGGATATGGACCGATCGGGAAAATGGTGTGCCGCATCCTGCGGCAACGCGGAATCGAGCCTACGGTGATCGAGATGAATATCGACACCTACCGCAAGCTCCGCAGCGAAGGCCACGCGGCCGTGTACGGCGACGCGAACCAGAAAGAGGTGCTGGAGCAGGCCGGCATTGCCCGCGCGGCAAGCTTGATTCTGAGCTCGTCCGGTACGGCAGCGGCTACCGAAGCAGTGAGGGTAGCCCGCGAACTCAATCCCGGCATCCACGTGGTTGCGCGAGCCGACTACCTCCTGGAAACGGAGATGCTGCGCCGGGCCGGCGCGTCCGAGGTCTTCTCGGGTGAGGGCGAAGTCGCCCTGGCGATTGCGGACAGCATCCTTCGTCAACTGGGGGCGACCCCCGAGCAATTGGATGAGGCCCGGGAGCGGATCCGCACGAATCTCCTCAACCGGAGGGGATGAGATCACTTACTCTCAATGAAGGTGTTTCTGAACATGAGCTTTCCGGTGTCCGGCGTCGAATGCCCGCTCTGGCTCCCGCCGCTGGTGGCCTTCGTGGTGTCCTACTTCTCGTCGCTAGGAGGGGTCTCCGGGGCTGTTCTGCTGTTGCCCTTTCAGATGAGCGTGCTTGGTTTCACCAGCCCAGCAGTCAGTCCCACCAACCTGGTCTATAACATCATTGCGATACCCGGCGGAATCTACCGCTATGCCCGCGAGGGCCGGATGATCCCGCCGTTGACATGGACCGTGGTGGCGGGCACGGCGCCCGGCGTTGTGATCGGCCTGCTGGTCCGTGTGAACTGGCTGCCCGATCCCAGGGCTTTCAAGGCTTTTGTTGGGGGCGTCCTGTTGTACGTCGGTGTCCGCATGCTGCTGGAGGCGCGCAAGCCCGCAACGAGCGCCCCACCGCAGGCTCAGCCGGGGGACTGGCGTGTCCAGACTCTGGAATGCAACACCCGGCGCCTGGTCTTTTCTTTTCGGGGCGGCCGCTATGAGTGCGGCACGCCGGGCATCTTCTTTCTCTCGCTGGCGGTTGGCGTGGTAGGCGGAATCTACGGTATCGGGGGTGGCGCGCTGCTGGCGCCGTACTTCGTGGTGATCCTCGGGTTGCCGGTGCATACGATTGCAGGGGCCACCCTGATGGGCACCTTTCTGACTTCCGTGGTAGGCGTGGCGTTCAGCGAAATCATCGCGCCGATCTATCGCAGCAAAGGATTGCAGGTGGCGCCGGACTGGCTGCTCGGTTCGCTGTTCGGGGCCGGGGGCCTTCTGGGAATTTACCTGGGCGCCCGGACACAGCGATTCTTCCCGGCCAGATGGCTTAAGGCGATACTCGCCGTAATCTTGATAGTTGTGGCTGTGATCTACCTATGGGGCTACGTTGCCCCGCGGCGTTAGCCCAGGGCGATTACTTCTGTGCTGCGTACTTTTTGTAGAGCGCCTCGATGTTAGCGCTGTTGGGTATCTCCGGGGTGAATCACCACGCGATAGCGGAAGCGCAGCCCTGTCCCTTCTCGACTTCATATTGCCGTCCTTGGTCTTGTCGCCCGTAAAGTCCCGCATGCCGAAAGGATTCGCGGCGAACAGGCCGTAGTCCCGCGAATGCCAGTAGGTCGGATGCCGGGGATTCGACGGGTGGTCCATGATGGCGACGCCCACGGTCTTGCCGTCCATCTGCCCGAAGTAGTCGACCCACGGAGAACGTTTGCCCCACACGTTCTTCTCGGTTTCCTGTCCCTCCGCATTCACCATCTTGCCGGTGCGTTCCCGCGAGAGGGGTAGCCAGGCGAATACCAAAGGTGCCTTCCTTCGTGTCCCCGAATGTAACGGTTCAAAGGCACGAATCTCGATCTCGTAGTCGATGATGCGCAACTCGGGATCGGAATAGAAGGTGATGGTCCGCGTTTCGGTCATAAGGAGCGTGCCGCCCTGTTCATGGGCATCAAAAACGGCCTTGATCGTCCCGGACTTCGCGCCGCTCTTGGCCTCCAGCACCTTCTTCAGCACCATCTGGCCGTCTTTCGGATTCTTCGAGGATGGTTTCGGTGGCCCAGAAGTTGATGCCGTTAACCTCCCCGTGGGAAAAGAACAACCCCCGGTGGTGGGGGTGGTCAGTCTGTTCTCCCTCGACTTTCTCCATGGGAAAGCGGCGGGTGACGAGGATTCCCGCGGCGGTCGACAGCGGCCAAACGTAAGGCTTGTTGCCGCCGGGCGCCAGGAAGAAATCGGTGTAGGGCTTTCCGTCAATGTTCACCGAGATGCGGTCCGCGAGTTGCGTAATCTTCACCTGCCCGGCCAGCGGGAACACCGCAATGAGGCTAACGACAACGAGAATCAGCAGAAAACAACGTAGATTCATAGGTCTCAGCTCCTTAAACTTTGTCGGGCATCGTGTAAGGCGCCCGGTAAGCGCGGGTGAGCCGCGCATTCGCCTCGGGGTCGCCGATGATGGTCTCTTTGTCCGGGTCGAACACGATCTTCCGGCCGGTACGGAAAGAAATGTTCGCCAGGTGGCAGATGCTCGCCGACATGTGTCCATCCAGGATGTCGCAATACAGGTTCTCCACTTTTCGTGGAGCGCACGCAGTCGATGAAGTTCTCGAAATGGCTAACGGCTTTCTCGGGCACAATCGGCGGGCCCGGGCGTGTAGGAGGCGGATGGAAAACTGGCGTTGGTGGCGCGCTCGGAAATGCCGACGGGGCGTGACGTCGCCGGCACTCTTGGCGTGAAGTTGCCGCTTGACGGCTTCCATTCGCGGCCCGAGGCGAGATAGCCTTCGGTGGTGTAGAAGACATTCCACGCCTCCGCCGGCGGGGCGTAGAGATTGTTGATCTCGAAATCGATGATGGTGCCGTCGTCGTATTCGAGGGTGGCCGGTCTGAAAATTGGGCGTCTCCTGATCGGAGTCCCAAACGTAATAGCCGCCCGTGGAGTGGATCTTCACGGGGTGGACCCGCTTGCTCATGCCCCAACGCGCCAGGTCGAGATTATGGACGCCGGTATTTCCCACGTCGTGTGGTTGACGTGTCCCAGAAGAAGTGCCAGCCGTAGTGGAATCGGTTCAGGGTGAAAGGCTGGTAGGGGCTCGGCCCGAGGATAGAGATCCCAGTTGACGCCCTGCGGAATGGACGACTCCTTTACCTTGCCCGATGCTGGCGCGCGGTTTGGTGATATCGCACTTTGGCGCGGTAGACCTTGCCCATCTTGCCTTCGTGAAGCAATGCACGGCTCCGCGGACTCTGCCGTCGCTGCGCAGGTTCATGCCCGGCCTGGACGATCCGCTTGTACTTGCGCGCCGCCTCCACCATTCGGCGGCCTTCGACGACCGTGAACGAGACGGGTTTCTCGACATAGACGTCCTTACCCGCCTGGCAGGCCCAGATGGTCATGAGCGCGTGCCAATAGTCGGGCGTGGCGATGGAGACGGCGTCGATGTCCTTGCGCTCGAGCAGCCGGCGGAAGTCGACTGACGGTCTCGGGCCGGTAGCCGCCGAGCTTTTCGACCGTGGCGAGCGCTCGGGGAAGAGCCGCTCGTCAACGTCGCACAGAGCGGCGATCCGCACGTTGGGTATGCGCGGCGTAATTCCGTTAATGCGCGGCTCCGCGGCCGTGGAAGCCCACGACGGCCACATTCATGCGATCGTTGGGGCTAGGTTGTCCAAAAGATGTGCGGACTGCCGGCGCGGCGGCCAGGGCAGCGCTTTTGAGGAAGGTGCGCCTATCGGTGGGCTGCACGATTCTACCTCCTTGTTATCCGCGATTCTCCTGCGCCCTTCAGGGGCCGCACGAGTATACCACGCCAGGGATCAGGAGATGATCTTCTTGCGCACGGCGTAGAGGACGATCTCCGCCGTGTTGTGCAGATTCAGCTTCTGCATCAGGTTGGCGCGGTGCGTCTCCACGGTGTAGAGGCTAAGATCGAGCAGGGCCGCCACTTCCTTGTTGGATTTGCCTTCGGCCAGCAGTTGCAGAACCTCCTTCTCGCGGTCCGTGAGCAGGTCGTAGGAATCCTTCAGGTTCCGCTGTTGAAGACGCCGCACGTAATCCTCGAGCAGCGTCTCGGCGATGGCGGGGCTGAAGAACGGCCGGCCCTGGGAGACGGCCTGCACGGCGCGCATCAGATCGGCCTCGGCGGAGTCTTTCAGCAGGTAGCCCCTGGCGCCCGCCGAAAGAGCGCGGACCAGGTAGGACTCGTCGGAGTGCATGCTGAGGATGATCACCCCCGTCTCGGGGTGCTTTCTGACGATTTGCGCGGTGGCGTCGATGCCATTCAGATTGGGCATGGCGATGTCCATGATGACGACGTCGGGGTGCAGCTCGGCGGCCAGTTTGACGGCTTCACGCCCGTCGGCGGCCTCCCCGACCACCTCGAATCCGGGCGAACGCTCCAGCAGGTAGTGAAGCCCCCGGCGCACAATGCCGTGATCGTCGGCCAGCAGAACTCGAACGTTGCTCACGTGGCCACCTCCTCGCGCAAGGGGATCTCGACTCGCAGCGTCGTGCCCTTATGCGGCTGCGAGACGATCTCACGCTGCCGCCCAGTTCTCCCGCCCGCTCCTCGATGCCGATCAGGCCCAGTCCGCGGCCGCGCCCCTCGCGATGCCGCAATCCCCACGCCGTCGTCCTGCACGCTGAGGAACACCGCGTCCTGGCGACCGTGAACCGCGATGCGGATGGTCTTGGCGTGGGCGTGCCGGGCGCAGTTGGTCAGCGCCTCCTGGACGATGCGGAAGACGCAGGTGCGGTGGGCCTCGGGAAGCTCATCGACGGCGCCGTCGATCTGCACGTCCACGGGGATGCCGCTGCGCCGCGAGAACTCGCGCGCCTTGCCACTCCAGCGCCGGCCCGAGTCCCGAGGTCGTCCAGCATCGAGGGGCGCAGTCCCATGGCCATGTCCCGCACGGACATGAGGGTCTGTTCCGTCAGTTGCTTGGTCTCCTCGAGCTTGTGTCGAAACTCGTCGCCGGGTGTAGCGCGCATGTCTCCCAGGCCCGCCAGTTCCATGCGCAGGGCCGTCAGCTTCTGTCCGACCTCGTCATGAAGCTCGCGGGAGATCGACCTTCGCTCGGCCTCCTGCGCGCGCACGAGTTCCTGCGAGAGCCGGCGCAATTCCCGTTCGGCCTGCTCGGTTCTCTTCTGGTGTTGCCGGCTTTCCCGCTCCAGCCGGGAAATTCTGTAAACGCTGATCGCCGCTACCACCAGCCCCAGGGAAAGGGCGATGCCCAGCATCCAGGAAAGATACCGCCTGAAGTCCGCCTGGCCGCGCTCCAGCCGCCGCTGTTGAATCTGGAAGTTGGCGTCGTTGATGTCGCGAATTCCGCGCGCAATTTCCAGCGCCGCGTCCCGTCTGGGCAGCACTTGTTGCCGGAGGAAGAGGCTGCTCAAGGCCATCTTCTGCTGGGGAGTCCACTCGAAGAGTGGATCCAGGGAGTCCCAGTACCCATCGAGTTCGCGGCGAAGCCGGGCGAGCGCGCCCGCCTGCTCCGAGCCGAGGTGGCGCTCGAGATCCTCGATCTCCTTGGCCATGGCCGTCCGAATCTCAACCAGCCGCTGGCGGTGCAGCGGGGCGGTCAGTTGCGACGGATCGAGCAGATAGTCTCTGACAAAGATCCCAGACAGGTTCACTCCGGAACGAATGTCGCTGAGGACTTGCGTGGTGGCCCGGTGCGACTCATAGATGCTGGCCATTTCGGTGTAGATCTGGTTGGCTCTGCGGGCGGCCCCGAGTCCGGCCAGTCCGATCAGAACCACCATGCTCCCGAACCCGAAGAACAGAATCGGCCAGATGCGGGGTCTCATGCGCTGGTTTGCCGTCAACCTCATTCTGTGCTCCACGGGGTTGGTCTAGAGATGGTTCCAGAGCGAGCGGCCGGCGGATTCCTCGTCCCGCGACTTTCTCTCCTCAAAATAGCGTCTGACGGCGTCGCGTCCGCCCAGGCCGAGCGCCAGGCTGACCGTCAGCGCCACGCCGCCCATGAGGATGATGAACGCCGCCAGAAAGACGCTTCTGCGCGAAGTCGAGGTAGTCGGCCGCGGCGACGGCGGCGACAAAGACGATCAGGAGCCGGACGGCGCCGGCGATTCTGCGGGGGTGCGGCAAGCTTTCATTCACGGCCCACACCAGCGCGCTCCGTCCCAGATACTGGCCGAGCCAGATGCCGGCCAGCAGGATCAGGCCCGCCACCGCCAGCCGCGGAAGCAGCAGGACGAAGGTCTGAGTCATCTGCGTCGTAAGGTTGGTGTTGAACACGCTCAGGCCCGTCAGAAAGCCCGCCAGGAGGATCAGCCAATAGGCCGTTTCCGCCGCCAGCCGGGTGGCCCGCAGCCGGCCGGAGCCATCGATCATGAAAGCCAGGCCGCTGCGCCGCAGGAATCTGTCCGCGGCGGCGCCCTTGAAGATCCGGTTCAACACCCAACGCGCGGCCAGCGCCGCGAGGTAGGCGCCCAGCAATATGATCAGGGCCGCCAGCAGCGATGGCAGGTAGGTGGTCACCTGACCCCGGAGGCGGTCCAGGACAGCCTCCAGGACTTCCCGCATGGTCTCCATCATGGCTTCACCTCCACTCCCGTTCCCCGGGCCTCGCGTGATTCCGGCGCCGGCCGGCCGTCAGGCTCGCCGCCGCTCCGCGCTTCCCAGCGGGACATCAAATAGGGTTTCTCGCTCTCGAAACGGCGGCACAGCCGTTCGATTCGGTCTTCGACCTCCGTCGAAACCAGACTCCGGGTTTCATTGACAAATGAAGCCACCCTGGCGAGGTACAGGGGCGTCAACGATCTCAATAAGTGACTTCGGGCGACCTGGTGTCGCCGGTGTGCGCAGGCGAAATCCAGCACAACTCTGGTCCAAAGGTCGTCATCCATGTGGAACGAGGAAGCCTGGCTGACGGCGTGGCGGCCGAGTGCCCGGACCGCCTCGTAGGTGTCGGGGGCCAGGGCCAGTGCCCACACCTCGCAGAGGTCCTCGCAGCCCCGGTGAAAAGACTGCCAGCATCCGCTCCAGGTTGACTTCGATGGGATCCAGCCCCACATCGAAACGGAAACCGAACAGGTCGACCGGCCGGCTTTCGGAGCACTTCATCCAGACATCCCGGTACTCCTGCATCAAGACGAAAGACGCTGCCCACCACCTGGTGCAGCATGGCGCTCAGATCCGCTCCGGGGTCCTTGGCGTCGTGCAGTTTGGCGCCCAGGAAACTTTGGCACACGCGATAGCCTTCGGCGATGGCGATGGTGGTCATCCAGATGTCGATGCCGTAGCGGGCCACGTCGGTTTCCCAGTCGTCCCGCTCGAGGTAGCGCGCCACGAGCCTTCTGGAGATACCGAACTCGCCGCCGATCGGCTGGCGGACCCGCAGGCCGTACAGCGACCGCGTCAGCGGGTAGACGATGCTGTTGGTGATGGTTCCGTCGTACTTATGGCGATGGTAGTAGGGCGCCACAAAATCGAAATCGGCCATGAGAATGGGCCGGAGCAAGAGATCGAACCATTCGGGCGTAATGGACCGCAGGTCGGAATCCACCACGGCGCAGGCCTTGGCCTGAAGCCGGGCCGCCATTTGAAAGATCAGGCGAAACGCGCTGCCCTTGCCCGGGATGCCATGGTAGGGGAACGAAAGCCGGTGCACGGCGGAGAGCGGCGTCGAAACCAACAGCAGGTGGGCATCCTCCAGCCGCGCGGACAGCACTGCTTCGGCCGTGCCGTCGGTGGACCCTCCGTCGGAGTTGATGATCACGCTCCGGTGAGTGAGGAAAGTACTTCGCCAGCCCGGCGCAGGCGGCCTGCGCGACATGGCCGACGGTTCGCTGATTGTTGAAGCTCGGGATGCCGATGACGATATCCGCCTGCCGGATCGTTTCGGCAGGCGCGCAGAGCCTCGCCGGGAAGACTGGAAGCGGCCATGCCAGTAGTTATGCGACGCGGGCTGCCGGCCTGCCGGTTATCTCTCTCCACGGCATCCTGCAGCAGCTCGAAGAACTCGGGAACGGCGGCGAGGACCCGGTTCCAGTTGGGGATCAGCGGCAGTCCCAGCGGGTCCTCGACGAAATCCGCGGCCGCCTGCCGCAAGCACCTGGCGAAGGTGGCGACGGCGGTCTCTTCGCCGTGGCGGTCGAACTTCAGGCCGTTCAGCATGGCATCGGCATAGTAGCGGGCGATGGTGTCCTGCGCCATGCGGACGTAGCGGACTTCCAGGCTGCGGAAGTGGTCCGCGCGTGAACACCAACCCCTCCGAGGCCATGGTGCGAAACAGGGACTTGGCGATGTCGGTCGCCATGCGCCGCAGACCCTTGGAGGCATCCTCGCTCGGACAGGGCCTGATGCTTGTGCTCGTAGTGTGTCGGCCAGGTCCACCTGGCAGATTCTGGAGACCGCGCAGTTGCGGTACACCTCCGCGAGGACCCCGACTTCGAGGCCCCAGTCGCCAGGAATCCGGTTCACTCGCGCCAGGTTGACGTCCATGGCGAATTCGCCGGCCAGCGGATAGCGGAAGCTGTCCAGAAACTCGAGGAAGGGCGCCGCCGGCGCCAAACTCTCCAGCGCCCGGACCAGCGGCGTCACGAACAGGCGGGTCACCCGTCCGTGCATGCGGTCGGTGACCCGGGAGTAGTAACCCTTGCAGAACTCGAATCCCAGGTTAGGGTGCGCGACCGGGTAGCAGAGCCGGGCCAGCAACTGCCGTTCGTAGTTGACGATGTCGCAATCGTGCAGAGCGATGACGTCGCACTCACGTGCCGCCAGGATGGCCCCGTAGGCCAGCCAGCAGGACCGGCCCTTGCCGTCGGTCCCGGCCGGCAGCGCCTTCTGCTCCAGCATCCTGAGCAGGCCCTGGATGCGCTCGCCATCGACCCAGATGAACGTGACCGGGGTGTAGAAGTCTTTGAAGAAGGAGCGCGCCCGGTCAAACTGCTCCCGCGTGGCCCGGCCCACGGCGACGACGATGCGCTGGAGGTACCGGACTTTCCTGAGCTCGTTGACGATGTGCTGCATGGCGGGCGTCTCGAATTCGGAATACAACGCCGGGAGCACCAGCCCAATGGGCCGCGACTTGCGAGAACCTCTCCAGGTCGCCTTCAAGACGATCGAGGCTGTTGGGCTTCAGCCGGTGAAGGGTCGTCACGACTCCGGTCTGGAAGAAATCCGACATGCGCCACCTCCTCACACCAGGGTAAGGACGGGCACTGCCGGGACTATCCTGTCCAGGGGGTAGGGCGGGAGGGAAAACCGGGTAGCCTGCGCCTCACGGCGAGGGCGTCTAACCAATGTGAAAAACTTCTTCTTCCGTGCCGGGCTTCATCAGATCGCGGAAAGAGAGGTTGAGCAGAGGCGGCGCCACCAAAGTTGTGGCGACGGCCATGAAGACAACCACGCCGTAGATGTGCTGTGAAATAACTCCCAGGGAAAGTCCGATCTGAGCGACAACCATGCCGACTTCTCCGCGGGGCACCATGCCGAACCCGATGCGGGTGGCATCGCGCATCCCCAGCCCGAGCGCTCCCGCGCCACAGCCCACGAACTTGGAGAACGATCGCCGCGACCAGAATGACCAGGGCCAGCACCAGGGTGGACGGATCCGCGAACAGCCTTGAGGTTGAAGTGCAGCCCGATCCCCGCCAGGAAGAACGGCACGAGCAATTCGGTGACACCGTGGGCCAGGTCGTGAACCCGCTGCCCGACGCTTTCGGCCAGCGCCATTCCCGCCAGAAAGGCCCCGATGATGGCCGCGACCCCGGCGTACACCGCCAGCACGGACAAGGCGAACAGCAGGACCATGGCGAAGGCGAACTGCCCCTCGGCGACGCGCAACTTCCCTTCCACGCGCGGGACGATCCGTCCCATCGTCCTCGTCCCCCACTTGGCGACCAGGACGGTGAAGCCAAGCGCCACAACCGCCGTGGTGGCGAGTTCCAGCACAGCTACTCTTCCCTTGGCCAGGCTGCTGACCAGCGCCAGCACCAGCAGTCCCAGAACATCGTCAATGACCGCCGCGGCCAGGATGATCTTGCTGGCGCGCTCCTGCAGCAGTCCCTTGGAAGCCAGCACCTGCGCGGTGATTCCGACGCTGGTGGCCACCATGGCCGCGCCGACGAAGATGGCCTCAACCTGCGGCTCGCCCCAAGCCAGCAGGATTCCCCAGCCGAGAAGAAAGGGAGCGATGACCCCCAGTACGGCCACCAGGGTTGCCGTGCCTCCCACCTTGAGCAGTTCGCCGGCTTTGACCTCCAGGCCCACGCGAAACAGGAGGAACATCACGCCCAGATCGGCGAGCGCCGACAGCAGGTCGTTGGGGGCCATCCAGCCCAGCACGCTGGGGCCGATCAGCACGCCCGCCAGGATCTCCCCCACGATGGCGGGCTGGCGGAGACGCTCGAAGACCTCCGCCATGAGCTTGGCGGACCCGAACACGGTCAACATGGCCAGGGGGATCTGGGCCGCTTCAACGCCGCTCATGGACTTATTCTACCCGGACGGGAGGTGGGTCTTCGCCATTGGCACCGGCGGGATCAGCGCGGCAGGTGTTCCCGAAGCAACGGGTAGACACTGCGCGCCAATGAGGTGGCCGCAGCCATCGCCGCGCCGTTGTCGCCGGCAGTTTCCCGCACGACTATACGCACCAGACTGGTATCGGTGCGCTTGTCCCGGAGGGAATCCGCAACCAGCCAGAATTTAGCCGCCCACTCGCCTGCAACCACACGCCGGGGCCTCTGATACCAGAACAGAACCACGGCGCGTTCGCTGCCCTTGGCGACCAGATAGCGGTTGACGGTGATGGCGCCAGCCGGGGTATCGAGCGTAACCTCGCCGGTCACCACGGGCATCCATCCCGATCCAGGTAAGCACATCCGGGGCGAGTGCGGCTGGCTGTTTCCCGCGCGCTGCGACTGGTACCAGGCGATCAACAAACTCCCGAGCGGGCCCGCCGGCCGATGGACATAAAACCGGCTCAGCAACCGGTCGGCCCCGATTTCGTCGGCAATGCCGGCCGCGATCGGGTCCTCTCCGATTTGCTTCCACTCGCCGAACTCGGCAGGAAAACGCGAAAGATCGGGCGGCGCCGGCAGACGTTCCCCGGCCGCAGCCCAATGAATCAGCGCGAACTGCGCGACCAGGAACAACGGCGCCAGCATCAGTCTGCGCTCAAGCATGGTAACGGGCATATACGGTGCGGAACAAGCGGCGCATCAGAACCAGCGTCACCAGGCACAATACGAAGACGAGGCCGCCGGCGATGGCATGAGGGGTACCGGCGTCCAGCGCGGGCACGAGGCCGGAGACCGCCACTCGCAGCGCATTGGCGATGATGGCGATGGGCACGACCACGGCCAGAAGGGCGAACCGCATCCAGGGTTTTGAATCGAAAAGGTAGGCATATACGACGGCAACGAAGCCCAGCGAAAGCAGGTAGCGGATGCCGTTGCAGGCTTCCTGCACGGAGACGCGATGCCCGGCCACGTCCAGGATGTTGCCTTCCCGGACTACCGCGACCCCGACAATCCCCAACATGTCCGCGGCGATGCGGCTGGCAAGCATTTGCAGCGGAAGCGTCACCTGGCCATAGACGATCGCCAGCTTGGGCAGCATGAAGAGGGACAACAGAAACGGAAAAGCCCACACGCGCAGGAAGGAGAAACCACCCAGGTACAGCACCGCGCCGGCAACTGATACGAGAAACGCCACCGAGCCGGCGAAAAGACCCCGCCAAACGCAGATATGATCTGCATGCCGGCGCCGGCCGCCAAAACCGCAAGGCCCCACCAACTCGGTTCCAACGGAAGCGTTTGCCAGCGCTCGCGCTCCCTCCACACGATCCAAAGAATTACGAGAGGCACAACGAAGCCATGCGACATGTCTTCGTCGGTAGCCCACTGGTCGAACATGCCTCGAAGCACTGAGGCATAGCACAACACCAGGGCTCCGGCGGTTAGGGCGACAACAGCCTGTCGTGTCCGAGTCATGGCAAGTCCCCAGCTCGCCGCCAGGACTAAACTGTGCCGGTGCCGGTCAGTTCCTAAGGAACGGCCGGAGCAACTGTTTTCGGGTCAGGTAAAGCGCGGCGCAAACCAGCGCAATCGCCACCAGGACCAGAGAAGACGGAGCGGGTATGGGCGCCGGACCCGGGCCCGCAGGGGTGACAATCGAGTTGCTCAGCAGGGTGACGGCGCCAGTCCGGGCCAATGCCCTGCCGTTCAGGGTCGCACCCGTGTCCAACGAGACGGATGCCTGAGCCATGATATTCCCAGCCATGGTGGATGAGGTTCCCAGAGTCGCTGAACTCCCGACCTGCCAATAGACATTGGCAGCCGTCGCGTTGTTTATAAGGAGCACATTACTGCCGGTTGCGGTTGTCAGACCGCTGCCGACTTGGAAGACAAAGACAGGATTCGGGCTATTCTGACCGTCGAGCGTAACAGTCCCAGTGATCCCGAGCGTGGACGGGGAAGTATATACGCCAGGCGTAACCGTGGTCCCGCCCAAATCCGGGGGATTGAGACCATTCGATGGCAACCCAGCGGCGGTGTTATATGCGGCGGTCAATTCAGTTTGCGCCTGTCCCGCGAAAGCATCGGCTGAGTGTATCGTTCCGGTCACCGTTCCAGGTCCTCCGGGCGCGATTCCAGTAATTCCAATGATCGCAGTACCGGGGGACACCCCGAGATTGCCGACAACCGTCGTAGGACCGCTGTTGGTAACCGTGGAGCCGGCCAGAACACCAAACGTGCTGACAGTCGGCCCCAGGGACACTTGAGCCTTTAGGCAAAGGCAAAACGTGACACAGAAGAGTAGCACACCGATCTTCTTCACTAATGTCTCCTTTCCTCTTATCCAAGAATCTTCGTTTCAGACTCTTGGATGGCTGCAATCATATCACAGGAATAGGACTCAGTAGTGCAACCGAAAGTACTATTTTGAGTCTACCGGCAGGCAACATCCCCGGTATTCCACTGACCTGCGGTTCCCCCAGCCAGGCTCGCTGAGTCACTCAGACAGTTGACGCAGGGTTGCGTAAAACTCCGGGAAGGAGACAGAGGCCGCTTCGGATCCCGTCGATCGAGCATTCGCCGGCGGCGCGGAGGGCGGCCACGGCAAAGGCCATGGCGATGCGGTGGTCGCCGAACGAGTCCAGGCCGGCGGGCTGAAAGCTCTGGCCGCCGGGGACCGAAGAAGCCGTCCTCGGACACCTCCACGGTGACGCCCATACGCTGCAGATTCTCCGCCACCGTGGCGATGCGGTCTGTTTCCTTGACCCGCAGCTCGCGGGCGTCGCGCACGCGCAAGCCGTCCCGGCTGGCCGCGCCCAGCACCGCCAACACGGGGATCTCGTCGATCAGTGCCGCGGTCATAGCCCTTCTCGATCACGCCACCCCGCAGCGGGAGAGCTTCGACCAGGATGTCGCCCACCATTTCGCCGTGGCGCGCCGTCAGGTTCTCAACGCGCACACTGGCGCCCATGGAGACCAGGAAATCCAGCAGTCCGGAACGGGTCGGATTCAACCCCACGCCCGGGATCAGCAGTTTCGAACCCGGGACGAGCAGCGCGGCCACGATGAAGAATGCCGCGGACGACAGGTCGCTGGGCACAGTGAGATCTCGCCCCTCCAGCCTGGGACGGCCCTGGACGGCGACACCTTCGCCAGTCCTCTCGACGTGCGCGCCAAACTCGCGCAGCGCAATCTCGGTGTGGTCTCGGGTGGCGACAGGTTCTCGCACCGTGGTCGTGCCCGAAGCGTACAGACCGGCCAACAGGACGCAAGTCTTAACCTGCGCGCTGGGCACCGGCAGGGTGTAATCCATGGACCGCAGCGTGCCGCCATGGATTTCCAGGGGAGGGAAGCGCCCGTCCCGCGCCTCGATCCGGGCGCCCATCTGGCGCAGCGGCAGCATGATCCGGTCCATCGGCCGGCGGGAGAGGGACGCATCCCCGGAGATCCGGCTAGTGAAGGACTGCCCGGCCAGGATGCCGGAGAGCATGCGAATGGTCGAGCCGGAATTTCCCGCGTCCAGAACCGCGCCGGGTTCGCGCAGTCCGTCCAGCCCGCGGCCTTGGATGACGATTTCGCTGCCTTCAGAGGCGATCCCGGCGCCCAAGGAGCGTCAGGCAAGAAAGCGTGGAACGGCAATCGGCTCCGGTGGCAGTAGTTACGGATGCGGCTGGTCCCTTCGGCGACGGCCGCCAGCATGCGCGTAGCGGTGCGAGATGGACTTGTCACCGGGCAGCCGGACGGTGCCTGCCAGTCTTCGGGCCGGAGAGATTCGCTCTTGCATGGGGAGTTCCCATTCTAATTGATGGGATAAGGTCCGGGCTTAAGGACGTCGACCTCAATCCCGCCGGCGTGCTCGGCATGGATGCTGCATTCCACGGCCCGCGCATGGTCGGCAACGAAGAAGTGGAATTCAGACTCGTCGCCCGGCTCGAACCGGGCCTGATCTATCGAGCCCCGGCGGCGGGATATCGTTTTCCGGTCGGCGTCCAGGAGGTCAAACAGGAGAACCAGCTTGGACAGAGACCGGGTGCCAGTGTTCCGGATCACCCCATCCAGCACGATCTTGCCCTGGGTGCGCTCCGACTTGGCCTCCACGACCTCGACCAGCATCGCGGGCTGCTTGCGCTCCTGCTGCGCCAGGGACGAGAATGGGGCGATCAGAAGCAGGGCTGCACGACGCCTGTTCATCAGCAGATAGTCTAGCAGGAGGACTCACAATGCTCACACGCAGGGATTTGGTGCTGGTCCCGTCAGCGTTGGCCGTGTCCAGCGCCCAGACCTCGCCGTCCCGCAACATCGCCGTCTCCAGCGCCAACGGGCTGAGGGCCTGCAACCGGGCCATGGAGCTGCTGAACGCCGGCGCGGACACGCTGGACGCCGTGATCGCCGGCGTCAACATCAATGAAGAAGATCCCGAGGACAACTCCGTGGGTTTCGGCGGACTGCCCAACGAGGATGGCGTGGTCGAGCTGGATGCCAGCGTCATGCACGGGCCGACGCGGCGCGCGGGGTCCGTGGCGGCGCTGCGTAACATCAAGACCCCCTCGAAAGTCGCCAGGCTGGTGATGGAGAAGACCGATCACATCATGCTGGTGGGTGAAGGCGCGCTGCGCTTTGCCAAGGCATTTGGATTCCCGGAGGAGAACCTTCTGACGGAGAAGTCGCGGCTGGCCTGGCTGGTTTGGAAGCAGTCGTTACGGGACGGGAGAGGGGAGAACAATTGGACCGACGGCCTGGACGCTCCCTCCGCCAGACCGGCGGGCAAGCCCACCACGGATCTGCGCCAACTGTTTCCCGGAGCGGATGAAGCCACTCTGGCGTGGGCCCGGCAAGTGGCGTTGCATCCTCCGGCGGGCACGATCAACTGTCTGGCGTTGAACCAGAAAGGCGAAATGTCGGGGGTGACGACCACCAGCGGGCTGGCCTGGAAGATCGCCGGCAGGGTAGGAGACTCGCCCATCATCGGCGCAGGTCTGTACGTGGACCAGGACGTTGGAGCGGCGGGCTCGACGGGGCGTGGAGAGGAGAACATCCGCGTGGCCGGGGCGCACACGATCGTCGAGAACATGCGTCACGGCCTGGCGCCGCGCGAGGCGTGCCTGGAGGCGCTGAAGCGCATCGCGCGCAACTTCGACAACGACAGGGCGCGGCTGGCCAAGTTCGACATCAATTTCTATGCGCTGCGCAAGGATGGCCAGTATGCGGGGGCTTCCCTGTGGAGCGGGAGCCAGAGCGGTGGGAAGATCGCGCCCCGGCGGTTCGCGGTGAACACTGGGGCTGGAAGCCGTCTGGAGCCGTGCGCGTACTTGTTGGAAAGGGGCTGATGGCGTTAGGTTGAACATGAACGTTGGCTTTATAGGACTCGGAAACATGGGGCTGCCGATGGCGCGGAATCTTCTGCGCGCGGGGCACTCCCTGACGGTTTACAATCGCACTCCCGGCCGGGCGGAACCGCTCGCCGCCGAGAGCGCCACGGTTGCCGGATCCCCGGCGGAGGCCGCACGCGGCGCGCAGGTGCTCATCACGATGCTGGCTGACGACCACGCCGTCCGGAGCGTCATCTTCGACCAGGGCGTCCTCGATGCCATGCCTCGGGGCGCGGTCCATCTGGGCATGAGCACCATCAGCGTTGCTTTCTCCAGACAACTGGCCGAGACGCATGCCGCCAGGGGCCAGGGATACGTCGCCGGACCGGTTTTCGGCCGCCCGGATGTCGCCGCGGCTGCCCGGCTCTGGATCGTGGCGGCCGGCGCCGTGGAACACGTCGACGCCTGCCGTCCGCTCCTGGAGGCGATGGGAAGAGCGGTTTCCGTGGTCAGCGCGGATCCCTGGGTGGCCAACGTGGTGAAGGTCACCGGGAATATGCTGATCGCCTCCACCATCGAAGCCCTTGGCGAAGCGTTCGCTCTCCAGCGGAAGTGGGGTGTGGAGCCGCGCGCCTTTCTCGAAGTCGTGAACGGGGCGCTGTTCAACTCCCCGCTCTATGCCAACTACGGGGGCTTGATCGCCGACGAAAGATACGAACCCGCGGGGTTCAAGTTAAGTCTCGGCCTGAAGGACACGCGCCTGGTGCTGGAGGCGGCCGATGCCGTGTCCGTCCCGCTGCCGCTGGCGAGCCTGTTGCGAGATCACTTTCTGGCAGCCATGGCGAACGGCAGGGGCGATATGGACTGGGCCGCCCTGGGTCTGCTCGCGGCTGAGAATGCCGGTCTGGGCAAGACCGGCGAACCGGAACAGTAGGCTTGTCCCGCTAGCGCGCCCACAGGTCGCGGACGGTAATTGCCACCAGCGCCAGGGTCATTCCGATCATGATCACCACGGCCAGCCAGGCCACTATGTTGTAGGCTCGTGAGTTCGTCCACTCACCCATCAGCCCCTGGCGATTGACAAGCAGGATCATGAAGATCAGCACGACCGGCAGCAGCACGCCGTTCAGTACCTGCGAGAAGAGGATCATCTTGATCAGCGGGATACCGGGGAGCAGCACCACCCCCGCCCCCACCACGATCAGGAGCGTGTAAAGCCAGTAGAAAACAGGAGCCTCGCCCATACGGCGGTTGACGCCGGATTCAAACCCCAGCCCCTCGCACACCGTATAGGCGGTCGAGAGTGGCAGGATGCAGGCGGCGAACAGCGAGGCATTGAACAAGCCCGCGGCGAACAGCAGGAAGGCGTACTTGCCGAAGGGGCGCAACGCGAGCGCGGCATCGGAGGCGTCGCCGATGTCGCGGGGGGAGGTCTTCCAGATGGCCCCGGCGCAGGCCACGATGATGAAGAACGCAATCACGGTCATGGCGATGCAGCCCACGATGACTTCGATGCGGGACTCGGCGTACTCCTTGGCGGTGACGCCCTTCTCCACGACCGCCGCCTGCAGGTAGAACTGCATCCAGGGGGCGATCGAGGTGCCCACGATTCCAATCACAATGGTGATATAGGCCGGGTCCAGCATGAGCACCGGGCGCACGCTGTAAATGGCCGCCTCGGTCCAGTTGGGTTTCACCAGGATGCCCGAAACGATGTAGCCGGCGTAAAGAACACAGGCGAACAGGAAGACCTTTTCCACGCTCTGATAGGTGCCCCGGACGACGAGCAGCCAGACCGCCGCGGCTCCCAGAGGGACGGAGATGTAGCGGCTGATATGGAACAGCTCCAGGGAACTGGCGATCCCCGCGAAGTTGGCCATGACGTTGGTCATGTTGGTGACCACCAGCAGGGCCATCATCAAGAATGTCACCCTCAGCCCGAATTCCTCGCGAATCAGATCGGAGAGGCCCTTGCCGGTGACCGCGCCCATGCGCGAGCACATCTCCTGCGCCACCACCAGCAGGACCATGACCGGCAGAAGGGTCCAAAGCGGAAGGTAGCCCCAGCGGGCGCCGGCCTGGGAATAGGTGTAGATTCCGCCGGCGTCATTGTCCACCATCGCCGTGACGAATCCCGGTCCGATCACGGAAAAGAACACGGCGATGTGGTAGCGGAATCGTTTCAGCATCGGCCTCAGCGCTCATTTCTGCCTCAAAAGGGAGATGATGTCATCCGCCGTGATCACTCCGGCGAGTTTGTCCTCCTCGTCCACCACGGGGAGCGTCAGCAGGTTGTACTTGTCGAACTGCTCGGTGATACGCTTCTGCTGCTCGTCCACCGAGGCCTTGATCAGCGTCTCGGTGCACAATTCCTTGAGCGGAGTCGAGGGCGAGGCCACGAACAGGCGCGCCACGGGCACCGCCCCGACCAGGCGCCCGTCGGCGTCAATCAGGAACAGGGTATTGAGAGTCTCCAGCAGTTCTTCGTTCCCTTTGAGCGCGGCGATGCCGTCGGTTACGGTGGCCTGCTCGTGCAGGGTGACGTACTCGGTGGTCATCAGGCCGCCGGCCGTGTCCTCTTCGAACTCGAGCAGTTCCCGCACTTCCGACTTGGTCCCGGTCTCCATCTCTTCGAGGATCTCTTCGGAAGTCTCCTCTTCGAGTTCGGCGAGCACGTCGGCGGCTTCGTCCGGCGCCATTTCCTCGATGATATCGGCGGCTTTCTCCGCATCCAGAGACTCGAGGATGCGCGCTTGCATCTTGGGATCGACCTCGGACAACGCATCGGCCGCGACCTCGCTGTCGATGGCGGTAAAGATGGCTTCGCGGTCCTCCGGGCTGAGTTCCTCGACGATATCGGCGAGGTCGGCCGGGTGCAGCTTCTCGAGCACCGTGTGTGAAATGTTCAGGCGCAGCCGCCGTTGAGGGTCGGCTTCCACGATGTTGCAGAACTCCCAGCGAATGGAGTTGGGGGGGATGCGCCGCTGGAGCTTCCTGACGAGGCGGGGGGGCAGCAGTCCCTGGCAAAGGCGGCGGAAGATGCTGCGCAGGCCGATATCGACTTCGAGCACCTTGAGCACGTCATGGCCGTCCTCCTCGACGACGCCGAGGGTGACGTCGGTGACGCGCACCACCTTGCGGCCCGAAACGTCGATGATCTGCTGATCCAGAAGGTCTCGCGACAGCCGCAGCATGTACTCGTCGGCATGGTAGGGCGTGAGGATCTCGTCTCGCAGGCGGATGCCGTCGAGCGAGATGGAGCGGACCTGATCGTGGCGCACCGTGAGCCAGGCCCAGCCGCCGCCGACCAGGTAGCGGTCCACCCTGGCGGCGTCGATCAGCGGAACCAGCGCCGCGTCTCGAATGCGGCCAATGCGCCGGCCCTTAACGTCCAGGACCTTAAGGCCGACCAGTTCGGTGAGATAGAAGAGGCTCTCCGCCATCGAAAAACATCCGCCTCACACGCGCGCATAGAGCGCGCCCGGGGCGTTCTTCAAGAAGACGGCCGACGGCGGTGCGCTCTACATGACTTATGCTGCCAAACACCACTATGACGCATGCGGAAGCCGCGCCGCAAGGATTTTCTGCAGTTGATTGACGAGTCTGCCGCATGGGAGAATCGACGCTTCGGTTGTCCGTCCACCCATGAGTCAGCCAACCCTTTCCGAGGCGCCCGTCTTCGACGTGTATGGCTACCGGTTCACCGTTCGAGGCTCCTCCCCGTGCGCCATCGAATCCTTGGGCCACGACTTCGCCTTCTTTCGGTCGGGCCCCACGGGCGGCGAGCTGGCGATCGAGATGATCGAGGAAGAGCCGAGCTACGCGGGCTTGCCGGTCTGCGGCGCTTCCGCGTACACGCCCCGCAATGTAGCCTACCGGCACGAGGCGAAGACTTACCTCGACTATCACGGAAGAGGGCTCGGAATCCACGATCATTCCAGCGGCGGCTTCCAAATTACCAGCCTGGACCCGCATCTGCTGTATGAGGCCTCTTACCTCTTCCTGCTCTCGCAGGCGAGCCAGTACCTCGACGGAAAAGGGCTTCACCGGATCCATGCGCTGGGGGTCAGCCTGGACGGGAGAGCGGTCCTGGTTCTTCTTCCGATGGGTGGCGGAAAGAGCACGCTCGGCGCTCATTTGCTGCGGTGTCCTGGAGTGAAGCTGCTTTCAGACGACTCGCCGTTCGTCGACGCCGCGGGGCGCGTCCACGCCTTCCCGCTGCACCTGGGCTTGCTGCGTGGCGCGGAGACCGAGGCGCCCGAACAGCACCGCAGGCTGATACAGCGGATGGAGTTCGGGCCGAAATGGCTGGTGAACTACGAGCACTTCGCCGGTCAGGTGTGCCCCTCGGCGGAGCCGGGTCTGGTCTTGCTCGGCTGCAGAACACTGTCTTCGGAGTGCCGCGTCGAGCGCGTGGGAATGGCCGCCGGCGCGCGCGCCATGATTGCTAACAGCGTGATTGGACTTGGACTTTTCCACGGACTTGAGTTCATTCTCGAAAGCAGCGCCTGGGAACTGCTGGGCCGCTTCAATACGGCCTACTCCCGGTTAGTGAACTGCCTCGAATTGCTGCGGCGTTCGCAGATATACCGTCTGCACCTGGGCCGCGACTCGGCGGCCAACGCGACGGCCGTGGTGGAGCTTGCCGGCAGAGTCCTGCGCTGAGCTATGGGTGGCCTTCACGGGGTTCTGGCCAATGGGATTTACCGGGGGGTGGCCCGTCTCACCAGCCGGATGCTGGGAACTTCCGACATCGTCCAAAGCGTCTGGGCGCACCGCAGCATCGCCGCCGGGGAGGTGTCCTTCGGACGGAGCGACATCGACCTGCTGATGGTTGTCCGCCAGCCGGACTCCGAGAACGCCGATGGTCCGGAACTGGCACGTCTATACGAGAAGGTCCGTTTCATTCGGCGTTTCAACCCGGCCCTGGGACACATGGAAGTCCACGACCCGCGCGGGCTTCAGAGCTGGATAGAGACCGACACATATCGCGGCTCCATGGAGCGTAGGAGCGCCATGCTGCTCTACGGGCAGCCGGTGGAGCTGCCATCGCTCCCCGTGCGGCGCGATGATGCCGTGCGCCGCTTTGCGGTCTGGGCGGACAATCACTTTTCCACAGCAGTGCGGCAACGCAACCAGCGAAACCTGCGAAAGTCCGTGCTGGAGATGTGGGAGGCCTCCGCGGTGGCGTCGGGCCGGTTCGCGGAGCCGTCTTTCAAACGCCAGGTTATCGAGGCCCACTGGGCTGCCAGCGAGGATGCATCGCTGCTGGCGGACCTGGCGCGGGAGACGTTTTCCGCGGCTTCGGTCGCTTTCCGCCTGGCCGGAAGGCTGCATGCGCGCTTTCTTCAGCCGTTGAAGGAACACCGTGAGCCGGCGGTTTTTCAGGCGCTGCTGCCGCCCCGGTTTCGTCCGAGAGTATTTGTGCTCCTGCCCGGATCCGAATCGCCCCTGCCTCCGGAAGCATTCCTGCCGGGTTCGTTCGTGGCCTCCTACGAGCTTTTCGATCTGTACCTCCACTTCGTGAACGCCTTTGCGTATTGGATTCTACCTCCCGAAGTCGCGGGCCTCGGGTTCGAGCCGCCGTCCACCGCGGCCTTTATCCGCTCCTGCTTGTTCCAGGGGCATAGCCATACGCTGCGCAATCCAGGCTTCATGAACCAGAGCACTTGGGCTCCGGGCGCATGGATAGCCATGGTCAGCGACGCGTTGCCTTACCTGCGCGAGGGGCGCACGCCGCCAACTCCGCCGCCCGAGGCGATCACTGCCTGGACCGCGGACCGGCCTTCTTGCGCCGATTACTACCGGTTGGTGTTTCCGCGCGTTTACCAGCAGGCTGGGGAGCTGTGGAAAACGTTGCGCGAATTGGAAGAATAAAGGAATCACATGCAGAAGAAACAACTCGGCAACAGCGACATGATGATCACTCCGCTGGGCGTCGGCGCCTGGGCCATGGGAGGAGGAGGCTGGCAGTTCGCCTGGGGGCCGCAGGACGACAACGAGTCGATCGACGCGATCCACGCCGCTCTCGACGCCGGCATCAACTGGATCGACACGGCGGCGGTCTACGGCCTCGGCCATTCCGAGGAGGTCGTGGCCCGCGCGCTCGGCCGGCCGCTCCAACCGGCCTTACGTTTTTACCAAGTGCGAGCGGGTGTGGGACGAAAGCGGGAAGATCGGCGGCTGCCTGAAGCGCGACTCCATCCGCCGCGAAGTCGAGGACAGCCTGCGGCGGCTGAAGGTGGACGTGATCGATCTCTACCAGATCCACTGGCCGCAACCCGACGAGGACATCGAGGAAGGCTGGGCCGACCATGGCGGAGCTGAAGCGGGAGGGCAAGGTTCGCTGGATCGGCGTCTCGAACTTCAGCCGGTAGCAGTTGGAGCGGGCGCGGAAGATCGCGCCGATCACGTCGCTCCAGCCACCCTACTCGATCGTCTCGCCGGAGATCGAGCAGGCGGAACTGCCCTACTGCCAGGAGCACAACATCGGCGTCATCGTCTACTCGCCCATGAAGTCGGGCCTGCTGACCGGCAAGATGACGCGCGAGCGCATCGCGCAAATGCCGCCGGACGATTTCCGCCAGCGCACGCCGAATTTTCAGGAGCCGCTGCTCACGCGCAACCTGCAGCTGGTGGAGTTGCTGCGCGAGATCGGCGGCGCGGCACGGCCGCGCGCCCGGGGAAGTGGCGCATCGCATGGACGCTGCGGCGTCCTGAGGTGACCGCGGCCATCGTGGGGCTGCGCTCGGCAGCCCAGTTTCAGGGCGTGGCGGGCGCCGCGACTTTCCGGCTCAGCCAGGGAGAGATAGACGAAATCACCCGCTTCATGGCCGGCAGCGCCGTGCAGGACTGAGGCAGCCTGCTAGCCCAGGCGGCTCTTCAGGATCTCGTTGACCGCGGCCGGGTTGGCCTGGCCGCGGGTGGCCTTCATCACCTGGCCAACCAGGAAGCCCACAACGGCGCTCTTGCCGCTTTTGAACTGCTCCACTTGTTTGGGGTTCGCCGCCAGCACTTCGTCGACGATCCGTTCCAGGGTGCCCGTGTCGCTGATCTGCTTCAGCCCTTCGCGCTCGATGATGGCGCGGGGGGGCTCGCCCGAAGCGAACATCTTGGCGAAGACGTCCTTGGCCAGTTTTCCGGAGATCTCGCCCTTGGCGATGAGGGCCAGCAGTTCGCCCAGGTGCGAGGCGCTTACGGGCGACTCCTGAATCTCCTTACCCGCGGCCTTTAGCTCGCCCAGCAGGTCACCCATCACCCAGTTGGCCGCACTGCGCGGATCGCCTGACACTTGGGCCACACGTTCAAAATACTCACTGAGTGGCCGGGCCTGGGTGAGGACTTCGGCGTCGTACTCCCGCAGGCCGTACTCCTCGACGAACCTGGCCCGCTTCCCGGCAGGCAGCTCGGGCATTTCCGCCCGGACGCCCTCCCGCCACTCTGCGCTGATCACCAGCGGCATCAGGTCGGGCTCCGGGAAGTAGCGGTAGTCGTGCGCTTCCTCCTTGGACCGCATGCTGGCCGTCTCGCCGCTGTCCGGGTCGTACAGGCGCGTCTCCTGGATGATGACGCCGCCGGCCTCGATCGCCATCACCTGACGTGAGATCTCGTAGTCCAGCGCCATCTTAAGGAAGCGGAACGAATTTAGATTCTTTACCTCGGCCTTGGTGCCGAACTTCTCCGCGCCATTCAGCCGCACGGAGACGTTGGCGTCGCAGCGCAGGTGGCCCTTCTCCATGTCGCAGGTGGAGACCTCGACGTATTGAAGCACCTGCTTAAGCTCGGTCAGAAAGGCGTGAGCCTCGTCCGAGCTGCGCATGTCCGGCTCGCTCACGATCTCGATCAGGGCGTGCCGCAGCGGTTGAGATCGACGTAGGTGTAGCGGTCCGAATCGTAGAAGCCCTCGTGCAGGCTCTTGCCGGCATCGTCCTCGATGTGGACGCGGGTGATTCCGATGCGCTTCTTCCCTGTTCCCAGGGGGATGTCCACCCAGCCATGCTCGGCCAGCGGCCGGTCGTATTGCGAGATCTGGTAGCCCTTGGGGAGGTCCGGGTAAAAGTAGTTCTTCCGCGCCAACTGGGAGACCGTGCGAATCTCGCAATGCAGGGCGAGGCCGGCCTTGATGGCCATGGCAACCGCCTGGCGGTTCAGCACCGGCAGGGCGCCGGGCAGTCCCAGGCAGACCGGGCACACGTTGGTGTTGGCAGGCGCGCCGAAGCTGGTGGGGCAGCCACAGTAAATCTTGGTCCGGGTGGCAAGCTGAACGTGGACTTCCAGGCCAATGACGGGCTCGTATTTCGCCAGAAGCTCCGGCGGCGCCGTCATGGCCGAGGCGGATGACATTTCACCATTATAGTGACCCGGCGTTGGAACCATCCGGCGCCAGGACTATTGGATGACGGTTTCGCCCGCCTGCGGTTCCAGCTTGATCTCGCCGAAGGTGGCTTCGTACTGCTGGATGTTCTGCTGGAGCAGGTTCGACAGCGCCTTGGCCTGCTGCGGGCTCAGGTAGATGCCCTGGAAGTTGCGTATGGAGACGCTGTCGGGCGCCGTCTGGTTGATGGTGCCGAACACCAGGAAGAAGTCCCAGAGGTTCAGGCGGACCTGGACGCTGTTGGCGTAGGTCTCCCGGTAGTCGGGCGTGCTGGAAAGTTGAATCTTGGGTTGGTTTGGCTGGGTCATGGAAATCAGAGTCCCGGGCTCTGGCGCATCCTCTTCTACTTTATCTTGCCCTTGGCGCGGTCGAGATACTTGAGGTTCTGGACGTCCAGCCGGATGAAGTCGCCGGTTTTGACGAACTGCGGGACCATGACCTCGACTCCATTGTCCAACAGGGCCGTCTTCCAGGTGCTGTCCTGTTGCGCGTGGACCGGCGGGCTGGTGTCGGCGATGCGCGTTTCGACAATGTCGGGGAAGAGCACGCTGACGGGCTGCCCCTCCACGAATTCCACCGAGAGCCGCATGTCGGGCTGCAGAAACCGGGCCTGGTCACCGAGCAGCGAGGCGGGTACCGCCACCTGCTCGTAGTTAGCCGGATTCATGAAGTAGCAGTCGCCCGCGTCGGTGTAAAGAAAGTCCATCGACTGCCTCTCCACGGGCAGGTCTTCCAGCTTGAGTTCGGCGCGGAAGCTGTGTTCCCATAGCGCGCCGGTCGTCAGGTTGCGGAGCCGGGCGTGGGTGGCTCCGCCCATCTTGCCCTGTCCGGGGTGGTAATCGGCGGCCAGGACCTTATAAGCCTCGCCTTCCAGGCGAACCGCCATACCGGCACGCAACTGCGAGGCGTTCACCATGCCTCTCTCCAGTACATCGACAAGAATACTATAGCTTCCAGGTTCGGAAGACGTGCTGATGATCTTCCATGGCGACCCGCACGCCACGGAAGCGCACGCCCTCCATCTCCAGCCGCACACGCTGTTCGTGGGCCATGTCGCGCTTGAGACGTATGCGGCCCCCGGCGCCGAGCACCCGCTGCCAGGGCAGGGAATCCCCCGATTTCCGCAGCAACTGCACCACCTGCCGGTGATACAAAGGGTATCCAGCCGCGGCGGCCACTTGCGCGTAAGTCGCCACTTTGCCCCGCGGTATTTGGCGAATGACTTTTCGCATGGCGGCGTCCCGCGCCTGGGAAGGGCGGGCCTTCAGCAGTCGGCGCTTGACTTCCGCGATGCTGTCCCTGTTCCGCACGGCCCTATGGTTCCAGGTTAAGCTATCGAAGGAGAGAGGTCACGACCCGCGCAATGAGCTGCGATTTGTTAGACCCATATGCATGGTGGCTTCATCAAATGTGGCGGAGGCCGCGGACAGCATGCCGAGAATCCTGCTCGCCGATGATCACGCCGTCGTAAGAAAGGGTTAAGGCAGATCCTCGCCGACGAGTTCCCCGGAGCCGAGTTCGGGGAGGCGGGAAGCGGACAAGAGGTTCTGGACTTGTACCGGCTCGGAAACTGGGATCTCGTGCTGTTGGACGTGAGCATGCCCGGCCTGAATGGACTGGAAGTTCTGAAAGAAATCCGGCGGCTGCGACGGGCGACGCCCGTGCTGATTCTGAGCCTGCACCCCGAATCCGAATACGGCATCCGGGCGCTGCGGAGCGGCGCTTCGGGATATGTGACCAAGCAAGACCCGCCGGAGCAGCTTGTGGCGGCGGTCCGGAAGGCGATCGCCGGCGGAAAGTACATCACCCCCAGCCTTGCGGAGAAACTGGCGCTCGAAGTCGGCCCCGGCGGAGACAGGGATCCGCACGAGATTCTCTCCGATCGGGAATTCCAGGTACTGCGACTGATTGGGTCGGGCCGGACAGCCACGGAAATCGCGCAGCAGCTCTCGCTAAGCCCGAAGACAGTGGCTATTTACAGGACCAGAATCCTGGAGAAAATGAAGCTGAAGACGACCGCGCAACTGGTAAGGTACGCGATCGAGCACGGCATGACGTAGCAGGCCTGCCGGGGCTTTTGGGATCTGGCCGGCTCCCTTCCTTGTAGGAAATACACCTACAACAAAATCAGCAGATTGCGGATTGTAGACGCCACGCAGGGGATCTAGACTGGGGCGTAATCGTGGGGTGACAAATGCGCGATGTTGAGGCATGGATGCCCATGAATAAGGTTTTAAGGTCTTAAAATCTATTTAGGCGAGGGGGGGGATCGTATGAATAGACGTCAATTTTTGCAGACGACTGCGGGTGCAGCGGCGTTCTTCGGCATGCGCCAGCGCGGTTACTCTTTCGGCCAAAGCCCGGCGGGCATAACCAAGTTCACAACGCCGTTGCAGGGGCTGGGGCCAACGGGGATCCCGGTTCTGACGGCGAACACCACCACGTTTCCGGGCACAGACTACTACGAGATCGTGGCGCAGCAGTTCACGCAACAGCTTCACGAGAATCTCCCGGCAACCAAATTCTGGGGGTACGCGGACGCTGCCAATCCCGGCAGCGGAAGGTACCTCGGCGGCGTCATCGTTGCCAGCCGCAACCGGCCCGTGAAGCTCAAGCTCACCAACCGGCTGCCGGGCACCCACATATTGCCGGTGGATCCCACCCTCATGCTGGCCGAGGATGGAGGGCGGGTGGATCGAACTGCGATTCACATCCATGGCGGCCTGGTCCACTGGACCAGTGACGGCGGGCCCTTCGCCTGGTTCTCGAATCCAGCCAATGGGGGATTCGTTCACGGGTCGAGCTTCCTCAACGCTGGGCCCAACCCCGGCACGGCCGTGTACGATTACCCGAACGACCAAAGCGCCCGTTTCCTCTGGTACCACGACCATGCCTACGGCATCACGCGCCTCAACGCCTATGCTGGCTTGGCTACCGCCTATCTGATCACCGACGACGCGGAGGAGCATACCTTGATCATGTCCGGGGTTCTTCCGGACATTCCTGGTTACCACCTGGGGATCCCCCTGGTGATCCAGGATAAGACGTTCTGGGATCCGGCTTCAGACCCCAATTACCCAGCGAGCGGCGCGACAGCGGGCGACCTCTGGTATCCGTGGAGCTACGACCCCGACCGATGGGAACTGGAGGAGGGACATACGCCCCCCCCATCTCGGCCGTCGCCGAGGCATTCATGGACACGATTCTGGTGAACGGGGCTCCCTACCCCAAATTCGATGTGGCGCCCCGGCGCTATCGATTCCGGGTTCTGAACGGTAGCCAGGCCCGGTTCTATAACCTGCAGATGTACGTGTCGGATGGGTCTCCGGATGGCATCAAGTATCATACATCCTCCCAGACCAACGAGGAAGGTGACCGGCTCCAAATCCCCGCGAATCCAGCCGGACCGAAGATCATCCAGATCGGGACAGAAGGAGGATTCCTGCCTGCACCGGTGGTGCTGAACAACCCGCCGTTGCCCGTCGGCTACAATCTCTCGCTGGACCAGTCCGACCCCCGATACGGATCTGTAAATCGCTATAACCTCCTGCTCGCGCCCGCGGAACGCGCTGACATTATCGTCGACTTCAGGGGCTTCGAGGGCCGGAGCATAGTGCTGTACAACGACGCCCCCGCCCCCTTCCCGGGCGGCGACATTCGCTATGACTACTACACGGGCGCCCCGAACTTACATAAGATCGGAGGCGTCAAGCCCCCCACCCAGGTAGCGGGCCCGACACGCGGGTGCTGATGCGCTTTGATGTCGGTTCTTCCGGGAGGGTCTCAGAGCTCTCGTTCGATGAAACGCTGACAGCCTTGAATTCAGCTCTCGCCATCACCTTCCTCAACACGCAGCCTCCGCCGCCAACTTCCAATGCGCCTCCGAAGGTCAAGACGTTGAACGAGGGATTCGACTCTTACGGGCGCCTGATACAACAGCTCGGCGTCGATGCCGGCGGGATAGACTTCCTGGCCAGCCCGATGGAAGTTGCTCACAATGGCGAGGTCCAGACTTGGCAGATCTACAATCTGACCGGTGACACACACCCGATGCACTTCCACCTGGTCAGCGTCATGATCCTCAAGCGGGAGGCGTGGCGTTTCAACCCGGACGAGACCCCATGCGTACCGCTTTCGCCCATCCCGGGAACGGCGCGTCCCCCCGACCCCAATGAAAGGGGGTGGAAAGAGACGGTGAGGATGAACCCCGGGGAAGTGATCACAGTGGCTATGCGGTTCGATCTGCCCACCGGCACCGTGCCGCCCAGCCCGCGACTGCAAGCCAGCTTCGGGGTCACCGGCGCCGAATACGTCTGGCACTGCCACATCCTGGAGCACGAGGAACACGACATGATGCACGCGTTAGTGGTCGTCTGAGGCAGGCCACGCCGGCGGGGGGCCTCTACGGTTCCCCGCCTTGACAATCGGAGATTATCAATGTCGACGCCCGCGAAATTGACCCTGGTCCTCTGTCTGGCACTGGCGGCTTTTTTCGCCGGCAGACTGGGAACTCGTCCGTCGAGTCCTTCCGCATCCGTCGAGGCGTCGGATTCAGTAAGTAGGGTTCTGTATTGGACCTGCCCGATGCACCCGCGGTACCAGTCCGACCGGCAGGGCGACTGCCCGTCCTGCGGTATGCGGCTGGTGCCGGTCTATGCCGGCTCCCAAACTGGCCAAGCCAGTCTCGGCTTGAGTGAGGGAGCCGTGCAGGTCAGCCCTGAGAAGCAGCAACTGATCGGCGTGAAGGTCGAGGAGGTACGCAGGTCTCCCGCCTCCCTACCGTCAGGGTGCCGGGCCGGGTTACCCCTGATGAAACACGCATCGTCAAGGTGTCGGTTGCGGTAGATGGCTGGGTTCGTGCCACGGCGCCCGTGGCCGTCGGCGATATCGTCAAGCAAGATGAAGTTCTCGCCACCTTCTACAACCGGGACTTCCTTACAGCCCAACAGACTTACCTATACGCTCTCAATACCATGGACCGTTTCAAGGAAGAGGAGAGCGCCGAACAACTCAAGCTCACCAGCGCCCAGTTGCGTGCCGCCGAGGAGAACCTCGAGTTCTTGGGCATGGGAGAAACTCAACGGCGGGAGATCGCTCGCACGCGACAGATCGCCAGAAATATCGAGCTCAGAGCCCCCGTTGGCGGCATTGTGTTGTCGCGCAACACCTACGCGGGCCTCCGGTTCGACCGCGGGGCGGAGCTGTTCAGCATCGCCGACCTGCGCCATGTCTGGGTCCTCGCCGATCTCTTTGGGAACGAGGAGCGCTATGTCCAGCCTGGCAAGAGCGCGCGGGTGACCCTCTCCGATCGAGGCAAGTCGTTTACGGCGAAGTTCTGCGACTCGCCCCCACGGTTCGATGCCTCCAGCCACGCGCTCAAAGCGCGGCTCGAGCTCGAAAACCCTGGATACCTACTCAGGCCGGATATGTATGTGGATGTGGAGTTCGACGTGTCAGCGCCCGCTGGAATTACTGTGCCCGCCGATGCGGTTCTCGACTCGGGCCGCCGCAAAACCGTCTTCGTCGACCTCGGCAACGGCCACTTCGAGCCGCGCCTCGTCGAAACCGGCTGGCGGCTCGGCGACCAGGTCGAGATCGTCAAGGGCCTGATGCCGGGAGAGAAAATCGTGGTCTCGGGGAACTTCCTGCTGGATTCCGAAAGCCGGATGCGGACGACGGCCGCGCACAGCGAAGTCGCTCAAAGGTCCAAACATCCGTAGGGAATACGCCGCCGCGATCAGCCGCGCGCAAGGGCCACGGCCAGCAGGAGCCAGGCCGCGATGAAGCACAGGCCGCCGATGGGGGTGATTGCCCCCAGCCAGCGTGTGCCCGTCAGCGCCAGCAGGTAGAGGCTGCCGGAGAAGAGTGCGATACCGGCGGCGAGGAGCGCGCAGACCAGCGTTCCCGCCGATGGTCTCAGGGCGTCCATACGGGCTAGGACGGGCACTACCAGAAGTCCGATGGCGTGGATGAAGTGGTAGAACACCGCCCGCTCGTAGATCCCCATTGAGTAGGCGTCCAGCTTGCCTCGCAGCCCGTGTGCGCCAAAGGCACCCAGAATCACGGCGAATCCGAGGCCAGCGGCGCCGATTGCGCTCCACAGCATGGCAGCAGTTCCTCTTATCACAGGTTCTCACGGTCTGGCTTGGATTGTTAACAGTTCTTGCAGCCAGTTCGAGAATCTGATTCAAGTGTGCAAGTCAATACGGTAGGAAGAAAGGTGTGTGCATGTATGACGACTCCAATGTTTCGGATTGCGGCTGCGGTTATCCTGTTGGCCGGAGCCGCCAGCGCCCAGAAATATAACCAGACGAACCTGGTCTCGAACGTGCCAGGCGTGGCTCTGACCACGGATCCAAACCTTGTGAACGCATGGGGTTTGGCACGTTCGTCTTCCAGTCCCTGGTGGGTGGCCGACAACGGGACCGGACTCTCGACGCTTTACAACGGCGAGGGCGCGAAACAGGCGCTGGAGGTGACCGTGGCGGGTGGGGCGCCGACCGGCGCCGTTTTCAATGGAAGCTCCGATTTCGCGCTTGACGTGGGCAAGCCTGCCCGGTTCCTGTTCGTGTCGGAGGACGGGACAGTCTCCGGCTGGAACCCGACCTTTGCCGCGACGCAAGCCGTGGCCGTCGCCACGACCCCCGGTGCGGTTTACAAAGGACTCGCGATCGGGGTGGAGGACGGAAAGCGGCAACTATACGCTACCGATTTCCACGGCGGGCACATCGATGTGTTCGACGCGAGTTTTCACCCTCTGACGCGGCGGCATGGGGATGACGGCGACGGAGCATTCCAATTCGAGGGCCGTCTCCGGGGACTATCGCCGTTCGGCATACAGAACATAGGGGGCAACCTATTCGTCACGTTTGCCAAACCGGATGCGGCGGGCAAGGATGATGTTCCTGGAGCGGGCAATGGAGTTGTGGCCGTTTTCACGCCCGCTGGCAGGCTGATTCGAATCTTCGAGCATGTGCAGGACCTCAATTCGCCCTGGGGCCTGGCCCTTGCGCCGGGCGATTTCGGCGCGTTCAGCCACCACCTGCTGGTCGGCCAGTTCGGCAGCGGTGAGATCCTTGCGTACAACATGGCCACAGGCAGGTTCGCCGGCAAGATGCTGGATTCGAGCGGGAGCACGCTGATGATCGAAGGGCTTTGGGGACTCAGCTTCGGCAATGGAAAGCCGGCCGGCCCGGCGACCACGCTGTTCTTCAGTGCCGGTCCGAACGATGAAGAGGATGGCCTGTTCGGCACGCTGACCCCGGTAGCCGGCGAACTGACTGAAGGTAACGGAAACTGATTGGGCACGCTGTCGGCCCGCGCCTTAAGAGCGAGATTACGGTTCGCAGCTGATATTCGCAGGAGGAACCATGACGTGTCGTAACGTGTGCCTTTGCGTGTTTGCGCTCACTTCGATGTTGACGTTCGCAGGGTGCCAGACCGCGCCCACACCGGGGCCAAAGAGGGATGTCGACGCTGACATAAAGGCGATCCATGCCCTTGGTGACCAGTACGCCGCCGCAGTTAACTCCAGCGATGCGGCAGCAGTGGCCGCCACTTATGCAGACGACGGGATCGAAATGCCCCCAGATCAAGCTGCCACTGAAGGCAGGCAGGCTATCCAAGCCCAGTACGAGACTCTGTATAAGGAAAACGCGCTCAAATTCGCGCTCACTTCGCTGGAAACCCAGGTGGCGGGCGATTGGGCCTATGATCGCGGCACCTATACAGTCACTGTTACGCCGAAATCCGGCAAGCCGATGGGGCAAACGGGCAAGTACCTGGAAATCAACAAGCGGCAGCCCGACGGCTCGTGGAAGGTTCACCGGGTCATTTGGAACAGCAATGAACCTCCGCCAAGCGCAGCGGGTAAGAAGAAGTAGGACGAGGCGGCCACAGACCCGTTACTCGATGATCAGAGGCCGGTCCAGGACCACGTCGAGAGTCGCCCCCTGCCGCAGTTCCACATCCTGCCCCCTCGTCAACAGGACTGTCGCCAGCCCCACAGCGCCGCCGACACCTGAGCCGATGGCAGCCCCTTGCACGGTCCGGTCGACCACTGCTCCCAGGGCGGCTCCGGTCCCGGCAGTGATCACGATTCTGGCGGCGTCGCGGCCACGATCCGAGCCTTGGCGGATGGCTCCCTCCTTTTCGGCTCTCTGACTCGATCCTTGAGAATCGACTGACTCAACCCCACCGGAGAGCCGCAAGCTTCTGCCTGCCGGGAGGGTCAAGGTGTCTAGCCGAAGGCTCAGTTCCGCCCGGCCAGAGACTCGCCCACCGCGCCTCACCGATGTGATGCCGCCCTGCACGTAGCTGTTCACCGGCACGACAATCCCGTCGGAGGTTCCCATCGGACTGGCCGTTCTCATGTACACGTGATCGCCCACTTGCGCGGTCCGAGTTGTGACAGAGTTCACCATCCGCAGCAGGACGTGAGTACCCTTCGGGATCTCCGCCGCGTTTAGGATTGGCGAAGATTGCGCAAGCAGCAGAACTGCGATGAATGTGGTTAATGGCGACGGATGGAAGGCGCTCTTGCGAGGCATGACCGTTCCCTCTCTGAACTCATTGTAGGCTTGTGCTTTCACCCATGGGGCCGCTGGTCCAAATGCGAACCTGAGCTTGCCGAAGAACGAACTTCCACGAAAAGTGCACTAAGTCCGCAGCAGGTGCGCTGGTGACCCGGTCGCCTGAGACGCCGGGCCGGACTTATAATGATTCACGACGCGACATGTGCAAACTCCGAGTCAGCACGTTATTCGTTGCCGGCATGTTGTGTCCTCCAGTGCATCCGCAAGCGGCTCCTTCCACCGACGGCTACCTGGAGGCAGTAAGCGTACGCGCTATGGTCCTGGACAAGCACCAGCAACCTGTTACGGACCTGCCGGCCCAGGCCTTCAGGGTCTTTGAGGATGGCGTCGAGCAACGGCTGGCCATGTTCCGCCAGGAGGAAAGCCCGATCTCATTTGCGCTGGTGATCGACGTCAGCGGTAGCATGGCCGAAAAAGCCAGCGCGCTCAAAGAGGCCGTGGATCGTTTCTGCAAGGCCTCAAACCCTGCCAGCGAGTTTCTGCTCGTGGAAGTCGCTCAAACTCCGAAAGTTGGACCCGGCTTTACCAGGGATGCCGCGGCCCTGCAGGCCCCTCTCGCCGACGCGTCTTTCAAGGGGAGGACCCCCTTGTTCGATGTAATCTACCTAGCGCTGAGGGGAACCAGAACGGCCCATTATCCAAGCAAGGCTGTCGTGGTTATCACCGACGGCGGCGAGAACCTCAGCCGGATAAGGGAGAGCGAAATCCAGCGCCTCGTCGAAGCTGAGGGCATACCGATCCTAGGCCTTGTCACCACCATGAGGTACGGGCCACGCGCCGCTACCGAAGAAGAATCGATAGGCCAGCGTGACTTGGAGAATCTGATTCAGCTGACCGGCGGCTGGTTGAGTGAGCCCGGTGGTTTGGAACGACTCCCCAGGGCCGCCGAAGATTTAGCCAGGGCCCTTCGCGTTCAGTACGTGCTCACCTACTCTCCCACGAATCAGAAGAAAGACAGAAACTACCGACGCGTTAAGATTCGAGTGACGCGGCCGCAAGGCGCGCCGTCGGTGAAGGTGTTTTTCCGACCGGGCTACTATACGGCGGGGAAATAGCGACAGAAGAAGTTCCCGGGGTCGCGCAGTCCAAGTCGGTTCAGCCGCTCGACCTTTCAGGATTGGAGCACCTGAGAGTGACGGGGCCTGTTCGTGCTCCTATGGCCCCAGTCTTATGCTGTGGTGCCTGCGCTTCTCGCTGAGCGTTGGGCCAGTTCCTCCGCTCTCGGAAAGCCGTTGCAGGTACACCTCGGCCGCGTTCAGCCTCATCTCGACACGGTCGGAGGGTATGCCTGTTTCGCGCGAAAGCTGTTCAACCGTCTTCCCGTTCCAGTGCTGCTCCAAGAGTTGAAGAGCAAATGGTATTGCCGGCCAATTTCCCCTCATGCCGACTCCTTTCCCCCTCAGCATGGGGCTGCGGCTGTTGGGAGCGAATAGGTCGTCAGGACTATTTTGCAGAGTACCGGAGGCAGGAGCTGTACTGGATCGACAGTTCTGCCCTCGGAGGATACCCTAACCGATCGCCGCGATGGAACGGATCTTCCTTGCCGCCCACCCCGCCGCGATGCCCGTAATCACCCCCAAGGTGTTGGCGGTGATATCACCCAGCTCGAAACTTCGGCCCGGCACCACGTTCTGCAGGAATTCAAGCACAACACCGACCGGCACCACTGCCAGAGCCCACAGTACGCCGCGCGCCTGGGCGAAACCGAAGACCGGTATGCCGGCCAGTAGCGTATAGGCTCCATAGTGGAGTATTTTGTCGCTGACTCCAGTGGAACTGACCCACATCATGGGCGGCGACGTCCCCGGCATCAATTCGCCCGTAACAACCAAAGCCAGCAGGGCTGTCCATAGTATCCACGCCACCTTCGTCATAACGTCGTCACCGGCCTTCATTCCAAACGGCGAACTGATATCTGAGACTTCCATTTTGGCAGATGTGCCCACAGCCCTTCTCCGACTTTGGGACGACGATGTTAACTTCGGTTATGAACCGGCTGAGCCGGCTCAATCACCTGAACCGGTTGAACCGGCTACGCCGGTTTGGCCAAAAGATAAATTGAAAAACCGTAAGGCGGGGTTTAGGCTGGGTCCATGCTCGGGACGCAACAGAGTGCCCTCGTTTCTTCAACCAGTCCAACTGAACGGCGGCGAGGACGCCGTTTCAGCTTGCGGCTGAGCTGCAGTGTGTGCCCGGTCTCGACGGAGAATGTTGCATTTGCCGGGACCGTAATCAACATCAGCCGATCTGGAATCCTCGTGGGGCTTGATTCCGCGCAGATCTCCAAGAGACTGACACCTCATGACGTAGTTCGTATCGTGGTAGATCTCCCTCGACATCCGTTGTTCTCGCCGAGGTGGTTGGAGTGCATCGCCACGGTCGTTCGGATTGTCCCCGCGAAGGCTCAAACCCAAGTGGCAGTTGAAATCGGCCAGATTCGAGTTACGGATCAGAACTCGAAAGGGGTCTCGACAAGCGATTGGCACAGTGCCCCCATCGAGGGTCTCATCCAGTGAGGGGCGGGCATCGGGGAGCCGACAGCTAGACTTCTCCGTTTGAAGCCGCGCGCGGGCTGGGGCACGATCTGATCTTGACAGGGAAAAACAGATGCAGTAGTCTGAAATCCGCCCCGTGAGCGGCACAAGAACTACATAACTCACCGCACACCTCACACGGGGCAGACAACTCCCTCCCGTTTGAAGGGCCTTTTCAGGAGCGATTCCCCGATTCTCGCCATGCATCTGAGCGGGGACGATCTGTGTTCAGAGGCAGGAAGCCAAAAGGAATTCCGAACTGTCAGACGTGGAGGTGCTTATGGGTCGGATGTGGATACTCTTGCTGATTGCCCAGGTGGCCCTTAACGCTTTTGGGGCGCAACGGGACTATGCGAGCTGGGCAAAGGTCGAACAACTGCGACTCGGCCAAACGATGCGCGTACTGTGCTCCGACCAGCGGACTTGGACGGGCCGCTTAGTAGGAGTGTCTAGCGAAAGCTCACATTGAACGTCGACGGGACTGAGCGGAAGATAGCCCGTTCGGATGTTCTCCGCGCCGATGTGAAGAGCCGTGCGAGATCAGCATTGATCGGTTTGGGAATAGGCGCTGCGGCTGGAGTGGGTGTCGGATACGCTGCGGGGTCTGGTCTCAAGAGCCAGTGAGAAGACGACGGCAGTCGGGTTGGGAGCAGTCTTGATCGCCCCAGTCGGAGCTGTGATCGGTGCCTTGTTACCAGGCTGGAAGACGGTGTATCGCGAAGAGCCGTCAGGTTCGCCGCAGCCGAATGCCTGTCTGCGAAATAGGCGTGTCAATTTCAGGTTCAGGGCTCGGGCTGGTGCTGGAGGAGGGGGTCGAACCCTCATGACCAGTGAAGGTCGCGGGATTTTGAGTCCCGTGCGTCTGCCAGTTCCGCCACTCCAGCAAGGGGTGATGACGCGCGCCGCACCGGGCGCACTCATCAAGTATATCAGCCCTCAAACCACCAGAAGTTGATGGTCGGGACACTCCGGGCGCACGTTCTCGTAGAGCGTGTCGAGCAGTCCCGCGCCGTGCTGCGCCAGGAAGGGCAGGATGGAGTAGACGCGCTCCTGCATCACGCCGTGAGGATGGAGCGACTCCAGGAGATAGCTGGTCTCCTTGGATGCCCGCTCGTCGCGCCGCAGCGACTCCCGCCGGGTTTTCAAATCGATCTTGCCGATCTGGTGCAGGATCTTCCGGCGGCTGCGGTCCAACGCCTCCGCCAGCGTGGGATCGAAGCTCATCAACTCTGCTCTCAGCGCGTCCAGGCGCTGGCCGGTCTCGATCTCGGTCTTCTGCAAGCTTCGCCCCAGCGCCGCTGGAATCAGCGCTTGCCCGATCTTGCTTCGCAGCGCCTCCTCGCCCACCAGACAGTCCGGCAGCGACAATCCGTAGCGCGTCATCAACTTATGACAGCGCGCATCGGCCAGGGTGAAGCTCGCCCGGTTCATAATTACCGGCATTCTGCCAAGAAGGGCCCGATAGATCACCTGTCCCTGGGCCATGTAGGCCAATTCCGACGGCCCCATGACGCATGCGACCGTGGGCATCAGGTAGTCCTGCACCACGGGCCGCAGCAGTGCGTTCGGCGAAAGGTCGGCGGCCCGGTCCCGCAGTTCCGCGATCGAAAAGGTCCGGCCGCCCGCGACAAATCCATCTCCCTGGCTCCGCAGCGCCAGCCGGTCTCCGCCGTCCAGCAGGAACAGCAGAGAGCTGTCGTCATCAACGTGGACCTGCGCGTGGTAGCCGGCCGCGACCAATTCCCGGTTCCGGTCGAGCACCAGCCGCACTAGTTCACCGGAATCCCCGACAGCCTGACTCAGCAGCGGCGCCGCGAGCTGGCGCACGGCCGGTTGCAGCGGGTCCAGACAGAGCAGGCCGTACGACGACAGCAGCTTTTGGAATAGCGCTCCGAAGGCTTCCCCAAAGGTGCGTCCGGGGGCGTAGGCCTGCTGCGCCGCGGCCGTCACCTCTCCGGCGAACGGCAGCCCTTCCAGCGCGCCGCGCAGGGCTGCGACGGGATCTCCTGGGACCGGAATCCGTCCCACGGGTCCCTGCGATCCCAAGACGCCGCCCGCGTCGATCCGCACCGCGCGATGGGCGCCGTCGAACACCCAGCAATGGTCGATCTCCTGGAGATCGTGATCCTCCGTCGCCAGCCAGAAGACCGGCACGGCGGGTATGCCGTTCGCCGTGAGCTGTTGCGCAAGCTTGGCCGCGGTGAGCGCCTTGTAGATGGTGTAAGCAGGTCCGAACAGCAGGCCCACCTGCTGTCCGGTTGCCACCACGCAGGTCCCAGGGCGCGCCAGCAGATCCAGCGAGGGATGCCCGGGGTTCAGTTCCCGTAGAGCCTCGACCAGCGCCGCGCGGCGATCGCCGGGGTACTCGACCGCAGCGGCGGCCGAGGCATAACTGGCCGGTTCGCCGGGCGCGAAGTCATAGAAACGGCGCACCTTGTCAAAATGATAGGCGAAGTCCGCAAAAAGCCTGCTGGCGCCGGGCAGACTGGTATGGGGAACACAGCTCGATGGCATTCGGAAATCCAAGATTATCAGATCTCCAGACCCTTCACAGAACCGGTGATTTCTGCTAATTTATATGTGCTTGCGTCGCGTATGCAGGATGATACAAAGTTCCCGCAGCAGGCTGGCAAGGCGCTACGCCTGCTTTTCAATGCGGTTTCACCGGCCGCGGACGACTACGGCTTCGAGGCGGACTACGACTCCGGCGTCCTCACCATCACGTTCCACAAACCGGATGGCAAGATCATTGTTGCTCCCCACCCCGCCACGCGCCAGCTCTGGCTTTCGGGCGACAAGCAGAGCTTCAAGCTGGGCTGGGATATTGTAGAGGGTGCCTTCACTTTCGATCCGACCGGTCAGACCGTCAAGGAGCTATTGGAGGAGGCGATCAGCCGGCGGGTCGGTGACGACGTGAGCCTCTGAGCCGCATGGCCGGAATCTACATCTCCTACCCGTTCTGCGGGCAGAAGTGCTCCTTCTGCAACTTTGTCTCCGGTGTCTTCCCGCGGTCACTGGTGGAGAAGTACCTGCAGGCACTGCGGGCTGAGATCGCGCGGTACGAATGGGCGTGGCATCCCGAAACGCTCTACATCGGGGGCGGGACGCCCAGCCGCCTGGGGCCGGAGGAGCTGGCGAGCTTGCTCAGCGCCGTGCCCGGCGCCCCATGGCTGGAAGCTACCATCGAAGCGTCCCCAGGAACGGTCACCCCAGAGCTGGCGTCATGCTGGCACGGTCTTGGTCTGAACAGGGTCAGCCTGGGCGTGCAATCCTTCGTATCCGCTGAGCTGGCCCGCACCGGCCGGAAGCACACGGCCGCCACAGTGCTCGACGAGATCGCCATGCTCCGGCAAGCCGGGATCACGAACTTCAATGTGGACTTGATCGCGGGCCTCCCGGGACAAACGCTGGCCGGCTGGCTGGAATCGCTGGAGTGGATCGAGCGCCTCGATGTTCCGCACGTCTCCGTCTACATGCTGGAAGTCGACGAGGATAGCCGCCTGGGAAAGGAGATTCTTAGGGGCGGGTCCCGTTACGGCGCAGGCGACGCGCCCTCGGAGGACGCCACCGCCGCGCTGTACGAGATGGCCGTGGAGCGATTGGCCGGGCTTGGGATTAAGCGTTACGAGATCTCCAACTTCGCGCGGCCGGGCTTCGAATCGCGTCACAACCTGAAGTACTGGAGGCTGGAGCCCTACGCCGGCTTCGGCGCCGACGCCCACTCCTTCGACGGCCTGGTGCGCTCCCGGAACGCAGAGTCGCCCGAGGAGTACGTGGCGCGATACGAACGAGGCGAATCCCCGCGGGTGGAAGTCACGCCCGCCAAAATCGAGGAGGAGCGGTTCTTCGTGGGCTTGCGGCTGGCCGAGGGTGTGCGGCTGCGGCCGGAAGACCGGCGCCGATTCCAGTCTGTCATTGTGCGATTTCTGGAGGCCGGGCTGCTCTGCTGACGACGGCGAAACACTGCGGCTGACGGGGCGGGGAGTTATGCTCTCTAATGAAGTGTTCCAGGAGTTCATCGAATTATGAATCCACTCGAGTTCATCGATCTTCGCAGCGACACCGTGACGCGGCCCACCGCCGCCATGCGGCGCGCCATGGCCGAGGCCGAGGTCGGCGACGATGTTTATGGGGAAGACCCCACCCTCAACCGGCTGGAGCAGCGGGCGGCCGAGATCATGGGCAAGGAAGCCGCCCTGTTCGTGCCGAGCGGGACCATGGGGAACACCATCGCCGTCAAGCTGCACACGCGGCACGGGCAGGAGGTCATCTGCGAGGCGCGCTCGCACGTCTTCAACTACGAGCTGGCCATGATGGCCTGGTTTGCGGGCTGCGTCGCCAGGCCGGTTTGCGCCGAGGACGGAATTCTCACGTGGGGCCAGATCCGCAAGGAGATCCGCCCGCTGGCGCGGCACTACGCTCCCACCGGCCTCATCTCGCTCGAGAACACGCACAACATGGCGGGCGGCGCGGTGGTCCCGGCCGAGGTGATGGATGAAATCTGCGACGGCGCGCACGAGGCGGGGCTCAAGGTCCACCTGGATGGCGCGCGCATTTTCAACGCGGCGACGTTCCAGGGAAGGGAAGTGAAGCAGCTTGCGGCCAAGGCCGACACCGTCATGTTCTGCCTGTCGAAAGGACTGGGCGCGCCGGTAGGCTCCCTGCTGGCGGGGACAGCGGAGGACATCGCCCAGGGCAGGCTATACCGCAAGCGCCTGGGGGGAGGCATGCGGCAGGCGGGAGTGCTGGCGGCCGCGGGCTTGATCGCACTGGAAGAAACGCCCAAGCTCCTGGTGGAGGATCACCGCAACGCGCAATTCATGGCGGAAGCGTTGGGCCGCATCCCCGGCTTACGCGTCGCGCATCGCGTCGAGACCAACATCGTGATCTTCGACATCAGTGGCGCGGGCCTCGGCACGGCCGACTTCAGCTCGAGGTTGAAGAAGCGCGGCGTGCTGATGAACGGCATCGACGCCACGCACATGCGCCTGCTGACGCACTATGATGTGGATCGTCCGGCCTGCGAGCGTGCGCTCTCGGCGATCCAGGAGGTTGCCCTTGCTGGGCGGACATGAATGTTTGTTGAACGAGGTTGCCGACTGTGTTTGGGGCTCCTCCTGATGGTCCTCCCGGCGGCCGCAACCGTCACTCTGATTGCCGATGGCCAGACCGACACGTACGCCCTGATCAACGCCGCCCTGGCTCCCGGGCACGACGCCATCGAAGCGGCCGATTGCCTGCACCCGGACTTTGGTCCGCACATCACGCAGGCGTTTGACAGCGTGCTTGGCAAGTACAGTTTCGTTTTCCACCTCCATGCCGCTATCGACGGCGATTCCTGCGAGCGGATTGACAGACAGCGGAACGAGATCAAGACGTATGGCCCCTCTCCGGACTATGTGAAAGGAACTTTGAACCACAAGTCCACTTACCGGTGGAGGTTCAAGCTCGATTCCGGATTTCAGCCGTCCCCCAATTTCACCCACATTCACCAGCTCAAGGCGGGTGACGGATCCAATGCCGGCAGCCCCATTATCACCTTGACCCCGCGCGCGGGAAGCCCCGACCGGCTTGAGCTGATTCATGTGAACGATGCTGGGACGAGTACAAAGGCCGCGGTTGCCGATCTCGCGGATTTCAAGGGTGAATGGGTGGAGGCCTACGAGACGGTCACCTACAGCACTCACGGACAGTACTCCATAGAGCTGCGACGGCTGCGCGACGGCTTGGTGCTTCTTTCGTTTACCAGCAACGACCTTGACCTGTGGAGGACCGGAAGCCCGCCCACGACATTCGTCAGGCCGAAGTGGGGCATCTATCGCAGCCTGAATACCCAGAGCGCTCTTCGCGACGAGCAGGTTCGCTTCGACCGTTTCTGCATCGCCAAAGACAGTGATGATTGCTTCGCCGAACAACCACCGCTACCCGGCTCGCCGCCCCTAATCACCGCTGTCGTCGACGCCGCGGCCTATCGCGCCGACCTCCCCGCGGATTCGTGGATTTCCATTTATGGGGCCAACTTCGCGCCGGTCACCAGGACCTGGCGCCTGGATGAGTTTGCCGGCGGCAAGCTGCCGGTCGCGCTGGACGGGGTGAGCGTGACGATCGGCAACAAGCCTGCACCGATCTGTTTCATCAGCCCCAGCTTGCTCACGGTGCAGGTTCCGGAAGGCGCCGCGCAAGACTCTCCCGTCGTGATTCAGGTGAACACTCCGCAAGGTCTGGCTTCGACCGCGGGCATCGTCCGGCAGTTCTCTCCAGGCCTGTTCACGCTAGCCGCCGGGGATGGCAGCTACGCCGCCGCCCAGCATGCGGGGGACTACTCTATCGCCGGCAAAGCCGGGATCTATCCGGGTTCGACGCCCGCCAGGCCGGGCGAAATGATCATCTTCTATGGATCAGGCTTCGGCCCGACTGCACCGGTGATTCCCGCCGGCCAGCTGCTCACCGACGCGGCCGTGCTCGCCAATGCGGTGAACTTCACGATCGGTGGCGCGCAGGCCGCCGTGGGTTGGGCCGGATTGGTTGCACCCGGCCTCTATCAATTCAACGTAACGGTGCCCGAGAGCCTGGCGGCCGGCGACGGCGTCGTAGTCGCCGAAATTAGCGGCGTGCGATCGCCCGCGAACGTGTTGTTGACAGTCCAGCGCCCGTGAGCGCGGCCGCTGTTCGATACTGGTCGCAAAGGCGATAGAATGTTGAGGATTTCAATGCCCGAAGCTACAGGAGAACAAGAATGAGACTCCGACGTTCCGTGATGAGCCTGGTTGCAGCCGTGCTGGCCGCCTGCCTCATGTTGTCATGCAACAGCCGGCCGTCAGCCTCCAAGTCCGCGGAAACCGAGAAGGCCGCGACCGCGCAGGCGCTCCAGAAATTCGACCAGATCAAGTTCGGCATGTTCATCCATTGGGGACTGTACGCCATCCCCGCCGGGGAGTGGAAAGGACAAGTATGTCCGGGGCATCGGCGAATGGATCATGAATCCGGGCGAAGATTCCGGTCAAGGAATATGAGCAACTGGCCAAGCAGTTCAACCCGGTGAAGTTCAATGCCGACGAGTGGGCGCAACTGGCCCAGGACGCCGGCATGCATTACATGGTCATCACTTCCAAGCACCACGACGGCTTCGCGATGTACGGCTCGAAGGCCTCCAAGTACAACATCGTCGATGCCACGCCTTTCGGCAAGGACCCGATGAAGGACCTGTCGGCGGCCTGCGCGAAGCGCGGAACCTCGAGTTCGGCTTCTACTATTCGCAGGACCAGGACTGGCACGAGGCCAACGGCCGCGGCAACAACTGGGATTTCCCCAAGAAGCGCGAGCCTCAGGCCTATCTCGAGAACAAAGTCTTGCCGCAGGTGAAAGAGATCCTGACGGGCTACGGCAACCTCGGCCTGATCTGGTTCGACACGCCGGGGCTGCTCTCCGCGCAGCAGGTGACCGAGCTGCGCCAGACGGTCAAGACGCTGCAGCCGAACTGCCTGCTCAACAGCCGCATCGGGCACGACAAGCGGCGACTACCTGCAAACGGGCGACAACGCGATCCCGATCCAGGTCGTCACCAGGACGCAAGTGGGAAGTGCCGGCGACCCTCAACGATACCTGGGGCTTCAAGAAGAACGACCAGAACTGGAAGGATCCGGGGGACCTGATCGGCAAGCTGGCCGACATCGTCTCCAAAGGCGGCAACTATCTGTTGAACGTCGGGCCGACCGCCGAAGGAGTCATCCCGGAAGCCAGCCAGAAGATTTTGCGGACGATCGGAAAGTGGATGGCGGTCAACGGGGAGTCCATCTACGAAACCTCGCCGAGCCCGTTCTACCTCCCCGACATCACCTGGCGCTGCACCGTGAAGCCGGGCAAGGTATACCTGCACATTCTCAACTGGCCCGGCCGGACGTTCCGGTTTGAAGGGCTCGAGAGCGAAGTGAAGAGCGCCTACTTCCTGGCCAACAAGAGCGCGGTCCCGTTCAAGCGCAACGGAGCGGCGCTGGAGTTCAGCCTGCCGGCGGCGCCGGTCGATCCCTTCGACACCGTGCTGGTGCTGGAGATCGCCGACCAGACTCCGCGCGTGGCGGCGGCCTATCTCGAGCGAGAATCTGCCGCAGCGGATGGATCTGTACAGCTGGACGGCGCGACTGCGGGGCGAAGAGGTGCGCTACGACAAGAAGACCGCCAGCGCCAGCAACTTCACCAAGGCCGCGACCGATCGAAACGAGCTCTGGTGGTATCCCTACGGCCGCCTCCAGGGTGACTACGACGTCGAGGTGACCTACGCCTGCGCCAACAACATCAGTGGAAGCCCCTTCCGGTTGGGAGTTCACACGCGGGAACAACGATCCAGGCCGTCTGCTTCCGGGCCGCGTGGAAGGGACGGGCGGGCGGTTCGTGACCAAGCGCGTGGAGGGGACTCTGCGCATCGGCGCGGGCGACCAGCACATCAGCTTCGGGCTGCCGGACGACGACAAATCGGCCGGGGTCCGAGTGCAGAAGATCACGCTAATTCGCAAAGCGGGGTGACGCGGGGCGAGTTTATCGGGCACGTTGCGTCGGCGGCTCGAATTCCTCGTCTTCAACCTGCTCGATCTGTTCCGCGGTGAGAAGCTGTACGGGCGGGGCGAACCATCGTTGGGCGATGATCGTCGGGATAACGGCCGATCCGATCACGGCTCCCAGGAGAATCGTGAATTGCTGCCGGTTGATGATTCCCGCGTTCAGGCCGTAGAGCGATGAAATGGTTCCAAACGTGAGCCCGGTGCTCATCAGAAGAGTGGTGAAGATTGCGTGCGGCCTCACGTAGCGAAGGGCGACCGGCAGGACGCCAGCGAACTTCGTCGCGACCTTGACCAGCAGGAACGCCACCAGCAGCCAGGCGCCGGACGCCAGTTGCCTCAAGTCCACGTTCAGTCCGCCTTTCAGGAAGAAGATCGGCGTCAGGAAAGCAAATGAGACGATGCGAAAGCGGTGCTGTTCTCCCGGATGCCGCTTGAAAACGCCGCGACGGCGAGCCCCAGCAGAAAGGCCGGCAGCACCGCATGTGAGCCGGCTAGATCCGCCGCCCACATCAGCACGAAGAGCGCCAGGAACGCGCCCTTGATCTCAGGTTCGATGACGCGCCCGCCGTAGCGCGCGAAGAACGGGCGTTGCAGGGCCAACATGATGACGATCACGAGAGCCGAGATAACGAGGAAAAGCCAGAGATATGGACCCGGCTTCACGAAGAGGACCGAGAGCGCCAGGGCAGTGCCGAGATCGGTCACGAAGGTCGCGGCCATTAGTATCTTCCCAAGCCTGGCCGCCCCCAGTCCCGTCTCCACCAGGACCGCGTACACCACGGCGAGCGATGTCGTCGACAGCGCGATGCCCGCAATGAGCGACTGGGGCACGTCCCAGCCCGCGGCGTAGCGCGCAAAGAGCGCGACACCGGCAAACGGCAGCAGGAAGGAGAAGCCCCCGATGAGCACGGCCGGTTTCCACTCGCGGCGGAGCAGTTTCTGATCGACCTCCGCCCCCGCCAGGAAGGTCAGGACGATGCCGGCGAAGCTGCCGAGGAAATCGATCCACGGCGCCGGCCGCAGACCTAAGAGATTTGCTCCCGCGACACCGAGGCCGATCTCCACGATCGCAACGGAGATGCCGAACTCGACCGCGATGGTCGAGGCGAGCAAAATGAGGGCGGCGAGAATCATCGCCGTGGTCAGGTCGGTCATGCAGCCTCCTCCCAAGGGCGTTCTGCCCGTAGGAGTCATTGGCCACGCGAGCCGTGACGGTTAACGGCGGACTCCACCGCCTGAAGACCTCTATATTCTGGCAGCCGAGCAGATGTGGGTCAACTGGCCAGCTCAGTTGCCCGGCCACCGCCGCACGCGTTGAGCAAGTTCTTCCCGAGTGTGGCCTGATGGTCGGCGGAGAGCTTCTGGCCGTCCGCGGTTACGTAGAACACATCCACGGCTTTGTGCGCCTCGGTGTCGATGAGCACTACCTCGATGTTGCAGCCGGCCGTGGAGATGGCGTGCGCCAAGTCGTACAGCAAACCCGGCCGGTCCTGCGCCACCACTTCAATCAGGGTGGCGGTTGCCGAAGCCTCGGTGTCGAACGTCACGGCGGGGCGGATGCGGGAGCGCGAGGTGGGGGCAGGGGTCTTCGGCCGGTTCTGCAGCAGATGCTTCACGTCGGCCTTGCCCAGGATCACCCGCTCCAAGGTGAGACGAAGCCGGTCCACCTCCGTGGGGTTCAGATCCAGCGTGCGGTTGGGGTCTTCGAAGGCAAACGTGTCCAGAACCATGCCCTTCCGGTTGCCGAACGCTTCCGCCTTCAGAATGTTCATGCCGAAGCCGGCCAGCACTCCGGCGATGGATGCCAGCAGAAACGGCCGGTCGCTGGCAGCCACGGTCAGCGTGTAAGTTCCGTTGGTCTTTCGGACATCGACGGCCACGCCCTTTCCCTTGGCGCGCTCGTGCAACGCGAGGTGCGCCTGGATGTCGTCTTCAGAGTGAACGCGCAGGTACCGCGAGGGAAAACCGGCCAGGAATCCGGCCAACTCGGGACGTGTTTCGGCGGGGGCCTCGATACGCTCCGTGTCGAGTTCACGGGTCAGCTCATTGTAGGTGTTCAAGTAGAGACGCCATAGCTGCTCCAGCCGCCAGGGCGTCATGGCGCTGGGGTTCACGGCGCTGATGTCGGCATACGTCAGCAGGGTCAGGTCCTTCAACCTTTCCACCGTCTCGACGCGATCGGCCAGAAATTTCGCCGTGGAGGGTTCATCGAGATCGCGCGTGCTCAGCAGCGCGGACATGTCCAGATGCCGGTCGATCAGGAAGCTGACCAGCTTGCAGGTCTCGGGAGGCGCACCCATGCGCTTCAGGGCGGCCTGGGACAGACGCGCGGATTCTCCCACGTGCTTCCCGCTACGGGCCGCCTTGCCGGTGTCGTGAAACAGCAGCGTGGCGAGCAGCGACGGGCGATCCACGGCTTCCTCGAGCAGCGCGGCAAACCGCTGGCGCAGGGGATCCTCGGAGGCGGGCAAGAGCTCGAGCTGCTGAATGGCCACCAGCGTGTGCTCGTCCACCGTGTAGCGGTGGTAGAAATCCCGCACCACCAGGCACTCGATGCCGGCCCATTCCGGCAGCAGCGCTCCCAACACTCCGGTCCCGTGCATGGCTTCCAAAGCCAGGCTGGCATGGGGCAAGGACAGTATCTCCTTGAAAGCCGGCCAGACGCTTTGGGAATCGGCGAAGGCGCGGCGCAGGGCAGGGAGGTGATCCACGATCCGCCGTTCGGAATCCGCGGTCAGCCGCATGCCATGGCGAGCCACAAAGACGAACAGCCGCAGCGCCAACCCAGGGTCCTGCTCCAGGAGTTGCGGCGCCTTGAAGAAGACGCGCTCCCGCGACACGGTGAACTCGCTGTTGGAGAGGCGCGAGCGCCAGTCGCGGAACTGCGTGAGCAACATGCTGCCGTTGGGCTCGCTGGTTTCCATCCACTGGTTGGCCGCCCTGTGGATGTCGCGGGCATGGAGGAAGTAGTCCCGCATCCAGGAGGCCGGGTCGCTGTGCCGTATGAAGGGCTGTTCGGTGATCTCCTCTTGCGCATCGAAGGTCAGCAGGTTGCCGTCCCTGCCGGCCTTGTAGTGGAGATAGCAGCGCAGCGCGGAGAGGAAGTTCTTGGCCGAATCCAGCTCCGGCAGCGGCTCGGGGACGGGCATTTCGTACTGCTGGGCGGAGCGAAGCTGGCTCAGCCAGCGCACCAGTTGATAGTCGCGCAGGCCGCCGGGAGTCTCCTTGACGTTCGGCTCCATGTGGTAGATGGTGTTCAAGTAGCGCGCATGGCGGACCCGGGTGAGCCGGCACAGGTGGCGGATCAATTCCTGGCGGCGGCCATGGAAGAAACGCGGCAGCGACGCAGCCAGCTTGCCGTCGAGGCTCGCGTCCCCGACCAGGAATCGCTGATCCAACAGGCTGATGCTGAGCTCGATGTTGCGGTCATCGACCTGGCAGCATTCAGCAGTCGTGTGGACGGAATGGCCGAGGCGCAACCCCAGGTCCCACAGGGAGCGCAGGAAAGCCGCCAGCGCATCCCGCGCAGCCGCAGCCTGCGGTTCCTGTTCCACGAGCAGCAGCACGTCCACGTCGGAATGCGGGAACAACTCGCGCCGGCCGAAGCCCCCGACCGCGAGGATCGCCAATCCTTGAGGAAAGGCCGGCGCCAGGAATTCCTCGTAGGCATGGACCACCAGAGCCGTCGACCAGCGCGGTCCGGTCCTCCAGGGCCCGGCTCGAATCACCGGTGCGCGAGAAAGCCTCCCTGATGGCGAGCTCCTGTGCGGCGCCGTCGGCCATTAGAGCGCTGCTTCTCCCCGGTCCTCGTTGCGGATGCGGACCGCTTGCTGCACGTCGTACACGAAGATCTTGCCGTCGCCGATCTTGCCGCTGCGCGCGGCCGCGACCACGGTGCTCACGACTTCGTCCACCCGGCCCGCGGGCACCACCATCTCCAGCTTGACCTTGGGCAGCAGGTCCACCTGGTATTCCTGGCCTCGATAGACCTCCTTGTGCCCCTTCTGCCGCCCATGGCCGCGGACCTCGGAGACCGTCATGCCGTCGATGCCGATGCCTTTCAGGGCTTCCTTTACGTCCTCCAACTTGAACGGTTGAATGATAGCTTCGATCTTCTTCATGGTTTCGTCCTCTTCTCCCTGTGTTACGCCGTCGCCTGCCTACGATTCGAGATTGTACGCCTCCTCGCCGTGCAAGCTGAGGTCCAGCCCCTCAACCTCGTGGTCGATCGGAACGCGCACGCCCACCACCAGATCACAGACCTTTAGGATAACCAGAGTGCCGACGATCGCGAGCGCCCAGGCGATGGCGCAGCCCGCGGCCTGGTTGAGGAGCTGCCCCGCATTGCCGTCCACCAGCCCCAGGGGAGCCAGTTGCCCGGCGGCGTCTTTGAGCGCGCTGTTCACCGCATTGGTGGCGAACACGCCCGTCAGCAGCGCCCCCAACGTTCCGCCGGCGCCATGCACGCCGAAGGCGTCCAGAGAGTCGTCATAGCCGAACGTCCTTTTGACCGCCGTGACCATGAAGAAGCAGACCACCCCGGCGGCGAGGCCGATCAGAAGCGCGGGCATGGGCTTGACGAATCCGGCAGCCGGGGTGATCGCCACCAAACCCGCCACGCAACCGGAGATGCCGCCCAGCACGCTGGGCTTACCGCTCTTGATCCACTCGGCGAGCATCCAGCCCAGCGCCGCGGCGGCCGCTCCGAAGTGCGTCGCGACGAAGGCGCTGGTGGCCAGCGCCGAGGAGCCGAGCGCGCTGCCCGCGTTGAAGCCGAACCAGCCGACCCACAACAGGCAGGCGCCGATGAAGCTCAGCACCAGGTTGTGGGGCTTCATGGGCTCGTGCGGATAGCCGTTCCTCTTGCCCAGGTACAGCGCGCAGACCAGCGCCGACACGCCGGAGCTGATGTGCACCACGGTGCCGCCGGCGAAATCGAGGCAAGGAATCTTGCCTCCCAGGAAGGCGTTCAGCAGCCCGCCCTTGCCCCAAACCATGTGCGCCAGCGGGAAATAAACGAACAGCGACCACAGGACCGTGAACAGCAGCATGGCGCTGAACTTCATCCGCTCGGCAAAGGCGCCCGAAATGAGCGCCGGAGTGATGATCGCAAACATCAACTGGTAAATCATGAATGTCTGCTGGGGGATTGTGGCGGCATAGTCCGTGTTCGGATCCGCGCCCACGCCGTTGAGAAACGCGTAGCGGAGATCCCCAATGACCCGGGTCCCTTCGCCGAACGCCAGGCTGTAGCCCACGAACGCCCACAGCACCGTAACCACGGCCATGAGGGCGAAACTCTGCATCATGGTCCCCAGCACGTTCTTTCGGCGGACCAGTCCTCCATAAAACAACGCCAGCCCTGGCCCGGTCATCATCAGCACCAGGGCGGAACTGACCAGCATCCAGGCGTTGTCGCCGGCCGATCTGGGCCGCTTTGGTGGCGGCATCGAGCGCAGCCAGTTTCTCCTCGACGCTGGGGAGCTCTGGGCCAGCAGCGGAATGCACCAAAGCCCAGGCAGGAACAATTTCAGTAGTTTCATGACTCACCTCGCGGGATAGACTGCGATCGTGGCAGTACACTTCCATGATGCACGCGACTAAGCCACAATTGGAAGCGAAACGTTTCTATGGACGGTAATTCAAATTTTCTATTGGCGCTGCCGGCCGAGCTCGTGTCTAGAATCGAAGCATACCGGCGGGCTCCCCGTCCAACGCCCGCCGCAAGAGGACGCATACTTCGGAGGTTAGAAAGAATCATGACGCAGAGCCTAAAGTGTCTCTTTTTGTGCGCGGCGCTGTCTGGCGCCGTTTTGCGCAGTCTTCCGCGCCGGCCTGGTCGGTGGGCGAGATCGAGTTCAGCGGCTTGATCGACGGCTACTACAACTTGAACTTCAACCACCCCGCCTCTCAGAACAACCAGCTCCGCAACTTCGACGTCAAGGCCAACCAGTTCAGTCTCAATATGGCGAAACTGACCATGGAGCATGCGGCGGAGCCGCTGGGATTCCGGATGGATCTGGGCTTCGGGCGGGCTTTTGAGATGGTGCACGGCGCCGAAGCCGCGCCCTCCGTATTCCGTAACATCGAGCAAGCCTACGTCAGCTATAAGCCGGCCGGCAGCCAAGGGACTGCAATTGGACTTCGGCAAACACGTGACCATGGCCGGCGCGGAAGTTATCGAAACGCACAGTAACTGGAATTACTCACGGTCGCTGCTGTTCGCTTGGGCGATCCCGTACTACCACTTCGGGCTTGCGGGCCTCGATGCCGGCGGGCAAGCATTTCACCGCGGGCTTCCACCTGGTCAACGGATGGAACAACGTGGAGGACAACAACAGCGGGAAGACCATCGGGCTAACGGGAGCTTTGACCGCGGGACCAGTCACCTGGTCCAACAACTACTACGCCGGCCCGGAGAAGGCCGGCGTCAACCAGGGCTGGCGGCACCTGTATGACACCACGCTTCTGGTAAGCGGCTCGAAGGCCAGCGCCTACCTCAACTTCGACTACGGGGTCGACAAGAATCCGGCCGCCGCGAGCAACGTCTGGTACGGCGTCGCCGGGGCCGCGCGCTTCGCTCTGACGGATCACTTCGCCATCTCACCGCGGCTGGAGTGGTTCAACGACCGCGACGGCTTCTCCACCGGCATGCGCGCAGAAACTCAAGGAGTTCACCCTGACGGGCGAGTACAAAATGACACAGGGCGTTGCTGGGGCGCCTGGAGTACCGAAGGGACTGGTCCGACCAGCCGTTCTTCGACCGCGGCGCTTCGGCGGGCGTCTTCAAGCACCAGGACACCGCTGCTCGTGGGTGTGGTCGCCTACTTCGGCCCGAAGTAGGGCGGCGGGGTCAGTTTTTGGGCAGGCGGGGGTTGCACACCGGCCAGGGAGCGAAGCCCAGGTTTTTCGTCTTGCGTTCCACCCAGAGGTACTCGGGTTGTCCGGAGCCGAAATTCGTCTCGAAGATCACCCCCGTATCGCACCCGCGGGTACCGGTGATCTTCACGGCGGACAGGTTGGCGTGCGGGCTCTGCGGCCCCCAGTCCTCCATGAAGCGCGCCATCACGTAGTCGGGACAGGGGGTCCGCTCCGTGCAGCCCCACAGGCCGTAGGCGGCCACATAGTCCTTCTTGCGCAGCATCTCGAAGAACAACTTGGTCTGCCGGGTCTCGCGGTAGTTGCGAAGGAAGAAGTACAGCGTGCCGGTCACGGCCAGGGCCAGGACTACAAACAACGCGAGGCGTTTGACCAGCTTCTCGCGCTTCTCCTCGCCGGCCCCGTATCCTTCCAGATAGCCTTCCATGGGCGTTACTTCTTGACTGGGTAGGCCAGATCGTAGGCCGCCGTGGCCTCTTTGGTGAGGTCGAAAGCAGGCTTGAAGTAGAGCATGTTTCCGGCGTCGACGACGACATCCAAGCCTTTATCCTCAGCCAGCTTCTGGATTACCTTCTGCATCTGCTGCCCGCTCTTGAAGATGACTTCGTTGCGCTCGCGCTCCACATCCGCCTGCAGATCTTCCTCGAGTCGCTGGAGGTCGCGCTGCCGGCGAGTGCCTTGGGTATTCAGATCGGCCTGTGCCTGCGGAGTCAGCTTGTCGCCCAGGGCCAGCTGTTGATTGATGGAATCCAGTTCCTTCCGGAGCTTGGTTGCTGCATCCTGCCTCGGCTTGTACCTGGTCTCAAGATCGGCCTGGGCCTTCCTGATTTCCGCTGTGCCGGCCAACGCGGCCTGCGAGTTGATGACGGCGATCTTCGCCTGGCCGAACCCGGCGATTTGAGTCAAAAACGCAAGGCCCAGCATGAACAGCCAGCGTGGGCTGTGGGAACGGGACATAGTAGATGTGCTCCTGGTTTGGATTGCACTATCAGGTTAACACACGGGCGATAATGGGCAATGTGAAAATGAACCCTGAGCCTTTACGGATTGTGACGACCTTTCCCTTTGAGCCCGAGGAGGCGGCCCGCATCCGGGCGGCGGCCCCGGAGGGCGCCATTGATCTCGTGATCTGCGGGACGCGGTCCGAATTTTGGGAGCGCCTAAAGGACGCGGACGTGGTCTACGGCGATTTCACCGGCGATGAGCTGGCCCTGGCTCCCCGGCTGAAGTGGATACAGGTGGGGGCCGCCGGCGTGGACGACCTTGACAAGGCCGTGTTGCGGAGCCCCATCCCGTTGACCAATTTCGCGGGCACCTTCGCTCCGTGCATCGCCGAAACGGCCATAGGGATGCTGCTTTCGCTAACGCGGGGCCTCAATCAGTACTACATCCCCCAATTCCTGAAGCGTAACTGGAAGCCGGTGGGAACGCCGAAATCGGCCGACCACGTGGAGATGGCGGGCCGCACCATGGGCATTGCCGGGATGGGCGGCATCGGCCGGGCGGTGGCCCGCAAGGCCCATTTTGGCCTGGAGATGAAGATCCTCGGAACGGACGCCCGGACCGGGTCGAAGCCCGAATATGTAGCCGAGCTTCACGACCCCTCCTGGTTCATGGAGATGGTTCCTCAAGTGGATGTGCTCGTGTCGGCCGCTCCACTCACGCCGGAGACCGAGCGCATGTTCAACGAAGAGGTCTTCCGCCGCATGAAGAAGACCGCCTACTTTCTGGGACTGTCTCGCGGCAGACTGATCGACGACATGGCCCTGGCGCGGGCGCTCCAGCAGGGATGGATCGCGGGCGCGGGCCTGGATGTGTTTCCCCAGGAGCCGACGCCGCCCGAACATCCGATCTTCGATTGCCCGAACGTGGTGATGACGCCCCACACCGCCGGCTGGAGCCCGGAGCGCCAGATTCGGCTGGTGGAGCTGTTCGCCGAGAACGTGCGCCGCTTCGTGGCGGGCGAGCCGCTGGTGAACGTTGTGGACAAACAGAAGGGGTACTGACTAGAATAAAAGGAGAAGTTGGGAGGTCGTCTAACGGTAAGACGGCAGCCTCTGGAGCTGCTTATCGGGGTTCGAATCCCTGCCTCCCAGCCAACCCCCCCCCTTGGGGGCGGTGACCCCCCTGCCCGTTTCCTGGCCGATCCAAATCCTGGCCGATCCTCCCTGCCGATGCCAAGAATCTCCCGGCCCAAAGTCCTATCTAATACAGTTTAGCGGCGCTCGAGTCGTCTCGCATCACGCCTGATATTACTAGAGCGGATGTTTACCAGTCGTAACAATAGTTACTCAACGGTTTGAGGGGCCGCTCGCGCCTGGAGGGGAAACGATGTTGAAACGGATGGTCTTGATGCTGGCCGTGACGACCGCGGTTATTGCGGTGCTTGGCTTCAAGAAATTCCGGGAGTTCGAGGCGGCAGGGCAGGCCACCTTCCAGCCTCCTCCCGAGGCGGTCACTACGGTCGTGGTTCAAGAGGGGCGTTGGCCAGTGACGCTGAACGCCATCGGTACGGTGGCGGCCGTCCAGGGTGTGGCTGTAAGCGCCGACCTGCCAGGCATCGTCGATCGAATCGCCTTCGATTCCGGCCAGTCCGTTCACGAGGGGGACATCCTGGTGCAGCTCGACACCAGGCAGGAGCAGGCGCAGCTAGACGCCGTGAAAGCGCAGCGCGAACTTGCTCGCCTCAACTTCGAGCGGCTGGATGGCCTGGTAAACGAGGGGGCCATTTCTCGCGCGGAGTACGATCGCGCGGCGGCCGATCAGAAACAGACGGAGGCCGGGGTCGGAGAAATACAGGCCGCGATTGCGCGAAAAACCATCCGCGCGCCCTTCTCGGGAGTCCTTGGCCTGCGGCTTGTCAACCTGGGGCAGTACCTGTCCAGCGGCAATTCGATTGTGACGCTTCAGTCACTGGATCCGATCTACGTCAACTTCGGGGTGCCACAGGATCAGGCTGGGGAGATGCGGGCCGGCCGGCAGGTGCGCGATCCGAGTGGGAGAAGGAGCCGGCGCCGAGTTCGCAGGCGAGGTCACCGCGATCGACTCGGCCGTGGACGAGGCGACTCGGAACATCAAGGTTCAGGCCACTGTAGCCAATCCGCACGGCACGCTGCGGCCCGGGATGTTCGTTCAGACGGAAGTCATGGTGGGCGCCGGGCGCTCCGTCGTGGCCCTGCCATCCTCCGCCGATAAGCTACGCGCCGTACGGGGATTCCGTCTTCGTTCTGGCTGACATGAAGGATTCCAACGGCAGGACCTACCGCGGCGTAAAACAGCAGTTCGTCAAGCTCGGGGGAGCCCGCGGCGACCAAGTCGCCGTCGTCTCCGGAGTGCGCGCCGGGGACGAGGTCGTGACCTCGGGGGTCTTCAAGCTCCGCAACGGCGCCGCCGTCGTCGTTAACAACAAGGTGCAGCCAGGCAACAACCCGACCCCCAAGCCCGAGGAAAGCTGATGCGGCTCACGGACCTCTTCATCAGACGGCCCGTTCTTGCCATCGTTGTCAACCTGGTGATCCTGATCGCGGGCCTGCAGTCAATTCGCTCGCTCAGCGTGCGGCAGTACCCGCGCAGCGACATCGCGGTGGTTCAGATCTCCACCGTTTACGTGGGCGCCAACGCGGACCTGGTGCGGGGATTCATTACCACGCCGCTGGAGCGCGTCATCGCCAGCGCGGACGGCATCGACTACATGGAGTCGTCCAGCGCGCAGTCGCTCAGTACCATTACGGTTCATCTGCGGCTGAACTACGACACTAACGCGGCACTCACCCAGATTCAGGCGAAGGTGGCGCAGGTTCGCAACAACCTTCCCCCCGAGGCCGAAGCGCCGGTCATCGAGCTGCAAACGGCGGACAACCAGTTCGCGGCGATTTACCTCAGCTTCTCGTCCGCCCAACTCGATCAGAACCAGATTACCGACTATCTGACGCGCGTCGTGCAGCCAAAACTGAGCGCCATCAGCGGCGTCCAACGGGCCGACATTCTGGGCGACCGCACGTTCGCCATGCGGATCTGGCTCAAACCGGATAGGATGGCCGCTCGCGCGATATCCCCCTCCGACCTGCGGCAGGCGCTGGCGCGGAATAACTACCTGTCGGCGCTCGGGCGAACGAAGGGGTCCATGGTGTCGGTGAACCTGGTCGCCAACACCGATCTCCGCACGCCGGAAGAGTTTCGTCAGATGGTCGTCAAGGAGAAGGACGGCGTCGTGGTCCGGCTGGGCGATATTGCCGACGTCGTGCTCGGCGCGGAGAACTACGACCAGGACGTCCGCTTCAATGGGGAGACCGCCACGTTCATGGGCGTCTGGGTGCTTCCCACCGCCAACTCGCTGGAGGTGATCGGCCGGGTGCGCAAAGCGATGTCGGACGTCCAGGCCCAGTTGCCGGTGGGCATGAAGGCCGGCATCCCCTATGACTCGACCAGGTACATTCAGGACGCCATCGACGAGGTTCTCACCACCCTGAGTGAGACGCTGCTCATCGTCATCGTGGTCATCTTCCTCTTCCTAGGTTCGCTGCGCGCCGTGATCATTCCGGTCGTGGCCATTCCCATCTCGCTGATTGGCGCGGTCTTCCTGATGCTGGTGGCCGGCTTCACGATCAATCTGCTGACCCTGCTGGCGATCGTCCTCTCAGTCGGCCTGGTCGTAGACGACGCCATCGTGATGGTGGAGAACGTCGAGCGGCACCTGCACATGGGCAAGTCCGCCTACGAGGCGGCCGTACACGCCGCGCGGGAGCTGGTCGGCCCGATTATTGCGATGACCATCACACTGGCCGCGGTGTACACTCCGGTGGGCATCCAGGGCGGGCTGACGGGCGCTCTGTTCCGCGAGTTCGCATTCACTCTGGCAGGGGCGGTGATTGTGTCCGGAGTGGTGGCGCTCACCCTGTCGCCGATGATGGGATCCAAGCTTCTGCGCCCCGGCGACTCCGAGCGCGGTTTCGCGGGCTGGATCAACCGCCGCTTTGAAGGCGTGCGCCGGGGTTACACGCGAACCCTTTCGGGGACTCTGCGTTATCGTCCGGTTGTCCTCGTCTTGTGGGTAATCGTCGCCGCACTCATTGTGCCGTTCTACATGTTTTCGCAGCGCGAGCTCGCGCCCGCCGAAGACCAGGGCGTGGTGTTTTCGATCCTCCAGGCGTCCGCCAACTCAACCCTGGACCAAACCAAGCTCTTTGCGGCGCAGGTCCACGACGTCTATCGTTCCATCCCCGAGACAGCCGGCGTGTTTCAGATCACGTTCCCGACGGGGGGCTTCGGCGGCATGGTCACCAAACCCTGGAGCGAACGGACCAAGACCACACAGCAACTCCTGGTTGAGTCGATGGGGCCGCTGTCGAGGATCCCTGGCATCCGCGCCATCCCGCTGACTCCGCCTCCGCTGCCCGGCGGCGGAGATTTCCCCGTCGACTTCGTGATCGCCTCGTCGGCGGAGCCGCGGCAACTCGCCGAGCTTGCCGGCCAGCTCGTGCAGAAAGCGATGACCAGCGGGCTGTTCATCTTCGCCGACGCCGACCTGAAGTTCGACCAACCCCAGGCGGAGGTGGTTTTCGACCGCGACAAGCTGCGCTCGCAGGGAGTGGACCTGAGCCAGGCCGGCCAGGATCTCTCGACCATGCTCGGCGGGAACTATATCAACCGCTTCAGCATCCAGGGCCGGAGTTACAAGGTGATTGCGCAAATTCAACGCGCGGACCGCTTGACACCCGATCAGCTTTCGCAGATCTATGTCACGGGAGCTGAGGGCAGGCTCGTGCCGCTGGCGACTTTCGCCACGTTGCGCACCACGACCGAGCCGCGGGAGTTGAAGAAGTTCCAGCAGCTCAACGCTGTGCGAATCCAAGGCGTGATTCCGCCGCCCGTGCCCCTGGACAAGGCGTTGAGCTTTCTCGAAACCGAGGCCAAGGCGACTCTTCCCCGGGGCTTCACGGTCGATTACGCCGGCCAGTCGCGCCAGTTGAGAACGGAGGGCAGCAAGTTTCTCGGCACTTTTCTGCTCTCGGCGCTCCTGATCTACCTGGTCCTCGCGGCCCAGTTTGAGAGCTTTCTCGATCCCCTGATCATTCTGGCCGGCTCGGTGCCACTGGCCCTTTCCGGGGCGCTGCTGTTCTCCTTCCTGGGACTGACGACGCTGAATATCTACAGCCAGGTAGGGCTGATCACGCTGGTCGGCCTGGTGGCCAAGAACGGCATCCTGATCGTGCAGTTCGCCAACCACCTGCAGGAAAACGGGGCAGCCATGCTCGACGCCGTCACCGATGCGGCCAGCATCCGCCTGCGCCCCATCCTGATGACGACGGCGGCCACCGTCGTCGGCCACCTCCCACTGGTCTTCGCCAGGGGGCCAGGGGCGGGCGCGCGCAACAGCATCGGGATCATGCTGGTCAGCGGGATGATCATTGGATCGCTGTTCACCCTCTTCGTGGTGCCGTCGATCTACATGCTGGTGGCCCGGAGGCGAGCCCAGGCGACTTCAGCGGAGGAGATTGCTCAGCTCCGCCCCTCGCCGGCCTAACAGTTATGCGAACTCGATTCATCACGACCTTGGTGAGTGCCTGCCTGCTGGCCGGTTGTACGGTTGGCCCGAACTACCGCCGTCCCGCTGTCACGCCGCCGCCCGTCTTTCGCGGAGGTCCCGCCGACCCCGCGTCGCTGGCCGACCTGAAATGGTTCGAGGTGTTCAAAGACGAGCAGCTCCAGCACCTGGTCCGCACGGCGCTGGCGCAGAATTACGATCTCCGCGATGCCGTCGTGCGGGTGGATGCGGCGCGCGCCAATCTCGGAATCACCCGGGCCGACCGGCTGCCGAACCTGGCGGCCAGCGCCGACGTCACGACGCTTCGGTTCTCGACAGGCGGGTCGTTCCCTCTCCCTGAAGGCTTCTCGCAAAGACGTACCTTCGGCTCCGTGGCGCTCAACCTTCTCTCCTTCGAGGCGGATGTCTGGGGCCGGTTGCACCGCGCGACCGAGGCTGCCCGGGCGAACCTGCTCGCCAGCGAGGAAAACCGCAGGACGGTCATCACCACGCTGGTGAGCGACGTCGCGACCGCTTACTTCGACCTGCTCGAACTGGACACCGAGCTGGAGATTGCCAGGCGCACCCTGGCGACCCGTGAAGATTCCCTGAAGCTGATCCGAATCCGGGAAGGGAGGGGTCTGGCGTCGCTTCTGGACCTCCGGCAGGGCGAGCAATTGGTCCACACCGCCGCGCAAAGCATTCCCAATACCGAGCGGCTCGTTGAGCAGACTGAGAACCAGATCAGCCTCCTGCTCGGCCAAAGCCCGGGCCCCATCCCGCGCGGCCGCCCGTTGACGGAGCAGGAGCAGCCACCGGCCGTCCCTCCGGGAGTGCCGTCCTCACTCTTGGAACGACGCCCGGACATCCGGGCCGCCGAGCAGAATCTCATAGCGGCCAATGCCATCATTGGCGTCGCCAAGGCCGCTTACTTTCCCCGTATCAGCCTCACCGGCTCCCTGGGCTCTCAGAGTGATCAACTGTCCAAGCTCTTCACGGGTCCGACGGGAGTGTGGCAGTTCGTTCCCCAATTGACGCAGCCGATTTTCACCGGCGGCCGCCTCCGGTCGAATGTGAACTTGGCCCAGTCACAACAGCAGCTCGCGCTCATCCAGTACGAGCGAGTGATCCAAACGGCATTCCGGGAAGTGGCGGATGCGCTGGTTCAAAGTCAGAGAGTGCGGGAGGTTCGCGCGAAACAGGAATTGCTTGTAGCGACACTCCGAGACCGATCACGACTGGCGTATCTGCGCTACCGGGGCGGGGTGGACACGCTGTTGAACGCCTTGGATGCCGACCGCGACTTGTTCGACGCTGAGCTGGGGCTGGCTCAAACCCAACGGAACGAACTGCTGGCGCTGGTTCAACTCTACAGAGCCCTGGGTGGCGGCTGGCAGCAGTAGGGCGCCGGGCGCGACCTTCACGGGAATAGGTAAGGATCAATGCTGACTGAGTGAATCGAGGTGAACGTGTGGCTCGGCAAGAACAGCAGCCCAAGGGCTGAGGCGAACACCTGCCCGTCCGGCACCAGAAATTCGATAACGCCGTTCTTCCCGAGAGTTTCAGGATACTTGTTCGGTCGTCTCGAAAGCCGTGTGATGGCGCGGATCCAACGGCGATGATGTCAGTTCTGGACCACGGTTCCGTCAGTCTTGCGGAGTGGGATCACCGTCCCGTCAGGATTCCGGAATTGCACCGAGATATTGGCGGTTCCGGTCTGGGACGGGTTGACCAGGGCGATGGAGGTCACATAACCATTCCGGTTGTCGAATGGAATGAAGAAGTCTACATTTACTACGCTTTCGCTGGCGAACGGCACTACAGCTTCAGACTCGCCGGCCGGTCCCAATGCTTGCCTAAACACGGCCATTCCGGAAATCCAATTTTGCGTGGTAAGCAGAGCCCACCCTTGCTTCACCACGGATGCAGCCGCTGTGGTCTCCAGGAAAAGCGATCCTCCTACCGGAATCGTGCCGGTCCAGGAAGGGGCAGGCCCACCCGCTATTCCCTTGAAAGCGATGTTCCAGGGTGTACCGTCCTGGTTGAAGAAGGTCAAGGTATACGGAGCCGCGACGGTGCCCATATTGACCAGCATGATCCTCGTGGACCACTCGGCTCCGTCGGCAATCTGGGGCAGAACGTTGTCCCACTCGGTGGTTGCCACCATCATCCCCGGGCGTGTGGCACCCAGCAATTGCATCCCACACAGCACCATCATCGCGCACAGTTGTTTCATGACCCCTCCCCAGTAAGCCCGCTCAACTACGGTTTCGCCTTTGGCGTCCCTCTATTACGAGCATAGCCGCATTTCGGCTACATCGTTTGAAGGATCAGGCACTTCAGGTAGTGGGTTTCGGGGACGGTGAGCAGGATGGGGTGGTCGGAGGCCTGTGTGCGGCGTTCCAGCACGCGCAGCGTCCGGCCGGCGTCCAGGGAGGCTTGGGCCAAGATCTCGAGTAGCGACGCCTCGCTGAGATGGTGCGAGCAGGAGCAGGTGATGAGCACTCCCTCCGGCTCCAGTAGTTGCAGCGCTCTGCGGTTAATCTCTTTGTAGCCGCGGGCGGCTCCCTCCAGCCCCGCGCGAGACTTGGTGAAGGCGGGCGGGTCGAGCACGATGGTCGAAAACTTGCGCCCGGCGGCTGAATAGCCGGCCAGCAAATCGAACACGTCGGCCTCGTGGAAGTGGACGTTGTCGATGCCGTTGGCGGTCCGGTTCACCTCGGCCAGCCGGAGGGCTGCCGCGCCGGAGTCGACGGCTTCGACAGACTCGCACTTCGCTGCCATGTGCAGGGCAAAGCCGCCGCCCGAAGTGAAGCAGTCCAGTGCGCGGCCGCGAGCGTACCTTGCGGCGGCCAGGTAGTTCTCCCTCTGGTCCAGAAAAATACCGGTCTTTTGTCCGTGCAGCAAGTCGGCATGGAACTGCAGGCCGTTCATCCGCACGGTGACAACCTCCGGAACTGCTCCGGCCAGGACGGTTGTCTCCAGCGCCAGATTCTCCTTGGCGCGCACCGTCGCGTCATTGCGGGCCACGATGCCCGCGGGGGCCATCATTTCGCGAAGGCACTCGACCACGTTGGGAATTGCCCGGTCCATGCCCTGACTCAGGGCCTGAATCACGAGGTATTCCCCATAGCGGTCCACTACCAGCCCCGGCAAGCGGTCGGCCTCGCCATAGACCAGGCGGTAGGCGTCACTTTGGGCAACCAGCCGCCGGCGAAGATCGGCGGCGGTTTTCAGGCGCCGCAAAAAAAACGCCCGGTCGACGGGCTCCACTCGACTGCTCAACAGGCGCAGGCAGATCTGGGAAGTCGAGCTGTAGTGCGCGGTGCCCAGCGGCCTGCCATGGGGGCTTATCACCGTGACCGCGTCGCCAGGCGCGGCGGCGCCCCGGGCGGTCACGTCGCTGGCAAAGATCCAGGGGTGGCCCGAGGCGAGCCGCTCCTCGGCCTTGCGGTTGACACGAACCGTGGGGGCGGGGGATCGGGTCACGCCAGCGCTTGCAGCCGGGCGATCCTCTGCTCGGTGGAGGGGTGTGTGGAGAACAACCGCATCATGCTCTGTCCGCTGAACGGCTTGATGATAAACATGTGCGCGGTGGCCGGCGAGGCGTCCATGGGGATGCGCTTGGAGTAGTGCTCCAGTTTTTGCAGACCGCTGATCAAGCCATAGGGACCGCCGGTGAAGCGGGCCGCCGCGGCATCGGCTGAGTACTCCCGAGTCCGCGAGATGGCCATCTGGATCAGCATCGCGGCGATGGGGGCCAGAATCAGCATGAAGAGCGCGCCGAACGCGCCTCCGCCGCGATGATCTTCATCGCGGCTTCCGCCGAAGAAGAACGCCATGCGGGCCAGCATGGTGATGGCGGCGGCGATCGTCGCGGCGACGGAGCTGATCAGGATGTCGTGATTACGGACGTGCCCCAGTTCGTGCGCCAGTACGCCTTCCAATTCCCGGTCGTCCATCAGATCCAGCAACCCGGAGGTGACAGCCACTGAGGCATGGGACGGGTTGCGGCCCGTGGCGAAAGCGTTAGGTGAAGCCTCAGGAATCAGCCACAGCCGGGGCATCGGAAGGCTCATCTGCATCGTGAGATTTTTCACCAGGGGGCCGATGCGGCGGTACACTTCGCCATTTTCGGTTTCGCTGACGGGCTTGGCGCTGTACATGCGGAGAGCGATCTTGTCGGAGAAGAAGTACCCGATGAAGTTCATCAGGAAGGCCACGCCGAGGCCCATATAAAGGCCCTGACGGCCGGCGATGGCTTCGCCTCCGACCAGCAGGAGCGCGCTCAAGGCTCCCAAAAGCAGAACTGTCTTGACGCCGTTCATCTCACCAATGCCTTTCAATCTCATTCTTGCACAGCGGCAGGCATTTCGGCTCCAGTGAAAACAAAACGGCCTCCGGAGGCGATTGCTTCCGGAGGCCGTTTTCTTTCCTGCTGCCGCGTTTTAGGTACGCGGGCGGCTCTTCTTCCTCGTGGCGGCCCTCGCGGAGGGCCTTCATGCGCTCCTCGCGGCGCTTGGCGCGATCGGCGGCGCGCTTCACCAGTTGTGTGCCGACCAGTTCGAGCAGAGCCTGCTCGGCTCCGTCTCCGCGCCTCCACCCAAGTCTGACAATGCGCGTGTAGCCTCCGGCTCGTTGCCCGAAGCGAGCGCCCAGCTTATCAAAGAGCTTCTGGACGGACGCGGGAGTATTCAGGAACGCCGCGGCCTGCCGGCGGGTGTGGAGCGTGTCGCGCTTGGCCAGAGTGATCATTTTGTCCACCAATGGCTTGGCCGCCTTGGCCTTAGGCACGGTGGTAATGATGCGCTCCTGCTCAATCACGCTGGTGACCAGCCCGCGCAGAAGCGCCTTCCGCGCGGAAGGGTCCCTCTTGAGCTTGAATCCAGCTACCTTATGTCTCATAGAAAGATCCTTTATTCCTCGATAGTCTCGCTTTCACTCTCAGGCTCGGGCTGGCCGGCGCCGGCGAGCTCATCTGGCAACGCGGGAGCGGCCACTACGCCCGCTGGGGAGACCAGCCGGCCCTGCGAGTCGAACCTCATGCCGAAGGACAGCCCCAGTCCTACCAGCAGCTCCTTGATTTCGTTCAGGGACTTGCGGCCGAAATTCTTAGTTCGCAGCATCTCGCCCTCGGTCTTTTGGACCAGGTCGCCGATGGATTGGATGTTGGCGTTCTTCAGGCAATTGTAGGAGCGTACGCTCAGTTCCAGTTCCTCGACGGAGCGGTTAAGAATTTCATTGAGCTGCGGCTCGATTCCCTCCACGCCGGCCTCGATCGGTTCAGCGGCCTCTTCGAAGTTGATGAAGATGGCCATGTGATCCTTGAGCAGCTTGGCGGCCTGGCCCACAGCGTCTTGCGGCGAGATCGCGCCATTGGTCCACACTTCCAGCGTGAGCTTGTCGAAGTCGGTTATCTGTCCGAGGCGGGCCGCTTCCACGCTGAAGTTCACTTTTCGAACGGGGGAATGCACGGAATCGATCGGGATGTAGCCCAGCGGCAGGTCTTCATCGAAGTTCCTGTCGGCGCTCACATATCCGCGGCCGTTCTTGATCCGCATCTCGATGTTGAGCTTGCCGCGCTCGCTGACGGTCGCGATGTGCAGGCTGCGGTCGAGCACCTCCACGTCCGGATCGGTTTCGATCCGCCCGCTGAGGACCTCGCCGGCGGAATCCGCCACGACGCGGACGATCTTCACCCCGTCGGCCGTCATCTTGAAGGGGATCTGCTTGAGGTTGAGGATGATGTCGGTGGCGTCCTCGACGACGTCGGGGATGGGGCTGAACTCGTGCGCCACGCCGTCGATCCGCACCGCGGTAATGGCCGCCCCCTCGATAGAACTCAGCAGGATCCGGCGCAAACTGTTGCCGATGGTGGTGCCGAACCCCCTCTCAAAGGGCTGTGCCGTGAACATGCCATAACGGTCCGTGAGGGTCTCCGTATTGGCAACCAGTCGCTTGGGCTTTTGAAAACCTTTAAACATGAATTCAATTCCTCTGTCGAGTGCTTCTGTCAGCCTCCCGCGCGTTCCCCACGCCAACGGGCGTGGCGGCGAGGCACAGGCCTCTTACTTCGAGTACAATTCGACGACCAACTGTTCGTTCAACTGGATCTGCACCAATTCCTCGCGCTTCGGGTAGGCGGCTATGCGCCCCTTGAGGCTCTCCCGGTCGACGTCCAGCCAGTTCGGGCAGGGTACATGCGCCGTGGCGTCGCGCGCCGCGAGGATGGTGGGGTTCTGTTTGCTTTTCTCCCGGACTTCGACGGCATCGTTGAGCTTGACGAGGAAGGACGGTATGTTGACCTTGCGTCCGTTGACCTGAATGTGCCCGTGCCGCACCAATTGCCGGCTTTGAGCCCGGCTGGTTCCGAAACCCATCCTGTAAATGACGTTGTCCAGACGGCGTTCCAGCATGCTGAGCAACTGCTCGCCGGTGACGCCCTTCATCTTGCTGGCCTTCTCGACCTGGTTCCGGAACTGAACCTCGAGCACGCCGTAAACGCGGCGCACTTTCTGCTTCTCGCGCAGTTGCAGGCCGTAGCCGACGATCTTGGGGCGGCGGTCCTTGCCGTGCTGACCGGGCGGTACGTTGCGCTTCTCGATGGCGCACTTGTCAGTCTGGCAGCGCTCGCCTTTCAGGAACAGCTTCATCCCTTCCCGCCGGCATTGGCGGCATACGGGACCAATATATCTTGCCAAGTTCTTCTCCTTACCTGTTTCAGGTGCAGTTTACAGCCCCTCCACGGGGCCTTCGTCCTGCTTAAACGCTACACTCTTCTCTTTTTCGGCGGCCGGCAGCCGTTGTGCGGCACCGGCGTCACATCCCTAATGGCGCGCACTTCGATGCCCGCCGTGGACAGGGCGCGGATGGCCGACTCACGGCCGGCGCCCGGCCCGCTGATCCGTACCTCTACCACGCGCATGCCGAACTCGCGAACTTTGTTCGCCGCAGTGAGCGAAGCCTGCTGCGCGGCGAAGGGGGTGCCCTTTCGGGAACCGCGGAAGCCCAGCGAGCCCGCGCTCGACCAGGCGACGACGTTGCCCGTGGGATCCGCGATACTGACGATGGTGTTGTTGAAGGTGGCCTGGATGTGCACGAAGCCCATGGGCACGACCTTCTTTTCTTTCTTCTTAAATACCTTCTTCTTGCCTGTTTTCGCTGCTGCCTTCGCCATACTGTTATCCGGTATCCCTTATCTCCGGTTCCCCGGTTAGGTCTTTGACGCCGCCTTCTTCTTGTTGGCGACCGTTCCGCGGCGCGGACCCTTGCGCGTGCGGGCATTGGTATGCGTCCGCTGGCCGCGCACGGGCAGGCCGCGGCGGTGGCGCAGGCCGCGGTAGGAGCCGATCTCGATGAGCCGCTTGAGGTTCATCGAGATTTCCTTGCGCAGGTCGCCTTCCACGGCGCCCTCGTCTTCAATGACCTGGCGGATGCGGCTGACTTCCTCTTCGGTGAGGTCGCCGACCTTCTTGTTGGGATCAACTCCGGTCCGGTAAAGAATGGAGCTGGCCCGGGTCCGCCCGATTCCGTAAATGTAAGTGAGGCCGATCGCCGTCCGCTTCTTCACCGGGAGATCGACACCTGCAATGCGCGCCATACCAATCCTCCTGCTATCCCTGACGTTGCTTGTGCTTCGGGTTCGTGCAGATGACCCGGACCACGCCTTGGCGGCGGATCAGCTTGCACTTGTCGCAGATTTTCTTGACTGATGCCCGTACTTTCATGCGGCTTTTACCCTTTCCCCAGGAGCTTCACGATTCTGCCCCGCGTCTTGTCATGCGGCGCAAGCTCCACCAAAACCTTGTCCTTCACCCGGACGCGAACGAAATTCGCGGTCTTCGGGCCCGCCGCGTGCGCGATCACCTGGGCGCGGCTCTCCAACTCCAGCCGGCAGGCCGCGTTGGGCAATAACTCGATCACGGTCGCCGTCACGCCCTTCATGGCCTGGTCAAAACCCACGGCCCGTTCCCGGTCACGGCTACGCAATGTTCGAAATGCGCGGAATACGAGCCATCCCGGGCGACCGCTGTCCAGCCATCCGCCAGCACACGAGTCTCCGGCCTTCCCGCATTCACCATCGGCTCGATCGCCAGCACCATACCTTCCTTCAATCGCGGATTCTCGCTCTTCCGGTCCACGTAGTTCGGAATCTGCGGCTCCTCGTGGAGGCGCGTTCCGATGCCGTGGCCCACGTACTCCCGAACGATGGAGAAGCCGTGGGAAACCACATGCCGCTCGATCGTCCCGGAAACATCCAGCAACCGGTTGCCCGGCCGGACCTGGTCGATCGCCTGATCCAGGGCCTCCCGCGTAACCTGCAGCAGCTTCTGTGTCTTCTGATCCACTTCGCCCACCGGGAACGTAATCGCCGCGTCTCCGAAAAAACCTTCCAGCGACACGCCGGTGTCGATGGAGACGATGTCCCCCTTCTTCAAGAGCCGCTTGCCCGAAGGCATGCCATGAACCACTTCCTCGTTCACCGACGTGCAAAGCACGTACGGATAGGCGGCTCCCACGGCCGGCACGAAGTAACCTTTGAAGGCCGGCCTGGCGCCCGCGTCGAGAATCATGCGCTCCGCCGTCCGCTCCAGATCCAGAGTTGTCACTCCCTCCCGGACCATGCCGCCCAGCTCTGTTAACACTTTCCAGACTAACAGACCGCTGCGGCGCATCTTCTCGAGGTCTTCGGGACTCTTGCGGACAATCATGACGTCCTGATCCGATTCTTAGAATACGCTCCGCCTCCCGCGTATCCGCCCCGCCCGCGGCGTGAACCCCTCGTAGTGGCGCATGATCAACTGCGCCTCAATCTGGTTTACCGTGTCCATGGCGACGCCCACCACGATCAACAACGAGGTGCCGCCGAAATAAAACGTTACATTCAACCCATCCAGGAGCCAGCGGGGGAAGTAGGTGTCGATCCAGTTCCCCATGAACGGCAGATGCTGCAAGGCGATCCCCGAGATCATGATCTGCGGAATCAGGCACAGCACCGAAAGGTACAGGCCGCCCACGACGGTGATCTTGGTCAGGATCTTGTTCATGTAGTCGGCCGTATTCTTTCCCGGCCGGATGCCCGGAACGAAACCGCCGTACTTCCGCATGTTGTCAGCCGCCTCGTTGGGGTTGAAGATGATCGAGACGTAGAAGAAGCAGAAGAAGATGATCCCGGCGACGAACAGCAGCGCGTAGAGCGGCTCGCGTGGTCCGAGGGCACGTGAGCATGCCCGATAGCCAGCGGTTGCTCTTCACGGCCGGCAGCATGCGACAGAGTCTGCGGAAAGGCCAGGATCGACGAAGCGAAGATCGGCGGAATCACGCCGCCGGCGTTGACCTTGAGCGGCAAGTGCGTGGACTGTCCACCCATCATCCGGCGTCCCACCACGCGCTTGGCGTACTGCACCGGGATGCGCCGCTCGCCCCGTTCGACCAGCACGATGAAGGCTGTCACCGCCACCATGAAAGCCACGATCAGCAGGCCGTGCAGTGCGTTCCATTCCCGGGTCACGAACATGTTCGTGTAAAAACTCCCGATTGCATTCGGCAGCCCGACCACGATGCCGGCGAAGATAATCAGGGACATGCCATTGCCGATGCCGCGGTCGCTGATCTGCTCACCCAGCCACATGATGAAGGCCGTTCCCGTGGTCAGGGTCAGCATCGTCAGGATGATGAAGGCCGGGCCAGGGTTCAGGACGAAATCGCCCTGTGCCTGCAAGGCCGTGGCGATGCCGAACGACTGCATCAGGGACAAGCCGACGGTGAGGTAGCGTGTCCACTGCGTGATCTTGCGCCGCCCCAGTTCCCCTTCCTTCTGCAACTTCTCGAGGGTGGGAATCACCACGGTCAGCAACTGGAGAATGATGGAGGCCGTGATGTAGGGCATGATCCCGAGGGCGAAGATCGTCAGTCTCCGGAACATGCCGCCCGAGAACAGGTCGATGAAGCCGAACAACGTGCCCTGGTTCTGGTTGAACCACTCCTCCAGACGCAGGGTATTGATCCCCGGCGTCGGAATATGCCCGCCGAGCCGGTAGACCAGCAGCATGGCCAGCGTGAATAAGACTCGCCTGCGGAGGTCCGGAATCCGGAATACGTTGGCGAAGGCCTCGAAGAACTTGTTCATGGTGCGCCCGCCTCCCGGCTAGTGGCTGCCGGATTCGATCACTTCGGCCTTCCCCCCGGCGGCCTGGATTTTCTCCACGGCGGACCGGGAAAACATGTGCGCCTGCACGACAATTTTACGTTTGAGCTCACCCGCACCGAGGATCTTCAACCCCGCGCCGAGTTTCTTGACGACACCCAATTCGGCCAAACGCTGGGGATCAAAAGTGTCGCCTTCCATTTTCTCCAGCCGGCCCACGTTGACTGTGGCATATTCCTTGCGGAAGATGTTGGTGAAGCCGCGCTTGGGAAGCCGCCGGTGCAGGGGCATCTGGCCGCCCTCGAAGCCGCGCATCAGGCTGAAGCCGCTGATGGATCGCTGGCCCTTGGATCCGCGCCCGGAGGTCTTGCCGCGTCCGGAACCCATTCCTCTGCCGACCCGCCGCTTGGTGTGTTTCTGGCCGGCCGGGGGTTTCAAATCGCTCAGGTTCATAAAAGTCGCTTCCTTAAACTCAATCCACCAAAGCAAGCAAGTGAGGGATCTTCGCCACCATGCCGCGGAATCCGGGGGTATCCGGCTTCTCCACAACCTGGTTCAGCTTGCGAAGGCCCAGGGCACGCACGATCATCTTATGTTTCTTCGGAGTGCAAATCGGACTCCGCACCAGCTTGATTCTGACTGTCGGTTCTGCCATCACAGTTTCTCCAGCGGCAAACCGCGCAGGTCGGCCACGGCCTGCTTGTCCCGAAGCTGCTCGAGAGCATCGATCGTTGCCCGCACGACGTTGTTCGGATTGTGCGAACCGATGGACTTGGTCAGCACATTGGGAATCCCCGCCGCCTGGATGACGGCGCGCACCGGCCCTCCGGCGATGACGCCTGTCCCTTCCGGAGCCGGCTTCAGCAAAACCTGGCCGCTGCCGAACCGGCCGAGGACGATGTGGGAGATCGTGGTCTGCAGCACATTGACCTTGCGCAGGTTCTTCTTGGCGGCCTCGATGCCTTTTTTGATGGCGGCCGGAACTTCCCGGGCCTTGCCCGTCCCGAAGCCGACCACTTTGGCGTCGGGGTCGCCAATCACCACCAGCGCCGAAAAGCTGAGGTTCTTGCCGCCCTTGACGACCTTGGTCACGCGGTTGATGCGGACCACCTGCTCCTTCAAATTCAGGCTCTGTGGATTCACGCGTTTCTCTGCAGGTATGAAAGCCATGCGCCTAGAACTCCAATCCCGCTTCTCGCGCGGCTTCGGCCAGCGCCTTGACGCGCCCGTGATACAAATAGCCGCCGCGGTCGAAGACCACCCTCTGGATGCCCTTTGCCTTGGCGCGTTCGGCGATCAGTTTGCCGACGGCCTTGGCGCCCGCCACATTTCCGCCGCTGGCCACGGCGCCTTCGCCGCCCGAGGACGCGGCCGCCAGGGTGCGGCCCTCGATGTCGTCGATGACCTGCGCGCAGATCTGCTTCAGGCTGCGATACACGCACAACCGCGGCCGGTCCGGCGTGCCCTTGACCTTGCGCCGGATGCGCTGGTGAATCCGCAACCGAATCTTGTTCTTGGAAGTCTTCTGGATCATTTGGCACTCGCCCCGGTCTTGCCGACCTTCTTGCGCAGGACCTCGCCGGTGTAGCGCACGCCCTTGTTCTTGTACGGCTCGGGCGGGCGCAACGCGCGCATATTGGCGGCCACCTGGCCCACCACCTGCCGGTCCGCGCCGCTGACGACCACGTGGGTCTGCTTATCGATCTTGACGTCCACGCCCTCGGGCAACAGGAGCTCGATCGGGTGGGAATAGCCGAGAGTAAACGTCACGACACGGCCCTTGGTATCTCCGCGGTAGCCGATGCCGACGATGTCCAACTCCTTCGTGAAGCCCGCCGAAACGCCTTGCACCGCGTTCGCCGCCAGAGCCCGGGTGAGCCCGTGCAACGCGGCTTGCTGGTCCGACTCGCGCGCGAACTCCAGGTTGCCGTCCGTCTGGCGCACCTGATCCCTCGCGGCAGTGGGACAGCGAGCTTCCCTTTCGGGCCTTCCACGAGCAACTGTTCGCCGATCGTTATCTTGACGCCCTTGGGCAGCGGGATCGGTTTCTTACCAATTCTTGACATGGCTAAACCCTCACCACACCCGGCAGAGAACTTCTCCGCCGACGCCTTCCTTGTGCGCCTTGCGCCCGGTCATCACGCCGCGAGCCGTGGTCAAAATGTTGATCCCCAGCCCGCCGAGGACCCGCGGGATCTCCGTGCGTCCCACGTACACCCGGCAGCCGGGCCGCGAGACCCGTTCGATCCTGGAGATCACCGGGTTGTTGTCGGGCGCGTACTTCAAGTAGATCTTGATGGTCCGCGTGATGCCCTCTTCAGCCAGCTTGAAGTTGGCGATGTAGCCTTCTTCCTTGAGAATGCGCGCGATATCCATCTTCAGCCTCGAGGCAGGCACGTCTACCTTGGGGTGGCGCGCCGTTAAGGCGTTGCGGATTCGCGTCAACATGTCGGCAATCGGATCCGATGTCATCCTGGCCTCTCCCTTCCCGCTACCAGCTCGCCTTGATCACGCCGGGAATTTCTCCGGCGAGAGCGAGTTGGCGAAAACAAATCCGGCAGAGACCGAACTTGCGCAAGTAACCCCGCGGACGCCCGCAGCGATGGCAGCGGTTCCGGTGCCTGCACTGGAGCTTGCGCGTACCGGCCTTCTTTGCTTTAAGCAGCTTCTGGTCTCTGGCAATCTTTGCAGTTGTCGCCATGCGTTTCTATCTTTCCCGATTCCTCAGGGCCGGAACGGCATGCCGAGGTGTTTCAGCAGCGCCAGTCCTTCGGCATCGGATCTGGCCGTGGTCGTGATACAGATATTCATGCCCTTGACCTTCTCGACCTTGTTGTAATCGATCTCCGGAAATATGAGCTGGTCCCGGATGCCCAGTGTGTAGCCCCCGCGGCCGTCCATGGACTTTGTCGAGACGCCGCGAAAGTCGCGAACCCGAGGCAGTGCCACGTTGACCAGCCTGTCGAAGAACTCGTACATGCGCTCCCCGCGGAGCGTGACCGCGCAGCCGATGGACATGCCCGCGCGCAGCTTGAACGCGGCGATCGACTTGCTGGCCTTGGTGACGATTGGCTTTTGCCCCACAATCTGCGTCAGCTCGGTGACCGCCCCGTCCAGCAGCTTCGGGTTCTGCGTCGCCTCGCCGAGACCGACGTTCACCGAGATCTTCTCCAGCTTCGGCACGGCCATCACGTTGCCGTAGCCGAACTCCTTCATCAGCGCCGGCACCACCGTCTTCCTATAGTGTTCCTTCAGCCTGGCAGCCATAAACCTTCCTTATTTCTTCTCCAGCGGGGCCCCGCACTTGCGGCAGACCCTAGTCCGTTGGGCCGAGCTGCCCGCCCCCTCAACCTTGTGGGCGATTCGCACCGGACCGCAGGCCGGGCAGACGATCATCACGTTGGAGACGGGGATGGGAGACTCGCGCTCGGCGATGCCGCCCTTGATCTGCTTGGCCGGATTGGGGCGCGTGTGGCGCTTCACCATCTGCACGTGCTCCACCAGCAGCCTGCCCGTGCGAAGGCTGACGCTCAGCACGCGGCCGGTCTTGCCTTTGTCCCGGCCCGAGATCACCTTGACGATGTCATTCTTGCGGATCGAAATCCGCCGCGGCCTTCCGGCCAGCTCGTTGGCAGTGACTTTCTTGGGCATCAGAGCACCTCCGGCGCCAGCGACACGATCTTCATGAACCGCTTGTCGCGAAGCTCACGGGCCACGGGCCCGAAAACACGAGTGCCGACCGGCTCGTTGACCTCGTCGATCAGCACGGCGGCGTTGGAGTCGAATCGGATGTAAGTCCCATCCTTGCGGCGCGTCTCCTTGCGCATCCGGACGATGACGCAGCGCACCACCTTGCCCTTCTTGATGGCCGAGTCCGGAGCCGCTTCCTTGACGCTGGCCGTGACCACGTCGCCCAGGCCGGCCCGCAAACCGAGGTCGCCGCCGCGGGGCAGGATGCAACGCAGCCTGCGCGCGCCGCTGTTGTCGGCCACCTCGAGCATCGTTCGCATTCCGATCATGACGTTCTCCTGTTGACCCTAACGAGTATCGGACTTGCCCTGGGCGGGGGAAGCGACACTCTCAATACTTTCCGGCTCGACACTCACCTGGGCCGCGCGCCGCAGCACCTCGCCCAAGCGCCAGCACTTGAGGCGGCTGAGCGGCCGGCATTCGACGATCCGAACCGTGTCGCCGAGCCGCGCGGATCCCTCCTCGTCGTGCGCATAGAACTTCTTGCGCCGTGTCACGATGCGTTTGTACGCCGGATGGGGGACGCGGCGGGTGACTTCGACCACAATGGTCTTGGTCATCTTGGTGGAAACCACCTTCCCGACCTTTTCGTTCTTCCGAGAGTCCTGCTTCTGCTCACTCATCTTGGTCTCAGCCCTTCGCGGCCTCCGCGGCCAGCTCTCGCTCTCTCAAAACGGACAGCACGCGCGCCCGGTCCTTGCGCAATCCGCGGTATTTCTTCAAGCCGTCGCTCTGGCCCATCAACAACTGGAAGCGGAGCCGGTAAATCTGCTCAACCATCTCCCTGAGCTGCGATTGGAGCTCGGTGCTATCGAGATCCCTGACTTTGTCCGCTCTCATGGCAACTCCTTTCACTCCGCCCCGAAACGCGATACCAGCTTGCACGGAAGCGGCAACTTGTCGGCGGCCAATTGCATGGCATGTTTGGCCACGTCCCGGGTGACGCCTTCCATTTCAAACAGGATTTTCCCGGGCCGGATGACGGCCACCCATTGCTCGGGGGCCCCTTTTCCTTTTCCCATACGGGTCTCGGCGGGTTTCTTCGTAATCGGCTTGTCCGGGAAGAGCCTGATCCAGACCTTGCCGCCGCGCTTGATGAAGCGCGTCATGGCCACACGGGCGGCCTCGATCTGGCGGTCGGTGATCCAACCGCAACGCATGGCCTTCAGTCCGTAATCGCCGAAGGACAACTGCGAACCCCGCCAGGCCTTGCCCGTCATTCGCCCGCGTTGCTGTTTTCTGAACTTGACCTTCTTGGGCATCAACATGGCGCTATTCCTTCTCCGGTTGATCCTTGGCGGCTTCGGGCGCCTCGGACGGTGCGCTCACGTCCGTGGGAAGCTCCGCCGGGGCCTCAACGTGCTGCTTCAATTCCTGCTTCCAGGCAGGTTGGGGAGGGGCCAGGGGAGGCGTAATCGGAGCGCCGGTCCGGGCCGGTTGCGGCAGATCGCCCCAGGCCGCCTGCACCGGCGGGCTGGAGGGTTCCGCGGACGGCGGCGGCCGCCTGTCGCGGTCGCGGCGATCCCGGGGCGGCATGCGCCGCGGTTCCGGTTCGCCGAACAGCGACGGGCGCGATCTGCGTATCCAGAATCTCGCCCTTGTACACCCAGGTCTTGACCCCGATGACGCCGTAGGTCGTGTGCGCCTCGCTGAAGCCAAAGTCGATGTCCGCCCGCAGCGTGTGGAGCGGCAGTTGGCCCTGCAAATACCATTCGCTGCGCGCGATCTCAGCGCCGTTCAGCCGGCCGGAAACTCTTACCTTGATTCCCTTGCAGCCGAAGCGCAGGGCGCTGTCGACGGCCTTGCGCATGACCCGCCGGAAGGCGATGCGTTTCTCGAGCTGCAAAGCGATCGATTCGGACACAAGCTGAGCATCCATCTCCGGCTTGTGGACTTCCTGTATGTCGATGAAGACATCGCGGTGGGTCTTGCCGGCCAACTCCTGCTTCAACTTCTCGATCTCGACGCCCTTGCGGCCGATGATGATGCCCGGCCTGGAGGTCCGGATGGTGACCCGCAGTTTGTTGCCGGGGCGGTCCACCTCGATGGAGCTGATTCCAGCCGCCCGCAAGCGAGAGCGCAGCGACTCCTTCAGCGCCAGATCCTCGTGCAGCAGCCTGGCGTAATCCTGCTTGGCGAACCAGCGTGAACGCCAGTTCTTGGTGTAGCCTAGTCGAAATCCGTATGGATGTACTTTTTGTCCCATAGTCAGACGTCCCCGCGCATCAACTCTCCGCGACCGTGACGGCGATGTGTGAACTGCGCCTCTGGATACGATGGGCCCGCCCCATGGGCGCCGGGCGCACTCGCTTTTGCCGAGGCCCTTCGTTCACGTAAGCTTCCAGCACCACCAGCTTGTCCACGTCCACGTCCGAGGAGCGGTTCTGCGCGTTGGCAATCGCCGACCGCAGGACCTTTTCCACGGCGGGCGCAATCCGCTTGTTCGTGGTCCGCAGAATGTTCAGCGCATCCCCGGCCTTTTGTCCCCGGATCAGGTCCACCACCAGGCGCGCCTTCTGCGGAGAAACCCGAATGTATCTTGCTTCCGCTCTCGCTTCCATAAAAGATCTTCCTAGCCGGCTTGGCCGACTTCTCGGTCGCCGCCTTGACGGCGTGTCCCTTAAAGGTCCGCGTGGGGGAGAACTCGCCCAGCTTGTGTCCCACCATGTTCTCCGTGACGTAGACCGGAATGAACTTCTTTCCGTTGTGCACGGCGATGGTGTGCCCGATAAAGCCCGGCACTATAGTCGATCGCCGCGACCATGTCCGAACCACCTTCTTCTCATTCTTGGTATTCAGCACGTCCACCTTCTTGAGCAGGTGGTCATCGCTGAACGGCCCTTTTTTAAGAGAACGACCCATAGTTCCTCGCTTCCGGTCCGCCTATCGCTTCTTCGCCCGGTGCGACACGATCCACTTTTCGGTCCGCTTGTTATTGCGGGTCTTGAAACCGCGCGTGGGCTGGCCCCAAGGCGTCACCGGGTGGCGCCCGCCGGAGGTCTTACCCTCGCCGCCTCCGTGGGGGTGATCCACGGGGTTCATGGAGACGCCGCGGTTGTGCGGCCGCTTGCCCATCCAGCGCTTGCGGCCGGCTTTGCCCAGCGACACGTTCCCATGATCCGGGTTGCCGACCTGGCCCACCGTGGCCATGCACTCCACCTCAACCCTGCGCACTTCGCCCGAGGGCAGCTTCAGCAGCGCGTAACCGCCTTCCTTGGACACCAACTGGGCTTGCGTGCCGGCCGAACGGGCCATCTGCGCGCCCTTGCCCGGGCGCAATTCGATGTTGTGAATCACCGTGCCGGCGGGAATGTTCTTCAGCGGCAGCGCATTGCCCACCAGAATGTCGGCCTCGGGCCCGGATAGCACCGTCCGGCCCACGTTGAGTCCCAGCGGACACAGGATGTAGCGCTTCTCTCCGTCGCCGTAGTTCAACAGGGCGATGCGGGCGCTGCGGTTGGGATCGTACTCGATGGCCGCGACCTTGGCTGGAATTCCAGTCTTGTCGCGCTTGAAGTCGATGACGCGGTAGGACTGCTTGTGCCCGCCTCCCCGGAACCGGGAAGTGATGCGGCCTTTGCTGCTGCGTCCGCCCGTGCGCAGCTTGCCCCTGGTCAGCGACTTCTCGGACTTCTGCTTGGTGATCTCCTCGCGGGAAACCACAGTCTGGAAGCGCCGCGTCGGGGTTGTGGGGCGATAGCTCTTGATCGGCATCTCAGATCTCCGCGAATTCCGGCATCTTCTCGCCGGCCTTCAGCTTCACGTAGGCTTTCTTCCAATCGTGGCGATAGCCGCTGAACCGGCCCCGGCGCCGTAGTTTGCCGGCCTGGTTGGCGGTCCGTACCACGTCCACCTTGACCTTGAACAATTTCTCCACCGCGGTCCGGATCTCGACTTTGTTGGCGTGGAGATTCACTTCGAAGCAGAGAGTGCGCTCGGCTTCTTTCTTCTCGACACCCTTCTCGGTCACCAGTGGCCGCCGAATTACTTCGTAGATGTTCATAGCGACAACGCCTCCGAGAGTTTAAGGGCCGCCGCTTCCGAGATCAGGACGCGCTCATGCCCCAGCAGGTCATAGACGTTCACCTCGCGGCTGGGAAGCAGCTTTACCCCCGGCAAATTGCGCGAACCCAGCGTCAGGTTGGCGTTTTCGCCGGTTTCAACCAGCAGCACCGTCTTCAGCGCTTCCAGCCTCTGCAGAGCGGCCTGGACCGATTTGGTCTTGCAGTCAGGCAGAATGAAGGACTGCACGACCTTCAATTCGCCGTCCCGCAGTTTCGCCGAGAGAGCGGATCGCAGGGCTCCCTGCGCCATCTTGCGCGGCAGCCTGTAACTGTAGTCGCGGGGAACCGGCCCGTGGACTGTTCCGCCGTGCCTCCACAGGGGCGAGCGGATGGACCCCATGCGGGCTCTGCCGGTGCCCTTCTGCCGCCAGAGCTTCTTGCCCGAGCCGGCCACCTCGGACCGCCTCTTGGTCTTGGCCGTTCCTCGGCGCTGGCACGCCATATGATGGCGCACAGCCTCGTAAAGAAGCGCGTCCTTCACAGGCGCCGCGAAGACCGTATCGGAGAGATCAATCTCGCCGACCTTCTGATTGTTTAAGTCAACGACATCCACTTTGGGCATCGCTCTTACCTCTTCGCGCGCCGCACGACGACATAGCCGCCGTTCGGCCCCGGCACCGCGCCCTTGACCGCGAGCACGTTCGCATCCACGTCCACATCTATGATTTCCAGATTGCGCACCGTCACCTGATCGGTACCCATGTGTCCCGCCATACGCAAACCGGGGAAGACGCGGGAAGGGTAGCTGGATGCGCCAATCGAGCCCGGCGCGCGGTGGTGCATCGAGCCGTGCGAGCCGTCGCCGCCGCGGAAGTGGTGCCGCTTCACCACACCGGCAAAGCCGCGCCCCTTACTGATGCCAATGACGTCCACCTTGTCGCTGGGCTTGAACTCGTCCAACAGCACCCGGTCACCGGTCTTCAAGTCTCCCGAACCCGGCCGCAGTCTCAGCTCCCGGAGGAACTTGACGCCCTCGGAGCCGGACTTCTTTATATGGCCGGCAAACGGCTTGGTGGTCCGGCTGGACTTTGCGAACTCCAGCAGGCCGAGCTGCACGGCATCGTAGCCGTCCGTGGCCGGATTCTTCCGCTGGACTACCACACAGGGGCCCGCCTTCAACAGCGTGACGGGAACCACTTGTCCGTCCGGCCGGAAGATCTGGGTCATCCCGATCTTCTTGCCAAGAATTCCTGGGCTCATAATTCTTCTCCAGGGTCTGGAGGCCGGGGACTGGAGACTGGGGAATCACCCCCGCTCCGCTCCCCGAAACCTAGTCCCTATTTCTTCCCAAAAGCCTTGATCTCCACATCCACGCCCGCTGGCAAGTCCAGCTTCATCAGGGCGTCCACGGTATCCTGCGTTGGCTCAAGGATGTCCAGCAGACGCTTGTGCGTCCGGATCTCGAACTGTTCGCGGGACTTCTTGTCAACGTGCGGCGATCGCAACACCGTGTACCGGTTCTTGATGGTCGGCAGGGGAATCGGCCCCGCGATTTGCGCACCGGTCTCACCGGCGGTCTTGACGATGGCCTTGGTCGACTCGTCCAGTACGCGGTGATCGTAAGCTTTTAAGCGAATGCGAATGCGTTCTCTCAGCATCGTTTCCTCTGCCGGCGCAAACCTGCCGGCCCGCTACTACTCCATGATCTCGGTGACAGTGCCGGCGCCGACCGTGCGTCCGCCTTCGCGGATGGCGAAGCGCAGACCCTTGTCCATGGCCACCGGCGTGATCAGCTCCACCACCAGGTTCACGCTGTCGCCCGGCATCACCATTTCCGTGCCTTCCGGCAGCTCCGCCACCCCGGTCACGTCCGTGGTCCGGAAGTAGAACTGCGGCCGGTAGCCCTTGAAGAACGGCGTGTGCCGCCCTCCCTCGTCTTTGCTCAGCACGTACACCTGGCCCCGGAACCGCTTGTGCGGCGTGATCGACCCCGGCTTGGCGATCACCTGCCCGCGCTCCACGTCGTCCTTGTTGATCCCGCGCAGCAGCAGCCCCACGTTGTCGCCGGCCTGGCCTTGGTCCAGCAGCTTCTTGAACATCTCCACGCCGGTGACCACCGTCTTGCGCGTGTCCCGGAAACCGACGATCTCCATCTCCTCGCCGACCTTGACGATGCCCTTCTCCACGCGGCCCGTCACCACCGTGCCCCGGCCCTGGATCGAGAAAATGTCCTCAATCGGCATCAGAAACGGCTTGTCAATCTGCCGCTCCGGCAGCGGAATGTGTTTGTCCACCGCTTCCATCAGCTCCAGGATGCCCTTTTCCCACTGCGGCTCCCCGTTCAAAGCCCCCAGCGCGTTCACCCGCACCACTGGAATGTCGTCGCCCGGAAATTCGTACTTCGTCAGCAGCTCCCGCACTTCCAGCTCCACCAGGTCCAGCAGCTCGGGATCGTCCATCATGTCCACCTTGTTCAGGCAGACCACGATGGAGGGCACTCCCACCTGCCGCGCCAGCAGCACGTGTTCCCGCGTCTGCGGCATGGGCCCGTCGGGCGCCGCCACCACCAGGATGGCGCCGTCCATCTGCGCCGCTCCGGTGATCATGTTCTTGATGTAGTCGGCGTGCCCCGGACAGTCCACGTGCGCGTAGTGCCGGTTGGGCGTCTCGTACTCGATGTGCGCCAGCGCGATCGTGATGCCTCGCGCCTTTTCCTCCGGCGCGTTGTCGATCGAATCGAAGCTCCGGAACTTCACCTTTGGATTGTTCTTGCCCAATACCCGGGTGATCGCCGCCGTCAGCGTCGTCTTGCCGTGATCGATGTGCCCGATCGTCCCGATGTTGGCGTGCGGCTTGCTGCGGTCGAATTTTTCCTTCGCCATGTTGTCCTCGAATCTCCTGTAAGAGTTTTGCCCGCCTCGACGGCCTTCCGGACCGTCTCTACCTGGTGGCCCTTCCTCCGACCTTACTGATGATCTCCTCCGCAAGCGAGCCCGGTACTTCCTCGTAACGTCCGAAATGCATCGTGAAACTCCCGCGCCCCTGTGTGAGAGACCGCATTTCCGTGGCGTAGCCGAACATCTGCGCCAGCGGCACCATGGACTTGATGATCTGCGAGGTGCCCCGCAGTTCCATTCCTTCGATGCGGCCCCGG